>NZ_CM177776.1:925000-2057882 GCF_058273105.1 Novosphingobium sp. BF6
TCGATACTTGAGAGGAGTTGACCCTAGTACGAGAGGACCGGGTTGAACATGCCTCTGGTGTACCTGTCGTTCCGCCAGGAGCGCAGCAGGGTAGCTATGCATGGACGGGATAACCGCTGAAAGCATCTAAGCGGGAAGCCTCCCTCAAGATTAGGTATCTTCGAGTCGTGATAGACCATCACGTTGATAGGCCGGGTGTGGAAGTGCGGTAACGCATGGAGCTAACCGGTCCTAATAACTCTGTTCATGCTTGATGAATCCCACCATCAATGACAGCCCTGCCAACAAGCAGCGCGGTCTTGATGATCGGACGATCATCCAGCCAGATATCAGCTCCAAATGGAGCAGCACGGGCAACATCGATTGAAAAACAGCACGCCGTCTCCATTGCTTGGTGACCATAGCGTCAGTGACCCACCCGATCCCATCTCGAACTCGGCCGTGAAACCTGACAGCGCCAATGGTACTAACGCTCAAGCGTTGGAAGAGTAGGACGTCGCCAGGCATTGAAGCCGGCGTGCTGTAAAAAACCCATCACAATGACAAAGGGCACACAAGTGCCCCAAAGAGGGCCTACGAGGCCCTCTTCGCGTCTCTACAAGACGCACATACGGTGACGCGGGGTGGAGCAGCCCGGTAGCTCGTCAGGCTCATAACCTGAAGGTCGTAGGTTCAAATCCTACCCCCGCAACCATAGCAAATTGCCTATCGCCCTCCGAGCCCGCCTTCTTCTTGGCGGGTTTTTTGCGTTCTGCGGCGATCGTCAGGATACCGGCCAAGTCGCCTTGGACATCGATGACCAACTCATCCTCCTCAGGCGTCAGTTGGACGGCTTCTATCCTAATTTTGAGGACAGGAGACGGCGATGGGGGAGCCTAATTTTAGCGATGAGTTCAAGCGCGATGCGGTGGCCCAGATCACCGAACGTGGATATCCGGTAGCGGAGGTATCCAAGCGGTTCGGCGTCAGTCAGCATTCGCTGTATGCCTGGAAGCGGCAACTGGCGAAGGTGGCGTCTGGCGATGCCAGCAAGGATGCCGAGATCCGTCAGCTGAAGCGCGAGCTGGCCCAGGTGACCGAGGAGCGCGACATCCTAGAAAAGCCACCGCGTATTTCGCCAGGGATGCAAAGTGAGATACGCATTTGTCGCCGAGCATCGTGATCAGTTCCGGGTTCGGTCGATGTGTCGGTACCTGCGCATCCAGCCCAGCGGTTTCTATGCTTGGCAGAAGAGCCCACTGAGCACTCGGGCCCAGGAAGATGCTCGGCAGACAGAGTTGATCCGGCAAGCCTGGAACGACAGCGACAAAGTCTATGGCTACCGCAAGTTGCACGACGACCTACTGGATCAGGGCGAGACCTGCTGCCCGAACCGTGTTGCCCGGTTGACCAGGCTGGCAGGTATCAAGGCGCAGATCGGCTACAAGCGTCGATCGGGGAGCTTGCGGGTCAGCCTGCCCCTAGTGGCCATGCTGCTGAGCCGGGTGCTGGCGGACTTCATGACGGCCTATCCCGACATCCGCCTCGATTTGGCTTCCAACGATCGGCTGGTGGATATGATCGACGAGGGCTTCGACGCAGTGGTGCGTACCGGGCAGCCCTTTGACAGCCGGTTGATGAGCCGCACCTTGGGGCATTTCCGCCTGAAGATCGTTGCTGCACCGTCCTATCTGGACCGTCATGGTACGCCGTTGACGCCCGTAGAGCTTAGAAATCACCATTGCCTGCGCGGACGGTCGCCGACGACTGGGAAGGTGTGACCCTGCCCTTCACGCCGGATGCCACAGGCCGTACCGTCGTGGCAGAAACCATGGTAGCCACTGCTGTCGATCCGCTGATACACCTCGCCCTGTCGGGGCATGGCATAGCGTGCCTGCCGCCTTTCGCTGTCCGTGACGCCATGGCGGACGGCCGCCTAGTCTCCCTTCTTGAGGCCCATATCGTGGAGACAGAGAAGATCAGCATTTTATGGTCTGCCACCCGCAACGAAACGCCAAAACTGCGCGCCTTAGTGGATTTCATGGCAACCCATCTTCACCTTGATTGACGACACAGCCCGATCCGGCCAAGACCAGTTGGCCGGACAAACTCCTGCCCTCTCCGCAGAACGGCGGCTTTCAGATGTAACATCGGCGTGGTTAAATGACCGGTATGGGCGCGTTACTGCCACGCCCTAAACGTCTAAATTTGTTGGCAAGGCCCGTGGACAGGGCTACCCGCGTAACGATGTCCCTCGATCCCAGCCCAGATACTGCTTCGCGAAGCTATTTCGGCACCTTTTCCGATCCGGACGCGATGGCATCGGCGATTGGGGAGATCAATTCGGGGACGCGCCCGAACCCGCTTGGCGGCGCAGGGGGCAACTTCCACGCGATGCTCGCCCGCGCGGTTCTGGACGGGCTCAATATCGGCGTCGGAAAATTCGCTCGGGGCATCTCCCAGACCGCGGCCATCCCCAATGTTCATACCTTCATGTTCGCCACCGAGCCCGGCATCGTCCGCCATGTCTCGGGACGGCAACTGTTCGGTCAACGCATCTTCCATTTCCGCCCCGACGAGCGGACGGTTACCAGTTCGCCTGCGGGCATGCCCTGGGCCTTCGGCATTATCGCCATGCCGTTCGACGTGTTAGCCGGTCACGCGCCAGATTTGATAGGGACCGATCAAGGCGTCCCCCTTGATGACGACCGGATGTTCCACGCCCCGGCGGCCGTTCTGGCGCAGCTCACAGGGCTTATGCGCGATTTCGCCGATGTGATCCGCAAGACTCCCTGGATCATCGAGGCACCCCGACCGGCACGGGCGCTTTCCGGCGCGATCCTCGACAGCCTGCTCGGCTGCCTCGCCAATAGTCAAATTGGCACCGATCGGGCGGCACTACGCCGCCACCGCGAGATTGTCGCTCGGTTCGAACGTACGGTGGAGGAGCGGCCGGAGGAGATGCTCTCGCTCGGCGCCATCTGCGCAGCCGTGGGCGTGTCGCAGCGCACCCTCAACCTGGCATGTCAGGAGTTTTTAGGCGAAAGCGCGATGCACTATGCCCGTAATCGCCGGCTCGAACGGGTGCGCGAGATACTGAGGGCATCGGATCCTGCCTCGACACTGATAACCAGCGTCGCCATGCACTATGGCTTCTGGGAGCTTGGCCGGTTCGCCCAGGCCTATCGACTTCGCTTCGGCGAACGTCCTTCCGATACCCTGCGCAGGAACGCATAGTACCCCTCGCGCCCATCGGCGCATTCATGCCGGAATTGCATAGTCGGCCACCTTGCCCTTGTGGCAAGCGGCAGCCAGGCCGTCGCCGCCGGTCGGGGAAACCGGGGCGAACAGGTCGGACTTTCAACATGCAATCTGGCCCGCCGATACGGGCCACCAGCGGGCGGGCTATGCATCATCAATTCTACAAGACGCGTGCGGCGATTACGGCGCGCGGTTCGGTTTCGCTGGCGGCGCTCGCCCTCGGGATCGGCCTGGCGCCCTCGGTGGTGCATGCCCAGCAGATCACCCAGGGCGGCGGCAACGGCGCCTGGATCACCGGCCGAACCATTGGACAGGGCGGTATCGGCGGCGGCGGCGGCGGTGCCAGCAGGGGCACCGGCGGTTCAGCAGCGCAGGCCCCGGGTGACACGGCGTCGGCAGGCGGCATCGGCTCGGGCGGAGGCGCGGGCGGCCAGCCCGGTACACCCAACGACATCGCGGCCGGCGGCGGCGGCGCGGGCGGCAATAGCGCCGGTGCGACGGGCGGCGATGGCGGCGCCGGTAATGTGGTCGCTGCCACCGGCAATTTCGCCTTCGCGATCGACTATCTGGGTAGCAACGGCGGCACGGGCACGGGCGGTTCGGCCGGTGGCGGCGGCGCGGGGCTCGTGCTGACCGGCGCCAATGTCCAGGTCACGACACAGGGTTATGACGTGGTTGGCGGCAATGGCGGCAGCGGTACAGGTCAGGGTAGCGGCGGCGGCGGCGGCGCGGCGCTGGTGTTGCTCAATGGCGGCAGCGTCACGGTCGATGGCGGCACGGGCGGTGCATTCAGCACGATCACGGGCGGCATCGGGCAGGAATATGGCGGCTCGGGTGCCGGCATATTCCTCTATGACGGCGGCACGCTGACGATCCGGAACGGCAACAAGGTTACAGGCGGCGAGGGCGGCACCTTCACTACTGACGGTGGCACCGGTGGCGCCGGGGTGCTCAGCAATCTCGGCACAGTGGTCAACGAGGGGGCGATCGCCGGCGGCGAAGGCGGCTATGGCTATTCCCGGGGCGGTGCTGCCGGCGACGGCGTGCGGGCCTGGGGCGGCACCGTCGAGAACAGCGCGACGGGCACCATCGTCGGCGGCCGGGGCGGCTACAACAACAGCGGCAACCCCAGTGATTCTACCGGCAGGGGCGGCGCGGGCGTGGGCCTGATGGATGGCCAGGCCGTCACGCTGACCAATGCCGGCGAGATCAATGGCGGCGCGGGTGGCCCACGCTATGCGTTCGGCACCAGGGTCGGCGCGGGCGGCATGGGCGTGGTGGGTGCCGAGCATGGCGGCTCCACGATCATCAATTCGGGCATCATCCGTGGCGGCGTGAACGCATCGTCGCAGCGCAACCTTGCGATCGGCCTGTACGGCGACAACAACCGGCTCGAGCTGCGGGCGGGCTCCTATATGGACGGCGGCGTCGTGGTCCAGGCCGGCGTCAACAATGTGCTGGCACTGGGCGGCAGCGCCGATTCCTCCTTCGACGTCACGGAGATCGGCTCCACTGCCAGCTTCAACTATTATCTGGGCTTCGACACCTACGAGAAATCGGGGGCGAGCACCTGGACGCTCACCGGCACCGGCAACCAGGACTGGCGGATCACCGGCGGTAATCTGATCGGCGACACCAACAGCCTGGGCGGCAACCTGACATTCACCTCCGCCCCGCTCACCAGCGTCGTGGCGTTCAATCAGACGTTCGACGGCAGCTATGCCGGTACGATCTCCGGCACCGGCACCATGCTCAAGATGGGCAGCGGCACGGTCACGCTGACCGGCAGTTCCTCGGTCGACTGGGCGATCAACCAGGGCGGCGTGATCGCCGATGCGAGCAGTTTCACCGGCAACGCCAAAATCCTGGCCGGCGCATCGCTGACCTTCAGCCAGACCGGCAACGCCAGCTATGCCGGCACGCTCGTGGACGCCGGCGACCTGCACAAGACAGGCGCCGGACGGCTCACGCTGACCGGCGATTCATCCTGGCTCACCGGCACGACTTTTGTCGATGCCGGCACGCTGGTGGTGAATGGCCGGCTCGGCTCGAGCGTCACCGTGGCCTCCGGCGCTGCCGTTGGCGGCTCCGGCACCATCGGTCGCACGATCGTGCAGAGCGGTGGCCATCTCGCCCCGGGCAACTCGGTCGGCACGCTGAACGTCGTCGGCGGCCTCACGGTCGCGGCGGGCGCCAATCTCGATTTCGAGCTGGGCCGACCCAGCGGCACGGCCCTTTTCGGAATCAGCGACCGGATCGTCGTCTCGGGCGGCGACCTCGCGCTCGACGGCACGATCAACCTGAGCCAGAGCGGCAACCCGGCCGATGGTGCGGCGGGGATCGGCTATTACCGGTTGATCAGCTATACCCACCAGATCGCCAGCAACACCGCAGTGATCGGCACCACGCCCGGACTCAGCAACGTCAATTACGAGCTACAGGTCGGCGGCGGAAGTGTAGACCTGTTCATCAGCCCGTCGCTGATCGTCGGCGACGATACGCTGCAGCACTGGCAGGGCGGCGACGGAACCTGGAACGCCGCAAGCAGCCAGTGGCTCAACCAGGGCGGTACTGCCCCCGTGAGCTGGACGGGCAACCACGCCGTATTCAAGGACGCGGACGGGTTCATCGGCGGCATGATCACGGTGGAAGGTGCGCAGTCGTTCCTCGGCATCCAGTTCGTCGACAAGGGCTACGTCCTGCAGGGAAGCGGCGAATTGGTCACGGATCCTGCTGGCAGCGAAATCCGCGTGCTAGCCGACCGTGCCGAGATCGCCAGCGCAATTACCGGAACCGGCGGCATCGCGAAGACCGAAGCAGGGACGCTGGTACTCACCGGCACGAGCAGCTACACCGGTGGCACCGCCATTCAGGGAGGCACGCTGCAGCTCGGCAACGCCGGGACCAGCGGCTCAATCATCGGCGACGTTGCCAATAACGGTACGCTCGCCTTCGCCCGCTCCGATGCCGCCAGCTTTGGCGGTACTATTTCGGGTGCGGGCGCGGTGCAGATTCTGAGCGGTGCTGTCACGCTCACTGCCGATAATACCTATACCGGCGGCACGACCATTGCTGGCGGTGCGACCCTGCAACTCGGCAGCAGCGGCATGACCGGCGGGGTGACTGGAAATGTCGACAACAACGGCACGCTCGTATTCAATCGCTCGAACGATGTGATTTTCGCGGGCGCGTTGAGCGGTGCCGGCACCCTCCGTCAGTCCGGATCGGGCCGTACCGAATTGTCCGGAGACTCTTCCACGTTCGCAGGCACCGCGGTGATTGCGGCTGGAACGCTGGCCGTGAACGGCCGGCTTGGCGGCACCGTGGACGTACTGACGGCGGGCCGCCTGCAAGGCACCGGCACGGTGGGCAGCGCCACCGTTTCCGGCACCGTCGCGCCCGGCAATTCGATCGGTACGCTGAACGTCGCAGGAAACATCGTCTTCAATGCAGGCTCTGTCTATGAGGTTGAGGTCAATCCTGCGGGTCAGGCTGACCGTATCGTCGCATCGGGAACCGCTACGATCAATGGCGGCACCGTCTCGGTGCTGGCCGGTGGCGGCGATTATCGGCCGGAGACCAGCTATCTGATCCTCCATGCCGATGGAGGCATTGCCGGCACCGACCGGTTCGGCGACGTGACTTCGAACTTTGCGTTTCTCGACCCTTCACTCAGCTATGACGCCAACAATGTCTTCCTGCAGCTGCGGCGCAACGACATCGGCTTCGCCAGCGTCGGCGGTACATCGAACCAGATTGCGTCCGGCGGCGCCGCGGAGGACCTGGGCTGGGACAGCCCGGTGTTCGCTGCGGCCGTCAATCTCTCGGGCGAACAGGCGCGCGCCGCTTTCGATCAGCTTTCAGGCGAAATCCATGCCTCCGCACGCACGGCATTGATTGAGGACAGCCGGTTCCTGCGCGACGCGGTCAGGGATCGTCTGCGCGTGGCGGACACTGGCTTTGCCCTATGGGGTAACGGCTTCGGTTCGTGGGGGCATTGGTCGAACGACGGTAACGCTGCGCGTCTCGACCGATCGGTCAATGGTTTCCTTCTCGGTGCCGACGCGTCGATACTTGGCCAAGCAAGGATCGGCCTGGTGGCGAGCTACAGCCGCGCCAGCTTCGACACGAAGGCGCGCGGTTCGTCGGGAACGCGCGACAGCTACGAGTTCGGCATCTATGGCGGTGCGGATCTTGGTGCGGCAGCCGTACGGATCGGCGTGTCGCATGGCTGGCACCGGCTCGACACGAAACGCCAGGTTACGTTCCCCGGGTTCACGGATAGTCTCAAGGGCAAGCAGGATGCCGGTACGACCCAGGTCTTCGGTGAACTCGCCTATCGGATCCAGCTGGGCGCCATCCCGGTCGAGCCCTTTGCCGACATGGCCTATGTTCGTGCGACCACCGACAGCAGTGCCGAAACAGGCGGTCCCGCCGCGCTAAAGGTCGCCTCGGCGGACAGTGACACTGGCTTTGCCACGCTGGGCCTGCGTGCCGCGCCCTCGGTCTCGCTTGGCGGTGCGAAGTTTACTGTCCGTAGCGCACTGGGCTGGCGCCATGCTTTCGGGGACGTCAAGCCGCTATCCGCGATGCAGTTCGCGAATGGCGGCGATACCTTCCGCATCGCTGGTACTCCGATCGCGCGCAATGCAGCCGCGCTCGATGCCGGAATCGCTGTGGCGCTGGCATCCCGAGCAAGGCTTGGTATTGCCTATGGCGGCCAGTTCGGCGCGGGCACCAGCGACCAATCGGTAAGCGCCAACTTCAGCCTGAGCTTCTGATCTAACGCAAACCGAGCGAGGACGCAGTGATGACGGCAGTGACATCCGGCTCCTGTCAATGCGGGGCAGTGCGGTTCGACGTCCGGGGATCATTCGAGAGCTTTTTCCTGTGCCACTGCCGCCGCTGCCGCAAGGATACTGGCTCGGCACAAGCATCGAATCTGTTTTCATCAACGGCAACTGTGGTGTGGCACTCGGGAGCGGGCCACATCACCCACTATCAAATTCCTGCAACACGCCATGCCAGGAGTTTCTGCTCCGTTTGCGGATCCGCTGTGCCGAGCATCCAGATGGATGGTGCCTTGCTTGTGGTGCCCGCGGGAAGCCTTGACGACGGCATTACCATTTCGCCGGATGCTCATATCTGCTTCTCCAGTCGCGCAGCCTGGGAGGATCTGATGGTCGATGCTCCAAAGTTCGACGATCTTCCTTGATGGTCGCCGTCTCTGAGAGGTGCAAGGGCATGTTTGCGAGCGGCATCGGGTCAACTTAGGAGCAAGCCAATTCGAAAACGGCAGTTGGATCCTGCCGAAGAATCGCATCGTCTTGCTTGGCAAAACCGAACGTCGGCTTCTGGTGTCTTCAAGACGACCACTAAGCATCCGGATTGGGCCGGCCTCTCCTGAAGCGTTCTACCTATCGCCGTCAGGGCCACAGGAGATGTGTCATGGGATTATCAGAGTTTGATCCCGCCGCTCGCGAGCGGGTATCTTGGAACGCCGGGCGCAAGGTTGGTGCGAAGCGAGCGCTAAAGCCCCGTCAGATATGGCCAATCCGTTTCTTTCTCGACCAGCATGGGCGGATTCGGGACCGTGCCCTCTTCGACCTGGCCATCGATAGCAAGCTTCGCGGATGCGATCTGGTCAAGATCAGGATCAGCGATATCGTTTGTGATCGGAAAATTCGAACACGGGCCACGGTCGTACAGCAAAAGACCGGCAGACCTGTTCAGTTTGAACTGATGACCGATGCTCGCGCCAGCCTGCTCAAATGGCTGGAACTGAGAGGTGGATCCTTGGAGGATTTTGCATTTCCTAGCCGTACCGATCACGCAGCCCACATTAAGCACCAGGCAATATGCTCGCCTTGTTGACGAATGGGTCACGGGGATCGGACTGCCCGGCGAAGATTATGGCACCCACTCTTTGCGCCGAACCAAGGCGTCGATCATCTACAAGGCGACTGGAAATCTTCGCGCCGTCCAGATTTTGCTTGGGCACACGAAGATCGAAAGCACGGTCAGATACCTCGGCGTGCACGTGGAGGACGCTTTGACGCTCGCAGAGGGCACTGAAATCTGAAACTGCCCTGGGTCCTTGCCGTTGCAAAGGGCCCAGGGCTTACCGCGTGGCGGCTGCTCTGCGCCCGTCTTGGCCGTTGCTATGACCCAAGCCATTCACAAGACCTGCCGATACCGACGGCTTGTAGGTGCATCGATCAACCCGGCTCCATTTCCAGCAGCGTTAGTGCACCGTCGACGAGGCGCTCGATCTGCCGTTCAGTTAGTGTGGTGCGCAGCACAGCAACGTGAAAAATGATGTTGCCGATTAGCGTGTTGAAGGCGAAGTCGCGCACCTGTTCGCTGGTACCGGGACGGGCGCGTTCCAGCTCGCGCAAGTAGAACGCCTGCTCTTTCTCTCCGTGTCGGCCGAGAGCAGCGGCAAGGTCAGGGTGGTATTCCGCACTGACCGACATCATCAGTGTGGCCGGACCGCGTGGACCGGCCATGTAAGTGCACAACGCGCGCGCGTGGGCGAGCAGGATTGCGCGCGGCATCATTGTTTCGTCGGTTTTCGGCTCAATCCGACGTGAGGTCTCGCCGAGTATCGCCTCAACCAGTTCGGCCTTGTTGGCGAAGCGGCGATAGAGCGTGGAACGGCTGCAGCCTGCCAATTCGGACACACCTTCGAAGGTTAGGCCTTCATAGCCTTTTTCGGCAAGAATCCGCCACGTGGCCTCAGCAATGGCCACGTCCTTTTCCTCATCGCGGGGGCGCCCGCGACCCCGTGCTGGTGCTTCCGTTTCTTCTGTCATCGATTTCCCTCTAGCCGATTCAGTCTCACAAATCTGTCACATAATAACGATACACGATCGTCCCGTATTTCGGAATTGTAAAAGAGGATTCGGGTCGTGGTCGGAAAATTTGCTTTGTTCTCGAGTGTTCTGGCGCTCAGCGCTGGGCAGGCTTACGCTGAGGAGACCCCTTCGGCACTTCTGCCGGCGGAAGATGGTTCTGCCGGCGACATCGTCGTCACCGCCCGCAAGGTGAAGGAGAAAATCGGCGACGTTCCGCTCGCCATTACCGCGATCGGCGGGGAGGATCTTCGCCGGAACGACCACATCCGGCTGGAGGACCTCAACCAGCTCGTCCCCAGCACCAATGTCGTCGTCACCAATGGTCACCAGACCAGCATCTCGATCCGCGGAGTCGGCAACAACCCAGGCAGCGATGGGTTGGAAAACAGCGCGGGCGTCTTTATCGACGGCATATATCTCGGTCGCCCCGGTATGGCCGCGAGCGACCTGATCGATATCGCGCAAGTCGAAGTGCTGCGCGGGCCGCAGGGCACGCTGTTCGGCAAGAACACGACGGCCGGTGCGGTGAACATCACCACCGAGCTGCCGAAGTTCGATTGGGGCGGCCGCGCGGCGGTAACCTACGGGCGCTTCAATTATCAGCAGTACCAGGGCACCGTCACCGGCCCGATCAGTCAGGATCTGGCGTTCCGCCTGACCGGCTATGACACCACGCGCGATGGCATCGTCAAGAACATCAGCAATGGCGACAAGGTCAGCGATCTGGGGCGCCGCGGTGCGCGGCTTCAATTGCTCTACAAGCCGTCCAGCGACCTCAGCGTGCGGTTGATCGGCGAATATGCGCGTGAACAGCAAAGCTCCGGCGCGGTGACGGTGATCCCAAGCTGGGGGCTAACCCCGGCCGCGATCCAGACCAAGCTGAACGCCACCGGCGCGACGCTGACCATCGATCCGAACGGACTGACCACGGCCGCCGGCGGCCCCTACAGCACGGGCACCCGGCAGGGTGCGGGCTCGGCTGAGGTGAACTGGAACTTCGGCAGCGGCTTCACGCTCACCTCGCTCACCGCCTACCGCTACTGGCAGTACGACAGTGCGTCCGACACCGAAGGCAGCAGCGCCGATGTCATGTACGGCGGCTATCACATCAAGAACGATCAGTTCACGCAGGAGGTCCGCCTGGCCTTTCCGCGTATGGGCAACGTCGATGCCGTCGCCGGGCTCTACTACTTCTACCAGAAGGTCGATACGACGCAGTACGTCTCCTATGGCCAGGATGCAGCTGCGTGGCTGGCAGGCATGCCGACCGCGACGATCAAGGCCTATGCGCCGTACTCGGCGGCACTGGCGACTCTGCTCGCCTATAACGGCACCCGCTGGGATACCAAGGCCGCGCCGGAGACCAACAGCATCGCCGGCTTCGGTCAGGTCAACTGGCACGTTACGCCGCAGTGGAACGTGACCGGTGGTCTGCGCCTGACTTACGAGACCAAGCAGGAGGACGTGACTCGTCCGGTGCCGGTCAGCAATACGACGGGCGATCCGGTCTCCGCGCTGGCATCGCAGGCGGCGGGGCCGATCCATGCGCGGATTTCAAACACCGCGCCGTCTTTCCTGATCAGCACTGATTATCGCTTCAGCCCCTCCATCATGGCCTATGCGCTTGTGTCGCGCGGGCAGAAGGCGGGCGGGCTCAACACCACGCTGCCGCCAACGGGACTGGGTGCCGATGCGCTCAAGGTGAAGCCGGAGACGGCCACCAGCTACGAAGCCGGCATCAAGGGCGACTTCCTGAACCATGCGCTGACGCTCAATCTGGACGTATTCCGCACTGACATCCGCAACTATCAGGCCAACGTGCTGATGGAAGTGGGCGGGCAGGTCGTGCAACTTCTGACCAATGCCGGCAGCGCCCGCACGCAAGGTGTGGAAGCCGAAGCGACGCTGCGCCCGGTGCAAGGTTTCACGCTCCACGGTTTCGTTGCCTACAACGATGCCAAGTACCGCGAATACGCCGAAGGCCCGTGCCCGGTGGAAACCACCGGGCAGGCGACTTGCGACCTTTCGGGCCGCCCGATCGCCGGCGCGCCAAAGTGGACGGCCGGCATCAACGGTTCCTACGAGCATGAAATCGCATCCGGGCTGACCGGCTATGCCAGCGCCGAACTCTCCTATCGCTCGAAATACTTTGGCTCGCTCGACGATTCCGAGCTCACCCGCACCGGCGGCTACGGTTTGTTGAATTTGCGCGCGGGCGTGCGCCTGGACGACAGCTGGGATCTCTCGGTCTGGGGCCGCAATGTCACGGACAAGAAGTACGCCACCAACTACTTCAACTACGGCTCTGTCCTGCCGGGGACTTATGTCGCGTTCTTCGGCGATCCGGCGACTTACGGCGCGACGCTGCGCTTTTCGTTCTGAACCCTTTCCTGAAATTCATCGGAGCCATCCTGACATGAAACCGCTTTCCCGCCTGCTCGCCGCCTGCACCTGCCTTACCGGCATCGCTTTTGCCTCCGTACCCGCCGGCGCGGTGGACGAGACCGCCGACGACAGCTTCACTATCGCGGTGATCCCGGACACGCAGAACTACGTCGACTATACTCACCAGACCGGCGCGGGCTTTGCTTTCGACGCCAGCAAGCTGTTCCTCGACCAGATGGCTTTCGTCGCCGCCAACCTGAAGAGCGCCGGCGGCGATATCGCCTTCGTCGACGGTCTGGGTGACAACTGGCAGCACCAGTCGCTGATGATCGACCCGGCCCATGCCGCGCGCGGTTTCAAGAGGGCGCCGAACCCGATGATGGACGCTCACTTCGCGCCGACCGAGAAGGTTCACACCGTGGAAATGCCGACTGTTAGCGAGGGCTGGGACAAACTGATCGGCAAGGTTCCGTTCTCCGTCGTACCCGGCAATCACGACTACGATGCGATGTGGACGGATTCAAACCATCCGCCAGCCCCCCAGGTGCGCAGCGCGGCAGACGTGGGCATGCTGCATTCGGGCGGGTTGAACAACTGGAAGAAGGTATTCTCCGACCAGTCGAAGTACTTCAAGGGCCAGTCCTGGTACGTTGCCAGCCATGACGACGGTGCCGACAGCGCGCAGATCTTTACCGCAGGCGGCTATCGCTTCCTGCATATCGGTCTTCAGTTCGATGCGCCCAATTCCTCGCTCCGGTGGGCGGCAGAAATCATCAAGCGCTATCCCGGCCTGCCGACCATCGTTTCGATGCACGACTTCCTCGACACCGCCGGCAACCGCCTGCCCAACCCGATCATCGACAACGCGGCGGTCGATCCGGAAGACAACAGCCCGCAGATGATCTGGGACAAGTTCATCAGCCAGAACGACCAGATCTTCATGGTCCTCTGCGGTCACGAACACGCGCAGGCGTTTCGTACCGATACCAACAAGCTGGGGCATCCGGTCTATCAGGTCCTGGCCGACTATCAGGACCGCGCACAGACCGCCTAGGACGCGGGCGCCACGATGCAGCCTGGCATGGGCATCGGCGATGGCTGGCTGCGCCTGATGACTTTCGACATGGGCGCCAAGGTGCCGCAGGTAAAGGTCCGCACCTATTCGACGCACTACAAGGTCAACAGCGTCGACGCGCCGGACTACGCCAAGTGGTACAAGGCCGAGGAAAAGCCCAAGCTGACCGATGCCGAATACATGCAGGCCGACGATTTCACGATCGATCTCACCGACTTCCGGGCGCGCTTCCGCAAGCCGAAGGTGGCAGGGAAGTAGGCATACGCGAGTATGATGAGCAGCGAGTGCGATCGAAACCGCCCTCGCTTGCTTATCATGCGCACACTGTTAAATCCGTAACGCATCGTCCTTCTAGTTAACCGCTAATTTGCTTGGCGTAATTACAGATGTCGAACGTGCGTATCACCACGATACGATGGTCAAATAGTAAAGGACGCGTAATTGCTCCTCTTTACCGGATATTCTCGTTGCGGCCTGACGAGCCGCATGAACGAAGGGCAGCATTCGGGGAGGCGCTTGCCCCGGTCAACGACCGTTCTGTCGGCGGCTTCAGATGGGGGGAGGGAAGGCCTTTGGCGGTTCGGCGCCCATTCCGGTTACTTGCCCGTAACAAGACCGAGCCTGTGAGCGGCCGCCTAATGACGCCTCCTGTCCTCCACTTTCATTTGTTGTGATCCCTCTTTGAATCCATAAGCCCGCGAAACTGCATCCACGAGCGGAATGCATCAAACAAGTCTTTCAAAGCCGCTATGCCGCTTCGCATAGATCACCCCCGGCTCAAGCCTGCCTCCAAAAGGAAGCCTTGAATCAAACCGCTGGCGCAATACCATGCGCGAAAACCGGCTGCTGTTACTCGGCGACAGCATCGCTATCGGCATGCCGATCTTCACGCCCTATATCGAAATTCCGGACCTCAACGACTACCGGCTCAAAAAAGTCCTGATCGAAGCTGACCCCGCGCAGGGCTGGCAATATCCCGCGTCCGAGATCGACAAGCTTCGGGATCCCGCCGTCAAAGCCTTCTTCCTCGTCAATCCGAGCAACCCGCCTTCCGCGCGCATCTCGACAAAGACGCTGGAGCAAATCGCGGCGATCGTGAAGGATCGGCCCGATCTCATCCTGCTGACGGACGACGTCTACGGCACGTTCGCGGACGAATTCGTATCGCTGTTCGCGGTGGCACCTCACAATACCATTCTCGTCTATTCCTATTCGAAATATTTCGGGGCGACGGGCTGGCGCCTCGGCACGATCGCGACACACAGCGACAATGTTCTCGACCGTGCGATCGCCGCGTTGCCGGACGACGTGAAAAGGGAACTCGACGAACGTTATTCGTCGATCACCACCACGCCCCGCGATTTGAAATTCATCGATCGTCTCGTTGCCGACAGCCGCACCGTCGCACTCAACCATACCGCAGGTCTCTCGACGCCGCAGCAAGTACAGATGGTACTGTTTTCGCTCTTCGCGCTGATGGACATTCCCAACACCTACAAGGCAGCTATGAAGCGCCTGATCCGCGGCCGTGAGCACGCGCTCTACCGCGAGATCGGGGTAACGCCTGACGCAAACCCGGACGATGTCGGATATTACACCCTGCTTGATCTTGGTGATTTAAGCGCAAAGGCGTTCGGGAAGCCATTTGCGGAGTGGCTGCTGCGAACCGTCGAACCGCGCTCGCTGCTTTTCGAACTGGCGAAGGATTCCGGCGTAGTGCTGCTGCCTGGCACCGGTTTCGGTGGATTGACACCGGCGGGACGAGTTTCGCTCGCCAACCTCAATGAGACTGACTACGCGAAGATCGGCAAAGCAGCCAGAGCCTTGATCGAGAGATACTATCTGAAATTCAACTCCAATCAGAATGCCGAAGGCGAATTGTAGTAGGGATTACATTTGAATATAATGGTAAAGCTGTCGATTGATCACGCGGTACGATAATCCTTATTTTTTGGCAGGCCGTGCGTACCTATTCTGCGTGGCGCGACGGATGGGTGCTTGCCTATATCGGCAATGGCAATTTGTGTCTGACAGACGGCGTGCCCGGTCCGCCGACTTGTGCGAACATGTCCGGTCTGGCCGCCGACGGCAGCGGGCGCATCTGGGTTTCGACGAGCAATGGGATCGCCGTGTTCGATCCCGCCACCGCGCCTGCGGACGGGCCGCCGCCACCCGTGCTCGTGACGGCAATCGAAGCAGATGACCGGGTCATGCCGGTGAGCGCCAGACTGGAGCTGCCGCCGGGCACCGGACGGCTGCGGATACAGCTTGCCGTCGTCGATTTCGACAATCCCGTGGCGACGCGCCGCAATGTTCACGCAGTTGCCGCCCGGACATTATCGGCTCGAAGTCATAGGTGCCAATTCTCACGGCGTCTGGAATCACAGGGGCCAGACCATCGAGTTCGATGTGGCGCCGCATTACTGGCAGACTTGGTGGTTTGCTGCATCCGCAGCGCTGGCCCTGTTGGTTGGTCTCTGGCTTGCCGTGCGCTGGCATGTCGCACAGGTGGCGCGACGGGTTCGTAGCCAGGCAGCCGAACGCACGAATGAGCGCGAGCATATCGCCCGCGATATTCACGACACTCTGTTGCAAGGCATGCAGGGGGCGGTCATGCGCGTTCAGGCGATTACCTCCAGGATGCAGGCTCCCGATCCCAATCGAAAGGAACTGGAGCAAGTCTCGACAGGGCCGATGCCCTCATTGCCGAGGGCAAACTGCGCGTTCACGACCTGGATCTGGAGAGCAGCCCAGCCGACCTCCATGCCATGCTGCAGCAGGTCATGATGGAGCTGCCGTTTGCGGCCGATGTTGAACGGTCCGTCTCGATAAATGGGCACGCTCGACCGGTCGATGTGGTGGTCATCCGCGAAGTGCGCGAGATCGTGGCGGAGCGCTGTTCAATGCGGCGTGCCATGCCCGCGCGCAGACC
Organism: Novosphingobium sp. BF6; assembly: GCF_058273105.1. Taxonomy (NCBI): domain Bacteria; kingdom Pseudomonadati; phylum Pseudomonadota; class Alphaproteobacteria; order Sphingomonadales; family Sphingomonadaceae; genus Novosphingobium; species Novosphingobium sp. BF6. Next base: position 941,490 of record NZ_CM177776.1, read on the forward strand.
GTCACGGTCGAGGTGAGGTTCGGTGCGCGCGCTCTGGAGGTAGTCGTGGCCGACAACGGTTCGGGTTTTGACAGTCGCAGGGATGTCGAATCCGGCTATGGTCTCATCGGGATGCAGAAGCGTGTGGGAAGTATCGGGGCCAGCCTGACGGTCGAATCCCGACCAGACGCGGGTGCTTCCATCCTGACGCGGGTTCCTTCACGCAGGGCATATCCGATCTGCCTTGGCTTTCCGGCCTGGCTGGCGAGATGGTTCTCGGGCCCTCGCAAACGACGGGGTGATCGTCGACCACCAGTACATGGATCATCGCTGCATCTTTCCGGCTTCAAGGGTGACTGACTGCATTCTCCTAAACATGCGCGGCATGAGGGAACAACCGGATTCCGTCACGCCCGAATGCCTAACTCAGGCGAGATGGAGAAAACCGATCAACGCGGCGCTGATGAAGGTCAGCCCGGCGAGAGACAGGACAACCGTAGCGGTGACCCGGATACCGGCCCCGGCGACTGAGCGAACATCGACTCCAAGGCCGAGCGCGGCCATGGAAACAACCGTCAACGTGCTCGCAAGAGTTTCAGCGGGAGCCAACAGTGCATGCGGCACCAGGTCCAGCGAACGCAGCGTGATCAGCGCAAGGAAACCGAGAATGAACCACGGCACGAGGTGATGGACAGGTAGATGGCCGAGAGCAGGGCGGTTGCCGGTGGTGACACCGGGTTCGACCTCGTCCGCTTCTTCTCGCAGCCGCGGCGCGAGCAGCGATAGCAGCAGGCAGACCGGCCCCAGCATCAGCACGCGCACCAGCTTGACCAGCGTGCCGATCTGCACTGCGACATGTCCCATCGGCGCTGCGGCGGCCAGGACTTGCGGCACCGCGTAGACCGTTAATCCGGCGAGTGCACCCGATTGGAGCGGCGTGAGTTGGAGCACTGCGGCGAGCAGCGGCAGGCCGAGTACGACGGCAACGCCCAGCACTGCTGTAAATCCGATCGATGCCGCTACATCCTCTCCCTCTGCGCCGATCACAGGTGCTACGGCCGCGATTGCGGAGTTGCCGCAAATGGAATTGCCGCAGGCGATCAGCAGTGCCATTCGTTGAGGGAGTCGTAGACTGCGACCGATGCCATAGCTGATCGCAATGGCCAGGATCACGACGCTGGCAATGCCGAGCAGCATCCACGGACCCGCCGCCAGAATAGTCGCTGCGCTGACCGAGGCGCCGAGCAATACGACGGCCACTTCAAGCAAGAATTTGGCACAGAAACCGATCCCCGGGTGCCAGTGGTGCGAAGGTGTCCAGACAGATCGTACCAGGGTCCCCGTCAGGATCGCCAGAACCAGCGCTTCGAGCCATGCGCGGCCTAAAAGATGCAATTCGATGGCCTGTAGCGCATACGCAGCCCCGGTCACTGCGAGGCACAAGCCGAGTCCTGGCGCTACACGGGCCAACGCGGTCGAACCGGAGGGCTGAGGCAGGGGAAGTGTCAGGGGCAACATTGAGCATCTCCTTTATGGAGAGGCAGATGAGCCCTCGGCGCATTGGGTTCTAACGGTGAATTTGTATGGTTCCAATCTCGGTAGGAGATTGATTTTCAGGCGCCCGGTTCGGTCGCCAGCTTGATGGTTTCCAGAAACGCATCCGCGGCCCGGCTTTGGTAGCGTTCGATTTGCCGAATGGCGTAAAATGGGCGTTCCGGTAGTGAAATCGGCAGAATTTGCACCATCCGGGCTGCCACTGCGGCCTCGACGACGCGCTGGGATAAGGCCGCGCAGCCCACGCCTTCGCGGACTGCGGCCAGGACGGCTTCGTTGGAGGGCAGAGTGAGGGCGATGTCGAGCAGGTCCGGATCAATTTCCATTCCGCGCATCGCCTGCTCGAATGTGGACCGCGTGCCCGAGCCTCTCTCGCGCATGATCCAGTGCGCTTCCCGCAGTGTTGCTGGCGTCACTGGAGGAGTTTCGCCATGCCGACTTACCAACACCATCGCGTCCGTTGCGACCTGCCAGTGCGCGAGTGCGGGATCATCCATTTCCCCCTCGATGAAGCCCAGTTCGGCCGCTCCTGAAAGAACGGTGTCGGCAGCGCTTTCGGTGTTGGCGAGCGCAATGGACACGTCAACTTTCGGGTATCTGGTGTGGAAGTGGGCCAGAATGGGCGGGAGCCAATAGCTGGCAATCGTCTGGCTGGCCACGAGGCGCAGCGAACCGCGCTGGAGGCCCTGAAATTCAGCCAGGGTTCTTTCGGCATCGGCTGCCCGTGCCAATACGGCGCGCGCTTCCGTCAGGAACACGCGGCCGGCTTCGGTCAATTCGATCCGGCGTCCAACGCGGTTGAACAGCTTGATGTCGTGACGTGCCTCGATCATGGCGATGGCGCCGCTGGCGGCCGATTGGGTGACGTGAAGAGCTCCCGCAGCCTTCGTCACGTGCTCACGTTCGGCGACGGCAACGAAAATGCGCAGATGTTCCAGCGTCGTCAGCATAGGCATCGTATCATTCATACCGGGACTGTAGCGGGCATCGGCATCGCCGACGAGACTATCCCGGCATCGGTGGATCTGACGTCAGACTGCCAAATGCGGCGCCGGGGCATGCGGCCAGAGGCCCCGGCGCTCATTGCTCAACCCTGCACGAAGGCGAGCAGGTCGGGATTGATGGTATCGGCGTTGACGGTGAGCATGCCGTGCGAGAAGCCCTCGTAGATCTTGAGCGTGGCGTTCGGCAGAATCTCGGCCTGGAGGACACCGGCGTTCTTGTAGGGCACGACCTGATCGTCATCGCCGTGGAGCACGAGGGTGGGGACGGTGATCGCCTTCAGATCGTCGGTCTGGTCGGTTTCCGAGAAGGCCTTGATGCCGTCGTAGTGGGCCTTGGCGCTGCCGGTCATGCCCTGACGCCACCAGTTGTCGATCACGGCGGGTTTCACATCGGCGCCTTCACGGTTGAAGCCGTAGAAAGGCCCTGCGGCGACATCGCGGAAGAACTGCGAGCGGTTGGCGGCAAGTCCGGCGCGCAGGCCGTCGAACACTTCGATCGGCAGGCCGCCCGGATAGCGTTCGGTCTTGAGCATGATCGGCGGTACGGCGCTGACCAGCACGGCCTTGGCGACGCGGCCCTGCGGAATGCCGTAGCGGGCGACATAGGCCGCGACTTCACCGCCGCCGGTCGAGTGGCCGATGTGGACGGCGTTCTTGAGGTCGAGGTGTTCCATCACGGCTGCGGCATCGGCGGCGTAGTGGTCCATGTCGTGACCGTCGCTCACCTGTTCCGAGCGGCCATGGCCCCGGCGATCATGGGCGACGACGCGGTAACCCTTGGAAAGAAAGAACAGCATCTGCGCATCCCAGTCGTCCGACGAGAGCGGCCAGCCGTGGTGGAAGACGATCGGCTGGGCATCCTTCGGGCCCCAGTCCTTGAAGAAGATTTCGACGCCGTCCTTGGTGGTTACATATGCCATGCGGGAATTCCTTCATGTGGGTGTGATCAGGCAGATGGGGTGGGGCCGTTGTTCGCCGCCCGTTGAAGAGATTTCTGGCGGAGATCCCTCATTCGGAAAAGCGGGATAAAATCGCATCGGAGGTTCTATGAAGTTGAATGATGAGTCAGCCGTCTATGCTCGCTCGGAAGGGATTCCATCAGAAGGGCGCGCCATTCGAAACCATCCCTTCGTATGGCCGGCATGATCTCTGCGGAATATCTGCGGAGACGAAAACTCCTCAGCTTGCGGCATCCAATGCGCGGAATGTCGCTGCGAGATGGTCGATGAAGGCGCGCACGGCGGGCGGGAGGCCGCGCCGCGTGGTGAAGACGAGATGGACGATGCCGCGCTGGCCGCCCCACTCGGGCAATAGGCGCACCAGCCTGCCCGCGGCGAGATCGTCTCGGCAGGAATGGTCGGGCAATAATGCGACCCCCAGGTTCGCCATGGCGGCCTCGCGCAAAGCAGCGAAGTCCTCGCAGGTCATGCGCGGTTCGTGACGGTGGTCGACGGTCGAACCGTCGAGGCCGGAGAGATGCCATGTGATTTCGCCGATCTCGTCGCTCGACCCCAGCGTGGGCAGAGTAGCAAGCCCGGCTATTGCATCGTCGCGCAGGCCCGCTGCCAGCGCCGGACCTGCGACCAGTATTCGCCGCGATTGACCGAGCGTGCGCATCGTCAGCGAAGCGTCGGTATCGAGCGTAACGCGCACACGCAGGGCGACATCGATGCGCTCGGCTATGAGGTCGACCGGGCGGTCGGTGGCGACGAGTTGCAACGAGACTTTGGGGTAGCGCGCAAGGAATACAGGAATATGGGGGGATAGCACTTCGACCATGCCGCGCGGACAGCTGAAGCGGATCCTGCCTTGCGGTTCGGCCTGCACCTGGGCGACGAGCGCCTCGGCTTGCTCTGCCTCCTCCAGCATGGCGCGGCAGCGCGCGTAAAAGGCCTCGCCGACTTCGGTGACGCGGAAGCGGCGCGAGGATCGCTCGATCAGACGGGTGCCAAGGCGCTCCTCCAGCGCCGCGATCCGGCGGCTCAGCTTCGATTTCGGTGTGCGCAAGGCGCGCCCGGCAGGCGCGAAGCCGCCATGTTTCACGACTTCGGCGAAATAGGCGTAATCGTTGAAGTCGGCCATGCAGGTTACCCATCGTTCTTCTAGTGGAACGATGGGTAGCGATTTTGCCATCTACAGCCAAGATCGTTCCGGATGCATTTGTTCTTCAGCGGCAGGGAAACGGTTCCCGCCGAAAGCAGAATGGAGAATGACATGGCTGACAAGTTCGCAAACAAGATTGTCGTGGTCACGGGCGGCACGACGGGAATCGGTCTGGCGACGGCAAAGGCCTTCGCCGAGGAAGGCGCCTCGGTGTTCATCACCGGACGGCGGCAGGAAGCCCTTGACGCAGCAGTCAAGGCGATCGGTGGCAAAGTTACCGGCGTGCGCGCGGACATGAGCAAGCTGGGCGATGTCGACCGCCTTTACGACGCGGTCCAGCAGCAGCATGCTGCCATCGACGTGCTCTTCGCCAATGCCGGAGGCGGCGAATTCGCACCGCTCGGCGCGATCACCGAGGAACACTACGAAAGGACTTTCGACACCAATGTGAAGGGCGTGCTGTTCACGGTGCAGAAGGCGCTGCCTTTGCTGCGCGACGGGGCCTCGGTGGTTCTGACCGCCTCGACCGTCAGCATTTCGGGCACGCCTGCGCTGAGCGTCTATAGCGCCAGCAAGGCAGCGGTGCGCAACTTCGCGCGCAACTGGATCCTCGACCTCAAGGAACGCCGCATCCGCGTCAACGCGGTAAGCCCCGGCGTCACCGATACGCCGGGTGTCGATGAACTGTTCGGCGGCGGCGAGGATGCCGAGAACACCAAGGCCTATCTTGCAGGGCTGATCCCGGCCGGACGCATCGGCCAGCCCGCGGAAATCGCCAAGGCCGTGCTGTTCCTCAGTTCGGAAGAGGCCAGCTTCGTCAACGGCGTCGAACTCTTCGTCGATGGCGGTCAGGTTCAGATCTGATCGGGTTTCCCGTGGTTCACAAGCACCCGCCTGCCGTCATCCGGCGGCGGGCGCTAGCCGCAAGCAACTCATACCCAGGAATGAGCTAGGCAGCCGCATGGACGAGGTTGATGGCCATGCGGCTGGCAGCGCGCGCATTGTGCTCTGCGCTATTCGAATCCCACCGACGCCGCAGCCATTCAGGCTCAGGGAGCAGCACAACATGATCCGGAACTTCACTTTGCGAATTGCACTCCTGGTACTTTCGGCGAGCCCCGCAATGGCAGCAGGCTCGGCCCTGGCGGCTTCGCCCAGCGCGATCGTGACGGCCGCGACATCCGATGAAGCGTTTCAGGGCGCTCGACCGAAACGTCTATGCTACGGCGTACAGGTCACGAGAGGCCATCCGGACGGGTGATGGCTGGTACCAAGCCTTTCCTCAGGATATCGTCGATAATGACGGGTACATGCCGCTTACGATGGCGGTGCTCGCACTTGGTGGGCCAGGCCAGGCTATGCGTGGTACTGCTGGCGATGCCTATTCTGGTCCGATTGACCCTGCCGAAGGACAGACCGACCGACGAGCTTGCCGCTCAGGCGGCGAAGACCTGAGCGGCGCGGCGTCCCGGCGTCATGCCGGGAAGCCTTCGCAAAGGGACGAAGATTACACTTTCCCAATGCAGGCATTAGCGGCTGGACAATTCTCCAACCATTGTTAACGGCAGCTGCGCATGTGCGACTAGCTCGCATTAGCATTGCGGGGCGGGTATCCGCGCAGCTACCTTGCCTTCGAGGGATCCATGAACCAGTACCGAGCATCATCGTTTGCCATAATCATGTCTGCCTTGACACTGGGACCATCGGCCTTTGCGCAGACCCAGGGCAATGACGACGCGGATATCGTTGTCACGGGTTCTCGCGATGCGAATGCGAGCATCACCGGCAGCGACGTTACCGTTCTCCGCTATCCGCAAAGTATCAGCGTCATCGATTCCGCAATGCTCGAAAAAATCGGCGCAACGCGATTGGACGCGGCGCTCGATCTGGCCGGCGGGGTGGCGCGTCAGAACGATTTTGGCGGACTTTGGGACAAGTATTCCATCCGCGGTTTCGCGGGTGATGAGAACGGCGGTCCGGATATTCTGATCAATCGCTTCGCCAGCAACTTGGGTTTCACACCTCCGATCGATGTCGCGACGGTCGAGCGTTTCGAATTCCTGAAGGGAGCCGCCGCGGCACTATCAGGGCGAGGGGAGCCCGGCGGCTCGCTCAACATTGTCACCAAGGCACCGCCCGAGGAATTTCAGGCAAACGCCAGCTTGAGTTACGGGAGTTGGAATGCCTTCCGCGCGACGGGAGATATCGGAGGTCCGATCAACGACATGCTTGCGGTGCGTCTGATCGGCGTCGTCGAAGACAAGGACAGTTTTCGCAATTACGTTCACAGCAACCGTGAGCTGATTGCTCCGTCCATCGCTTTCACGCCAAGCGACAAGCTCCGGTTTCTTTATCAGGCCGAATATATGCGCAATCGCGCGCACATGGACCGGGGCGTGGTCGCGATCGGCGGTGACGCGCGTGCCATGGATCGCGATACATTCCTGGGTGAGCCTGGTGACGGCCGTATGAACCAGAAGATCTTCTGGCAACAGGGAAGCATGTTCGCTTCGCTTGCAGAGAACCTGTCTCTCGAAGTGGGGCTATCGCATCGTATCGGCAGCCTGCGCGGCTATGGAACGATCGCCGATTTCGGCGCGAGGGGGTTGCAGGCGGACGGTCGCACCATCGGTCGTATGCGCCGCTACCACGATTTTTCCTGGAACGATCTTTCGGCACGGGTTGAACTGGTTTCCAAATTCGACTTCCTCGGCCTTTCCCATGATGTGCGCATCGGCTTTGATCGCGTGCGGCACGGCCTGGACAAGCTGATGACGCAAGCCCGAGGCACGGCGGCAGCTCCGATCCTGACCATCGATGCGTTCAATCCGGTCTACGGGAAGACCAGCAGTTCGTTCGCCCCCCTTCAGAACTGGCATGATTCCTTCCGCAGCGAGAGCATTTACGCCCAGGACCTGATCGAGCTGGGGCAGTTTACATTGTTGCTTGGCGGGCGTTGGAACAGCTTCCGCGAAACCCTGACGAACCATCTGCGAAGCGATGCCTTGCTGCAAACGGAGAATCGCGGCTTTACGCCGCGCGCGGCCCTGACATGGCAATTGCTGGACGGTTTGTCGCTTTATTCGAGCTGGGGTGAATCGCTTCGGCTCAACCCGTCGGATGGCGTCAGCACGTTCGATGCGGAAAAAAGTGATTCCGCCGAGATCGGTGCCAAGTACAGGCTGTTCGGAGGCAGGCTCTCCGGGCAAGTCGCGCTGTTCGATATGAACAAACGCAACGTTCTCAATCCCAATGCCACCGATCCGTTTATCAAGACCCAGATTGGGCGGCAGCGCTCGCGCGGTGTCGAGACGGAACTTACGCTCAATCTTCCCAGCGGGCTCTTCGTCAGCGCTACTTATACGCACCTCAAGGCTACGGTCGAGAATGACAATAATGCCGCTCTCATCGGCACCCGGCTCAGCAATGTGCCCAATGACCTGGCGGCCATTTATGCCAACCAGCGCCTGGGCCGTCTCGCTGTCGGTGCAGGCGTGAGCTACGTGGGAGAACGGAATGGCGACCCATATGCGTCGGGCTACATTCTTCCGCGCTACACGATCGCCCGGGCCGACCTGTCGTACGAAATCAATGATCGGTTTGGGGCGCGGTTCGACGTCGATAATCTCTTCGACACTTACTATATTACCAGCAGCTATACGAATGTCTGGACCACGCCGGGCGCGCCGCGCAGCTTTCGCGTAACGTTGACGGGCAAATTCTAAGAGGGGGTAGGGGCGCTTCCCATGATGCTATGAGTCCATCGACCGCAAGGTATACGGCGGACCAGCAGGCATCGACCGCTTCTCCCTCATCACATCGAATGTAGATGCGCAGATCCCGCATGATCGGCGCGGGAAGCGGTGCGCCACCGTCGCCTTCATTCCCGTACCAATCCATCAGGTCGGGGATTAGTTTGCTATCCTGTCCAGAAAAGCGGGAGCATCTCAGAGCTTTCCAAGCGCGGCCGGCATCCCTGCGATGTGCAGCCTTTCTCCCGGGTAAGACGCGCTATGAGCAAATGTTCTAGGTTGGATGCCGCCACACCCGCCGGCTCCGTTAGCGTGTTCCGGTGCCGGAAAAGCGACATTAGTTTGAACTGACTTTCAGGCATCTTGAATGATGTTTGCCTTTCACTGTTGCGCCTGCGAATGAATCGCAATAATGGCCGGCCTTCGATCGTTCCGGTATCAGCGGGCACGAAAGGATGCCCGTTGAAGAGTCGCAAATCGCCAGCCCCTGAAGTCGAACCGCCGACGATGCGTGCCTACATGGCGCATCGTTCAGCGCTCGTTGACTATGCTTCGAAGGTCGTCGGCAATCGCGAACAGGCCGAGGACATCGTTCAAGAAGCCTGGTTGACGCTGTCACGGCGTGGTGAGGAAAATGATGTGCGCGAGCCTCTCGGCTATTTGCGTACGACCGTCCGAAACCTCGCTATCGACACGCTGCGGCAACGTGTCCGTGAGTCCCGTTTGATGGGCGGCGATTTGGAAAGCGCGGCCCGTTCCGCGGTCGACGGGCAGGCGAATCCCGAAAAGACAGCTTTCGTCCGGCGCGATCTCGCGTGTGTGATGTGTGTGCTTCGCAGCTTGCCGGAGCGCCAGCGCGTAGCGATCGAGATGTATCGGTTTGCCGACTACAAGTTGCGCGAAATCGCGGATCATCTGGGAATTTCCGTGTCACTTGCCCACGTGTTGATCGCAGACGGCCTCGCGGCCTGCACCACAAGGTGCGGTATCGGCCGGGGGAATTTTTCATGAGAAACTTTTCTCTGGAAAATCGATACACTGAAGCGTCTTGCTCTCATGAGGTTTGCGCGCCGCTCTTTTGTGAAGCACATCGGACGGCTGAAGCTGTTGTCCGACGCGGAATTGAGATCGCCTGTGAATGATAGCCCGCGCACCGCCGAACAGCAGGCGGCCGATTGGCTCATTCTTCTGCGTGAGGAACCGGAGAGCGCCTCGCTCCAGGGGCGGTTCGAGACCTGGCTCGATGACGATCCCGTGCATGCCTGCGCATGGGTTGCCATTTCCGAGAGCTTCGAGACAATCTCCGAAGTCGGGCCGGAACTTGATGGTCAGTGGCGGGAGGTGGCCATAGCGCCCTTGCGTGTGCCGCGATGGCGACAGCGCAACTCCGGCCGTTTAGCAGCCATTCGGCCCGGCCGACCTGTCGTGGGTGCAGTCGCAGCGGCGCTTGCGCTTTGGTTCGCGCCTGCCGCCGTGCTGCACCTGCAGTCTGACTATGTGACGGGGCCCGGTGAACTTCGCAGCGTGACACTGGCGGACGGCAGCACCGTGAAATTGGGGCCGGGCAGCGCGCTTGCCGTCAATTATAGTGACAAGGCACGTTCGGTTCGGCTGTTGGCGGGTGAGGCCTGGTTCGATGTCGAGCACAATCCCGCAGTGCCCTTTCGCGTCATCGCCGGTGACGTGCGGACGACCGTGCTGGGAACCAGCTTCGATGTCCGGCGCGTCGGCGGTGCGACCGCGGTTTCCCTGAAACGTGGGCGCGTGCGGGTGACGACTGAGGGAACTGCCCGGGACCTGTCTCCCGGCCAATGGGTTCGGGTTGACGAGGCGCACAGGGTTGAGGCTGGTGAGGATGATCCGGCGCTGCTTGGCGCGTGGCAGGGCGGGGCGATCATTGCCCGCAATCGGCCGGTTGCAGAAGTGATCGACGAACTGCGGCCGTGGTTTGGGGGGCGCATCGTGCTCTTGAACCGTGCGCTTGGGGGCAGCCGCATCGATGGTGTCTTCAATGCCCGTGAACCTGAAAGCGCGCTGGCGGCGATGGTCGCGCGCGGGGGCGGCAAGGTGCAGCGCATTACGCCTTGGATAATCTTGATCTCCTGAAAATCGGCGTTTTCTGGGCTTTTTGCGGAAATTTGTTTCGTGGCCTGAAATTTTTTTTGGAAAATCGGGCGTGGCGGTCGTCTCACTCTGACCAACCGATTTGTGCAATTGCATCGCAATAGCATCAAATTCGTTTTTCAGGAGATTAGATCGATGCGTGGGGCAGTGAGCAACAGGGGAATGAAGCGGGCCGTGATGGCTGCCGCGCTCCTGGCAACCTCGGCAATGGCCATGACGGCGACTGCCGCCCCCGCCGTGACCCAGAGCAATGCGGTGCGCCGTTTCGATATTCCCTCGCAACCGCTGCTACGCGCTATCGCGCAGTTCAACCGCCAGTCGGGCATCCAGATTACCGCCGAAGGCGGACTTGTTTCGGACCGGACCGCGGCGGCGGTCACCGGGGATTTCGAGACGTCGGAAGCGCTCGGGATCATGCTGTCGGGAACCGGCCTCGCCTGGCGTTGGATCGACGATCGCACCGTGGCGCTGGAGCCCGTTGCTCAGGCCGCGAGGGGCAACGTGCTGGTCGCCTCGTTCTCGGCGGGCGGTGGCCAGAAGGCGGTGGTGACGAATGAAGCCAGCGCGCAGGCACTCCCTGAAGTCGTGGCTGACGGCGACCGTGCCGATGAAAGCTATGTCATGGGCACCGGAGCGCAAGCCGGCACCACGCGCATCACCGAAAAGGAAATCCGCGTCCGCGCGCCGGGTTCGGGCGATGCCAACCAGCTTCTGAAGGCGTTGCCGACCGTTCAGTTCCGCCGCGACGAAAACATGGCCACGCGCGAGGATATCCAGGATATCCGCCCTTCCGATATCTCGATCTCGGGCGGGCGCTTTTATGAAAACCTCATCACCCTTGACGGCATCGATGCCAATGCGCGGGTCGATATCACGGAGAACAAGACAGCTGACTATGCCGAACCGACAGGCGCATCCGCGCAGGCGCTCTGGGTAGATACCAACCTGATCGGCGAGGTGACGCTAAGGGATTCCAATGTCTCGGCTGAATATGGCCGCTTCACCGGCGGCGCGCTGGATATCAAGACCCGTGCCCCGAAGCGCGAGTTCGGTTTTTCAAGCTCGGTGTCCTACAGTGCCGACGCCCTGACCAACTTCAAGATTTCCGATGGATCGCGCGAAAAGCTGGACGGGGAGCTTCCGGCAAAACCCTCGTTCGAAAAGTGGCGCTACGGTGCGACTGTAGATCTTCCCATCAGCAGCGCCGTCGGTTTGTTGCTCGGCTACAACCGTTCGCAATCGCGGGTGACCTATACCAAGACGGCAGCCTACGGCAGCAAGCCTTACGGCCAGTCCAGCACCAGCGAAAATTTCCTCGCCAAGGCAGACGCGGACCTTGCCGGCGACCTGAAATTGACCGGGCAGTTCTCCTACACGCCTTACGAGAGCGAAGCCGAGGTCGACAACTCCATCGATTCACAGATGGTCTCGCACGGCGGGGGCGTGACCAGCCGGCTTGAACTGGCGAAGTCAGGCGAAACTAACTGGTCGCTCTCCGCCAGTTTCTCGCACAGCGACACCAGCCGCGACGCACCCGGAACCCTATATACCATCTCCTCGTGGACCGAAGCGGGCAGGGGATGCTCGACCTCGACCAACTGCGTGATCGGCAGCTTCGGCGATATCCGGCAGTGGCAGAACAATTATGCGCTGACCGGGCGCTGGTCGATGCGCCTTGGGCCGGGCCGTCTTTCTGCCGGTTTCGATTACCAGCGGATCGAGGCGATGCGCAGCCGCCTTGAGGACAACTATTCCTACCGGGGGACGACGGCCCAGTCCGCGGCCGCCACCATTGTCTGCGCGCAGCCGGACAGCCTGACCTGCACCACCGGCGAATACGCGCTGACGACCTCTTCGCTCTATCAGGCCTACCGCGCCCGCGTGAACCTCGACAGCGTGGCCGGCTGGGCCGAGTACACTGCCGAGATCGGGAATTTCATGCTGCGCGGGGGACTGCGCTACGATTACGAGAGCTTCCTGGGCAACCACAACGTATCGCCGCGTTTTTCGGCCACTTACGCGCTGCCGTGGGACGGCTGGAGCGTCACCCTTGGCGCGAACCGCTATTATGGGCGTTCCATGCTGGGGTATGCCCTGCGTGAGCAGTACCCGGACAACTATGTCTATATGCGCAAGGGTGTCACGAGCGGAGGGCTCACCACGTATTCCGACGCAGACTGGTATTTGTCCTCCACCAGCCATTCGACCAGCTATTCGGATGGCAAGAAGAAGACGCCCTATTCGGACGAACTTTCAGCCGCGCTGTCGGCGCGCATTCTTGGCGGCAACCTGCGGATCAAGGGCATTTACCGCGAAGGGCATGACGAGTTTACCCGCTCTGCCGGTGAGAAGGTGACCAAGACGCTCGATAACGGAAAGATTTCGACTTATACGCAGTACGTCGTCGCCAACGACGGTTACAGCAAGTACCGGGGCGCTTCGGTTGAATGGGTCCGCAGCTTCGGCAAGCATTCGGTCGCCTTCAATACCAACTTCTCAAAGACTACCTCCTCCAACGACGATTACATGGTGAACGTGGACGATGACCTTGCGAACTTGATGGTATCGTTCCAGGGCAAGGTTCTGAGCTATTCAGAGCTCATCGCGCTCAACCAGCGTCCTGACATGGCGGTGCCGTTCATGGCCAACATGACCTGGACCGCGCTCTGGCTGGACGATCGGATTACCACCAACGTCAACTTGCGCTATACCGACAAGTTCAAGCGTATCGAGGATACCGGCGCCAATGAGGCGATCGATGGCACCAGCTACGACGTCTACGACTATGTGAAGTATCCGCGTTCCATCGACGTGAACCTCAACGCGCAGGCCGAACTCGTCCGTTCCAGCTACGGCGTGCTGACCGCCGATGTGCGCGTGGCGAACCTGTTCGACCGGATTCCTTCGCCGAACAGCACCGCGACATCGCAGCCCTACCAGTATGGACGCTCGTTCTGGGTTGGTCTCAACTACCGGTTCTGATCCTTTCGATGTTCCGTTTTCCTAACCTGCCGCGCCTTGTGATGACGCTCGCGATCCTGGCGATCGCGGGGAGTGTCGTGGGGCGTGCGCAGCAGGCAATCGATGGCGGCGATCCGCAGGCAGGAGCATTGCGCGCGCTTTATGCGGGCGCGCCAGCCACATGGCCGCGCCCCCGGCTGGGGGAGGGGGCGCGTTTCACCGAGTTCGGCGCTCTCCCCCGGCTGCCCGAACCCATGCCACGCGAAAAGGCGCTGGCGGATATCGGCAAGCGCCTGTTCGACGATCCCGCGCTGTCACGCTCCGGACAGATCGCCTGCGCATCGTGTCACAGCCCGGAACTGGGAATGGGGGACGGCTTGCGCACCGCATTCGGGCATGACCGGCAGCGCGGGCGCCGTAATGCCCAGTCGCTTTATGCCGCCGCCTGGATGGGCCCTTTGTTCTGGGACGGGCGCGCCGCGACCCTGGAGGATCAGGCGATCGGCCCCATGCTCGATGGCAAGGAAATGGCGGGCACGGCCCGTCTGATTGAGGCGCGCATCAATCGGGACAAGGATTACCGCACGGCCTTTCGCGCGCTTGGCGGCCATCGCCGGGTGACATTGCAGGACGCGGCCACCGCGGTCGCGGCGTTCGAGCGGACCTTGCGGCCGCCGCGCTCGCGCTGGAGTCGGGTCATGGAACGGGGCGTTTCGGTGTTGACCGATCAGGAACTCGAAGGCCTGCACCTGTTCCGCACCAAGGCGGGCTGCGCGGCCTGCCATAGCGGACCGACGCTGAGCGACGGGCAGTTCCACAATCTCGGCATCAGCTTCTACGGGCGTCCTCGCGAAGACCTCGGGCGTTATGAAGTGACCGGCGACCCGGCCGATGTGGGCCGCTTTCGCACCGCATCATTGCTCGGACTGAGCCGGACCGCGCCTTACATGCACAATGGCCTGTTTCCGAGCCTTGAAGATGTGGTGTCGCTCTACAATGCCGGAGGGGGCAAGGATCGGGCCAAGGGCAAGGCCGACGTGCCCGCCCCCCTCCACGATCCTTTGCTGACGCCGCTCAAGCTTACGCGCGAGGAGCGCGACGCGCTCGTGGCTTTCCTCAAGGTCCTGTGACTATGAACTTGTCGACTACAGCGACGGGCTTGACCGCGCGCCAGTGGCAAATTGGCGAGGTTCGGGCCCGATGAGTTCCCGGATCACATCGGCATGTCTTGCGATATCCGTTCATGCCGCCGCCGTGCTCCTGCTGCTGGCAGTGTGGCACGCGCCTGAAGCGGGAATGCAAGGCCCTGTGGGTGGCGCGCACTTGACCACCGTGTCGGTTGCCGCCGCGCCGGACGAAGCCAGCGAACCGCAACCAAAGCAGGAGACGCCGGCGCGCGAGGCGGAGAGCGTGGCCGAGCCGGTTGCATCGCAGGCGCCGTCCCTCTCGTTGCCGTCATTACGCCCTGTGGTTTCGCAGCTGCCGCTGCCAAGGCCGGTCCAGCTTTCCGAGGGCGGGGGAAAGCAGGGTGCGGAGAGCCCGAATGCGGCTTCGGCGGCAGCATCGCCGCAGGCATCGGTCGCGGCATCCGATGACTGCCGTCCTGACGCTGCCTCCGCGGCATCGGAGACGTCCGCTCCGGCAAGATCCAGCACGGGTAGCAACAGCTACGCCGTCAAGGTTTTCCGTCATATCCTGAGGAAGAAGGAATTCCCCTCCCGTCTCGCTCAGGCAGGCATTCGCGGCCGGGTGCTCGTGCGTTTCAACCTCACGGGAGCGGGTGAGGTCATCGATATCCTCATCGTCAAGAGCAGCGGCGTTGCCGCGCTTGACGGGTTGGCGCTGGAGCAGATCCGCGGCGCGGTCCCCTATCCCCGTCCGCCGAAAGAGCTGAGCGCCGCGCAGCTCCATTTCCTCGTACCCATGACCTATCGCCCCTCAACCTGAACACCGTCGTTCGCGCCGATCGGCGCCAGCCGAAACCCTTTCAGCCATCACGCCGATGAGCGGGCAACGGACCCATGACCGTTGTCCCGCTCCAGGCTTGCAGCCTCTCCAACGGAGCCTCGTGCCAGACCATGAAAACCTCGCTTATTCCCATCGCATTCCTTCTTGCCGCCAGCCCCCTCGCGGCAGTTGAGCCCGCCCCTATCGACGATACCTCATGGGCGTTCGAAAGCAGCGATGTTCCCATGGATGCGGGCTTCCGCGTCGGCCGCCTCGCCAATGGCATGCGCTATGTGCTGCGCCGCAATGGCACGCCGGCGGGTACGGTGGTCGTGCGCATGGACATGAATGTCGGCTCGCTGGATGAAGCACCCGGCGAGCGTGGTTTTGCGCATTTCCTCGAACACATGGCCTTCAACGGATCGCGCAATGTCCCGGAAGGCCAGATGGTGCCCTTGCTGGAGCGGGCGGGGCTGGCGTTCGGGTCGGACACCAACGCTTCGACCAATTTCAATCGCACGCTCTACAAGCTGGACCTGCCGCGCGCGGATCCCGCGCTTCTCGGTACTGCCCTGATGCTGATGCGGGAAACGGCCGGCAATCTCACGATCGCGCAGGATGCCGTGGCGCGTGAACGCGGGGTCGTGCTGGCGGAAATGCGCGACCGCGATTCACCCGCATTCCGCAGCACCCTGGATGGAATGGATTTCTTCTATCCCGGTTCGCTCTACACGCAGCGTCTGCCGATCGGCACGACCGAGACGCTGGAGGCCGCGACGGCCGCGTCGCTTCGTGCCTTCTATGAACGCGAATATGTGCCCGCACATGCGACGCTCATCGTTGTGGGCGATATCGATGTCGATGCGGTGGAGGCGGACATCGCGCGCCTCTTCGGTGATTGGCAATCACGCCCTGCCGAAGCCCAGCCCGGTGCGGGGCCAATCGATCCCGCCGATGCCGACCGCGTGCGTATCTACACGGCACCGGCCTTGTCCGAACATGTGACGATCCAGCGTAACGGCGCCTATATCGATGAGGCGGACACGCTGGAAAACCGGGAGCAGGCCATTCTGCGCGCGGTAGGATATGCCATCGTCAACCGGCGCCTGAGCCGGCTTGCCAACGGTACCAAGCCTCCCTTCCGCAGCGCCAGTTTCGGAACCGGCGATCTGTTCGAAACGGCGCGCGCGACGGTGCTTGGCATCAGCACCGTCGACGGCGCGTGGCGGGCGGGCATGAACGCGGCCGGTCTCGAATACCGGCGCGCGCTGGAACATGGCTTCACTGAGGCCGAGGTGGCGGAGCAGGTCGCGCGGCTGCTGACCGGGGCGCAGAATGCCGCCGCCTCGGCAGAGACCCGCAGCAACAAGGGGCTGGCCCAACTGGCACTTGGCTTGGTGGACGGCCGGGTCGTGCCTTCAACGCCGCAATCCGCGCTGGAGCGCATTGAGGAACTGGCGCCCCGGATCACACCCGAGGATGTCTTGCAGGCGATGCTTCGCGAGGCCGTCCCGCTGGAACAGCCGCTGATCCGCTTCACCGGGCGAAAGGCGCCTGAAGGCGGCGAGGGCGCACTGCGGGCCGCATGGGCCTCGGTCCAGCAGTCGAAGATCGGCAAAGGCGGCGAGGCGAAGCCACGGCCTTTTGCCTACACCACGTTCGGTCCGGCGGGGCAGGTCGTCAGTGACAAGCGATCGGATCTGGGCATCCGCCAGGTTCGTTTTGCCAACGGGGTCATGGTCAACTTGCGCAAGACCGGGCTTGAAAAGGGGCGCATCCGTTTCAGCCTCGCGCTCGACGGCGGTAGTAGATTGAATACACGGGAAAATCCGCGCGCGACCCAGCTTGTATCCAGCCTCGCAGGAGGCGGCCTTGGTCGGCACAGTGCCGACGAATTGCGGTCCATCCTTGCCGGGCGCAGTGTCGGCATGGGGCTGGGCAGCGGGGAGGATTCCTTCGATGCCGGGGGCGTCACCATCCCGCGCGATCTGGAACTGCAATTGCAGCTGTTGGCCGCGCTTATTACCGACCCAGGCTATCGGCCCGAGGGTGAGGTCGGCTATCGCCAGTCGATCGACAACCGCTTCGCCCAGATCGATGCGACCCCCAGATCGGCATTGCAGGCTCAGTTTGGCAACATCACCAGCAGCGGCGATCCGCGTTTCTCGCTGGGATCGCCCGACGACTATCGCAGCCTCTCTTTTAGCCGCCTCAAGGCCGATATCGGCGATCGCCTTGCTCACGGCGCGATCGAGATCGGCCTTGTCGGTGACGTTGACGAGGACCCCGCGATTGCACTGGTTGCGCGCACTTTTGGCGCACTCCCCCAGCGCGAGGCGGCCTTTGGCACGCATGACGGACAGCCGCCGCGCATTTTCCCGAAAGCCGCTGCCAGTCACGTGGTCCGTCACAGGGGGCCGGCGAACCAGGCGATCCTGCGAGTGCTCTGGCCCACTCGCGACGATACCGATCTTCTCGAAGTGGCACGGCTCGAACTGCTCCATGAAGTCATGAATATCCGGCTGACCGATCAACTGCGCGAAAAGCTGGGCAAGGCCTATTCGCCCGGGTCGGCCAGCTTCACCTCGCATGTCTGGAAGGGGTACGGATATTTCCAGGTCAACGCGTCGATCGATGCCGTCGATATCCCAGCGGTCCGCAACGCGATCGAGGAGGTCGTTGCCGGATTGCGCGCCGGTCCCGTCGATGCCGACACCCTGCAGCGGGCCCGTGAACCCATGCTGCAGCGGCTTGCCAACGCGCTCAAAAGCAATGGCAGCTGGATGCGCCTTGTCGCGCGGTCGCAATCGGAGCCGGAACGCACCTCCCGGTTCGAGGGAGCGACCGATCGTCTGCGTTCGATTACGGCTGTTGACCTGCAAGACACGGCAGTTCGCTATCTTCGCGCGGATGGCCGCACGGAAGTTCTATCGATCGCTGAGAGCGTAATCGAAGGAAAAACCGGGATCGCATTCGAGGCCAAAAACGTACGACAACTTTGAGGTGGTCGAACCGGATCGGCGAATGGCTGTTCCGTTGGCGGAGGGCGCTATCGACAGGTCGCGACCATAGGCCCCGGGGTCTCTTCTTAGCGGCAATCACCATGCGGTTGTTCGCTAGCGTGGACTCTCTTGAGCGGGGGCTGAATGCGCGGTTTCGCCCCACCGGTTGAGAGGCTGGAGACTTGACGATCCCGCATCACAAATTTATATCCATCTGGTCAGATATAAATGGATGGCATCGATGGGGCGCAAGAAGAGTATCGATCAGAACCGCATTCTCGATGCGGCCGAAGTCGTCGTTGCCAGGGTAGGCGCAGCGCGCCTTACGCTGGATGGGGTCGCTCAGGAGGCCGGGATCAGCAAGGGCAGCGTGGTCTATGACTACGGCACCAAGCAGGCCCTGATCGAGGCGATGGTCGAACGTGCGGTCGTGCGCGACAATGCCTTCAACCAGGCCGCCGCAGAACCCTTTGCAGGCAGCGACAACGCGACGCTGAAGGGCCGGATATCCGCAGCGAGCCAGCCGTTTCCCGACGAGTTTCGCGCGGTCGCGCTGAACATTTGCGCGGCACTGGCCCAGGACCGCTCGCTACGCGCTGCCATCCAGAAGAACCAGACCGCCGTGATCGACCGCATTCGCGAGGAAGCGGGGCCGGCGAGAGGACCGATGCTCGCCTATCTCGCGCTCGAAGGTCTCAAGTTGCTCGAAACCCTCGATTACCACCAATGGTCCGACGAAGAGCGCGAAGCGCTGCTCGACGATATCCGCTGGCTCGCATCCGGCCCTCCGGGCTGATCGTGCCGGGCCTTTGCCCGTAACCTACAAGGCATAAAATCCCATGAACGACTACCAAGCCATCGGAGGCGATCGCGCCTCCGATCCGGAACTGCTGTCTCCGCTCTTTGTGACCGGGGGCAGCGGCTATCTCGGGCGGAACCTGATCCGCCATTTCGTCGCCAAGGGCTTCGAGGTCGTCGCCCTCGTTCGCTCGCAGAAGTCCGCCGATCTGGTCTGCGCGCTCGGCGCAAGGCCCATTGTCGCGCAGCTCTCCAGCCCGGCCGTGGCCGAGGCCATAAAAGGGTGTCGTTCGCTGGTCCATGCTGCGGCCCATACGGGCCATGGTCCCGAGACGCCCGAGCATGTCCAGGTCAATGTCGAAGGAACCCGCGCCATATTTGCCATGGCCCGGCAGGCAGGTGTGCGGCGGGCGGTGCACGTCAGTACGGAATCGGTTCTTCTGGACGGCCGGGCGCTGGTCAACGTCGATGAGAACCGGGCGATGCCGGCGTGCTTTCCCGGCGCCTACTCGCGGACCAAGGCCGAGGCGGAGCGTATCGTACGCGCGAAGAGCGGCAATGGCTTCGAGGCTGTCATCGTGCGGCCGCGCTTCGTTTGGGGGCGCGACGACACCACCGCCTTGCCGATCCTGACGCAAGCGGCGCGCTCGGGGCAGCTGGCGTGGATCAACGGCGGCGAATACCTGACGTCAGCCACGCATGTTGCCAATGCCTGCCATGGCATCGAACTGGCGCTGCTGAAGGGCCGTGCAGGCGAGGCGTACTTCATCACCGACGGCGAACCCTCGACGTTCCGCAGCTTTGTCTCCCGCTTGCTGGAAACGCAGGGGATCGCTCCACCCGAAAAGGCGGTGCCATCCTGGCTGGTCGGCACCGTAGCCCGCGTGGGTGAGTTCGCGGCACGGCTTTCCGGAGGCCGGATCAAGCCTCCGGTCACCCGGCAGGATCTGGCGACGATGGCGGTCGAGGTGACGCTAGACATCACCAAGGCCAAGCGCGATCTTGGATATGCCCCGGTGGTTTCGGTCGACGAAGGCATGGCGGAGCTCAAGCGCCTCGCTTCCGCCGGCGGAGATCAGCAGAAGTAGGCGTTGGGTTGGGGAGCTGTGCCGGGCTGGCCTGCTTCCACCCATTCCAGCTTGCCCTTGAGGAACGCCAGCGCGGCATCGAGTTCGCACTGGCGTTCCTCAAGCCTGACGATCTGATTGCGCAAGACTTCCCCGGTCCGCTCCGGCGAGCCGGCACCTCGGCGGTATTCCTCGGCGAGCGCGCCGATCTCCGAGAGCGAGTAGCCGAGCGGCTGCTGCAGCCGGATCATCTGGGCAGCGGTCACGTCGTCCGCGCTGAACACCTGATAGGGATTGGCTCCGCCTTTCCGTGCGCTGCGCTCGGGCCTCAGCAGGCCCTTGGCCATGTTTCCTGGCGCCCTTCATCCAGGCGAACCGGGACCGGGCGGTGATCGCCACCAAGTTCGGCTATGCGCGGACGCCTGAGAGGCCGACGACTGGAGCCTCGACAATCGCCCGGAATTCATTCGCAGCGCGGCTGAGAACTCGCTCCAGCGCCTCGGTATCGAGAAGGTCATCGATCTTTACCCTAACCGCGTCCATCATCCTCGAAGCGCCTTGTCTCTAACGGTCTGCGAAGACGGTCAGCTGCATTCTACTGTTTGTATTGGCGCAAGTCTTTGACATCTAATCGGAAATGACGACCGTTTTCGCGTCTGTCCCCGCAGTATGTTAAAGCGAGTTCCGCCGTGCAATGTTGCCCAGTACGGCTGCGCTCGGCTTGGCGGTTCGTTTGAAGGTCGTGCGATCAAGCGCGTGCAAACCGAACTGTGGCTTGTATCCGAAAACCCATTCGAAATTGTCCACCAGCGACCAGTGCATGTAACCCAGCACAGGTACTTTGTCTTCCACCATGGCGCGCTTCAGTTCGGCCAATGCGGCCGGAATCAGGCGGGCGCGCTTGTCGTCGTCGGCGGAATTGATGCCGTGTTCTGTAACGATTACCGGCACCCCGCTTACCGCATGGGCATAGCGGACCGCTCCAGCAAGAGAGGCAGGGTAAACTTCCGATCCTGCATCGTTTGTCTCAGCGCCGTTGGGAGCGGGAAGTCGGCCCTTGTCGTTCCAGACGGTGCGTTCGTAATTCTGGACGCCGACAAAATCGTCGCCGCGCGCCGCTTCCAGCCAAGGCTGATAGAGCTTCGCGCGCATGGCGTCGCGCAAGCTGTTCCGGCCCGTGGCCTGGTCGTCGATGATAGCAAGGCTCACGCCCACCGGCAGATCTCCGCGTACGGCTTTGATCGCATCGCGTCCTGCCTTGTGACCAGCCAGCAAGTTGGCCTGAACCACAAGCGGATCGGCAACAAAGAGCGGGTTGCCGGCCAGGAAGCGGGCGACGCCATGTTCGCGCGCGGCGGCTTCCTGCATAGCCTTGTCCGCCCCCAATAGACGCGGGCCGATGTCGCCCGGAAGGACCACGTCGAGCAGGCCGCTGAGGTTGGGCTCGTTCAGTGTGGTGGCGTGGCTGATTCCAGCAGCGAGATGGCGCGCTGCGCGCTCGCAGTAGCGGGCAAAGAGGGCAGGGGCCTCGGAATTGGACCAGCCGCCTTGAGCGGCGAACCAGGCTGGGGTGGTGAAGTGGTTGAACGTGACCATCGGATTGAGGCCGCGTTCGTGGCAGCCGTCAATCATCGCCTTGTAGTGATCGAGCATAGCCGGCGAAAACTCGCCCTTTGCTGGTTCGATCCGCGCCCATTCCAGACTGAAGCGGTAGGTATTGAGGCCGAGTCCCTTCACCAGGTCCAGGTCTACCGGCCAGAGCGCGAAGCTGTTGGCGGCATCTCCGGAAGGTTCGGAATAGACCGTCGGGCTGGCATGTTCCATGGCCCACACATCGCTGTTGACGTTGTTGCCTTCGACTTGATGAGCAGCGGTTGCCGCCCCCCACAGGAAGTCATCCGGAAACCGGGAGTCGACCGGATAGCGCGGGCGGGCGAACGCTGGCGAAACTGCAGCAGCGGCTGCTGTAGTCGCAGCGGCCAGCATGGTGCGGCGGTCGATCATGCATTCTCTCCTGATGTTTTCGTCAGCATTTGCTGCGCGATGCTGTTAATTGGAATGAATGATCTAATTTTCTCAGGCAGGCAAGCCCGGCAAAGTTCAAGAGGCCCCGATCGCTGGCCGGGGTCGAGCATTCCGGCTTTTCAAAGAAGCTGAGGGCGCGGTGCCTCTCGATATCGAACTGGGATTCTCTGGGCGCCGGAAAGGGCGTCCATGCGCTTTTTGAGCGACTTGGATTCGAGGGTAGCCAGCATCGTTCCGGATCTGACTGCGTTCCGCTTGACGATCGATCTTGCTTTTCATAATTAGAATAGGCATTCTGGTTTTATAAAGGCTGTCCACAAGGACGGCCGGTACAATTGGGGAGGAGTCTATGAAGCTGAATTTCCTGCTTGTTTCCGTATCCGCATTCGCACTGCCAGCTACGGCCATGGCACAGAATGCGGGCGGCGAATCGCAGGATCAGTCCGGTCTGGGTGACATCATCGTCACCGCCAACCGCACTGCTTCCAGCGCGCAGGACACGCCGACGGCGCTCAACGTCTATTCTGGAGACGCGCTGCGCGATGCGGGCATCGCATCGGTGCGAGACCTCGCGGCGATCGATCCCAGCGTCAACATCTCGCCGTCGGCAGGGGCGGCCTATGTCGCCGTGCGCGGCATCGCCTCAACCGACGTGACCGAGATCGGCGACCCCTCGGTGCCTGTCGCCCGCGACGGCTTCTACACCAACCGTTCGTTCTCGCTGAATTCCTCGATGTACGACCTTGCGCGCATAGAGGTTCTCAAGGGGCCGCAGGGCACTTTGAATGGCCGCAACTCGACGGGTGGTTTGGTCAGCATCATTACCAACCGGCCGAAGTTCGAAAATGGAGGCTACGCTTCGGTCGAGGCCGCCAACTTCGGAACCTTCAACGGTGAAATGGGCGCCAACCTTGCCGTCAGCGATACTTTCGCGATCCGCGCCTCGGGCACTTATCTCAGCCATAACGGCTATCGCAAGATCGACGGCCCTACCAGAAGCGGCGACGACGAGGACTTTGCGTCGGGCCGTATCCAGGCGCTTTACAACTCCGGCGGCCTTTCAGCCTGGGTTTCGTATCAGCATGATTCCCGCACGGTGAACGGCGATGCGATCCTGCGCGGCACTCTGGGTGGACCGAAGCCCAGCTTCGGCGATCTGGGCGCATTCCCGGGCAGTGCTTCGCAGAAGACCACGCTGGAGGGCGACCGCATTCGCTGGGAGCTCGCCTATTCGACCGACAACAACCTGAACTTCATCTATGCTGGCGGCTACGACAGCCAGAACTGGGTCAATGTTCTGGATGCGACCGGCCCCGAGTATCCGGCCAATCGCCAGTTCCGCCAGAACGAACGCCCAAAGACCTGGAACCATGAATTTCGGGTGAGCAACGACAGCAGTTCCAAACTGTTTTTCCAGGCGGGTTACTTCCGCTTTACCGAGAACAACACGGTCGATTCCGGGCTGTTCAATCTCGACATGACCGGCCTGTTTGCGCCGGGCGGTCCGCTAGAGGCTCTGGCACAGCCAGACCAGTATGGCATCAAGTTCGACTACAAGATCCGTACACGCTCGCAGGCAGTCTTTGCACAGATCGATTACGATCTGACCGACCAGTTGGAGATCAGCCTCGGTGGCCGATACACCTGGGACAAGAAGGATCGTACCGGCGAGGCCCTGTTGTTCCTGCCCGCGCTTGCCAGTCCCTTCGCCCCGGCGCTGCGTCTCACCACCCCCGGCGACGGACATCTGAGCGACAGCCAGCCTACCTGGCATGCCGGCCTGAACTATCGTCCGATGCCGAACACCCTGATCTATGCCAAGTACGATCGCGGCTACAAGTCGGGCGGGTTCAACTCGAACGGCAGTTCTGCATCGGTGCCCTACGATCCCGAACAGCTGGATGCCTTCGAGATCGGTACCAAGAACTCGCTGCTGGGCAATACCCTACAGATCAACGGTGACGTGTTCTATTCGAAGTACCGGGGCTACCAGGCGTCGCAGACTTCGGATGTGCTGCAGGGAAGTGGCATTTTCAACGTCGGTTCGGCCAAGATCTTCGGTGCCGAGGCCGAGGTCAAGGCTTTGCTGGGCGAGGGCACACGCATAGGTGTGAATGCGGCCTACCTGCATACGAAGTTCGGAAACGACATCGTCGTCAACGACGGAGACGGCAATCCGCAGGACATCAGCGGCAACCGGCTGCCCAATGCGCCATCGTTCACGCTGACCGGTTCGTTCGACCAGGATATTGCCATCGGTTCTGGCAAGATCACGGCACATGCCGATGCAAAGTATTCGTCGAAGTACTATTTCTCGGCCTTCAACCTCGACGATATCTCGACCGACAACTTCGTCATCGCCAATGCCTCGCTCGGTTACGAACCGGATCGCGGTGGCTGGAAGGTGATCGCGTTCGTGAGGAACATCTTCGACAAGAACGTGCTGGCCTATGCTCAGCAGAACTTCGTCTCACACACCAACAACTATCAGTTCCAGCCGCCGCGCACTTACGGCGTGCGTGCCAGCGTCAACTTCTGACGCTTGGAAAGTCTTCGTCGCAGGG
Organism: Novosphingobium sp. BF6; assembly: GCF_058273105.1. Taxonomy (NCBI): domain Bacteria; kingdom Pseudomonadati; phylum Pseudomonadota; class Alphaproteobacteria; order Sphingomonadales; family Sphingomonadaceae; genus Novosphingobium; species Novosphingobium sp. BF6. Next base: position 966,370 of record NZ_CM177776.1, read on the forward strand.
CCGCGCCTTCTCCTCCTTGCGGCCTTGCGGCAAACTGAAGGGGCGCGGCATCTCTGCCGCGCCCCTCTATTCCATCGTCTGTCGGAGACGGACGGCCGGAAAACCGGGCGCCTGCCGTCAGACAGACGCTTTCAAATAGGCAAGGCACATCCGCCCGAGTTCGGTGTCCAATTGCCCCCAGTCGTGAGAATAGGCGGACTCGGTGGTGGAGCCGAGGCTCAACTGGCGGGCGAGCGTGGCGAAGATGATCTGGTAGGCGGCATAGGCCTTCAGTTCATGGTCGTCTCCGCCGAACGTCTCGCGATATTCGAGCATGGCGGCGATGCCCATCGCAGCGGCGCGGTTCGCGCTCTGCTTGCCCGGCTCGGACACCAGCGGGTCGAAAGAGGCGCGCTGCATGCTCAGGCGCAGCAGCGGCGCGTGTTCGCGCAGCACTTCTGCAAAGGCCTGCACGTAGCGCGGTACGAAGGTGTCGAGCGAGGTCGCCTTGGCCTTGACCGCCGCCATCATCGCATCCTCGTCCGCGGCCATACGTTCGAGGTGATTGGCGATCACCGCGCGGACGAGGTTCTCCTTGCTCTTGAAGCGCAGGTAAATCGAGCCGATCGAGACGTTGCCGCTCTGGCTCACGTCCTGAAGCGTGAATTCCTCGCTCCCGCGTTCGAGCATCAGTTTTTCGGCGGCGACCAGCATCCGCTCGAACGAGGCTTTGCTGCGCCCCTGTTGCGGGGTGCGGCTGAGCGTCTCGACAGCGAGTTTTTTTTCCGAGGTGCGGGATTTGGAGCGTGTTGACATGACGGCAATAAACACATTATCAAAATAAGAACGTCAATTCTAATTTAGCGGCATATCTCTGTCGCGATGATTCCCTTGGGAGGGTACATGCGCTTTTCCGTCTTCCTGAACGCCCGTTCGCTCGGTCCCGACCAGGACCGCAAGCTGATGAAGGATCTCGAGGGGCACGCGAAACTTGCCGCCTCGCTTGGCTACGATGCCATCTTCCTTCCCGACCACCACTTCAACGGCTACATGCCGGTGGCCAGCGACAGCTTCATCTTTGCGGGCTATCTCGCCGCGCAGATGCCGCACATGCATTTCGGCTTTTCGGTCGTCTCGGTGCCGCTGCACCATCCGGTGCGATTTGCCGAGCGGATCAATGTCCTCGACCAGCTGACCGACGGCAAGCTGCTCGTCGGCGTCGGTTCGGGCACTACGCCGGAAGAGATGATCGGCTTTGCCGTGGACTACAGGGATGCCGGTGCCATCGCGGAGAACAATCTTGCGATCGCCGAGCAGCTCTGGGCCAAGCGCATGGAAGACCCTGCCGTGGTGATCGAGAACGGACCGTACAACGGCCGCGTCCTCCAGCGTATCACGCCCGCGGCATACACGCCCGGCCACGCGCGGCTCATGCCCGTGGCGATGAAGGAGGCCAGCGCGCGGCGCGCGGCAGAGAACGGCTGGCCCGCCTTCATTCCGGCCTTCACTCCGCCCAAGATCGGTGGCACCGAGCCATTCGTCCACGTCAAGAAGTGGTTCGACATCTACAAGGGCTTCCTGCTCGAAGCCGGTCACAGCGAGGAGGTGATCGCGTCCGCACTCGACTGGACGACGCATACCTACCAGGTCGTCCATGTCGCCGAGACCGACGATCAGGCGCGCGAGGAACTGGAAGTGATCCTGCGCAGCTATCAGGAAGCGGTCGAGCGCGAGGCCGAATTCAACGCCCGCGCCGAAAGCGACGACGCCAACAGGAAGACCGATCGCACGCCCAACGCATTGACCGAGGACTGGATCGGGACCTGGTGCCTTTACGGATCACCGGAAACGGTAGCCGAACATCTGCTGCCCTACCGTGAGCTTGGCATCGGCAATGTCCTGTGCGGGACTACGACCGGCCCGCTCACCGAAGAGCGCTTGAAGCTGGGCAACCAGACCCTGCGTCTGCTTTCGGAGAAGGTGATGCCCGCTCTCAGGGGCTGAGCGTTCCGAGGCGACAATTACGATCAAGACGACAGGGTGCCGCGACAAGGCCGCCCGCATATCCAGGAGAGCGCGTAGTGACCGGAAATTCATCCCCCCGCGGCAAACGGGTTGTCGGGCTTGGCGGGACTTTCCGTCAGGCTTCGTCCAGCGAGCGGATCGTGCGGGCGGTCCTTGCCGAATGCGCGGCGATGGGCGCCGAGATCGAGATGTTCGACGGTCCCTCGCTCGCGCGGTTGCCCCACTTCAATCCGGAAAATCCAGACCGGACCGAGGAGGAGCGGGCTCTGGTAGAGGCTGTGCGCGCCTGTGACGCTTTGGTCATCGGCAGCCCCGGCTATCACGGCGGCTATTCCGGACTGGTGAAGAACGCGGTCGATCTCCTTGAGGAGTTGCGCGGGGATGCCCGCGTCTATTTCGACGGACTGCCGGTCGGTCTGGTCGTGACGGCGGCAGGCTGGCAGGCCTGCGGAACGACGCTTTCGGCGCTGCGGGATGTCGTCCATGCGATGCGTGGCTGGCCGACTCCGGTCGGCATTGCGGTCAATTCGGTCGAGCAACGGCCGTTCGCGCCCGACGGGGCGCTTAAAGACGAGAGCATTGCCCGCGCGGTACGTGCACAGGCGCAGCAGATCATGGGATTTGCATTCGGAGGAGCGGCATGACGGACATCACGCTTGCACAGGCGAGTGCGCTTACGGCGGGCGGCGCCATGTGGTCTTCGGTCGCGTTGCCCGAGGCGGGCATTCCCGCCTTCACGATGTCCGATGGTCCGCTCGGTATTGCCAGCGGTCGGGTGGATGAGCGCGATATTGCGCTGCTCAGCCCATGTTCGACATTGCTGGGGGCAACGTGGGACCGTGACTTGTGTCGCCGGGTTGGCGAGCTTGTCGGGCACGAGGCGGTCGCACGCAACGTGGACGCTGTGCTGGCCCCCAATCTCAATCTCGCGCGCAGTCCGCTGGCCGGACGTGCCTTCGAGTATTTCTCGGAAGATCCGGTCCTCGCGGGTGTCCTCGGTGCCGCCTGGGCGACAGGCCTGCAATCGACAGGCACCGGCGCGGTCGCCAAGCATCTCGTCTGCAACGACAGCGAGACGGCGCGCGATGAGGTCGATGTGCGCGTCGACGAGCGGACCTTGCGCGAAGTCTATCTGCTGCCTTTCGAATACGCGGCGCTTGCCGGCTGCGTCGGCATGCTGGCGGCCTATAACCGCGTCAACGGTTCGTGGTGCGCGGAGCAGGCCCATGTGCTGACCGGCATCGTCAAGGGCGAGTGGGCGTTCGGCGGTCTCGTCATGAGCGACTGGTTCGGCACCCATTCGACCGAGGGTTCGATCAACGCCGGTCTCGATCTTGAAATGCCCGGACCGGCGCGGTTCCTTGGGGCGAAAGTCGAGGCGGCGGTGGAGGCGGGGTCGGTTTTGCGCGCCCGCGTGGAGGATGCCGCGGCACGCGTCTCTGCCGTGGCGCAGCGCCTGAAGGCGACGAAAGCTGCGCCGCCACCGCGCGAAGCGGCGGAAGCCCTGCTGGTAGAGGCCGCTGCCGCCGGTTTCACGCTGCTGCGCAACGAGGGAGCCATGCTCCCGCTGGTGCCGGGTACGGTGAAGCGGTTGGCGGTGATCGGTCCCAATGCCTATGCGCCGTGCTTCCAGGGCGGGACTTTCGCGAAGATATCGATCTCGCCCGATGCGCCGACGCCGGTCGAGACGCTGCGGGAGACTTATGGCGGCAGCTGCGAACTGGTGTTCGAGCCGGGCGTCGATCCCCAGCCGCGCCTTCCGGCGATGCCGGTCGTCCCGGCAATCGAGATCGGGGATGGAGCTGCGCGCGGGATGTCGCTGGAGTATTTCGCCGGGCCCGGCTGTCGCGGCGAAGTGCTCTCGCGCGAGACACGCGATACCAATTCGCTGGTCTGGTTCGTGGGCGTGCACGATCAGGCGGAGTTCACCCGGCCCGGTTCGCTGCGCGCCACAGGGCGGTTCACGGCCGGGGCGGCGGGGCACTATGCCTTCCATCTTGGCTCGACGGGCAAGGCGCGCATCCTTGTCGACGGGCAGGAAGTGCTTGCTGCCGGCGGGGAAGTACCGGCGTCCGAGATCATGGGCGTGCTCAAGCGCGGCGATGCCGACGTAGCGGCGATCGAATTGACCGAAGGACAGCAGGTTACCGTCACCGTCGAGTTCGACTGGGTTGGCGGACGTGTGCAGGGGCTGTGGTACGGGGTGCGCAGCCCCGACAGCGCGGAGGCCATGTTGGCCCGTGCGGTGGAGGCGGCGCGCGGTGCCGATGCGGTGCTGTTGCTGGTCGGTGAGACTTCGGATTCGAGCGTCGAGAGCAAGGACCGTGACGATACCCGATTGCCGCAGATGCAGGAGCGGCTGATTGCCGAGGTCTGCGCGGTCAATCCGCGCACGGCGGTGATTGTCAACGTCGGTCATGCCTTCGACTGCGCCTGGGAGGAGAATGCCGCCGCCGTCCTGTCGGTCTGGTATCCGGGGCAGGGGTTTGCGGAGGCCCTGACCGAAGTGCTCTCCGGGCGCGGCGAACCGCGCGGGCGGCTGCCCGTCTCGATTGCGGCTGCCGAAGCGGATTATCCCGTCTTTGCGCTCCAGCCGGCGAGCGACGGCACGCTGGTATACGCTGAGGGTACCCGCTTCGGCTATCGGGGCATGATGGCCGCGGGGCGCCCGGCGCGTCATCCTTTCGGCAGCGGCATGGGCTATACGCCCGTGAACTGGTCCGACGCGCGGGTGGAGGACGGCGCGTTGTCGGTCGCGCTCAGCAATGCGGGGGCGCGCGAGACCTGCGAGATCGTGCAGGTCTATCGCGACGCTCCGGAATGCGCGCTCGTCGGTTTCGCTCGGGCCGTGCTGGCGCCGGGCGAGACCCGCCGCTTTCGCGTTCCGCTCGAAGGCAAGGCACTGCGCATCTGGGGAACCCAGGGCTGGGAGCCGGTGGCGGACCGACTGACGGTTCGCATCGCGCGCCACTGTGAGGATAAAGGCTTCCCGGTGGAAATCGCGGTCGCCGATTTCCTCTGACAGGCTAACGCGGCACAAAGAAGCGGTCGGCAGGATATTCATCCTGCCGACCGCTTCTTTTGAGATAGGAGATAACCTCGTCAGGCGGTGCGGGGTGCACCATGACCGCCACGCAGGGCGATCGCGATAGCCGCGATCATTCCGGCCAGGGCCGCGCAGCCGCTGATGACGAAGGCGCCCTGCATCGAGCCGCTGGCAAGATTGAGCTGATGAACGATCCACGGCGAGCTGAACTGGCCGAAGAAGAACGCGCCGGTCCAGATACCCATGCCGCGTCCGCGATGCTCGAAGGGAAACTTGGTCTGCGCCCAAGCCACCAGCATCGGTACTGCCATCCCCGCGCCGGTCTGCTGGATGGCCAGGCCGACGACCATTTCGCCGGAAGTGCGGGCGAGGCCGATCACGGCAAGGCCGGTGCCGAGGATGCCGAAGAACGCGGCAAGCTGCGCCGCATTGGAACGGTTCGACAGCAGGCGGAACAGGAGTGCGCCGGGGATGACGAACAGGCTGGGCAGGAAGCTCATCCGGCTCACCGTGGCCGGGTCGTTCACGCCGACTTCGCCGAAGGCGATGCTGCCGTTGACGATGAAGACGTAGTAAAGTGCGGAGGAAAACAGCGTGACCGCCGCGACGATTGCCGCCGCTGCACCGGGGAAGATCGAGACGGTCGGACTTGGGGCCGCGGCCTGCGCCGTTCGGGAAGCCGTCGTCTTTTTCGGTTCGAACATGAAGGCCAGCATCGAGAAGAAGATCGGCACGGCGACCAGATAGACCAGGAAACCGCCGTTCCAGCGCAGCGAGGCAACGGTGCCCGACAGCAGGATCACGCCGGAGGCAAGGAACGGCCCGACCACGCCCTGAAGGAACAGCCAGTCGCGCCGGCCGGTATCGTCCCAGTAGTCCGCGATCAGGGTATTCACGATGGTCAGGATTCCGGCCTCGCAGACGCCCAGCATCAGGCGCGTGGCGAAGATCTGGTCGAGATCGTCGAGGAAGAACGGTGCCGTGCCGAACAGGCCGTAGAACAGCGTGCAGCCCAGTAGCAGGCGTCGCCGTCCGAACTTGTCTACGAAGTAACCGGCGAAGGGGGCCAGTATCGCGATCGTCAGGCCCGGCGCGGTGACCATGAGCGGCACTTTCGAGGCCGCATCGGGATCGGTCGCGAAGTGCTGGATCATCGAGGCGACGATCGGGAACATCGAGACGATGGCGAAGATGGGCAGGAACGCTGCGGCCACCAGGGTCACGCCCTGTGGGCGCATCGTCAGCCTGCTGAAGAAACGGGATACCGGGTTCATGCTACTCCCAACTGCGCTCTGGAGTGGCGCATATTAGAATTTGTATTCGCTTTTTGGTATCTGCCTGCAGGCGCTTGGTCAATGCACTTGTTTCGCCGGAACGGACTTGACGACATCGCGTTCTAAAAATTAGAATGATAATTATAAAAATGGGCTGAGGTTCAGATGATAGGGCGCTTGCGGATGGGTATGATCGGCGAATTGAATCAGGTCTGCCTTGTTCGAATCGCAGGAATCGATCGGTGAACCGGGCCGTAAACGCAGGCTGGACCCGGCGAGACTTTACCGGCGGTGTCGCTCTCTTCGCACTGGCGTTGGGGATTCCCGCCGCCGCCGTGAAGCTGACCGACCTGGCCGCAGAGGATGTGCCCAGCGATCGCCAGCAGCGACTGATGGTGGACGTTTCCGAACTCGTCATCCCGCGAAGCGATACGCCCGGCGCGGCGGATGTGGGCGTGGGGGATTTCGTCATCCTTGCCTTGGCACACGGCCTGGGGGGCACCCGCGCGCCCATGACGGCGGCTACGACAAGCGCCGCGCTGGCGCCGTTCCGCCGCCGTGACGGTTCGCTGCGCCATCTCGCCTGGCTGGAACATGCGCTCGATCGCGCGGCGGGTGGCGATTTTCTGCGCCAGCCCCGCGAGCGGAGGGTGGAAGTGCTCACTGCGCTCGATGCCGGGGCTTTCGCGCCGGGCGCGGCCTTCTCGCCCTGGACCGCGATCAAGGGCCTGATCCTGACCGGCTACTACACCAGCGAGGCGGGCGGATCGCAGGAGCTACGCTACGAACTCGTGCCCGGCAAATGGGAATGGGACATTCCGATCACGCCCGGCATGCGGGCTTTCTCCAGCGACTGGACGGCAGTGGACTTTGGTTGATGACAGGCAACAACACGCAATTCGACGCCATCGTCGTCGGCTCGGGAATTACCGGGGGCTGGGCGGCGAAGGAACTGACCGAGGCCGGACTTACCGTCCTGATGATCGAGCGCGGACGCAAGATCGAACATCAGGTCGACTACGAGACCGAGACGAAGGCCCCGTGGGACATGCCGTTTCGCGGACAAGGCGATGCCGCGCTCTATGCCCGCGAATATCCGGTGCAGATGCTCAATCGGCATTTCAACGAGTTCACCGAAAACCATTTCGTCAACGATGCCGAGCAGCCTTACCAGAAAGCGCAAGGCAAGGAATTCGACTGGTTCCGCTCCTATCAGCTGGGCGGGCGTTCGCTGACCTGGGGGCGTCAGTGCTACCGCTGGTCCGACTACGATTTCGGCGCCAACAAGCGTGACGGTTTCGGCACCGACTGGCCGATCCGTTATGCCGACCTCGCGCCATGGTACGATAAGGTCGAGGAATTCGTCGGTGTCTCCGGGGCGGCTGAGGGGCTGGCGCAGCTTCCGGACGGGCGCTTCCTGCCGCCGATGGAGCTGAACTGCGTCGAGCAGGCAACCCGCGAGCGGATTCTTGCCAAGTATCCCGACCGGGTAATGACGATCGGGCGCACCGCCAATCTCACCGAAGCACGGCCGGAACAGGGGCGCGCCCATTGCCAGTATCGCAGCATCTGCGCGCGCGGGTGCTCCTACGGCGCCTATTTCTCGACCCAGTCCGCCACTTTGCCCGCCGCGCAGAAGACCGGGCGGCTGACCGTGGTGACGGACGCCCAGGTCCACAAGCTCGACTACGATCCGGCGACGAAGCGCGTCTCCGCCGTTCACTGGATCGATACGAAGACCGGCGAGCGCAAGCGGGCGCATTCGCGCATCGTGTTCCTCAATGCCGGGGCGTTCAACTCGGTCCACCTCCTGCTCAACTCGGCGAGCGAGGCGATGCCGCAGGGTCTTGCCAACAGCAGCGGCGTGCTGGGCACGCATATCATGGACCATGCCAACACGATGGCGGGGATGGCCGTAATGCCGGGCTTCGAGGGGCGCACGACGTTCGGTAACCGACCGACCGGGATCGTCATTCCGCGCTTTCGCAACCTCGAGACGCTGGACGGCAAGGGCTTCACGCGCGGCTATTCGTTCCAGGGCGGGGCTTTGCAGGGTACCTGGACGCGCGGCAAGCGCATGGCCGGGATCGGCGATGCCTACAAGGACGCACTGCACGAGATCGGACACTGGACGATGGTGCTGGTGGTCTTCGCCGATTCGATGCCGCGCGCCAGCAATCGCCTGACCCTGAGCAAGCGCATCGATCCGCGCGGCGTGCGCCAACTCGAAATCGCTTTCGAGCACGGCAAGGAGGAACTCGCCGCGCTGGCCGATGCCAAGACCGAGGCGGCAGCTATGCTGACCGCTGCGGGCGGCCATGTCGTCATGGGCTTCGACCGGCCGGGCCACGGCGGCACTTCGATCCACGAGATGGGCGGCGCCCGCATGGGCTGGGATCCAGGGACTTCCGTGCTCAACCGTTGGAGCCAGGCGCATGACGTGCCCAACCTTTTCGTGACCGACGGCGCGCAGATGAGTTCCTCGGCCTGCCAGAATCCCTCGCTCACCTACATGGCTCTCACGGCGCGGGCCTGCCACACGGCGGTAGGGATGCTCAGGGAAGGTGCGATTTGACGGCTGCCGCGTCGCCGCCGCTCGCGGTGAAGCACGGTTCGGGTCTGGGCGACCGGCAGAAGTCTCTCGCCTATCTGACGCTGATGGTGGCGCTGGTGCTGGAGATCGTCGACGTCACTATTGTCAATACCGCCTTGCCGGTAATCGAGCGGGATTTCGGGGCCATGGCGGCGCAGGCGCAGTGGGTGGCGGCGGGGTATTCGCTGGCCTTTGCGCTGTTGCTGATGCTGGGGGGAAGGCTGGGCGATGCGCTGGGCTACCGACGGCTTTTCGTGGGAGGGGTGGGCGGCTTCACGTTGGCCTCGATCCTATGCGGTCTTTCCGGAAGCCCCGAAGAATTGATCGCCGCGCGCGTGTTGCAGGGATCGGCGGGAGCGATGATGGCGCCGCAGGTGATGGCGCTGGTGCAAGTGTTGTTCGAGCCGCTGGAGCGCGTCGCCAAGCTTGCATGGGTTGGCGTGATCGGCGGGCTCTCGGCGATCTGCGGACCGATCCTGGGCGGATTGCTGATTCATGCCGACATGTTCGGACTGGGTTGGCGCAGCGTGTTCCTGATCAATGGACCGGTGGGCCTGTTCGCCATCGTGGTCGGTTGGCGCCTGCTGCCGGACGCACGATCGCCGAATGCGCGGGGTGTCGATCTCGGCGGGACGCTGTTGTTTGCAGGCGCGATGGCGGCACTGCTGGTCCCGCTGGTGCGCGGCGCCGACTTCGGCTGGCAGGTGTGGCATTTCGCCTTGCTGGCCTCCGCGCCGGTTCTGCTGGTGCTGGTCTGGCGGCGAACCTCTGCGCGGGCGGGGAGAGGGGCGGCCACCCTGTTCGCTCCCGAGCTTTTCGCCGAGCGGCAGTTCGCGCTGGGGCTTGCCATGGCCCTGCTGTTCGGCGCGGCGACCGGCGGGTTCCTGTTCGTCTTCGCGTTCGGGGCGCAGAAGCTGCTGGGCTATTCTCCGCTGGAAACAGGCCTCCTGCACATTCCGTTCAGTGCGGGCGTGATGCTGGGAATTGCCTTCCTCGGCCGTAAGCTGCTGATGAGTCGCGGCAAGGGCGTCCTGGTGCTGGGCACCGGAGTCATGGCGGTGTTCGCGGGCGCCTCGCTCGGATGGGTCGGCTGGGGAAGCCCGTGGATATGGGCGCTGCCCTGTCTGGCTCTGGCCGGAACGGGCATGGGGATGACCACCGGGCCGCTGACGCCGATAATCCTTGCCCGTGTCGATACCCGGCATGCGGGCGCGGCCAGCGGGCTTATCAAGACGGTTCAGGAACTCGGCATGGCGCTGGGCATAGCGATCGTCGGTACGGCCTTTTTCGCCGGAGCGCCGAAAGGTCAGGTCGGCGCTGTATGGCCTGCCCTCTCGGCGATCGAGGTTTTGCTGGCAAGTTGCCTGCTGCTCGCAATCCGTTTGCCCGTGCGGCTGTTTCCCGAGCATGATGCTTGACTGGAATTTTTGTTCCAATTACTCTTTGAACCGAGCCTGGTAGCGGTCTTGCGACCGCTTGGGACGGCGGCGCATTCCGCGCCGTCAGCTGCAGGCCCCGTGTCCTTCGGGACGATCCCGATCGGGATGGGGCGATGCAGTTGTGAAAAGGCGCACCTCCTCCCCGATCCATGACCGAGAGGGGAGAAGACGATGCCCGAATATGTGCGCAACTTATGGTACATGGCTGCCTGGGATCACGAAATCCCGGCGAGCGGCATGCTGTCGCGCACCTTGCTCGACGGGAAGTGGCTGATCGCGCGCCTGTCCGACGGCAGCTACACCATGCTGGCGGACCGTTGCCCGCACCGCTTCGTGCCTTTGAGTCGGGGGCGGCTGGAAGGCGATGTGATCCATTGCCCCTATCACGGCCTCGGCTTCGATCGCACCGGCGCCTGCGTCCATAATCCGTTTCCCGCGCCGCCGCCCGCCCATGCGCGGGCGCGCACGATGCCGGTGGTTCATGTCCATCGCGGATTGTGGTTCTGGCCGGGCGATCCCGACAGGGCGGATCCGGCGCTCATTCCGGACTTCTCCTTCGTCGACCGCGCCGGGATGCAGCGCAGCAGCCTCACCATCGGGGGGAATTACGAACTGGTGAGCGACAACCTCATGGACCTGACCCATGCCGAGTTCCTTCACGTCGCGAGCTTCGGGGTGAACGGCTCGATATTCGAGGGTGTCCAATCGGTTCGAAACGACCCGGACGAGGCGATCTGGAACAACTGGGACATGGAAGCCGTCACGCCGCCGATGTGGGCCGCACCGATGCTGGCCGAGGGCGAGCGGGTAGACCAGTGGCTGCATATGCGCTGGCACGCTCCGGCCTCGATGGCTTTGACGGTGGGGCTCGCGCGGGCGGGGACGCAGCGGGCCGACCTCGTGGTGCCGCAGATGGTCAACCCGCACATCATCACGCCGGAAACGCAGACGAGTTCGCACTACTTCTACGATCACGAAGCCACGCCCGAGGCCGAGGCACTGGCCCGCCGCGTGTTCGTCGAGGAGGACGAGCCGATGATCGAGGCAGCGCAGGAAGCGCTTGGCACGCAGGATTTCTGGGAGGCGCGCCCGGCGATCCTGGAAACCGATGCGGGGGCTATCCGGGCACGCAGGCGGCTGATGCAGCTACGCCGGGCGGAGGCTGCGTAATCGGCCGGAAGCGCGAGCGACCCTCGCGCTTCTACTGCTTCCGGGCGTTCAGTATCAGCAGCGCGAGGAAGTCGTCGAAGGCCAGTCGCGCATCGATCCGCGTGCAGACCCGGAGACGGCGACCGGGAATTTCCGTGCCGTAGCTTCCGTCGTCCTTGATCGTGCGCGCCGTGACCGTTTCGAATGCGCTGCTTTCCTGTGTCAGCGTACCGAGCACGACTGTCGGCGTATCGCCCATCGGCCAGGCCCCGCCGACATCGACGAAATCCGGCGGCGAGGTGAAGCGGTCGTAGAGCCATTGGGTGAAGGGAGAGATCGGGCGCAGCCGGGCCTGCATGTCGGCGATCGACATCTGCATCTGCCGATAGGTCGACTGCGGTATCTGCGTCAGTTCCAGCGACGGATCGCCAAGCACGCGGCGGGCCGCTGGGAGATCCGCCATCAGGTTGTATTCCCAGCCCCCCTCGGGATAATCGCCGCCGCCGATCCAGAACGCTTTCAAACGTCCGGCGATGCGCGGTTCCAGTTCCAGCGCTGCCGCCAGGTTCGTGAGCGGCCCGCCGCAGGTGAAGACGAGCGGCAGCTTGTCCTCGCGCATGGCTTCGGCAACGATAGCCTGGGCGGCTGGCGAGGTACCGAGATCACCCAGCGCTTCGGAACCCGCGACCGTCGGGATGGCGGGCAGGCCCAGCCGCTCGATCAGTTCGGCGGCGATGCCGGTGCCGATCCGGGCCGTCTGGTCGGCGGGGACCTGCGAGGGAAACTTACGATCGAGCGCGGAGCCGGTGACGAGCACCGTGCGCGCCTTCGGGCTGAGCACCTGATGTGCGAGCGCCACGAGCGCGTCGGGATCACCGGCGTAGTCGTTGTCGGCAATCACCCGCACGGAGGGCCGCTGCGGGATCGGCTTGAAGTCCACCGCCGAAGCCTTGCCCGGCATGGCAAGGGCCGCACCTATCGTACCCGCCAGCATCCCGCGCCTGTCGATCGTCATGCTTCAGCCCTCTCTCAACGCTCTTTCAGGGCACGGTAGCGGTAGTCGCGAAAGCGCGCCATGCCCCGGCCGCTGGCGAACAGCGCGGGGCGCAGGCTGGCAAGGTCGTCGCCCGCCAGGATCGGATTGAGATAAGTCCCGTCGCCGAGATCGGCACGGCGCTGGCCTTCGACGCCTGCAGGAGGGGCTTTCGCTGCCGCGGCAAGGGCAGGGGAGCCGCTCCCCGCCGCCAGTCCCGCGAGGGCGCCGAGGCGCAGGGCATCGCGCCGATCGATCATGCGGCCACCGTCACGGTCTTCTTGTCGGTATTGACCGAAGGGAAGGGCAGATAGGAGACACGCAACTGTTGCAGCAGCGAGAGTTCGTGTTCGCCCGCCGGGAAGCCGCCCGGACGGTCGACGAGGATGGTCGCGGGCGTCCCGAAAGGCCAGCGACGGTCGTAGGCCAGCTCCATCTCGTCCAGTGTCAGGGCGCCGTTTCCTTCGTCGAAGCGTACGGCCTCGCGTGCGATGGTCTCGCCGTCGATCGCGACGTCCAGCTTCTCGATCATCGAGAGGCCGAGGCCGCGATAGTAGCCCAGCTTGGCTTCGAAGGCGAAGCCGGTGGGGGCGTCGGCCGGGCCGGTATTGCGCAGGCTGGCGGCGTCGATCAGGTACTTGTCGAACATCAGGCGGTCTCCAGCGCAGCTTCCGCCTTGGCGATGAGGGTTTCGAACATGACGTGCTGGCGGCGCACCTGTTCGCGGCTGTTCACCTCTTCCACGTCCTGTATCCAGCGGTTGCCTTCGTATTCGCTGGAAAGCGTGCCTTGCCAGCCGCACTTGACCAGTTCTGGGATCACGTCGTCGTAGGCGATGGTCGGGTCGGTGCAGTCCTCGGTCATGCCGTAGAACTTGGCCTGGATATGGCGGAAATAGGGAGCATAGTCCTTGATCCGCCTGGGATTTGCGTAAGGTGCGTGGCGCAGCGTCTCGGCCATGGCGATCTCCGCCTTGTTGCCGCCCATCTTCACCGCCACTTCGTAGATCGTGTATTCGCACATGATCTTCTGTTCGTGCTGGTCGACGATGAACTGTGCGACTTCCGGGCGGGCGCCCTGGCGTTCGAAGCGGGCGCGGAACTCGGGTGGGTAGTGCTTCATGAACACGCCCATGTCGGGCAGGATGCCGAGGTGCCGGGTGCCGAGACGGTCGGCGACATCGATCGTGCGCAGGATCCAGGCATGTTCCAGATGCCAGGGAGCGTGGACCTCCACGCCCATGTGAACGTCCATCTGCTCGGCATAGGGGACGCACTTTTCGAGAATGTCCGGGCGTACGAAGATCAGCACGCGCATGTTGCGGATGCCGAGGCGGTTGCACAGAGTCAGGTCCCGCCTGATGCTTTCCACCTGCTCCTCGTCGGACAGGAATTCGCCCTTGCGCAGCTTGGTGTCGAGGAACATGTCGTAGCAGGTGAAGTGCGCACCGTGACGGGCCAGCAGGTTCTGCCATTCGCCGATCTGGGCATCGGTGATGTTGGGGAACGTCGGCATGTTCTGCTCGGGCAGAATCTCGATGCCCGGTGCACCTATCGATGCGGCGAAGGCGACGACGTCCTCCACGCTCATCTTGCCCAGGAACATCTCCTCCTGGAAACTGTAGAGACTTACACCCCGCTGGATTTTGGACATTATGGCCCTTTCGAAGGGGCCGGTTCGCAGCGGCATACGAAAGCGCTTTCGGCCATGGCCTGTCGCTTCTCCCGGATACGCGGCGTTGCGGCCGTCTTTAATTGGAATAGAAATTCGTATTTGAACGCGGGCAGCGGTGCTGTCAATCTCTTGACGACCTACAAATCAATAATTAGAAATATCGTTCTAATTTATCGAGCCGAGGTATCAGGCCTCGCCGATCAGGACCATGAGTCCCGGGAGAGAAGCATGCGGCGAATTCGTGGGGTCGCAGGAGAGGTCGTTGTCCGCCATGCATGACCTGAACGTCCTCGTTATCGGCGGCGGGATCGGCGGTCTTTCCGCAGCAATCGCGCTCAGCCGTGCGGGCCATGCGGTAACGGTGATCGAGCGCGACCCGGAGTGGTCTGTCTACGGTGTCGGCATCATCCAGCAGGCCAATGTCGTGCGGGCAATGGACCAGCTTGGTGTCCTCGACGCGTTTCTGGAAGCCGCCTGCGGCTTCGACGCAGTGGAAATCTATATTCCCGACGGCACGCGGGTGGCGCGTATTCCCGCCCCCAGTCTGGTGTCCGGCAAGCCGGCAAACGTCGGCATCGGCCGGCGCGCCCTGCAAAAAGTCCTGGGCGACTGCGCGAAGGCGCTGGGCACCGAGATCCGGCTTGGCGTAACCGCGACTGGCTTCGACGACGACGGAAAGGGTGTCGCTGTGGATTTCTCGGACGGCAGCACCCAGCGGTTCGATCTCGTCGTCGGCGCCGATGGAGTCTACTCGCAGACGCGCGAGGCGATCCTGCCCGATGCCGCAGCTCCCGAGTTTACCGGTCAGGGGGTATGGCGCTACAACTTCCCGCGCCCGGCCGATCTCGACGCCCTGCACGTCTACAACGGCCCGATCGGCGTCGGCCTGGTACCGATGAGCGCAGAGCAGATGTACCTCTTCGCCACCAGCCCCGAGCCGGGTAACCCGCATTATCCGCGCGAGGGACTCGCCGCCGCGATGCGCTCGAAGCTGGCGAACACCGCGCCTCAGATCCAGGCCTTGGCCGCGCAGATCACCGACGATGCCGGTGTTGTCTATCGCCCGCTGGAGGGGCTGATGGTCGAGGGGCCCTGGCATGCGGGCCGGGTCGTGCTGCTGGGCGATGCCGTCCACGCGACGACGCCGCATCTGGGGCAAGGCGCCGGCATGGCGATCGAGGACGCGCTGGTGCTGGCCGAGGAACTCGGTCGCCATGACGATCCCGAGGCCGCCTTCACCGCCTACCGCGACCGCCGTTTCGAACGCTGCCGCTATATCGTCGAGAAGTCGCTGGAGATCTGCCGCGGCCAGATCGGCAAGGGGCCGCCGGTCGATAACCACAAAGCTACAGCCGAGATGTTTGCCGTCGTCTCGCAGCCCATTTGATTACGCAAGGACTGACCCATGACCCGAGTAACCGAAATCCGCTATGTTGGATATGGTGTCGAGGACTTCGACGCCGAACGCGCCTTTTATATCGACGACTGGGGCCTGACCGAAGTGGCAGCAGAAGACGGCATGGCATGGTTCAAGACGCAGGGCCACGATGAACATCACGTCGTGCGCCTGCACAAGGCCGATGCCAGCTACGTCGAAGTGATGGCGTTCGCAGCAGATACCCGTGCCGACGTCGATGCTCTGCACGACAAGGTCGTCGCAGCAGGCTGCAAGATGATTCACGGCCCCCGTGATCTCACCGCACCGGGCGGCGGCTATGGCTTCCGCTTCTTCTCACCCGATGGTCTGCCTTTTGAAATCTCCGCCGATGTCGAGCGTTCGACCAAGCGATCGATGGAGCGCTGGGAAGGCATGCCGGTCAAGATCAGCCATATCGTCATGCACTCGCCGGATCACCAGGCGCTGGTGAAGTTCTTCACCGATGTGCTGGGCTTCAAGGTCAGCGACTGGCTGGGCGACTTCATGTGCTTCCTGCGCTGCAACGAAGCGCACCACCGCGTCGCCATCCTGCCCGGGCCGCCGTGCCTCAACCATGTCGCCTACGACATGCTGACGGTGGACGACATGTTCCGCGGTGCGCATCGTCTGAAGCAGCACGGCACCGATATCCGCTGGGGTCCGGGCCGCCACACGGCAGGCAACAACACCTTCAGCTACTTTGTTACGCCGGGCGGCTTCGCCGTCGAGTACAGCTCGGAACTGGAAGAAGTCGACTTCGAGAACCACCTCGACAAGGTCCACGTTCCCGGGCCGTTTGTCATGGACCAGTGGGGTATCGGGGTGGGCGGTCCGCAGACCATGCCGCATCCCAAGCCCGACGCGCGGCTGTTCCAGGCGGCGGAGGTCTGATCGGTGGCCCTCTTCGAATATTTCCCGAACTACATCTGGAACCTGTCGGTCGCGATCGCGATGGAATCGGGCGCGCAGCTCGGCGAGATCATCGACATGTGCCAACCGATCCGCGATGCGGCGGCAAACGGCGCCGATGCCGGAACCCCGCAGTTCATGAAGGCCTGGGCGGCGATGGGCGACAAGCTGCTCGATCTCGCCGCCGAGGACGAGGCGAAGGGCCGGGCGTTCTCCGCCTCCAACAAGCTGGAGCGCGCCTCGCTCTATCTCATCACCGCCGAGCGTATGCAGGGCCACGGGCACCCTGGCCGCACGGAGACGTATGCAAGGGCGCGCAAGGCTTTCGACCGCTCGACCGAACTGGGCAAGCTCAACCGCGAGCGCGTGGAAATCCCGCTGGAGACCGGCACGATGCCCGCGCTGTTCACCCGCGCGCCCGGCGAAGGGCCAAAGCCGGTCGTGGTGTTCTGCAACGGTCTCGATAGCTGCAAGGAACTGCTCTACTGGACCCGCCTGCCCGAAGAACTGGCGCGGCGCGGCATTTCCACGCTCTGCGTCGACCAGCCCGGTTCGGGCGAAGCGCTGCGCCTGCAAGGCCTGCCTGTCGATCCGCATTCCGAAAACTGGGCGAGCAAGGCGGTCGACTGGCTGGAGCAGCAGCCGGATGTCGATCCAGTACGGATCGGCATGACCGGAATCTCGCTCGGCGGTCACTTCGCGCCGCGCGCCGTTGCCTACGAGCCGCGCTTTGCCAGCGGCGCGGTCTGGGGCGCCAACCACAACTGGCGCGAAGTGCAGGACAAGCGCATGGCGCGCGAGGGCGAGAATCCTGTGCCGCACTACTGGGCGCACGTCCACTGGGCGTTCGGAGCAGAGGGGCAGGAGGACTTCCTGGCGAAATCCGAAGCGATGAACCTCAATGGCCACATGGATGCTATCCGCGTGCCGTTCCTCGTCACCCACGGCGCCAACGATCGCCAGATCAGCGTGGGCTACGCCGACGATCTCTATGACCAGCTGGTCAATTCGCCGCGCCGGGAGAAAGTGATCTTCACGCCCCGCGAAGGCGGCGTCGAGCACGTCGGCGCGGACAACATGGCCTATGGCCGCGATCTGATCAGCGACTGGTTCGCCGAGACCCTTGGTAGCAGAACAGCCTGAGCGGATCATAGCTTCCGGCGGCGGAATGCCGCCGGCAAAAACGGCGCGCCGCCCCACCCTCTCCTCCGGGGCGGCGCGTCAACAAAATAAAGGAAGGATGCCCATGACCCGCCGTTTCGTCGATCTGTCGATCACGCTCTGCAACGACGTGGTCAGTGACCCGCCGTTCCTGAAACCCGAAATTACCTACCAGACCCACATGGACACGGCGGGCGAACTGGACATGTTCTTCCCCGGCGTCACCGCCGCGGATACGCCCGACGGCGCCGGTTTCGCGGCGTCGGAATGGGTCAGGCTGACCACCCACAGCGGCACGCACCTCGATGCGCCCTATCACTTCCACCCGACCATGAACGGCAAGGACGGCAAGCCCGAGCGCTCGATCACCATCGACGAGGTGCCGCTCGAATGGTGCTTCCAGCCTGGCGTGAAGTTGGATTTCCGGCACTTCCCTGACGGCTACGTGGTCACTGCCAAGGACGTCGAGGCCGAACTGGCGCGGATCGGGCACGATCTGCAGCCGCTCGACATCGTGCTGGTCAACACCGCAGCGGGCAAGGCGCTGGGCCGCCCCGACTTCGTCAACGTGGGCTGCGGCATGGGATACGAAGCGACGATGTACCTGACCGAGCGCGGTGTGCGCGTAACCGGCACCGATGCCTGGAGCTGGGATGCACCGTTCAGCCACACCGCCCAGAAGGTGAAGGAAACGGGCGATACCTCGCTGATCTGGGAAGGCCACAAGGCGGGTCGCGACATCGGTTATTGCCACCTCGAAAAGCTGCACAATCTGGAAGTGCTGCCCGGCCACGGCTTCACGGTCTCCTGCTTCCCGCACAAGATCAAAGGCGCGTCTGCAGGCTGGACCCGCGCCGTAGCGATCTTCGAGGACTGAGCAAATGCGGCTTGCAACCATAGCGAACGGGTCGCCCGACGGACAGCTGGTGGTCGTCTCTGCCGATGGCGCGCGGGCGCTCGCAGCGGATATCCCGAACCTGCTGGCCGCCATCACCGACTGGCGCGCGGCCGAGCCGGTGCTGTTTGCGTTGGCCAAACGGGTGAACGCAGGCCACGGCGAAGCCTTCGATCCCGCACTGCTGCGCGCACCGCTGCCGCGTTCCTGGCAATGGCTCGACGGCTCGGCCTTCGGCACGCACGGCGAACTCATGCAGATCGCCTTCAACCTGCCCCCGATCGAGACCGACCGCCCTTTGATGTACCAGGGAATGTCGGATCGGTTCTATGGCCCGGGCGATCCCGTACCGTTCGCCAACGAGGCGGATGGCATCGACTTCGAAGGGGAATTCGGCGTCATCGTCGACAGGGTTCCGATGGGCGTCACCCCCGAGCAGGCACTAAACCACATCAAACTGGTTGTGCAGATCAACGACTGGTCGCTGCGCGCCATCGCACCCGTCGAGATGAAGACGGGCTTTGGCTGGGTTCAGGCCAAACCGCCCTGTTCAATGGCGCCCTTTGCGGTCACACCCACAGCGCTGGGCGAGGCCTGGCGAGACGGACGCGTCTGCATGGACCTCACCGTCGAATGGAATGGCAGGCCCTTCGGACGAGCCAACGGCGCCGCGATGGACTTCGGGTTCCACGATCTGGTCGCTCACGCCGCGCGTACGAGGGAGCTCGTGGCCGGCACCATCATCGGCTCCGGCACCGTCTCCAACGCAAATTACGCCGAAGTCGGCTCCAGTTGCATCTCGGAGCGACGCGCCATCGAGATCATCCGCGACGGCAAGCCCACGACACCCTTCATGGCATTCGGCGACTTTGTTCGGATGGAAGGACGTATGGCGTCCGGTTACGCTCCCTTCGGTGCGATCGAGCAGAGTGTCGCGCAGGCTTGATCGCGGTCCAGCCTGCAATAGTCTCTGGTTCACTCAGCGGGGGGCATGCGGGCGAGGCTTGAGTGTTCGGAACAGCACCGTGACGCCGCTAACGATGAGGCTCACACCTACCAGGGCGGAGACGACCTCCCAGTTCAACCGTCCGAACTCGATCAGTAACAGTATCGAGATGCCAAGATCGAGGATACCGTTGCCAATCTGAAGCCAGCGGCCGGCCTTGAAGCGACCGGCGGCACCGATCTCGATCACGCCGGCGATCGCGAACCAGAGGCTGAGCGACCACAGCAAAGTCACGGCCCCGATCAGGGGAAAAGCGAAGACCATAAGGCCAAAGACCGTGGTCAACACGCCGATAAGCAGATCGGCCCAGTAACCATGCTCGCGAACATGGCCGATGCCCGCAACGATCGCTGCGATGCCGCCGGCAACCATGGCCCATGCCAGCGTATATCCCGCCAGGAGGCCGCCCGCGAGCGGGAAGATGCAGGCAAGGCCGCCCAAGACCACAAGCAGCAAACCATAGGCGGTAATCGCGGCGCGGCGAAGGGGCGCCCTCCCTGACCCGGCGACATGTTCGTTGAAGTCTGCAATTCCGATGCGTTCATGCATTGTCGTTCTCCACCAGATAGCGAACGGGCCAGGGCCGGCAGGACCCCGGCCTCGGCCGATCACAGCTTGTGCAGGTCGGCGCGAATGCGCTGGATCAGCGTTAGTTGGGGGGTGGTGCGACAGGACTTCTGGATCACCGGCACGGCGCGGGCGATGCCGGAGACATCGAGGATGGCATCGTCGGGCTTGCGCGCCTTGTCGTAACCGATCGCGTAAGACACGGCTTGCGGCTGAAACTGTTCCTGGAGCGCGAGGAATTCGCGGCAGGTCACTTTCTCGATCTGCTTGCCATGCATTTCGGTACGGGTTGTCTTGATCACGCCGTGGTGAGCCGTGACGGTTTCCGCCGAGGCCACGGTTGCACCCGCGATGCTCGTGGCGACGAGGGCGGCAATCATCATTCGCTTCATGGTAGTCTCCAAGTGTCATGGTGGTGGGTACGACCGGCATGGCCGCGCCGGCGCCGTACTCCGGGCCGGGCGTTGCCGTGCAGGTGCTGGGCAAACGAGGGTTGGCGATCCGAAGGCTGGGATCGGGATGCGGTTCTATATTGTCTCTATTGCACTGCGGCCTTCTCGGGCGAGCAAGGCCGCAGTGCGATGGAGGCGGGATTGACGCAACTTTCGAATGAAACGTTCGTCAATCTTGCGGAAAGTATAATCGGTCATTTGATTTGCAATCAAATTTGGATTTGCTCTGACGCTTTCCTCATATAGATTTAATTAAGGGCGCCGCATCCATACCTGAGTATAGTCTTATCTATTTAATTTTCAGGCGGCAATGCTTCATCGATTTGCGCGCGCAGCGTTGCTATGCGGGCCTTTGCGTCCCCTTCCGACAGGGTTGCTTTCGTGGCGGCCGGACAATCGGCCGCTATCAGCACATCGGCGATGATCGTCGAACCGAATTCGGGATGTGTGCGGTGCAGCGTGTGGATCGCCTCGATTATCGTGTTCTGGCGATCAGGCCCCGCCAATCGGACCGACAGATCGGCAAACCAGGCATCGTTCAGCGAGGGTGACAGGTCGCTCGCCTGCGGACATATGGCGGCCTGCCCGTGCGAGCAGGCTCCAAGCAGGAGGGTGGCAGTCAGGGCAAGGATCGTCTTGTGCATTTTGTACCTCCGATCGATCAAGCTGTGCACGGCACCGCGCACCCAGGGCGCGCGCATGGCCGGTCTGCCGCGAGGGGCAGCCGGACCGAGGTCTCCGGGAAACCAGGTTGCTCCGTCATGCGCAGGCCCCGCGACAGTACGGGACGGAGCGCGCAATCCAATCCCAACCATGGTTTGTGTGAAGCGGCGCCTTCCCTCAATCGCAGTCGGATTGTGGTGCTCTGTTCGCAGCATCGAGGCTGTGACTTCGGTGTTTGCGGAGTCTATCCGATTTTCACGAGAGGTTGATTGAAAAAAGCGCGGCCGAACGCCTCGAGAACCGAGGAGCGGATATCGACGACCCGCTGACGGTGCTCGAAGATCAGAACCTTCCCCGCAACCAGTTCATGCTGGATAGTTCAAGTGACGTCGCACTGGTGCGCTTCAAAAAGGCGCATGATATCGAACTTGTGCAATGCCCGCCCCGGGTGGCATGGCCCTAACCCGACGAATGCCGGTAGGCGTGCAAACTTTCCGTGCCAGAACTCCAGTACTGTTGGAGAATGCTGACCAATTTCGCGTCGAATAGGATGGCTGGGAAACCATGGCTTTTCCCCGGCACAAGAGAAAGCAGGCGGCTAGGCTTTGCTAGCCGCCTGCTTTCTGCCCTTGAAGGCACGAACGCCGCCTACTCAAAGGATCAGGCATCTCCCGGCTAGGCACGATCGCTTAGTTCGCCTTTTTCGCCTTATGCTCGGCCAGCAGCTTATCAAGTTCGGTGATCCGGAGCCGTTCAGGCGTGTCTTTCGCGAGTCCCTTCAGGCGGCATGCAGCCCACAGGCTCCTGCGTTCGGACTCGAGGGCTTTGAGATAGAGGTCAGCCATTTGGTTTGTTCCTTCTGCGAGTATTAGCCGGGGCAGGCCGCCGCCCGGCAGTGGTCTTTGCGTTTCCGGTATCCTCGAGAACCAGCTTGCGCCAACGCTCTAGCCGTTCCGGTCTGAGCGCTCCGCTGCGGACTGCCGCCTGCACCATGCAACCAGGCTCCGAGCCATGGGCGCAGTTCGTGAAGCGGCAATTCAGCGTCATCGCAGTGATGTCGTCGAATACCTCTGCGATTCCGTCGGCGGCTTCCGGCAGGTTGAACTCGCGCATGCCGGGCGTATCGACCAGCCAGCCCCCTTCGACTGGACCATTGAGACGGTGCAGTTGCCGAACGGTCGTAGTATGCCGTCCTTTGCCGTCGTTTTCGCGGATGGGCTGGGTTGCGATATCGTCCGATCCGCGCAAGCTGTTTATCATTGTCGATTTGCCGACACCAGAAGACCCGAGCAATGCGACGGTGCTCCCTTTGCCGCAGTACCGGGCCAATCGCGCAACGCTGCTGGTATCGAGCCCATTGATCGGTTCGACCTGCAAACCCGGTTGCAGCCCCCGGGCAATGTTCAGGAATTGTCCCGGATCGACCGCAAGGTCAATCTTGGTAAGAACCACCACCGGCGTCACGCCGACCTCGCGGGCCATGACAAGGTAACGTTCGAGGCGCGCCACGTTGAAGTCATGGTTGCATGAGGTGACTATGAACAGCGTGTCGACGTTTGCCGCGATCAACTGCAGGCGGCGCTTGTCCGCAGGCGCTTGCCGCTTGAACAGGTTGATCCGATCCAGGATTCGGACCGGCGTCAATCCGACTCGGTCAACAATCAGCCAGTCACCGACCGTGGGGCGGTCTTCTGCTCCCTCCGCCGAGGACAATGTTGACGGGATCATGCCGCTCAACCCGCTCCCTGCGATCTCAACCCAACCGCGATGAACTGCCATCACGCGCACCGGGCAAAGTTCGCCGTCCCGCTCCTCCACGGTCAGTTGGCTGCTGAAAGCAGTTCTCCAACCAAGGTCAATCAAGGATATTCCGGGCGATTTCATCGTTAGGGTACAAACTCTTTTCGCTTCGTGGAATTCGATGAACTCTGCCCAAGCAGACATGGACACCGAAGGGAGCAGTCGCACGACACCGAGGGGGCTCCTTGCGGCATCCCCTACTCTCATATCTGCCGCCGCACCATGCCGTACAAAAAGAACCCGGGAAACGTAAGGTTGGCGACCGGATCGTCATCGTGTGCGGAGCTGGCGACATGGTCTGCAAGTGACTGGAAGGGCCACACCGGCAAGATCCATCGAAGCAGCGGTATCTCGTATCAGCGTGTCGATGCAATCCGCACCCTGTTGCCACGCCTAAGCCGCGCAAACACCTGCAATCGGGGGCTGCGTCCTGCGCTGAGACGTCATGTTACGGACTTGGATGCGTCATCAAATCGTATTTTGGCTTTTCTAAGTGGCCCTGATGGGGTTCTCGAATGCATCCAAGTACGTTCCAGGCTCGGCGTTCAGTTGGGCGCGGTTGCGGGATCAGGTTGCACGCATGACGCGGCGTGACGACGCGGAGGATCTGCTTCACGATGCATGGGTCAACGTCACCACCGGCTCGACCCTCGCGCGGAATGCCGATGCTCTTCTTGCCCGTGCTGCGACGAACCGAGGTATCGATGCCTATCGCCGCGAACAACGGGCAGGGGAAACTCTCGTCTGGCATCCCGATGTCGCTGCGGTTGCAGACAACCATCCACTGCAGGATGAGGTGCTCATCGCTCGCGAGCGGCTCGACCGGTTGCGCGTCGGGGTCGAAGCGCTTAGCCCGCGCACGCGGCAGATTTTCTTGATGTATCGGCTGGACGGCCGTAAATATCGCGAGATTGCCGAGGAACTCGGCATAAGCCAAAGCGCCGTAGAAAAGCACATTGCCAAGGCAATGGCGCATTTGGCCGACTGGATGGAGAATTGGTGACGTGATCTTCCGCAGCAAGCCGGAGAATATGAACCGGCAGGCGGCGGAGTGGCTGGCTCGACTGCACGCGGACGACCGATCCTCCCGGGATGAGGCGGCATTCCATGCGTGGCTGAAAGCCGATCCGTCACACGCTCGCGCATTCGAGAATGCGTCCACGATCTGGGACGCGGTTGGCGGTCTTCGCGACGATCCGCCGCCTGCTCCCTCGCGACAGCCGGAGCGCGTGTCCCGGCGCGCGGTCATGGCGGGCGGGGCAGGTCTGGTCCTGACTTGCGGGCTAGGTCTTGGTTGGCAGCAGGCCCGCGCCGGGGTTTTCGAAACCGGTGTCGGCGAACAGCGCCGCTTCGTACTGGACGACAATACACGCATCATGCTCGATACGAACACCCGCGTGCGCTTCACGGCGAGTGCCTCGCGGCGCTTGTTGACGCTGGCATCGGGCCGCATCGACGTCGAGATCGCACGGGATGTGCGGCCCTTCGTCATCGAGGCGGGCGACAGAAGCGTAGTCGCGCAATCCGGCAGGCTGGACTTGCGCCGGGACGACGATGTCGTGCTGATCACCGCGGTCCAGGGCAGCGTGCAGGTGCAGTCGGCCGATGCCCGTGTCGAACTCGCGGCGGGACGTCGCATCGCCATGGGGCCGGGGCGGCGGGACAAGCTCGACCGTCCCGAGATCGAGGACCTGCTGGCATGGCAGAGCGGGCGACTGGCATTTCGCGACGAAACCGTGGCGCAGGCCGTGGCGGAGATGAACCGCTATAGCCGCCGCGCACTGGTCGTCACAGATCCTCGCGCAGCCAACCTGCGCCTGAGCGGCGTCTACCGCGTCGGTGATCCCGAGGCTTTCGCGCGCTCGCTGGCCGTTCTTTTGCCCGTAGAGATCACGGTAGCGCCGGACATGATCCGCATATCAGCTAACCGCTGAAAATTATATTCATCCGGGGGTGAGGAAAACCCCGTCCAGAGCGACGACGAAGTAAGCGGCGCTCACGATGGGCGTCCGGACGGGGTATCGGACATGACTTCTTTCAAACGGCAGCTTTGCCGATCGGCGGCGCTTGCGCTGGCTCTTTCAAGCGCATCTCTGGCGACTTCTATACATGCTCAAACGCGCCAGGCGCACATCGCGATTGCGGCTCAGCCGATGGATCGGGCGCTGGAGCAGCTTGCCCGGCAAAGCGGAGAGGATATCCTGTTCACCCGCGACGCGGTGGCGCGTCTCAACGCCCCTGCCGTTTCCGGCGACTTCGATGCCGAGACGGCTGTTCGCCGCCTGATCGCGGGTACGTCGCTGACCGTCGTGCGCGACAACTCCGGTGCGCTCATCGTCCGCCCTCTGGCGGCGGCGGCCGCACAAACGCCCGAAATCGCGAACGGCGAGCCGGCCCGGGCCAGTGAAATCGTCGTGACCGCGCCGTTTTCGGACGGTGTCGAGCGCTCGCTCGGCGTGAAGCGCAACGCGGACTCGATCGCCGATGCGGTCGTCGCCGCCGATATCGGCAAGCTGCCGGCGTTCAACGTGGCCGAAGCGCTGCAGCGCGTGCCCGGCGTCACCATCGTGCGCGAAGCCGGCGAAGGCCAGTTCATCAGCGTGCGCGGACTGGGGCCCAACTTCCAGGCGGTGACGTTCGACGGCATGCCGCTCGCCTACAATGAGAACATCCGCAACTCTGGCCAGTCCGGCCGCCAGTTCCGCCTTCAGGTGCTGCCGGCCACGCTGATCGACAGCGTCGTCGTCACCAAGTCACCCACGGCCGATCTGGTCGAGAGCGGCATCGGTTCGACCGTCGATATCCGTCTCATCAAGCCGCTTGACCGCACATCCTTCGTCGCCGCCAATGCCTATGCGGGCTATGAGGAGCGTACCGATACGGTCAATCCGAACGGCACGATCTCTGCCGGCTGGCGCAATGAGGACAAGACCTTCGGCGTACTGGCGGGCCTGTCCTATTCGCGTCGCAAGATCCAGTTCGATCGCCTGCGCATGGGATGGCAGGATACCGAAGTGGAAGGCCTCGGAACGCTGCGAGCCCCCGGCGATGCGCAGCCCTATCTGGAGACCGAGGATCGCGAACGCATCAGCGCCGTCGTCGGCTTGCAGTGGCGCCCGTCCTCGAATTTCGAGATCGACGTCGACGGCCTGTTCTCGCAGTTCAACAACGAGACGACCGAACGCCGTCTGACGTATTACATCCCGAGCCAGCTTTCGCGGCTCGACCTGTCCACCGCGGTGGTCGAGGATGGCAAGCTTGTCGTGGGCAAGATCCGCGGCGCGCGGGTTCGCAACTACAGCGAATACATGGACCAGTCGCACCAGAACCTCCAGCTCAACACCACGATCAAGCTGGACCTCGGAGACTGGCATATCGAACCGCGCGTCAGCTATGCCCGCGCCAGCAGCGACCTCGACACGCCGATCCAGCGCGTGCAGTACCGCACGGCAAACGGACGGGGCGGCAATCTCACGTTCGATTTCAGCGGCGATGTCCTGAACAAGGGCCGTGTCACCTCGCTCTATACCGATCTCGACCTGACCGATCCCTCGCTCATGCCGTTCGAGAGCTTCGCGGTGCGCCCGATCAATTCGATCGACGAGGACAAGAGCTTCATCCTCAACGTCTCGCGCGACATGAATTTCGATGTCGGCGGCATCCGCCTGTCTAAGCTGCGTTTCGGCGGGCAGATATCGGACCGTTACCGCGACTACCAGCGCCGCGATCGCAACAGCGCGACCCTGCGCGACGGGTTCACGCGTACCGGCGCCTTCCTGCAATATCCGGTGCCGGGTAATGCTTTCGACCAGTCGATCGTGAACCGGCAGGCCTGGACCAATGTGGATTGGGCACTGTTCAACCAAGCCTACACGCTTGGCAGCGAGTATGACGGTGTCAGCCCTGACGCATCGGATCTGGAGCCGACGGCCGCCGACCTTCAGAACTCCTATCGCATCGGCGAGAAGATTCAGGCCCTCTACGGTCGCATCGATTTCGAATCCGACGTCGGTGATATACCGGTCTCCGGCAATTTCGGCCTGCGTTACGTGCGGACCGAAACCGATGTGCGCGGCACCACCATAGCGCCCGTCCCGGACGGTTCGGGCGGCGTGACCACCGAAGTCCTGCCCACGACCACGCGCGCCACGTATGGCGAGTTCCTGCCCAGCGCCAATGCGATGTTCAAGTTCTCGGACAACGTGCAACTGCGCCTGGGCGTGGCGCGCACGATGACGCGCCCGTCGCTCTCGGAATTGCGCAATTCGATCAACACGAACAGCGTCACCGTGACGAGCATCTACAACCAGGGTGCGGCGGCACTGGACGATCCGACGCTCAATCTGCAGGCCTCGGGCGGCAACCCCAACTTGCGCCCCTACACCTCGTGGAATTTCGACGCATCGTTCGAGTGGTACTTCGACAAGTTCGGCGCCTTCACCGTGGCCGCCTTCCACAAGGACATCAGCAACTACATCGCATCGGACTTCGAGACGCGCAGGCTGGCTTTCGCCGTCAACGACGGTTCCACGCTGCCGGTGGACATTCTGGTCGCGACCCCGACCAACGTGGGCGATGCGGCGATCTCGGGCGTCGAGTTCGGCTATACCAACAAGCTGCCGTTCGGCCTCGGCGTCACCGCGACAGCAACTTTCGCGACCTCCAAGCTGGAACTGAACACCACGGGCGTCGGCGTCCAGTCGGCCGGAATCCAGGGTGTTTCGGACGTCAGCTACTCGATCACGCCCTTCTTCGAGAGGGGGCCGTTCGAGATCAACCTCAGCTATACGTATCGCAGCAACTACATGACCGATTCCGGCGCCAACGTGACCTCGCTGCCCAGCCCCCAGGATGTGGTGGCATACTACCAGAAGGGTTTCGGCATCGTCGACCTTGGCGCCAGCTACAAGATCCGACCGAATATCGAGATGTTCATGCAGGCCGTGAACGTTCTCGACGAACGGCAGGTCTCCTTCGCCGGGAGCAAGAGCGAAGTCAGCGAGATCCACACGTTCGGCCGGACGGTGAATTTCGGCGTTCGCGCCAAGTTCTGATCCTGTTGCTACCCCGAATTGCGGGGACCGCGCCGAAGCTTCGGTCCGGTCCCCCCGTACTCTCATTGAAGGCCCATGCAATCGATGATGCGTTCAGGATGGTTTCTCGCCTCGGCTATCGCCATGGTACATGGCATGCCGGCCTGTGCCGAAGAGGCGTCCCAAAGGCGCTGGCTCGCCGGCGATCATCATGTGCACAGCATCTACAGTGCCCGCTATGAAGCGGATCCCGAGCATCCCGATCGCCGGCCGGAGCCCATGATCGGCGGGGATTCTTCCCACACGATCCTGCAGAACGTGCAGATGGCGCGTCGTTTCGGGCTCGACTGGATGGTCTCGACGGATCACGGCGGGCCCGGACATTCCGCGCTCAACCATGACCGTGCCTGGCCGGATGTCGTGGCGGCACGCAAGGCGGTGCCGGAAATGGTCCTGTTCTACGGCATGGAATTCGACGTTCCGGGCGGAGAGCATGCCAGCCTGATCCTGCCGACCGATGCCGCCGAGCGGGAAACGCTGCGCGATATCGAATCCCGCTTCGGCAAGCGGGAGGCGTTTCCGGCCGATCCCTCCCGCAACATTAAGCCTGAGATGATAGAAGCGCTACGATACATGGCCGGTCTTCCGCACCCGCCGGTGCTGATCGGCAATCATCCATCTCGCACGGCGACTGGCTATGGCAAATGGGGCCTCCACACGCCTGCCGAGTACCGGGCTTGGCAGGACGCCGCTCCGAATGTCGTGATAGGCATGGAAGGTGCACCCGGACATCAGGCCGCCAGACCGGAAGCGGGCGCGGACAAGGCGCATGGCTCCCGAGGTCTGTACGGCGGCTTCCCGACCATGGGGGGCTTCGATCAGATGGTCGCCCGGCTGGGTGGGGCCTGGGATGCCCTTCTGGGGAAGGGGGTGCATTGGACCATTACCGCCAACTCGGATTCGCACGGGCATTGGCGGGAAGGCGGCGCGGATTTCTGGCCGGGGGAATATTCCAGGACCTGGGTTTTCGCCGAGCCGAATGCCTCAGACATACTCGATGGACTGCGTAAAGGGCGCGTCTTCGTAACCACCGGCAATGTGGTCGATCGACTGGACGTGACGGCGGCAGTTGGACCGAGGCCGTCACGGGTGGTGGCCATGGGGGAAACCCTGGTGGTGCGCGACGGTGATGAACTCACCATCACTATTCGTTTCCGTCCCGCGCGCACTTCAAATGCCGTCGGGCAAGTCGCCAAGGTCGATCATGTGGATCTGATCGCAGGCGGCGCTTCCGGCACAGAGAGAGACGGCAACAGCAGTACTCGGATCGTCAGGCGCTTCACGTCGCGCGAGTTTCGGGCCGATGGCGACAGTTTGATCGTATCGCACCGGATGAAAATCGTGGAAGGAATAACCTATCTGCGGGTTCGCGGCACCAACGCGCGGCTGGGCGAACCCGAGCCTGACGTCCTTGGAGAAGATCCTTGGCGTGATCTCTGGTTCTATTCCAACCCGATCTATCTTTCCGGCGCTGCCCGGTGACACCCACCACTTTCAGCGCTCGAACGTGGCGCGGGCGCGTATCCGGATCGGCGCTCGTGATCGGCGTCTCCCGGAATGCCCGCTTCCAGTATGAACGCTGCGATCGGGCTTTACCCAATCCAGCCCAGGGTTCGGCCATTTCTGTATCTTCGGGATGTGTGCGAGCAAGGAGCGGCCATGAGCCGTCCCTGCTCGCATAATCCTCAGGGCGTGCCTCTAGATGATGCTGCCCTCATGCACGGTTTTGAACAAGTCGGCATTCTTGCTGTAATCGACGTTCACGCCAATGAGCACAGGCCCCGGCCGGTCGAACGCCGTGCGCAGCGCAGGCGCCAGTTCGTCAGGGCCGGCAACCTGGATGCCCGACGCACCAAAAGCCTCGGCATATTTCACGATGTCGACTGGCCCCAGATCGGTCCCGGAAGGCCGGCCGTATTTCAGCTCCTCCTGTGCGGCGACCATGTTGTAGCTGCCGTCGATCCAGACCATGTGAACGAGATTGGACTTGAGCCGGACCGCAGTCTCCAGTTCCATGCCGGAAAACAGGAAGCCGCCGTCGCCGGACACCGACAGCACCTTTTCCGCCGGGCGGACGATGCTCGCCGCGATCGCCCAGGGGAGCGCCACGCCAAGCGTCTGCTGCCCGTTCGAAATCAGCACCTGGCGCGCACGAAAGCTCGTGAGATAGCGGCAGAGATAGAGACTGAACGAGCCCATGTCCGAGCAGAGCGTCACGTCCGGCGTCAGCATCTTCTGCAGTTCGGCAATGATCCGCAACGGATGAACCGGGTCACCGCCCTGCGACGCCGCCTGTGCGATCAGTTGCGCCCGATCCGCCGCGATATGGTCGAGCAATCCCCTGGACTGGTCGGTCAGGCCGGGGCGCGTAAGCCGGGCGGTAAGCTGGCTCAGGCTCTCTTCGATGCTGCCGATGATCTCGACGACGGGGTTATAGTCATTCTCGATATTGGCCGGCACCACGTCGATATGGATGATCGGCCGGTCGGAACCCCGGTTCCAGATCGACGGCCAATATTCCACCGCGTCATATCCGATGGTCAGGACGACGTCTGCCGACTCCAGCAACCGATCGGCAGGCTGGTTGTCGATCTGTCCAACACGGCCGCCAAACGCCGCGAATTCCTGTTCCGAAAGCGCACCGGCGGCCTGGAAGGTGCCGACAACCGGAAGGATAGTCCTGCCCAGCAGGGCGCGTATGGCCTTGGCGGCATTGGGCTTGCTGGCCATCAGCCCTAGCAGCACAACGGGATTCTTCGCCGCATTCAGTATCCGGGCAGCTTCGGCCAGAGCGGGACCCGAACCGGGGCCCTGACCCGTTATCCCGCGAAGCTGGATGGGTTTGCACGCAGCGGTGCCTGCCATGATGTCCAGCGGCAGGCCGACAAAGGCCGCACCGGGGCGATCGCTTTCGGCCG
The DNA here is from genome assembly GCF_058273105.1 of Novosphingobium sp. BF6. Taxonomy (NCBI): domain Bacteria; kingdom Pseudomonadati; phylum Pseudomonadota; class Alphaproteobacteria; order Sphingomonadales; family Sphingomonadaceae; genus Novosphingobium; species Novosphingobium sp. BF6. The sequence continues at coordinate 997,463 of NZ_CM177776.1, forward strand.
CGCGAAAAGCCGCGGACAGGACTTCGGCGGTCGCGGCAGGAGAATCCACCTCGGCCGAATATTTGGTTACCGGCTTCATCATCTCGACGGCGTCGAGCGTCTGGTGCCGGGCCTTCAATCGATCGGCAACCGCGACGGAGCCGCCCAGGGCCAGGATCGGGTCACCTTCGGAATTGGCGGTGGCCAGCCCCGTCGCGAGGTTCGACACACCGGGCCCCGATGTGGCGATCGCAACCCCGGCCTTGCCCGTCATCCGGCCGATACCGCCGGCAATGAAGGCAGCGTTCTGTTCATGGCGACAGACCACCGTTTCGATGCTTGAATCGACAAGCCGGTTGAAGACCGCATCGATCTTGGCGCCCGGCACTCCAAATACGTGCGTGGTGCCGCGTTGCTCCAGGGTCTCGACCACGACGTCGGCGCCACGGAGCTGGGAATTCTGGGTATCCGTCATTGGAATTATCCGTTTTTAAGGGAAGAAGGGAGGGGGGCATCGCCTTCGGCGGCGGCGATCTTCTGTGCGATATCGGGTCCATCCAGATCCGCCTTGAGGAAGGCATCGGTCGCCGGAAGTTCGATATGGACGTCCTGGATCGTGCAGAGCTGCGCCGTGGCAGCCTCGATCTCGAAATCGAGCACATGGCCACCGGTGCTGTGGTCCGCCGTCAGGAAATGAAGATGGAAGCCGGGCACGCCGAGAACGCCGGCATAGGCTGGCGTGCGAAAGCCCGCGATGGTGCCCTCGACATCGCTCAGGACCGTTTCCTTCTGGCCCTTGGTGGCATCCTGCAATGGCTGGAAAGGGCGATGCTGCTCTCGCACGGTACGGGTCGACACGCGCCTGAAGCGGCCATCAATGCGGATGGCGGTGAAGAGATTGTCCTGTGTTTCGTCCTTCAGGCGCGCCAGGGTGCCGGTCTTGTCCAGATCACTCAGGGCCAGGCAGCTATCCGCCTTGAAGAAGGTCAGGACGGCGAACGGGGTCTTCTGGTCATCGGATACGCGGCGCGCAGAGCCGTCGGCGCGAAGTTGATAGAAAACGCCGTCGAACCCGACCATTTCACCGTCGAGATCATTGAAGGTGCCCAGGCCGAAATCACCATGGCGATGCAATTCGCCATAGCTCACCTGCCCCTCATACACGCCGTCGACCAATGCAGACATCAGGGATGTCTGATAAAGTGCGGCTCCACTTATATCTTTTGCTTTTTTGTCAATAATTGCTCCGGATGACATCATGTCAATCGCGGTTAAAAATGATTTTTTCATTTGTTACCTCAAAAATACAAGGCAGCAATATTTTTGCTATGTTGTTTTTGAGAATTTGGGTGGCGGTTTGTTGTTTTTGAACCATACTTTAGGTTGTGTTGATCTTGGAGCGTCGCCGTCAGCGGGGCAGTATTTCGAATTCAAAGGAGCGATCGCTGGTCGGCACGGGATAGCTACGCCTGCAATCCCGCATAGGGCGGTTCTTCCTGCTGGAAGCGGGCACAAAACCAGAAGTTCGGCCGCCCCGGCGATGATGCCTCTGCCCCGCGATGACGTCGCAGCGCGGGATCACCGGTAAATAGGGAGGCCAGCTCTGGGGAAGCCGAGATGAGGAGCTTTACGTCGGCTCCCAGCGAGCAGGCAGTGTTTGCCGGCCGACACCTAATGACTGCCAAGATTCGCAATGCGTCACGTCAAGCCCGGCACTCCCGCCTCGACCGATGCCGAATGCAAAATGCGCGCCGTGGCGTCACGATCGGTCCGATCGCTGATGGCCATCATTCGAACATCCAGCCGATCGCTTCCCAGGTCGAATGCCATGTAGCCCCGATGGGTTGAATCGAAATAGCGGATCTGCGGGTTGGCGGGCATCGCATTCTTGTAGAAGCTCTCCGGAGGGCCGGACGAGGTTATGGATGACACCACGAATTCCGCCGCAACCGGCTTTTGGCCCGGCTTGTCGAAATCGCGATAGAGGTTGTTCGCCCAGAACGAATGGTAATCCCCCGCCAGGGTAACGGGATTGCGGATGCCGCTGGAAACCATCGTATCGATCAGTCGCCGCCGGGCCGCACCGAAACCGTTCCAGGTGTCGGTCCAGATCACCGGTCCCTTCGGCGTGTCGAACACCATTGGCGCGATCAGCAGGTTCTGGACGAGCACGTTCCATTCGGCCGTGCTGCGGTTCCAGCCCTCGTAAAGCCAGCGCTCCTGCTCGAAGCCCAGGAAGGTGCGCGAGGGGTCTTCCAGGTCCGGGCAATCGATCGCGGTCATGTGACCCTTGCCCGAACCCTGCTCGATGCAGGCGGGCGGCGAGCGGAACTGGCGTCCGTCGAGAGCATCGAACTGTGCCAGCCTGCCCCAGAGCAAACGGTTATTGATGCGGTATCCCTCCGGGCGCATGACCCGGGAAAGCCGCACCGGCAGGTTCTCCACGAAAGCCTGATAGGCGGCCTGGCGTCGCTGCCGGAACCGGGCCGGGGGAAGCTGGTCCAGTTGCTTGGACCAGATGCCGGAATAGTCATCCTGGACTTCGTGATCGTCCCAGATGGCGATGGCGGGGGCGGCGGCGTGGAGCGCCTGGAGGTCGGGGTCGCTGTGATGCAGGGCGTAGCGTCTGCGATAGTTGGCCAGGCTGTCCGCCTCGGGCAGGTCGCCATAGCTGCGCACACGGCCGCCGACCAGCGGCTGGCCGGGGCTTTCATAGATGTAGTCGCCCAGAAACAGGGTGAAGCGGCTGTCCTCTTCCTGCGCCATGTGGCGATAGGCGGAGAAGTAACCCCATTCCCAGTGCGAGCAAGAGGCCGCGGTAAAGCGTACGCGGTCCACGGCGGCGTCGGGGCGCGGCGCGGTCCAGGCGCGGCCGGTCGGGCTGTTCACGCCCTGTGCGATGAAGCGATACCAATAGGGACGGTCGGGATCGAGACCGGAAACCTCGACATGAAGTGTAGAACCGAATGCGCGCCGGGCCAGGGCCTCGCCGACTTTCACGATGTGGCGGAAGCCTTCGTCGCGCGCGACTTCCCAGCGTACCGGAAGGTCGTCCGGCGCGCCGCCCATGCCGTCCTCGGCGAAGATATCCGGCGCGATGCGCGTCCAGATTACGAAGCCGTCCGCAAGTGGGTCGCCGCTGGCGATACCCTGCGTAAACGGGTCCTGGGCGGCAAAGGCGCGGCCGCAGGTGAGGATCGCGGGAAAGCCGACGGCAGCGGCGGTAACGAGGCGTCTGCGGCTGATGCCGGTGCTCAGGAGGGGCATGGCGTTCTCTTGCTGGCAGCGAACCGGCGCGTGCGGGCACACGCGCCGGACGTCGATCAATAGGTGTAGTTCAGGCGGACGCCGAAGGTCCGGACGGGGTTGGTCGAAACCGTGCGCGCGGAAATGAAGCGGTTGCGCGTTTCCTGCACATAGTTGTCGAACAGGTTGTGTACCCAGAAGGTCACGCGGAACGCCTTGTCCGGCGGGGCTATGGTGAAGTTGGCGTTAGCCAGCCAATAGGCGGGGATGGTCGAGACATCGGATTCGCTCCAGCGGCTCGATCGATAGTTCCAGTTTACCTCGGGCGTGACCGACCAGTCCGCGATCGGAACCTGCCAGGATGCCGATCCCTTGTAGTCGATCTTGGGCAGGTTCAGTCGAACCCCGTCGTAATCCTGGTACTGGATCTGGCTATATTCGCCCGTAGCCGGGTCCTGGGTGGCGGATACCGGGGCCATGTATTCGTCGAACCGGCCCATCTTGTAGGCGAAGGACTGCGTGATCTGGAAGCCTTCCACCGGTACCACGGTGACTTCGAGTTCGCCGCCGTAGAGATGGGCGCGCGGCGCGTTGAGGATGCGGCCGACGCGAGTGTTACCGGTATAGATCACGCCCTGGAGCTGGTAGTCCCGGTAGTCGTAATAGAAGCCCGACAAGTTGACCCGCAGGTGGTTGTCGAACAGCTCCGATTTCAGGCCGAGTTCGTAGGCGGTGATCTTCTCGGGATTGTAGGGATCGCTCTGCGAGGGGATGCTGGAATTGTAGGTGGTGAAGCCGCCCGACTTCACGCCGCGTGACACGCTGGCATAAGCGTGCGCCGTTGGGGCAAAGCGCCAGTCCAGCGCGGCCCGGCCCGACCACTCGTTCATTTCGAGATGACGGTCGGACGATGCGCGCAGGGTATAGCTGGGATAGACGATCTCGGTCTTGAAGTTCTCCAGGTCGCGCGTCTCGTGTTCGAAGCGCAGGCCGCCGGACAGCGTCAGTGAGGGAGCAAGGTCGTACTCGGCGTTTCCGAAGACGGCCGACGTATTCACCTTCTGGTCGTAAGTCGTCTTGAAGATACTCCCGGCACCGGCATATTGCGTGAAATCGGACAGGAAGCCACCGCCGACGTTCTCGGCCGAATGATAGCCGCCGACCAGCCAGCGGAACGGCTGGTCCTGCTTCGAGGCCAGGCGCACTTCGCCGCTGTCGACGTCGATGTCATTGAAGAAGTAGGTGCCGGCTTCGTTCGAACTGGTGGCGTCCCAGTCGTTGAATTCCTTGCGGGTGAAGTGGCGGTGGGCACCGATCGCCGTCAGGGTGCCGAAGCCCAGGTCGCTGGTCAGACGGGCCTGCGCTCCGTAGCTCGTGTTGTCGCGATAAGGCTTGGCGTCGCTGTCGGCACCGATGAGTTGCGCGAACTGGGTGGAAATGCCCCAGCCGGTCGCCCGGTGGTCCGTATCGGCCGGATACTTTCGCCCGCTGCCGTCGGTAAAGGCCTGAAGCAACTGAAGCCCGCGCCCATCCGACTGGTCGCGCATGTAGTCACCGGCGAAGTCGATCGTCGTCGCGGCACTAGGCTCCCAGCGCAGCTTGGCGCGAATGGCCTTGGTGTCCTTGTCGCCCAGCTTTTCGCCGGTATCGCGATTGTACTGCCAGGCACCGCCCTGGCTTGAAGTGACGGCCACGCGCGCGCTCAGCGTCTCGCTGAGGCCGCCGGTCACGAAGCCGTTCATCTCGAAGGCATCGAAGCGGCCGTAGGAGACGTCGAAACCGGCATGGAAATCATGCGACGGCGTGCCGGTGATGACGCTGATTGCGCCGCCCGTCGTGTTGCGGCCGTAGAGTGTTCCCTGCGGTCCGCGCAAGACCTCGATCCGTTCGATGTCGAACAGCGTACCCTGCGTCATGACGCCATAGGGCAGTGCCACTTCGTCGACATAGACGCCAACGGTATTGGTATTGTTGGCCGCGTAGTCGGTGCCGCCCACGCCGCGCAGGCGGAACTGGGGTTGTCCCCCGCCGAACTGCTGGTCGACTTCGAGGCTCGGCACGCTGTTTTCCAGGTCTGTGACGGTCTGGATATTGCGGTTCTGCGCTTCTTCGGCACCGATGACGGTCAGCGCGACCGGCACGTCCTGGGCGGATTGCTCGCGGCGCTGGGCGGTCACGGTGATCTCGGCAATGCCGCTTGCGTAGTCCCCGGCGGCGACGGCGCTATCCTTTCCCTCCCCCTCCCGGGCTGCCAGCTTCTGACCCAGCACGATCGTCTTGCCGTCGTTGCTGCGCAGTTCGAGCGGCGAATTGGCGATCAGGGCACGCACTGCGGCGTCCAGCGGCATGGCTCCGTTCAGCGGCCGGGAACGCAGGCTGGCGATCGGCCCCTGAGGAAAGAAGATCTGCACGTCGCCCTGCCGCGCCAGTTGCGTCAGCGCGCTGGCCAGCGGCTGGGCGGGGATCGTGAAGGAACGCGCCGGTGCGGCGAGGGCGGGCGCGGTGAACAGGACCGATGTGGTGCAGACAGCAGACGTGGCAAGCAACGCCGCGAAAAGCGGCGCGCGGCGAAACCGTGCAGACATGAAATGAGACCCCTTGTGGAGGGCGCCCTGCGGCGCCTCTGTCCTCCAAGACGAACCGGCCCGCAAAAACCTCCATGGCTGCTTAAAATTTTTTAACGCGCCCGGTGGATCTGCGTTTTGCAGCGGGGCGTACCGGTTCTCAGCGGGTCAGTACGAAAGTTCCGTCACGCGGCGTCACGCGGATTCCAAGGCCGCGATCGAGCGCAAACAGAAAGGCTTCGGGGTCTCGCGTCGTGAAGCGCCCACCGACAAGGGTGTCGGTGATGACGGGATCGGCGATCACGATCTTGTGGTCGAGATAGCGATTGTACTCCCGTACCGCGCTTTGGAGCGGCTCGTTGTCGAAAAGAATCTCGCCCTGCTGCCAGGCGACCGCGGCGGCCAGTTGCTCGGTGCTGGCCGCGCGCACGGAGGGCAGGGCAGCCGACAGGAGCAGCCCTTCGGTGGATGTGGCGGTTATTCCCCTGTCGGCGGAGCTCCCGGGTTCGCGCGGCCCCGCAATGGCGCGCCCGCGAAGCACGGTGACGTCCATTGAGCCGATTTCGAGCCGAACGTTGAATCGCCCGGAGGTTAGAGTGGCGACCCGGCCCAGCCCGTTGACCTGGGCCGGTATGCCGCGTTCCAGTTCCAGGGCGACTTCGCCGCGCTCGATCCATAGGGATCGCTCGTCACGGGAAAAGCGCCATTGCAGGACGCTGTCGGTGTTCAGCATGGCACGGCTGCCGTCCGGTAGAATGATGCGGCGGGTTTGGCCGATCTTCGAACTGGCGCTTTCCCAGGCATAGGCCTGGGTCGCGAAACCGCCGGCAGTGGCCAGACCGGCCATGCCGAAAGCCGCCGCCGAAAACAGCGCTTTGCGACGTGTGAAAAGCGACGGCTCCGCATGCTCAAGCGGTCTGCCCGCGGCATTCCAGGCAGCGAGCGCGCGCACGAAGGCGACGGCATGGGCCGGATCGGCACTACGCCAGACCTCGAAATCGGCCTCGTCGATGGTGCCCGCCTCATGGCGCGCCAACCAGACAGCCGCCTGTTTCGTCGCCTCCGCGCGAGAGTTTCGTTTCATGTTGAAGATAGTCATACCCGACGCGTCACACCAAAAGCCGGATCATAAGACGAGCGAGCGCGGAAAAACCGCCATGCCGGATGCAGTTTTTTCGCGTTGCTTATCCTTGGCCGGACAGTTCGCGATCTCCATCCGAATCGAGCGGCAAGATGTCTTCGTCCAGCAGGCGCGCCCGAATCAGCAGTTCGATAGCGCGGGCCAGACGTTTCTCGAATGTAGAGATACTGATCCCCAGGTCCGCCGCTATGGCCTTCGAGGATTCGCCTTCGATCCGGCGGCGCACGAAAACGGTGCGGGTCCGCTCCGGCAGGTGTGCGAGGAAATCCGACACTTTCCGAAGGCTCTCCCGCCCAGCGGCCACGCGGTGCTGATCGGGCTGCTCGTCGACAAGCGGCAGATGCTCGGCTTCGATGAGCTGCCGCATGTCGACCACGCGGCGGCGGCGCATCCGCTCGATCGCGATATGGCGCAAGCTGCGGGCGAGATAGGCGGGCGGGTTCTCGATCGCAGCCCAACCCTGCACCGAGAAGAGGCGTGCAAAGGCTTCCTGCAACAAGTCCTCGGCTTCGTCGGCCGAGCCGGTTAGCTTTCTGGCAAAGGAGCGAAGCCGGGCCTCGTGGGGAAGCACTTCCTCGACAAACCAGGCATCAATCGGGCGAATGACAGGCACGAAGCAACCAAGCAGGGGGGCGAAGGGGCCGCTCCTATGGTTCCGTCATTTCAAAACGATGACGATCCAACCTGTTTTGGGGAACCCCATCTCTGGAAAGGCATGACGAAAATTGTTGCAGTAGAGGATCTGAACTTCATCGACGGTCGGTGATTAGGAGGCAGCGCCATAAGGGAAGCGTGACGGAAGAATACGGGAAGCTGCCGCATTTCATGTCTGAACCTTCGGAAGTGACGGGGACGGGTTTAGAGGCAGCTCGCGCCCAGAATAAGCCCTTCGATGCGGCTGCGGGAACGTGGGCTCACGCTGGGACCGGTAATTGACAACCCTCGCTGGCATGACACCGCCGACATTTCGGTTCGAAAGGGCAGTGGACTGGAGTGCAGATGGCGATATGCCATGCGGCATGGCCATTGAAAACCTATCCAAGATACTTGCAAAACAATTGGAAACGCAGCGCATTGTCGACGCGGCCCGTAGCGTGATCGCTATGAGGGGCATCGGAGGAATGAGCTTACGCAATGTCGCGGAAGCCGCTGCTACTTCAGTGGGTTCGATCAGTTATCGCATCGGTGATCGTGCAGCATTGATTGCTGCCGTGCTGGATCGCGAGATCGAACTGGCTGCCACGGCACGTGCGGAATGGAGCGAGCGGGTCGGCGATCACGACCCTGTGGTGAGTGGTATCCTGCCAGACCTCATCTGCGAATGGCTGGATCAGGGGGCAGGAGTAAGACGTACTTCAGCGATCGTCATGTGCGAACTGGCATTGGCGGCCGGACATGAACCGCAGTCGCTTCCCGCGATTTCGGCCTTGTTCGAAGAGGGGGAAGGACTGTGGCGCGATTTGCTGTCTCGTTCGGCTCAGGGGGAGAGGCTGGCGCGCCTCATTGCTCGCTATTGTCTCGATGAACAGGTCTTTTCCATCCTTCTGGCAGACGAGGCGGATTATCGCTTGCTGCGCCATTCGACTATACGCGGCTTGCTGCGAAGCGGCCGCGTAGATGCTGATCCAACCGCTACTCAATGGCATATGGCGCTGGTCGAACGTTTGGCGATACCGGCGGCCGCGGCCTTCGATGAAGTATCTCCCGTTCCGTCCGGGTCCAAGGGCGTCATTGCCGAGAGGATCGCCGACATCGTTGTGGAGCAGGGTGTGGGCGCGTTGTCTCACCGTACGGTCGCCCAGGCATTGGGCGTCGCAACCTCCAGCGTGGCCCATCATTTCCCGACCCATCGCGATATTCTGTTCGCAGGGGTGGAGGCCGTCTATCGTCGAATGCGCAGCCAGATTCATGCCGCTGGCGCGCGCTCGGGTAATGGCGACATCATTCGGCTGACTCACGAATGCGCGCTTTCGGCCCTGACCGACCCAGCGTTTCACCCTTTCGCCATCGATATGCGCCGCCGCCGCGCGGAGAACGTCCATGCTTTGTATGCCCAGTGGCTTGGCATTGCGGAGAGTTCTGATCGCGCACGTGTGCAGGCGATGGTCATGGCTTCGATCGGCAACGGCCTGCGCACAATGGCGGAACATACCGATTGGCCGGATATGAAAGAGCTGATTGCAACCCTGATATAGACAGTACATCTGTATTGAACATGCATTTTGATAGGGTAAATATACAGTACAAATGTCTCAAAAGAGTCACTGAGGCGCTCTAGGAGCTCCGCCTGAAGACCCCCGGTCAACAGGACGGAGCCCTCCCATGTCTGCTTTCCATCGCAAGCGTACGATCCACCTTCTTTCGACCATTTTGACCGGAGCCGTTGCGCCCTGCTGGGCATTTGCCGCGCAGGCCGAGGAGATCGCCGTTGCGGACGATGCGCTTCCCGAGATCACTGTCACCGCAGAGCGTCGCGCCGAGAGCAGTCAAAAGGTTCCGCTGGCGATCCAATCGATCGACGGCGAGACACTGGCCAAGATCGGCTACACCTCGGTCACCGACCTGCAATACACGATGCCGGGCGTGCAGTACGATCCCACTCAAGGCGCCGCGTTCCAGATCCGGGGAGTCGGCAGCACCTCGTTCGACTTTTCGAACGCCAAGTCGGTCAGTGTAGTCGTCGATGACGTGGTGATGGACGGCCAGCGCGCCAATGGCCTGACCGGCCTCGTCGACATCGACCGGGTTGATGTGCTGATGGGGCCGCAAGGAACGCTGTTCGGCAAGAACGCCACGTCGGGCGTCATCGCGGTGAGCACCACGAAGCCCAAGCTCGATGAGTGGTCCCTGCGCGCCAGCGCCAGCTTTGGCGAGCATGACGAGCGTATCCTCAATGCCACCGCCAACGTGCCGCTCGGCCCGATCGCAGCCTTGCGCGTGTCCGGTTTCGACCAGGCCTTCGACGGTTTCGGCCGCAACGTGACGTTGAACCGAAAGGTCGGGTCGCAGCACGAGTACGGCGGTCGCGCGCGGCTCTATCTGGAACCTTCGGATAGTTTCAACCTGACCCTTTCGGGCGACTATGCCTATCACTGGGACAGCAGCGTGCGCACGCCCGTTTCCGGTCAGTCGGCGGAACTCACCGCCATCCTCAACGAACTGGGCGTCTATCCGGGGCCACGGAGCGCGGACACGGCGGACTCGTCCTTCGGCCAGATCACGACCGAGGAATGGGGTACGTCGCTGAAGGCCAACGCCAAGCTCGGCGATCATGACCTGACCTCGATCACCGCCTATCGCGTGACCCGCTACGACAACTCGACGCCGGCCAGCCTGGCGCCTTACGATCGCTATGCGTACATCCCCTTCAATCTGGGTCAGCTCGACACCGACAAGTTCAGCCAGGAAATCCACCTGGCATCGCCCACCGGCGGCTTCGTGGAATATCTGGTCGGTGCCTTCTACAACCGCCTGCATGCGCGGCAGACGCAGTTGCAGTGGTCCACCGGCGGGCAGCCGCTTTACGACAGCGCAGGCACGCCGCTGCCCACGCTGATCGCGCTGACCGGCGCGATTGGAAAGGACGGCAATGCCTCGCTATTCGATTCGGTGAACGAAACGATGGCCGCCTTCGGCCAGCTCAAATTCAACTTCACCCCGCGCCTCGCCCTCACGCTGGGCGGCCGCTACACGCACGACAACAATTCCCAGAGCATCGACTACGTCACCATCAACCCTGAACCGATCGCAGGATATACCCCTGCCTTCACCGCTTCGAGCGCAGCACCGGCCTACGATTTCGGCCAGGTGAAGGGTGACAATTTCTCGTTCCGCATCGCGCCGACCTATCAGGTCACCGACAACGTCATGCTCTACGCGACCTATTCCACCGGCTACAAGCCCGCAGGCATTGCGTTCGTCGGCAACAAATACGCGCCTTATCAGGATGAAACGGTGAAGGCCTGGGAAGCGGGCATCAAATCCGAAGGGTTCGGTCGCCGCCTGCGGTTTAACCTCGACGCGTTCCGGTCGGACTTCAAGGACTTCCAGGCGACGATCCTGACGCAGATCCCAGATGGTGCGGGCGGAACGATAAACGCCACGGTGATCGGCAATGCCGGCGGCCTGCGCACCCAGGGTATCGAAGGCAACCTGGTGGTCCAGCCGATGCGCGGCCTGCAGTTGTCTGGAGCAGTAACCTACACCGACGCCAAGTTCACCGATTACGTCTACAACGCCACGACCAACTATACCGGTTCGCGACTGACGAACGCGCCTGAATGGTCGGGTACGGCGTCGATCGATTACGATCACGAATTCGACTCGGGCCTCGGCTTCAAGGCCCATGCCGACTATGCCTATCGCAGCGAGTACTGGACCGTCGTGGGCCAGCCCGCCTATTCCCACGTTCCGGGCTATGGTCTCGTGAACGGTCGCCTCAGTGTCACGCTGCCCAATCGCCCGATCGAGGTCGGCGTCTACGCACGCAACCTGTTCGACAAGTACTTCTCGACCGGCTGGCAGCAGTACGGCGTGCTCGGCCTGCTGCACTATACCTCGCCCAATGCGCGCCGTACGGTCGGCGGCTTCATCAACGTCAGCTTCTGAAAGCAAGATGGCCGGGTCGGGCTACCGATCCGGCCCATCCGTGACCGGAGATTATTATGACCACACGCCGTGCGTTACTCGTCGGGGCGCCCACCGGCATTCTGGCTGCTCAGGCCGCCTTTGCGCCTTCCGCTTTGGGCGCTGCTCTGGGCATTACAAGCGCCGAGAGCGACGCCGAGGCCCTGGAGCGGCTGATGGTAAAGACGCTGGATGGCGAGCTGGGTGATCAGGCCGTTGCCCGACAACTGGCCGCACATCTCACCGAAGCGGGATTTCGCTGGGGATATCCGACATTCCCGTTGCGCGAAGCCGACAGCGTCGTCGCCTATAGCTTCGGCTATCGTTCGCCGACCGGCAAGGTCGATCCTGATACCGGGCTTTCCGAGAGCGGGGAGGCGTCCGAACCGGGACCGATCAATGCTCTGCTGGCCGATGCCGTTTATGCCATCGCGCGCGCCCGCGCCGTGCGCGTCTATGCGCAGTGGGAGATCGCCCAGGTCCTGACGCAGAAGCATGGCATGCAGGGCGTGGTGTCGATCCATCCCATCACGGGGCCGGATGGCAAGACGATTTACCTGAGCACCGATGGCGTCGCCAAGGCCGTTGTCGCCCGTGCCGGTTCCGCGCAGGCATTGGGCAAGGTCGCCGTTGTCGGTCACCGCGACCACGTCAAGCGCTGCGTGATCGTCTCTCGCGATAATGGCATGGACGCATCTGTCGCGCGCGAGGTGCCGCTGCCGGTGCAGTACGATCCCGAGTCCGCCCAGCCATGGACGCGCCGCCGTGATGCCTATCTGCTGACCGACCTCGTTGCGCAGCTGTCCATTACGCGCAATCGTGTCATCGCCGAACTTGGCGCCGACCATTGATCGGGACACCGTCCATGCGGACCATCAACGCCATGACCGAGATTACGAGGCTGCACCATCATCCCTGGCCCATAGCCGGGTAAATAAGGGAGTCCAATCGTCCCAGCCAGCAGCGCGATGGATATTGCGAATGCTTTGCATTTGCCTTAGTTAGCCAGCTGTTCTCGCGTATTTTGGGCGGCGACAGCAAGGGGGGCTAATGCCGCGTGCACACGCAGCGATCGATGTGGGGTCGCTTTACGACCAACACGTTGACTGGCTGCGTGCCTGGTTGCGCCGTCGAACGGAGTGTCCGCATCGTGCCGCGGATCTGGCGCAGGATACCTTCTGCCGCCTGATCGAGAAATCGACGGAATCCAGGATCGAGACTCCTCGCACCTTCCTTGCGACCATCGCGCGAAGGCTGCTTGTCGACGATGTCCGCCGCCGGGATGTGGAACGCGCGATCCTCGATGCGCAGGCGCTCCATGGCGCGAACGGCGAGGAGATCACACCGGAACGCATCGTTGAAGCTGCACAGTTTCTCGACATGGTGCTGCGTGTCCTCGAACGCTTGCCGGTACAAGCGCGGGAGACTTTCCTGCTACGCAGAATCGAAGGGCTTGGTCAGTCGGATATCGCGGAACGACTCGGAATTTCGATCAGCACCGTCAAGCGTCACATCGCTGCGGCTTATTCAGCCTGCGTAATCCTGGCCTATGCCGACTGAACACAAGCCAAGTCCCGTAGTGATTGAAACTGCCGCGCGCTGGGCTGCGCTTTTCGATTCCGAAGAGGTGAGTGATGCAGATCGGGCCGACTTCCGTGCCTGGGAAAGCGCGCATCCGTCGCACCGGGCGGCATGGAGTGCGATACGGGCTTTCGATCAGTCACTGGATGAAGCAGGCGATCTGGAACACGTCGCTTTACGGCAGGTCTCGCGGGATCGTCTGAAGCGCCGAAGGTCGGCCGCTGTCGCTGGACTTGCGGCGATGCTGGTTGTCGTGGGGTGGAGCGCGGCGCACTTTACGGGAAGCGGGGACGATACGGTACGCTACCAAACCGCGAAGGGCCAGGTGAAAACCGTGGCACTGGAAGACGGATCGGACCTTGTGATCGATACGGACGCGGTGGTGACAGTCGAATTGACGCGCTCCAAACGCATCGTGGAACTGGTCCGTGGACAGGTGTTCGTGTCTGTCGCCAAGGCACCGGATCGTCCCTTCGTTATCCGAACCGTCGATGGAACAGCGACAGCGCTGGGCACGGCCTATTCCGTGCGCCGCGATGATGCAGGCACCCGCGTTGTGGTAACCGCATCCCATGTGCGAATTTGTCCATCGGCTCTGCCGGACGCTTGTCGAACGCTCGGCCCCGGCGGACAGGCGCGCATCACCCCGGCCCGTGTCATCGGACTCGGCCGGATCGATCCTGCCCGAGCATCGCTTTGGACCAATGGCTGGCTGGAAGTGGATGACCGTCCCGTTGACGAGGTCCTCTCGGAAATCGCCCGTTATCGAAAGCATCCTGTCCGCTTCGATCCGGGGCAACTACGCGGACGGAACGTGACTGGGAGCTATCCCCTGAGCGAACCCGATCGCGCACTTTCCGGTGTGGCCGACGCTGCCGGCCTCACGATCAGGCATCAGCCCGATGATACGCTGGTGATCGAACCGCGATAATTTTTCATGAGGATTGAGCCATTCGGCGAACTCATCCGTCCCGTTCAGTGAAAGCAATTCATTGGCGGAAGTTTCATGTCTATTCTCAGGTCCAGCCTTGTGCGCAGCGCTGCGTCGATCGTCCTCCTATCCAGTTTTTCCCTTTCCGCCTTGCCCACGGCAGCGGCGCAGGAAGCGCCCGTCGCCATTAGCTTCGATGTGCCTTCGGGGCCGCTCGGTGCTGCTTTGGCGCGGTTGGGACGGCAGGCGGGCACGATGATATCCGTCGATGCCGATCTCGTGCGCGGGAAGGGCACGAAAGGGATAAAGGGGCGATTCCCGATCGGGCAGGCGCTTGAGTTGCTGTTAACCGGTAGCGGCCTTTCTGCGCAGTCGGACGGTCAAGGCGGCTACCGTCTGGTATCGCGGATTTCCCAGGAAACGTCGCGCGAACCTGGCCAGGATTCGATTATTGTTACCGCGCGCATCAACAATGCCGTGTCCGTCGGAAAGTCCGAGGCCGTGCTGCTGGAGACGCCGCAGTCGGTTTCCGTGGTCGATGCCAGCTTCATCGAGACGATGAACACCAAGACGATCAGTGAGAGCCTCGGCTACACCCCCGGCCTGGCGACACAGCCAGCCAGCTTCGCGCGTTCGGCGGACAACGTCTATCTTCGCGGATTTCCGGTAAATACGGCCGACGGCAGCATCTTGCTGGACGGCCTGAAGCCCCAGGCATCGACCTATGGAGGTGGCATAGAGCCTTACGCTTTGGAGCGGCTTGAAGTGATGCGCGGCGCGAACTCGGTACTCTACGGCCAGCTCGGTCCCGGAGGTATCATCAATGCGGTGAGCAAGCGCCCCTCCTTCACGCGCTTCGGAGAAGTGCGCGGCCAGTACGGCAGCTTCGAGCGCAAGGAGCTGGCTGCCGATTTCACCGGGCCCCTGAACGACCGCATTGCCATTCGCCTGACCGGTCTGATCCGCGATTCCCATACCGACATCGATTACATCAAGGACGACAAGCGCTTCATCGCACCGGCTCTGACCTGGCGTATCGGCGAGGGCACCGAACTGACGCTGCTTGGCAGCTACCAGGAAATCCGCATGAACTTCGCCGCGCCGCTGAGCGTTCAGCTGGTGACGGGACAAGGCCTTCCGCTCGGTGCGATTGCCCGCGACCGGTTCGTCGGGGAGCCCGATTTCGACCGCTACGATGCCGACCAGTGGACCGCCGGATACCGTTTCAGCCACCGCTTCTCCAACAGTCTGCGCTTCGAAAGCGCGCTGCGGTACTATGAAGGCAAGCTGGCCTGGGACTATCTTCAGGTAGGCGCCGTGACGACAGCGGGCAATCTCGCCCGTACGGTCAGCTATCGGCGCGAGAAGACCACGGCGCTGTCGACCGACAACCGCATCGCCCTGGATCTCGACACCGGCCCCGTGCGGCACGAATTGATGGCCGGTCTGGATGTCTATCTGCCGACCTACCGCAACGACCGCTTCCAGAACGGCTCGGTCACGCCGATCAATATCTACGAGCCGGTTTACGGCGCCGTGCCGGTCGTCGACATGCGGCAGAGCCGCAATCGCGGCGCGGACGTGCGCGGCCGCCAGATCGGCGGCTACTTCCAGGACCAGATGCGTCTGGGCGAATGGATCGTGGTTCTGGGTGGCCGTCAGGACTGGAGCCGCAACCGGACCAGATTGCGCGCAACCGGGGTTGATTCCGAGCAAAACGACGACGCGTTCACCTGGCGTACGGGCCTGGTCCACGCCGGCGAAAATGGCCTTGCGCCTTATGCGAGTTACGCCCGGTCGTTCGCGCCGCAGATAGGCACGACCTTCGAAGGCGGCCGGTTCGTGCCCAGTCGGGGAGAGCAGATCGAGGCCGGCATCCGCTACCAGAAGCCGGGGTCCAAGCTCTTGCTCAGCGCCGCTGCCTATCAATTGACGCAAACCAACGTACTGACCCCGGACACACGGCCCGAGGCTTCTGGCTTCAGCGTTCAGACCGGCGAAATACGCGTGCGCGGCTTCGAGACGGAAGCACAGGCGGAGGTCTTGCAGGATCTGAACCTGCTGCTGGCCTATGCCTGGTTCGACGCCGAGATCACGCGGTCCAACAATCCCGGAGAGCAGGGCCAGCGGCCCACTTTCGTACCCCGCCAGACCTTTTCGGCCTTTGCGGACTATCGGCTCGGCGCACTGGGTCTGACGAACGTGAAGACCGGGGCCGGGGTACGCTACGTCGGGCACAGCAATATCGTCGGTGCCTCGTTCGACAACGCGGCCTATGCGCTGGTCGATGCGATCGTCGAGTGGTCTCCCGGTCCGTGGCGCTTCGCGTTCAACGCGCGAAACCTGTTCGACAAGAAGTACACCTCCTGCCTTTCCAGTGGTGTCAACGCCTGTCGCTACGGGGATCCGCAGACTTTCACGGGAACGGTCGGCTACCGTTTCTGATCGCCGTGAACCCGCCCTCCGTTGTCATCGCCGGAAAGAAGGCGCCGAAACCGCGTTCGCGCTGGTGGCGCATTCATGCCTGGCTGGGCCTCAAGCTTTCGGTGTTCCTGACGGTGATCCTGCTGTCGGGCACGCTGGCCGTCATCGGCAACGAGATAGACTGGCTTGTCGATCCGGCCATGCGGGCCTCGCCGGGGCGGCAGTCTCAGGCAAGCTGGGGAACGATCGCCGGCAATGCCCTGGCCGCCGTTCCCGGCGGCCACATCGATCTGATCGAACGCGGGCCGGATCCCTGGTTCGCCACGGTCGTCGTCATGAAAGCCCCGGACGGGCACAGGCGCCGCGTCCTCGTCGATCCGGCGACCGGCACGGTCAACCGCGTTGCCGGATTCGGCGGCGCCCAGAGGTTTCTGCGCGATTTCCATCGCCGACTGATGCTGCCGATTGCTATCGGCTTGCCCCTCGTCACCAGTTTCGCCTTCGTGCTGCTGGCTTCCCTTGTAAGCGGCCTGGTCACCTACAAGAAGTTCTGGCGCGGCTTTCTGCGTCGGCCCCGCTGGCGAGACTGGCGCACCGCCAGCGGTGATCTGCACCGTTTGGCGGGTTTGTGGAGCCTGTGGTTCCTGTCCCTCGTGATCGTGACGAGCATCTGGTATCTCGTAGAACTGCTGGGGGCATCTGCGCCGGTGCTGTTTCCCCTCGACCCGGCGTCGCAGACCGACCGTCCGCAGGCACAGCCTGTCGGCGAAGCGCTGGATCGCCTGGCGGAACGGGCGAGTGGAAGCTTCCCGGATCTCGATATTCGCCGCGTTCAGTATCCGTTCCCCGGTGTCGGCGCGGTCGGCTTTCAGGGAGACGCGCAATCCTGGCTGACCACGGAGAAAGCCAATGCCGTCTGGGTCGATCCAGACACATCCCGAGTAGTGGCGAGGATTGAAGGGAAAGCCCTGTCTGCCCACCAGCGCATCTCCGAGATGGCCGATCCGCTGCATTTCGGCACATGGGGCGGCCTTGCAAGCAAGATCGCCTGGTTCTTCTGCGGGTGCCTGCTCACCGGATTAGCTGTGACGGGTATTATTATTTACGCATCGCGATTGCGCGGCGCTTGGGGTGTCGCTGCGAGAGGGATTTCCTGGTGGGGGCTGGTCGGCTGCGCATTCCTTGTCGGCGCTCTTCTTATGGCACCGTCCGTCCTGATGGGGTAGCCAGTCTGTCTGTGCCGCTCGATCGCGAAGGCGGTTCCATCGATCGGCACCTCACTTTCCGGATTGGATTTCGGCTTCCAGGAAAGTCCGGATCGCGCTCGCGGCTCGCAGCCAGGCCGGCTCGTCCTCGAGCACCAGGTGATTGAGGCTGTCGAGCTGCACGAACTGCGAATGAGGAATAGTCGCAGCCAGGCCTCTTCCCGACGAGAACGGAATAACCGCATCCTTGTCCGAATGAAGCACCAGGGTAGGCGTTACGACCCGAGGCACCATGTCCCGCACGTCGATCTTCCCAAAGGCTTCCTGAAGCCTCACGGCATTCTCGGGCGATGCCGAAACCTTCTGGAGTTCGTTGAACCAATCGGCCGCTTGAGGCGGCATGTCGGGAAAGAAGAGCGAGGTGAACATCTGGCGGAATGCCGGATTGTTCCTGCCCCAGCCCGTGCCGGTCAGCGTGACCATCGCCCGGCGCATCGTGACCTCGTCGGGGGTGTCGCGCAGTTCCCATCCCAGAGCATAGCCGCCGTAGAGGACCAGCTTACGGACCCTGTCCGGATTGCGCACTGCATAGGCGATCGCCACGCTGCATCCCTGCGATACGCCGAACAGATCGAAGGTCTCCAGCCCGGCCGCATCCACGACGCTGGAAAGATCGTCGACGAAAGCCTCGAACCCGATGTCGCGGACGTTCCAGTCCGACAGCCCATTGCCCCGCTCGTCATAGCGGAACAGGGTGCGGTACTGCGTCAGATTGCGTATCCAGTGCTGCCAGACGGGGCTGTCGAAATCGTGTTCGAGATGGTTGAGCCAGTTCGCGGTCTTCACAAGCGGTGGACCGCTGCCGACGCTCGAATAGGCCAGCCCGGTTCCGTCCCGGGCCGTGCAGAAGCGCACTTGCTGGTACAGTGGCGGCTCCAGCTCAACCTTGGCGTCTGCCGGGGCGCTGCCGCCGGACGGTCCGATCTTCGTGCGAAGCTGGCCGGGAACACGCAATTCAGCCGCATCGAGTGCGCGAATGGCCGCGCCGCGCTGTTGCTCTGCCTCCTGCACCCGCCCGCTTGACCGCAAAAGGTCGATCATCGTGGTGCGGGCGATCGCGTCGTAGGGATCGAGCGCCGACCAACGCCGCGCCAGTGCAAGGGCCTGCTCGCGCCTCTCCTGCTGTTCCGCAAAGCGGCCGACCAGTTCGCGCAGGATGGTCAGTTGCCAGCGCCGCGTATCCTCCCGCATCGCCATCAGCCAGCCCTGGAAAGTGTCGCAGGCCCGCATCTCCGCGCCTTCCAGAAACTCTCCCTCCGGCGCGACGGCCGCTTCGAGGATTTCGGAATTGACCTTGCGCACATCGCCGCCGGCGACCTCGCGCAGTTTTCGCCAGTCCACGCAGATGTCCGAAGAATCGAGCGAGACGGTCTCCCCCTCGGCTATCAGCCGGACGCGATCCGCGTCATCCACGAGGGGGCGGATCTTGGAAAGGCTCCAGCGCAGCGCGCCCCGGGGATCGTCAGGCAGGTCCCACAACAGACCGCACAAGTGCTCCCGCCTTGCCGGGCGGTCGGTGGCGGCCAGATAGGCGAGAAGCGCCCGCGTCTTGCGGGAAGAAGGAAGTGAAACGCCTTCGCCCTGGCGGCGCAGCGCCATGGGACCGACAAGATCAAGGGCAATCCGCACCTTCATCTACCCTTCCTTGCTGCCCCCCAGCAGCCATCCGCGCGTGGTAAATTAGCAGATCGAGCTTCAAACGCCAATTTCCACGCCGCTTCCCACGCCGACTCTCACGAGGCCGCCGCACAACATTCCTACCGGCCCAATCGGGGGCCAGGGATCAAAGCGAAAGGCCCATTCCATGAACACTGCCCTTCAAGCATTCGCCCGCTGCGCCGCACTCGGCCTGCTGGCAGCGCTGACCTCCAGCCTCGCCGTCAGCACCGCCGTCGGCCCCCTTGCCGGCGCCTTCGCGCTGGCCTGACGGCTAGATCGTCCTCAGCGGAGAAACCGCCCATGTACGCAACCTTTTCCTATGGCGACGTGCTCGCATCGTCGCAGAAGGCCGCCTGGCAGCTCGACGACGTGCTGCCAGGCGATGCCGAGCTGGATTTCACCCGCCCGTTCCTGCCGGAAACCCTGGCGCGAACGGGTGACTCCGGGCTTCCGGACCGCGAGCGCCTGCTCCTCAACCAGATCAGGGCGCACGAATACCTGGCCCTGTTCGGGCTGGTCGAGGAGTTCATCCTGCCCTTCGTGCTCGATCACGCCCGGCCGCTGCTGAACGGCGACGACCTGCGCGTGCGCGCGCTTCTGCAATTCGCAGGCGAGGAGGCCAAGCATATCCACCTCTTCCGCCGCTTCGCCGATACCTTCTCGCGCGGCTTCGGTGAATCTTGCCCGGTGATCGGGCCGGCCGAGGCCATCGGGCGCGCCGTCATGGCGCAGGCCCCGCTCTCGGTCGCCCTAGCCATTCTGCATATCGAGTGGATGACGCAGGCCCATTACCTCGAATCCGTGCGCGGCGATCGCCAGATCGAAGCGCGGTTCAAGAGCCTGCTGCGCCACCACTGGATGGAGGAAGCGCAGCACGCGCGGCTAGATACCCTGATGGTGGAGGCACTGGCCGAAGGTCTCGATGCTACAGAGATCGAGGCCGGATTTCGCGGCTATCTCGATATCGTCGACTTTCTGGACGGCGGGCTGGCCCAGCAAGCGGCGATGAACGTCGCCGTGCTGGAGAGCCGGACCGGATCGCTGGCGCCGGACACGAGAGAGCGGCTGGTTAAGCAGCAGCATCAGGCATCGCGCTGGACTTTTCTGGGTTCGGGCATGGCCCATCCCCGCTTCCGCCAGACGCTGACCCGGCTTTCGACCGAATTCGTTGCCCGGCTGGACGCCATCGCCCCCGCCTACGCCTGACTATTCAATAGCGAAGAAAGGAAATCACCATGGAACATTCAGTGCCGCATGTCGTCAACGGGATCGATCTTGCGACCCTTTCCGACGTCGTCGCCGCCATTCAGTCCGACCCGGGCACCGCTCGCGTCGGCTTCCGTGTCACCACGCACTGGTCGGGACGGACGCGCAGCGAGTCCGTGATCGAAGCCTATGAACTGGCCGGCGAAAGGATCGAAAGGCGCTTCAAGATTGTCGCTGACGAGCCCGAAGAGCTTCTGGGCACGAACAGCGCGCCGAATCCACAGGAACTGCTGATGTCGGCCCTCAACGCCTGCATGACCGTGGGCTACGTCGCTCAGGCCGCGGTGCGCGGCATCGCGCTGGACCGGCTGGAGATCGAGACCGCCGGGCAGCTCGACCTGCGGGGATTCCTGGGGCTCGATGACAGCGTTCCGGCCGGCTATCGCCAGCTCGACTATACCGTGCGCATCGGCGGCAACGGCAGCATCGAACAGTTCCGCGACATCCATGAGGCGGTGATGAAGACCTCGCCGAACTTCTTCAATCTGGCCCAACCGATTTTCATGAACGGCCGCATCGAAGTGCTGACTGGCGATTGCGGGGGTGGTGTTTAGTGACGCTATTCCATGTCCTTTCCGTGAAGTCTTAATGGATACGGCCGTTTCCGGCAAAACGGAGGACATGGCAAACACGCAGGCATTGCTTCGCAACGTGTTCGCTCTTGCCATGTCTTCTCGCCGTGTCGGCATGATGTCCCAGTGGGGCCGGTCCAGGTGCCGGCCCACTTCTGCATGGGGCGACTGGCAAGAGGTCGCGTTGTTGCCGATCGCGCATAAGCAGGCTGGCATACCCGTTCGCGGGAAACTCGAAGAGCAGTCAATCTTCAAGCCATTTTGTAGCGATTACGGCATCGCTCAGAAATGCCAGCGCAGATTGCCCAGAACCCGGCGCGGCTGGCCGTACCAGCCCGAATTGAAGAAGCCGACGTTGCGGTAATAGGTCTTGTCGAGCACGTTGGTCGCGTTCACGCCCACGCTGACATTGGGCGAGAGATCGTAGCGCAGCAGCAGGTCGAGCAGGAAGTAGCTGCTCTGCGAGACATTCCCCGTTGCCGTTACCGGCTGTCCGTTCGCCTGGAACGCGCCGGTGGGGATCGGCATGGCGCGGTAGATCCGGCTCTGCCAGGTTCCGCCGCCGCCCAGCGTGAGCGCGCCCAGCTTGTAGGTGGTGTTCAGCTTGGCCAGATGCTGTGGCGTATCGGGCGAGAAGCGGCTGCCGTCGGCGTTCTCGCTGTGCACGTAAGTGTAGCCGCCGGCGACCCGCCAGTCGGGCGTGATCGAACCGGCGATTTCCAGTTCCGCACCCCAGGTCTTGACCCCGCTGACTGCCCGGTAGGGTGTGCTGCCGTCCGGCAGCGGCGTCGCACCGGTCAGGAGTTCGGCAACATTGTCCTGCTTCATGTGAAAACCGCTGAGTGCGGCATAGAGCTTCTTGTCGAAGAACTCGCCCTTCAGGCCGAATTCGTAGTTGCTGCCCGTCAGCGGTGCGAGCTGGTCGTTGTTGACGTCTCGCTGGCTCTGCACGGTGAAGACCTGCGCATAGCTGGCGAAGGCTGAGATCTGCGAGGTCAGGTCCCAGACGACACCGGCATAGGGCGAAAACTTGTTGTCTCCGCTTTTCGCTGTGCGGGTCAGCGCGCCCGGATCGGTCGTGGTGTTGTAGGTGCGCGTCGTCGTGTCGGCATCGGTATAGCGGCCGCCGAGGATGACTTTCAGCCCGTCGAAGGGATTGAGGCGCAGGGCGCCGTAGATGCTGGTCTGGCGGGTGCGGTCGGTGCTCGATGCGAAGCCGCGATCGGTGGTGGAGGGACGCGAAACGTCGCCGTCCCAGGTGAAGATGCTGGGAAACGCCGTGTAGGTCGTCGTGCCCACCCGGAAGGTCGAAAGACCGTAGGCAGGCGTCAGCGTGGTCGCGCCGGTTTCCAGTTCGCGGTTGTAGTGGTTGACGCCGAAGACCAGTTCATGGTCGCGCCCGAGCAGGCGCAAGGGACCGGTCGCGTAACCGTCGAAGGAATCCTCGCGGGTATGTGAGATGCCGTAAGTGTTGACGACGTTGAGGCCGAGGCCGGTCTCGCGATCCGGGAAGAAAGTGCTGTTGGAACCGGCGAACAGCAGGCTTTCGGTATCGGTCCAGCGGTGGTTGTAGGCGGTGCGGGCGACCCAGCGGCCGATCTCCTGTTCGAGAACGGCGAAGGCATTGGTGTTTTCGCGCTGCCAGTTGTTCCAGCGCGCGGCGGCGCTGTAGGAGCGGGGCAGGTCGGTGCGGGTGCCGTCGCTGAAGAACAGCGGTACCCCGCTCCACGAGCCGCCCCGGCTGTCGGTCTTGAGATAGTCGACACCGGCGCGCAGGCGGGTGGTTTCGGTAATGTCCGCCTCGACGACGCCGTAGAGGCTGGGTGAGGTATCGTGCTGGAAATCGACGTAGCTGTCCTTGCTCGTGTAGGCGGCGACCGCACGGGCGCGAATCCGGCCGCTGGCAATCACCGGGCCGCCGACATCGGCCTCTGCACGGACGTAATCCCACGAACCATAGTTGAGGCTGACGTTCGCCTTGAGGTCGTTGGTCGGCCGCTTGCGCACGAGGTTGATCGTGGCCGAAGGATCGCCCGTCCCGGTGACAAGCCCGGCGGCGCCGCGCACGACCTCGATGCGCTCGAATATAGAGGTATCGGGCATGACGCTGTTGCCGCTGGCGCCGACGTTGAAGTTGGATGGCACGCCGTCGAGCTGGAAGTTCGTGATGGTGAAGCCACGGGCCTGGAAGCGGGTGCGATTGCTGTCATAGGACTGGACGGAGACACCGGGCGTCTGCTCCAGCACGTCCTGCACGGTGATGAGATTGAAGTCCTCGATCCGCTGGCGGGTGATGACGGTGACCGACTGCGGCGTTTCGCGCAGCGATAGCGGCAGCTTGGTAGCGGTGTTGGTCTCGCCGGTCTGGTATCCGTCGCTCTGCCCGGTGACGAGGATTTCGTCGATGCGGCTCTCTGCGGTGCCGTCGGTCTGGTGGCCGGTCTGGCTGCCCGTCTGAGCGTGGGCGCCGGTTGCGGCCATTCCCGAAACGGCCAGCGCGATCCACGCGGTGCCAGGGGCGATGGCTCGCCGCATCGTTGTGAACATGGTTCCTCCTGTTTGGAAATTGTGCTGTTGCCGCCCCATCACGTCGCACCGCAGGGGTAGGGCGCGCTTATTTGTCTTGCGAGGCATTCGCAATAATGCGAGTGGCGATTTGGCCCGATCGGCACTTCTTTGGCCCGATCGGAATCTTCCACCCGTTCTCCTCCTCCCTTCCGACGTCTGCAGATTGCCATGAACCGAGCGAAATCCCGAACCGATCAGTTGCCTCCCGTGGAGGTGACCAGTGCAGACTTGTGCCGTGACGGTGCCGTCGTCGCGTTTCGGGGGCGCCAGTCGAATGGCTATTACGACCCGCCGCATACCCATGATCGCGGGCAGTTTTCCTATCGAATCGAAGGCTTCTCGGTAGTTCAGACGCCGGGCCGGAGCATCTTCCTGCCGCCCGGGCGGGGCGTGTGGATTCCGGCTGGCGTCGTGCATGATGTGACCTGCCGCGGGCCGGCAGCCTATAATGCCTTTTACGTCGCCCCCTCGGTCGCGTCGCAGCCGGATAACGTGCGCGTCATCGCGGTTTCACCTCTGCTTCATGCATTGGTGGAGTGCCTGCTGAACGAAGAGACATCGGCTCATGCGGAGCGGCATGCGCTGATGGCGCAGCTTATCCTTGATGAAATCGGGCAGGCCGCGGATATCGGCGCAACCGCTCCGGTCATGGCGCTGTCCCCGCGCCTGCGCGCCTTGTGCGATCGCCTCTATATGGATCCGGCGAGTCCACTCGACCTCGATGCCTGGGCGGCAGACGTGGGCATGAGCCGCAGAAGTTTTACCCGCGCTTTTCGCGAGGAAACCGGACTCTCGCCGGGCAAGTGGCATCAGCAACTGCGCATGCATCATGTCGACGGGCTGCTGTCTCAAGGACTGACTCTGCAGCAAGCCGCTTTTCAACTCGGCTATAGCGGCGTTGCGAGCCTTGGGCGCGCTTACAATCGTGTCTTCGAGGCATTCAGTTAATCATCTAATCTCCTTGTTTAACGCCCAGGTTTCCCTGCAATCAGCTACAATTGAGCCTATCCCGGCTATGGCTCAAGGCTTTTGTCCACGCGAACTAGCACTACTTTGGCAGAAGTATGATTTTTGGGATTCCCATGTCGCTGATTGCGTGATTCATGGGGAGCCAGCTTTGACGGAGGCTGGCGATGGACGAAGACTGGCAGGCGGATCTTGAGCGTTGGCTGGCGCCTTATCTGGAAGCCTTGGGGAACAAGACGCGGCGTCGAATGTGCCCAGCCTATATTGCTGGTCTGATCGGACCCGGTGATCGCAAAAGCATCCAGCCCATGGCAGCCCGCTCTTATGCGATCCCTTATGACCGGCTTCATCATTTCATCGGGGCCGGTCTGTGGGACAGCGCCCCGTTGGAAGCGACCTTGTGGAGCCAGGCGGATGAATTGGTTGGTGGCGATAGAGCCTGGCTGATCATCGACGACACTGCCTTGCCAAAGAAGGGCAAGGCCTCGGTTGGCGTCGCGCCGCAGTATGCCACGGCGCTCGGGAAGAATGCCAACTGTCAGACGCTGGTGTCGGTGACGCTGGCTTCGAGCGAAGTTCCGCTCATGCTGAGCTTGCGACTGTTCCTGCCGGAAAGCTGGACAAGCGATACCGCTCGCATGGACAAGTCGGGCGTGCCTGCTCCTTTGCAGGAATATCGCACCAAGCCCGAGATCGCGATCGAGGAGATCGATCGCATCATCGCTGCCGGCGTGCGCTTCGGCTGTGTGCTGGCTGATGCCGGTTATGGGCTGTCGGCTCCGTTCCGGCAGGCGCTGAGTACACGCGGCCTCTGCTGGGCTGTCGGCATCCCCAGGCACCAGAAGGTCTATCCGACCAACGTGCAACTGATCTTCCCGGTCGCAGGCCGCGGTCGCCCTCGGGTACGGCATGTGCCGGACGTCAAATCCATGGCCGCGCACGCGATGCTCGAAACTGCGAAGTGGTGGCAGGTCAGTTGGCGCAAGGGAACCAAGGGACGACTGACGGCCCGCTTTGCGGCCATGCGCGTGCGCATTGCCGATGGTGCGCCTCAGCGGATCGGCTCTGCCGGGGCCCAGCACATGCCAGGTGAGGAAGCCTGGCTGGTGGGTGAGCATCGCTCGAATGGCGAGCGAAAATACTATCTCTCCAATCTGCCCCGCGACACTCCGATCAAGGCTCTCGCAGGCGCGATCAAAGCGCGCTGGATCTGCGAACAAGCGCATCAGCAACTCAAGGAAGAATTGGGGTTGGATCACTTCGAAGGACGATCCTGGACTGGACTTCACCGCCATGCCTTGATGTCGATGATGGCCTACGCCTTTCTGCAGTCTCGAAGGCTCGCTCAGGCGGGGCGGAAAAAAAAGAGTCCTTGGCCCGCCTCCCCAACCCACCTTGCCGGCAGTGCGCCAGGCCATCCTTGACCGCCTGTCTCGCTCACCGCCGGAGCAATGCCCTCACTGCGGATGCAACCTCATCAGGCATTCCAGCAAACTTCTGCCAAAGTAGTGCTAGAGACGGCCTTGGGCGCGGCAACCAAAAATTACTCTGCGCGTTTGCGTCATGGCATGCCGCGCGAGGGAAGTGGAATTGTTGTCAAGCGGGTCTCTGGAAGACTTCTTTCCTGGCCAGTCGGAGATGGCTCGCCGGATGCGAGAGTACGATTGGAGCACCACCGCTCTGGGCGACCCGTGCGATTGGCCGGAGGCGCTCAAGATTCCCTTGCGCATGTTACTGACATCGCGGTTCGAGATGTGGCTGGGCTGGGGAGACGACCTGCTGTTCTTCTACAACGACGCCTACATCCCGACGCTGGGCATCAAGCATCCAGACATGTTGGCGAAACCCTTCAGAGAGGTCTGGGCGGAAGTCTACGATGACGTCGCAGATCAGGTCGAGAAGGTTCGGACGGGTGAAGCGACCTGGAACAGCGCCCTGCTTCTTTTGCTCGAACGCAGCGGCCATCCCGAAGAGACCTATCACAGCTTTTCCTACAGCCCGCTTTATGGTGTCGGTGGGAATGTGGAGGGTCTGCTGTGCATTGTCAGCGAAGAAACCGAGCGCGTCATCGGCGAGCGCCGCCTTGAGACACTAAGGCGTCTGGGTGCCAATCTTGTCGGCGCCATGGACGACGCCGAAGTGCGAGCCGCCGTCTGCGATGCCTTTGCGAGTAACCGGCACGATTTTCCCTTTGTTCTGTTCGCGTTCGACGAGGCGCAGGGCACCCGATACGTGGCGTGCACGCCTGACGCGGCCGGTATCGCGGGACACGACTGGGATGACGGCATCAGCGCACCGTCCGGTCAGCCCCGACGCGTGGCGCTGCCAGGTGATGTTCCCTGGCCCGTCGGCGCCTGGGAGATCGCCCCGCGTGAAGCGCTCGTCGTCCCGATCCCCGGCCCCGGCGATCAGCCGGCCTTCGGATCACTTGTTCTTGCCCTAAATCCTTATCGCCGCGACGAGGAGGGCTTGGCCGACTTTGCTCGTCTTATCGCTGGGCAGGTAAGCGGAGCACTCGCAAACATCGCAGCGCTCGATGCAGAGCGGCGGCGGGCCGATCGGATCTGGCTTCACAGCCGCGACCTGGTCGTGGTTGTCGATGCCGATGGGGTCTTCCGCGCGGTCAGCCCATCCTGGACCCGGATATTCGGCTTCCATGCGCAAGACGTGGTCGGAAAACCCTTTGCGGATTTCATCGTCGCTGACGATCTGGCTCCCAGTAACGAGGCACTCGCGACTGCGCTGAGCGAAGGGGATCTGGTCGGGTTCGAAAACCGGTTCCGCACCGTTGATGGAGGATCGCGCTGGGTCTCCTGGCATACTGCAATGGAAGACGGGCTGGTTTACGCCTACGGGCGCGACGTAACCGAACAGAAGTTCGCCGATGAGGCTTTGGCGGCGGCCGAAGACGCTTTGCGACAGGCTCAGAAAATGGAAGCGGTAGGGCAGCTGACCGGCGGCATCGCTCACGACTTCAACAACCTCCTGCAGGGCATAAACGGATCCCTTGAAATCATGCAGAAGAGGCTGGAGCAGGGGCACACACGAGACGTTTTGCGCTGGCTCGAAGGCGCGAAGAGTTCAGCGGATCGGGCGGCCGCACTCACGCATCGTCTGTTGGCTTTCTCGCGCCGCCAGCCGCTCGACCCGCGTCCCGTGTCAATCAATCCGCTGATCGGTTCGATGGAAGATCTGCTCGGCCGCACATTGGGCGAAGACATCGCAGTCGCCATCGATTTCGAAAGCGATCTGTGGCGCACGCGCTGCGATCCCAATCAACTGGAAAGCGCGATACTCAACCTGGTGATCAATGCGCGTGATGCGATGCCTGATGGCGGACGCCTTACGATCGAAACCCGCAATTGCCGTTTTGATAAAGCCGAGGCTGCGGGCCGAGGCGAACTAGCGCCCGGCGACTACGTGTGCATCAATGTCGAGGATACCGGCGTCGGAATGGACAAGGCAACGATCGAACGTGCGTTCGAGCCGTTCTACACGACGAAGCCGTTAGGGGAGGGCACCGGTCTGGGGCTGTCGATGATCTACGGTTTCGCTCGGCAATCGGAAGGCCGGGTCGAAATAGTCTCCGAACTTGGCCGGGGCTCCAGGATCAGCATTTATCTGCCGCGCTGCATGAGCGAAGATCCGGCTCAACCGGTGGTAGCCGCTCAGGAACCGAATGCGGCAGTGGCTTCAGGCGAAGTGGTTCTTGTCGTGGAGGACGAACCGGTGGTACGCGGCCTCATAAAAGAAGTACTTGGAGACCTTGGGTACCGCGCTCTCGAAGCGACGGACGGCCCCGAGGGGCTGAGAATCCTTCAATCGGCCGAGAGGGTGGACCTCCTTGTGACGGATATCGGATTGCCGGGATTGAACGGCCGCCAGATTGCGGACGCCGCGCGCGTTGACAGGCCCGATCTCAAAATCCTTTTCATGACGGGTTACGCCGAAAATGCGGCGCTGCCGACAGGATTTCTTGAACGGGGAATGGCGATGTTAACCAAGCCCTTCACGATGGATAAATTTGCTCGCCAAGTGCAATCGATGATTGAATCTGACGGTAATAGCTGCGGATGATCGCCGCATTCGGGGCCGCAATGGTGCGAGGTGGGGGTGCGTTATAACCGAACGATATGGCCGCAGTTTTGAGGCTTGCGAGAGTTGTTTTACGAGAGCGCTATCCTCCGCAGAGCTCAGGAAAACTGACACTACCGCGATACAGTTAGCCGACATTCCGTTTGCTATGTACGCTCTCTTGGTCGTTTCGTCAGCGCTATAATCTTCCCAGAACCTGACGATCAGCAATTCCGGGGTTCCATAGATCCGGGGGCGCTGGGAAGTTTCCGGCATTCCGCCGCTGCCCCCTAGATGTCGGATATCGTGGGCATCTGTCTTATTTGTAATTTACATCGCTATATCAAGTCATTCTGAGCTTTTATCTGGTCATCGGATCAATTTACACCGAGCTCGAACTCAGCGGTAGTCCATTCGTACTGTAATCAATCTCCCTTAAGTTTCACGACCTGCTCGATAATTCCACATGGAGCCCAGCCATCGACCGTGGAGGCTTCCATGCGGATCGTGTCGCCAAAGGCCATGAAGGGTGTCTTTGGCTTGCCGTCGCGGATGATCTCGATGGCGCGCACTTCGGAGATGCAGCTGGAGCCGACTTCGGCGTAATTTGCGTTGGAGACGGTGCCGGAGCCGATGATGGTGCCGGCCACGAGCTCCCTCGTACGCGCGGCGTGGGCAATGAGATCGTGGAACCCGAAGTCCATCGCGGCGCCGTTGGCTCGTCCGAAGGGCCTGCCATTCCATTCGACGGTGAGGTCCATGCAGACGCGTCCGTCTCGCCAGGCCTCGCCCAGCGCTGTGGGTGTGACCGCAAAGGGCGCCATTGAACAGGGCGGTTTGGCCTGAACCCAGCCAAAGCCCGTCTTCATCTCGACGGGTGCGATGGCGCGCAGCGACCAGTCGTTGATCTGCACAACCAGTTTGATGTGGCCCAGCGCCTGCTCGGGGGTGATGCCCATCGGAACCCTGTCGACGATGACGCCGAATTCGCCTTCGAAGTCGATGCCATCCGCCTCGTTGGCGAACGGTACGGGATCGCCCGGGCCATAGAACCGATCCGACATACCCTGGTACATCAAAGGGCGGTCGGTCTCGATCGGCGGCAGGTTGAAGGCGATCTGCATCAGTTCGCCGTGCGTGCCGAAGGCCGAGCCATCGAGCCATTGCCAGGAACGCGGCAGCGGTGCGCGCAGCAGTGCGGGATCGAAGGCTTCGCCGTGGCCTGCGTTCACCCGTTTGGCCAACGCAAACAGCACCGGCTCGGCCGCGCGCCAGTCGGTGATGGCGGCCAGCAGGTTCGGGATATCCGCTGCGAGCGCCCGCGCGCCATCGGCAGAGACGACCACCAGCTGCCCGTCGGGCGACCCGTTCGCTATGGTTGCAAGCCGCATTCGCTCAGTCCTCGAAGATCGCGACGGCGCGGGTCCAGCCTGCAGACGCGCCCTTGATCTTGTGCGGGAAGCAGGAGACCGTGAAGCCGTGGCCGGGCAGCACTTCCAGATTGTGCAGCTTTTCGAGGTGGCAATAACCGATGTCGCGCCCCGCCTTGTGGCCTTCCCAGATCAGCGAGGTGTCGCCGGTTTCCTTCACCTTCTGGGCGGTGTGGCTGAACGGTGCATCCCAGCTCCAGGCATCGGTGCCGGTTACGCGCACACCGCGCTCGGTCAGGTACATCGTCGCTTCGTATCCCATGCCGCAGCCCACGTTGACGAAGTCGGGGCGGCCCAGCGCCTTGCCCGCTGCGGTGTTGACCAGCACGATGTCGAGCGGCTGCAGATCGTGCCCGATCCGCGCCAGTTCGGCCTCGACGTCCTTGGCAGTGACCACGTAGCCGTCAGGGAAGTGCCGGAAATCCAACTTCACGCCAGGCTGGAAGCACCATTCGAGCGGCACCTCGTCGATGGTGATCGAGCGCTCGGGCTTGCCGTCCTTGCCGTTCATGGTCGGGTGGAAGTGATAGGGCGCATCGAGGTGCGTGCCGCTGTGGGTGGTCAGCCTGACCCATTCCGACGCCGCGAAACCGGCGCCGTCGGGCGTATCCGCGGCGGTGACGCCGGGGAAGAACATGTCCAGTTCGCCCGCCGTGTCCATGTGGGTCTGGTAGGTAATTTCGGGTTTCAGGAACGGCGGGTCACTGACCACGTCGTTGCAGAGCGTGATCGACAGATCGACGAAACGGCGGGTCATGGGCATCCTTCCTTTATTTTGTTGACGCGCCGCCCCGGAGGAGAGGGTGGGGCGGCGCGCCGTTTTTGCCGGCGGCATTCCGCCGCCGGAAGCTATGATCCGCTCAGGCTGTTCTGCTACCAAGGGTCTCGGCGAACCAGTCGCTGATCAGATCGCGGCCATAGGCCATGTTGTCCGCGCCGACGTGCTCGACGCCGCCTTCGCGGGGCGTGAAGATCACTTTCTCCCGGCGCGGCGAATTGACCAGCTGGTCATAGAGATCGTCGGCGTAGCCCACGCTGATCTGGCGATCGTTGGCGCCGTGGGTGACGAGGAACGGCACGCGGATAGCATCCATGTGGCCATTGAGGTTCATCGCTTCGGATTTCGCCAGGAAGTCCTCCTGCCCCTCTGCTCCGAACGCCCAGTGGACGTGCGCCCAGTAGTGCGGCACAGGATTCTCGCCCTCGCGCGCCATGCGCTTGTCCTGCACTTCGCGCCAGTTGTGGTTGGCGCCCCAGACCGCGCCGCTGGCAAAGCGCGGCTCGTAGGCAACGGCGCGCGGCGCGAAGTGACCGCCGAGCGAGATTCCGGTCATGCCGATCCGTACTGGATCGACATCCGGCTGCTGCTCCAGCCAGTCGACCGCCTTGCTCGCCCAGTTTTCGGAATGCGGATCGACAGGCAGGCCTTGCAGGCGCAGCGCTTCGCCCGAACCGGGCTGGTCGACGCAGAGCGTGGAAATGCCGCGCCGCGCCAGTTCTTCGGGCAGGCGGGTCCAGTAGAGCAGTTCCTTGCAGCTATCGAGACCGTTGCAGAACACCACGACCGGCTTTGGCCCTTCGCCGGGCGCGCGGGTGAACAGCGCGGGCATCGTGCCGGTCTCCAGCGGGATTTCCACGCGCTCGCGGTTGAGCTTGCCCAGTTCGGTCGAGCGGTCGAAAGCCTTGCGCGCCCTTGCATACGTCTCCGTGCGGCCAGGGTGCCCGTGGCCCTGCATACGCTCGGCGGTGATGAGATAGAGCGAGGCGCGCTCCAGCTTGTTGGAGGCGGAGAACGCCCGGCCCTTCGCCTCGTCCTCGGCGGCGAGATCGAGCAGCTTGTCGCCCATCGCCGCCCAGGCCTTCATGAACTGCGGGGTTCCGGCATCGGCGCCGTTTGCCGCCGCATCGCGGATCGGTTGGCACATGTCGATGATCTCGCCGAGCTGCGCGCCCGATTCCATCGCGATCGCGACCGACAGGTTCCAGATGTAGTTCGGGAAATATTCGAAGAGGGCCACCGATCAGACCTCCGCCGCCTGGAACAGCCGCGCGTCGGGCTTGGGATGCGGCATGGTCTGCGGACCGCCCACCCCGATACCCCACTGGTCCATGACAAACGGCCCGGGAACGTGGACCTTGTCGAGGTGGTTCTCGAAGTCGACTTCTTCCAGTTCCGAGCTGTACTCGACGGCGAAGCCGCCCGGCGTAACAAAGTAGCTGAAGGTGTTGTTGCCTGCCGTGTGGCGGCCCGGACCCCAGCGGATATCGGTGCCGTGCTGCTTCAGACGATGCGCACCGCGGAACATGTCGTCCACCGTCAGCATGTCGTAGGCGACATGGTTGAGGCACGGCGGCCCGGGCAGGATGGCGACGCGGTGGTGCGCTTCGTTGCAGCGCAGGAAGCACATGAAGTCGCCCAGCCAGTCGCTGACCTTGAAGCCCAGCACAT
Source organism: Novosphingobium sp. BF6 (assembly GCF_058273105.1). Taxonomy (NCBI): domain Bacteria; kingdom Pseudomonadati; phylum Pseudomonadota; class Alphaproteobacteria; order Sphingomonadales; family Sphingomonadaceae; genus Novosphingobium; species Novosphingobium sp. BF6. The sequence goes on from NZ_CM177776.1 coordinate 1,030,204, forward strand.
CGGTGAAGAACTTCACCAGCGCCTGGTGATCCGGCGAGTGCATGACGATATGGCTGATCTTGACCGGCATGCCTTCCCAGCGCTCCATCGATCGCTTGGTCGAACGCTCGACATCGGCGGAGATTTCAAAAGGCAGACCATCGGGTGAGAAGAAGCGGAAGCCATAGCCGCCGCCCGGTGCGGTGAGATCACGGGGGCCGTGAATCATCTTGCAGCCTGCTGCGACGACCTTGTCGTGCAGAGCATCGACGTCGGCACGGGTATCTGCTGCGAACGCCATCACTTCGACGTAGCTGGCATCGGCCTTGTGCAGGCGCACGACGTGATGTTCATCGTGGCCCTGCGTCTTGAACCATGCCATGCCGTCTTCTGCTGCCACTTCGGTCAGGCCCCAGTCGTCGATATAAAAGGCGCGTTCGGCGTCGAAGTCCTCGACACCATATCCAACATAGCGGATTTCGGTTACTCGGGTCATGGGTCAGTCCTTGCGTAATCAAATGGGCTGCGAGACGACGGCAAACATCTCGGCTGTAGCTTTGTGGTTATCGACCGGCGGCCCCTTGCCGATCTGGCCGCGGCAGATCTCCAGCGACTTCTCGACGATATAGCGGCAGCGTTCGAAACGGCGGTCGCGGTAGGCGGTGAAGGCGGCCTCGGGATCGTCATGGCGACCGAGTTCCTCGGCCAGCACCAGCGCGTCCTCGATCGCCATGCCGGCGCCTTGCCCCAGATGCGGCGTCGTCGCGTGGACGGCATCGCCCAGCAGCACGACCCGGCCCGCATGCCAGGGCCCCTCGACCATCAGCCCCTCCAGCGGGCGATAGACAACACCGGCATCGTCGGTGATCTGCGCGGCCAAGGCCTGGATCTGAGGCGCGGTGTTCGCCAGCTTCGAGCGCATCGCGGCGGCGAGTCCCTCGCGCGGATAATGCGGGTTACCCGGCTCGGGGCTGGTGGCGAAGAGGTACATCTGCTCTGCGCTCATCGGTACCAGGCCGACGCCGATCGGGCCGTTGTAGACGTGCAGGGCGTCGAGATCGGCCGGGCGCGGGAAGTTGTAGCGCCATACCCCCTGACCGGTAAACTCGGGAGCTGCGGCATCGGGCAGGATCGCCTCGCGCGTCTGCGAGTAGACTCCATCGGCGCCGACGACGAGATCGAACCGCTGGGTGCTGCCGTCCGAGAAATCCACAGCGACGCCTTGCCCGTAGTCATCCAGGCTCGTGGCGGTTACGCCAAGCCGGATCTCGGCACCCAGCGCCTTCGCGCAGTCGCCCAGGACCTTTTGCAGGGCGCGTCGGCCGATGCCGACGTTTGCCGGCTTGCCCGGCACCAGACTGGGGGCGGGAATACGCGCCACCCGCGTGCCGTCGGGAATATAGATTTCCACTGCGTCGAAGCCGCAGGCGGCTTCCAGAAACGCGTCGAGGACACCAAGCTGGTCCATTGCCCGCACGACATTGGCCTGCTGGATGATGCCGACACCGTAGACAGACCACTCCGGGTCGCGCTCGATCACCGTTACCGCATGGCCCGCACGGCTGAGCGCGATTGCTGCGGAAAGACCGCCGATCCCGCCGCCGACCACCAAGATCCCGTAGCTTTCCAAAAGTGCCTCCACCCAACATTCGTTCTGATGTAGGTGTACCGGGCAGCTACGAATATTAGAAATCTATTGTTTCTATCGCAATCTATCGTGCGTGATTATGGATTGGTGAACGTTTGTTCGCGCAGCAAGCCCTTCAGCCAGCGCAGACCCTCGTCGGCGTGCCGTGTGGCATGGTTCTGCATCATCTCACGCATCAACGGGAATTCGAACGGGAGGTCGCACATCGCCAGGGGATAGCTGCGGCACATCCTTCGCGCGAGACGTGCCTGCATCAACGCAAGTCGACGGGTTCCGGTCAGCAACAATGGGATGGTCAGGAAGGAGTGCGTTTCCACTTCGATCCGCCGGGACATTCCCATCACCGACATCTGCCGATCTGCGAAGGCGGGCATCCGCTGGGCACCGATCCGTACCCCGACATGCCCCGCCTGAAGAAAGCCATCCAGGGTCAGCGGCGCCTGCATTAGCGGATTGCCCTCCCAGCCCACGACCACATGCGTTTCCTCGAACAGCAGTTCGCTGGGATGCTCGCCTGTGATGTAGTAATCGGGCGAGATCAGGAGATCGACGCGCCCCTCGGCGATTTCGATGCCGCCTTGTTCGGATGGTGCGGCAAGGTCCAACATGATCCCGGGAGACTGCGCCGAAAGGCGTTCGACCAGGGGGACGATGAGGGAGGCGATGACATAGTCCGACGCGATCAGCCGGAAAGTGCGCCTTGCGGTGGCGGGGTCGAACTGGCTGCGGTTCGCCAGCATCGATTCCACGCCGCGCAACACTTGGCGGACCTGCGGGATCATCCCTTCGGCGAACGCGGTGGGAAACATGCGCTTGCCCTGAACGACAAGGATGTCGTCGCCGAAGAATTCCCGCAGCCGTGCCAGTGCCGCGCTCATTGCAGGCTGGCTGAGATTGAGTTTGCGCGCGGCTGCCGAGACGCTGCGCTCCTGTATGAGCACGTCGAGGGCGCTGAGAAGATTAAGATCGAGCCCTCGAAACCGCATGCATCCATCTCCTGACTAGGATTTCAGCATATCGAACCGTTTCATGGATGCAAGTCTGTGGACCGGCGCGCGCTTCACTCCGGCCCACAGTTCGCCTCAACCTCGATCGCGATCCTCCAGGATCAATTCAGCCGCACGCCAGCCGATGACCATGGCCGGCCCGTTCGTATTGCCTGCCGGAGGAACCGGCATCACCGAACAATCGACCACGCGCAGGCCATCGATGCCATGGACCCGCAGGCGTCCGTCGACCACGCTGTCACCAGCATCGCCCATGCGACAGGTGCCGGTGGCGTGCACGCCCGGGCTGGTCAGCCATTCGAGGGCCTTGCCGATTTCTTCGTCGGACTCAACCGCGGTACCGGGCACGACCTCCTCGCCCACAAACCTGGATAGTGCCGGCTGCCGCATGTAGCGGCGGACGAGGCGAACCATCTCGGTCAGGAACGCCTTGTCGGCCGGATCGCCCCACCAGTTCGCATCGACGTCGATCATGTCGCCGACTTCGGCCGAGCGGATGGACACCGAACCACGGCTCTTGGGGCGCAGGGCGATCGCATTGACCGTGATCCCCGGCCTGTCCTCCAGCGCGCCTCGCCCAGGATCGGCCTTCATTTCCTCATGCGATCGCATGGAGAATGGCCCCACGCCGAACTGGATGTCCGGCCAGTCAGTGCGGCCCGTGCTGGACAGCAACGCGGTGACTTCGGGCGACGTATAGGCCATCAGGCCCTTCCGGGTGAGGTAGTACTGGAGCACATGCTTCATGATGCGCCAGCCCGAGAACTGGTGGTTCACGCCCTTGTCGCCGTTGAGGCGGAACGACATTGAGAACATCGCATGGTCGGCAAGATTGCGCCCCACCGCTGCCAGATCATGCCGCACGGGAACGCCTGCTGCCTTCAGCACCGATGCCGGGCCTATGCCGGACAGTTGCAGCAGCTTGGGGCTCTGCAACGCGCCTGCGGACAGGATGACCTCCCGTGCGGCGGCAATCGTCTGGGGCCCGGTGGCGGTGCGTATGCGCACGCCATTTGCTCGTGAACCATCGAGGACCACGCTTTCGACCAGCGTGTCGGTCATCACCGTCAGATTGGCGCGGCGCATCGCGGGTTTGAGGAACGCCTGATAGCTCGATGCGCGCCGTCCACGGCGGTTCACGGTCGCCTGCGTATAGCCGATACCGGTGGTGCCCGGCGTGTTGATGTCGGCGAGGCGGGGCAAACCCATCTCGACGCCGGCCTCGATCGTCGCGGCGATCGCCGGCGAACGATAGGGCAGCTGCGTGACCTGCAGCGGTCCATCGCGCCCTCGCGTGGAGTTCGCACCGGCGCCGCGATAGCTCTCCATCTCGCCGAAGCAGCGCGAAATCTCGCTCCATTTCCATTCGGAATTGCCCGCCTGTGCCCAGCCGTCGTAATCTGCGGGCATTCCTCGCAGATACCAGGTGCCGTTGGTGGAGCTGGATCCGCCCAGACCGCGGCCATAGGGCCAGACTTCGCCTGCCGGTCGGCCTGCCTGTTCCTTGATAGGAAAGTGCCAGAAATGGGTGGGGTTGCCGAACATCTTCATGAAGGCGCGGGGCATGTTGACCAGTTCGGTCTCGTTGTCGCCCCCGGCTTCGATCAGGAGGACGGTGCTCTTGCCATCCGCGCTGAGGCGATCCGCCAGGACGCAGCCCGAAGAGCCGGCACCGACGATGATGTAGTCGAACTGACGGGAAGTCATGACGAAGCGAAAACCTTATCTGCGGCACGGCCGCTTGGGAGAATGAAGAATGCGAGCAGCGCTGCGGCCAGCGTCACATAGCCCATGACGACCATTGCCGGCACAAGGCCGCCCGAAAGGTCGCTGACAAGGCTGACAATCGGACTGCACAAGAAGGTGCCGGAGAAGAACGCAGTGGCCCAGATACCCATGCCGCGCCCACGCTGTTCGAGCGGAAGAATGGCCTGGCCCCACGCGAGTAGCGTCGGAATGACCATACCGCCACCGAGCTGCTGGATGGCGGCGCCGATCGAGACGAGCTGCCAGCTCTGTCCCAGACCGATCACCAACTGACCCGCGCCGATCAGCAGTGCCGCCAGACCGAGAAGCTGGCCGATGCCGCGGTCATGCAACCGGCGGTACAGGAATGCGCCGGCGATGTACGTCAGGCTCGTCGCGGCCTGGATCAGCCCGATCTGGGTGGCGGAACCCGCACCGCGCTGATCGAGCACGCGCGAGATATTGAGCGGCTCCACATAGTAGAGCACGGAGGCTGTCAGCGTGACGGCGCCGATGATGGCCGCCTCGCGCCAGGGAAAGCCCAAACGCCGGGGGGCGGCCTGCGTTCCTCGGCCGGCGCTTTTAAGCGGCTCGTCGATGAAGAGGATGGCCATGACGAGGCCGGGGATCGCGGCCAGATAGATGCCGAAGGGCCCCCGCCAGCTGACGTCGGCCAGGGCGCCGCCCACGGCGATCAGGCCGGTTCCGGCGATCGAGGTGGCAACGCCGACCCATGCCACCCAGCGGTGACGCTTCTCGCCGAAATAGTCTCCGATCAGGGCGCTTGAAATCGTGATCGCGAATGCCTCGGCGATGCCCAGGAAGGCCCGGCTGACCATGATGACCACCAGATCGCTGGCGAACAACGGCACCACGCCCGCCGCGACATAGAGCACCATGCCGCCGATGAAGCTGAGGCGACGGCCATATCGATCGGCGATGATGCCCGCGATCGGAGCGAACAGGGCTGCGCACAGCGATGGAACGGTCACGATCGCCGGGATCAGGAACCCGGCTGCTGGAATATGCCCGAACTGCGCAAAGAGTTTGGGTATCGCGGGGAACAGTGACACGATCGCCATGACCGGCAGGATCTGTGCGTATATGAGGGTGATACCCTTCGCCGGCGTTCCCACGCCTGCTGTCGCTGACTTCGACATTAACCTATCCCCATGAGACGTGCATTGATTGCACGATCGCTGCCGCTATCGGCAAAATTATCGAAAGCCTTGTCTGTCACCGTGATGATATGTTTGGCAATGAACGGCTGCCCTCTGGGGCGCCCGCTTCTGGATGTTTGAGGGCTGCCTGCACGGCGCGCAGGTGATGGAAGTCCGGCGTTGCCACGGCCACGAAATCGATACTGTCCGCCCGCTCGGCATCCTTGCGAAGCATCGTGCCGGAATCGGGATAGGGGCGTTCGGCGATGGTAGGTCATAGCCCTTGTCGTACGCGCCGAACGGATTGCCGATGGCCGGCAACGTGCCGTGCAGCAGCGTGCCGACCTTTTCTTCCAGCGTCATGCGGCCGATCAGGTCAGCCACCCGCGCCGCTTCCGGCAGTCGCCTATCCTCGTAAGGGTCGAGCCTGCCGTTGTGATTTAGGTCGCGGAAAGCGGGTGCCTCAATCACCGGAAGCAGCACTTGCGGAAAAGATGAGGGTAAGAGTGATCCCGGTGATCGAGGCAGTCGGCTTCACAGGGCCACCGTCTTCCGGTCGTTGTTGAAGGACGGGAATGGCAGGTAGGAGACGCGCAGCTTCTGGCGCAGCGCAACCTCGTGCTCTCCCTTGAGGCCGCCCGGCAGCGCGACCAGAATCGTTGCCTCGGTGCCGAAGGCCCAGCGCCGGTCGAAAGCGGTTTCCATTTCGTCGAGCGTCAGCGGGCCATTGCCTTCGTCGAAGCGCACGGCTTCGCGGGCAAGCTCCTTGCCATCCACCGACACCGCGAGTTCTTCGATCATGGATAAACCAAGGCCGCGATAATAGCCGAGCTTGGCTTCGAATGCGAAGCCATCAGGCAAATCGGCGGGACCGGTGTTGCGAATGCTCTGCGCGTTGATGAGATATTTGTCGAACATCATGCGGTCTCCTGACCGGCCTGCGACAGCAGTCGCTGGAACATCATATGCTGGCGGCGAACCTGCTCGCGGCTGTCGACTTCCTCGACGTCCTGGACCCAGCGGTTGCCTTCGTACTCGCTGGACAGATACCCGTTCCAGCCACCGGCGACCAGTTCCGGGATCACTTCGTCGTAGGCGAGTGAGGGATCGTGCCCATCCGGCGTCATCTCATAGAACTTTGCCTGGATGTGGTGGAAGTAAGGGATGTAATCGCGCACCCGTTTCGGGTTGGAATATGGCGCGTGGCGCAAGGTCTCGGCCATGCGGATTTCTGCCGGGTTGCCCTTCATCTTTACCGCGACTTCGTAGATCGTGTATTCGCACATGATCTTCTGTTCGTGCTGATCGACGATGAACTGCGCCACTTCCGGACGCGCCCCTTCCCGCTCGAAACGGGCGCGAAATGCCGGCGGGTAGTGCTTCATGAAGATGCCCATGTCGGGCAACAGGCCGAGATGCTTCGTGCCCAGGCGATCGGCTACCTCGATCGTGCGTAGAATCCAGGCGTGATCCATATGCCAGGGTGCGTGGACTTCCACGCCCATGTGCACGTCCAATTCCTCGGCATAAGGCACGCATTTTTCGAGGATGTCGGGACGCACGAAAATGAGCACGCGCATGTTGCGGATACCCAGGCGATTGCACAGTTTCAGGTCGCGACGGATCGAGGCGATCTGTTCTTCGTCCGACATTAGACGATCGCGGCGCAGCTTGGTGTCGAGAAACATGTCGTAGCACGTGAACTCGCAGCCATGGCGGGCAACCATGTCGCGAAGGGCGCCGACTTCGGAATCGCTTACTTCCGGGAACGAAGGAATATTCTGTTCCGGCAGGATTTCGATGCCGTTCGCGCCGATCGAAGCCGCGAAGGCAACACAGTCCTCCACCGACATGCGGCCCAGGAACAGTTCTTCCTGGAAGGAATAGAGGCTAACGCCACGTTTGATAGTACTGGACATTAAATCCCTCGCGAAAGCCAAGCGGCATTGTGATTAGGAAATAGCATGCTTGGCGTGCCGCGCTTTCCATGACGGGAAAGTTCACACGCCAAGTATGCCTCAGTAAGTGAAGCCGAAGCGCAGGCCGATCGCCCGGACCGAGTCGAGACCCATGCGCTGGTAGATGGTCAGGTTGCCGGCATTGCTGTCGCCCGCCTCGATCGCGGTCTGAAGTGCATAGACCTTGTTCGTGCAGTTCTTGCAGAACAGCGCAGCGGTAAACGGTCCGGAGCGCAGGCCGATGCTGGCGTTGAGAATGTCGATCCCGTCGATTTTCGAACCCGGAGGCGCGCTGACGATCGATTCCAAGCTGCTGCGGTGATAGTATCCCACATCGAACAGCAGCGAAGACGCATCGCTGACCGGTGCCTCATAGGAAGCCGAGATCGTCGAGGTGAACTTCGGCGCAAAGGTCAGGCGGTTGCCCGATGCGTCGAAGGTGCCGTTGGTGCCGCAGTTCGGCTGGTTCGGATAGCACTGAGCACCGATGAAGCTGTCATACTTTGCATCCACATAGGACGCGTTTGCGCCAAGGGAGAAGCCCTTGAACGGCCGCAGGGTCAAACTGGCCTCAGCGCCTTTGCTGGTCGCCTTGCCGGCATTGCCGATCACGAAGGCGCGCAGTTCGGTGTCGAAGGTCTGTGCCTGAAGGTTGCTGAACTTGGTGTGGAACAGCGAGGCATTGAAGGTCAGCAGGCGATCGAACAGGGTGGACTTGATGCCCACTTCGGCGGTGTCGGCACGCTCTGGCAACACGCGCAGCACGGCGTCGAGGCTGGCGCCCGTATCGTTCATGCCCGGTCCCTTCCAGCCGCGGCCGTAAGTGGCATAGACCATGACGTCGCGGTTGAAATTGTACTGTGCGCCCAGGCGATAGCTGAACTTGGTCGCGCTGTAGCTCTGATCGTAAGTGGAGCGCGGAACGCCCAGCACCACGAAGTAATCGTCGAAGTTCTGGGCCAGATCGATCGCCACCTTGTCACGTGTGACACGCGCGCCGGCGATCAGCTTCAGGTCGTCGGTGACGGCATAAGTGAACTGGCCGAAAGCGGCGTAGCTCTCGTTGTCGAGACGATAGTCCTTGTCCTGGCCCAGGAAGTAGCTGTTGCTGGTCGAGCAGCCCGGAGGCGATGGCTGCGATACCGCGGCGCCGACGCAGAACGGATAAGAAGGCAACAGGAACGAGGGGACCAGGTTGCTGCCTGCGATCTGGCTCTGCTGATCCAGTGTCGACTTGAAATAGTAGAGACCGACCTGGCCCGACAGCGGGTTACCCGCAGGAAGCGCGAGGCGCAGTTCGTTGCTATACTGGTTGTACTTGGCCTTCTGGGCATTCACGTTCGCGCCGTCGGCGGATACGGTGTCGCCGTCCACCTGCTGATCGAGCGAGTAGGTCTTCCAGGCGAAGACGTTGCTGAGCGACCAGCCGTTGTCGAACTCGTAGGACAGGTTCGCCTGGGCGCCGCCGGTGTTCAGGTCACGGAACTGCGGCGCATCGGTCAGCATGTCGAGGTTGCGCGGACCGGCGGTGATCCCGGCATTCGAAAGATAGGGTTCGCTGATGCTATTGGGCGCGAGCGAACGGAACGAACTGTCGAAAATCGTGCCGACGCCGCGCTGCTGGAAGTATTCACCCAGCAGATAGATCGAAAACTGGTCGGTCGGCTCGATCAGGAGCTTGGCGCGCGCGCCGTACTGGCGGAAGTTCTCGTCGAAACGGCCATAGGCATTCTCGCGGATGTTCCGCACGACCGGTTGGTCATAGCGATAGATTCCGTTGACGCGCAGCGCGGTGTTTGCACCCAGCGGAACGTTGATCGTAGCGCGTGCGACGACGCCGTTGCCGTCCGAACCCGGGCGGGCACGCGATACGCCCTCTGCATCGAAGCTGGCACCGTAGACGCCCAGTTCGGGGCGCTTGGTGGTGATATTGACGAGGCCCGCCGACGCGTTCTTGCCGAACAGCAACCCCTGAGGCCCATTCAGCACTTCGACCTGCGCCAGGTCAAGGAACGGGTTGCCGTTCAGCACGCGGTTGCCCAGCGTCACGTCGTCGATCGCGGTGGCGACGCTCGATTCGATGGTGTTGGCGAAGCTCTGCGTACCCACGCCGCGCACGGCGTAATTGTTGTCCTGTTGCACCTGAAGGCTGGGTGCGATGAGAGCGAGCTGGCGCTGGTCGTTCACCCCTGCGGCCTGCAAGGTATCGGCAGTGATCGCCTGAACGCTGACGGGAACATCTTGCAGACGCTCGGAGCGGCGCTGCGCTGTAACGACGATGTCACCGGACTGCTCTTCGCCAGCACCAGACTGCTGAGCCTGAGCAGGCGATACCGTCATCGCAGCAGAACCCATCAGGATCACCATCACGGCTTTTTTCACGTATTCCCTCCCATCACAATTTGATCTGCCATTTTGAATGGCGTTGATTCTTCAGTGGTCGGGAGAGGAGCATATTGCAAATCTATAGTATCTATCAAAAACCATTTGCGATAGTGATTGATAGCGAGGCTTAATGGTGGAGCTCACTGTGAGTCCACCGGGGTAGCCGTTGGCGCAGCGCAAGTGGAAAGCAGTAATCCCCTATCATCTTCAGGACGGCCCGGTGCGTTTCAACGCGTTGCGGCGCCGCTCCGGTGAAGTGACGCGGCGCATGCTCACCAACCAGTTGCGGGAACTGGAGGCCGACGGTCTGATCGAGCGTGAGGTCTTTCCGCAAGTGCCGCCGCGGGTCGAATACAGCCTGTCCGAGCGCGGCCACTCACTCACGCTAATCATCATCGCGCTGAAGGACTGGGGGGGATGCCAACATGGACCTGTTCGGTCGCAGGCGGGAAGATGTTTAGATAGCGCTTAATGTCGGCGAGCATGGCCGAGCTTTGAGGGTTTATCCAGAACCTGCCCGACTGCCGCCGCCCGCATTGCTGTCGTCAGCGATGCTGATCACCGTTCCCGAACCCGGCCATTACAGGATCGATTTGGCATCTCGAATTCCGACCGGCCTCTTTTCCATGCCGAGCGTGTCCGCAATGGAAGAAGGGAGTTGCGGTTGCTCGAGGGCCAACGGCGCGAAGGCCGAGAGTTTTGTCCGTCCGCTGCTGGAAGCCGCCAGGTCATAGCGGTCGGAGTTGGTGCTCGAACAACTCCGACCGGCCCCGATGAAATTCAGTTGCTCGTTCGGTCCATAAGCGGCCTTAGTTTTCGGCGGCTGTGTTGGACATGACCGAAAGGTAAGCCTTACCTTGCGAGAAGGTCTGCCTCTGCCCGCCGGTATCGAAGCGCGCGGCCTGATCGTTGAGCGAGGCGGCCTCGGTCGTCAGGTTGCGGGCGGCGGCGGAGGTTTCCTCCACCATCGCCGCGTTCTGCTGGGTCGAGTGGTCCATCGTCGAGACCGCCACGCTGATCTGGGTGATCGCGGTGGACTGGGCCTGGTTGTCCTCGGCCATCTGGCCGAGCAGCGTGTGCACTTCGGTCATGTCGCCCGAGATGTTCTCGAAGGCGCCATCGACGCGCTGGACCGCATCGACCGCCGTGCCGATGTCGGCCTGGGTCGCGGTGAGCTGCTCGCGGGCCCGCTTGGCTTCTTCCTCCGAGCGCATGGCCAGCGCCGAGACGAGATCGGCGACGACTGCGAAGCCGCGACCGGCATCCCCGGCCCGGCCCGCCTCGACGGCGGCGTTCATCGCAAGCACGCGGGTCTGGAAGGCGATCTTGTCGACGCCCTCGATCACCGAGTCGATGCCCTTGGCGCTGAGGCTGACGCGGTCCATCGCCGCAACGGCCTCTCCGGCAACCGCGCGCCCGCCCGAGACGGTCGAGAGCGCTTCATCGGCGCGGCGCACCGTCTGCGAGGAGGCCGTGGCCGAAGCTTTCAGGCGCTGGTCGATCTGGACGAGCGCGGCGGAGGTTTCTTCGAGGCTGGCGGCATTGGCCTCGGTGCGGCGGGCGAGGTCCTCGGAGGCCTGGGCGATTTCCGCCGAGCCGGTCTGGATGCCGCCCGCGCTGCTGGCAACGGCGCCGATCATGCGGCGCAGTTCGCCCAGCGCGGCGTTGAAGTTGTCCTTGAGCGCGGCATAACCGGCCGGGAAGGTCACGGCGATCTCGCGGGTGAGGTCGCCCTGGCGCAGTGCGTCGAGGCCGTCGCCGATGGCCGTGGTGACGACCTTCTGCTCCTCGGCGGCACGGTGGTCGGCTTCGGCGCGGTCGGCGGCGGCCTGGCGGAACACGTCGGCGGCGCGGGCCATCGTGCCGATCTCGTCCTGACGATCGAGTTCGGGAATCGCGCAGTTCTCGCCCTTGGCGAGGCGATCGACGGCGCCGCTCAGCTTGGTCATGGGGCGACCGATGATGCCGCCAGCGGCGTAGAACAGGCTGGCAAGAACGGCGGCGACGATGACCAGGCCGCCGATCACCAGTTGCCAGGCCATGCTGCGGGCGGGCGCGGCGATGGTCGCCTCGGGCACGTCGAGCACGAGCGCCCAGGTGGCGTTGAGGCCTTGCAGGGTGATGGGGCGGATCACGCGGCGGGTCGGGACGCCGTCCACCTCGATGTCGGACAGCACGCGGGTTTCGCCGCTGGCCAGCGCCGCCTTCACGTCGTCGAGACCGGGATCGTCGTAGGTCTTGCCGAGCTGGGCGGGATCGGGATTGGCCACCCACATGGCCGAAGACGACAGCAGCATGACATGGCCGGTGCCGAACGGCTTCAGCTTCGACAGGCGCTCGGAAAGGCTGCCCAGTTCCATGTCGAGACCCGCCACACCGATTACGCCGTCACCTGAACGGACCGGCTGGGTGATCGAGGTCATCAGCACGGTTCGCCCGCCCGCGTCGAACAGGTAGGGGTCCATGATCGCGCCGTCGCCGCTTTCGAAAGACTTGCGGAAGAATGGCTTGTTGTAACCCTCCGCCTCGTTGTTGGGAATCTGCGCAACAGTGCCGTTGTTCTTGACCCAGTAGGGACGGAAATTGCCATCCTTGCTGGTGCCCGGCTGACCGCCCTTGCCCGCATCCGTGCCGTCCCACCGGTTCGGTGCGATCATGGTCCAGGCGCCGAGGGCCACCTTGGACTTGAGCAAGTCGGTCTTGAGCACGTTCGTCGCCGTGCCGCGATCCCGCGCGCCGCTGGCGTGCAGGTTGCTCATGGTGGAGCCCAGCGTGCGCGCGGTCGCCTCGAACGTGGCGATATCCATCTTGACCTGGTTGCCCTCGGCATCGGCCTGGGCGATCGCCGACTGATCGGACAGCTTGCCGACCTCCGAACCCGTTTCAAAGACGACAGCGGTGAAGCCGAGCAACAGCAGAACCGCGATCGCCAGTCCGGCGACGGTCATCAGCTTGCCCGCGATATGCATGCGGTTGAACACGTCTTTCATTTTCCAGCTCCAGGAATCTCATGGAAAGCCGCAGAGCGGGCGACGGCAGGCGCCAATACAGGCGCAAGGGTAGGGGCCGAGACAAACCCGGCAAAAGGGAGAAACTGCATGGAAGTCCCGCTTTGGACAAAAGGCAGTCTTATTATAGGATGGTATGCCATCGATCGGACCTGACATGGTATTGATCCGGCTCGAAAGTTTTCGATTTTATGGATTGCCGACCAACAGACGGTCGCGATCGTCCGGCTGTCAGTTGTGACAGATGCATCCGATCACGTCTCAAAAAGGCAATTCTGGTTGCAAACGCTGCAATTGCAGCCTCGCGATCATGGGGCCATATCGCCCGTGCCTTTCAGGCATCCTCTCCCAAAACCTATCCCGGCCCGTCCTTGAGACGGGCCTTTTTTGTTTGATGGAGCAGAGCGAAACGGCGGAAATTCCCGCGTCTTCGGGTTCTGCCTGACGGGTTTACTTGCCCTTCAGCATTTCGATGGCGATCAGGGACGCCTCATGCACATGCTCGCGACAGGCTTTGGCCGCCGCTTCCGCATTGCGCCCGGCGATGGCGTCGACGATCTTGGAGAGCCGCTTGAGGCCCGCCGCCTGGCGTCCGACCACCGACAGGGTCATGGCGCGCATCTGGCTGATACGGCTGTTGAGACGCTGGACGATTTCCCAGGCGATCTCGTGCCCGCCGGTCGTGAAGATGACTTCATAGAAATGGGTCGAGGCTTTGAGCGCGGCGATGGCATTCTTGTCGCGATGCGCGGCTTCGATCGCGTTCAACGCCTGGCGCAGATCGGCCACGGTTTCCGGAGAAGACCGCTGTGCGCAGGCCGCCGCAGCCGAAGATTCGAGCTGCATACGTATTTCGTAGATTTGCTGGGCCTGCTCCGGAGAAATCGTGGAGAGGCGCGGGCCGGAGGGTGTGCTCTCCACCAGACCTTCGGATTCGAGGTTGCGGATGACTTCGCGGATTACCGATCGGCTTACCCCGAGCCGTTCGCCCAGAGTGCGCTCAACGAGCCTTTCCCCCGGTGCGATCTGCCCCTGCATGATCGCATCCCGGACACGATCCAGCGCGATGAGCCTCAAGGTCTGTGGCCGCGCTTCGATCCGTTCCAAACTCATTCTCCCCAAGGGTTTCGTCGCTCTTGCAGCCCTCATGACAAGAACCATTGCATGTGTCCAGTCTTCTGGTATACCACCATACAACATTCCAAGGAGGTTGCCGCGATGGCTCTGAAGATTCGCAAGCTTGTGTCCTATGTCGAGGAAGTCCGGATCGAAGGCGGCAAGGATGCCGAACGCCCGGTGACGACCGTTCTCGTGGCCGCCGTCGTGAAGAACCCCTGGGCTGGTCGCGGTTTCGTGGAAGACCTCCAGCCCGAGATCCGTGAATATGCCTCCGACCTCGGGGCGCTCATCGTCGAGAAGCTGACGGCCGCGATCGGCGGCGCGGACAGGATCGAAGCGTACGGCAAGGCAGCCGTCGTGGGCGGCGCGGGTGAGATCGAGCATGCCTCGGCGCTGATCCACACGCTGCGCTTCGGCAACCACTTCCGCGAGGCGGTTAACGCCAAGTCGTACCTCAGCTTCACCAACAAGCGCGGCGGGCAGAATACCTCGATCCAGGTGCCGATGATGCACAAGGACGACGAAGGCCAGCGCTCCCACTACATAACTGCCGAGTTCGCCATTTCCGACGCTCCGCTCGACGACGAGATCGTCATCGTGCTCGGCGCCGCCGATGGCGGCCGCGTGCACCCGCGTATCGGCAATCGCTACCTCGATCTGGAAGCCATTGCCGCGGAGAAGGCCGCGCAGCAGGGCTGACCGTGGGCGCGGACACTTTCCCTACCGCATATGAGGACACGGGCGGCAACAATCCGCCCGTTATCCTGATCCACGGCGTCGGCCTTTCGCAGGCCATGTGGCGCGCGCAGAAAGCCGCGCTGGAACACCGCTACCGCGTCATTACGCTGGACATGCTCGGCCACGGCGGAAGTGCGGCTCCTGCCGCCGATGCGGGGCTGGACGACTATGCCGACCAGATTGCCGTGCTGATGGACCGTCTGGGCATCGACAGGGCGATCCTGATCGGCTTCTCGATGGGGGCGCTGGTCGCACGGGCCTTTGCCTTGCGTTTTCCGGACCGTCTGTCGGGACTTATCCTGCTCAACGGCGTGTTCAACCGCTCCGAGGCGGTGCGCGCCACGATCCTGGGCCGTGTGGACGAAGTGCGGCAGGCCGGTCCCGCCGCCAATTCCGATGCCGCGATCGAACGCTGGTTCACCCCGGAATTCCGCGCGGCCGAGCCCGGCTATATCGCCGATCTGCGCGCTCATATGGCGGCTAACGACCATCACGGCTATCTGACGTCCTATGGCCTTTTCGCCAGTCAGGACAACTTCGGTGCAGACCGATTGGGTGAGATCGCCGTGCCCACCCTGGTCGCCACGGGAGAGTTCGATGTCGGCTCCACGCCGGAGATGACCCGCGAACTGGCCGCCCGCATTCCGGGCGCCACGGCGCATGTGATTGCCGATGCACGCCATATGATGCCTGTGGAAATGCCGGAACAAACCAATGCCCTGCTGCTGGGCTACCTCGATACGATAACCCAGGCACAGATAACTGCCGGAGAGGCTTCATGACCCTACGTAAATTCCAGATGCTGGTGGACGGCGCGTGGATCGACGCGGCATCCGGGCGGACCTATGAATCGCGCTATCCCGCTACGGGCGAAGTCTGGTCGGTCCTGCCCGATGCCGACGAGGCGGATGCCGACCGCGCCGTGCGCGCCGCCGACGCGGCATTCCGCAGCCCGACCTGGCGCGGACTGACCGCCTCGGCGCGCGGCAAGCTGCTGCGCCGCCTGGGCGACCTGATCGCCCAGCACGCTGGCGAACTCGCCGAACTGGAAACGCAGGACAACGGCAAGCTGATCCGCGAAACGCGCGGCCAGCTCGCCTATCTGCCCGAGTTCTTCCACTACAGTGCCGGTCTGGCCGACAAGCTCGAAGGCAGCACGCTGCCGATCGACAAGGCGGACATGTTCGCCTTCACCGTGCCCGAGCCGCTGGGCGTCGTGGCCGCGATCATTCCCTGGAACAGCCCGCTCTACCTGACCGCGATCAAGCTCGCGCCTGCATTGGCAGCAGGGAATACGCTGGTCATAAAGCCCTCCGAACATGCCTCGGCCAGCATCCTGCGCTTTGCCGCGCTTGTCGAGGAAGCCGGATTCCCGGCAGGCGTGGTCAATGTCGTGACCGGCCTTGGACCCAGCGCGGGTGCGGCACTGACCCGGCACCCGCTGGTGCGCCGCATTGCCTTTACCGGCGGTCCGTCCACCGCCCGCCACGTCATTAAGGCCAGTGCCGAAAACTTCGCCAAGCTGTCGCTGGAACTGGGCGGCAAGTCAGCGAACATCGTTTTCGACGACGCCGATCTCGAAAGCGCGGTGAACGGCGCTGTCGCTGGAATCTACGCCGCTTCCGGCCAGAGCTGCGTCGCCGGTTCGCGCTTGCTGGTGCAGGACGGCATCTACGATCGCTTCGTGGCGGCCCTGACCGAACGCATGGCTCGCATCCGCATCGGCGACCCGCTCGATCCGAACTCCGACATGGGGCCGATGGCGACCGAGCAGCAGCTCGGCATTGTCGAGAGCATGGTCGCTCGCGCCCGTGAGGAAGGCGCCGAAGTGCTGGCAGGCGGCAAACGCCATGCCGCGCAAGAGGGCTGGTATTACGAGCCGACCCTGCTCGCCTGCACCTCCGATCAGCTCGACGTCGTGCAGAACGAAGTGTTCGGTCCGGTCGCCGCGATCATGCGCTTTTCCGACGACGCCGAGGCGCTCGCCCTGGCGAACGGCACCGAATATGCGCTCGCGACGGGTATCTGGACCCGCGACATCGGTCGCGCCCACCGTTTCGCGCGCGATGTCCATGCCGGGATCGTCTGGGTGAACACTTACCGTGCGGTCTCGGCCATGGCGCCGATCGGCGGGTTCGGCGCGAGCGGTTACGGGCGCGAGGGCGGCATCCATGCCGTGCTCGACTACACCGAACTGAAGACCGTCTGGGTCAACCTGTCGGAACAACCGATGGGCGATCCTTTCGTGATGCGGTGAGAGGAGAGAACACGATGACCACGAACACGATCGATCCGCCCGAGTTTCAGGCAGAGTTCCGGAAGGCGATGGCCGAGTTCCCGTCCGGCGTCACGGTGGTGACGGCCCTCGACGAGCAGGGCGGACTGGTGGGCTTTACCGCCAGCGCCTTCTCCTCGCTTTCGCTGGACCCGCCGCTGGTGCTCGTGTGCCCGGCGCTGACCTCTGCCACATACCCCCACCTTGTGCGCGGCGGCCGTTTCGCGATCCATATCCTCGCCGCCGACCAGCAGGATATCGCCATGGCTTTCGCCTCGAAGGGCGCGGACAAGGTGGCGGCGCTGGAATGGACGCTCAGCGATCTCGGCAATCCGCTGCTGAAGGGCGCGACTTGCGTGCTGGAATGCAGTCTCTGGCGCGAATACGAAGGCGGCGACCATGCCATCCTCGTCGGCGAAGTCCTGCGCATCGACCGCTGCGAGAGCGGCGTCCTGCTCTATCACCGTGGCCGCATGAGCAATCATGCCCTCCCGGAAGTGGAGGCGGTATCGGCATGACGATCCGCGATCTTCACCCATTCCGCGACAGTGCCTTCGTAGGCGGCGTCTGGACGGCGGCGCTCGAAACGGTGCCGGTGACGGACCCGGCCACGGGCGAAGTCATTGCGCAAGTGCCGTACCTCGCCGCCGCCGAGACGCGTACCGCCATCGCGGCCTCACAGAAGGCCCAGGCCGAATGGCGTGTCCGTCCCGCAGGCGACCGCGCCGATGTGCTGCTGCGCTGGCATGCGCTCCTGCTTGAGCATCAGGAGGCACTGGCCGCGATCCTGACGGCGGAACAGGGCAAGCCGCTCGCCGAAGCGCGGGGCGAAGTGCTCTATGCCGCCAGCTTCGTGCGCTGGTTCGCGGAAGAAGCGCGGCGGATCGAGGGCGAGGTGATCCCCGCACCCCGCTCCAACCAGCGCATTCTCGTCTGGAACGAGCCGGTCGGCGTCGTTGCCGCGATCACCCCGTGGAACTTCCCGGCGGCGATGGTGACGCGGAAGGTGGCCCCGGCGCTGGCGGCGGGCTGCGCGATCATCGTCAAGCCCGCGCCGGAAACGCCGCTCACCGCGCTTGCCCTGGCGGCTCTGGCCGAAGAGGCGGGCCTTCCCGCCGGGCTGCTCAGCGTCATCACCGGAGAGGCCGCCGCCATCGGCGAGGCCTTCATGAGCAGCGATGTCGTGCGCAAGCTTTCCTTCACCGGCTCGACCGGCGTTGGCCGCAAGCTCTACGAGCAATCGGCGCCGACCTTGAAGCGCCTTTCCCTGGAACTCGGCGGAAACGCGCCGTTTCTCGTCTTCGATGACGCCGATATCGATGCGGCGGTCGAGGGTGCGCTCCTCGGCAAGTACCGCAACGCCGGGCAGACTTGCGTCTGCGTGAACCGTTTCCTCGTGCAGGATGGAATCCACGATGCTTTCGTCGAGCGGCTGCGGCAGCGGGTCGAAGGGCTCGTCGTCGGCCGGGGCACGGAAGCGGGCGTGACGATCGGTCCGCTCATCAACGTGCGCGCGGTCGAGAAGGTCGAGCAGCATGTCGCCGATGCCCTGGCGCGCGGCGGTCGTCTGCTGGCGGGTGGCCAGCGGCAGGGCGGGCTGTTCTTCCCGCCGACGCTGATCGCGGATGTTCCGCGCGATGCGCTGGTGGCGTCCGAGGAAACCTTCGGGCCACTGGCCGCAGTGATCCGTTTCGAGACCGAGGAAGAGGCGATCCACCTCGCCAACGATACCGAATTCGGCCTTGCCGCCTATGCCTATACCCGCGACATCGGCCGCGCCATGCGCGTTGCCGGAGCGCTGGAGTACGGCATGGTCGGGTTGAACGAGGCGGCGATCTCCACCGAAGTCGCGCCGTTCGGCGGCATCAAGGCCTCCGGCATGGGCCGCGAAGGATCGCGCCACGGCATCACCGACTATCTCGAATTGAAATACGTGATGATGGGCGGGCTTTAACCGCTCACGTTACGGACCCTTGGGGCGCACAAGAGAAAGGGCCGGCATCTACATGGATGCCGGCCCTTTTTCCGTTCGCAATGGGGGGCTGTCAGCCTTGCGCGTCGATTTCAGCGAAGACCTCGCGCGCCAGGCGGAAGCTGTCGACGCCCGCCGGAATGCCCACATAGACGGCGATCTGAAGCAGCACTTCGCGGATTTCCTCGCGCGTCAGGCCATTGGTCAACGCGCCGCGAATGTGTGCCTTGAACTCGTGACTGCGATTGAGCGCGGCGATCATGCCGAGGTTGAGGATCGAACGGCTGCGGCGGTCGAGACCCGGACGGTTCCAGATCTCGTCCCAGCAGTACTTCGTCGTCAGTTCCTGCATGGCCCAGTTGAAGTCGTCGGCACCGTCCAGTGCCTTGTCGACATAGGCATCGCCCAGCACCGCGCGGCGAGTGGCGAGGCCCTGCTCGAACTTTTCGTCCCTTGGCTTGTCGGTCATCAGTCCAGTCCTTCCACGATCAGGATTTCCACCTCGGCCGCGCCTTCCCGCTGCGCGCGCGCCGCACTGTATGCGGGCGAGGCATGGCAGGCGAGGGCCGCATCCATGCTGGAAAACTCGATCACGACGGTACGCTCGAACGGCTCCGGCCCTTCGAGCGCGACCGAACGACCGCCCCGCGACAGCAGGGTCCCGCCGCCCGCAATCAGGGTGGCGGGTCCAAGCGCCATGTATCCGGCATAGGCTTCCGGGTCGGTCACATTGACCCGGGCGATCCAATAGGCTTTGGCCATGCGCTATCAGGCGAAGGCCGGAAGCACTTCGTCGATGAAGAGGCGAAGGGAGTCGCGCTTTTCCTCGAACGAGAGGCTGTTGTCGACCCAGATGCTGTATTCGTCGACGCCCAGTGCCTCGTAGCCCTTGAGGCGCTCGATCAGTTCGTCCGGCTTGCCGATCATGACGTTCTTGCGGAGCGTTTCGGGCACGTATTCGGGGAACTTTTCCGGGTTCACAGGCGGCACGGCGGTCTGGAAACCGTTCACCGGCGGCACCTTGTTGACGAACCAGGCGCCGAACGAGCGGAAGAAGAACGAGATGCCCTCCGCCGCTGCCTGCCAGTCGTCGTCGCCCTTGTGGACGTGGGCGTGTTGCAGGATCATGATCTTGGGGCGTTCGGTGATGTGCGGCGCGGCGGCCACGGCGTTCTCGAACTTGTCCATCAGGTCGGCCACTTCGGCATCGCCCTTGGCAAGTGGGGTCGCCATCACATTGCAGCCGTTGGCGACGGCGAACTTGTGCGATTCCGGGTCGCGCGCGGCGATCCACAGCGGCGGGCGGGCCTGGACCGGCTTGGGCACGCTGGTGGAGGCGGGGAACTTCCAGATCTCGCCGTCATGGGTGACATCGCCTTCCCACAGCGGCTGGAGCAGAGGGACCATCTCGCGCAGGTATTTGCCGCCGTCAGTGGCGGATTCACCGTTGAGCATACGGTCGAACTCGAACTGATAGGCGCCGCGTGCCAGGCCCACTTCGGCGCGGCCGTTGCTGATCACGTCGAGCAGGGCGGCTTCGCCCGCCATGCGAATCGGATGCCAGAACGGCGCGATGAAGGTGCCCGCGCCCAAACGGATTCGCTTCGTTCGGCCTGCCACTGCCGCCAGCAGCGGGATCGGGTTCGGCGAGATGGTATATTCCATCGCGTGGTGCTCGCCGATCCAGACTTTGTCCATGCCGCCGGCTTCCGCCATGTCGCACAATTCCAGCAATTCTTCGAAGAGCTTAGGGTGCGAAACCGAAGCGTCGTAGCGCTCCATGTGCAGAAAGATCGAGAACTTCATCGTCCATCCTTTTCCCTGCCTCACTCCGGGGGAGGCTTAAAATTTCTCTTGCGACTCACTCGAAGCAAGAATACCGTCCGATGGTATACCACAAATACGATGGTGCAAGAGGATAACTGAAGCATGGCTAAAGCGGGCGATACCTCGGCCGGCGTGATCGAGGAAAACAGCATCGGCTTCGTGCCGCTGGCACAGCGGCACGGCAAAGTGCGCGATCTCTTCACACTCTGGTTCACGACGAACATCGCCCCGCTGCCGGTGGTGACCGGCGCCATGGCCGTGCAGGTCTATCACCTGCCGCTGACCTGGGGCATTTCCGCGATCATCCTCGGGCATCTCGTCGGCGCTCTGGTGCTCGGCGCCTGTTCGGCTCAGGGGCCGCAGATGGGCCTCGCGCAGATGATCCAGAGCCGTGGGCAGTTTGGCCGCTACGGCGCGCTGCTGGTGGTGAGCTTCGCCACCTTGCTCTACGTCGGGTTCTTCATTTCCAACATCGTTCTGGCCGCCAAGTCGGTTCATGCGCTCCAGCCCGCCGTCGGCCTGCCGGTCGGCGCCGTGCTCTGCGCGCTGGCCGCCGCCGGTATCGGCATCCTTGGCTACAACGTGATCCATCTGCTCAACCGCGTGGGCATGTGGTTCATGGGCGCGGGCCTGATCTTTGCCTTCGCGAACCTCGTGGCGCTCATGCCGTCGCAGCTCTGGACGCAGGGCCAGGGTTCGATGATCGGCTGGCTGGCGATGTTCTCGCTGGCGGCGGTCTGGCACATTTCCTACGCCTGCTACACCTCCGACTACTCGCGCTACCTGCCGCCCGGTGTCGGCATCCGCGCGCCGTTCCTCGCCAGCTTCGCGGGGGCGGCTCTCGGCGCGGGCGCTTCGTTCATCCTCGGCGCCGTCGCCGTGGCCGGAGCGCCCGCGAACGCCGATCCGATGGCGATCGTCAGCGGCGCGACCGGCGTGCTGGCGCCGGTCCTGATGGCACTCTTCGTCTTCAATATCGTCAGCCACAATGCGCTCAACATCTACGGCGCGGTGCTGTCGCTCATCACCATGGCGCAGACCTTCTTCGCCTCGTGGCAGCCGGGTCGCAAGGCGCGGGTCGTGCTCTCGACCCTCGTGTTGGCGGTTTGCCTCGTCATCGCAACGACGTCGGCGGACGACTTCGTGCCGCGCTTCATCGGCTTCGTGATTGGCCTGATGGTCGTGCTTGCCCCCTGGGCGACGATCAACATTGTGGACTTCTACTTCATCCGCAAGGGCCGCTACGACATCGACTCGTTCTTCCGGGCCGACGGCGGCATATACGGCCGGATCGACCTGAAAGCCGCCGCCGCTTACCTCGCGGGCATTGCGGTCCAGCTGCCGTTCCTGGCCAGCAGCCTCTACACCGGTCCCCTTGCTGCGGCGATGGGCGGTGTCGATGTCGGCTGGCTGATCGCCCCGATCGTGACGACGGCCGTCTACCTGGCCCTCGGTGCCGGTCGGTACGCGGATGCCGCCCCCCCCTGTCCGGCCGAATGAACATGCACACCTGGGAGAGCGACATGGCCACGATAGCCCCCGAACACGACATCAAAGGCTTCCTCTCAAGCGCAGAGGAAATCATCGACGAAGCCCGAGGCGGCCGCATGTTCATCCTCGTCGACGACGAGGACCGCGAGAACGAGGGAGACCTCGTGATCCCGGCCCAGATGGCGACGCCGGAGAAGATCAACTTCATGGCGCGCTACGGCAAGGGCCTGATCTGTCTGGCGATGACCGAGGCTCGGGTCAGCCAGCTCGGCATCGGCTTGATGAGCCCTCGAAACGGGACGCAATACGGTACGGCCTTCACCACCTCGATCGAGGCGCGGGTCGGCGTTACCACCGGTATTTCGGCGGCGGACCGTGCGCGGACAATCGCTGTCGCCATCGACGGAACGAAGGGCCGCGAGGAAATCGTCACGCCCGGCCACGTCTTCCCGCTGATCGCCCGCGAAGGCGGCGTGCTGGTTCGCGCGGGCCATACCGAGGCGGCGGTCGACGTGGCACGGCTGGCGGGTCTCAATCCCTCGGGCGTGATCTGCGAGATCATGAACGAGGATGGCACGATGGCCCGCCTCGGCGACCTGCTGGCCTTTTCACAGCTTCACGGCCTGAAAGTCGGCACGATCCGTGACCTCATCGCCTATCGCCGCCGCCACGACAATCTGGTCGAGCGTACCGCGCAGGCTGTCTTCCACAGCCGCTGGGGCGGTGAGTGGCAGGCCATCACCTATCGCAACCGCGCGACCGACACCGAGCAGATCGCGCTCGTGAAAGGCCGGATCGACCCGGCGAAACCGACGCTCGTGCGGATGCACGTCATCTCCACGCTTACCGATATCTTCGCCGGAGAAACGGGCGGATCGGGCGTCCTCGAAAGCGCCATGCAGACGATCGCGGAGGAGGGCAGCGGCGTGGTGATCGCCATCAACCGCGCGCGCAACGACCGCTTCACGATGGCGCTGAAAGCACAGGCAGGCACGCTCTCGCCCGCGGACATGGACGAACTGCGCGACTACGGCGTCGGCGCGATGATCCTGACGGACCTCGGGATCGAGAAGATGGTCCTGCTGACCAACACGCACCGTACCCCGGTGGCGCTGGCGGGCTACGGCCTCTCGATCGAAGGCGAACGGCCGATAAGACCGGGTCAATAAAACCGGGTCATTCGGTCCGGACCGCCAAGGCTCCGCCTAAAACGCATATTCGACATTCCCGTCATCCTCGATGCGGCCACCTTGCCGCCAAGGAAGAGTCATGCTCCCCGTCATCGCTCCCGTCATCCTGGCCGCTTCGGCGCCGGCGACGATCCCCTATTGCACGCCCAATTCCGCTGAGACCGCGGCTTGCGCCGCTCCGGCGGCGGAACCCGCTCCCTCCGTCGATGCACCGCCGGTCACGCAATCGGAAGCTCCCGCAAAGGCCAAGCTGAACATCGGCGCGGCCTTGCGCGGTCGCTACGACTTGCGCTTCAACGACGTGGGCGGCGCGGGCCAGCGCCGGACCTCCAACCATCTCTCTTTCGACACCCTGGCGCTGACCGCCGACTACGATTCCGAGAAATTCTTCGGTGCCGCGCAGTACCGCTTCTACGGCGCCAGCTTCCTCTACGGCAAGAACGGCGGCTACGAAGGCTATCCCGGCGAAGTCCAGTTCCTGATGTACGCCTATGCCGGTGCCAAGCTGAGCAAGGAAGACAGCGTGACCGTGGGTGTCCAGCCCGTGCCGTTCGACGACCGCTACTGGGGTTCCTCGATCCTCGACGACCTCGGCTTCGTCTATGGCATGGAGGAAGTCTACAACCTCGGCATCAAGTACAAGCGCCAGACCTCCAACTTGCGCGCCGAACTGG
Source organism: Novosphingobium sp. BF6 (assembly GCF_058273105.1). Classification (NCBI taxonomy): domain Bacteria; kingdom Pseudomonadati; phylum Pseudomonadota; class Alphaproteobacteria; order Sphingomonadales; family Sphingomonadaceae; genus Novosphingobium; species Novosphingobium sp. BF6. Next base: position 1,054,381 of record NZ_CM177776.1, read on the forward strand.
GTTTCTTCCCCGGCAGCGGGCCTGCCGTGATGGGCATCAGTCGCGACGCGGCGCGCTATTCGACGAACATTGCCAGGGCCGACAGCTATGTCACCAACGGCTCGCAGAACGACGAGCGGAAAATGGTGATCGGCAATGTCCAGTACGCTTTGGTCAACCAGCCGAACACCACGCTGAAGGCCACCGCTTCGGGTTGGGTTTCGAGCATCTACAACTTCGACACCGGCGAGGAAGGCAGCAAGCATCTCTTCGCCTTCAGCCTGACCGGCAGCCACGGCCCCTGGAGTGCCAAGGCTTTGGTCGCGCGGCAGGACATCGATCCCCGCAACCCCGGCCGTAATGACATGATCACGGTGGGGGGCTTCGATGGCAGCTACAACATCACCGCCAAAGGCACTTACGCCTTCGGCGAGATCGGCCGGACCATCGACACCGGCAAGCTGCCCTTCGACCTGCTCGTCTATGCCAACTACGGCCGCTTCATGAAAGACGCCGCCGGCTTCAAGGACAGCGAGCGTTTCGATCTGGGCGCTGTGTGGACGGCCAAGGACAAGGGCCGCATCAAGGTCTATTCCGAGTTCCTGCTTGGCCGCAACGATCCTTACGTCGGCGCGGGACAGTTCATCTCCGGAGCGGCGCAGGGTGGCGACAACAAGTGGAAGGCTGCCTTCATGATGATCTTCGGGTATTACTTCTGAACCGCCGCAGGCCCGTAGCGTTGACCGAGGCATGGCGAGATACGCGGCGCCATGATTGGCAGGGCGGCAATCGGGCGGGCGAAGCGTTCACCTGAGGCAAAAATTGCGTCGGCGCCGAAGCAGGCCAGCATGGGGTTGCGATAGCACAGGTTGTAGCGGGGCCGGTCCGCCGGATCGAAACCCGCCTGGGGTGCCGCTACCGCGAGCCTGGCTTCCGCAGCGACGATCGCAGCATCGCCGAATGCCCAGTTCTGATCGGATAGATAGCTTATCAGGCATTCGGGCGATCCGCGGACAGGAAAACGCGCGGGATCTTCGCCCGCAACGATGGCCGCAGCCTCGATCCAGTTCGAAACGTTGCTCCGGTCTTCGCCCTCCGGCGCACCATGCGCACAAGCCTGCGCAGCAATCCAGCGCGCAGGCAGCCCTCGGCGCATGGCTTCCGCGAGCCCGAGAATATGATGCGCACCGGTTCCAGCAACGCGCAGTTCGGGGGCGGTATTGCCATCGGTTTGCCAACGCAGCACGAGCGCCTTCGCCCAATCGTGCCAGAGAACGGCCCCCACGACGCTATCGCCGTCGATCTGCGCGCCTTCCGCGCGATAGGCGTGGAGGAGCGCGGTTGCGCTCGCGAGATTGGTGGCGATATGCTCGGCGAGCCCGCCCGGCCAGCTATGGTGCGAGCCGCTGTTGCCGCCCGCTGCCGCCAGTACCGACAGTCCGGGATGCGGGCAGGCGCTCCCGTCGCCGGGCAGCGGCGGAAACAGTTCTTCCCGAGCGTCTTCCACTCCCGGCATCGTCCGGTGCTCGGCATCGAGGAAGCCACGGGCTGCCAGTATCCCGACGATCTTCCGCTGCGCTTCGCGATCGAGGCCGATGCGATGGCGCACGCAGTCGCTCCCGGAGAGCAATGCCGCGCGCGTCAGCCGCTTCGCTTCGGCTTGCTCCAGCCCGCCTATGGCCTTCACGATCCTGTGCCGTGCCCGCTGGAACAAGGGCGCGCGTTCGGCCACTTGCGCCATCGCGGCATCGGGCGAGACTTGCGCATTCGCATTCGCATTCGCATTCGCATTCGCATTCGCATTCGCATTCGCATTCGCCGGCAGCAGCAGCAGAGCCGCAAGGAAGAGCAGATGACGCATTTCAGAAACTCCTGTCGATCCGCAGGCCCACCACGCGTCCGGTTGCAATCCTCTGACCCACAGGCCCCGCGCGGCGCCCGACAGTGCTGCGATAGGCGTCGGCAGCCAGCAGGTTGCGGACGAAAAAGCGGATCGTGCCGATCGCGGCCAGATCGCGCGCGAGGTTGACATCGAACTGGCTCGAAGGCTGTACCCAGACATCGAGCGCCGAGCCGTAGAGCGTCGAGCTGCCGGACTCGGACTGCCCGAACAATCCATATTGCTGGAGATAGCGCCCCGTCCACCGACCGGTCAGCGTGCCGGACCAGCCCCCTCCGCTATAGCCCAGTTCGATCGAAAGATTGCGCTCGGGCGCATACTGCATGTGCTCCACGGGATCGAGCCGGGGGTTTTTCAGGCGGACGCGGGCGTGCAGCAAGGCCGTCTGTGCCGAAATCCGCCAGCCGTCGAAAGCACCGGTCAGTCGACCCAGGGGCAGGTTGCCGCTGAACTCGATACCGGCCAGTTGCGCCGTGCCGCCATTGGTCGGCTCGATCACGACAAGGCCGGTCTCGCTGCGATCCGTCGCATTGGCGTAGTCACCGCCGGCATCGTAGAGGTAATGCGCCAGCCGCTTGGCGAAGAGCGCCACGCTGAACCGTGCTTCGTCAGGCGCGCGCCATTCGAACGACCAGTCGAAGTTGAGCGCCCGCACCGCGCGAAGATCGGGGTTGCCGCGGATCAGCTCGAGCGCTCCGGTATTGGAATTCTCCACCGTCGCGCTTCCGGCAAGCTGGTTGGGAGACGGCCTGACATAGCTGGTCCAGAGCGTCGCCCGCACGGCGCGCCGGGCGTCCGGATTCCAGCGCAGGCCGATGCTCGGCAGCAGCGCGCCGAAATGAGCGCGGCTGCGGTTCCAGCCATAATCGATATCGCCCGTATCGACGCCGTCATTGCCGGCCACCCAGTAACGGGCGTCGATCCAGGCCTGTTCGGCCCGCAGTCCGGGCGTCAGAACGAACGGCCCGGCCGCGATGCGCGCCCGCGCGTAGAGCGCCGCCACGGTTTCGGAAACCGCGAAGCTCTGGCCGTTGCGTTCGTCGGGCGAGAGGTCCGGCTCGGATGCCGAACGGATATGTGCGAGAAGACGCTCGCGATCCATCAGCGGCAGCGCAAAATCGTATGTTCCCGGCAGGATCGCAGCGATGGCCCCTGTCGCCAGTCCGCTGCTGCCCAGCGTCGTGCCCGGAGCAAAGACGTTACCGTAGGTGATATCGGTCACCTGACCCAGGCGCCGGGAGCGGGTCGCCACAATGCCGGTTTCGACCAGCCGCAAGACGCCGGTTTCGGAGCGACGGCCGGCCGAAAGTTCGCCGCCGAAACGGTGGTCGCTGCTGCGCTGGCTGCGGACCTCGCCCTGGAGGCGAACCGGGAAACTCGAAAGACCCTGCGCCAGACGGGCATCGGCGGCGGTAAGCAGCGGCACCGGATAGCCGCCTTGCATGCCGATCGAGACACCGTTCTCCAGTCCGGTGGACACCGGGTCCCAGAACGATACCTCGACATGATCGGGGCGGCGCGTCACCCCGCGTCCGGCGTGAAGGAGCAGGCGCAAGTCGGTCCGGCCCAGCGCCGCATTCAGGCCGGTCTGGCCGAGCAGCATGGTGCTGCGCTCGGGGTTCGTCTGATACCAGTAGTGGATCGCACCGTTCGTGCTGGCCTGCTCGTAAAGACCATTGCCGATCGGCGTGCGGGTAATGTCGCCAGCAGTGCTGCCGCTCTGGAAGCCCAATTGGTAGATGTCCTGTTCCGTCCGGCTTCCGGCAAAGGTCAGCCGCGCGAAGAGGCGCAGGTCGGACGAAGGCTGATAGTCGAATGCGGCCATCGCACTCGCACTGTGCGTGGTGCCGCGCGTGAACTGGGCGTTGACGCTGGTGGGCAGCAGGTTTCGCGCCGGATCGATCCCGGCCGGGGTACGCCCCTCGGCATCCGCTATGCGAAATTCGACCGTGCCCTGCTGGTATGTCTGCTGACTGTTGGCGAAAGCGCGGCGACCGGCTTGCGCGGTAAGCGCGATCCCCAGCCGGTCGCCCGTGCCGAAGCGGCGGACATACCGCAGGCCCAGTTGTCCGTTGGCGGCGTTCTGGCGATAGGCGCGGGCATTGGTGTCGATCCCGCCGGCTGCAACCAGCTTCAGCCCCTGCGGCGAACCGTCGAAAGCGGAAGGCGCACGAATATCGATGACGGCGCCGGTGACGTCTCCCGCCCGTTCCGGCCCCGGTGTCTTCACCAGTTCCAGTGCCGCGAATCCGAAAGCGGGGAGCATGCCGAGCTGGACCTCTCGCCCGTAAGGCAGGCTCTGCGGCATCGCGACGCCGTCGATCGTCGCAAGACTGTAGGCCCCGCCCAACCCGCGTATTGCGGCAAACTGGCCCTCGGCGCGCGCCGCGCGGTCGTTGCCGCCAAGATCGCCCTGAAGATTGGTGGTCAGCGTCAGCACGCCGGGAATCCGCGCCACGGCCTCGGCGAGGTTGCGGTCGGTCGCGGGCGGCTGATCGCCGAGCAAAGTGTCGCCCGCCGGGGCAGGTTCGGCGGAACCGATGAGATCGACCGGCATGCCGCGAAGGCCTTGCACGAATATCGTGTCTCCCGCGCGCGCAGGGCGGGGGACCGGGGTGAGGGCAGGGGGGCGGACCGCCTTCAGCCGGATCGATGCCGCGGCACGGGGATTGCGGATGATCGATACTCCCGCGCCCTGACGTCCGATCCGCACCGACAGGCTTCGCGTCATCTGGCGCAGCGCCGTATCGAAATCGTCCGCACTGACGGCGCCGGAGACCATCCCGGCAATGCTTTCCGGCGCGAAGACGATATTGCGCCCGCTCTGGCGCGCCAGTTCCATCAAGGCGCGGTCGAGCTGTCTCGGCGAGATCGCGAAGCGTCGCTGCGCCAGTGCCGGCGGCGAGGCCAGCACTGCCGCCAGGGCAAGACCGGAGAGCAGCCCCCGACTCCAGGTCGCGTTTCGACGGAGCAGCATGTCTTGCGCCTTGCGTCCGGGCTTTCAGATCATCGCGGCTCGATCTCGTACTCCCGGCCGATCCGTTTCCAGCGCAGCGGATGGATGGAGGACAGGCCGGAGAGGAAGGATTCGAGATCGGCCACCGCGTAGGCCCCGCTCACATGGAGCTTCGCCAGCGCCGGATCGTCGAGGGTGACGCGGGGCGCGCCCTGATCCGCGAAAGCGGAAAGGGCTTCTCCCAGCGTGCAGTCGGAGAAGACCAGACGGCCTTCGCGCCAGGCAATGGCGGCCTCCGCATCGATCTCGTCGACCCGCGCCTGCCCTGCGACGATCTCCACCCGCTCTCCGGGGCGAGGCTCGGCCAGCGTCGCGTCGCCTTGCCGGACCTCCAGCGCACCGCGGGCCAGGATGACTGCGACCGGGCGATCCGGTCTGTTGCGGACCGTGAACAAGGTGCCCTTGTCGACCACGGAAACATCGCGGGCATCGACCGTGAAGCCGCGCCATTGGTGGACGACATCAAAAACCGCCTCGCCGCTTGCCAGCTTCACGTGCCGCCCGAGCGGCCCGATCCGCGCTTCTATGCGGCTGTGGGGTGCAAGCCAGACACGGGTGCCGTCGGCGAGAGCCACCTCGCGCCGGTCCTGCCCGGTCGCGAAACCGGCCTGGCTGGGCTGCACCATCCAGAATGCCAGCACGGCGGCGGCGATGCCGCCCAATGCAAACCCACCGCGCACGACATGTCGCGACATCATCGCGGGCCTGCGGCGAACCGGCGCGATGACTGCAGCCGGGGACGACGAGGCCTTGAAACCGCCCTGCCGGGCAGCCTCCGGCGCGGCATCCCAGGCCCGCGAGACGAGATCGGCAGCGGCCGCATGTTCGGGACGTTCGCGCAGCCAGTCGAGGAAGGCGGCGCGATCGGCATCGTCCATGCCTTCGCGGGCGCGGGTCAACCAGCTTGCCGCCTGCTCCAGCACGGCATCGTCGGCGGCGGACTTCATGCCAGGGGATTTCATGACATCGGCTCCGCGAGCATAGCCGCCAGCCGGGCAAGACTGCGTTCCACATGGCGCGATACGGCCTTGGTCTCGATTCCCAGCCGTGCGGCGGCCTCCTTGTGGCTGAGCCCTTCGACCCGTACCAGCAGGAAAGCCTCGCGCGCGGCGGGAGACAGGATCTTCATCGCTTCCGAAAGGGCATGCAATTCGCCGCGCCCGATCAATATGCGTTCGGGATCGTCTGTCCCTTCGTCCTGCAAGTCGTTTTCGATGGCGACATGGCTGCCTTCCATCCGCGTTTCGCTCCGCCGGTATCTGTCTATCAGCAGGTTAGACGCAGCGCGGAGCAGAAATCCCCGCCAGCTTGCGATCTTTTGCGGATCCGGGCCTGCGGAGATGACCCGCAGATAGACGTCCTGCACGAAATCCTCGGCATCCTCGCCCGGCCGAACGCGGCGGCGGAAATAGCTTCTCAGCGTCGAGCGATGATCTTCCAGCACTTCGACGACACCCGATAGACCTGCGACACCCGATGAGGCCCGCCTGCGCGGGTCGCCCCTGCGCTCGTCTTCAGTGTCCGGCTCCACGCCGGCACCGATGGGCTTGCTCATTCGCGACACTCCGAGAGACACTTTCGGCGGCCCTTAAATGCGGGTGGTTGCACCTCTGTGACCACGGGTCGCGGCGCCAGTCCGGAGCTGCTCCCTGCCTGGCGCGAAGGCATGAAACCGCGCCCATAGCCTCATCTCGATGACAGGTTCGTGACGCTAAAAAAATAGAATCCTCGGAGGGGATTTCGCGAAATGGCTGCGTCTCGGCTGGCGTGGGGGGCGAAAGCAACACGCCTCGCCAGGGAAGGAAAACCATGCTTTCTTTGAATGCGAAATCCATTCTGCTTGCGGGCTCCGCGATGCTTGTCGTAGCGCTGCCGGGCACCGCTTCGGCGCAGGACAGCCAGGGAGTTGCCGATACGGGTAGCAACGGCGGCGAACTCGTCGTGGTCGCCCGCCGCAGCCAGGCCGCCGACGTGCAGCTCAATTCCAGCAAGCCGATCTCGGTGCTTTCGGAAGAAGACCTGCAACATACCGCCGTCCACAACGTGGCCGAAGCGCTCGGCCTGATGCCGGGCGTCAACGTGATGAACACCGGCTCGTCGTTCTTCGGCGGCATCGACGGCGCGTCGCGCGGCGAAGGCATGTTCGTCTCGATCCGCGGTCTCAATGCCGAGTACAACGTCAATCTCATCAACGGCGTCAACGTGGCGCAGGGCATGCCTTACAGCCGTCAGGTCAAGCTCAGCCTGCTGCCGCCTTCGGGCCTCAACACGATCGTGCTGAACAAGGTCTCCAGCGCCGACATGGACGGCGACGCGATCGGCGGCACCGTCGATTTCCGCACGCCGACCGCCTACGACTACAGCCAGGACTTCCACCTTGCCGTCACCGCATCCGGCCGCGTCGAGACGCGCGCGCGCGACTACGACGACAGCGGCCTGGGCGGCGGTTTCTCCGGTGAGATTGCCAAGCGCTTCGGCTCGGAAGGCCATTTCGGCATCTATGCCAGCGGCTACTTCGACGAACGCCACTTTGCCAACAGCGAGATGGCCGGCGCCGCGGCGGCGCAGAGCGACGGCGGCTGGGGCTACCTCGCGGCCTCCGACGCCAAAGGCACACCCTATGCCGGCATCGACCTGCAGAAGAACGTGACCCAGACCGGCGTCAATATCGGTGTCTCGAACGGCTATACCCGCCGCTGGGGCGGCAATGCCTCGCTCGACTGGAATCCGGACGATACCACCCAGATCTACCTGCGCGGCACTTACGCCTATGCCAAGACCGAGCAGAACTCGACCTTCAGTCAGTACGCCGCATCCAGCAAGTCCTACAGCGAACTGGTTCCCGGCAGCGGTCGCTACGCGCTCAGCGTCGACCAGATTTCCACGCGCGTCTGGTACGAGACCAACCCCGAGATCGCCAAGCTGGCAACCGCGTCGCTGGGCGGCGTGAAGGAAGCCGGAAGCTGGACGATCTCGCCGCAGGTGTTCTTCAGCGAAGGGCACAACGACCGTCCGGGTCATATCGAGGCCTCGATCCGCAACAACCAGTCCGACAAGTACAACCACGGTACCACCAGCCCGCTCGGCGGCCTGTCGATGAGCTACAAGGACAACCTGCCGCAACCGCTGTTCACACCGGAAATCCTCGACCAGTTGAACAACGCCGGTGACGTCCTGCTCGCGCGCCGCGCGGGTCAGTACACCTACCAGACCAGCGGCCAGACGAAATGGGGCGGCCGCCTCGACCTGGAACGCAAGTTCGAGGGTTCGGCGCTCCAGTCGATCAAGTTCGGCGGCAAGTACTCGGACTCCAACCGCAAGGTCACCAACCGCGACTGGACCAACGACCACTTCGCCAACCTGCTGGGGAAGGCGGGGGTGACCTGGGCCGATCTCGGCATCGTCAACGGCAAGTACGATTCCGTATTCCCGGGCGTCTACGGCTGGAGCGTGCCGAAGGTCGATCACGACAAGCTGCAGGAATACTTCTTCAAGTACCAGACCGCCGCCTCGTTCGACAGCTGCGGCGACAACCTGTCCTATACCGACAACCTGAACTGCAACACCCAGCGCGGCAGCGAGCGGGTCGCGGCGGGCTATGTGATGGCGAACATCCAGAGCGGCGATCTCGAAGTGATCCCCGGCCTGCGCTTCGAGCATACCTCGATCGACAACACCTACTGGGTGCGCCGCAGCGATGCCGACGGCAATCCGGTGACGGGTAACTTCGAGACCAACCACACCCGGTACAACGAGCTGCTGCCCAGCCTGCTCGTCAATTACCGGCCCACCTCGGACAGCGTCTATCGCGGCTCCGTCTGGTGGTCCTATACCCGCCCCGCCTTCGTTCAGCTCGGGGGCGGCTCGCAAGTCAGCGTGGGCGATACCACCACGACGATCACGATGGGCAACCCCAACCTGAAGCCGGTCAAGTCGCTCAACGTCGACCTCTCGGCCGAGTGGAAGATCACGCCGAGCGGCTATCTGAGCCTCGGCGGCTACTACAAGCACCTTCGCAACTATCTCTACGACAACGGCAGCGGCTATGTGAACGGCAACGAGCTGCCGGACAACAACGTCATCACCATCATGCCGCAGAACGGCGGATCTGGCGACGTCTACGGTCTGGAAATGCAGTTCCGCAAGAAGTTCACCGAGGCGCCGGGCCTGCTCGGCGGCTTCGGTATCGGCGGCAGCCTGACCCGCCAGTGGACCAAGGTGAATATCGGCGACGGCGTGCAGAAGCGTATCCAGAATGCGCCCGCGATCCTCGGCGATGCGCAGCTGTTCTGGGAGCAGGGCAAGTTCAGCATCGACATGATCTACCACTACAGCGGCGAATACGTGTCGAGCTACAATTCGCTCGGCCTCGGCACCTGGGACGACACCTGGATCCGTCCGATCCAGACGGTGGACCTCCATGCCGGATACGACTTCGGCGGCGGCATCCGCGCCGACCTGTCGGTGGCGAACCTCTTCGGCGCCTATACCTACTGGGCGCATATCGGGCGGGACACGCTGGCCCTCTCGGACGTCGTCGATTCCGGCACGACTGCTCTCATGACTGTCAAATTCGCCTTCTAAGGCGGTGACACGGAGCACGGCGTCCCCCAACGGCGCCGTGCTCCGCCCTGACCCGATATCTGTCTATTCCTGTGTGAGTTCGATCATGAAATACCGTCTCCTCGTCCCGGCGCTCCTTGCTTTTGCAGGCGCGGTTCCGGCGATCGCCCAGACCGCGGCCTCCCCTGACGACCTGGCCCGCGTGGCTTCCGGCGATCCGCGCGAACCGGGCGGTGCGCGCCGCCTGCGCGGCGACATGGCCGATCTCTATCGCCGCCTGAACGTCGAAGGCGAGGTGCGCAACGTGATCCTGCTGATCGGCGACGGCATGGGCGATTCCGAGATCACCCTGGCCCGCAACTATGCCGAAGGCGCAGGCGGTTTCTTCAAGGGTATCGACGCTTTGCCCTTCACCGGCCAGTACACGCACTATTCGCTCGACAAGGAAACCGGCAAGCCGAACTACGTCACCGATTCCGCCGCTTCCGCCACGGCCTGGTCCACCGGCGTGAAGAGCTACAACGGCGCCATCGGGGTGGACATCGCGGAGAAGCCCCACGCCTCGCTGCTGGCGCGCGCCAAGGCGGCGGGCCTGGCGACGGGCGACGTTTCCACTGCCGAGATCGAGGACGCCACCCCGGCGGCACAAGTCGCGCATGTGACCCAGCGCAAGTGCTTCGGCCCCACCGCGACCAGCGCCGCCTGTCCGACCAATGCGCTGGAGAACGGCGGCCTGGGATCGATCGCGGAGCAGCTTCTCGACACGCGCCCCGATGTCACCCTCGGCGGCGGTGCGGCGGCGTTCGGCGAGATCGCCCGCGCCGGGAAGTGGAAGGGCAAGACGCTTAACGCGCAAGCCCAGGCGCGCGGCTTCCGGCTGGTCCGCAATGCCGCCGAACTCGAACAGGTCGCGGCGGCGAACCAGAAGCAGCCGCTGCTCGGCCTGTTTTCGCAAGGCGACATGCCGGTGCGCTGGAAAGGCCCCAAGGCCAGCCTCCACGGTAATCTCGAAAAGCCGGCGATTACCTGCGAGGTCAACGAGGCGCGCACTGCCGACATTCCGACGCTGGCCACCATGACGCGCAAGGCGATCGACCTGCTCGGCCGCAATCCCAGGGGCTTCTTCCTGCAAGTTGAAGGCGCGTCCATCGACAAGGAAGACCATGCCGCCAATCCCTGTGGCCAGATCGGTGAGACCGTCGATCTCGACGAGGCCGTGCAGGCGGCGCTGGCCTTCGCGAAAGCCGACGGCCATACGCTGGTGATCGTGACGGCCGACCACGCCCATAGCAGCCAGATCATCGCCAACGGCAGCCATGCACCGGGCCTGACCGCCGCGCTCAACACGCGCGAAGGCGGGGTGATGACCGTCAGCTACGGCACGGCCGAAAGCGGTTCGCAGGGCCACACCGGCACCCAGCTTCGCGTCGCCGCTTACGGTCCGCACGCCGCGAACTTCTCCGGCCTGCTGGACCAGACCGACATGTTCTACATCATCCGCGATGCCCTGAAGCTGCCGTAAGTCCGCAAGGTCCGGCCGTCTGCCGATGGCCGGACCTTCCACTATCGCTGCCGTGCAAAGACCGCCCAAGGAATCCCCCGATGCCCCTCGACCGTCGTTCGCTTCTCCATCGCGGCCTGGGTGCCGCCGCTCTGGCCGGGCTGCCGGCAGCGCTGGCCCGCGCGGCGGCGATCCCGGCGGCGCGGCGCTCGGGCACGATCGAAGACGTTCAGCACATCGTGATCCTGATGCAGGAGAACCGGGGCTTCGATCACTATTTCGGAACGATGCCGGGCGTTTGCGGCTTCGGGGATCGTTTTCCCATTCCCGTCCCACCGGCGCCCGACGGCTCGCCGATGAACGTGTGGGACCAGCGCGACGGCAGCACGGCCAATCCGCGCGTAATCCGGCCCTTCCATCTTTCGACGCGGGAGAATTTCGACCTGATGCGGATGAAGGGCACGCCGCATCATTGGCCGAACGCGCAGGCAGCATGGGATCATGGGCGCATGGCCCATTGGCCGGAAGCGAAGACCGAGCGTTCCATGGCCTGCTACACACAGGAAGACATTCCCTTCCAATGGGCCATGGCCGAAGCCTTCACGCTTTGCGATGCCTATCATTGCTCGATCCAGACCGGGACGAATAGCAACCGGCTCTACCTCTGGACCGGCACCAACGATCCCTACGCGCTGGCGGGCGGCCCGGCGATCGACAACGTGGACGACGACCTGGGCAAGCCGGAAAGCGCCCATCCTCGTTTCTGGTGGAAGACCTATCCCGAGCGCCTTGAGGATGCCGGAGTGATCTGGGGCCATTATCAGGACATGGCCGACAACTTCGGCGACAATCCGCTCGCCAACTTCACCCAATATCGCGCTGCCTTTCGCGGAGACCCGGGCTCTCGCGCGGCCTTGCGCGACAAGGCCCTGACGACCCGCACCCTCGGCCAGCTGCGAGAGGACGTGCTGGGCGGCCGGTTGCCGCAAGTTTCCTGGATCGTCGGCACGGCGGAAGGTTCGGAACATCCCGGCCCATCGAGCCCGGCTCAGGGCGCGGCCTATACCAGCCAGGTCATCGATGCGCTGACCGCCGATCCTGAAGTCTGGGCGCGAACGGTTCTGTTCGTCACTTTCGATGAAAACGACGGCTTCTTCGATCATGTCCCGCCTCCGGCCCCGCCATCGCCCGATCCGGCTCTGCCGGGTGGTTTCGCAGGCGCCAGCACCGTCTCCACCGACGGCGAATACCACCGGATCGAAAGCGACTGGGCCGCAGGCGACGAGCAGGTCTATCGCGGCCGTCCCTATGGCCTCGGCCCCCGGGTTCCGACCTACATCCTGTCGCCCTGGTCGCGGGGGGGATGGGTCCATTCCGAAGTGTGCGACCACACGTCGATCCTGCGCTTCATCGAGACGCGTTTCGGGGTGATGGAGCCCAACATTTCCGCCTGGCGGCGCGCGATCTGCGGCGACCTTACCCGAGCTTTCGACTTCGCGCATCCCAATCGCGAGCGGGCAGGACTGCCGGCAACCGTCGAAATGCGCGACCGGGCGCGGGCCATAGTCGGCCAACCCGACCCAGCCGCACCCGATAACGGCGTTCGCCCGGTTCAGGCCAGCGGTCTGCGCCGATCACGCCCTCTCGGCTATGCTCTGGAAGTCAGCGACGCCATCGACTTGGAGAAAAGCACGATAGCCCTGGATTTCTCGACACAAGGAATCATGGGCGCGGTTTTTCACGTCTATAATCGCCTCGATCTTGCCGCCATTCCCCGCCGATACACGGTGACGCCGGGGCAGACGCTCAGGGGCGAATGGCCACTGGCGGCAAAGGATGGCCGGTATGACCTGTGGGTCCGTGGCCCCGCCGGGTTCCATCGGGAATTCATCGGCACTCGGGAAACCGCCCATCAGACTGAAAAGCTGGATTGGAGCGCCGCCGAGGGTGCATTTCGCATCGCCGTGGCACCCGGTAACGGCGCCTGGCGGATCGAGCCTCTTGCATATGCCCAGCATCACCAGCCATGTGCGTTGCCTGCCGAAGGCGGCTCGTGTCGTTGGAGCCTTGAAGCCACCGGCGGTTGGTATGATCTTGCGATATACCAGCCAGCGTACCCCGATTTCAGACGCAGACTGGCGGGCCGGGTCGAAGGGACTTGGCTTCCTGTCACCGACCCGGCCATCGGAGCAATATCTTCCAACCCGGCGACGCCGGGATGACGGCTTCCAAAGGTCGATCTCCAGACGCCGAAGAGCGTGGATCGAGGCAGGGCGGTTGCCGCGTACAGGCGCGCAATCGACCTCTATGTCCGTGACGCTAAGGCCGCGCCCATCAACACGGACCAATCCCGGTCATTCCGCCGCCGATTTCGGTTCCCAGCTGCGGTGTGCCTCATTTCTCGACAGGCTATCGCTGAACAGGACGGTTCACCGCGCTTTTGAAAAGAGACCCTGACGGCATCCGCGCAGCCAACAGGACAAGCACGATTCCCCCATAGAGCAGAGGGCTGCTGGTATCGGCCTTCACCAGCAGGAAATAATGGATCACTCCCATGATCGCTATCAGGTAGACCAGGCGGTGAAGTCTTCGCCAAGCTCTCGGCGACATCTTGCGCCGCACTGCATTGGCTGACGTCACGGCAAGGGGAACCAATAAGGCAAAGGCACCCATGCCGATGGTGATGTAGGGGCGTTTGGCGATGTCGGTTGCGATTTCGGCCCAGTCAAATTCGTGGGCGATCACCACGTAGGTCAGAAGATGCAGGGTGACATAGGCGAAGGCCCATAGACCGATACGGCGCCGATAGCGCATCAGGCGCGGCATCCTGCCATACTTGGCGAGCAGCGTTACCGCCAGTGTCAGGCACAGGAAGCGCAGACTCCAAAGCCCAAGGTCGCGCAGCACGAACTCGACCGGATTGGCGGTAAGATCGCCGGTGAAGCCCCACGCCAGGATCAGCAGCAACGGGGCCGCGCACAGGAGCCAGACAAGTGCAGATTCCACATGCGCGCGGATGGGTCGCCTTTCCCGCCCCATCAGTAAAGCTGGCGCGGGTCGAGCCCGCGATAGAGACCCGCCACCTGCTCGCCATAGCCGTTGAAAGGCAAGGTCTTGCGGCGAAAGAACTCGCCAATACGGCGCTCTTTCGCTTGCGACCAGCGCGGATGATCCACGGCAGGATTCACATTGGCATAGAACCCGTATTCGCGCGGGGCCAGCATCTGCCAACTGGTCTGCGGGCGCCGGTCGGTGAAACGGATGCGTACGATCGACTTGATCCCCTTGAACCCGTACTTCCAGGGAACCACCAGCCGGATCGGCGCGCCGTTCTGGTTGGGCAGGGTCTGGCCATAAAGCCCGACCGCGAGCAAGGTAAGCGGATGAAGCGCTTCGTCTAGGCGCAAGCCTTCGCGATAGGGCCACTGGATCACGGAGCCTCTCTGCCCCGGCATCTGGCGCGGATCGCGCAGCGTTTCGAAAGCGACGAATTTCGCCCCGCTTTGGGGGCCAACCGCCTTGATAAGGCTGGCGAGGGGAAATCCTACCCATGGGATTACCATCGACCATGCCTCGACGCAGCGCATGCGATAGATCCGTTCTTCCAACGGAAAGCGTTTGATGAGATCGTCGATGGCGTAGCGACCGGGCCGGTCGCAAAGACCGTCGATCACGATGGTCCAGGGGCGGGTACGCATCATTCCCGCATATTTCGCCGGATCTTCCTTGCCGGTCCCGAACTCGTAGAAGTTGTTGTAGCCGGTCACATCGCCAAGCGGCGTCCTGGCTTCGTCGATGGGCATTCGGTTGGGCCTGAACTTGAGCGCCGCGGCTGACGCCGTGCTGCTTCCGCTGCATGCGGCGAGGCCGAGGCCCGCGACACCGGCAATAAACTGCCGCCGTCTAATGTAGAGGCCATGGTCAGTGACATCGCGGTCGCTGAGGTCAGGTGCGTTCACAATCAGCATCGAACGATCCTTTGCCGAAACCCAAGCGATGCTAGCATGGGGGCATGAACAGCACATGATCGACGCTTTGTTCGTACAGGCTTGGCAGCTTCCTGAAGCCTGTGCATTGCCATGGGGCAGCCTTCGAAACCCGGACCGGCCGCCGCTACCCCGCTTTCGACAGGAAGCGCTGCGACAATCCGTGGTAGAGCTTTTCCTTGCAGACAAATTGGGCCGCAAAATCGCCGATCAGCGCCGAGGCCAGGAGAGGCATCATAAGCCCCCGGCTTGCGGTCGTCTCCGAAATGATGATGACGGCCGTGAGAGGCGCCCGGACGACGCCCGTAAAGTAGGCGACCATTCCAAGGAGCACGATGGCTCCGGAGGGATAGCCGGGAAAAACTCCGCGCAGCAGATCGCCGATGCCGGCGCCGATAGAAAGCGACGGCGCAAAGATGCCACCGGGAATGCCGGAAACCGCTGTCGCCAGAGTCGTGACGAACTTGGCGGCGCCGAACCAGATCGGTACGGCATTGCCCGCGATGATGCCATGGGCGGTATCGTAGCCGGTCCCCCAGGTCAGCCCGGTCGAGACGCCGAGCACGGCGACCATCGCGCCGCACAGCGTCGCAAACAGGATCGGGTGGGCGCGAAGCCAGACCATCGGCCGTATTGACGTTGTACCCGCCGAAAGCATGAGGCGCGAAAACGCTCCGCCGGCGATACCGCCAAGAATTCCCGCAACCGGCGTGGCAACAAGGGCCTGCTGGAACCCAAGGGTCTGCCGCATGGCGCCGAAATAGATGTAGTCGCCGGCGATCCCCAGGCTGACCATGCCCGCAATCAGCACGGCGGCCATGACAAGCAGCGTCATACGCTGCTCATACGCTGCCGCCAGTTCCTCGATGGCGAAGGCGACACCGGCAAGCGGCGTGTTGAATGCGGCTGCAACGCCCGCCGCGCCGCCTGCAATGTAGACCGAAGACCGCAACGGGACGCGCAGCACGCGGTGCATGCGGCCCATGATGGCGGCGGCAATTTGAACCGTCGGTCCTTCACGCCCGACCGAAGCGCCGACCAGCAGACCGCCGATCGTCAGGAAGAACTTCGCGACTGCCGCGCGGGCGGACACCAATGTCGCAAGCGATCCTTCCGGGTTCTTGGTCGCGGCCATGACCTGCGGAATGCCGGACCCTTTCGCCAGAGGGGCAAAGCGCAAGGTAAGCCAGGCGATGATGGCAAAACCCGCCGGCGTCGCGATCAGCGGCGCCCACCACCAACGGTCCGCGAAGAGGTGGAACAAGGCGTTTGCGCGGTCTGCCATCTCTGCGAACACCAACGCTACGAGACCGACGAGAATGGCCCCTCCCACGATCGCGACCCGGCGCCGCCAGACCAGCGCTTCCGGACCGTGCCGGCGTAGCGCCACGCGGATATGTCGTGGCAACAGGCGATTCGGTATGATCACGGTAAAGGAGCTCTCTACGGGCGTAGCAAAGGTGGGGGCGCCTCGCTCTATTGCAGGCCATCACGGGGCCTGTCCACCTGTTCGAGCGCGCACGTCGGCAACGGCAGAACGACAGCTTGCGTACCAGGTCTGCGCCTGAGAAATGAAAACCGGCACCGCGTTTCCGCCGCGATGAGGTTGTCAGACAGTCCAGGACCGGTCCACGCGGCGGACGGCGGGATCAAGAAGATACAGAAGCACGGCCGCGACGACGGCGATGGCGGAGAGCAGGGAGAAGTAGGCGCCTGGCTCCATCCGGCTCCACAGCATGCCGACCAGACCCGCGCTGAGACTGCCCGCGAAGATCGCAAGATACCAGGCAGCCACTGTCGTCGCGCCGAGGCGCGGGGGGGCGAGTCGCGCGAAAAGGCCGAGGCCAGTGGGCAGGATGAACAATTCGCCCGTCGTGAACAGGACGAAGAAGGCGACGAGCCAGAGCCAGTCGGCGCGATCGTTGCCCGCCTGCCATGAGACGATCGCCAGCAGCGCATAGGCCAGCGCCACGATCAGCGCGCCTTGCGTCATGCGCCGCGCCGGGGCGGCCTCCTGCCCCGCATCCGCGCGCTTGCGCCATACGGAAAGCAGTGGCGGCGTCAGCATCATTACCAGCAGGGGGTTGAGCGCCTGGAACCAGGTCATCGGGATCGTCAGGCTGCCGAACTGGCGGTCGATCCCGCTATCGGCCCAGAGCGCGACGGTATTGCCCACTTGCTCATAGGCGCCCCGGAACACCGTTACGCACAGACCCACGGCGGCGAGCACCACCCAGATGCGGCGTTCGTTGCCGGGGCTGACCTGTGCATCGCCTTGCGTCCGGGGGAGAGAGAGGCGCTCGGGCGGCAGGTGGCGCTGGCCGAAAAGATAGATCAGCAAGCCGACGAACATGCCGATACCCGCCGCTCCGAAACCGTAGTGCCAGCCGTAGATCTCGCCCAGCGTTCCGCAGATGAGCGGGGCCAGGAAGCCGCCGATGTTGATGCCCAGGTAATAGACATTGTAGGCCCAGCCGCGTCGGGGGTCGCCCGGCGCGTAGAGGTCGTTGATCTGGCTCGGCAGGCTGGGCAGGAACAGGCCGTTGCCCAGCGCGATCGTGGCGAGAGCGACATAGAACAGCGGTTCGAAGGCCATCATGAAGTGGCCGGCAGCCATGATCGTGGCGCCGAGCATGACCGCGCGGCGCTTGCCCAGCCAGCGATCCGCTATCATCCCGCCCAGGATCGGGGTGAAATAGGCGCAGGCCGTGTAGGCTCCGTAGACGAACGAGGCCTGCACTTGCCCCAGCATGAGTTGCCGGGTCATGTAATAGACCAGCAGCGCCCGCATGCCGAAGTAGGAGAACTGCTCCCACATGTTGGTGAGGAACAGGACGGTCAACCCCGGAGGCTGGCCGAACAAGTTACGCGAAGGCGCCGTGCTCGCGGGGTTTCCGTGCATGTCTCTTACCCGTTCGCGCCGAAGCTGTTCATGGATGGCCCCAAAGGGTTTCGTCGCAGTGGATCATGCCGTTTTCGTAGAGAGCGCCCGGCTTGCGATCCTGCTTAAGAAACAACGGTCCGTCGAGATCCACGAGATCGCAGACCTGACCGAGCAGGAAGGCGGGCGCCATGGCCAGGCTGCTGCCGACCATGCAGCCGACCATGACGCCAAACCCCGCCTCCCGCGCGGCGGCAGCCATGGCCAAGCCTTCGGTAAGACCCCCGCATTTGTCCAGCTTGATATTGACCACGTCGAACCGGCCTTTCAGTTTCGGCAGGTCGTTTGGCGTGAGGGCGCTTTCGTCGGCCGCGATCGGGATGGGGGAGTTGAATCCATCCAGATCCGCCTCGTTCCCTCGCGCCAGCGGCTGCTCGATCAGCGAGACCCCGGCCTCGACCATCGCGGCGGCCAGCGCTTCGAGATCGCCGATGGCGAAACCCTGGTTGGCATCGACGCCAAGCCAGACTTCGGGGCGGGCTTCGCGGATGGCCTTGACCCGTGCAATGTCGAGAGCAAGATCGCCGGTCAGTTTGATCTTGATCGCGCGCGCCTGGGAATGACGCCGTGCACGCAGGGCCATTTCCGAGGGCGTGTCGGCGCCTATGGTGAAAGTCGTCTTCAGGGGAACTGGAACGGCAAGTCCGGCCAGTTCCCACGCGGGGCGACCGGATCGACGCACTTCCAGATCCCAGAGCGCGGCATCCACGGCGTTGCGCGCGCCGCCTGACGGCAGGATCGCGCGCAGCACATTGCGCGGGGGATGGGCTTCGATCTCGCTGCGGGCGTCTTCCAGGCAGGCCAGCATCTGCGGAATATCGTCGCCCACGTAATAGACGCCGCTCGCCTCGCCGCGCGCCAGATGACGGCCGTCGTCCAACGTGACGACCATCACTTCCGCGCGGTCGATCTCGCGGCCCGATATACGGAAAGGTTCGGCCAGAAGAAGCGTCTCGATCGAGGCACCGAGCTTGAGGGACGACATCAGATCGCCTTCCCCGCCTGACAAAGCAGGGATGACGGGGCGGCGGGCGCCGATCGATAAGGCCGTTGAATCATCAAGCATTCCCCCTTGGAGGAGGGCGGGGCGATACGGCCTCATCCTCTCCTTCCGGCGGTGACGGATATCTCCCGGCCTTTGCCCGGGTGAGACTCGGCACCAGATCGGGGAATGATATTTTCCAATCAGAGAATTTCAACTGTTTTGGAAAATTTTTCCAGAATGCCCGTCATATCGGCAGGACGGTCGTTTCCTTGACGCGCTTCAAGGCGAAGCTCGAGTTGATCGAACCGACGCCGGGCAGATGCAGAAGTTCGCGCTTCAGGAAGCGTTCGTAGGCCTCGACGCTGGCGACGATGACCCGCAGGAGGTAGTCGCTGTCGCCGCTCATCGAGAAACATTCGATGATTTCCGAATGCTTCTCGACCGCGCTTTCCAGCGCTTCCAGCGTGGCCTCGTCGTGCGACTTGAGCTTGATATAGGCGAAGACGTTGACCGTCAGCCCCAGCATGGCGGGATCGAGCAGCACGGCGCGGCCCCGGATGGTGCCCTGGCTCTCCAGTTTCTTGAGGCGTCGCCAGCACGGCGTCTGCGAAAGACCTACCAGCGGCGCAAGGTCGGCGAGCGGCATTTCGGGATGGTCCTGCAAGCTTCGCAATATCTTGCGGTCGATATCGTCCATTCTTCGATTCCTGATCGCCTGCACCGGATTGGAAGTAAATCCTATATATTGAAGTGATTTTAGAACAAGATTTTCGTTTTATAGCCATAAATGAGAAATTTAGAACAGGATTTTCCCAGGTTCGCGCCTTAGCTTGCCAGGCCTGACCAAGGGGAAGGGTAACCATGGCGAACCGGCCACCACTCGATCTGCATATTCCGGAGCCGTCCGCGCGGCCGGGGGATGCCGCCACTTTCGATCATCTGGACATTCCTGGAGCCGGTCTCGTTCGCCGCCCCGATCCACTCGGCAATGCGGCGGACATGCGCGACCTGCCGTTCGAACTCATCCGCGTGCTGGACGAGGATGGTCAGGCGGTAGGGCCGTGGAAGCCCGAACTTTCGCCCGACCTGATGCGCAGGGGATTGCGCGCCATGCTCCGTACCCGCGCCTTCGACGACCGGCTGTTCCGTGCCCACCGGCAAGGCAAGACCAGCTTCTACATGAAGTCAACCGGCGAGGAGGCCATTCCGGCGGCGCAGGCTCTGGTGCTCGAGTCCGGCGACATGTGCTTTCCCACCTACCGGGTGATGGGCTGGCTCCATGCGCGGGGCTATCCGCTCGTGGACATGGTCAACCAGATCTTCTCCAACGCGGACGATCCCCTGCGTGGACGGCAGTTGCCGATCCTGTTTTCGGCGCGCGACTATGGGTTCTATTCGCTCTCTGGCAATCTCGGCACCCGGCTCGGCCATGCGGTGGGCTGGGCGATGGCATCGGCCTATCGCGGGCAGGACGGCATCGCGCTGGCCTATTCCGGCGAGGGCACCACGGCGGAAGGCGATTTCCACGAAGCCCTGACATTCGCGGCCGTCTACCGCGCGCCGGTCATCTTCGCAGTGACCAACAACCAATGGGCGATTTCGAGCTTTGCCGGCCTTGCGGGAACCGAGAACACGACTTTTGCCGGTCGGGCCATCGGCTACGGCCTGCCGGGGCTGCGCGTCGACGGGAACGACTTCCTGGCAGTGGCTGCCGCCACGCAGTGGGCCGCCGAGCGCGCCCGCGCCAACAAGGGCGCAACGCTGATAGAGTTCTTCACGTATCGGGTGGCCGGGCACTCCACCAGCGATGATCCCACCCGCTATCGGCCGCGGGAGGAAGGAGAAAGCTGGCCGCTCGGCGATCCGGTCGAAAGGCTTCGCCAGCATCTTGTCCGCCTCGGCGAATGGGATGCCGGGCTGCACGAGGCCTTGCTTGCCGAACTCGATTCCGAAGTGCGCGCGGCCGTGCGGGCGGGCGAGGCTGTCGGCACGCTCGGCAGGTCCAAGCCGCCGCTGGCGGAGATGTTCGAAGGCGTGTTCGCGGAACCGGATTGGCGCCTGATCGAACAGCGGCACGAAGCGGGGGCCTGAGCGATGGCCGAACTCAACATGATCCGCGCGATCAACGATGCGCTGGACGTCATGCTTTCGCGCGATCCGGATGTGCTCGTGTTCGGTGAGGACGTCGGCTATTTCGGCGGCGTATTCCGGGCGACGGACGGCCTTCAGGCGCATCACGGCGCGAAGCGCTGTTTCGATACGCCGATCTCGGAAGGCGGGATCATTGCCGCCGCCATCGGCATGGGCGCGCAGGGGCTTCGGCCGGTGCCGGAGATCCAGTTCGCGGACTACATCCTTCCGGCCTACGACCAGCTCGTGTCCGAAGCGGCGCGCCTGCGCTATCGCTCCGGAGGGGAATTCTGGGCGCCGATCACGGTGCGCTCTCCTTACGGCGGCGGCATCTTCGGCGGTCAGACCCATAGCCAGAGCCCGGAGGCGATCTTCGCCCATGTCACGGGGCTCAAGACGGTGATCCCGTCGACGCCCTACGATGCCAAGGGCCTGCTGATAGCAGCCATCGAATGCGACGATCCGGTGATCTTCCTGGAGCCCAAGCGCCTCTACAACGGTCCTTTCGATGGGCGCCACGAGCGGGAACTGGCGACATGGGCCGGGCATGCCGATGCCGAGGTTCCGGTGGGCCACTACCGCGTGCCGCTGGGCGAAGCCCGGATCGCGCGCGAGGGCGAGGACGCGACGATCCTGGCCTACGGCACCATGGTGCACGTCGCGCTGGCGGCGGTGGAGGACACGGGCATCGATGCCGAAGTCGTCGACCTGCGCTCCATCGTCCCGCTCGATATCGACGCGATCGTCCGCTCGGTGAGAAAGACCGGGCGCTGCGTCGTCGTCCATGAGGCCTCGCGGTTCGGCGGGTTCGGCGGCGAACTGTCCTCGCTGGTGCAGGAGCGCTGCTTCTATCATCTCGAAGCGCCGGTGGAGCGGGTCGCCGGATGGGATACGCCTTATCCCCATGCCTTCGAATGGGATTACTTTCCGGGTCCGGCCCGGATCGGCGCGGCCTTGCGCCGCGTGATGGAGAACAAGTGATGGGTCGTTTCACATTCCGCCTGCCGGACATCGGCGAAGGTATCGCCGAGGCCGAGATCGTCGCCTGGCACGTCAAGATCGGGGACAGGGTCGAAGAGGACGGCCGTCTGGCCGACATGATGACCGACAAGGCCACGGTCGAGATGGAAAGCCCGGTTTCGGGCGTGGTCGTCGAAGTGGCGGGTGCCGAAGGAGATGTCATCGCCATCGGCTCGCCGCTGGCGGTGATCGAGGTTGAAGGCGCGGGGAACGAAGTCGATCGCGGGCCGGCGCCGAGGGCTGAAGTCATCGAGCAACGGATCGAGGCGGAAACGCCCGACGCCGGGGATGTGGCGCGTGTGGAAAGCGCGGTGGCCGGTGCTTCGACAGGCTCAGCACGAGCGGATGTTGTGAAATCCGGCACCACTACAACCTCCGCACATTCCTCCACCCCCGCTCAGGCTGAGCCTGTCGAAGCCCGCGCACCCACGCCCACGCCAAAACCCTCAGCCCCCCACGCAAAAGTCATGGCCAGCCCGGCCGTGCGCAAGCGCGCCGCCGATCTCGGTATCGACCTTGGCGAAGTGCGCCCGGCCGAGGACGGCCGCCTGCGTCATTCCGATCTCGATGCCTTCCTGTCCTACAATGCCGCGGGCGGTTTCCAGCCCGCGGGACGCAAGGGCCAGGACGAGCAGGTCCGCGTGATCGGCCTGCGCCGCCGCATCGCCGAGAACATGGCCGCATCCAAGCGCCAGATCCCGCACTTCGCCTATGTCGAGGAATTCGACGTGACGGCGCTGGAGGAAACCCGCGCGCAGCTCAATGCGGGGAGGGGGGCCAATGTGGACGGGCGTCCCAAGCTGACGATGCTGCCGTTCCTCATCACCGCGATCTGTAAGCTGCTGCCCAGGTACCCGATGCTCAACGCGCATTACGACGACGAGGCGGGCGTGGTGACGCGCTACGGCTCGGTGCATCTGGGCATGGCGGCGCAGACCCCGGCGGGGCTGATGGTCCCGGTGATCCGCGATGCCCAGGACCGCAATCTCTGGCAACTCGCCACCGAGATCGGCCGTCTGGCGCAGGCGGCGCGGGACGGCTCGGCCAAGTCGTCCGAGCTTTCGGGTTCGACGATCACCGTTACCTCGCTCGGGCCGATGGGCGGGGTGGCGACGACGCCGGTCATCAACCGTCCCGAAGTGGCGATCATCGGTCCGAACCGCATCGTTGAGCGGCCGATGTTCGTGAAGGGCGCGGACGGCACCGAACGCATCGAGAAGCGCAAGATCATGAATATCTCGATGTCCTGCGACCACCGCGTGGTGGACGGCTGGGACGCCGCCAGCTTCGCGCAGGACCTCAAGACGCTGATCGAGGCTCCCGCGCTCATTCTCGCAGGGTAATCGAACACGCCGGTTCGGAGCGCATTGGCCGGTTGCAATATTTTCAAAATATGAGAACAAATAACCATAACGAAAAAATTCTCATATTGGAGATATGCCGGTGATGGGTCCCGTCTCGTCTTCCAGCCCAGCCATGCGGTGGTTGCTGGTTGCCCTCGTGATCGCTGTGGGGGCTGCATTGGGAGGGCTGGCGAACCGGCTGCCGTCCTCGCAGCCCGTGGATACGCGTGCAACCCAGTTCTCCGCCGACCGGGCCATGCGCGACGTGCGGTCGATCGCGGTGCGTCCCCATACGACGGGATCGGCGGAAATCGAGGAGACCCGTCGCTATCTGACCGAACGCATGACGGCCTTGGGACTCGATCCGCAGGTTCGCTCCGAAGTCGCCATTTCGGCGCGACGCTATCTGGGCGATGCCTTGATTGCCGGGCGCATGCGCAACCTGGTGGGAGAACTGAAGGGTTCCGATCCGGCCCTGCCGGCTGTCCTGCTGATGGCACATTACGACACCGCCGCACTTTCTCCGGGGGCGGGCGATGATACCTCGGGCGTGGCCGTGGCGCTGGAAGTGGCCCGCGCGCTCAAGGCGTCCGGGCCGCAGCGCCGCACGGTGATCTTCCTGTTTACCGATGGCGAAGAGGCGGGCCTCCTGGGCTCGACCGCCTTTTTCGCATCCGATCCCTTGCGCAATTCGATCGGCGTGGTGGTCAATCTGGAAGCGCGCGGGGATAGCGGCCGGGCCTTGATGTTCCAGACCAGCCCCGGAAATGCCGGACTGATCGATCTCTACCGGCGCGCGGTTCCTTCACCAGCGGCGGATTCGCTGCTGGTGACGGTCTACAAGCGGATGCCGAACGATACCGACCTGACGGCGGCGCTCGACAAGGGCCTGCCGGGAATGAACTTCGCCTTCCTCGGCCACCAGATGGCCTATCACACGATGCTGTCGACACCGGAGCGGCTCAACGCGGGCAGTCTCCAGCACATGGGAGACCAGGTTCTGCCCGTCGTACGCGCGCTCGCCCAGGCCGAAACGCTGGAACAGCCGCAAAAGGACAAGGTCTTCGCCGACCTCTTCGGCCTTCATCTGGTAACCTATCCGATCTGGCTGGGCTGGGTGCTGGCGCTTGTCGCGGTAGGCGGCATTGGGGCGATCCTGACGATCGCTTTCAGGCGCCGTACGATCGGGTGGCGCGAGACTTTGGCAGGGGCGGGCGGATTGCTGGTCTTGCAGGTCGGGATCGTGACCGCGCTGATGCTGGCCATGCGCGTCATCGTCCTTGCCGTGGGTGAGGCAGCTTCGCCCTATGCGCTGATCGGGCAGTTCGGCTGGCTACTCGCGGCCGCCGTTTTCCTGGGGTTCGGGACCGGCCTGCTGCTTCTCCATGCCGCAGTCACGGGGCGGCCATGGCTCGCCATGGCGGGACTTTGCCTGGCCGGCCTGCTGGCGTCCCTGCTCGGCAAGTCGAACTGGGTTCCCTTCGGCCTTTCGGTAACGGCGATGCTTCTGGCATTCGCGGGAATGAGGCGACCGGCGCGACTTGGCGGATGGTTCGCCGGGGCCGCCGCGATGCTTGGCCTGATGGCGCTGGCCTTGCAGGTCTTCCTTCCGCACGGAGCCCATGTCCTGGTCTGGCCCCTGCTGCTTTTGCTTCCCTCGCTGGCCTTCGTGCTGCTGGCACCGGAGCGGATCATGCGGCCGTCAAGACAGGTGCTCGCGGTGCTGCCCGCTGTTCTGGTCGCCGGGTTGATGGCGCGGTCGGGCCATGATTTCTTCCTCATGATCGGCGCGAGCCTGCCCGCAGTGATCGCGCCCTTCATTCTGGTGACGTTGCTGGCATTGATGCCTCTCTTTTGGTCGGCAGGCCATTTGTCGCGAGCCGGGGCGCTTTGCGTCGTCCTCGGCATTGCTCTCTGCATCGGCGTCACGATCAAGGCGCGTGCACCCACGGCAGAGACGCCCGATATGGTCGAGGTCTTTCATCTCGATGACATCGACAGGGGCCGCGCCCAATGGGTCGGCGGCAAGCTCGATCGCGCGGGTTGGGTTCGCCGTGTCCTTACGCAGGATGGCGGAGTGCCGAGGCTCCAACCGATCGTCCCCTTCGCCAGGGACGGGCAATGGGTCGCTGCGGCAAGGCCAGTCCGTTTCGCCCGGCCGGAGCTGAAGCTGGGCCTGACCGGAAGCGGAACGGCGCGCCGCATCGAGCTGGTCGCGGCCAACCGCAACGGCGGTCGCCTCATGCGGATCTACCTCCGGCCAAGCGTGGATCTGACCGGTCTCCGGCTTATGGACCTGCCGGTTTCCGGAACCCTGAAAGCCGGAGAATGGTCGCCGGTCGCCTTCCACGCGAGCGGCACGGAATCGGTTCGCCTGACCATGTCGGGCGGTTCGAGCGGCCGTGTCGAAGTCGCTCTGGTTGAAGTCCGGGACGGCTGGCCGGAAGGAAGCCAAGCCTTGGCCCTGCCAGCAAATGCCATTCCCTACCGCCGCTCGCACAGCAGCATGATCGTGGCGCGATCCTCGCTGGCCTGGTGAGCATTGCCATTGACAATTTTCTGAATCAGATAAATACATCCTAATCAGGATAAAAACGGTGCCGACCCTCCCATGGGAGCGAGATCGGTCTGCAAGTCCAGGGAAGGAAGCAGCGTCATGCGATGGATGAGATGTTTGGCCGTGGCTGCGCTGGCGCTTGCGGGCAGCGCAACGCAGGCGGGCCAGACGCCGCAGCAGCCTTCTCGCGCTCCGGCTGCGGTCCAGAACCGGGAGGTCCGGGCAGGGCATGAACTGACCCGGCAGGATGCCGATGCCTGGCTCGATGGTTTCATGCCTTACGCGTTGGGCCGGGGCGACATCGCCGGGGCCGTAGTGGTCATCGTCAAGGATGGCAAAGTGCTGACGCAGCGCGGGTTCGGCTATGCCGACGTTGCCGCCCGCAAGCCCGTCGATCCGGAGAAGACCCTGTTCCGGCCTGGCTCGGTCTCGAAACTCTACACCTGG
The DNA here is from genome assembly GCF_058273105.1 of Novosphingobium sp. BF6. NCBI lineage: Bacteria > Pseudomonadati > Pseudomonadota > Alphaproteobacteria > Sphingomonadales > Sphingomonadaceae > Novosphingobium > Novosphingobium sp. BF6. The sequence continues at coordinate 1,080,749 of NZ_CM177776.1, forward strand.
ACCGCGGTCATGCAGCAGGTCGAGGCGGGCAAGCTGGACCTCGATGCCGACATCAACCGCTATCTCGATTTCACAATCCCGCCTTTCGACGGCAAGCCCGTCACCTTGCGCAATATCATGACGCATACGGCGGGCTTCGAGGAAGCGGGGAGAGACCTGATCGTCCGTCGCGATGACGTGCCCACGCTGGAGTCCGCAGTGAAGCGCTGGACACCGCACCGCGTCTTTGCGCCGGGATCGACCCCGGCCTATTCCAATTATGCGACGGCCTTGGCCGGTTACATCGTCCAGCGCGTCAGCGGCCTGTCGTTCGACGACTATGTGGAGCGCAATATCTTCCAGCGGCTGGACATGCGGCATGCGACGTTCCGCCAGCCGCTGCCTGCGTCACTGCGCGAAGACATGGCCAAGGGCTACGATCTGGGATCGCGTGCGTCCGAGCCGTTCGAGATCGTGTCCGTCGCCCCGGCGGGAAGTTCCTCGATCAGCGGCGCGGACATGGCGAAGTTCATGATCGCCCATCTTGACAATGGCGGCCCGCTGCTTCGGCCCGAGACGGCAAAGCGCATGCATTCGCCCGCCAACGAGCCGTTTCCCGGCTTCAACCGCATGATGCTCGGATTCTACGAGCAGAAGATCAACGGCCTCAGCGCCATTGCCCACGCGGGCGACACCAAGCTGTTCCATTCCAACCTCGTTCTTTTTCCGAGCAAGAACGTCGGCTTCTACATTTCCATGAACAGCCGCGGGAAGGAGAAGGCCGTCAGCCCGATCCGGGATGCGATGTTGAAGCAGTTCGCGGATCGTTATTTCCCGGCGCCCGCCTGGTCTCCCCCGGCGGACCTGCCGACCGCGCGCGAACACGCAGCGCTGGTCGCCGGGACATATGCCAACAGCCGCGAGCCCATGGAGAACTGGGCGGCCATGATGGGTTTCCTGACGCAGATGCGGGTCGGCACCGATAAGGACGGCAAGCTGGCGGTGGCCAATATCCGGACCATCGGCAGCGCACCGCGCAAATGGATCGAGGTGGCGCCGTTCGTCTGGCAGTCCCGCGAGGACGGTGTCCGCTTCGCCGCGAAAGTGGAGAACGGCAGGGCCGTGCGCGTCTTCTACGATCCGATCGCGCCGTTCATGGTCTGGGACCGCGTGGCCTGGTACAAGGACACGGCCTGGCTGAAGCCCGCGACGATTGCGGCGCTGGCGGTCATCGTGCTCTTCGCGCTGGGCTGGCCGGTCGGCGCCCTGGTTCGTCGCCGGTACGGGGTGAAGCTGGACCGGACGGGCCGGGACCTTGCCGTCCACCGCACCTTGCGCGCCTGTGCCTGGGGCGTGCCGCTGCTGCTCGGCAGTTGGGCTTTCGTCGCCAGCCGGGCAGGCGGCGTCAAGACCTCCGGAGCGCTGATCTGGTTCAACCAGATTGCCGGGCTGCTGCTGTTCTTCGGTTTCCTCGGCCTTGCCCTCTGGAATGCCCGCGCGGCCTGGACGCGTGGCGGCGGCTGGCTGAGCAAGCTGTGGAGCGGGCTTATCGTGCTTGCGGCCGGGATCATGCTGTGGGTCGCGTTGGCGTTCCGCCTCATCAGCTTCGGCGCCAATTGGTGACGCGTGTGCCGACCGGGCGAGGCCTGGTCTGCACACTTCTTTTCTGGAGTTTCCGACATGACCACTTCGCTGACTTTCGGCGTGACGGCCGAGCGCCTGGAATACAGGAACCCGTTCCGCATTTCGGGCTATGTCTTCGACAAACTGGACTGCGTGGTCGTGACCCTGTCCGACGGTGTCCATAGCGGACGAGGCGAGGGCGACGGCGTCTATTATCTGGACGACCGCCAGCCGCAGATGCTCGCCGATCTCGAACGTGCGCGCAGTGCCATCGAGGCGGGACCGAGCCGTGCGGATCTGCGCAAGATCCTGCCGCCCGGCGGCGCGCGCAATGCCGTCGATGCGGCGCTCTGGGAACTCGACGCCAAGCGCACCGGCAAGCCGGTCTGGGCATTGGCGGGACTGGAGCAGCCCCGGCCTGTCATTACCACATTCACGCTGGGCGCGGACGATCCTGCGGTCATGGCGCGGAAGGCGACTGCCTTCGGTCCGGTCAAGGCGATCAAGGTCAAGCTGACCGGCGACCTCGATCTCGATATCGCGCGGGTCGCCGCCATTCGCGCGGCGCGGCCGGATGTCTGGCTGGGCGTCGATGCCAACCAGGGCTTTGTCGTCGGCGAACTCGACGCGCTGGTCGAGGCGATGATCGCGGCCAAAGTGTCGCTGATCGAGCAGCCCCTGGCGCGGGGACGGGAGGCCGATCTCGACGGCTATACGTCGCCGATTCCGCTGGCTGCGGACGAGAGCGCGCTGACGCTGGACGATGTGCCTGCACTCGTCGGCCGCTTCGATGTCGTCAACATCAAGCTCGACAAGTGCGGCGGGCTGACGGAAGGCCTGATGATCGCCCGCGCCGCCCGCGCCGCCGGGCTTGGCGTGATGGTGGGCAACATGGGCGGCTCCACGCTCAGTATGGCGCCGAGCTTCCTGTTGGGGCAGGTCTGCGACATCTGCGATCTCGACGGCCCGATATTCCTGGCGAACGACCGCGATCCGGCGATCCGCTACGAGGACGGCACCGCCTGGTGCGACGAACGGATCTGGGGGCGCGAAAGCCTGGCGCCGGCATGAGCGGCCTCGGCACGGAAAGGCCGGCGAGCCGGTTCCAGCGCTTCCTGCTGCCCGGCTTTGCCCTGAAGGCGGTCATCATCGGCGGCGGCTATGCCACCGGGCGCGAACTGGCGGAGTTCTTCCTGCCGGGCGGTGCCTGGGGCGGCTTGGCCGGGATGGTGCTGGCCATGCTGATCTGGAGCGTCGTGGCCGCGTGCACTTTCCTTTTTGCCCGCACCGTCGGCGCCGCGGACTACCGCAGCTTCTTCGAGGCGCTGCTCGGGCGGGGCTGGGTCATCTTCGAGGTCGCCTATCTGCTCTTCATCATCCTGATCCTGGCTGTTTTCGGCGCCGCCGCCGGTGCGATTGCGGAGGCGACGCTGGGCCTGCCCGCCATCTCGGGCACCCTTGCCCTGATGGCGGGTATCGGCTTCTTCGCGACTTTCGGGAATGCCTCGGTGGAACAGCTCTTCAAATGGGTCTCGTTACTGCTCTACGGCGTCTATGCCCTGTTCCTGGTACTGGCGCTGACGACCTTCGGTGACCGCATATGGGACGGTTTCCTGCATCCGGCTCCAGCCTCCGAGGCAGCGGGCGGCTGGGTGCTGGGCGGGGTGACTTACGCCGGCTACAACATCATCGGCGCCGTCGTGATCCTGCCGGTGCTGCGCCATATGACGTCCGACCGCGATGCAGTGGTGGCCGGACTGGTGGCAGGCCCGCTGGCGATGGCCCCGGCAGTGATATTCTTCGTCTGCATGATCGCCTTCTACCCCGGCATCGCGCACGAAGTGCTGCCCTCGGACTTTCTGCTCGGCAAGTTGGGCAGCCCGGCCTTCCATCTGCTGTTCCAGATCATGATCTTCGCTGCCCTGCTCGAAAGCGGGACCGGCGCCGTCCATGCCGTCAACGAGCGGATCGCCAAGGCCTGGCATGTCCGGCGCGGTGCGGCGCTGGGGCATGCGGCGCGCCTTGCCATCGCTCTCGTGATCCTGACCGGCTGCATGCTGGTGGCCGACCGCGTCGGTCTCGTTGCGCTCATTGCCACGGGCTACCGGGCGATCGCCTATGTCTTCCTCGCCGTCTACGTCTTGCCGCTTCTGACCCTCGGCCTGTTCCGACTGGCCCGTCATCGGCGGCATATACGGGCGACATCCCAACCGGAGATTGCATGAAACCCCTGCTGATCGCTCTCGCGCTTGCCCCCGCCGCCGCTCACGCGGCGCCACCGCCTGACTTCGATGCGCGCGTGGAGGCCTTGCGGCAGGAGGTCGGCGTGCCCGGACTGGGCATCGCCATCGTCGAACAGGGGCAGACCGTCCTGGCAAAGGGCTACGGCGTGAAACGGCTGGGTTCGGCCGATCCGGTGACGCCGCATACGATCTTTCCTACGGGATCGACCGGCAAGGCGGTGACCGTCGCCGCGCTCGCGACCCTCGTGGATCAGGGCAAGATCGCCTGGGACGACAAGGTCATCGACCATTTGCCCGGCTTCCAGATGTGGGATTCATGGGTCACGCGCGAGATGACGATCCGCGACCTGCTGGTCCACCGTTCCGGACTGGGGCTGGGCGCGGGCGATCTGCTCTTCGTGCCGCGCAGCAATCTTTCCCGCGCCGAAGCGGTCCGGCGCCTGCGCTATATCAAGCCCGCGACCAGTTTCCGCAGCGGCTATGCCTACGACAACGTGCTCTACATGGTGGCGGGCCAACTGATCCAGGACGTGACCGGGCAGACCTGGGAAGCCTATGTGAAGAACCATATCTTCAAGCCCGCAGGCATGGCGGATTCGGTCAGTGACGAGCCTGACCGCTTCGCCAGCGCCGACCGCGCCCAGCCCCATGCGCGCATGGACGGCGGTCTGCGCGGGGCGGGGCGTCAGGAAATGCTGGACGAGCGCGACGGGCTTGCCCGCAATGCGGCCCCGGCGGGCGGGCTGGCGGTCAGTCCGGTGGACATGGGCAAGTGGCTCGCCGTGCAACTGGGGCAGGGCAAGTTGCCGGACGGTCGCGAACTCTTCTCCCCGGAGCAGGCGCGCGAAATGTGGCGTCCTGAAACGCTGATGCCGATCGACGCCAGGCCTGCCGAACTGGCGGCGAGCGAGCCGCAATTCCAGAGCTATGCGCTCGGCTGGATCGTGCAGGACTATCGCGGCGCGAAGATCATCCAGCACGGCGGCTCCGTCTTCGGTTTCCAGACCGTGGTGGTGCTGATGCCCGAACAGGACGTCGGCTTTTCGATCCAGATCAACAGCGAGGACGGCGAACTGATCCAGGGTCTGATGTACGAGTTGCTCGACCACTATCTCGGCCAGCCGGCGCAGGACTGGCCTGCCCGGTTCCGTGCCGCCAAGGCGAAGAAGATTTCCGACGGTCTCGCCGCCTTCAAGGCCGGAGCGGCGAGCCCTGCCGGATCGGGGCCATCGCTGGCGCTCGCGCGCTATGCCGGGACCTATCGCGACCCCTGGTACGGCGACATCGTCGTGGCGCAGGACGGGAAGGGGCTGACGATCGATTTCCGCTCCACCCCGCGCATGAGTGGAAAGCTGGAGCATTTCCAGTACGACAGCTTCCTCACCCGCTTCGGGGATCGGACGATCGAGCCTGCCTACGTGACGTTCGGCCTGGATGCGGAAGGCAGAGTGGAGCGCGTGACGATGAAGCCAGCCTCGCCCATCGCCGATTTCAGCTACGACTATCGGGATCTGCTGTTCACGCCCGTGACACCCTGAAGCAGGTCAGGCCTTCCGGGGCGCGCGTTTCTTCACGGTCTTTTTCGTAATCTGTTGCCCGGCTTCATGGATCAGCGAGGAGAGATCCTCCTCCGCGCTGGACATGACGCTGACGATCGTCGTCTCCTTGAAGCCGGGCGCGCAGACGTAAGCGTGGCCCATGCCGGAATCGATATAGATAGACTCGCCCGCCTTGAGCTGGATCGGGTCGTAGAACTCGGTGTGGACGACGATTTCACCGTCGACGACGTAGATGAATTCCTCGCCCGAATGGCGGACGAGTTCACCGAACTGTTCCAGCGATTCCGCGTGGATGCGGCTGATCACCGGCACCATGCGCTTGTGCCGCAATTCGGTGCAGAGATAGTAGTACTCGTAGTTGTCCGTATCGACGCGTACGGCCTTGTCGATCGAACCGATGCTGCGGCGGCCCATGACCGTCGCCGGCGCCGTGTTTTCCTCTTCGGCGAAAAGGTCGGCGATGCCGATGTTCAGCCGTTCGCTGACTTGCAACAGCTTGTCATAGGTCAGCGAAAGGCGATCATGTTCCACTTTTGAGAGGGTGGACACGGGTATGCCGCAGCGCTCGCTCATTTCCTTGAGCGTCCAGCCGTTGCGGGTACGCAGGCCGGTGATCACTGCGCCAAGGGTCTGTCGCCCGCCTGCCATCCGATTGCTCCTGTATGCTGCCCTGCACGAACGGACATTTGCGTCCTGTTCGGAAAAATACGTCGCTTCCTTAGCATCGCCGCGCCGAACTGCGCAATGCGCGGGCCCAAGGCGGCTCGGGCGCTTTGCACCGCAGCAAACCTCGTGCTAATCGGAAAAAAGTGATCGCAAGGTGCCGGAACCGGATGAAGAGCGCGCAGAAAACCATTGGCAAGAATTCGGACGCCAAGAATTCGGGCGACACCAATCCGGGATCTTTCCTGCGGGAGTTCCGTTCCGCGAATGGCATGACCCTGGCTCAGGCGAGCGAGAAGACCGGACTGCCGGTTTCCACATTGTCCAAAGTCGAAACCGGCAAGATGTCGCTCAGCTATGAAAAGCTGATGAAGCTCAGCCGGGGACTCGGCATCGATATCGCCCAGTTGTTCTCGAACGCGGCCTCCACTCCGGCCCCGGCTTCGAAGCCGGTCCGCTCCCCCACGCCGATCGGGCGCCGCACGATTACGCCCGCCGGGGAGGGGCCGTCGATCCAGACCGCGACGTATAACTACACTTATCCTTCCGCCGATCTGCTCAACAAGCAATTGAACCCGATGATCATCGAGATCGAAGCGCGGGCGATCGAGGACTTCGACGATCTGATGCGGCATCCGGGTGAGGAATATGCCTTCGTGATCGAAGGCCAGTGCGAATTCCACACGGACATCTATGCGCCCTCGCTGCTGAATACGGGCGATTCGGTCTATTTCGACGCTTCCATGGGCCATGCCTATGTCGCAGTGGGGAAGGGGCCTTGCCGCATTCTTTCCGTGTGCTCCGCCACGGATGCGGATCTCAAGTCGAACTTGCGCCCCATCGGCCCCGCTGCCGAGGATTGATCGTCCGAAACTGTCGGGAGCACATCGGCAGCCGCGAGCCTATTGACAAATATACCCGTCTACTGTCGGATCGGAAAAATTTTCCATAACGGAAAATTCACTTTCCGGTTCTGAACGGGCCGAACGAGACGGGGGGATAGAGATGCGCGGATTACGCGGCTGGATCGGCATGGCATTGCTGGCACTGGCAGGCCCGATAGCGGCGCAGCCGGTGGCGGAAACCGCGAAACCCGCGGATCGCTCCGCCGCTGCGCAGGCACATGTCCTGGACAAGGCGGATGTCGATGCGTGGCTGGACGGCTACATGCCCTATGCCCTTCAGCGCGGCGATGCCGCCGGTGCGGTGGTTGTTGTGGTCAAGGACGGCAAAATCCTGACGCAGCGCGGCTTCGGCTATGCCGACGTGGCCCACCGCCGACCCGTCGATCCCGGCCGGACGCTGTTCCGGCAGGCCTCGATCTCGAAGCTGATTACCTGGACCGCCGTCATGCAGATGGTCGAACAGGGCAAGATCGATCTCGACAAGGATATCAACGGCTACCTCGACTTCCGGATTCCCGAGGCTTTCGGAAAGCCCGTCACGATGCGCAACCTGATGACGCATCGCTCCGGCTTCGAGGAAGTCCAGCGCGGGCTCAACAGCTACGATCTCAAGGACATTCCCCCGCTCGACGTGGCGCTGAAGCGCTGGGTGCCGACGCGGATTTTCGCGCCCGGCACGACGCCCGCCTATTCGAACTACGGCACCACGCTGGCCGCCTATATCGTGCAGCGCGTTTCCGGCGAGCCCTTCGAGACTTATGCGAACCGTCATATCTTCGCACCGGCAGGCATGACCATGGCGAGTTTCAGCCAGAACCTGCCGCCCAATCTCCGGTCGCAGGTCGCCTCCGGGTACAATCGCGGATCGGGCGCGCCGTCGCGGCTGGAACTGAACAGCTTCTGGCCGGCGGGAGGGCTGAGCGCGACCGGGACCGACATGGGCCGCTTCATGATCGCGCATCTGGAAAACGGTGGGGCGCTGCTCAAGCCGGAAACCGCGCGGCTGATGCACGACAGCATTCTCAAGGCGATCCCGCCGCTCAACGGCATGGCGCTGGGCTTCTACGAGCAGAATATCAACGGTCGCCGGGCGCTGTCCCACGCAGGGGATACGCTCACCTTCCACAGCCAGCTCTGGCTTTTGCCGAAGGAAAGGGTCGGCATCTACATGTCGATGAACGCGGCGGGCACCGAAAAGGTGTCGGGTCCGATCCGTAGCCACCTCTTCGATGCCTTTGCCGATCGCTACTATCCCCATGTCCAGAAGGACGGCCGCGTCGATGCTGCCACGGCGGCCCGTCATGTCCGCATGATGGTGGGCACCTACAACAAGACCCGCCGCTCGGAGACGAGCTTCCTGAAGGCGCTTGAGCTGAACGGCCAGATCAGGGTGGATACGGATGCGCAGGGCGGGCTGCGGGTGAAGGCCGCGCCGGGCATCGGCGGAGAGGACCGCAAGTGGGTGGAGATCGCGCCTTTCGTCTGGCGGGAAAGCGACGGCAAGATGCGGCTTGCCGCACAAGTCGAGAACGGCAAGGTCGTTCGCTTCGGCCTCGATTCCTCCGCGCCCTACATGCTGTTCGAACCGGCGCCCTGGTATCTTTCGGTCGCCTGGCTCAATCCGGCGATAGTGGCGAGCCTGTGTGTGCTGCTTCTTACCGTGCTGTCCTGGCCGGTGGTTGCGCTGGTCCGCCGCTACTACGGCGTCGTGCCGTTGCGCGGCATCCAACCCTGGCGCGCCTACCGCCTGAGCCGGGCCTTCGCGGGGCTGGTGCTGGTCGTGCTGGCCTGCTGGTTCCGCTTCGCCAGCGCCTTGCTGGGCGATTTTTCCTCAATGAACGGTGAACTGGATTGGGCGCTCGGCGCGCTGCAAGTCGGGACGCCGCTGGTCCTGTTGGCCGCGCTGGGCCTTGCCGTCTGGAATGCCGTGCTTGTCTGGAAAGCGAAAGGGCGGCGGTTCGAGAAGGGCTGGTCCCTGCTGCTGACGCTCAGCGTGCTGGTGATCCTGTGGATGGCGAAGGGCTTCCATCTGATCGGCGTTGGGTTCGATTTCTGACCGCGTTAAATTTTCAAAATAGGATTGCTATTCTCTGATTGGAAAAATATTATAAAGCCACATCAACGGTTCAGGGCATACGAGAGGAGTCGCAGCGCGCTTCCTCTTCGTGTCCTCAGCCCCAGACAGGTGAGACAGGTGGCCCTTCAACTCATGACCGACGCTTCCGACCGCACGGCCCGCTCGACGGAATTGCCCCAGCCCTATCTGCTGTTCCTTGGCGATACGGTGGAGCCGGGCTTCGCGAAAACCGCCTATGGCCTGCGCGACTGGGCGCCGGACATCTGCACCGGTGAGTTTGCCTTGCCGAGTGCGAAGGTCAGCACCGGCCTTCCGGCGTTGAACCCCGCCGAGGCGCGCCGGGCGGGCGCGCGGTCCCTGCTGATAGGCGTCGCCAACAGCGGCGGCGTGTTGCCCGAAAGCTGGGTCCCCGCCTTGGTGGAGGCGCTTGAGGCCGGATTGGACATCGTCAGCGGTCTCCATATGCGACTGGCGGAAGTTCCTGCCCTGGCCGAGGCCGCCGAGCGGCTTGGTCGCCGCCTGATCGATGTGCGTCACCCCCCGAAGGGGATCAAGGTCGGCACCGGGCGCAAGCGCAGCGGCAAGCGCCTGCTGACCGTTGGCACCGACTGCGCGCTGGGCAAGAAATACACCGCGCTGGCGCTCGCCCGCGCCTTCACCGCGCGGGGGATCGACAACGACTTTCGCGCAACCGGCCAGACCGGGATCATGATCGCCGGGGGCGGCATTCCGATGGATGCGGTCGTATCCGATTTCGAGGCAGGCGCCGCCGAAATGCTCAGCCCCGATGCCGCGCCCGAACATTGGGACGTGATCGAGGGGCAGGGCTCGCTGTTCCATCCGGCCTATGCCGCCGTGTCGCTGGGCTTGCTTCATGGCAGTCAGCCGGACCGCATCGTCGTCTGCCATCATCCCGGACGCACCGGGATGCTCGGCACGCCCGGTTACGATCTGCCCAGCGTGGAAGAGGTGATCGACCTCAACATCCGCATCGGCTCGCGGACCAATCCGGATATCCGCTGCGCCGGTGTCTCGTTCAATACCGCGCATCTCGGCGAGCAGGAGGCTCTGGCGCTGATGGCGGAGGAGAGCCGGAGGCTGGGCCTGCCGGTGGCGGATCCGATCCGCGGCGGCGAAGCATTCGACCGGCTGGTCGAAAGCTGCCTCGCCTAGGCAGGCGAGTTTGGGGAGAAGGCATGATGACAGTATCCGGCGTGGCTGAGAAACCCGGAAAATGGCAGCGTCTGCGCAAGTGGAGCCTGCGGATTCTGCTCGGCCTGCTGGCACTGGTCCTGCTTCTCCTGATTGCCGGTGCTGCCTATGAGGCCTGGGGGCGCTATCGGGCCGCGCGGCTCTATCCACCGCGCGGGACGATGGTCGATATCGGCGATCGGCGCATTCATCTCGATTGCCGGGGCTCGGGATCGCCGACCGTGATCCTCGAATCCGGGCTTGGTTCCGGCGGGTCGGTCGACTGGGTTCGTGTTCATGACACGCTCGCTCGTCATACCCGCACTTGCGCCTACGATCGCGCCGGGATCATGTGGAGCGATCCCAAGTCCGCCCCCCAGGATGCCGCCGCCGTTGCCGACGATCTTCACGCCGCGCTCGCGGCGGCGGGTATCAACGGTCCGCTGGTGCTGGCAGGCCATTCGGTCGGCGGCCCCTATACGCGCGTCTATACGGCCCGTTACGGCCAGCAGGTTGCCGGTCTCGTGATGGTCGACGCCTCGCACCCAGATCAGGTCAGGCGCCTGGCGCAAGGGGTGAAGGGCAATGTCGATCCGGGACAGATGGCCGGTCCCATGCGGATCGCCACCGCGCTCGCCTGGACCGGGGCCATCCGCCTGCTGGTGAGCGGCGACATGCCGAACATGCCCAAGGACGCCAGCGCGAAGATCTCGGCTTACATGAGCAGTTCGGTTCAGGGCATGCGCGCGGAACTGGAAGGCTTCGACCGGACGCTCGATCAGGCGCGTGCCGTGCACAGCTTCGGAGGCCGCCCGCTGGTCGTGCTCACGGCCATGGCGCCCTATACGCCGAAGCAGCTCAAGATGCTGGGCCTGACGCCGCAGGACGGCGCGCGCATGAAGGCGATCTGGAAAGATCTCCAGACCGAAATGGCGACGATGTCCACGCAGGGCCGCCAGCAGCTCGTGCCGGATTCCGGCCACTACATCCAGATCGACCGACCCGATGTCGTGATCGCGGCGGTCGATGAGGTCGTCGATGCCGTTCGCGCAGAAAGCGCCGGGAAAACGGCGCGTCAGTAAAGGGAGTTACCATGTTCAAGCACGTTCTGATGTGCAGCGCGATGGCGCTGCTGCTGGCCGGGAATGCGCCCGCGTCGCAACCGGCACCTCAGCCAGTACCCGAATACGATATCGTCATTCGCGGCGGCCGGGTGCTCGACGGCGCAGGCAATCCCTGGGTGCGCGCCGACGTGGCGGTGAAGGACGGGCGTGTGGTGCGGGTCGGCCGGATCGGCGGCCATGGCGTGAAGGAAATCGACGCCCGGGACCGTTACGTGACGCCCGGCTTCATCGACATGATGGACCAGTCCGGCGGCGTCCTGCTCAAGAACGGCGCGGCGGAGAACAAGCTGCGGATGGGGGTCACCACCGTGATCGCGGGCGAGGGCGGCACTCCGGTCGAGGCTTCGCAGATTGCCGCCTATTTTGGCCAGCTCGAGAAGCAGGGCATCGCGGTCAACTTCGGTACGTATTACTCGACCACCCAGGCGCGGCAGAAGGCGATGGGCGATGGCGCCGGCACGCCGACCGCCGCTCAGATGGAGGTCATGAAGGACGAAGTCCGCAAGGCGATGGAGGCCGGTGTCTTCGGCGTGACGAGCGCGCTGATCTATCCGCCGAGCAGCTTCGCCTCGACGCAAGACCTGATAACCATGTCAAAGGTTTCCGCGCAGTGCGGCGGCTTCTACGCTACTCACATGCGTGATGAGAGCGCCGATCTGGTGAAGGCGGTCAACGAGGCGATCGAGATCGGCGAAAAATCGGGCGCCAAGGTCGAGATATTCCACCTCAAGGCCGCTTTTGCGCCCGGTTGGGGCAAGCTCATGCCGGAAGCCATCGCCTCGGTGAACGCGGCCCGTGCGCGCGGCGTGGACGTGGCGGCGGACCTCTATCCCTATACGGCCGGAGGCACCGGGCTGGAGATCATCGCGCCGAGCTGGGTCTGGGCCGACGGCGTCGAGAAAGGCATCGCCCGGCTTCGCGATCCCAAGGTGCGCGAGCGGATGAAGAAGGAAGTGGCGGCCGGTTCGATGCCCGGCTGGTCCAACCTCGTTCAGGCCTCGGGCGGCTTCGGCAATGTCATCCTCGCCAATGGTTTCAGCAAGAAGTACGCTCCCTATCACGGGCAGAGCCTCGAAAAGATCGGCGCTACGCTGAAGCGCGATCCGGCGGACGTGGCTTGGGACATCCTGCTGGAAGGCCTGCCCAACCGATCGGTCGCGCTCTATTTCATGATGAACGAGGGCGATATCGAGACGGCGCTGCGCCAGCCCTGGGTGAGCATCGGCAGCGATGCGGCGGCTTCCGAAAAATTCGGCGAACTCGATGCGCTGGGTCTGCCCCATCCGCGCGCCTACGGCACATTTCCGCGCGTCATCGCCGAGTATTCCAAGCGCCGCCCGGTGATCTCGCTGGAAGAGGCGGTGCGCAAGATGACCGGCTGGCCCGCCCAGCGCATGGGCCTGAGCGATCGCGGCCTGATCCGCGACGGGATGCGCGCCGATCTCGTCATCCTCGATCCGGCCACGCTCGACGATGTGGCAAGCTGGGACAAGCCGACTGCCGCTCCGACCGGTATCGAGACCGTCGTCGTCAACGGCGTCGTCACGATCGAGAGTGGCCGTCACACCGGCGCCAGGGCCGGGACCGTCCTGCGCCACGGCTGCAGTGCCGGCACATGACGATGCCGGACTGAACCGGCATTTCGTTCTGCCCGATCGGCCCCGGACCTCCGTTCCGGGGCCGATTGCTTTTCCGTGGCCAATAAAAAAGGAGGTTCCCGTTTTCACGGGAACCTCCACGGTTTCTTCTGGAGAGGTTCTCAGAAGTTCAGCTTGATGCCGCCCGAGAAGTAACGGCCGATGACGTCGTAATGGGGGGTGACGAAGGGGGTAAGCGGCGGGTCCACGTCGAACAGGTTGTTGACGTTGCCGAACAGCGTGAACGATCCCGTTTTGAACTGCACGCCGAGGTCGGTGTAGAGACGGCTGTCGATGTGGTTGTTGAGGATCGGCTGGCCGTTGGCACCCCGCTGACGGCTGAAGATACCGCCGTCGACATAACGCAGGCGGACATTCCCCCCGATCTTCTCGCTGTCGTAGGCGACCGTGCCGGTCATCCGCCATTTCGGCGTGGAGAAGGCGGTGTCTCCGCCGACGATCCCGGAAACGTCGGTGCCGTTGATCTTGAGGTCGAAGACATGGTTTGCCAGCGCGCGGAACGTCAGGCTGCCGGAACCGACAGCCATGCGATAGGACGCCTCGATATCGAGGCCGCGCGTGCGGTATTCCGCCAGATTTCGGTAGGCATTGGTTATCGATTCGATCGTGCCGTTGGCGGCGCGGGCGATGACGCCGCCGCAGGTCGGATCACTCGGTGTGGCGGCGTAGCACTGGTTCAGGGTATCCTGCGCGGTGATCGTGGTGATCACGTTATCGATCTTGATGCTGTAGTAGTCGACCGACAGACGCAGTCCGGGAACCGCATGCGGAGAATAGGAACCGCCCAGGGTCAGAGTGTGGGAGATTTCCGGCGTGAGATCGGGATTGCCGCCGCCGTAGACCACGACATTGGTCTGGGGCGCTCTGCGGAACGGGTCCTGGAGATTGCCGATATTGGTCGAACGGCTGAGGTAATATTCGGTGATGCTCGGCGAGCGGATGTCACGCGAATAGACGGCGCGCAGCAGCAGGTCGTTGACCAGTCGCAGGGTTCCGCCGGTCTTCCACGACCAGATTCCCCCGCTGGTACTGTAGTCGGAATAGCGGGCGGCGCCGTTGACTTCCAGCTTGGCCGCATCGGGCAGGTCGAGCAACGGCACGTTGACCTCGACGAACGCCTCCTTGACGTTGAATTGCCCGTTCGTGGCCGAGGAGTTGAGCGTCGCCAGTGACTTGGAAAGCGACAGGGGATCGACGTAGTTGGTCACCTGCTTTTCCCAGCGGACATCGGTGCCGAAAGCCAGATCCACCGCGCCGGCCCAGGTCGAGAAGGGCTGGCCCTGCACGCTGGCGCCTGCCGCGTCCAGCTTGAGCGTGGCGATCAGCTGCGCTCCGCCGAAGGCATAGGCTGCCGCTTCGTCCGAAATATTGCCGTTGCCCAGCAGGTTGATCGGCGCGCAGGCCGGATCGTCGTTGGCCGTCGATGCGTCGGCATTGATGCGGCAGGTGGCGACGCCGTTCACGAGAACGGCATCGACGGCATTGTTGAAGCGGGAGGTGATCCGCTGATTGTCGAGCCGCTGGTTCAACCGGACTTCGCCGTGATCGTAATAGGCGTTGTAGGTCCAGCCCTCGCCGAACGAGCCTTCGAGGCCGATCGCGCCTTCCAGCAGGCGTCTGCTGGCGCGAAGCTTTATCATCCTGTCGCTGCCGACATCGTCGAGCATACGGCCGAGCAGGAAGGGACCGGTGATCCCGGCTGCCGCAAGCTGGTTGCGCGCTGTCTGCGTCAGGAAGGCATTGTCCGGCCGGATCACGGCTGCGGGTGTCTCCGGGAACATCCCGTAGTTCGAGGTCGTGCGGTTGAAACTGCCGTTGGCCCAGATCTTCAGGTTGTCGGTCAGTTCGTAGTCCACGCGCGCAAAGACGTTGCCGCGCTTGTACGGTGCGCTGACGGCGACGTAATCGTAGATGTTCTGCCCGTTCCCGCCGACAGTGTACTGTCCGGCGGTCGCGCTGCCGAGCGGAAGCGGCCCGACGGTGCCGTTCGGGTTGAAGATCAGTCCGTAAGGGACGCCGGTGGCACTGAGGATCGAACCACCCCGGTTGAACAGGGTGAAGTTTGGATCCCTGACCAGTTCGAGTTGCCCATCGGCCCGCTGGAACACGCCCGCTTCGAGATTGGGGCGGCTCTTGCGGTCGAGGATGCCGCGTTCGTGCAGGTAGTCGCCGGAGATCATGAAATGGCCGCGCCCGTCCGCGAACCGGGTGCCCCAGGCCAGGTCGGCGCCATAGCGCGCGGCGTCTCCACGGCTGGAAATGCCGGTCTGGATACCGCCGCGCACGCCGGTCATGTCGTCGTCGAGGATGATGTTCACCACACCTGCGACGGCGCCCGAACCCCAGGCCGCCGAAGCGCCGCCCGTCACGACGTCCACGCGCTTGACGAGGTTCTGCGGGATCGTGTTGAGGTCGCTGCTACCCTGGAAGCGGTGCCCGTTCAGCAAGGTCAGCGTGCGCACTGCTCCCAGTCCGCGCAAGTCCGCCGTGGAGAGGCCGCTGTTTGTGCCGCCCACGGTCGTCGCCGGCGTCGAGGTGGCGCGGAACTGCGGTGCGTCATTCAACACTTGCGCGATGCTGGGACGGTTGCCCAGCAGGAGATCGGCACCGCCGATCACCGTGGTCGGCGTCGGCGCGTCGAAGCCCGAGCGCTGGATGCGCGAGGCGGTCACGAGGATTTCCCCGCCGTTAGCGGGTTCTCCGGCGTTGTCGTCCGCCGTGTGGGCCTGAGCCGGACTCAGCATTGTCAGAACGGAAACGGCCGTACTGGCAAGCCATATCTTGGTAGAGACGTTCATAAACACCCCCTGATTTACGTAATTCAATACGTTACAGCTCTTATTTTTATTGCGTCCGGGTTGGATCGCGAGGCTGCGACTGAATGGAAGCAGACTGCGGGGATAAAATCAATCTATATGGAGAAAAATTTCCAAATCAGAAAATACCGCGTTTGCCCGACGGAAATCTCATCTACGTCCCGGAGTGAACGGGCGCAGGCCTCTCATCTCCCATTCCCGGGAACCGAGGAACGGCTGGCATCGGCATATGTCTGCATTCATGCGATGATACTTGACTGATCGTTCCACAATGCGTATCTAGCACGTCATGGCAAGACCGAGGGAATTTGATCAGGACCAAGCGCTGGGCGCAGCCATGGCGGTTTTCCGTGAACATGGCTTCGAAGGTACTTCGGCCGGCATGCTGGTCGAGGCGATGGGTATCGGGCGGCAGAGTCTCTACAACACGTTCGGCGACAAATGGCAGCTCTACCAGCTGGCGCTGCGCCGATATGCCGCCGAGGAAACAGGCGAGCATATCGCCATGCTGCGAAGCAAGCCGCGTGCTCTCGACGGGATTGAGACGATGGTGGATCGGGTGGTGGCCAATGCGCGGGATGCCTGTCTCGGGGTCGGCTCGATTTGCGAGTTCGGCCGCAGCCGCCCGGAACTGGTCGCCATCCGCGACGCCGCCGACCGCGCCATGAGGGCCGTCCTGACCGATACCATAGCGCGGGCACAGGCGGAGGGTGATGTTGCGCCGGATGTCGCGCCGGATACCATAGCCTCGTTCATCGTCATGAGCTTTTCGGGTTTGCGGATCGCGGCGCGTGCCGGCGCGGGTGACGAAGACTTGCGGGCGCTGGGCGATCTGGCCTTGCGCGCGCTGCGATAGACGCAGGGACGCCTTTTTATTTGTCCTATTTTGGAATGATTGTTCAATAAAGGAAGCTGATATGCAAGCAGTCGTGATGACCGGAACGGGGGGCGCGGATGTTCTCGAACTGGTGGATGTTCCGGAGCCGCCATCGGTGCCCGGACCCGGCGAAGTCGTGGTCCGGATCGCCGCTGCCGGTGTCAATTTCATGGATATCGGCGTCCGTCAGGGCATGGCCTGGACGGAGATGCCCAATCCCAAGATTCTGGGCGTGGAAGGCGCGGGGCGGATCGTCGCGGTCGGACCGGGCGTTGCCATGGCAGTCGGCCAGCGTGTCGCCTGGGTCTACGCGCCGGGTAGCTATGCAGGGAAGATCGTACTGCCGGCAGCGGCGCTCGTGGAAATCCCTGACGACGTGGATGACAGAACCGCAGCCGCGATCATGATGCAGGGGCTTACGGCCAGCCATTTCGCCACCGATTTCCACGCCGTGCAAGCAGGTGAAGTCGCCCTTGTCCATGCGGCGGCAGGAGGACTCGGGCTGCTGCTGACCCAGATCATCAAGCTGCGCGGAGGGAAAGTCATCGGCCGCGTGTCGAGCGCCGACAAGGTGGCGATCGCGAGGGAAGCGGGCGCGGATCATGTCATCGTCGACACCCAAGGCGATTTCGCTTCGCAAGTTCTGGCTCTGACCGACGGCGAAGGCGTGCATGTGGTCTATGACGGATCCGGCCCGACGACATTTCAGGGGTCGATCGATTCTTTGCGCCGCAGCGGTACGCTCTGCTGGTACGGCCCGGTCCTGGGCGGTCCCGGCCCGCTCGATATCATGAGCCTGCCGCGCAGCATCAAGCTCGGTTACGCGGTTTTCTCCGATCACATCCATAGCCCCGAACTGCTTCGAGAGCATGCCGGGCGCCTGTTTGATTGGGTCGTGAGCGGCGATCTCAAGGTCCGGATCGGCGGCATCTATCCCCTGGCGGATGCCACTCAGGCGCACCGTGACATGGAAAGCCGCGCAACCACCGGCAAGCTACTGCTGATCCCCTGATCCGCCCACTCATCGCTCTCAAGAAAAGGACCCTGTCATGAATATCGGATCACCTTCCAAAACCGCCCTCATCTTTGGAGGATCGCGCGGCATCGGTGCCGCGGCGGTCGAGCGATTGGCGCAGGACGGCTATGCCGTCGGTTTCACATACGCCAATAGCGAAAAGCCGGCCGCCGCATTGGTGGAGGCTATCGCCGGGCAAGGGGGCGAAGCCCTCGCCATCCGCGCCGATAGCGCAGATGCCGCCGCTATCGCCTCCGCCGTTGCGCAGTTCGTCGATCGTTTCGGAAAGATCGACCTCGTCCTCGTCAATGCCGGGCTGTTTCGCATCAACACGATCGAGGCCGTCACGCTCGATGAGCTGGACAGCATGCTCGCCGTGAACGTCCGCGGCGTCTATCTCTCGATCCAGGCGGCGGCGCCGCACATCGTCGATGGGGGGCGCGTCGTGACGATCGGCAGCAATGTCGCGATCCGCACCGGTTTTGCCGGATCGAGCGTGTACCAGATGACGAAGGGGGCGGTTGCCGCCATGGTCAAGGGCGTGGCGCTGGATCTGGCGCCACGCCGGATCACGGTCAACAACATCCAGCCGGGCCCTACTGACACCGACATCAACGCGGGCTCCATCGACATGCTGTCCCAGATGAGCCCGTTGAAGCGGGTGGCAAAGCCGGAGGAAATCGCCGGGCTGGTGTCTTATCTGGCCCGCGAAGAGGCGCGCTATATGACCGGGGCAAGTCTCACTATCGATGGCGGCTTTACATTGTAGTCGCCGCTCCTCCGGTGCTTCCTATTAACGTGAAAGGAAGGTGGGCCGGGCATCAGGCCCGGCCGCACGCCGTCCCCCGGTAAGCTGTCAAGCATCGGGCGCCCCGCGAAGGGCTGTTTCAAATCCCAAGCAAGGGAACACTGAAGCATGATCCGGTTCCGTCTGAGCGGATCATGCTCTAGCAACTACAGGTTGACGCTCTCAGGCTGAAGCGAGCGGCGTCTACGCAGGCCTGCCTGGCAGAAAGCGGGAATTTTCTTTCGAAAAACCTACATAGCCGTCGGCGCGCCTTCGCCCCCCGCCCCAGATTTCATGGATGCCATGCTGGACGCCTCAGCAGCCAGTCGTCCGCCGCTGGGGCAAGTCCAGGCGGGCGGGGTGGTCATGAAAGGCGTCAGCAGCGATCCGGTGAGTTGGGGAGTAAACTTCCGCGAGCGCGGCGAAGAGCATCGGATCGTACGCCAGCAGGTCCTTGTCCGAGAGAACCGTGATTTCTGCACCTCGGAACGCCTTGTTCGAATTGAACCAGAACTGCGTGCCCTCGGCCCAGTATTCCTGCACTGTCACGGAAGCATAGTCGCCCTTCCACAAGCCCTGCTCGATGGCATGTCGATATGCCGCCTCGACGCGCGCATAGAGCGCGGGATCCGCCCTTTCGATCGCCGAGAGGATGTTATGGGAGAACTCATGTACGAGAATGTTCTCACCGTAATAGCGCGTGTCCGGCACGCCCAGCAGGTTCTCGGCCGCGCCTGTGGTATAGAGACCGCCCATCCCCCGTGCCCGGCTGTTCCAGTATTCGGCGTCTGTCATGGCGGCAATCTTGCCGTAGCCAGCGCGTTCGCAAGGCGTCAGGCGCGGATCGTCCGCCGCCGGTTTCTTCCAGTCCCGCTGTTCTGGAAGATCCATCGTCCCTTCGTCGATCGCCATGACACCGACCCGCGCGCCGCTGCGGACGAGTTCACGCCGAATGTCGGGACGCTCTGCGGTCTCGGCCAGCACGATATCCCGGGCGACCAGCAAGGCGCTGTCCGGGACTTTCGCGGACGAAACCACCGGAATGCCGTCCGCATCGGCATATTTGGCGTAGAAAGGATCGAGACCTAGCGCGGCCGGTGGCGCGCTGATCGACCAGCTTTCGTAGCTTACGATCACGGCATTCGCCGTGCGCGCATCCTCCCCTTGCGCATGCGTGCAGGCCGCGACGAGGAGCGGCAGTGCAAGGGCCAGGCGGGACGAAATCATCGATGTTCTCCGGTTTCGAGAATCGGCCCGGATCCGGCGAGGCGGAACCGGGCCGATCGATATCAGCGGTGGAAGCGCAGGCTCAGGAAGAACGTGCGCCCGATCACGTCATAGACGCCCGACTGGTAGCTCAGTTCGAAGTTCGCGCCGCCGGCCTCGGCACCCGGTATGCGCGGAGGCTTGCGGTCGAAGGCATTGTTGAGGCCGCCCGACAGCTCGATATTGTCGGTCAGCGCGACGAAGGCCGAGAAGTCGTTGTAGAACACGTTAGGCGTCCAGACCTTGCCGTACTTGTCCGGCGTGATCGTGGTGGCGGCCTTCATCGGCGAGAAGTGACGCAGGCTCCAGGTCACGCCCATGCCCTCGCGCGAATAGCTCGTGCGCACGACGCCCTTCCACTTGGGCGATCCGAAGATACCGGCATATTCGGTGATCGAGTTGGGATCGGTGGGATCGAGCGTATAGCGACGCTTGAGCAGGCGGGTGTAGTTGGCGTCGATCGACAGCTTGCCCGCATCGTCGGAAAGCCCCAGTCGGGACAGCGGCAGGCTGTAGCCCAGCCCGAAGTCGATGCCCCGCGTCAGGTACTGCGACAGGTTCAGCTTCTGCGTCATCACGGATTCAAGATTGCCGTTGGCATCGCGCTGGATGAGCGGGCAGAAGATATTGTCGAGGCTGGACTGGTCGACGCACTTGTCGATCAGCATCTGGGCGCCGAAGGCGTCGATCGCATTGCGCAAGTCGATGTTGTAGTAGTCTACCGTCAACGACAGGCCCGGCACGAAACGTGGCTGGACCACGGCGCCGAGCGTCAGGGTCTTGGCGGTCTCCGGCTTAAGGTCGAGATTGCCGCTCGAAATAATGTCGCGGTAGAGCCAGTAGCTGACCGTATCGGCGGGGTTGATTGCTGCGCAGTTGGCGGCCGTGTACTGGGTGCGGGTCGCGCGGTTGGCGAGGTTGTACGCGTTGCAGGGATCGGTGATCCAGAGACCCGAAATGCTGTCCGCCGTATAGAGTTCGCCGATGTTGGGCGCGCGGACGGCCTGGCCGTAAGTGGCGCGGAAGCGAATGTCGGGGATCGGCGCCCATTCGCCGCCCAGCTTCCAGGTCGTGGTCGATCCGGCGGTGCTGTAGTCCGACAGGCGCAGGGCGCCGTCGATCGAGAGCGTGTCGAAGAACGGGGTGTTCTTCAGGATCGGCACATGGACTTCGCCGTAGACTTCCTTGACCGAATACTTGCCCACCAAGGTGCCTTGCATGGTGCCGATCGTCGGATCGTAGAGCGGGCTGTCCGGGTCGTACTCGGGGATTGCGCCGATGTCGTTGCGCTCCTTGCGGTATTCGCCGCCGAGCACGACCTGCACCGCGCCGCCCGGCAGGTCGAACAGGCCGCCGGAAACGTAGCCTGAAAGGACCTGCTGGGTCAGCGTGGATTTCGACCAGTGCGAGGTATAGGTGATGTAGTCGATCATCTCCGGGGTCAGCGTGACCAGCGGGTTGATCGCCACGCAGCCGTTGCCGGGATCGTCGAGCGTGCTGCGGCAGACGGCCTCGCCGTTGGAGCCTGTCGTGCTGTCGATGCCCATGTACCAGCGGTCATAGGCGGTCGAAATTACGTCGCGCACGCGCTGGGTGGTTTTGCCGTAGGAGTAGTAGGCCGAATAGTTCCAGGGCTGGGCGAACAGCGTGAAATCGCCTTCCGCCCCCGCCACGGCCTGGAACAGCTTGCGGTCGTATTCGGTGCGCGGGGCGGGCAGTTCCATAAAGCGCCGCGCGAACTGCACGCCGCCTGCAGGCACCGCGCCGCCATTGGCCGCACGCATCTCGTCGGTGATGTAGGGACTGTCGGCAGGGACCACGTCAGTGCCGAACGCGGTCATCTGGAGGAAGCCTGCCTTCGAGGTATTGTGCGCGAAAGTGGCATTGGCGAAGAGTTTCAGCGCGTCGCTGACCTCGAAGCTCGCCGAGGCACGGGTGTTGAAGCGCTCGGAGGGAACCGAAAGATACCAGCCGTCGTAGCGGCCGTTGTATTCGCCCCCGTCCGTCAGCAACGTACCGAGCGGGTCGGTGGACGTGCCGAGATTGACCGGCACGACATTGACGAGCCCGCCGGGGCCCAGGATCGGATCACGCAAGGTGCCGCTATCGCGGTTGACCGAATAGAGCCTGCCACCCAACACCACTTGCGCGGCATCGGCCGTGTTGATGTTGCGGACGTGGTCCTGGATGAAATAGGGGCTGGAACTGCTGGTGCGGGCGTAGATCGGATAGCCGTCCGCCGTCCAGGGCCTATCGGAACCGCTCACGGTGCCGGGCGTGTTCTCGTAGAAGCCGTAGACCGTGACGTTGCCGCGCCCCTCGGCAAAGTTCGTGCCCGCGAGCAGGTCGAACCCGTAAGTGTCCATGTCGCCACGCGTCGAGGCGTTGTAGCGGGTGTTCGCCTCGATCCCCTGGAAGTCCTTCTTGAGGATGAAGTTGGCGACGCCCGCGACGGCATCCGCGCCGTAGAGCGCCGAGGCGCCGCCGGTGATCACTTCCACGCGCTGGACAAGGCTGGAAGGAATGTTGCTGAGATCGACCGCCGAGGTGCCGGGGATCGCCGCGACCTGGCGGCGTCCATCGACCAGCACCAGCGTGCGCTGCGTGCCCATGCCGCGCAAGTCGAGCGCGTTGACGCCGGCATTGCCCGCAAGGTTGCTGGTCTGGTTGGTCTGGGTGACCGCCAGCGCCGGAAGCTGGTTGACGACATCGGCGATGTTTTGCGTGCCGGTCGCCTTGATCTGGTCGGCATCGACCACGGCGATCGGCGAAGGGCTGTCGGCAGCGGCGCGCCGGATGCGCGATCCCGTGACGACGATGTCATTGGCGGGGCGCTCGGTCGCGGCATCGTCGCCGCTAACCGAGATCGTCTGCGCATGGACGCCTGTCGAAAGGCCAAGACAGCTGAGCATGAGCAGCGTCCGCAGCCCGGCTGCGGAAGATCGATGGTTGTTCATGTGGTTATCGCTCCCTGATCCGCAACAATTCATTACGGATGAGTCGTATACGATATTTTTAATACAAATTTGTCAAGGCGCACCGGTCACGCCGATGATCCGGCCTTGCGCAAGGCGCTGACAGCAGGAGAGGCGCACAACTGCCGGAATCGCCCAAGATCATCGTCGTTGCCTTGAGTATATTATACGATATACATACGTCATTCTGACGGAGATGAGCCTTGGACCGCGCTGACAATGATGCACTCGACCGATCGCTCGAAAGCCGCCGTATCCCTCACCGCCAGCGTCGCTCGGCGGCGCAAGGCCTGCTCGACCGCCGCGGACTGATCCGCGCGGGGCTGGCGGGCGTATGCCTACCCGCGTTGGAGGCGACGGCGCTGGCCGCGGCCCCGCCTGCGTCCGTGCCGCGAAAGGTCAGTTCCGTACTCGCCGGTCGCGGAAAGCCTTTCAAACTGGGCTTCGACGGTGGCCGCGCAACAAGCCTGTCCGCTGCCTCTACGGAGGTGCCGGGAGACTTCCTTCATGCAGGCGCCGGTCTTGGGAACGCCTCCGGAACCTACCGCATCGCAGATGGACCGTGGCAGCATTTCGAAACGCGCATGCAAGAACCCGAGCATGTCAGGCAGACCGAGAACGGGTTGGAGACGCGCTATCTCCTTGCTTCCGGCATCTCGGTCACGAGCGGTCTCGCCCTTGAAGCCGAAGGCCTGTACCTGACCCTGACGCTTTCCAACGAGACGGCCGTGCCGATCGAGTTCGGCGATCTTGCCCTTCCGCTGCCGATCAACATGATTCACGCGGCAAAGGACGATCCCGATGCTCTCCTCAAACACAGCTTCATTTCGGGGCGCAGTTCGCACATTTTCTGGCAGCGCAAGGACAGTCGTACCCCTTGGCTTGCCATGCTCCCGGAAAAGGGCGCAGCGCTTGAGTACTGGGACGCACCCAAGAATTCGCCAGACATTTACCGGATCTTTTTCCACGCCGCCGCAGAAGTGGCGGCCGTGCAGGGGGCAGGCTCGCGCTGGCGCCTGCCCGCGACCAGCCTCATGCTCGCGCCGGGGGAGACAGTCCGGAGAGGCGTGCGTTTCCTGCTCGTGGACGGCTACGCCGCGATGCGCCGGACCATCGCCGAGCATGGGCTGATCGACGTCGAAGTCGTGCCGGGCATGACCGTGCCTACCGATCTGGAGGTGACGCTTTCGTTGGGTTCCAGTGTCCCGGTCGTCCGGCTGGAACCCGAACACCCCGCGCAAACCGAATGGACGCCGCTTGGAGAACGGGCCGGGCGGAAGCTCTTCCGCCTGCGCTTCGCCCGCCTCGGCGAAAACCACGTCACGCTGCATCAGGTGGACGGAGGGCGGACCACGCTGGAATTCTTCGTGACCGAACCGGTTGAAACGATGATCGCCAAGCGCGGGGCTTTCATCGCCGCACACCGTCACCGCGATCCCGCCAAGTGGTACGATGGCCTGCTGGCCGAATGGAACATGGAGAGCGAAACCCTGCTCGGCCCGGACAACTACGACCGGATCAAGGGCTGGCGGATCTACGAAGTGACCTGCGACGATCCGGGCCTCTCCAAGCCCGCCTTCCTGGCCGCCAAAAACGCCGAATATCCGGTGCAGGCCGAGATCGACGCGCTGGACGACTATGTCGAGCACTTCGTCTGGGGCGGGCTCCAGCGCACGACCGAAGAGCAATGGCCTTACGCGCTCTACGGCATTCCAGACTGGAAGCGGAACCGCGACAGTGCCGATCCGGGCGACAAGGGCCGCAAGCACTTCTGGCGGCCCTACGATTACCCGCACATCGTGCTGATGTACTTCGCACTCTATCGTATCGCGCGAGACCGGCACGGCTTCCGCACACGCCTGACGGCAGCCGACTATCTCGAACGCGCCTTCGGCACTGCGCGGGCCATGTTCGTTATCCCGAAGGAAATCATCGGCTGGGAGGCCGATTCCACCGGCTTCTACAACGAACTGGTCATTCCCGACGTGATCGAGGCGCTGCGCCGCGAAGGCCGTATGGCTCAGGCAGGCGATCTGGCCGGGCACTGGGAGCACAAAGTCGCTCATTTCATCAACGAGGTCGACGATTTGTTCGCCTCGGAATACACTTTCGATTCCACGGGTTTCGAATCGACGCAGGCGATTGCCCGCTATGCGCTGGACCGACCTGAACGCTTTCCGCCCGAACGTGCGCGCGCTTTTGCCAAGCGTCAGATGGAAGCCAATCTGTTCTGCCGCGGTTGGCTGCAACCCTCGTACTACACGCTCGGCAGCGATTATCGCGCACAGGCTGGCGATGCCTATACTCTTAGCTATATGGCGCAGATGGGCGGCTGGGCCATCCTCGATCATGCGCTGAACGATACCCCGGATTACCGCCCGCTGCTCCGGCTCGGCCATGCGTCGGCGTTAAGCAGCTGGGCGCTGTTAAACAGCGGCACGCCGAAAAGCGGTTATGGCTACTGGTACCCCGGCAAGGCCAACGACGGCGGCGCGGGTGGCGGTTTCGAACCTGCCGCACTTGGCGAGACATGGCTGGACCAGCCCCATCGGCATGGGTCATGGTACTATTCCTGCGAGATCGACCTCGGCTTCTGCGGAGCTCTGCGGGCAGCTGCAACGACGCTGGTCGACGACGAGCTTTTCGGCCGCATCGCTCTTTCCGGTGTTCTGGAAGAGCGCGAAAACCGGCTGCTGATACATCCACGCGATGGTGTGCGGCGACGCTTTCACGCACGACTCAAAGAGCGTTCCCTCGATATCGAGGTGCTGGACGATGGTCGGTTCGCATCTGACATGCCCATCCGCGTCAGTGCGCGGCTGGACCGCTGTGAGTTCGAGATCGACCACGCCGCCGGCCCGGCCCGCACTTTAAGGTTACGCATTGCAGATAGGAACGCGTTGCGTTGGAAGGTTGCAGGATCAGATCGGCCCCCGATCGCCGGGGTATACGCCATCGACGTGGAAGAAGGCACTCTGAGGACCCGCTTTAGGGCTCGAGCCGGCTAAGCTGCGCAGATGATTTCGCTATATGTGCGGTCCGCCAGTAGTCGATCAGGAGCCGTCCGGCAAAGTCGCCCTATCCCAGAGCCTCGGCGCTAACACTTGCAATCCTTGTAGCCGACCGGCCGCTATCCTACCGGCGTCCCCCGACAGTGACCGGCAGCAGGTACTTCAGACCGTGGGTGAAGCCGCGCGGCGCGACGCTGACGTGATCTTCGTCATTGAGTACTTCCGTCTGCAAACGCAGGGAAGGATATCCGCGCGATCGAAGAATCTGATCCATGTCCCTGGTATCGGTCACCATGTTGGCGGATTTGGAAAAGCGCGCATCGCCCGGCCTCGTCTCTTCGTATTCGCCGATGTACATGTAGACCCGCGCGGGCAAGTCGTCATGGCTGGTCGCGTAGGCGCGTGCCTGTTTCACCATATAGTGATCATCATACCAGAACGAGGGGCTTCCCAGAACGTAGCCGTCGAACAGGGCGGGTTCACTCAGCAGGATCTGCATGCCGAGCAGCGAGCCGTATGAATGGCCCAGAAAGATGCGCTGTTTCTCGTCCGTCCGGTAGCGTTGAGCTATGAAAGGCAGCACCTGGTCACGAAGATAGGTTTGATAGGCCCTTGCCTGACCGTGAACCGCGCCCTTCGGGGATCCGGTAGGGCCATTTGCCGTCGGCGTATAATCACGGCGGCGGCTTTCCATTCCGCCTTCTCCCTTTGCATAGGATAGCCCGACGAGGATGAACTCTTCGATGATCGGTCCCTCGACATTGAGACGGCGCCCGATCTGCTTGAGCAGTGGGAACGCGTAATCGGCGTCCGTCACGTAGATGACCGGATATCGCCGCTCAGGCTGCGTGCGATAGGATGGCGGCAGGGCCACGAAGACCTGATAGCCTCGCTGAGATGCGGGGGCGGGTACGTCCCACACTTCGCTGTCGGAGACCTCGTAGGGCAATCCATCCCCGCGTTGGACTGCTACGTCGGGTCTCTCTTCCGCTCGGGCCTGTCCCGTGGACGCATCGGTGCAGGCGGCAAACAGGTTGGCGCAAAGGCCGATGGAAACGAAATGCTTCAACAACGCTGATCCCCGATCTTAACAATATCGAGCTTATCATTACTTGGGCAAGAATGTGTAGGGAGGTCTGGTGAGACTGCAACCACAGTGAGTGCAATGCCCGGACGGAGTGCAAGTCAGGCGATCAAGGATGGCTTGACGTACCGCCGGTAGGCCAGGTTGAGGAGGTGGGCCTCAAAACAGGCTCACCTTACATCGTTCCAGAGCGGATGGACCAAATCTGGATAATGCCGCGAATACCTTCGCGCACTGAACTGTCGACATCGATGATCGTTTGGAGGCGCCCGGTCACACCTGCCTGAAGGAACACAGCCCATCCTAGCACCAATGCCTGAATGTCGGAATGAATGCGCATGTACATTGTGCGCTCCAGGCCAAACCGCTCGAGGTTCTTGTCGATTAATTCGATGGCAAGGTCGAAAATTTCGTCGTTGTTAAATTCCGCAGACTGAAGCAACATTGTCACGAACGGCGTTTCGCTATTCGTCCGCCAGAGCGCTTCCCCGAATTGTTGGAACCATTCCTGCCACGTGGCGGCGTGCGCTACGGATTCGATTGTCTCGACCAGAAGCATCTTGATGACAGTGCGAATAATCGTCGCGCGATCGGGAAAGTACCAATACAGCGTCGGAGCCCGGACATTGAGCCGTGCACCGAGTTTGCGCATGGTCAAGCCGTCGATGCCATCTTGGCGCATAATCTCGAGAGCCGTGTCGATGATCTGCTGCTTGTCAAGTTTGGTATCTTCCATCCAGTCGCATTCCGCAATTTATCTCAATTTGTCCACCTCTCTCGGGCGATTTCTCCGCTGCGATGGGCGCAAAGTCGCCGCTTTGCAGTGGTGGCTGCATGAGCGAAATCTGTGCCAGTTCTGGCGCGCGGTCCGATCGCTGTTCCTGGAAGCTGTTATGGACTGGTGAGACCGAATGAATTCAAGGAGAACCTTGGCGGTGTATCGGCAGACGCAGCGCCGGGTTGGCAGCGGGCGATCTGCCGAACCCAGCGCGGCGCTCATCGGCGGCCGGGCGGTCCACGGCATCGCGTTCGAGGTCATCAAGCTTCCCGAAGTAAAGGAAGGCTTCGTTCTCCTGCCGCGACGCTGGCTTTTAGAGCGATCCTTCGCATGCGTCAGGATGAACCAAGCCGCCGCCATCGCAACGGGTCCATAACAGCCTCCAGAGCATTTTCTAATCGGGTCGCATCACCCAATGACCTGGCAAATGCGACAGATCAACGGCCCTAGTGCCGATGTCGCTTGGAGTCTTGGCATGATTGGTCAGGCAGGAGCCAAAATCTTCAGGTTCTCTTCGATCATTTGCCGGACGCTTCGCGGCTTCTTTCCGGTAAGTTTTTCAACGTCATCGGAAATAACGTTGAAGAAGCCTTCGCGGATCGATTGTTCGAAAGTCACCATATCATCGCTGTTCCATGTGATGCCCTTGACCGACTGATCATCGACCGGTTCCCGTGGGATGCCCATGGCGTCGAACATTGCGTACATTCCAGCATCGTCGGTTTCTACATAATCGACCTTGTGCCCAGTCAGCCGCGACAACAGGCCTGCAAATTCGTGGAAGTCGAGCAACTCAGGGCCAGTGATATTATAGGTTTTCTTTTCGTGCCCCTCGCCGGTCAGCACTGCGACTGCGCAATTAACGCAGTCCTCGCGCCAAACCGGCGCTTCCTTGCCACCCGCTGTGCTGGAGAGCCAGATGCCGCTCTGGATGAAGTTTGGCCCCATATTGAGCACCATGGCGTCGGTATAGTGTTGGTCGCGAAGAATCGTCCAGTCCATGCCGCTCGCCTTCATCATCTGTTCTGTGGGCAAATGGTCAGCGACGACTTTGGCCGGGTTTTCGGGAGAAATTCCTACGACGCTCGTATAGGAGATGTGGCGCACGCCCGCAGAGGCTGCGGCATCGATCGCGGCCTTATGCTGGACGACCCTGGCCCCAACCCTGGTCCCGCTGATAAGCAACATCTTCTCTCCGCCTTGAAAAGCGGGCAACAGGGAGCCGGGATCGTCAAAGTCCCCAAACCGGACGAGGGCACCAAGATCGGCAAGGTGTTGCAGTTTAGTGGGTGACCGGGTGATCAGTATGAGATCCTCCGCAGGCATCACGTCGAGAAGCTTGCGAACGGCGAGGCTCCCGTATTGCCCGGAGGCCCCTGTAATAATCGTCTTCATTTGCACCTATCCCATTTATATATTTTCGGAATTTAGATTAGGCAGATTTAGGTTTTACCGATATTCGCGTTTCGTTGTTGGTGGCGTGCCGGCGCCAAAGCGGCGAGCGCAGATCCGCGGGTGAGGATAGACAACCCGAACGTGCCGATTGCAGTGCGGGTCGCCACGATCATGCCCGCACAGACCATGCGGATCGGCCATCGGGATGCGAGTTATACCGAATGTCGCTCCGCCCCAGTTTGCAATGCCAGCATGCATGCGGCGATCGTGGGAGCGCAGCCCAGGTAGCGATGGCCTTGGGAGTCCATTTCACGAGGATACATACAACTCCCCCAATCGCTTCACCGCCGTAGGTGGTCCTCTTTATCTCTTACAGTGTTAGACTCGTGTCTGGCAACATTCAATGGGAATGGCGCGGTAGGCAAGCGGGAGGAGCGGACTCGTATCGACTGCGCTGCCTCAGTCCGCGGGGTCGCGAACCAGAACAGATGTGACGATCGAGATTAGCACTACTTTGGCAGAAGTATGATTTTTGGGATTCCCATGTCGCTGATTGCGTGATTCATGGGGAGCCAGCTTTGACGGAGGCTGGCGATGGACGAAGACTGGCAGGCGGATCTTGAGCGTTGGCTGGCGCCTTATCTGGAAGCCTTGGGGAACAAGACGCGGCGTCGAATGTGCCCAGCCTATATTGCTGGTCTGATCGGACCCGGTGATCGCAAAAGCATCCAGCCCATGGCAGCCCGCTCTTATGCGATCCCTTATGACCGGCTTCATCATTTCATCGGGGCCGGTCTGTGGGACAGCGCCCCGTTGGAAGCGACCTTGTGGAGCCAGGCGGATGAATTGGTTGGTGGCGATAGAGCCTGGCTGATCATCGACGACACTGCCTTGCCAAAGAAGGGCAAGGCCTCGGTTGGCGTCGCGCCGCAGTATGCCACGGCGCTCGGGAAGAATGCCAACTGTCAGACGCTGGTGTCGGTGACGCTGGCTTCGAGCGAAGTTCCGCTCATGCTGAGCTTGCGACTGTTCCTGCCGGAAAGCTGGACAAGCGATACCGCTCGCATGGACAAGTCGGGCGTGCCTGCTCCTTTGCAGGAATATCGCACCAAGCCCGAGATCGCGATCGAGGAGATCGATCGCATCATCGCTGCCGGCGTGCGCTTCGGCTGTGTGCTGGCTGATGCCGGTTATGGGCTGTCGGCTCCGTTCCGGCAGGCGCTGAGTACACGCGGCCTCTGCTGGGCTGTCGGCATCCCCAGGCACCAGAAGGTCTATCCGACCAACGTGCAACTGATCTTCCCGGTCGCAGGCCGCGGTCGCCCTCGGGTACGGCATGTGCCGGACGTCAAATCCATGGCCGCGCACGCGATGCTCGAAACTGCGAAGTGGTGGCAGGTCAGTTGGCGCAAGGGAACCAAGGGACGACTGACGGCCCGCTTTGCGGCCATGCGCGTGCGCATTGCCGATGGTGCGCCTCAGCGGATCGGCTCTGCCGGGGCCCAGCACATGCCAGGTGAGGAAGCCTGGCTGGTGGGTGAGCATCGCTCGAATGGCGAGCGAAAATACTATCTCTCCAATCTGCCCCGCGACACTCCGATCAAGGCTCTCGCAGGCGCGATCAAAGCGCGCTGGATCTGCGAACAAGCGCATCAGCAACTCAAGGAAGAATTGGGGTTGGATCACTTCGAAGGACGATCCTGGACTGGACTTCACCGCCATGCCTTGATGTCGATGATGGCCTACGCCTTTCTGCAGTCTCGAAGGCTCGCTCAGGCGGGGCGGAAAAAAAAGAGTCCTTGGCCCGCCTCCCCAACCCACCTTGCCGGCAGTGCGCCAGGCCATCCTTGACCGCCTGTCTCGCTCACCGCCGGAGCAATGCCCTCACTGCGGATGCAACCTCATCAGGCATTCCAGCAAACTTCTGCCAAAGTAGTGCTAGGGCTGGTTGCCGGCAAACAGCTGGCATCATTTCTGCAAATGCGCGTCGGCACTCCTGAGCTTATGGATGAGCTGCAAGAGTAGGTCCGCCTCCGATGCGGATAGACGGGCTAATGTCTCCTGATCGCACTCGTAAAGTGCCTTTGTCATCGCATCGAGTTCTTCGCGACCCGTATCCGTGAGCTGCAGGGCATTTGCCCGAGGGTCGGCGCTTGCCTGTCGCTCGACGAACCCGCGACCCTCCAGATAATTCACTATCTTCATTGCGCTGGCACGATTGACCGACAAGGCCTCCCCGAGCGCTGTCTGAGTGCATCCGGGATTCGATCTGATCATCATCAGCGCTGAAACGCGTGCGGGCGTGATGTCGAAAGCAGACAGCGCTTGGCGTGCCCGGGTGTCAGCCTCGACCTGCAGAAGCTTCAGCTGAAAGCCAAGCGATTGTTCAAGTTCGGTGCCCCCGGTGGTCATAGAATCTCCATCTTGCAAGTTATGTATCCTCAGCATACATATATTGTCTCTTAGGGATACGATGCGGCGGCTCGCGCCGCGCGTCAACTGAGCCAAGCCGGACAGCCGAAATCGGACGCGGTGGCAGATAATGTGGAGGATGATATGAAAGCGGACTTCAAGTTGCTGATCGGTGGTGCGCTGGTTGCGGGGGCATCGACATTCGACGTTATCAATCCGGCGACCGAGCAGGTTGTCGCAAAGTGCCCGAAGGCTGACGCCGTACAACTCGATAGTGCGATCCGTGCCGCAAAGGTGGCATTTCCGAGCTGGTCGGCACTTGGTTATGATGTACGCGGCGCACTTATCGAGAAGATGGCCGACGCGATCGTCGCCAACAAGGATGAACTGGCGCGGTTGCTCACGGCGGAACAGGGCAAACCCCTTGACCAGGCCGCGTACGAGGTGATGGGGGCCAGCTTCGTGCTGCGCGCCTTCGCTGCCATGCGGGCACCCGAGAAAGTGGTCAGGGAAGTCGCAGGCAACCGAGTGATCGAACATCGCACACCTTTGGGAGTGGTGGCGTCGATCACACCCTGGAATTTCCCGCTCATCCTGCTCGCCAACAAGCTCGGGCCTTGCCTCGTCTCTGGTAACTGCATGGTCGCAAAGCCGGCGCCTACGACGCCGTTGACCACGCTGCTACTTGCCGAACTCACGAAAGAAATCCTGCCGGCCGGCGTGTTCAACGTCGTTTGCGATGAGAACGAGCTTGGTCCTGCTCTCACGTCCCACCCGGACGTTGCGAAAGTTGCCTTTACCGGTTCGACCATGACCGGCAAGAAAGTCATGGCCTCTGCGGCTACGGGGGTGAAGCGGGTCACGCTTGAACTGGGCGGAAACGATGCCGCGATCGTTCTTGGCGACATGGCTCCGGCAGTGGCGGCCCAAAAGGTCTACCAGGGCGCGATGGCGAATTCCGGTCAGATATGCGTGGCTATCAAGCGCGCCTACGTCCACGAATCCATCTACGACGAGTTCTGCCAGGAGATCGCCCGACTTGCGGAGGCTGCGGTCGTCGATGACGGCACCAAGCAGGGTACGACGATCGGCCCTGTCCAGAACCGCATGCAGTACGACAAGGTGAAGTCGCTGATCGAATCGGCCAGGGAAGGAGGCACTTTCCTTGCGGGCGGCGAACTGCCGGACAGGCCTGGCTTCTTCATTCCGCCGACCATCGTTGCGGGTCTCGATGACGATGCTCCGCTGGTTCGGGAGGAACAATTCGGCCCCGTTCTGCCGATTCTCAAGTTCAGCGAAGTCGACGATGTCGTGCGCCGGGCGAACGACTCGGAGTACGGGCTGGCCGGTACGGTTTGGGGAAGGGACCTTGAGCGGGCGATGGATGTCGCCCGGCGCATCGAGGCGGGCACTGTCTGGGTCAACCAGCATCTCGCGATCGACCCGACGCTGCCGTTCAGGGGGGCCAAGCGATCCGGCCTCGGTGCGGAACTGGGGCAGGCGGGCCTTCATGAATACACGCAGGCCCACATCATCAACGCCGTCGAATTGGAAGAGCTCTGAACCTTGTCGATTAGAGCGCGGGTGTACGGCGTCGACGATCCCGATCCAGGCGGATGTCGCGTCACTAAAACTATTTTGGGAGAGCTGAAGATGAGTGAGATCGATCTGGTCACGTACAAAGTCGAGGAAGGGATCGCGTGGGTCTATTTCTCGCGTCCGGAGAAGCGCAATGCGATGAGCCCAGGGCTCAATCGGCGCATGATGGATGTCCTCGATGAGCTTGAGTTTCGGGACGACGTGAGCGTACTGGTCCTGGGTGGGAAGGGGTCGGCATGGTCTGCCGGCATGGATCTCAAGGAATACTTCCGCGAAACCGAAGCCCAGGGTCTGCGGGGCGTACGCAAATCCCAGCGTGAAAGCTATGGCTGGTTCCGCCGGCTACGTTGGTTCCAGAAGCCGACGATCGCAATGGTCAACGGGTGGTGCTTCGGCGGCGGATTCGGCCCACTTTTTGCGTGCGATCTTGCGATTTGCGCCGACGAAGCCCAGTTTGGCCTGTCTGAAATCAACTGGGGCATTCTTCCCGGCGGCGGCGTAACCAAGGTCGTGGTCGACCTGCTGCCGATGCGGGACGCAATGTGGCTGACACTGACCGGCGAGCTTATCGACGGCATTCAGGCGGCCGACATGCGGCTTGTCAATGAAAGCGTACCGGCCGCGCAACTCGAAGAGCGCACCCGGGCCATCGCCCAGCTTCTGCTCAAGAAAAATCCGGTTGCATTGAAGTTTGCGAAAGATGCCGTGCGCCGGGTATCGACCATGACATACGACGAGGCGGAAGATTATCTTGTGCGGATGCAGGAAGCGGCGAACTTCCACGACAAGTCCGAAGGCCGGAAGGAAGGCATCCGGCAGTTCATCGATGAGAAGAGCTACAAGCCGGGCCTTGGTTCCTATGACCTTGGCAAGGTGAAGGCCGATTGATCCTTGGCGCGTGGGGGGAGGTTATTGCCTGTCCTTGCGCGCAGCCTGGCGATCGCCACCTCGAACAGGACGCAATACCGCGCAGCGTGAGCGAAACAGGGCGGCGATTTTGAGGAAAGCAGCCCTCGCGTGAGCCGCCAATCGAAGACAGGGGAGAAGTCAATGGCCACGATCGGCGAAGCCTCATCGGGCGATAAGGCTGTCATCATCCTTCAGACACTCATCTGCTATTTGCGTGAGAAGAACGTGCTGACCCGCGCGGACCTGGAATATCTCTGCCGATCGATCGATGCCCGAGCTGAGGCAAGCGATGGGCATATGAACTGCGCCGTAGTGGCGGCCGAGGAAGCATCGAGAGATCTGCGCGCCCTCACCGAATTCTGCGGGCACCGGTACGGCGGAAAGCGCGCGAGGCAGAGCTGAGCGGCGTCTGCAAGCTACTTGCTTCGCGTCGAGCCCTGAATTCTTTGTAGCTGTCGAGCAGCGATTGTCCCGCGCTTGCACCTTCCATCAATTTGAAATCGGTTCGGTCCTTGGTGGCCGCCGCCAACGTCGTTGGCGGCGGCCACCAAGGCGAATTTTGGTCAGGCTGCGATCAGGCCGTGAGGATCGAGCACGAACTTCTCGGCCGCACCGGCATCAAAGGTCTGGTAGCCGCTGGCTGCGTCTTCCAGGGAAATGACCGTTGCATTGACGATATCGGCGATCGGCAAGCGGTCGTATAGTATGGCCTGCATCAATTGCCGATTGTAACGCAGCACTGGCGTTTGCCCGGTGTGGAATGACAGCGCCTTGGCCCAGCCCAGGCCGAAACGAAGCGACAGGCTGCCTTCCTTTGCGGCATTGTCGACGGCGCCCGGGTCTTCGGTGACGTAAAGGCCAGGGATGCCGATGTTGCCCGCCGCACGCGTGATCTCCATCATCTGGTTGAGGACGACTGCCGGTTGTTCACCACCACTGTGGCCTCTCGCTTCGAAGCCAACGGCATCGATGGCGGCATCGACTTCGTTGGTGCCGACGATTTCGGCAATCAGGTCACCCAGCCTGTCGCTCTGCGATAGGTCGACGGGCTCGAAGCCGACACGCTTCGCATGGGCGAGACGGTGCGGATTGAAG
Source organism: Novosphingobium sp. BF6 (assembly GCF_058273105.1). Taxonomy (NCBI): domain Bacteria; kingdom Pseudomonadati; phylum Pseudomonadota; class Alphaproteobacteria; order Sphingomonadales; family Sphingomonadaceae; genus Novosphingobium; species Novosphingobium sp. BF6. The sequence goes on from NZ_CM177776.1 coordinate 1,115,790, forward strand.
TCCCCGATCATTACGACCGCTGCACCAAGAATGCGGGCCGAAGCTGCGGCCGCAAGCCCGACCGGGCCGGCACCGGCAATATAGACAACCGAGCCGACACCAACGCCGGCTTTCACCGCACCGTGGAAACCGGTCGGCAGAATGTCCGAAAGCATGGTGATGTCACGGATCTTGGCTATTGCGCGGTCGCGATCGGGCAGTTTCAGCAGGTTGAAGTCGGCATAGGGCACCATTACGTAGCGGGCCTGGCCACCTATCCATCCACCCATGTCGACGTATCCGTACGCGCCACCCGCACGGCTTGGGTTGACGGTAAGGCAAACGCCGGTGTCCTGGGATTTGCATGTGCGGCAGCGGCCGCAAGCCACGTTGAAGGGAACCGAGACGATATCGCCGATATCCAGCATTTCGACGTCGGCGCCTTTCTCGATGACTTCGCCGGTGATTTCATGGCCGAGGACCAAACCGGCAGGCGCCGTGGTGCGGCCTCTCACCATGTGCTGGTCCGAACCGCAGATATTGGTCGAAATGACCTTCAGGATCACTGCATGTTCGATTTTACGCCCGTCCGGTGCCGAAAAGGTCGGATCGGCAATGTTCTGAACTTCGACTTTGCCGGGTTCGATGTAGACGACGCCTCGATTGGTGCTCATGACACTCTCCTGCAACGGCGCCTGCCCGTGCTGTCGACAGGCGCTTTGACGACCGCTTGATTGCCATGAGGCAGGTCACGGAGTTCGTGACCTGCCTCGACACCGCACCCGGCAGGGGGTCGCCTTTCCACCCGGGTCGGTACTCGACGCATCCCTCACTGCGTCAAGATCAATGCATCCAACGCGATGACACCCCGTCCTTCGGGATAGACGAGCACGGGATTGAGATCGACTTCCCGGATTTCGTCGGAACCGCGCAGGATCTGACCGAGCGTCTGGACGAGGCGCACAAGCGCATCGATGTCGCATGGCGCCGCGCCTCGAAATCCGGTCAATTGCGCGCCCATCCGCAGTTGGAGAATGCGTTTCCGTATCTCTGTGCCAGGCAAGTCGGCCGGCAAAAGCACGACGTCGCGCAGAAGTTCGGCGGTTACACCGCCAAATCCGACCATCACGACAGGCCCCCAATGGTCATCGATGCGAGCACCGACGATCATTTCCACCCCCCATTCGGCCATATTCTCGACCAGAACGCCATCCAGCACGAGATCCGGGCGGTGATCGGTAACATTGGCCAGCAGCCGGTTCCAGGCCGTCGTAAGCTCAGCCTCATCCCGGATATTGAGAATAACGCCGCCTGCTTCGGTTTTGTGCGCAAGATCGGCAGACTGCGCCTTGATCACCACCGGATATCCGAGCCTTTCCGCGACATCCTTGGCTTCGGCCAAGTCTGTTGCCATTGCGCAGGGAGAGAACGCTATGCCGAATGTACCGAGTGCGTCTTTGGATCGGTACTCGGGAATTATGGATCCGGCAGGGAGGTTCGCTATCCTGAGGGGCTGGAGCACGTCATCGAATTGCGGTGCGTCGCTTCGCTGCCCCAGCCGGCCCAATGCTCGAATGACGCGTTCGGGCGTCGGGAAGTAGGATGCTCCCAATTCGCGAAGTGCGTCGATATCCCCCTTATTGACACGGCCGCCCTCGTCAACGCCGGCAATCACCACTGGCTTGTTCGTGCCGAGAGACCGCAGGGCCTGCTCGATGGCGTTGAATTTGATGCTGGCCGTATGACAATCTGTCTGGATGATGGCGAGTACGATGACATCGATCCGCTCATCGAGAGCCAACGCGGATATGGTTCTTCCGTAGATGTCGGGATCGACAAGACCTTGCGCGGTGATGTCCATTGGGTTCGACACCGGAACGAACGGGGGAAGCGCGGCGCGAAGAGCAGGGCTGTCATTGTCGCCCATCTTCGGCAAATTGACTTCGAGCGCTTCGGCAAGGTCTAGGGTCAGTGCCTTCAGCGCCCCGGATTCGGTAACCACGGCGATGCGCGCACCAGGCGCGACGGGGCAGCGAACGGAAATCTCGGTGACATCGGTCAGCTCTTCGAGGCCGTCGACAAGCACCACGCCTGCTTGCTCGACCAGCACGCGCATCGTGTCGTAGTCGCCGACCATTGCGCCCGTGTGCGTGGCCGCACTTTCGCGGCCGGCTTCGCTCTTGCCGGGGTGCAAAAGAATTATGGGCTTTCCGGCTTCCTGGGCCCGCCGGGCGACCTGGAGAAACGCTCCGGGATTGCGGAAGTGCTCTACCATCATTGCAATGACCCGCGTCTCGGGGTCATCGACCAGATAATCGACAAAATCCTCGACGCCGCATTCTGCCTCGTTGCCGGTTGAAATGTAGTAGGACAGGGGGACGCTTCGTGCGATCAGATTGGTCGCGACAACCGCGGCCATTGCGCCTGACTGCGAGACAATTCCTACGCGGTCCGAACCCGTCGCTGTCGCTGGCGGGAGTTCGATGAAGGTAAGCGGGATGTCGTCGCAGAAATTGACCAGACCCAGGCAGTTCGGGCCCTCAATCACCATTCCCGTTTCCCGGGCGATGCGGGCAATCTCGGATTGCTGGCGCAAGCCTTCTTCGCCGCCTTCGGCAAATCCGGCAGCATAGATCACGGCGCTTGCCACACCCTTTTCGCCCAACTGCGCGATCGTATCGAGAACGGCGGTCTGGGGAATGGCCAGAATCGCCACATCGATGTCTCTGGGGAGCGAGGCAATGTCTGGTACGCACAGCCGCCGCCCTATGCGCTCTCGTTTGGGATTGACGAGGAAGAGGTCGCCGGCAAAACCCTCCCGGTCGAGGTTGGCGATCACGGAATTGCCGAGCGAGCCGGGCTTGTCCGAGGCGCCTATCAGTGCGATCGAGCGAGGCGTGAGCAATCGGGCGATGTGACGGCGCCGCGTATCGGTAGTTGCGTCGAGCATGATCCATCCAAGCAAAGGTGGTGCGGGCTGCGTGTCGCGTCCCACGATACCGGGCGTTACGATGCGAGCGTGCAGCCGACCGAAGTGATCTTGCCGGCTTCGTTCAGATGATAGTGGATGTATTGCTGCATCTCGAGCACCTGGCCAGCCTCGATCGCGAAGGTGATTGGCAGGCCAGCCGCTTCAAGCGTGCTGGCGGGTAGGGTCTTGGTCGCCTCGACGCGGATCGTTCCTTCGAGCGCGACGAGCTCCGGGCTGCTGGCAAACTTGCTGATCGTGAGCGTTTCGATCATATGCTCGTGAAGCAGATTGTAGAAGCGCTTGAATTCATCGCGGCTGCCCAGATTGACGCCAAAGAACGCGATCTCCACGTCGTCCGCGTAATAATCGTAAACGGCGTCGTAGTTACGCGCATTGAACGCCTCTGCGTACTTTTGATATTCTGTGCGATCCATCTCGGTTCTCACTTGCGGTGCCGGAAATTGAGTAGTTTGGTGACCTGCGTGTCAGTTCAAATCGAGTGCGCCGCCGTCGACGCAGACATCTGCCGATGTCACGAAGCTGGCGTCATCGGATGCGAGGAAAAGGACGGTTCGCGCCACTTCGCGAGGGTCGCCCATTCTTCCCATAGGCACTGCTGCGATCATGGCCCGCCGCAGGGCGTCGACTTCCGCTTCGCCCATGCCGACGTTGCGGCTGATCAGCGGTGTCTCGATGGGACCTGGGCTCACGACATTGACCCGGATGCCATCGATCACCAGTTCCTTGGCGAGAATTCTCGCAAACGCGCGCAAACCGGCCTTTGAAGCGGCATAGACAGCGTTGCCGGGCACCGGTGCGGACGAGCCGACGGAACTTGTAAGAACGATCGAGGAGCCTCGTCCCATCAATGGCAGGCAGGCTTGAACCGCAAAAAAGCATCCACGTAGGTTGACGTTGTGGATTTCGTCCCAAAGCTCCGGGGTAATTTCGCGGACAGGCGCAAAAGCGCCTACTCCGGCGTTGACGAACAACACGTCTATCCGCCCATGAGTTGCTGCAATTGCCTCAACGATCGGAGACATCGCGGTCACGTTTGCGATATCTCCCTGATATCCGACAGAGCCAGGAATCGAGGCGACCGCGTCATCGATAGTTCGCTGCGACCGACCCGTGATCACAACCTTGGCGCCCTCTTGCGCAAATTCCCGCGCAGAGGCCAAGCCGATGCCGCTATTGCCGCCAATGATGAGGACTACCTTGTCCTTGAAACGCATCTTGCCTGCCCTTCCTAAAAGGGGGAATTGGGATTGGGACCACCGGGTTCGACGTTTTGAAGAACATCCCAGTGCTCAACGACGAGCCCATCTGCGACGCGGAAGATGTCGCAAACTGCCCACCCGGTGTCGCCCTCCCACCGGCGCACATGATAATGTACGACAACATGGTCACCATCGACGAAAGCGCGTTTGATATCGTGCGTGGAATTGGGGTTTTCGTCACGTGCCCAGTCAAGAAAATCTTTAAAAGCCTCGCGGCCTGGCTTCACCGACTGATTGTGCTGGATATAGTCGCATGAAATATAGCGGTCCGCGGCCGAAGAATCGAGGGGTTCAAGCACATTGGCAAACATGTCGAGGACAAGTTGCAGATTTTTTTCTTCAGCAGGTGTCCGGGGCATCGTGTTGTTCCTTGATGAAGGCTTGGCGGCTGGCCTTACGCGCCATCAGAGAAGCGCGTAGTATCTGATCGTATTGCCGTGGCGTTGGCGCTGACCGATTCCGATGAAGATGTGGCGCATCATCCATTCGTGTGGTCCCTTCGGTGTCTCGAACATCGGCGAGCAGCGCAGGTAGAAATCCTCGAACGGCACTTCAGGTCCGTCGCGGAACATCCAGTCCTGCATGCGCTTGAGCGTATCTGCTTCTCGTCCCCACAGATAACCCCTGTTGTGGAGCAGTATCTTCGTGCCGTCCTCCGCTTCGAGCATGTAGCGAGCGTCGGTTGCCAGGACCTCATCGGGCCGGAAGGAGGCCCAATCCCCGCCGCTTCCCGGAATTACCCTTCCGTTCAGTCGGGGGCCGGTAATGGTACCGCCATCCAGATAGACAAACCCGCGGCCGAAGCCGCTCGGCATATCCGGGATGTTTTCAAACTTTGCGAAATCGAGATGAATTTCGAAAGCGAATTCGAACCGCGGCGTGTTGCGTTCCGATGTACCTTCGAAAGGGCTAAACAGCGATGACATCGACTTTATGCTCCAGCTGAGGAGAGGACCTGGCGATGATCGCCGGGGCCGGTTCTTGCGCAGATGGATCAGAAACTGCGCTTTACGCTGACGAACCATTCACGCGGACGCCCGATGATTTCCTGGGAATGCCCGAAGTTCACGATGTTTTCCTGGCGTGCCGCGGCGTAATACTTGTCGAACAAGTTGCTCACGCTGAGGCTGATCTCCCACGTTCTGTCGGAATTTTTGTAGGTAAGGCGTGTATTCGCCAGGGCCCGGGCAGGAACCAGGTTGAAGGCCGGGTTGTTGACCGCCTGATAATAGAACTCCGACTGATAGGCGACGTCAAAGCGCGGGGTGAGCGTGCCGGCCGATCCGAGGTCCGCTTCGTACTGAACCCCAAGTGACGCCTGGATCTTGTTGACGAACGGCGCCTCCATATCGAGGGTAATGCCGGTCAGCGGGTTGATCGTATCGTACTTGAAATTCATCAGGCTGAGTGCGCCGTTGATCTGCCAGCCATCGGCCGGTCGGACGAACATTTCTAGCTCGCTGCCGTAGCTGTGGCCGCTGCCGGCGTTCACCGGCATTCCGCAAGTGGTGCTTGCGCTCTCGGGGCAGACGAAGACCGTGCGCTGGATCTTCTTGTAATCGTTATAGAACACAGACCCGTTTAAAACGACGCTGTTGTGAAGGAATGACGCCTTGAATCCACCTTCGTAAGTCGTGAGCGTTTCCGGATCGAAAGACGTGAGCTGGTCCGCCACGAACGGACGCGGGTTGACGCCGCCGCCCTTGTAGCCGGTTGCGACCTGCACGTAGGTCATGATCCGGTCATTCCACGCGTAATTGAGGCCGACGCGGTAATCCCAGCGGTGCCCCTTGAAGCTTCCGACAAGGCCATCGAGCGAGGCCACCGTGAAGTTGGGAGTGAGCGGGATGCCGGAGATCATCGATCCGTCTGCGTTTCGACGGGCAAACTCGTAAGTCTTCTCATCCTTGGTGTAACGCAGGCCGCCGATGATGTTGAACTTGTCGGTGGCATGGACTTCGACATGGGCAAAGCCGGCGTAACTCTTGTTGCTGACGTGATCGTCCGTCAGGAAGTCGAAGAGGAAAATCGGGATATTGACATAGTAGTCCATCAAATCATTGGCTTTGTAGTAAAAGCCGCCGATCGTGTAGTCGACGAGATCATCCACTTTGCCGGACAGGCGCAGTTCCTGGGTGAATTGCTCATGCCGGTTGTGCAGGCGCTGCTTGAGGATCGTCAACGGTGAGCCGTCCACGTCGATGACGCTGGTCCCGTCGGCGTGGCGATAGGCCGTGATCGACTTGAGCGCGAGATTGTCGGTCAGTTCGTAGTCGATGGTGCCGGAAACACCCCAGCCATCGACCGAGTTTTGCCGCTTGTCGGGGAAGTAACCGGGGGCCTGCTGATACGGGGTCCCGAAAATGGTGGTGAAATTTCCGGACGCGCCATAGTCGGCGTAGCTGGAATAGCTGCCCGACGGGGTCAGAAAGCGCGAGTCGAAGGGAATGCCGCGCAGGGGATCGCTTGCGTCGTAGCTGCGAATACCAGGGTTGTTGGCATAGCTGTTCTTCGTCGCCACGGGCTGGGATCTGTCGCGCGTGTAATCGCCGACAAGATTGATTTCGATACGTGAGGCGGTCGGTGCGTAGCGTAGAGCCCCCCTGACGGTCAGGATGTCTGCGCCGCCCGCACGGTTAAGCACACAGCCTTTGTTTGCCCGCCCGGTAGCGGCGATGCCCTGGTCCGGATTGGCGCAGCCGTAATCCAGTTCCTTGAAGTAACCGTCGTCCTTGCGATAAGCGGCGGAAATGCGGGTCGAAAGTCCCTCGGCTAGCGGCAAGTTCATGCTGCCGCGCAGTTCATACTTGTTGAAGCGGCCGTAGCCGCCCTGAACGAAGCCGCTAAAGACATCGTCGGGCTTTCGCGCGTAGAGCTTGATTGCACCGCCGAGCGAGTTCTTGCCTGCAAGCGTACCCTGCGGACCACGCAGAACTTCGACGCGATCGAGATCGACCAGGTCGAGGGAAGCGCCGAAAGTCGTGCCGTAATACACGTCGTCGATGTAGATGCCGACGCCGGGTTCGAGTGCGAAATTCGCGTCGTCCTGACCGACGCCGCGAATGAACGCCGTGACCGAGTTGGCTTGGATGGCAGTGGCCGACGACAGATTGACGCTGGGCGTGGTCGACCCAATGTCAATGATGTTGTTCTGGCCGCGTGCCTCAAGCTGTGCGCCTGAGGCAGCGGTGATTGCGAGCGGCGTATCCTGCAGGGACTGGGCGCGGAACTGTGCGGTCACGATTATTTCGTTCACGCTCGTGGCACTGTCGTCGGATGATGAACTGGCGGTTGCCGCTGTTGCTTGCTGCGCGCCGGCCTCTTGTGCAAATGCCGAGCCTGCAAACGCAGCGGTCAGTGCCAGCGCTGAAGTCGTCGCGACAAAACGTGTCTGGAAACGTTTCATCCAAAGTCTCTCCCTCCCGATATTTTCGTCCGTTTGACGAACGTTGTTAGAGGGCATCATAACTCCATTGTATCCTTGGTCAACAATAATGCGACCTGTGTCTCTAATTTGCAGAAATTGTTACACTTTTGAGAGATTACGGTGAAGCTGGGGGCCCATGGACCATCTCGCCGATTTCATGTCTAACAACGTTGGCCCAGTTACCCGCTATGGCAAGCGCGGAACTGAGAGAGGGCCGAATCCTTCGTCAGCGTGATCGAATTGTTTCGCACATCCGATTGCAAATATGGGAGTGATCTTCCTGTCAAAATGCCGATGCGTGGTTGTTGTAGGCCACGATGACGACATTGGGTTTCGTCTCTCCACGCATCCGGTTCCGGCTCCAATCGAACCCGTCGAAGGCGGCTTTGATACTGGGTTCTTCAGTACGTCCGTCATCGTGGGCAAACCCGGGCACGGGAATATGGCTGCAACCGATTCCGGCAGTGATCTTGGCCATCAGCGTTTCTCCCTGATCGACCGGTTCCCTTCGGGAGAGCGCCCGCCGGCAAGCATCATCGTCTGATACTGCTCGAGGGTCATATCGGTCATGGTGCTTATGCCCTCCACGAAACTCAGTCCGTCGGCGGCAATGAGCTTGGCGAGGAAGTAGATGTTCCCGCCAAGGTCGATCAGGCTGTTATAGTCGCGCGCCAGAATGCCTTCTTTCTGGGCATCGCTGAGTTGCCATTCTTCCAGATACGATGTCGGGTCGGCTTTGAAGCGTAACCGGTTTTCGGGCTTCATCAAGCTCATCGCGCATTGATTGAGGTGATATCCACGCCGTGCCCGTGCAGCCGTGAACACGCGAGTGCCGGGAATGTCTTCCAGTTCGCTCAGATAGGTCGAAATCTGCTCGGTAGTTGCCATCTCTTCAAAACCTCAGGAAGATAGTTCGCGATATTGGTTGCAGCCGGGGCACCGATGGTCGCTCGAAGGTGACTTGCGCTTTGTCGACCCGGGGCCATTCAAGCCATTCGTGACCCAATTCCCGTGCACCCGAAACGGCCGACCTTCAGCGTGTCAGTCTTGATCTCGATCCTCAATTCCAGCCCTGACTGACAGAGTTGGTGCCAAGGCAGAACCCGGATGCACGTGATCGGTTCTGAAACTCGCGTGTCGCGATTGTCTCTAGCGTCGTTAGATGAATTCGTATAGGCGAAAATTCATGGATATGAAAACAGGTGCCAATGAGGAGGCTGTCCTAGCGATATTGCCGGGATTACTTTGCGATCATCTCATGTTCGACCGGCAACTCGCTGCATTTCCGGGCAGCATGGCGATCGATGGGTTTTATGGCGGTGCCGACACGATCGCCGATATGGCGGATTACGCCTTGCGCCGACTTCCCCGACGGTGCGCGTTGTTGGGGCATTCGATGGGGGCACGTGTCGCACTTGAGGTATTTCGCAAGGCTCCTCACCGGATAACGCGCCTTGCGCTGGCTGATACCGGGATCCATCCAGTTCGTCCGGGAGAGCGCGAGAAACGGTATGCGCTGAGAGACCTGGGTCGGATCAAAGGGTTTGGCGCATTGGTAGACGCCTGGCTGCCAGGGATGATCGGTCATGAGTGCAGGGCGGACCCGGACTTGTACGGTCAACTTCGGAAAATGTGCATGGGAGCAGGACAAGCTGTTTTCGAAGCACAAGTCGAGGCTTTGCTTGATCGTCCGGAAGTCGTGTCTTTGTTGGCGAAGATAGAATGTCCGGTTTCGGTAATTGTCGGCGAACTCGACAAATGGTCTCCGGTAGAGCAACATCGTGAGATTGCCGAAGCCATTCGCCACGCAGAGCTTCACGTGGTATCTGGTGCCGGGCATATGGCGCCGACCGAAAAACCTGAACAATTCAACGAGGTTTTGCGCAATTGGTTCGCGCAGAGTTGGGTCGTGAATTCTTGAACAGCCGATCGGAGGGCTTTCCGAGTTCTGCCCCGTGAGGGTGCCTCGGCAGTCCAGCGCCCCCGTTCCGTTTTGCCTCTTCACGTGGCTTGGGATTCGTTTTGATCAAATCTGGGCCAGGTGACCGAGCGTTGTCTCGAAAACTCCGCCAACCGATTCACGAAACGAAAGTTGCCATTTCAAGCAATGCGCGTGCGCTGGATTCGACGTTTGAGTCATAGCGGACAGTGGGAATGGCGATGGACAGCGAACCGACCACCTCACCATCAAGTAGCAGGACTTTCCCTATTCCGCAGATCCCTGGAGTGTACTCTTCGCGGGTGATGGCGATGCCGCTTTCGCGCGTCTGGTCGAGTTCCCGGCGAAGCAGGGCCTCGTCGACGATGGTGCTTTCCGTATAGCGTTCGCGCGGTGCTTCTACGAAATATCGATCCAGTGCGGCTGGTCCAAGCGAGGCCAGCATTGCCTTGCCCGATGCAAGACAATGCAGGGGCGAGCGCGTCCCCACCCCCATCGAATATCGCAGCGCATGTTCGGCCGTCTCGGTGATGAGCGCTTCGATTTCCCAATCCCTCTGAACGAAGTACGATGCGGTTTCGTTCGATTGAACGCGAAGCATCCGGACGAGGGGGCGGACCCTGTCTATCAATGAGAGCCGTTGCGGCGCACCGCAGAGCCGGTCGAGACTCGGGCCAGGCTGGTAGAGGCGGCCGGCGCGGACAAGGTAGTCGCGTTCGACCAGAGTGGACAGAAGATAGGACAGGCTGCTTATCGGGATGCTCAGCCTGTGTGCGATATCCTGGGCGATCACCCCGGACGGGTGAGCCGCGACATACTCTATGATATCGAGTGTGCGCATGGCCGATTTGACGGGAGTTGTGCTTCCGCCAGCCGTTCCGGATGATGATGATGCTGAAGTGGTCATAGATTTGTCAGAACGTTAGCAGTCCGCGTCTTTCCGAAAAACGCCAGCCTTCCTCAGTGCACACAAATCTGTCGAGAAACGAGCCCACCTTGGGCGCGCCTTCGCCGGTGAAGAGTAACATGGCGCTCTCGCCCAGGGCGGTGTTTGCGTCAACTACAGTGATCTCGACATTCGAACACACATGGCGCGTTTTACGCGCGGGGCGGGAGCGGAAAGCGGCAAGGATTGCTTCGCGCCCCGAAATCCAGTCATCGGGCGCCGTTGGGCGGGCCATCCGACCGTGCGGAGCATAGAGCGCTGCAACGGCATCCCAGTCTGCCGCGTCGTTCCGGTTTGCATAGCGGGCGATCAATCGGGCGCAGTCGTGCTCTATGGCGCGGACAAGCTCTTCCGGCAGTTCCCCGCTCACAGACGCGACTCCGCGATGTCCGCGCCCTCGCGCAGGGCTTTCAGTTTTTTCCACGTTACTCCAGGATCAATTTTTCCGTAGCCGGCGAACGTTCCGAACCCACAGTCGGTGCTGGCAACCACACGGTCTTTGCCAACGAATGCTGCGAAGCGTTCGATCCGCTGAGCAATCAGTTCGGGGTGTTCGACATAGTTCGAGCACGTGTCGATCAGCCCGGGGGCAAGAACTTTCGTATCAGGCAGCCGGGCGTCCCGCCAGACCGTCCATTCGTGTTCGTGACGCGGGTTCGCAGCCTCGAACAGCAAGGTCGAGGGACGTGCCCTAATCACGATGTCGATAACCTTGTCGAGGGCGATGTCGTGATCATGAGGCCCTTCATAGTTGCCCCAGCATACATGCATCCGCATCCGTTCCGGCGGGATATTCGCTGTGGCTGCATTCAGCGCTTCGACATTTGCAGAAGCGGTATGCAGGAACGTTGCCTCGTCCTGATCCTGATATCCCGTGTGACGTGACATCGCGAGATCGGGGCAATCGAGTTGTAGATCGAATCCTGCGGCTACGATTGCTTCGTATTCGGGGCGCATCGCGTCAACCAGATCGGCAAGATAGGCTTCGTGAGATGGGTAATGGCGGTTGATCTGAAACGCCGTGATGAGGCCAGGTGACGCGGCGTTGAGGAAGCCGCGGATATTGGTGCCGCAGTTGTCCATCGCGTTGCGAAATCTGCGAATATCCTCATGAACCGGATCGAGCGTGCGTAGCTTCACGGGGCCGATGCAAGACGCCCGTGTAAACTCCTGGCTTCCCATGATTGCCGACAGCTTGCGAGCGAGATCGGGGTGTTCTGCAAGGTCTGCCGCGGGCCGACGTTCGATATGGCCCCCAAATCCCTCCAGGCGCTCGATCATGTAAGTGGAGTACCCGACTTTGCCGAGTTCGCCATCGCTTACGATCGTTACGCCATTTGCTATTTGCTGGCGAACGGCATCCTCTACAGCAGCTTGCACGGTCTGATCGAATTCATCGGCGTCGAAGTGATCGCCTTTGTCGCGCGCGAGCAAAAGCGGCGTAAGTGCCTCTCCTCGGGGCAGGCTTCCGACATGGGTGGTGGCGATTGTCATTCAAGGTCTCCTATCCCTTGTCGGATCCTGCCATTATTCCATGGATGTGTATATATTCACATATATGAAAATATCTGATTTGAGCTGCGACGTTCATTCCGCCTTTCCATTACTCAGGGAACGGTTCCTTCACAGGGCAAAGCAATGGCGGAAGCGCGGCAAAAATAGCGCTTCATTATCTTCATCGGATGAGTGTGGATTGTCGATCTCTCCGCACGGATGCGACCTGTAGGGGGGCGGATGTCGACAGCTATCCGGATGCGAGAAGCTATCAAAACCAATAGGCGATCGCTCGCATTTCGATCGATGCGCGGGGGATGGTGTCGCGCGGAGCCAGCGGATTGTCAAAGGCGACGTGCGGCACGCAACAGGTGCGGGTGGGGTCGCTGTCATGGGTCTTGAACACGACGACTTCGTCAGGCGTCATGTCGCTGAACCAGCCCCAGCGATGCCCGGGTGCATGGGCAAGCACCAGTCCCTCGAACGACCAGACATCGATCCCGTCACGATCAAAGATGGCGTCTGCGGGAAGCAGATCGGCGGGGGCAACCGTGCGCGCGTCGCACAACGCTAGCGGTACGTCCTGTGGAGCCCCCGACGTGGCGCGCCAGACATTGTAATGTACTGCCCGGCGCGGGGTGGGCGAGCCCTCGGGAAGCGATCGTTGGGAGAATTCGCCTGCGGTGCGGCCTGATACGTCGACATGCGCAAAGCGCGCCGGTCGAGAATTGTCCAGCCTTCCGGACAAATTCGAACGTTCGGCGAATCGACGCACACCCGTCCCCGTCACCACCACCCGATCCGCCCCGGACAGCGCGGCCAGCAGTTCGGAAATTTCGTCCGGATAACGCTCCTTGACCTGCGCGTCGGAGCCGAAATCGGTTACCGAACTCACATGGGAAACGATTTGGAACCCTACCGAATTCAGATCGGGATTTTCGCGCCGCATGTCGTGGATTTGCATGATTTCGGGGGCGAGCACGATCGTGTCGCTTGACGAGTCGTTGGCGCGATAGACCATTCTCTTGCGGGCTCGCGCAACATAGGCAATTTCTGCATCCATTCCATAGTTTCCGTCTTTTAGATGGTTGATGGACAATTCGATATGCATCTCTTCCGGTGTCGTCGGGGCCTTGCCGTTGCCGCCTGATCCGAACCGAGGCGGCAATTTCGAGTCCAGAGAGCACAACCCTCTTGCCTTCTCAATATTGTATGCCATACAAACAAACTGTCGCCGCAAACGGCGGACGGAAGCGCCAGGTTCGAACAACGTGCCGGCGCCGGTTCGGGAGAGGGACCATGATGCATATCACCAAGACGGCTCGCTTGAAGCGCGCGCTTCTTCTTTCGGTTTCATGCGGTGCTGCACTGGCCGCTACCCCGGTTTTCGCGCAGGAGCAGGGCTCGGCTGCGCCCCAGGCCGACGAGGCTGCATCGCCGTCGATGGCGGAGATCATCGTTACCGCACAGTTCCGCGCACAGAGGCTTCAGGACACGCCGCTGTCGATCACAGCGGTCGATGCCGCTCTGCTCGAAGCGCGCAACCAGACCGACATTTCGCAGATCGCCGCGCAGGCACCGAACGTGCAGCTCACCGAAATGGGCGGCGCCTTCGGTTCCTCCATGGCCGTCTACGTGCGCGGCATCGGCCAGTACGACTTCAACCCCGCCTACGAACCCGGCGTGGGCATGTATGTGGACGATGTCTATTACGCTACGCTCACCGGCAACATCATGGACCTGCTCGATCTCGAGCGCGTGGAAGTGCTGCGTGGTCCGCAGGGAACGCTGACGGGACGCAACTCGATTGGCGGTGCCATCAAGATGTTCTCGGCCCGGCCGACTGCGGACGATTCCGGCAAGATTGATGTCGTCTACGGCGCGCGCCAGCGTGTCGACTTGCGCGGCAGCATGAACTTCGGCCTGACCGACACGCTCTTCGCGCGCGTCGCCGGCGTCTACAAGCACCAGGACGGTTACGTCGACCAGATCGACTATGGCTGTGCCAATCCCGGCAATGCGCTGGGCATTGCGGGCAATCCTTCCACGCCCGACAACTGCGTGGTCGACAAGCTGGGAGAGCGGAACTACGGCGGCCTGCGCGGTTCGCTGCGCTTCAATCCCAGCGACAGCTTCGACTGGACCGTTACCGGCGACTACACTTACGAAAAGCGCACGGCAGCGGCGGGTGTAGTGACGCAGAACAACACGACCAAGACCGATGGCGTGGACTTCGTCTGCGGCCGGTTCTGCACTTATGCAAGCTGGTATCTGCCGGCGGGCGGGCAGGCGGCGCAGGCCTATACCATGCCCAATACTGTCAAGTTCACTGGTTGGGGCGTGTCGAGCGACATGTCCATCGACCTCAACGACGATCTCAACGTCAAGTCGATCACAGCCTACCGTGAATATCGCCAGATGTACGGCACCGACGATGACTATACGCCGAACCCGAACATCGGCGGCGGCGGTTTCAATGACCTGACTTTCCGCTTCTTCAGTCAGGAACTTCGCCTGAACGCAAAGATCGGCGATTTTGCGGACCTGACCGTGGGCGGTTACTACAGCGACCAGAAGTCGGTCTACTTCACCCGCCAGGACATCCGCTATATCGGCCACGGCAACCCGGCACTGTTCCTCCAGTTCCAGGGTGACGACCCGATCCGCGCCGACAGCAAGGCGGTATTCGGCACGGCGATCCTGCATCCCACGCCGGATCTCAATATCACCGGCGGCATTCGCTACACCAAGGAGCACAAGGACTACACGTTCGTGCGCAAGGCCTGGAACGGCGGCACGCTGACCGATATCTTCGGCGTCGGCGCGCTCGACGGCACGGTGGCGAACTACGACGGCGACCGCGTGGACTACCGCATCTCGGTGGACTATCGGTTCAGCCCGCAGACCCTTGCCTATGCCACAGTCAGCACCGGCTTCAAGGGCGGCGGCGTGACCGCGCGTCCCTTTACCCAGGCCCAGGCCGTCAACGGCACGTTCGATCCCGAAACGCTCACCGCCTACGAGATCGGCTTGAAAAACGATCTGCTGGGACGACGACTGCGCCTGAACCTGGCCGCCTTCTACAACGACTACAAGAAAATCCAGCTTCCCCTGGCGGACTGCGCGATCCTCGACGGGTTTGCGCCGGGCACCGATCCTTTTCCTTGCGCCGCCATCGGCAATGCGGGGGACGGCAAGATGTATGGCGCCGAACTGGAACTGGGCGCCAATCCGATCGACGGACTGGATATCGATGCCTCTCTGAGCTGGATCGACGGCGAATGGAAGCGCATCGGCCCGCAAGTCGGCAATTCGATCCGCATCGGCGATCCGATTACCACCCCGAACTGGCGCGGCAGCTTCGGCATCCAGTATCGCGCCGATCTCGACAAGAGCGGCTCGATCACCCCGCGCTTCGACCTTGCCTATACCGGCAAGCAGAGCCTGGGCCGCCTGCCGGGCACCAATACGCTGGACTTCAACCCTTCGCGGGTGATCGCGAATGCGCGCTTGACCTGGCGCAATGCGGATGAAGACCTGTCGATCTCGTTCGAGGTCCAGAACCTGTTCGACAAGTATTACTATCTGCCGATCCGCTTCGCCGCGCTCTATGCAAGCGCGGGCACGACATACTCGAACGTCGGCCGTCCGCGCGAATGGGCCGTCAGCGTCCAGAAGAAGTTCTGACGGGCGGGCTGCGGGGCCGGTGTTCCGGCTCCGCTGGTCTGGCTGCAAGAAAAACGGTGCAAGGGAGATGGACCGAATGGCAGGCGTGACACTTTACCACTGGGAGCCCAATGCCAATTCGGGCAAGCCCATGCTGGCCTTGATGGAGAAGGGTGTCGCTTTCGACAGCCACTACATCGACATGCTGCAATTCGACCAGCATCGGCCGGAATATCTCGCGATCAATCCGCAAGGCACGATCCCGGCTATGACGCATGGCGCGCGGGTGCTGGTGGAAAGCACGGCGATCATGGAATACGTCGATGAGGAATTCCCCGGCCCGGCGCTGATGCCGGACAGTGCGCGGGACCGCTGGCGGGTGCGCTGGTGGATGAAGTTCATGGACCAGTGGCTGGCGCCGAGCTTCTCGATGATCGGCTGGAGCGTCTTCGTCGGGCCGATGGTCCGCCAGCGCGATCCTGCCGAACTGGAGGCGGCGATCGCGCGTATTCCCCTGCCGGAACGGCGGGTTTCGTGGCGCAAGGCGATCCACGGCACTTTTTCCGAAGCGGAGATGGCGGAAAGCCAGCGCCGCGTCGCACGCGGCATCGAGCTGCTGGAGGCGGAACTCGGCAAGCGCGAATGGCTGGCCAGCGACAGCTACAGCTTGGCCGACATCAACGGATTCAACCTCGCCTATGCGATCCCGCTGTCGCAGCCGGCGCTCTCCAATGACGAGAAGACGCCGAACCTGCTGCGCTGGCTGCGCGCGGTCTATGCGCGTCCGGCTGTGAAGCAGTGCTGGGCGCTGGGGCGTACCGACATGGTCAAACGGGTTGCCATTCTCGAACAGGAGCGGATCTGATGGCGATGGTGCTCTATCACGGTGAACCCAATGGCCCTTCGCTGGCGGTGCTCGCGGCTCTCGCGGAATCCGGCGTGGCGGTGGAGCGGCGCCGGATCGACCTGCTGGCCGGGGAGCGCCATGCACTGCCCGGCGTGACCGAACCGCTCGCGCGGGACATGGGGATCGAGGGGGAAGGCCCGGTACTCGTGATCGACGGCGAGGCGATGACCGAGTCCGTGTTCCTTGCGCAGTTCTTCGACGAGCTGTCGGATCGGCCCTCGCTCCAGCCGCGCAATCCCCATGCGCACTGGGAAATGATGATGTGGTGCCGCCAGATCACCGAGCGCCTGTCTCCGGCGGCAGCGCTGCTCGGCAATCTCGCCGTCTCGCGCGAGAGGTTGGCCGCCATGCCGGACGATGCGTTTTCCGCGATGACGGACCGGATCGTCAGCGCGGATCTGCGCGCGCGGTGGGAGGTGCTGCGTGACGGCGCAGCCGACCCTGCACAAGTGGAGGACAGCCGCGCCAAGGTTTCGCAGGCGGTGGAGCGCTGCGAGGGCAAGCTGGCGGACGGCCGCGAATGGCTGATGGGCGACCTGACGATTGCCGATTTCGAGACATATGCCTGGCTCGCCGGAATGGAGCGGGTCGTGCCCGAGGCGTTTGCGGACAAGCCGCTGACCGCCGCGTGGCTGGCTCGTGTCGGGGCACGCCCGAGCGTTGCCGGGGCACTGGCCGAAGCGGACGGTGAAGCGGCGGCGTTCTGGGCGCCGGGACCGGAGATCAATCGCTGGGGGTGAGACGGCCGCCCGGCACATCTCGAACAAGCACAAGCCGGTCCGATACGAGGCCGGGAACGGGAAGAGAAAGAATGGTTGCGATGCGTTCGAAGGTCTGGCTCGCGGTGTCGGCGGGGGCATGTCTGATGCTGGCGGGCTGCGGCGGCGGGGGGACGGACGGCTCGGCCGCTGCCGCCGATATCGCGACCGATGGGGTTACCGGCGCGCTGATCGTCAAGGGGCCGGACAGCGAGTGGCTTTCCTATGGGCGCACTTATGACGAACAGCGCTTTTCCCCGCTCTCCGACATCAACCGGCAGAACGTGAAGGATCTGGGCCTCGCCTGGTTCTCCGATCTCGACACCGCGCGCGGACAGGAATCGACGCCGCTCGTCATCGATGGAAAGATCTATATCACCACCGCTTGGTCCAAGGTGCGCGCCTATGACGCCGCGACCGGCAAGGAACTCTGGGCCTATGATCCCGAAGTGCCCGGCGAAAGCGGGGTGAAGGGCTGCTGCGACGTCATCAATCGCGGGCTCGGCGCCTGGGGGGGCAAGCTCTATCTCGGCACGTTCGACGGACGGCTGATCGCGCTCGACCGCGAGACCGGCAAGCCGGCCTGGACCAAAGTCACGGTCGACCAGTCGAAGCCCTATACCATCACCGGCGCGCCGCGCGTGGTGGATGGCAAGGTCATCATCGGCAACGGCGGTGCCGAGATGGGCGTGCGCGGCTATATCACGGCTTACGACGCTGAGACCGGCAAGCAACTCTGGCGCTTCTACACGGTGCCCGACGAGCCGGGCAACAATACCGAGAAGTACCTCAAGGATGCCGAGAAAACCTGGCACGGAGAATATTGGAAGCAGGGCGGCGGCGGCACGGTTTGGGATGCCATGGCCTACGATCCCGAACTGGACCTGCTCTACATCGGCGTCGGCAACGGCAGCCCGTGGAACCATGGCATTCGTTCGGACGGGAAGGGCGATAATCTCTACCTGTCCTCGATCGTGGCGATCCGGCCCAAGACCGGCGAATATGTCTGGCATTTCCAGACGACGCCGGGCGAGACCTGGGACTTCACGGCCACCCAGCACATTATGCTGGCTGATCTCCAGATCGGCGGCAAAGTGCGCAAGGTGTTGATGCAGGCGCCCAAGAACGGCTTCTTCTACGTGATCGACCGCAAGACCGGCGAGTTCATCTCGGGCAAGAACTTCGTGCCGGTGAACTGGGCGAGCGGCCTCGACCCCAAGACCGGACGGCCGATCGAGAACCCCGAGGCGCGTTACTACAAGACCGGTAAGCCGTGGGTCGGTTCGCCCGGCGCGGGCGGGGCGCATTCGTGGCAACCGATGGCCTGGGACCCGAAGGAGAAGCTGGTCTTCATCCCCGCGCAGATCGCCGCTTTCCCCTACTTTCCCGACAAGAACTGGAAGCATGCGGCCAAGGGCTTCAATACCGGCGTGGACATGTCGGCCGCCTCGATGCCCGCCGATGCGAAAATCCGCGAGGCGGCGGCGAAGGCCACCAAGGGCGTGCTCATCGCCTGGGACCCGGTGGCGCAGAAGGAACGCTGGCGCGTCACTTTCCCCAGCGGCAACAATGGCGGTCTGCTGGCGACCGGCGGCGGCCTGGTGTTCCAGGGCAACATGAAGAGCGAGATGGCCGCCTATGCCACAGACACCGGCGCCAAGCTGTGGTCCTGGCCGGTGCAGACCGGCGTGGTGGCGCCGCCCGTGACGTACAGGATCGGCGGCACCCAGTATGTCGCGGTAGTGGCCGGCTGGGGCGGCATCTGGGCACTGGCGCCGGGCGGAGTCATCTCGCAGTCCGGCGGGCCGGTGCACAATATCAGCCGCCTGCTGGTCTTCAAGCTGGGCGGCACCGCCAAGCTGCCGCCCGCGCCGAAGCTGGAGGAACTGCCGCTCGATCCGCCCGCCTTCACCGGCACGCCGGAGCAAGTCTCGACCGGATCCTATCGCTATGGCCGCTATTGCGGCACCTGTCATGGCGATGCGGCGGTCGGCGGCGGCCTGCTGCCCGACTTGCGCCGCTCGGCCATCGTCGGGGACAAGGCGGCGTTCCAGACGGTCGTCCACGACGGGGCGCTCAAGAGCAACGGCATGGTTGGCTGGTCCGACGTGATGTCCCCCGAGGAGATCGAGGCCGTCCGCCAATACGTCATTCACCGGGCCAATGAGGACAAGGTGCTCGAAAAGGGCGGCAAGGCGGGTGGCAAGTGACGATCGACGTCGCCGCGCTGGCGGGAATCGACGTTCACGTTCATGCCGAAGTCTCGTGCCATGATCCCGAAGACCCGGTCATGGCGCAGTTCTTCGATGCGGCTTCGGCCTACTTCAAGGCTCCGCGCGAACGGCCGAAGATGCCCGAGATCGCCGAGATCTATCGCGCCCAGAACATCGCCTTCTGCCTCTTCACGGTCGATGCCGAGAGCGGGTTGGGGGCGAAGCGGGTGTCGAATTACGAAGTGGCGGAATTTGCCGCCGCGAACGCGGACATCTGCATCCCCTTTGCCTCGATAGACCCGCGCAAGGGTCGGCTGGGCGGGCGCGAGGCGCGCGACCTGATCGAGAACCACGGGGTGCGCGGATTCAAGTTCCACCACATCGTGCAGGATTGCCATCCGGCCGATCGCGTGGGCTATCCGATCTACGAGGTGATCGCCGGGCACGGGCTGCCTGCGATCTTCCACACCGGCCACTCGGGCATGGGCACCGGGATGCGCGGCGGCGGCGGGCTCAGGCTCAAGTACGGGCGGCCGATGCTGGTGGACGACGTGGCGGTCGATTTTCCCGACATGAAGATCATCCTGGCCCATCCGAGTTGGCCCTGGGTGGACGAGAGCCTGTCGATGGCACTCCACAAGGAGAACGTCTTCATCGACCTTTCCGGCTGGAGCCCGCGCTATTTCCCGCAGCAGATCGTGCGCTATGCCAATGGCCAGTTGGCCGACAAGATGCTGTTCGGATCCGACTTTCCGCTGATCCGCCCCGACAAGTGGATCGAGGCGGCGCGCGGCATCGGTTTCAAGGACGAAGTCATGCCCGGGATCATGAAGCAGAATGCCGCCAGGGTCCTGGGTCTGGCATGAGGGGCAGGGGAATGGACTTCACCGATCGCCACCTCGTCATTACCGGTGCTTCCAGCGGCATCGGCCGGGCGACCGCCGAACATGTCGCGGCCTTGGGTGGGCGCGTCACTTTGCTGGCGCGGCGGGCGGACCGGCTGGCGGAACTTGCGGCGCGTCTCGGAGACGGCGCGCGCTGGCATGCGGTGGACGTGGCCGATGGGTCTGGGTTGACCGCGGCGCTCGATGCGGCGGTCGAGGGAGGAGGGCCGATCGACGGGCTGTTCCTCAATGCCGGAACCGGCGGAACTTTCGCGCCGGCCGAGGACTATGCGCCGAGCGAATTCGAGCATGTCATGGCGGTGAACGTGACCGCACCGTTTCGGGCCGCGGCACATGTTCTTCCCGCGATGAAAGCACGGCGGCGCGGGGCGATCCTGGTGACGGGCAGTCTCGCCAGCGAGCGGGGCATGGCGAATAACGTGGCCTATGTGGCATCCAAGCACGCGGTTCTGGGGCTGGCGCGCGCGGTCGCGCTGGAGGCGGCGCCGTTCGGGGTGCGCTGCAACTGCGTGATTCCGGGGTTCATCGAGACGGAGATGTTCTCCGCATTGCCCGGGGACGCTCTGAAAGCACTGGCCGGAAAGGTTCCTCAGGGGCGCACCGGCAGCGCGGAAGAACTGGCGGCGGTGGCGGCGTTCCTGCTTTCGGACGCAGCCTCGCACGTCACCGGGCAGAGCATCGCGGTGGACGGCGGCATACTGGGAACGCTGAGGGTCTGATCGTCGCCCCGGATGGGGCCGGGACGACGATCGTTTCCCGGCTCAATCGTCGAAGAAGTTCAGTTCCAGCAGCACCCCGTCCGGGTCGTGCACGAAGATCTGCCGCAGCCCTATCGAATGGATCACATTGCTCTCGTAGCGCAGTCCGCGATCCTCGATCCGGTCGCGGATCTCCTCGAAACCCTCGCATCGCAGGGCGATATGGTGGAGCGCGCCGGTCGGCCCGGCGTGCATGTCGCGGTCCATGGCGCGGGGTGCGTCGCGGCTGTTGAGGTGCAGGATCGGCCGCTCGTCGTTGTCGTAGATCCAGCGCGCAGTCTGGCGGGTGAGCGGCGGTGGCGGGGCATAGCTCTCCAGCGAGAGCACTTCGCGGTAGAACGCCTCGCTGCGATCGAGATCGGCGACCACCACGTTGTAGTGGTCGAGCGCGACGACGCGGGCGCGGACCCGCGTGTCGAAGGCCATGAAGGGGCTGTTCATGCCGCTTCCTCCTGCTTTTCGCCGCCGGGCACGCCGTGCGCCACGCGCCGGTCGTACTCGGGATCGTCCTCGGGCCGGGCCAGAGAGGCCATGACGCGCGCGTGGATGTCTTCCAGCGTGCCGCGGAATTCGGCGTAGGGCAGAATGTAGAGGCGGTTCTCGCGCACGCCGTCCAGCACATGGGCGGCCAGCGTTTCCGGCTCCATGCCCACTTCGATCACTTGCTTCAGGTGGCCGAACATCTCCGGCCCGGCCTGGTAGTAGCCGGTGTCGGAAAGGTGCGCCGGGCGGGTGAGCAGGGCCTCGTGGATATTGGTGTTCACCGCGCCGGGGCAGAGCAGCGAGACGCCGATCCCGGTCCCTTCGAGATCGAGCGCCAGCGTTTCGGTCAGCCCGCGCACCGCCATCTTGGTGGTGCAGTAGATGCCTGTGCCCTTGAGCGCCACGAATGCCGACATCGAGGCGGTATTGACGATATGCCCGCCGTTTCCACGCGCGATCATACGCGGCAGGAAGGTGCGCACACCGTTGATGACGCCGCGCAAGTTGACGTCGATCTGCCAGTCCCAGTCGTCGTAAGTGGCGTCCTGGATGGCGCCGAAGTGCGAGACGCCGGCGGTGTTGAACAGCAGTTCCACCGGGCCGAGGCGGTCCTCGACCGCGTCGGCGGCGCGGCGGTAGGCCTCGCGGTCGGTGATGTCGAGGTGGATGGGCATGACTTGCGCGCCGGTGCCGGCGAAGAAGGCCATGGCCTCGTCGAGATGGTCCTGCCGGATGTCGGCGATGGCGACCTTGCAGCCTGCCTTCGCGAAGACTTTGGCCTGCCCGAGCGCGACGCCCGAGCCGCCGCCGGTGATGAATGCCGTGCGTCCTGCCACTTCTGTCATCTTGTCTCTCCCTCGATTGCTTTTTTGCTCTTGTTTAGGCGTAGGCGTGGTTCTCCAGTCCCAGCAGGTCGCGGGTTTCGCCGGCGCTGGATACTTCGCCGCCCATGCGCTCGATCAGTTCCACCGCCCAGTTGACGTGCGCGGCGTTGTCGGGCGCCATCACGCCCTTGCGCAGGAAGATCGTGTCCTCGAACCCGACGCGGACATGACCGCCGAGCAGGACCGATTGGGCGGCCATGGGATAGGAATGACGGCTCACCCCGAAGCCGGTGAAGGCCGCGCCGCGCGGAATCTGGTTGGCCGAATAGATCATGGCCTCGGGCGTGGCGGGCAGGCCGTACTTGGTACCGAGCACGAACGAGAACGGTGCGTTCTTCGGAATGGCGCCTTTGGCCATCAGGTCGTCCGCGAAGACGAAGTCGCCGGCCTCGAAGCACTCGATCTCGGGCATGACGCCGGCGTCCTGGATCATGTGGCCCATGCGGGTGATCATCGGATCGAGGTTGATGGCGACCCCGCCCCAGAGCTGCATGGTGCAGATGTCCAGCGTGCACATGTCGGGCTTGAGGTCGAGGATGTGCTCCAGCCGACGTTCGGCGGTGAACATCAGCGTGCCCTCGCTGCAGAGGGAAGGGTCCTCGTCGCTCTGCATCCAGGTGCAGCCCGGCCCGGTGGTGACATTGAGGATCACTTCGCGGTTCTTCTCGCGAATCAGGCCGACGACCTCGCGGTAGTCTTCCAGCGCCTGCGACGGTGCGCCGGTCTTGCCGTCGCGGACATGAACGTGAATGATCGATGCGCCTGCTGCCGCTGCCGCCAGTGCCTCGTTGGCGACGTGATCGGGGCGGAAGGGGAAGTTGGGATGGCTGGGCATCGGCGAACTGCCCGTCACCGCGCAAGTAATGTAGACTTTCTGCGCCAATCTAGCTCTCCTCGACTTGTGTCTTTTCTGGATATGGGCGAGATCGCAAATTCGAAGTGGTCGGAACAGGCCAGCATATATCCTATCACGTCAGGTAACTGGTTCAGGGCGTGACCGGAGGGAGATGGAGCAGCGATGTCGCATCGTGAGGAGCTTTCGCTTTTTCTGAAATCGGCGCGCGGGCGGCTGATGCCCAGCGAGGTAGGCTTGCCCAGCGGCGAACGCCGCCGCGCCAAGGGGCTGCGGCGCGAAGAAGTGGCCGCGCTCGCCGGGATGAGCGTCACCTGGTACACCTGGTTCGAGCAGGGCCGCGAAATCCAGCTTTCCGCCCCCATGATCGAGCGGCTGGGGCGCACCTTGCGGCTTTCGGGCACCGAGCGGGAGTATCTCTTCGCATTGGCCCAGCACCGTCCGCCACCGCTGGTCTCGCGCCTGGACGAAGACATCCGACCCGGCACCCGGCACTTGCTGGACAGTCTCTCGATCCCGGCGCTGGTGATCGTCGAGGACTGGACGGTGGTGGGCTGGAATCGCCTCGTCTCGGTCGCTTTTCGCGATTACGCAGCAATGGAGCGCAGCGAACGGAACCTGTTCAAGATTCTCATGCTCAACGAACGTTATCAGGGCGATCCCGAGTTCTTCCGCGAAATGGGCCAGCGCCTTACCGCGCGCTTCAAGTGGGACTACAGCCAGACCGCGCAGCCGGAGATTTTCGACGAGATCATCGCCGAACTCACCGAGCACTCGGCGCTGTTCCGCGAAAGCTGGGCGCGCAGCGAGATTCGCTCGCACTTCGAGGGGATCAATTCCAGCTTCTTCCCCGAGATCGGCGAGATCTGGTTTCGCCATACCTCCTACGCGATCGAGGAAGTGCCGAGCCAGCGCCTGATCGTCTTCGCCCCGAACGAGGAGCGCGATGCGATGCTGCTGGAGCGGCTGCGGGCGCTCAGGCCGGAACTTCGCCCTCTCGAACCGGCCGGGCAGTAATGCGCGCGCCGACGGCGGCGGGAAAGCGGGCGAAGAGCGGAACGGCGCAGAGCCCGAGCAGGGCCAGTGCCAGCAGCGCGAGGCGATAGGGCGCCTCCGCACCAGGCAGAAAGGCGGCGAGGGGCAGGTTCAGGAACAGCGCGCCCAGCGAGATTCCGGCGGCGGCGGAGAGCGCATTGCCGATGCTGTTGAGCACGATGGCGCCGGGCAGTTCCTCTTGCGCGACGTCCGCGAAGGCCAGCGAGACCATGCCGGTAAAGGGCACCGACCGCGCCATGCCGGCCACCACCATCCCCGCGGCCATGATCCAGAGCGGGGCATCGGCGTCCAGCGCGGCCAGCGCGGCGAGCGAGCCCATCATCATGGCGGTGCCGAGGGACAAGGCCAGGCGAAAGCCGGTCGCCCGGATCACCCGGCCGACCACCGGCTTCAGCGCCAGGTCGCCGATATTGTTGGCGAGCAGCAGGAGCCCCGCGACTCCCGGAGACAGTCCGAAGGCGAGCTGGAAATAGAGCGGCAGGACCAGCGCCTGGCCCATGTGGGGCACCCGCATCACCATGCCCGCGCCGAAAGCGATCGAGCGGAAGGTCGTGTGGCGCAAGGCCGTCAGCGGCACCAGTCCGTCGGGCCGGGCGCGCAAGAAGCGCAAGGCCATGAAAGAAACCAGGCCGCCGCTGGCGATCAGCGCGGCGGGCAAAGCCGGGGCGCCGGGATGTGCGCCGAGGCGGTCGAAGCCGTAGATCAGCAAGGCAAGGGCGCCAGCGATCAGGGCGAAGCCAAGCGGGTCGAACGGCGCCGGCTGGGGCGCGATATGCGGGATCAGCTTGCGTGTCAGCAGGGCGCCGAGCAGTGTCAGCGGCAGGTTGATGAGAAAGATCGATTGCCAGCCGAACGTCTCGGTCAGCAGGCCGCCCAGCGGCGGACCGATGACCGGGGCGATCAGGGCCGGCGTGGTACTGATCGCCAGCATCTCGACGAGCCGGTGCTTGGGCGTCACCCGCAGCAGCACGAGGTTGCCCACCGGGGTCATCAGGCTGGAACACAATGCCTGAAGCGCGCGGGCGGCGACGAAGAAGGCAAGACCCGTGCTCAGCGAACAGAGCAGCGAGGCAAGGCCGAAGCCGAGCACCGAACCCGTCAGCACCCGGCGCGGGCCGAGCCGCTGGGCGGCCCAGCTACTGAGCGGCAGGAAGGCAGTCGAGACCAGCAGGTAAGCGGTGATGCCGATGCCCATCCCGCTCGGCGCGACGCCGAAGTCGCGCGCCATGTCGGGCAGGGCGGTGGCGATCACCGTCGCTTCCAGGATCGACAGGAACATCACGAAGGCGACCATTATCGCCACCGCGCGCGGATCGGCCGAGGTTTCGGCCGGAACTTCGGTCATCGCGGTTTTTCGAAATAGGCGATGGCGCGGAATTCGTAGCTTTCGCGGACATGTGCATCCGGACGGCTGGTGTCGGGGAAGGCGGTGTGGGGCGCGCGCCAGGCACGGTCGTGATCGCTGTCGTGGAATTTGATGAAGATCACCTCGTCCCGAGTCATGTCCGGGAAATACCACCAGCGATGGCCGGGGCTATGCCGGAAGATGGTGGCGGCGACCATGTCCTCCTCGCCCTCGATCGGGGCGTAGAGCGCCTCGCCTTCCGGGATCTCATCGACGTCGACCTTGACGTTGGCAACGCTGTCTTCCTCGCCGACGGACGGTCCCTCGCAGAGCGCCAGCGGCCAGTCCTGCGGTGGCGGCGAGAACGTGCGCCAGAGGCTGAAAGCGATGAAGCGGTCATAGCCGGGACCGTCCGGGCGCCCCTTTCCATAAAGCGCGGCGGCAATCTTGCGGGCCGAACGCGAGTTGAAATCGACATGGGCTTCGGCGGCGGGCGGCTGGTAGCCTTCGCCCGCAATGATCGGAGAGCGGAGCTGCCCGCTCATGCAGAACACGTAGTCGCAGCCGGTCAGTGCCTTGGCGACATCCGACACTTCCTGCGGATAGTCGGCAAGTTGCTGCGGATCGGCGAAGTCCTGCACGCGGCTTTCATGGCGGGAGATGCAGAAACCGTGTTCGTCGAGCGTGAACGGTCGCTCGGCCAGTCGGGCATTGCGGATCGTCACCGGATAGGGCTGGTAGACGCCGGTATTGAACTCCTTGCCTGGCGCCCAGAAACGGCGATTGATGCGCGAGGTGGGCAAAAGGTATTCGATCGTGGTTTCGATTTGCGCGCCGGGGCGGCTCCGCATTGCTGCATCGGTCATGCTCTCTCCCCAAAGATGCCGCCCGGCTTTGCGCCGGTGCGGACAGGCAGGTTTTCAGCGCAGGAAGCGGTTTCTCACGTCGTCGGGCACGCGTGCGGATCGGAGGCCTCCGGGCCGGTCCGGTGCGGCTACGGTCCAGACCCGCTTTTCGGTGCCCTCCACGCAGGTCCGCTCGCCCAGGCGGATGCGGTGGGCGATCGTGAAGCTGCTGCCGCCGAATTCCGGCGCGTCGGCCTCAATCGTCACCACGTCGCCATAGCTCGCCGGAAAACCGAAGCGTGCGGACAGGTCCACCAGCGGAAAGCCGGCGACGCCCAGTTGCGCGAGCATGTCGCGCTTTCGGGGCAGTCCTGCGGCTTCGAACAGCAGGATCGTGCTTTCCGCGAACATGTCCATGAAGCGGGGGGCGAAGACGATCCCGGCCGGGTCGCACTGGCCCCATTCGATGCGGTGCTCCCGCGTGAGGAAGGCGGTCATCGCTCAGGCCAGGATGTTCTTGCCCTGCCGGGTCGTCTTCTCGGCCATTTCGGCGGCGGAAGGAGGCTCGGGCAGCAAGAGGCCGCGCTGCACGGCGGGGCGGGCGCCGACCGTGTCGAACCAGCGCTGGAGATGCGGCAGGCCCGCCATGTCGATACAGGCCCAGTCATGCCCGCGCACCCAGGGGAAGCACGCGATATCGGCGATCGAATAGTCGCCTGCGAGATATTCGCTCTGCGCCAGCCGCGCGTCCATCACTTCGAACAGGCGGCGGCTTTCGCGCGTGTAGCGGTCGATCACCGTGGGCAATTTCTCTTCGAAGTAGCGGTTGAACACCGTGGCCTGTCCCATCATCGGGCCCAGGCCGGACATCTGCCACATGACCCACTGGATCACCCGGCTGCGTCCGGCCGCGTCGGCGGGCAGGAAGCGGCCGAACTTCTCGGCGAGATAGATCAGGATCGCGCCGGATTCGAACACCGCGAAGCCGCCGTTTTCGGTCTCGACATCGTGGTCGATCAAAGTCGGGATGCGGCCGTTGGGGTTGAGGCGGACGTACCAGTCCTCCTTCTGCTCGCGGTTGGTTAGCGAGATCGCGCGCAGCTTGTAAGGCACGCCCAGCTCTTCGAGCATGATCGTGGTCTTCCAGCCGTTGGGCGTTTCCGAAGTCAGCAGTTCGAGCAAGCGTCTCTCCCACGTTCGCGGCGCGATTCGACGCGCCTTGGACAGGATAGAGAGCAGAGACCGGCGCGCGCGACCAGAAGAGAGCAAACAGTATCAC
Source organism: Novosphingobium sp. BF6 (assembly GCF_058273105.1). Lineage (NCBI taxonomy): Bacteria > Pseudomonadati > Pseudomonadota > Alphaproteobacteria > Sphingomonadales > Sphingomonadaceae > Novosphingobium > Novosphingobium sp. BF6. The sequence continues at coordinate 1,143,778 of NZ_CM177776.1, forward strand.
TGGCAGTGATAGGCAGGTTTCCGCTCAACCAGTTGGCGGTTCTAATAGTATTGATGCTGGGCTTCCCCCGCACGCTTTCGCAACGCAGTCTGCATTCCAGATCCGCAAGGACGAACGGAGAGGGACTGCTGATACATGTTGACGCTCTACAGCTTTGGCCCCGCGGCCAATTCGCTCAAGCCGCTGCTCGCGCTCTATGAGAAGGGGCTGGAGTTCACCCCCCGCTTCGTCGATCCCACGCGCTTCGAGCACCACGAGGACTGGTTCAAGAAGATCAACCCGCGCGGCCAGGTTCCGGCGCTCGATCACGATGGGCACATCATCACCGAATCCACGGTGATCTGCGAATACCTCGAAGACGCCTTCCCCGATGCGTTGAAGCTGCGCCCGACCGATCCCGTGGAGATCGCCGAGATGCGGGTCTGGACGAAGTGGGTGGACGAATACTTCTGCTGGTGCGTCTCGACCCTCGGCTGGGAGCGGGGCATCGGCCCGATGGCCCGCGCGCTTTCCGACGAGGAGTTCGAAGCCAAGGTCGCCCGCATCCCGATCCCCGAGCAGCGCACCAAGTGGCGCACCGCCCGCGCGGGCTTCCCCAAGGACGTGCTGGAAGAAGAGATGCGCAAGATTCGCGTCTCGGTGGACCGGCTCGAAAGGCGGCTTTCCGAAAGCATCTGGCTGGTGGGTGAGCAATTCACTCTGGCGGACGTGTGCAATTTCGCCATCGCCAACGGCATGCAGAACGGTTTTGCGGAGATTGTGAACCGCGAGGCGACGCCGCATCTGGTCGACTGGATCGATCGCATCAACGACCGCCCCGGTTGCCGGAAGATGTTCGCCAATTCGAAGAGCGAATTCGGTGATCGCGGCCGCAAGGTCACGGTCTGAGGGGGAGAAGGGCGATGGCCAAGGACAACCGTGTAACCCTCTACGATCTGCAACTTGCCTCGGGCTGCACGATCAGTCCCTTCGTGTGGCGCACCAAGTATGCTCTGGCGCACAAGGGCTTCGACGTGGACCTCGTGCCCGGCGGCTTCACCGGCATTGCCGAGCGGACCGGCGGGCGCAGCGAGCGCGTGCCGGTCATCGTCGATGACGGCGAATGGGTGCTCGACAGCTGGAAGATCGCCGAATACCTCGACGAGAAATATCCCGATCGGCCCATGCTGTTCGAGGGGCCGTCGATGAAGGAACTGACCAGGTTTCTTGATGCCTGGCTCTGGAAGACGGCGATCGGGCCGTGGTTCTCGTGCTATATCCTCGATTACCATGACCTGTCGCTGCCGCAGGACCACGCCTATGTGCGGCACTCGCGCGAGACGATGTTCCTCGGCGGGCGCAAGCTGGAGGACGTGCAGGCCGGTCGCGAGGACCGACTGCCGCTGGTGCCGCCCACGCTCGAACCGTTCCGCAAGCTGCTACGCGATACGCCGTGGCTGGGCGGGGACAAGCCCAACTTCGCGGACTACACCGCGCTGGCCGTGTTTCTCTGGACCGCGTCGGTCGCCACCACGCCTCCGCTGACCGAGGACGATCCGCTGCGTGATTGGCTGGACCGGGGCTTCGACCTCTTCGGCGGGCTGGGCCGTCATCCCGCCATGCATACGCTGTTCGGGCTTCAGTTGCGGCCCGGCGATCCCGTGCCGTTCGAGCGCGACGGGGCGGGAATCGAAGTGGCGCCGGTCAATCGCGGCACCGCGCCGCAGCCCGAACTCGCCGATTGAACGGAGCACAGGCAATGGCATGGCATGACGAGCCGCCGGGCGGGGCCTTGCGGATGTACCATATACCGGGCTGCCCCTTTTCCGAGCGGGTCGAGCTGCTGCTCGACCTCAAGGGGTTGTCCGGACTCATGGCCGACCACGAGATCGACATCTCGCTGGCCCGGCCGGACTGGCTGCTGGCCAAGACGCGGGGGACCACTTCGCTTCCGGCGCTGGAGCTGGAAAACGGGGAAACGCTGAAGGAAAGCATGGTCATCCTGCGCTACTTCGAGGATCGTTTTCCCGAAGTGCCGGTGGCGCGGGCCGATCCCTTCGAGCATGCGGTGGAGGCGATGCTCTGCGCCACCGATGGACAGTTCACCGGGGCGGGCTACCGAATGATCCTCAACCGCGATGCCGCGAAGCGCGAGGAGCACCGTGCCGAAGTGGATGCGCAATATGCCCGGCTGGATGATTTCCTGCGGCACTACGCGCCGGACGGGGACTATCTGTTCGATTGCTTCGGCTGGGCGGAAGTCGCCTTCGCGCCGATGTTCAAGCGGTTATGGTTCCTCGAATATTACGAGGATTACCAAGTGCCGCAACACCTCACGCGGGTTCTGCGCTGGCGCGAGGCCTGCCTTTCGCATCCCGTGGTGCAGCGTCACCATGGCCACCGCGAACTGATGACGCTTTACTACGACTATGCGCAAGGCGGCGGAAACGGGCGCCTGCCGGAAGGCCGCGCGGTATCGAGCTTCACGCTCGATCCTGCCTGGAACACGCGCCCGATGCCCCCGCGCGACAAGTGGGGACGCCCGGCCACCGACGCCGAACTCGGGCTCATCGCGGCCTGACCACTATCGACGAGAACAACCCTCAACGGGAGCAGGATCATGAAGAGCTATCCGCAGAACTATATCGACGGCCGCTGGATCGACAGCCGCGGCGGTCGCCGCCATTCGGTCATCAACCCGGCGACCGAGGGGCAGGCCAGCGAGATCGTGCTGGGCACTGCCGCCGACGTGGACCTTGCCGTGGAAGCCGCGCGCCGGGCGTTCGAGACTTTCTCGCAGACCACGCGGCAGGAGCGCATCGCGCTGATCGAGCGCGTGATCGAGGCCTACAAGGCCCGCATTCCCGACATTGCCGAGGCCATCGCCACCGAAATGGGCTGCCCGATTTCCACCGCCTCCACCGCGCAGGTGGGATCGGGTCTGGGCCATCTCGGGCAGGCGCTGGCCGCGCTTTCGCAGTTCGAATTCTCCGAGAAGATCGGCGACAATACCGTTGTGCGTGAGTCGATCGGTGTCGTGGCACTGATCACGCCGTGGAACTGGCCGATGAACCAGATCGTCGCCAAGGTCGGCCCCTGCCTTGCCGCCGGATGCACGATGATCCTGAAGCCCAGCGAGGAAGCGCCCACTTCTGCCGCGATCTTCGCCGAAGTGATGGCGGCGGCGGGCGTGCCGGCGGGGGTGTTCAACCTTGTGCAGGGGGACGGCGCCGAAGTGGGCACCGCGCTCGCGCGTCATCCGGACATCGACATGATCAGCTTCACCGGATCGACCCGCGCCGGGATCATGGTGGCAAAGAACGCCGCCGATACCGTGAAGCGCGTGTCGCAGGAACTGGGCGGCAAGTCGCCGAACATCATCCTCGAAGGCACGCCGCTCGATGTGGCGCTGCCGGGCGGCGTGGGCGGGGTGCTGCTCAATTCCGGCCAGAGCTGCGTCGCGCCGACGCGCATGCTCGTCCATCGCTCGCAGCATGACGCGGCGGCGGAGAAGGTGGGCGAGATGTTCGCGGCCAAGCCGGTGGGCGATCCGCTCAGCGAAGGGCCGCACATCGGCCCGGTCGTGAACAAGGCGCAGTACGAGAAGATCCAGGGCCTGATCCAGAAGGGCATCGACGAAGGCGCGAGGCTGGTGACGGGAGGGCTCGGACGGCCCGACGGTCTGGACAAGGGCTATTACGTCAAGCCGACCGTGTTCGCCGATGTCACGCCGGACATGGCGATTGCGCAGGAGGAGATCTTCGGGCCGGTCCTGGTCATCATGCCTTACGAGGATGAAGCCGAGGCCGTGCGCATTGCCAATGACACCCCTTATGGCCTCGGTGCCTATATCGCGGGCGATCCGGCGCGGGCGGGCAAGCTGGTGGGCAAGCTGCGCGCAGGCGCGGTCTTCGTGAATGCGGGCGGCCTTGCCTTCGACATGCCGTTCGGGGGCTACAAGCAGTCCGGCAACGGCCGCGAGTTCGGCAAGTTCGGCATCGAGGAATTCCTCGAGGTGAAGTCGGTGATCGGCCAGTACCAGCCGGTAGAGGCATGAGCGCGGCATAATGGAGGCACGTCCCCCGGCGGGTGTAAGGCTGCCGGGGGAAAAACGAGGAGAGGGCGCGATGCCAGAACGCGGTTCAAATGCGTTGCCTGTGGATGTCGAGCGGCGTCTCGATGCGCTGGAACACCGCGTCGGGGAACTGGAGGATGTGAACGCGATCCGGCGTCTGCACTGGGCCTACGGCTATTACATCGACTTCAACCTGCCCGATCAGGTGGCCGAGCTTTTCGCCGAGGACGGCGTCGTCGTCTTCCTTTCCGGCGAATACGTGGGGCAAGCCGGTGTCCGGCGGCTCTACGGGGACTGGATTCAGCAGCGCTTCACCGGCGGCAGGCCGGGGCCGGTCAACGGGCTTCTGCTCGATCACTTCCAGATGCAGGACGTGATTACCGTCGCGCCCGACCGGCAGACCGCGAAAGGCCGTTTTCGCGGCATGCTGTTCGGCGGCTGGCACGACGATTTCCAGGACACGCGCGAGGAGGTCATGCCGCAGCAATTCATGGAGGCGGGGATCTATGAGAACGACTATGTGCGCGAGAACGGTGTCTGGAAGATCAAGCGGCTTGATTACATGATGCAGTGGCAGGGCAATTACGAGGACGGCTGGGCGCACACCACCTCGCATCTCCAGCCCGCCACGCAGACTTTCCCCGAAGATCCGATCGGTCCCGACCGCCTGCTGCCGTGCAGCGTCCACCGGCCGACCTGGCCCTATCGTCATGACGTGCCGATGCATTTCGCGCATCCGCGGTTTGGCAACGTGCTGGCGGGGCAGGAAGCAGTCTGAACGGCGCAAGCGGCCGAAGCGTGCGCTGCGGCCGGACAATCGCAAAAGAGGGGGGGAAGCGTGCCGACAGCAGATCCGCGCGAGATCATCGAGCGCTCACCCATGTCGAAGGCGCAAGTCGCGGCCGTGGCGATCATGGTCGGACTTAATGCGCTCGACGGGTTCGACGTGCTCTCGATCAGTTTCGCTTCCCCCGGCATTGCCGCCGACTGGGGGATCGACCGGGTGGCTCTGGGGGTGGTCCTGTCGATGGAACTGATCGGCATGGCCATCGGCTCGGTCGTCCTGGGCGGCGTCGCGGACCGGATCGGGCGCCGTCATACGATCCTCGGTTGCCTCTGTATCATGGTGCTTGGCATGGCCATGGCGACGCAGGCGCAGGACGTGCTGACGCTATCGTGCTGGCGCGTGCTTACCGGGCTTGGGATCGGCGGCATGCTGGCCGCGATCAATGCGGTGACGGCGGAGTTCGCCAATGCGCGCTATCGCAACGTGGCGCTGGCGATCATGGTGATCGGCTATCCGCTGGGCGCTGTGACGGGCGGACTTGTCTCCGCCTGGCTGCTGACCTTGTTCGACTGGCACGCGATCTTCTGGTTCGGCTGCCTGGCGACGGCGGCCTTCCTTCCGCTCGTGTGGTTTTTCGTGCCGGAGCCGGTGCCGTTCCTGCTGGTGCGGCGCAGGACGGACACGCTCGAACGGGTCAACCGGCTGCTCGCGCACTGCGGCCATCCGCCCGTTGCAGACCTGCCGCCTCCGACCCGCGAAGAGGCGGGCACGTCGCTGGTGGATATCCTGCGGCCTGGTCTGCTGGCGACGACGCTGCTCGTTACTTTCGCCTACTTCGCGCATATCGTCAGTTTCTATTTCATCCTGAAATGGGTGCCGAAGATCGTAGTCGATATCGGCTTTCCGCCGCCGGAAGCGGCCGGAGTTCTCGTTTGGGCGAACCTCGGCGGCGCTATCGGGGGCGGGGCGTTCGGCTTCATCGTCCAGCGCCTGCCGCTGCAAGGCACGACGGTGACCGCCCTGATGGGTTCGTGGATCATGATCGCCCTGTTCGGCGTCTTCGGGGCGACCACGCTGTTCGGGCTATCGGCGCTGGCTTTCTTATCAGGCCTCTTCACCAATAGCGCGGTTTCGGGGCTCTACACGATCTTTGCCCGCGCCTTTCCGACCCATGTGCGGGCGACCGGCACGGGCTTCGCGATCGGCGTGGGGCGCGGCGGGGCGGCGCTTTCACCCATCGTGGCGGGCATGCTGTTCGAGGCGGGCCTGCCGCTGGCCATGGTTTCGGCACTGATCGCCAGCGGTTCGTTGCTCGCCGCGTTCGCCCTGTTCTTTCTGAAGCTGCGCGCGCGCGGCTGAGGCGCCCAGCGACTGGAGGGTATTCCCGCCTTGCTGGCGAGAACGTCAAAGCCCGCCGATATCGACCTCGTGAATGCGCTTCAGCAGGGCGGCGAGCATGTGGAACTCGGCATCGGAAAACCGTTCGCGCAGCCATTGGCCGAGTTCGCCGCTGCGTTCATGCGCAGCGGAGAGCATGGCGACGCCCTGTTCGGTGATCTCCAGCGTCTGGCGGCGGCGGTCCTCGGTGGACTGACCGCGGACGATAAGGCTGCGCCCTTCCAGACGATTGATGATGCCCATCACCGTGGCGCGGTCCATCTGGAGCGTACGGCCGATGTCGGCCTGCGAGGTGCCGGGGTTCTCGGCGATCAGCAGCATCGCGGTAAGCTGCGTCTGGGTGATGCCGAGATCGCTGAAAATCTCCGAAAAACGGCGCTGCGTGGCGCTTTGGGCCAGTCGCAGATGCAAGTCGAGGACGTGATCTAGCGTACGACCGGCTGTCAGTCCAGCGAATGTTTCGGGGTCTTTCATTTTACCCTGTTGCGAGGGTTTGCGGGAATCGTCAAGCGATGGCTTGGAAAATAAATGTTAGTATAGCATACAATATTGCTACAACGATAAGCGACTGGAGAGGTCATGGCCCATTTTCCGCAAACCCCGAGTTTCACCGGGTTCAACACCCCGTCGCGGATCGAGACGGATATCGCCGATCTTGCGCATGAAGGAGCGATCCCGCCCGAACTGGACGGCGCGTTCTTCCGCGTTCAGCCGGACCCGCAGTTCCCGCCGCGGCTCGGCGACGATATCGCTTTCAATGGCGACGGCATGATCACCCGGTTCCACATCCATGACGGCCGGTGCGACTTGCGCCAGCGCTGGGCGCATACCGATAAGTGGAAGCTGGAGCATGAGGCGGGCGAGGCGCTGTTCGGCGCCTATCGCAATCCGCTTACCGACGATCCGGTCGTAGCGGGCCGCTTCCGCTCCACTGCCAATACCAACGCCTGGATCTATGCGGGCAAGCTCTGGGCGATGAAGGAGGACAGTCCGGCCCTGCTGATGGACCCGGCGACCATGGAGACGATCGGTTTCGAGACCTTCGGCGGCGCCATGCGCGGGCAGACCTTCACCGCGCATCCCAAGGTCGACCCCGCAACCGGCAATATGGTGGCGATCGGCTACGCCGCCTCGGGCCTCTGCACCGACGACGTTGCCTATTACGAAGTGAGCCCGGCGGGCGAACTGCTGCGCGAGGTGTGGTTCAAGGCGCCCTACTATTGCATGATGCATGACTTCGCGATCACCGAGGACTACCTCGCGATCCATATCGTGCCTTCGATCGGCAGCTGGGAGCGGCTGGAGCAGGGCATGCCGCATTTCGGCTTCGATACCGGCCTGCCGGTCTATCTCGGCATATTGCCGCGCCGGGAAGGGGTGACGGGCGAGGAAATCCGCTGGTTCCGCCGCGACAACTGCTTTGCCAGCCATGTCCTCAATGCGTGGCAGGAGGGATCGAAAGTCCACTTCCTCACCGCCGAGGCGAAGAACAACATGTTCCCGTTCTTCCCTGACGTCCACGGAGCGCCGTTCAACGGCATGGAGGCGATGAGCTACCTGACCGACTGGACGGTGGACATGGCCGCCAATGGGGAAGCTTTTGATGCCGTCACCCGCCTGTCCGATACCGCCGCCGAATTCCCGCGCATCGACGATCGCTTTACGGGGCGCAAGACGCGCTATGGCTGGATGCTGGAGATGGACATGCGCCGCCCCGTCGAGCTGCGCGGCGGCAGCGCGGGCGGCTTGCTGATGAACTGCCTGTTCCTCAAGGACCTGGAGACCGGGCGCGAGCAGCACTGGTGGTGCGGGCCGGTCTCCAGCTTGCAGGAGCCGTGCTTCGTGCCCCGCGCGCCCGACGCGCCGGAAGGAGACGGCTGGATCCTGCAGGTCTGCAACCGGCTGGAAGACCATTGCAGCGACCTGCTGATCTTCGAGGCGCTCGATATCGAGAAAGGGCCGATCGCGACGATCCACGTGCCGATCCGGCTGCGTTTCGGGCTTCATGGCAATTGGGCCGACGCGGGTGCGATCGGACTCGCCGCCTGAAGAAAAGAGGAGAAGCCGATGCCGGAGCGATCGGCTTCTCCCCTGTTCCGGCCGGAAGCCGGGCGGGATCGCGAAATTCAGTCCGCGATGCCGGCGCGGATCGTGAGACCGGCCTCGTCGCGAGCGACCCGGCGGGAAATGAGCAGCAGCAGCACCACGATCGGCAGGGCCACGACGTTGATGCTCAGCATCGCGGTGCGTAAGTCTCCGGTCGCATCGGAGATCAGGCCGACGACGTAGGGTCCCACGCCCATGCCGAGGATGGTCATGACCAGCAGGTAAAGGCTGGCGGTCAGCCCCCGCATGCGCGGCAGGACCTGATCGTAGAGGATCGCATAGAGCGGCGGCATCCAGCCGGTCAGCAACAGGCTGTATACCACGAAGCGGGCGTAGAAGTCGCCGGGGGAGGGCGCCCAGTAGACCCAGAACGACAGCAGCGGCGACAGGCCCATCGACAGCAGCGCGATCCCCGCGCGGCCGCCGCTGGGAAAGCGCAAGTGCAGGCGGTCGGACAGCGGCCCCCAGAGCAGCGGACCGACGATGCCGGTCGCGGCGGAGAGCAGGCCGAACTGCAAGGCGGTGTCAGCCAGCGAGAGGTGGTAGGTGCGGATCAGGAAGCTGGGATTGAAGGCCATCATCCCGTAGTTGATCGTCGATTGCAGCGTGCCGACGGCAATGGCCATGATCAGCGTGGGCGATCCGGCGATGACGCGGAAAGCCTGCCCGTCGCGCGCTTTCACGCCTTGCAGCAGGTTGACCACCACCAGCAGGCCGACGCCGATCACCAGCCATTGCAGGACGTGTGGGTCGATCGTGAAAGCGCCGAAGCCGAGCGGCGGGCGTGGCGAATGGCGCATTCCGACGCGGGCGAGAAGCGTCATCAGGGCGGCAATGGCGGCCAGCGCGCCCAGATTAAGTGCCAAGCTGCGCCCGCTCGTCCGGCGCAGGGCCATCGCAGCCCAATGCGCGCCCGGCGTCACCGCGCCGAGCAGCGAGAGGCTGGCGCGGAACGGGTGCGGGTCGGGCGGGGTAGCGATGCCGTCCATCGTGCCGCGCTCCGGTTCGCGTAGCCGCCAGAGGAAGATCGAGAGCACGAAGCCCGGTGCGGCGGCGACGAGGAAGGCGAACTGCCAGCCCTTGAGACCGAACGGTGCAGTGCCGGGGGCGAAGGCGTCGCTCCACATCTGGGCCGCGAGGCCGCCCAGCACCAGCGATCCGCCGAGGCCCAGCGCGATGGCCGAGGCCATGACCGCCATAACGAAGCCGCGGCGATGGCGCGGCCAGTAGTCGTAGATCAGCGAGGTTCCGGCGGGCTGCGTCGCGGCCTCGCCGATGCCGACGCAGAGACGGGACGTGGCGAGCATGGCGAAGCTCGATGTCATTCCGGCCATCGCGGTCGCGGCGGACCAGAACAGAATGCTGAGCGAGAGCAGCCTTCCGCGCAGCCAGCCGTCCGCAAGCCGCCCGACCGGCAGCGAGAACAGCGCGTAGAACAGGGCGAAGACGGTGCCGAACAGCAGCCCCATCTCGGCATCGCCGATGGCGAGGTCCTGCTTGATCGCAGGGGCCAGAATCGCGAGAATCTGCCGGTCCAGCAGGCTCATGGCATTGGTCAGCGCGATCAGGGCCAGCGCATACCATCCGCCGCGTGCGACGTGGCGGGCCGGTGCCGATAGCACCGGGTGCCTGACGTCCGCCTTCACAGGCCGAACCAGTGTTCGGGGGTGAGCATGGCGTGGGGGCGGCGCTCACCGCCGGACAGGCGTTCGCCGTCGATAATCATGGAAAGCGCGGGGTGCTGGATCATGCCTCACCTGGAATGGAGAAGGGGAAGCCGGTCCCGCCGGGGAGCGAACCCCGGTTGGGACCGGCAGACACGCGGCGCGCGTCCTTACTCGGCGGGAACGGCGGCCTTGCGCGCATTCTCGCGGTCGATGTCGCCCTGCCAGCGTTCCGCCACCATGGCCTTGCCGGTGACGGGGTGCGGCAGGTGGAACGGCAGCAGCTTGTGCGTCGGCCAGAGCCAGTGATCCTCGATCAGGGCATCGGGACCGCTGGGATCTTCGGGATGGAGCGTCTTGGGGAAAGGCACGTATTCGGCTTCGGTGAAAGCCCAGCCCTTGTCGAAATCGGCGTGCCAGTGCGGGAAGTAGTTGAGCACATGGATGCGCCAGACGCCGTCCACCTTCTTGTAGGTGTTCTCGTAAATGCCGCCTTCCCACCACTGGCGCGCCTGGGCGGTGAGCGGGTTGGAGGGATCGGTATAGTCGCGGTGGCGGCCCGCCTGCATCATCGAGCGGGCGCGGGCATGGGCGGTTACGCCGTCGGCCTCGATGGTGACGATGTCCTGCAACTGCGGATGGTCGAGCAGGAAGCCGTCGATCGGGCCGTTGTTGCCGTGGGTGAAGCGCTTCTGGAAGCGTTCGACATAGAGCCGGCGCACGCCTTCCTTGCCCTTCCACAGGCCGCCGAAGAAGCGCACTTCGCCGTCGTCGGTGAAGAGGTCGATCACCTCGTTGTACATGCACTTGTCGATCAGGTAGCCGTAGAGGTGCTGGAGCTTGCGCACGTCCAGTTCATCCTCGCGCACGGTGAGCCGGCGCGCGAGGTCCGCCACTTGCGCTTCGAGCGCGGCAATCCGGTCTGTTTCAGCCATTTCGGTTCTCTCCTGGTTTACGTTGGTCGTGCATTCGGGGCGGTTACATGCCAAGCGCTTCGAGCCGCTCGATCTCTTCGCGATAGGGGCGGATGGCGCGGTAGATGCAGAGCGTCGCCAGCGGCAGCAGGACCGCAGCGGTAATCTCCAGCGCCAGCCAGAGCTTCGCCGGGTCGACCACGACATATTGCGCGACCAGGCCGATAACGAAGCTGCCCATGGCGCCGAAGAACGTGAACATGAACAGGTAGATCGCCGTCACCTGCCCGCGCATGGCATGGGGCGCGACCCGCTGGATCGCGGCGTTCTGCGGCACGGCGCCGGCAATCCCGAACATCGCGCCGAACGACATGACCAGGATCGAGAGCAGCCCGCTCGGCATCAGCGGCGCCAGGATCGAGCAGACCGTGACGACGGCGAAGCACACGAAGGCGGCGCGCACGTTGGCGTCCTTGTGGCGTCTGGCCAGCCATTCGACGAAAGTACCGCCCAGCAGCAGGCCCAGCAGCGAGGAGACCAGCACGGTTACCGAAGTGACGGCGCCGATCTGCGCCTCGGTCCAGCCGTAAGTGCGGATCAGGAAAGGCACGCGCCAGAAGGCGAGGCCGAAACTTTCCAGAGCGCTGAGGGCAAGGCCGAGGAACAGCGGATAATAGACCTTGCGGTTGGCGCGGATCGCCTTGGCGGCGTCAAGGCCGGTAAAGGTCAGCATCCGGCGGCCGAGCGATGCGTCCTCCGGGATCTGTGCGGCGTCGTGACGGACCAGCCGCTGCGGTTCGCGCACGGTCAGGAACAGCAGGGCGATGAGGAAGCCGGGAATTCCGATCCACACCAGGATCCACTGCCAGCCGAGGATACGCAGCGGGCCGAGGTCGGTCGGCGCCCAGTGCGCGGTCAGGGCGATGAGCTGGCCGCCGACCAGCGGGCCGAGCGTCGAACCGCCGATGAAGCCGAATTGCAGGATCGCGAAGGCACGGGTGATCTTCTTCGGCGGAAACATGTCCGCGATCAGCGAGTACGAAGAGGGTGCATGGGCCGAGCCACCCGCCGCCAGGAACACGCGGCTGCCCACGAACTGCGTGAAAGTCTGTGCGATCCCGCCGAGCATCGTGACGAAGCCGATCACCGTGACTCCGCCTGCCAGCACGTATTTGCGCGGCCATATGTCGGCCAGGCGCGCCAGCGGGATGCCGACGAAGAGGTAGCAGATGATGCTGGCCGGTCCGGCCAGGAAGCCGAGCTGCGAATCGGTAAGCCCGAAATCGGTCTTGATTCGCTCGGCCAGCATGCCGAACACGACCTGGTCGAAGAAGGTCAGGAAGGTGGCGAGGACGATGACCGTCAGCGCCCAGTAAGCAGAGGCCGAACCCGGCCAATTGCGTTCTTCGCCGCCCGGAGCGGCACTTTCCGATGCCTGTTCCTTGATTGGCGCAATGCTGGCTGCTGCTACCGCCATGGCCTCTCCCATCCATTCTCTCGCCCTGTCGTCTTCGACATAGGCTCATTCGTGATTGTTAGCCTTGCATACAATCTTGCGATGGTGAACAAAAGAGTTCAGATTCGCTTCGAGCACGAAAAAACATATCGAAACAGGAGAGAGGACATGCAGGATCTTCCCGGGAAAACCGCTTTCGTTACCGGCGGCGCCAGCGGCATCGGGCTCGGCATCGCCAAGGCCCTGCTGGGCGCGGGTATGAACGTGACCATCGCCGATATTCGCCAGGACCACCTTGACGAGGCCGTGGCCGAACTGGGCGGCGGCGAACGGGTGCTGGCCATCAGGCTGGACGTGACCGACCGTGCCGCCTACGCCGCCGCCGCCGATGAAGCCGAGGCGAAGTTCGGCAGGATTCACTTGCTCTGCAACAATGCCGGCGTCGCCGTCGTCGGGCCGACCGATGTGGCGACCTTTGCCGACTGGGACTGGGTCATGGGCGTCAACCTGGGCGGCACGATCAACGGAATTGTCACGATTTTGCCTAAAATTCTGTCACATGGCGAAGGTGGGCATATCGTCAACACCGCTTCGATGTCGGCCTTGGTGCCTGCGCCGGGAACGACGATCTATTCCTCCGGCAAGGCGGCGGTCGCCTCGATGATGGAGTGCATGCGGCCCGAGCTGGAGTCGCGCGGGGTGATCTGTTCGGCCTTCTGCCCGGGGGCGGTCCAGTCCAACATTGCCGAGGCGAGCAAGACCCGTCCGGACACTCTTGGAGCCACCGGTTATGCCGAGGCCGACAAGGGCCGTCAGGGGGGCGGTCAGTTCTTCCACCTCTACCAGACCAAGGAGGAAGTAGGGCAGCGGGTGCTGGAGGGTATCCTCAACGACGAGCTTTACATCCTCACCCACGGCGAGTTTCTGGAAGGTGTTCGCGAACGCGGAGAGGCGACCACTGCGGCAGTCCAGACCCAGCTTCCGGACAACGAAGAATATAAGCGTACCTTCGCAATTCTGTTCCGAAATCCGGCCATCACCGAAGAGATCGCACGGCAGAACCGCCTCCGCGCCGATCAGCGCGCAGAAGCCTGAGGAGGATCGGGATGAAGGATCTGGCAGGAAGGACGGCGTTCGTTACAGGTGGAGCCAACGGCGTCGGCCTAGGTCTGGCAAGGACGTTGCTGGCGGAAGGCTGCAAGGTCGCCATCGCCGACGTGCGCGAGGATGCGATCGCCGAGGTGCTGAAGACGCTGGAAAACCAGCCGGTGATCGGCGTGCCGCTGGACGTCTCCTCGCGCGAGGGGTTTGCGGAAGCGGCGGATCGGGAACTGGGCCCGGTAAGTCTGCTGTTCAACAATGCGGGCGTCAATCTGTTCCAGTCGATCGACGAGTCGTCCTATGACGACTGGGACTGGTTGCTTGGCGTCAATCTGCACGGCGTCATCAACGGCATCGCGACTTTCGTTCCGCGCATGAAGCAGCGCGGGCAGGGCGGCCATGTCTGCAATACCGCGTCGATGGCGGCGTTTCTCGGCAGCGGGGTGCCCGGCATCTACAACACGACGAAGTTCGCGGTACGTGGCCTGAGCGAGTCTCTTCGCTACAGCCTTGCGCCGCACGGGATCGGCGTTTCGATGCTCTGTCCGGGCTTGGTGAAGACGCATATCTACGCCAGCGACGAGATCCGACCGGAAGCATTGAAAGTAGGCGCGAAGGCGGTGAATGTGGCGTTTGTCAGCCAGCTTGAACACGTCCATCAGGCGGGTATGGAACCCGAAGTCATCGCTCGGCGTACGATCGACGCGATTAGGGAGAACCGCTTCTATGTGTTCTCGCATCCCGAATTCCGTGAGGAACTGGCGGAGGTTTTCGCCGAAGTGATCGACGAATTCCGGCAATATCCGCCTGATCCGGGTTTGGATGAACGGCTGAAGATCGAGGATGGCCGCCGGGCCCGCTACAGGGAAGCGCGCGAGGCGGCTCGGCAGGTGGGCTAGAAAAGAGCTTGCCACGGCGCGGGGGACGCCATCCTCAAAATCTGTCCTGTCGATGCGATCGCGGCAATTGCTCTTTGCCAATGCTGTGGTCCTGCATTCGTTGTTTATAATTGGAGCCAGGCCGCATGTCAGAATTCGACTACGACCTCTTCACCATCGGCGCCGGATCGGGCGGCGTGCGGGCCAGCCGGATCGCGGCGGCGCACGGCGCGCGCGTTGCGGTTGCCGAGGAATACCGGGTCGGCGGCACCTGCGTGATCCGCGGCTGCGTGCCCAAGAAGATGCTCGTCTACGGCGCGCACTTCGCGGAGGATCTGGAGGACGCCAGGCAGTTCGGCTGGGACATTCCGGAAGCCAAGTTCGACTGGATCAAGCTGCGCGACAACGTGCTGGGCGATGTCGACCGGCTGAACGGTCTCTACACGCAGACGCTTTCGAACAACCAGGTGGAGATCTTTCACGAGCGCGCCACGATCACCGGTCCGCACGAAATCACCCTGGCCAGCGGCGAGAAGAAGACCGCGAAAGTCATCCTCATCGCCACCGGCGCGCGTCCGCTGATCCCGTCCTGCCCCGGCCACGAGCATGGCATCACCTCGAATGAGGCTTTCCATCTCGATGCGCTGCCGGAGCGCATCCTGATCGCGGGCGCGGGCTATATCGCCAACGAGTTCGCGGGCATCTTCCACCAGTTCGGTTCGAAGGTGACGCTGATCAACCGCTCGGACCAGTTGCTGCGCGGCTATGACGAATCCATGCGCGATCGCCTGCTCCAGATCTCGCTGACCAAGGGCATCGATTTCCGCTTCAATGCCGACTTCCGGGGCATCGAGAAGAACGCGGACGGCTCGCTCACGGTCTCGATGACCAACCACGAGCCGCTCGAAGTCGATTGCGTGATGTTCGCCACTGGCCGCGTACCCAATGTCGAAGGGCTGGGGCTGGAGAACGTCGGCGTCGAACTGGACGACAAGAACGCGATTCTGGTCGACGAATATTCGCAGACCAATGTCGATCACATCTACGCCGTGGGTGATGTCACCAACCGCGTGCAACTGACCCCGGTGGCGATCCGCGAGGGCCATGCCTTTGCCGATACCGTGTTCGGCGGCAAGCCGACGACGGTGGACTACGGCTGCATTCCCTCGGCGGTGTTCAGCCATCCGCCGATCGGTGCCGTGGGCCTGACCGAAGCGCAGGCGCGCCAGCAATACGGCGAGGTGCAGATCTACACGAGCGACTTCCGGCCGATGAAGAACGTCGTCGCCCACCGCAACGAGCGTTCGCTCTACAAGATGGTTTGCGAAGGGCACACCGGCCGCGTGCTGGGCCTGCACATGATCGGGCCGGAAGCGCCGGAGATCATCCAGGCCGCCGCCATCGCGGTGAAGGCGGGTCTGACCAAGGCCGATTTCGACGCGACCGTCGCCGTGCATCCGACGATGTCGGAAGAGCTTGTGCTGATGAAGTGATTGGCGGGCTACGGCGCGATTGTGGGTTGGCTGTCCCGATCGTTAAGCGGTTGATGGGCATGTCCCGCTCCTTCGGTGCAAAGACGTTGGCCGAGATGGAAGTCCGCGAGTCCTGGCGCTCGTAAAGGACGGGCACCTAATCAGGTCCCAAAGAAGATGGGCTTTTGCGGCGCCCGTACCGCTTCTCAACCTGAAAAGTGAGGCTCGTTCCCGCGACCTCGCGCTTTGCCCGAGGCTGCGGTCGTACAACCGAGCGCGCGATGAATTTTTCACGCGCCACAGGGCGTGAACGCCGAGCGCAACATCGCCTGTTTGCCGAGCTTTCGAACCGGTCAAATCGCGGTCTAGCCACAATGCGCGGATGTGCTCGGAGCGGTGCCTGACCGCGCAGTTCGCAGTCGGTTGCGGCCCGGCAGCAAAATCTACCGCGTCGTCGATCGAGTGCATTGATCGACTCCATAATTCATGTTAGCGGGAATTATAAATCCTACGACCGGGAATAAATCTGGCTACTTTGGGAGGAGAGAAGCGATGAACGCCATCGGACGTGGTGTGTCTGGCCTTGCCATAAGCGCGATACTGACGATCGCACCGTCCTTGCCCGCTCATGCCCAGGTGGAGAATTCTTCCGAGAAGCCTGACGCCGTGCTGGCCGATATCATCGTCACTGCCGAACGCATCAGCCAAAGCGCACAGAAGTCGCCGGTGCCGATCGACGTCGTCTCCACCGACGATCTCAAACAGCAGATCATTACCCGGGCCGAGGATCTCGCGCGAGCATCGCCGGCACTGGCCGCGGTGGGCGGCGCAGGCGGCACGACCGCCTTTTTCGTGCGAGGCGTCGGCAACAACACCGTAAACGCCTATTCCGACCCCGCGATCGCCTTCAACTATGACGGCGTCTACATCGGGCGCCCGAGTTCGACTTCGGGCATGTTCTACGACCTCGCTCGCGTCGAGGTGCTGAAGGGGCCTCAGGGAACGCTCTACGGTCGCAACGCCACGGGCGGGGCAATCAACGTCATTCCCAACAAACCCGTATTGGGCAGGTCGAGCGGCGACGTCACTGCTGGCTACGGCAATTACGACTGGTTGACAGCCCAGGCTGCCCTCAACGTGCCCCTGGGGGCCAATGTTGCCATGCGCCTGTCAGGCAATCTTTCGCGGCATGATGCCTTCCTCAGCGATGGAACGGGCAACCAGCGCGAATACGGTGGTCGTCTGCAGATCTACGCGGAGCCGTCCTATAATCTCGATCTGCGGATTTCCGCCGACTATTCGCACCAGGGCGGGGCAAGCGCCTCGGGCTATTATCTCGGCGCGCTCGACCCGACATACGGCGCGAGCGGCTTTGCGGGGTACAGCTTCACGCCTTCGGGTTACTCACCGCAGAAGGGCATCGGCGATGTCGAGTCGCAAGCCTATCTCGCCAGCCGCTTCATCTACCAGGCCGGTCGGGCCGGAGCCGTGGCGGACGGGGTTTCGAACAACGACAACGACTACTGGGGCATTACGGCGGAACTCAACTACAAGACCGATGCCGGTACGCTGACAATCCAGCCCGCCTGGCGCGAAGCGCACATTGACTACAGCTTCACGGGGATATTCCGCGAAGCCGGGTCTAAGGAAAATGACAGGCAGGTCAGCCTTGAGGCACGGTGGTCCGGTGAACTGTCGACCTCGCTCGATTACCTTGTCGGCGGCATGTATTTCGACGAGAAGATCAAGGCCGGGGCTTACTACAATCAGTTCGCGCTTACCCCCTACCAGGACTTCGAGACGCAGACGAAATCCTGGGCCGGTTTCGGCAAGGTCTCGTTCCGCCCGATCGACAAGCTAACGCTGACCGCGGCAGGCCGCTACACGTCGGACCGCAAGAGATTCGACGGTATTTCGAACGTCTACATCCTCTTCTGCGGCAACCCGTCGCTGGGCAACAGCTGTCCGACGCTTCCCTTCACGCCATTGGCCACGAGCGGATCGGCGGTGGAAGGCTTCTATGCCGATGCCGGCGTACCGGTGACGCCGGTGCCGCTCTTCGTTCTGCCCCCCGCCTTCGGCGGCTCGCAGACCGCACCGTTCGTCCTGCTCTCGCCCATCAGGATCGCGTCCGGACTGAAAAACACGAAATTCACGTACCGCCTGGCGGCGCAGTACGATCTCTCCGCGGTCAACATGCTCTACGCCAGTTTCGAGACCGGCTATCACGCGGGTGGATTTTCGTTCGCCCGCGGACTGGAGTCCTACAGGCCCGAGACGCTCGACGCCTATACCGTCGGCTCGAAGAACCGGTTCATCAACGGCCGCCTGCAAGTCAATCTCGAAGCCTTCCTCTGGAAATACCGCAATCAGCAGTTCAGCCAGTTCGGATACGACCTTGGGGATCCGCCCTCGACGGTGCTGCTGACGCGCAACATCGGCTCCAGCACGATCAAGGGCGCGGACCTGGACGTCGAGTTCAAGGCCACGCCCAACACCCTGCTGTCGGGTAGCGTGCAATACCTGCATACGCGCTATGACAGCTTCGTCTATTATGCCCCGAACCAGGGGATGCCGCCCAACACCGCCTGCTCCTACACTCCGACTACCCAGACGACACCGGGCGGAACGAGCTACGGCGTCTACCAGGTCGACTGCTCGGGCCGACCGGCCTTCAACGCACCCAAGTGGTCTTTCACGCTGAACGGTCAGCAGACTGTGCCGATGGGCGGCGTCGACCTGGTCCTGCAGGCGGGCACACGATACCGCAGCACGACCTATTCCAGCGCCGATTACCTGACCTATCTTCGCGGCAAGGCCAACTTCGTCAGCACCGTCTCTGCGACCGTGGCGGACGCAGGCGAAGCGTGGTCGGTCACGGCCTATGTCTTCAACCTCGGCAACAGCCGCAGACTGATCGGCGCCACCATCAACAACGCCAATCTCTTCGTCGCCAACGCGGAGCAACCGCGCACGTATGGCCTGCGCGCCAATGTACGCTTCTGAGCCGACCATCTTGAAACCTGGAATTGCCAGATTCAGGAATCGGAGCATGAAAATCGAGAAGGGAATACCATGACGGCTTCCGTGAATGACTTGCAATTCGTTGCGCTGGCGGTGCCGGACCTGGATAGTGAACGCGCCTTCTTTCGCGAGGACTGGGGGCTTGTCGAAGTCGCCGAGGTGGACGGGATGGTCTATCTTGCGGCGGCCGCATCCCCGCACCCCTATGTCCTGAGATTGCGTCAGGACGACGAGAAGAAGACCGACCTGATCGGCCTGACCGCGGCCAGCCTCGCGGAACTTCATGCGCTCCATGGGCAGGTTCTGGCCAGCGGCGCGCAGATCATATGCGAACCGGGGCCGTCAGCCGCTCCGGGTGGCGGATATGCCTTTCGCTTCTTCGATCCGGAGGGGCGGGCCGTTGAAATCGTGGCTGAAGCCACGCCGCGCGCCTGCCGTACGGCGGTCGACCAGGAGTTGCTTCCTCTGCAGATCAGTCATGTCGTGCTGCATTCGCCAAGGCACAAGGACCTGGAGGCATGGTACCGCGAAACCCTGGGCTTTCGCCTGTCCGACTGGCTTGGCGACTTTATGGTCTTCCTGAGGTGTAACCCGGCCCACCACCGTCTGGCTATCCTGCCCGGACCGCCTGCACTCAACCATGTCGCCTTCGATGTCGCCTCCGTCGATGCGTTGATGAAGGGCCTCGGAAAGCTGACGAAAGCCGGCGTGGAACTGCAATGGGGGCCGGGCCGCCACACTGCCGGCAACAACACGTTCAGCTACTATTCGACGCCGAACAAGAACACGGTGGAATACACGTCGGATCTCGAGATGGTGGATGAGGGAAGCTGGCAGCCCACGGTCTACACCCCGGGCCTTGAGGTGATGGATCAGTGGGGAACCGGGCGCATCATTGCCGGCAACAAGCCCCATGCGGAAATGAGTCCCGACGCTGGGCTTTGGAAGGTTCCGAAATGAGCGAGACTGTATTGGTCATCGGCGGCGGCGTCGGTGGGATGTCCGCCGCCCTTGCGCTTGCGCGCAGCGGCACGAAAGTGGAACTGATAGATGCTGATCCGGGCTGGCGGGTCTACGGCGCCGGGATCAGCGTTACCGGCCTGTCCCTGCGCGCTTTCGACGATCTCGGCATCCTCGAGGAGGTTCGGGCGTGCGGGCATATCGGCTCTGGCATGCGTGGAAGGGCGATCGACGGTTCCTTGCTGTTCGAAGTTCCGGCGGACACGAACCCCGCGCCCATCCGCTCGAGCGGCGGGATCATGCGGCCTGCCCTGCACGAGATACTGTCCAGCCATGTACGCCGTGCCGATATTCCGGTGCGGCTGGGCTTGCGCGCGACCGAGATCACCGAAACCGATAGGACGGCGAGGGTGCGGTTCGACGACGGGAGCGAAGGGCACTACAAACTGGTGGTCGGCGCGGACGGAATCTATTCCGACACCCGGTCGATGCTCTTTCCCAACGCCGACAAGCCCCGCTTCACGGGCCAGGGGTGCTGGCGGGCCATCGCCGACCGCCCGCCCGGCGTGGATCGGGCAGAGATGGTCTTCGGCGGTCCCGTGAAGCTGGGGTTCAATCCGATTTCGGAAACGCAGCTCTATCTCTTCGTACTGGAGCACGTGCCCGACAACCGCCGGTTCGAGCCGGCCGAGCAAGTCGATCACCTGAAGGCCCTGCTGGAGCCGTTTGGCGGCTATGTTCCGCAGATCCGCGCGGCGCTCGGCGAACATTCGCTGGTAAACTATCGTCCGCTGGAATGGCTCCTCCTGCCCGAGCCGTGGTTCAAGGGACGCGTGGTCCTGATCGGCGATGCCGCCCATGCAACGACGCCGCACATGGCATCGGGCGCGGGCATGGCGGTCGAGGATGGGCTCGTGCTGGCGGAAGAGATAGCACGCACGCAGGATGTCGGTGCAGCGCTGGAATCCTTCATGGCGCGCCGTCTTGAGCGCGCCCGGCTCGTGGTCGAGAATTCCGTTCGCATCGGTGAGATCGAAATAAACGGCGGCGATCAGGTCGCAGCCAACACGATGCTGGGCGATACCATGGCCCGCCTGCAGCAACCCTATTGAGAAGACCGGGAAAGTGGACGTCATGAGCAATCTTGGACTGGCGACCCTGTCGCTTGACGGTAAGCCGCAGCCCGTACTCGTCCGGGAAGACCGGGCGCTGCCCCTCTTTCGCGCCGGTATCGAGGGCGACATGCTCGCCTTGCTCGAGCGCTGGGACGAGACGGCACAGGCGATCGCCCGCCTCGGCAATGCCGATTGGCCGGAATCGATCGCATTCGACCCGCGCAAAGCGCTGGCCCCCTACATACCGCGCCAGATCTTCTGTACCGGCGCCAATTACCGCAAGCACGTGATCGGCCTGATGATGGGCGATCCTTCGATGCAGACGGCGGAACAGGACGGCATGTCGCCGGAGGATTTGCGCGCCAACGCAGAGAAGATCATGGACGAGAGGGCCGCGCACGCAACGCCCTTCTGCTTCATCAAGCTGCCCTCGAGCGTGATCGGCCCGAACGACACCGTGATCCTGCCGCGCAATGTCCAGAAGCCCGACTGGGAACTGGAACTCGGCGTCGTTATCGGCAAGCGCTGTCGCCATGTCGGCTCCGAACAGGCGATGGATCATGTCGCCGGCTTCGCCATCGTCAACGACGTGACGGCCCGCGAACTGATCTTCCGGCGCGATGGCTCCGCCATCGGCCCCGACTGGCTCGCGGGCAAGAGCTTCCCGACCTTCCTGCCGTTCGGTCCGCTTATCGTGCCGAGGGACCGCGTCCCCGATCCCTATGCGCTGAACATCCGCCTGTCGGTCAACGGCACGCTATACCAGGACGAAAGCACATCGGACATGATGATCAGCATCGCGCGGCAGATCGCCTTCCTGTCCGAACTGGTCGTTCTGGAACCGGGTGACCTGCTCTGCACCGGATCGCCTTACGGCAACGGTTCGGCCTTCGGCATCCATCTCAAGGCCGGAGACGTAATGGAGGGATCGATTACCGGACTGGGCCTTCAGCGCAATCCCTGCGTCGCCGAAGTGTGACGCGCCTTTAGCGCAGGGGTCGGATAGATGCTACCGGAAAGCCGTCGGCGATCGACCTGCACCTCGTCCGCTTCGTTCGCGACCCGGGCGGCATCAATCGTTCCGGCGGCGCAGGCCGTCGAGCAGCAGGCGCACGACGAAGGCCTCGAAGTGCTGCTCGAGCTCTTCGATATCCGTGCCGTCGGAAGCCAGCATCTTCACCACGGCGGACCCGGCCTGGAAGAAATCGCTGATCCCGACCACGGCCAGATGCAGGAACAGCGCGTCGAATTCGCTGAGCTTCTCGCCGCCGTCCCGAGCCTGCAGCCGTTCGTAGAACGCGACGGGCGTCCGCTGCCATTCCTTGAGCTTCTGCTGGATGACGGGGGACTTGGTGGTGCCCAGTTCCTCGATCATGAGGCGCTGCATGTATTTGGCAGACCGCGTGAAGCGGAAAGTGCGATGGATGAAGGTTTCCAGTTGCGCCGCTGCGTCCCAGTTCTCGACCGCTTCGTCTTGGTGCGCCGCGTCCTGTGCGGGCTGCGCGAATTTCTGCGCGACTTCGAAAAGCAAGGCTTCTCGATTACCGAAATAGTAACGGATCAGGGCGGGGTCGACACCCGCTTCCCGCCCGATCGCCGCGATCGAGACCTGCGCCGGCGGCAGCTCCTGCAGCAGCCGGGCCGCCGTATCGATCAGGGTTTCGCGGCCGACGCCATTCTCGTCGGCTGTCGGCCGGCCCTTACCACGCTTGGTTACGGTCTTTTTTTCCATGCTGTGCCGTTAGCCGCAAACATAATTCTTTAGAACAGGAATTTATACCTTAGAACCGATCCCGGTAGAGGAGAGCATGAGAATGGCAAACTGGCCTTTCCGGCATGGCGTGCACGATATCGGCAATGGAATTTACGGTTATGTCCAGCCGGACGGTACCTGGGGCTGGTCCAATGCCGGACTGATCGTGTCGGCAGGGGAAACCCTGCTCGTGGATACCCTGATGAGTCGCTCGCTGACTCGCGAAATGCTCCGGGACTTTGCGCGCGTGCCCGGCGGCGATCGTATCGACCGGCTGGTCAACACCCACGCCAACCCGGATCACTTCGTCGGCAACGGCCTGATCGAGGGCGCGGAAATCATCGCGACGCACGAAACGGCCGCCGAAATGAAGCAGTTCAATCCGCGTCAGTTCGCCAGCCTTGCCGACAACTGGGAAAAGATGGGGGATGCCGGAGCGTTCCTCTACGAAACGATGGGCCGCAAGTTCGACTGGTCCGACCTCGATTCCGTTGCCATGCCTACGCGCACATTCGAACGCTGCCTCAGCCTGACCGTAGGCGACAAGCAGGTCGATCTCGTTGATCTGGGACCCGCGCATACCGCATCCGACACGATCGCCTGGGTGCCGCAGGACCGTGTCGTGTTTACCGGGGACCTGCTGTTCAACGAAGGGCATCCCATCATTTGGGACGGCCCCGTCGAAAACTGGATCGCCGCCTGCCAATACATCATCGACCTCGCCCCCGAAGTGGTCGTTCCGGGCCATGGCCCCATCACGGACACGGGGGCAGTGGCAAACCTCAAGGGCTATTTCGAATACGTCCGCGACGAAGCCCGCGCTCGCTTCGAAGCGGGGCTGGGCTGGAAAGACGCCGGCCGCGATATCGACATGCGTGCCTACGACGGCTGGACCGATCCGGAACGCATCGTCGCCAATGTTTTTGCGCTCTATCGCCAGTGGGGTGCGCCGATCCCGCCCGAGGACGGGCGGGATCTGTTCGGCGAGATGGGGCGGTACAGCCGTGAGAAGACGTTGCAGAAGGAATGCGGCTGCCAGACGGGAAGCGGCCATGCGCACTGATACCGCGCTTGCAGTCAACGCCACGCACGATCCGGCGCGCCGGTCTTGGCTGGCCTCGGCCAATGCCGAGGCGCAGGACTTTCCGATCCAGAACCTGCCCTTCGGGCAGTTCCGCAGCCGCGCGTCAGGCTCCGGCGCGCCGACGCAAGGCGGAGTGGCGCTGGGCGATGAGATAATCGACCTGGCCGCCCTGCTGCAGACGGGCCTGCTGGACGGGTTTGCCATGGAGGCGGCCGGAGCCGCTGCCGGGCCCTCACTTGCTCCGCTCCTGACCTGCGCGCCCGCAGCCGTCAGTGCGCTGCGCGCGCGTCTCTCCGATCTTTTCAGCGAAGGAGGGCCGGGCGATCCGGCCGTACTGGCCTCGGTGCTCATTCCCATGGCGCAAGCCGAACTGGTGATGCCGCTGCGTCCGACCGCCTTTACAGACTTCTGCACTTCGATCGACCATATCCGCCGCATGGGCCGGGGCAATCCGCCCAAACTGGCCGCCATGACGCTTCCCGTGGCCTACAATGGCCGCGCAAGTTCCGTCATGGCCAGCGGCAGGCCGGTGGTTCGCCCGACCGGACAGTTCGAAACGCCGCCCGGCAGCGCAAACCTGGCGTTCGGCCCTGAACCCATGCTCGATTTCGAGCTCGAGTTCGGAGCATGGCTGCGCGGGCCGGGCAATCGGCTGGGGCATGCGCTGCGGCCGGAGGAAGCCGAAGGCCTGTTGTTCGGCTGTTGCCTCGTGAACGACTGGTCGGCGCGCGCCATTCAATACTTCGAGATGATCCTGGGGCCACATCTGGGCAAGAGCTTCCTGACGACGGTCAGCCCGTGGATCGTGACCATGGAAGCGCTCGCTCCCTTCCGCTGCAAGGCACGCAGCAGGAACGAAGGCGAGCCGGAAGTACCCGCCTATCTGCTCGCCGGGCCCGACCGGAGCCACGGCGCGATCAGCGTAACCCTGACTGCCGATCTCGTCACTTCGGGCGGCGCGAGTCTGCGCGTCACCGAAACCGAACTCTCCGATCTTTACTGGACGCTGGCACAGATGGTCACCCATCAGGCCAGCGGCGGTGCCCCGCTCGAGGCGGGCGACCTCATTGCGACCGGAACGGTATCCGGCGCCTCCGAGCGATCGCGCGCATGCCTGGCCGAAATCACCACGCCGGGCGGCCAGGCCCTGAGGCTGCCGGATGGCAGCGAACGGGTCATGCTGGAAGACGGAGACACGCTGACAATTCGGGGCCGTGCGCACGCGGATGGCTTCCGTCCGATCGGCTTCGGCGACTGCAGCGGCACGATCCTTCCCGCCGGAACGAGGGCATCATCATGACTATCAGCACTTGCGGTGAAAGGCGCCCGATCCGTGTCGCCGCGCGCGGCAAGCACCTCGTCGTCGACATTCACTGCCATCTCGGCATTCCCGCCGCCGACGCCATCGTACAGGCGAAATACCCCGGACCGCCCCCCGGCATCAACGATTTTACCAGCGCCAGGACATCGCAAGTCAATCGCGAGATGTTCGGTGCGATGGGGCGCACGCTCAACACCGTCGACACCCGGCTCCAGGACATGGATCGCCTGGGAATCGATGTGCAGGCGCTCAGCCCCAGTCCGGGGCAGTATTTCTATTACGTCGATCCCGAAACCGGTCGTGACGCCGCACGGGCCGTGAACGACGGCATGGCCGCCGCCGTCGCCGACAATCCCGACCGCTTTATCGGCATGGGCACCGTGCCGCTCCAGAACGTGGAGATGGCAGTCGAGGAAATGAAGCGCTGCGTGAAGGAACTCGACCTTCGCGGGATCGAGATCAGCTCCAATGTCAATGGCGTCGACTTTCATGACGAACGCTTCCGCCCGTTCTGGGCTGCGGCGGAAGAGCTGGACATTCTCATCTTTCTCCACCCGCTGGGTTTCACCCATGCGCAGCGGATGAGCGAATACTACTTCAACAACCTCATCGGCAATCCGCTCGAATCGACGCTGGCGATTGGCCATCTCATCTTCGGCGGCGTGCTCGATCGCCATCCCGGACTGAAGATCTGCGTCGCGCACGGTGGCGGCTACCTCCCCGGCTATTGGGGCCGCATGGACCATGGTTGGCGCGCGCGGCGCGACTGTTCGGAGCATTGCCGGCATGAGCCCTCAAGCTATTTGCGCAAGCTCTGGCTCGATACGCTCGTATTCGATCGGGACCAGCTCGAACAACTCGTTCGCAGCCACGGGGCCGACAGGCTCTGCCTTGGCAGCGACTATCCGTTTGACATGGCCGAACCCGACCCGGTCGGCTTCCATAGCCGCCTGTCCGACGAGGACCAGGCAAAGATCATGGGTCTGAACGCAGCGGAACTCTTGGGGATGTGCATCGACTGAAGACGGCCCGAGAGACAATGACGCGAATGGGAGAACGCGAATGATCGAGCACCAGACCATCAGGGGCGATTGGCGAAAACCGGCCACACTGTTCGCGCTGTTTCTGGCCAATACGCTGAGCTGGGGCGACCGCGCGCTGCTGGGCGTGGTGGTCGAACCGGTCAAGCGCGACCTGATGCTGAGCGACACCCAGGTCTCGCTCCTCAACGGTGCCATCTTCACCGCCTTCAACCTGGTCGCCGGAGTGTTGATCGCCAACTGGACCGATCGCGGTAATCGCAAGGTGATCCTTCTACTGGGCGTGACGTGCTGGTCGCTCGCGACGGGATTGATCGGCTTTGCCTCCGGCTTTGCCACATTGGCTCTTGCGCTCATTCTGGTCGGCGCGGGCGAGGCTACGGTCTTCCCCGTGGCGCTATCGATGATTCCCGACATGCGTACACCGGCCGACAGGCCGCGCTCGATCGCGGTATTTCAGTCCGGTGCGTTCGTTGGGCTGATCGGCGGATCGATTGTGGCCAGCCTGCTCGCCGCGGCTTACGGATGGCGCGCGATGTTCGTGCTGTGCGGGACAAGCGGTGTCGCGCTCATACTCTGGATCGTGATCGCAGTGCGCGATCCGGTGCGGCGCTTCGACGACCCGGACCCGTGCCGTTCCGGCACGGAGCAGGGAACCATTGCCAATATCGGCACGATCCTGACCACTCCCGGCTTCACGACAATGTCGCTCGGCGTCGGCTTCATGGGCACGATCGGCGCGGTGCTGGGCACTTGGGGGCCGGCCTTTTTCCAGCGAAGCCATGGTGTGCCTCTGGCCCAGGTCGGCGCCATCATCGGGCCGACAGTGGGGATTGGCGGGATCACGGGCACCGTGCTTGGCGGCGTGCTTGCAGGCTGGCTGATCCGCCGTTACCGCAACGAGCGCGCCGGATTGCTCGTGCCGCTGATCGCGAGCCCCTGTTCGGTCCCGTTTCTGATCATGTTTCTGTTTGCGCCGACCATCCAAGGCGCGCTGGTCGCGACAGGGATCATGAACTTCCTGATGTCGCTTGGTGTCGCACCCTGCTTCGCATACGGAACCAGTATGGTCGGTCCCCGCAGCCGGGCTCTTGCCTCCACGCTGATGCTGGTAGCCTACGGATTGATCGGCAGCGCCCTTGCTCCTTTTGTCGTCGGTGTGACCAGCGACTGGCTGGCTCCTTACTACGATGCGGAATCGCTCCGCTACGGCCTGGGGACGCTGCTGCTTTCGCCGTTGATCGGCGCGGCCTTGCTGCTCGTAGCCTACCGCCAACTCGGCGCAACGAACGAACCTGCGGCCGATTGGTCCAAAGCCGGTGAACGGCTGGTGCAGCATTAGGCGGCCGCCGAGCGACCGCGCGGGGCTGCAACTGGTTCCTGAGACTGGCCGGTGCCGGGCGACCTGTTCCCCGGCCCCGGTGACCAGGAATGGCCGCGTGCGTTATGCGCAGTTATCGACAATCACCTCCGCCGCCTCTCGAGGCCAGACTTTGTCCGCGCGTGATGTGGAGGCGAAGCACTCCCGCATGCCGCGCGGCAGAATCTATGCCTTCTTCAACGCTCAGCGGCTCTGCGTCTGTCCGACGGCCTCCCCGATTTTGGCGGCCGTGGCGATAATTGCAGCAGTGAGTGAGGGTTTCACCTGGTCGGTCAGGTAATGCGCGGCGCTGGCGACACTGATCGCGATCGCAATTTTACCGCGAGCGTCCCTGATCGGCACCGCGATTGAGCGTACGCTATCTCCGAGTTCGCTGTCGTGCTGGACGTATCCAGCCGACGCGTGCTGGCGCATATGCGAAACGAAAGCGGCGACTTCCTTCTTGGTCACGCTGCCTTCTCGCGATTGGCGGTAAAGCACTTCCCAGACGTCTTCGGGTTCGTCGAGTAAAAGTGCCTTGCCCAGCCCCGTTTCAGCAATAGGACGGCGGTCTCCCGGAGCGGTTGCGACCCGAAGGCGCTGCGTACCGGTGATGCGTTCCAGATGCCTCGACCAATCGCCTTCGCGTTTGCCGACAAAGACGCAAAAGCCGGTCTCGTGGGACAGTTCGGTCATGAATGGCGTCGCCACCCGCACAAAATCGATCTGTTCGGTTGCGTGCACGCCCAATTGCAACAACTTGGGGCCGAGGGCGAAGCCGTCCTTGGTGATGGAAAGGTAGCCGCGCGAACGCAAGGCCTGTACCAGCCGATGTGCCGTGGTTTTGCTGATGTCGAGCTTGCGCGCAAGGTCTGCGGATCGAACGGGACCGGCGATAACCTCATCGAGAATATCGAGAGCGCGCATAAGCGTTTGCGCGCCTTTGACATTGCTGGCGCTCGGTTCCGGGGCGACGGTTTGCGATTTCAAGGTCTTGCTCCGGAACGACCGCTCCGATGGGCCGGGGCGAGGTACTATACTTGTGGCAGGATACTGAATTTCACAATGTGGTGCAATTTAAAAGGCGTTCCATAATGCGTGACGTATCGCAGGCAAACTGCCCTTCCGGCTGATGATGGAGATGCCGACGGTATGAGATCGGGGGTGTTTCGGTACCGACTGCGGCACAAACTGCCAGACCGTCATGTTTCTGGACTCCGGCGCAGTAGAATGATGGTGAGGTAGCGCGGCCCAATGACGAAGTCGTGCTGCGGAAGACGGATCAAATGTATTTGTCCCGTCCCGGAAAACGCCTTCAGCGGGAATGGCAGGCATCTGGCAAATTCGAAGCGCACGGGCGAGCAGATCGCGTCCGCTCCCGCCAGCGGCTGATCGGCCGCCGCGAGGGAGGTACGTGACGCTTCGCGGCGATGGGCATCGGGCCTGCCATCACCATTCGGGCGACCGGAGTGCTCATCCTCCGGTCCTGGCGTGCTGCATGACGGCGAGGGCTTGATCGAGATCGGCAATCAGGTCGCCCACGTCTTCGAGGCCGACCGCAAGGCGCACGCCGTAGCGGTCAGCCTTGTCCTGCTGTTCGGGCGGCCAGGGCATGATGTCGCGGTGGCGGGTCGGTTCGATCGGCACGACGAGGCTTTCGAAGCCGCCCCAGGAATAGCCGATCGCGAAGAGGTTCAGCGCGTCGATGAAGCGGTTGCGGTCCGCCGGGGTGCCGCCCTTGAACACGAAGCTGAAGAGGCCGCAGCCGCCGGTGAAGTCCCGCGCCCAGATATCGTGGCCGGGCGAGCCGGGCAGCATCGGGCAGAGCACTTGCGCCACTTCAGGGCGGTTTTCGAGCCAGCGCGCGATCATCAGTGCGGATTCGGCCTCCTGGCGCAGGCGGACACCAAGCGTGCGCAGCCCGCGCAGCGCGAGCGCGGCGTCGTCGGGCGAGACGACGATGCCGAGGTCCTGCGAGCGCTTGCGCAGCTTGTCGTACAGGTCCTTGCGGGCGCTGGCACTGCCCATCATCAGGTCGGAATGGCCGCCGACATGTTTGGTGAGCGCCATGACGGTCACGTCCACGCCCTTTTCCAGCCCGGCGAAGCCGAGCGGGCTGGCCCAGGTGTTGTCGAGCACCGAGACGGCGCCTTTCTCGCGCGCAATGCGCGCGAGTTCGGGCACGTCGCAGACTTCCATGGACAGGCTGCCCGGCGCCTCGATCAGCACGGCGCGCGTGCGTTCGCAGAACAGCGCCTCGTAGGCCGGAATGTCTAGCGGATCGTAGAAGCGGGTCTCGATGCCGAAGTCGGTGAGCATGCCGGTGCCCATCGAGCGGGTCGGGTCATAGGCATTGTCGGTGATGAGCACGACATCGCCCGGCCGCAGCACCGCGAGCATGACCCCGGCCAATGCGGCGACGCCCGAGGGATAGATCACGGTGCCGTGGGCGCCCGGCTCGATCTTGGTCAGGGCCTCGCAGAGTGCCCATTGCGTGGGAGCGCCGCGGCGGCCGTAGAAGAAGCGGCCGTCCTCGTTACGGCTTGGCCCTTCGGCGAGCGCGGCGGTGTTCTCATAGAGATGGGTGCTGGCACGCCAGACCGGCGGGTTGACGACCGCGCCGGTCCATTCCTTGCGGCGCCCGCCGCCGACCAGCTTGGTGAAGGGGGCCAGCTCGTCGAAATTGTCCAAATCGCTCAAAATGCTCTCCGCTCTTGAGCGCGTAGACCTAACGCGGCGTGTGGGCAGGGTCGAGAGGCAAGGGCGGTTATCCCGATCCTTCAGGCCGCGATGGGTGAATTGGGGTCTTGCCCCAAGGTTCGGGCGGCTTCGATCTCTCGGACGGAAATGGCGGCATGGTCGCGCGGGCCGGTGTCGAGGCGGATCGGGGCGAGGCCGGAGCCTTCGCCGGGAACGCCCAAGGTGAAGACCCGGCGCTCCAGATGGCCCTGCTCGCCGGCGAGGCAGAGGCGCACCAGCGGTACGAAGAGGCTGGCTTGGCCCTGGCGCATCACGCGGATGGCGTTCAGCGGCAACTGCAGTTCGCCCTTGATCTCTCGCGTTTCGCCGGGCGCGAGGGCTTCGAGCGTGTGCTTCAGCGGCAGGGCTGCCGGATCGGGCGCGAGTTGCTCGCCCTGCGACAGGGATGCGTGGGCGGAGATCATGTCGCCCAGCACGCGCCATTGTTGCGACAGGCCGCTTTCCGGCGCCGAGAGCGTGAGGCGATATTGCAGCGTCGCGTAAACGAGCGAGAGGCGCAGGCTTAGCGGCTCGAAATGAACCGCGATCACGCCAGGACCGGCAGGAGTGGGACTCGGCGTGGGCTGCGGTGCAGGACGGCGCTGCGGTTCGGGATTGCGCGGCGGCTGCACGCGCGGGATCGGCGAGACGGCAGGAACCGGATCGAGCGCGGCGACGGCTTCGGCAGCGGCGACGGTCGAAGGTGTATCCGCCGCCTCGTCGGCGATTTCGTCCTCAGGTTCGGCTTCCGGTTCGAGACCGGCTTCTTCCCAGGCGGTGGCGGGTGCGCGGCGGCGGCGCAGCAGGGCGAAGACGCCGATACCCACCCCGACCAGCGCCGCCGGGATGGCGAGCCACCACTCCGGCCAATGCGGCGTGGTGGCGGGCTGGACGGCGGTTTCGGGCGCTGCGGAGGGCACGGCCTGCGGCGCGATGGTCTCGCCGGTCGCCGGGGCCGTCGGACCCGGCTCGGGGGAGGGCGTCACGGCCGATGAGGGCGCGGCAATAGTGGTCGCCTCCACCCGCGGCGCTTCGGCGGGGCGTGCGGGGGTAGCCGAAGGAACCGGAGCAGGTGCAGTCGACGCGCGGGGCTGCGGACGCTCGGTAACGCGAACGGCCGGAGGGGGCGGCGCGACGATGGTCGGAACCGGCGTCGGCCGGGCGGAAGGCGCGGCCGCAGGCGTTTCAGGCGCGGTATCGCGCGGCGAGACGTTGGGGTTCTGCGGATCGACCGGCCCTTGCGAACGGGGCGCGCTCTGGCCTTCCTGCTGGCCCGGAGGCAGGCTCCATGTGCCTTGCGCGAATGCCGTCGTCGGTCCTGCCAGAAGGCCGACGACAAGCGCTGCGCGTGAAAGTGGTGTCGCGAATTTAGTCACAATGCCCCGCATCAAGCTCCCAGCCTCTGTACCGATCCCAAATGGACCACGCGCTGAACCCTGCGTTAATGCCGAAGGTCCGCGCGGCAAGACGTGGGCGATCATAGCCGAAATCGTGCCTCTCGGGCAATCTCGCCGGAACCGCTTTCCCCGTCGCAGCGGGTTGAAGCGGAAGGCCGGGACACCTATCAAGTCCGGCATGACTGACACTTCCATGACTCCGCTGCATCTCGGCCAGACCAGTGCGCTGCCGGCTTCGCCCGAAGAGGCCGTGCTCGACTACGTTCCCAATCCGCGTCAGGGCAGCCTCTATCTGGTGCGCTTCGCCGCGCCGGAATTCACCTCGCTCTGCCCCGTGACCGGCCAGCCCGACTTCGCCCATCTGGTGATCGACTATGCGCCGGGCGAAACCATCGTCGAATCCAAGAGCCTCAAGCTGTTCCTCGGTGCGTTCCGCAATCACAACGGCTTCCACGAGGATGTCACGGTAGGCATCGGCCAGCGCCTGTTCGACGAAATGAAACCTCACTGGCTGCGCATCGGCGGCTACTGGTATCCGCGCGGAGGCATCCCGATCGACGTGTTCTGGCAGTCCGGCGCGGCACCGGAAGGCCTCTGGGTGCCGGATCAGGGCGTTCAGGGCTATCGCGGTCGCGGCTGAACCCGACGTAAGCAGGGGCGCCGGTTTGCGCCGACGCCCCTATGCTCCCGGACTTTCCCTCCGGATCGAGCGAACGCGAGGCTCGCATTCCCGAGGTCCATGCCGGGCTACGTATCTGCGTCATTTTGCCGCGAACTGCACTCCGTTGACTCGGCGCAGGTCGATCGTTCCTTTTCCGAGCGAGGCAAGCTGGCGGTTCGGGAGGCACTGGGCGTAGACCGTGGGCGCTTCGGCCTTGAGCGCCGCTTCGGTGGCCAGGGCATCGTCGAGGCGAGCGGTGCATTCGGTGCGCGTTTCGTAGGTCTGGACGGGAGCCGACAGCCTTTCGCAGGCCGATCCGTCGTCGCTGCAACCGAACAGGGCGAGGGCGATGAGTGTGGTGCTCACAGGTCTCTCCTTTCGAGACCGATAACGGGCGCCGCGCCGAAAATATCCCGCAAGCGGCGGGAAAAGAGTCTTTTTCGGGACTGGAACCCTTCGCCGCGTCGTGCGTAGAATTCGGTCCATGGACCAGACCAAAGCCAAGCTCATCATCCGCCCGGCCACTGTCGGCGACGCCCCGGCCATCGCGCGGCTCTCGGTGAAAGTCTACGGCAAGGCCGACGCTTTCACCCGCGCCGAGATCCGCGGCCAGATCATCAATTTCCCCGAAGGCCAGTTCGTCGCCGAATACGAAGGCAAAGTCGTCGGCCA
Source organism: Novosphingobium sp. BF6 (assembly GCF_058273105.1). Lineage (NCBI taxonomy): Bacteria > Pseudomonadati > Pseudomonadota > Alphaproteobacteria > Sphingomonadales > Sphingomonadaceae > Novosphingobium > Novosphingobium sp. BF6. Next base: position 1,176,734 of record NZ_CM177776.1, read on the forward strand.
CTGCGCGACGATGATCGTCACCGCCGACCTCGCGTTCAAGCCGCATACCTGGGAAGAGATCAGCAACGGCGGCTACGGCCGTCCTCCCGCGCCCGAAGGCGACGTGCTCTACGGTTTCGAGGTCTGCGTCGATCCCGACTACCGCCGCCTGCGCATCGGCCAGCGGCTCTATCGCAAGCGCCGCGAGGTGTGCCAGTATTTCGAATTGAAGGGCATTGCCTTCGCCGGTCGCATGCCGGGCTACTACCGTCGCAAGCGCGCCTACCCCGATCCGGCCGACTACGTGCAGGCTGTGCGCGAGAAGAAGATCCGCGACCAGGTCATCAATTTCCAGATGAACGAAGGCTACGAGCCGCGCGGCATCCTGCCGGACTATATCCCCACCGACCGCGAGAGCGGCGGCAACGCGGTCCTCATGTACTGGACCAATCCGCTTGCGCCGCTCGATACCGGCAAGTCGGTTCCCGGTCTCAAGGAGCGGGTACCCTCGAGCGTGCGCGTCGCCACGGTGCAGTTCCAGATGCGCAAGATCGAGACCATCGACCAGTTCGAGGCCCAGGTCGAATACTGGATCGATGTCGCCGCCGACTACGAGAGCGACTTCGTGGCCTTCCCCGAGCTGTTCACGCTCGAACTGCTGTCGATCGAGGAGAAGAAGCTCCAGCCGGTCGAGGCGATCGAGAAGATTGCGGAATATACCGAGCGCTTCGTCGAATTCATGCAGCGCATGGCGGTATCCTACAACATCAACATCATCGGCGGCTCGCATCCCACCCGCGTCAAGCTGGGCCAGGGCAAGAGCGAGATCCGCAACATCGCCTATACCTTCCTGCGCGACGGTTCGACGCACGAGACCCAGAAACTCCACCCCACGCCGTCCGAGCGCCGCTGGTGGAACATCAAGGGCGGCTACGGCGCGAATGTGATCCCCACCGACTGCGGGCCGATCGGGGTGATGATCTGCTACGACAGCGAGTTCCCCGAACTGTCCCGCCACCTCGTCAACCAGGGCGCGCTGATGCTCTTCGTGCCGTTCTGCACCGACGAGCGCCGGGGCTTCCTGCGGGTGCGCTACTGCTGCCAGGCACGGGCGGTCGAGAACCAGTGCTACGTTGTCACTTCGGGCGTCGTCGGCAACCTGCCGAACGTGGAGAACATGGATGTGCACTATGCCGAAAGCGCGATCCTGACGCCCTCGGACTTCCCCTTTGCGCGCGACGGCGTGGCGGCGGATACGGCCGCGAACACCGAGACGATTGCGATTGCGGACCTCAGCCTCGATGCCCTGCTGACCGCGCGCCAATCGGGCGCGGTGCAGAACCTTAAGGACCGGCGTTTCGACCTTTACCGCGTGGAGTGGACGCAGCAGTAGGCCGGTTTACTTCCGCGCAGCGATGCGCTGCCTTGCTTCCGCTACGCGCTTGCGGGTCTCGGCGATCAGTTCGTCGAGGCTCTGGACCTGCTTCACGCCGTAACGCTCGCCGGTAATGTCGACATTGCCTTTGCGCCAGAACCCCGGCGGACAGAGCAGCACGACTTTGCCGGAGCGGGCATGGAGGCCGAGTTCGAGCAGGCTGACCGGACTCTGCGAACCCGGCGCAAGGTAGAGGATCACTACGTCCGCACTGTCCAACGCCGCGAGTTCCCATTCGACCTGGCGGCGGAATTCCGGCTCGCTCGCTTCCGGTTTCCAGGCCGGGTTCCAATCGGGACGGCGCGGATTGAGCAGCACCACATCCTCGCCTTGCAGGGCAGCGATCACCTGCTTCTGCCAGTCCGGCGCCGAACCCATGTCGATGCTGCCACCGAGGAACACGCGGGGACGGTCGTGCCGGGCCGGAAGCGTCTCGGGGGAGGTGACGACGACGGCGTCAGCCATGGCCGCTGCTGGCAGCAAAACGGCGCCGATCAGGGCGGCGAGAACGAGGAGAGGCTTCATGGACCGCCTCTAGCCGCGAGGCGCCGCCCGCCGCCAGCGAAAACCGCATGTCAGAGTTGGAGCCAGAGTGCGCCGAAAGGCGGCAGTATGGTGGCGGTCGCTCCGTTGACGGCCAGCAGCACTTTGCCTTCCGCAGCTTCGCCAAGGGTAAGCGGATCGGGTGAGAGATTGAACAGGCAGCGCAGGCGCTCCGCCCCTTCCGTGCGCTCGAACGACAGCAGCGGACCGTCCGCGCGGCATTCGGTCAAAGTGCCATGGTGTAGCGGTGCATGTGCCTTGCGCAGCGCGAGAACCTTCTGCGTGAAATGGAGCAGTGAGGCGGGATCGCCTTCCTGAGCCGCCACGGCGCGGGCGAGGTTGTCCGCCGAGAGCGGCAGCCACGGCTCGCCCGTGGTAAAGCCGCCGAGCGGGGCGTCTTCCCAGGGCAGCGGCGTGCGGGCGCCGTCGCGTGAGAGAGTGAGCGGCCAGTTGGCGATGGCTTCGGGATCCTGCAACTGCTCGAAGGCGATTTCGTCCTGCACGAGGCCGAGTTCCTCGCCCTGATAGAGGATCACGTTGCCGCGCAGGGCCATGAGCAGGGCCATCTTCACGCGGGCGAAGGCCGCGCGGTGCTCCGGTGCAGACCAGCGGGAAACGGCGCGGGGCGCGTCGTGGTTCTCGAAGGCCCAGCTCGGCCAGCCGCCGGTTTCATCGGGGCCGAGTTCCCAGCGTCCGAGCGTCTCGGCGACGAACTGTGCGGTGAGGGCAGGGGCGTAGAGGAAGTCGAAGCCGTAGGCGCTGTTGAGCCGGTGCTCACCCGCGGTATAGGCACGGCGGTCGGCCTGGGGATGGTCGCCGCCGATCTCGGCGACGGTATGGACCGTACCGAACCGGTCGCAGAGCGCACGCAGCCGTTCGACGAAGCCTGTCATGTCGGGATGCGACTGGCTGTAGGTCTTGAGCTGATAGTCGAAGGGCCGGGTGCGGATGCGACCGTCGGCGGGGGCGGGAGGATTGTCGCGCAGCAGCGGGTCGTGCATCGCGTGGTTGAGCGCGTCGAGCCTGAAGCCGTCTACCCCGCGCTCCAGCCAGAACCGCGCCGCGTCCAGCACCGCGTCCTGCACTGCGGGGTTGTGCATGTTGAGCTGCGGCTGCTCCTTCAGGAACGTGTGCATGTAGTACTGGCGGCGGCGGGCGTCCCAGGTCCAGGCCGGGCCGCCGAAGACCGACTGCCAGTTGCAGGGCGGCGTGCCGTCTTCCTTCGGATCGTGCCAGACGTACCAGTCGGCCCTGGAATTGCCCCGGTCGGCGCGGCTTTCCGCGAACCAGGGGTGGAGGTCCGAGGTATGGGCATAGACCTGGTCGATGATGACTTTCAGCCCCAGCGCATGGGCATGGGCGATGAGTGCGTCGAAATCGGCCAAAGTCCCGAACACCGGATCGACCCCGCAGTAATCGGCGACGTCATAGCCGAAGTCGCGCATCGGCGAGGTGAAGAAGGGCGATATCCAGATCGCGTCCACCCCGAGCCGGGCGACATGGTGCAGGCGGCGGGTAATCCCGGCGAGATCGCCTACCCCGTCGCCGTTGCTGTCCTGGAAGCTGCGCGGATAGATCTGATAGATCGCCGCACCTTGCCACCATGGCCGGTCCGGAGCCTCTGTGACGGTCAGGGTGAGAGAGCTGTCTTCGGTTTCGGTCAGGCTCATGCGTACCTTCCGCGAATGGGGTTGCCCGAGGTCATACCACCGCCGCCCCGTCCTTGCCGAGGGCGCCGCGCGAATTTTTTGCGGCGCCGCACAATCGCCCTTGCCGCATGGCAAGGCTGTGGTAGCCATGATGGAAAGCAAGGGAAACTGCGGAGCGCATGCCGCGTTATCCCGGCTCTAAACGACGCCGATTGCAGGGCTTTTGCGAGAAAGAGACTGTCACGGCCTGACCAGGAGTGTGCCCGTGGCGACCGATCCTGTTTCCAGCAGCGAGGCTGTTATCCCCTCGGAAATGGACAAGCATATCGTGCGGGTGCTGCGCCAGCGCGTCGGCAAGGACGAGCGCGCGGCCAAGCAGCATGACTGGTACACCGCCTCGATCCTCGCCTTGCGCGACGAGATCATCGAGAAGTGGATCGATTCCACCCGCCGCACGTACGATTCGGGCGGCAAGCGGGTCTATTACCTCTCGATGGAATTCCTGATCGGTCGCCTGCTGCGCGATGCGCTCTCGAACATGGGCATGACCCGCGAGTTCGAGGCGGCCCTGCGCGCCCACGGTCTCGACCTTGCCGCGCTGGAGGAACTGGAGCCGGACGCGGCGCTGGGCAATGGCGGCCTCGGAAGGCTGGCGGCCTGCTTCATGGAAAGCCTCGCGACGCTGGACATCCCTGCCTACGGCTATGGCATCCGCTACGTGAACGGCATGTTCCGCCAGCGCATCGACGACGGCTGGCAGGTCGAACTGCCGGAAACCTGGCTGGCCCACGGCAATCCCTGGGAGTTCGAGCGGCTCGAAAGCACCTATCGCATCGGTTTCGGCGGCGAAGTCGTGGCCGAGGGTGACGGGGTGTTCTGGCACCCGGCCGAGCAGGTCGAGGCGACGGCGATCGATACGCCGGTGGTAGGCTGGCGCGGCAAGCGGGTGAACACCCTGCGTCTCTGGACCGCCAGCCCGCTCGACCCGATCCGGCTCGATGCCTTCAATGCGGGCGACCACTTCGGCGCCCTGGCCGAGCAGGTGCGGGCCGACAGTCTCGTGCGCGTGCTCTATCCCGCCGATTCCAGCCCGGCAGGTCAGGAACTGCGCCTGCGGCAGGAGTATTTCTTCACCGCTGCTTCGATCCAGGACATCGTGCGCCGCCATATCCAGTACGACGGCGATATCCGCACCCTGCCGGACAAGGTGGCGATCCAGCTCAATGATACACACCCTTCGGTCGCGGTGGCGGAACTGATGCGCCTGCTGGTCGATGAGAACGGGCTGGAGTTCAACGAGGCCTGGGACCTCTGCCGCCGCACGGTGTCCTACACCAACCACACGCTCCTGCCCGAGGCGCTGGAATCCTGGCCGCTGCCGCTGTTCGAGCGCCTCTTGCCGCGCCACATGCAGATCATCTACGCGATCAACAGCCGCGTCCTGCGCGAGGCCCGCAAGGCCGGGTGCAACGACGCCGAGATCGCCGCGATCTCGCTGATCGACGAAGGCGGCGAGCGCCGTGTGCGCATGGCCAACCTCGCCTTCGTCGGCGCGCACTCGGTCAACGGCGTGGCCGCGCTCCATACCGAACTGATGAAGAAGACGGTCTTTGCCGACCTCCACAAGCTCTATCCGGACCGGATCAACAACAAGACCAACGGCGTCACCCCACGCCGCTGGCTCCAGCAGTGCAATCCCGGCCTTACCGGAGTGATCCGCGAGGCGATCGGCGACGGCTTCCTCGACGATGCGGAAAAGCTGTCCGATCTCAACGCCTTCGCAGGCGATACGCAGTTCGGCGCGCGCGTGGCCGAGGTGAAGCGGGCCAACAAGGCGGCGCTTTCGGACTATATCCGGAAGACGATGGGCGTGCGCCTCGATCCCGACGCCCTGTTCGACGTGCAGATCAAGCGCATCCACGAATACAAGCGCCAGCTGCTCAACCTGATCGAGACGGTGGCGCTCTACGACCAGATCCGCAGCCATCCCGAGCGCGACTGGGTGCCCCGCGTGAAGATCTTCGCCGGGAAGGCAGCGCCGAGCTATCACAATGCCAAGCTGGTCATCAAACTGGCCAACGACATCGCCCGCCGGGTCAACGCCGATCCTTCGGTGGGCGGGCTGCTCAAGGTCGTCTTCGTGCCGAACTACAATGTCAGCCTGGGCGAGCGCATCTTCCCGGCGGCGGACCTCTCCGAGCAGATATCCACGGCGGGCATGGAAGCTTCCGGCACCGGCAACATGAAGTTCGCGCTCAACGGCGCGCTGACCATCGGCACGCTCGACGGCGCCAATGTCGAGATCAAGGATCACGTCGGAGACGACAATATCGTGATCTTCGGCCTCACCGCGGAGGAAGTCGCGGCCAAGCGGGCGAGCGGCTATAATCCGCGCGAGGTGATCGACGGTTCGCGGGAGCTGCGCCAGGCGCTCTCGGCAATTTCCTCCGGCGTGTTCTCGCCCGACGATCCGTGTCGCTACAAGGACCTGATCGGCGGCATCCACGACCATGACTGGTTCTTATGCGCGGCCGATTTCGACAGCTATGCCGCCGCCCAGCGCTCGATCGACGCGCGTTGGGAAGACGTGGCGGGCTGGCGTGCCTCGGCCATCAGGAACATTGCCAATGTCGGTTGGTTCTCCTCGGATCGGACGATTTCCGAGTATGCCAAAGACATCTGGAAGGTCCTGTGAACCCACCCGAAAGCGCTCTCGAATCCCTGCTGGAAGGTACGCACGCCGACCCGTTTTCGCTTCTCGGCCTCCATCCCGGCCCCGGCGGCTCCCACGCCCGCGCGATCCTGCCGGGTGCGGAAACGGTGGAGGCCTTCAGCCTCGACGGCCGTCGGCTGGGTGCGCTCGGCAAAGTCGATGATCGCTTCCTGTTCGAGGGCAAGCTGCTCGGCAAGCCGCAGCCGATCCGTTACCGCTGCTCGGCGGAAGGCAGCGACTGGCTGGTCACCGATCCCTATACTTTCGGCCCGGTGCTGGGTCCGCTCGACGACCTGTTGATCGCGCAAGGCACGCATTTCCGCCTCTTCGACAAGCTGGGTGCGCATATCATCCGCCACGAGGGCGCCAGCGGCGTCCACTTCGCGGTCTGGGCGCCCAATGCCCGGCTGGTCAGCGTGGTCGGCGATTTCAACGACTGGGACCCGCGGCGCCACGTCATGCGCGACCGCAGGGACATCGGCGTCTGGGAAATCTTTCTTCCCGACATAGCCGACTATCGCGCCTACAAGTACCATATCGTCGGCGCCGACGGCATGGTCCAGCCGCTCAAGGCCGATCCCTTCGCCTTCATGTCGGAAATCCGCCCGGCCACCGCCTCTATGACCGCGCACCCCGCGAAACTCGACTGGGGCGACGAGGCTCACCGCGCGCATTGGGCCAAAGTCGATCCGCGCAAGGTGCCAGTGTCGATCTACGAGGTCCACGCCGGGTCCTGGCAGCGCGACCGCTGGAACTGGTTCCTGAATTGGGACGATCTGGCGGACCGGCTGATTCCCTATGTCGTCGAGATGGGCTTCACCCATATCGAGTTCCTGCCGATCAGCGAGCATCCCTACGATCCCTCGTGGGGCTATCAGGCAACCGGCCTCTATGCGCCCAGCGCCCGCTTCGGCGAACCGGCCGGGTTCGCGCGTTTCGTGGACGGTGCGCATCGGGCGGGGATCGGCGTGATCCTCGACTGGGTGCCCGCCCATTTTCCGACCGACGAGCACGGCCTCGTCCGCTTCGACGGCACCGCGCTCTACGAGCATCAGGACCCGCGCCTTGGCTTCCAGCCGGACTGGAACACCCTGATCTACAACTTCGGCCGCCGCGAGGTGCAGAGCTTCCTCGTCAACAACGCGTTGTTCTGGGCCGAGCGCTATCACGTCGACGGGCTGCGCGTGGATGCGGTGGCCTCGATGCTCTACCGCGACTATTCGCGCAAGGACGGCGAGTGGATACCCAATGCCCAGGGCGGGCGCGAGAACTGGGAGGCGGTGGATTTTCTGCGCGCCACCAACCGCGCGCTCTACGGCCAGCATCCCGGAGTCTTCACGATCGCCGAGGAATCCACGGCCTGGCCCGGCGTCACCCAGCCTGCCTACGAAGCAGAAGACGGCAAGCGGACGACCGCGCTGGGCTTCGGCTTCAAGTGGAACATGGGTTTCATGCACGACACGCTGCGCTACATGGCGCGCGACCCGGTGCATCGGCGCTACCACCACGACGATATCACTTTCGGCCTGATGTATGCCTTCAGCGAAAACTACGTCCTGCCGCTCAGCCATGACGAAGTGGTCCACGGCAAGGGCTCGCTGCTGAACAAGATGAGCGGCGACGACTGGCAGAAGTTCGCCAATCTGCGAGCCTATTACGGGATGATGTGGGGCTATCCCGGCAAGAAGCTGCTGTTCATGGGGCAGGAGTTCGCCCAGCGCCGCGAATGGAGCGAGGAGCGTGCGCTCGACTGGGACCTGCGCGAGGCCCCCGCGCACGAAGGCATCCGCAATCTCGTGAAGGACCTCAACCGTCTCTACCGCGAGAAGCCTGCGCTTCATGCCGGGGACTGCGACGGTGACGGCTTCGCGTGGCTGGTGGTGGACGATGCCGCCAATTCGGTCTTTGCCTGGCTGCGCAAGGCGCCGGGTGCGCGGCCGGTCGCGGTGATCGCCAACATGACCCCCGCTACCCTGACGGGGTATGGACTGCCGCTGCCGCATGACGGCACATGGAACGAGATCCTCAACAGCGATTCCCCGCATTACGGGGGAAGCGGAAAGGGCAACCTGGGGCAGGTCGAAGCCGCGAACGGGCAAGCCATGGTGACGCTGCCGCCTCTGGCAACGATCATGCTCGAATACGCGGGCTGAAACGGTAATACGAAGGAGAGTGAGTGCAATGAGGACGCCGACCGGATCGCCACTCGCGCGCGATGCCATGGCCTATGTTCTTGCCGGCGGACGCGGCAGCCGCCTGGCCGAGTTGACGGACAACCGCGCCAAACCGGCGGTCTATTTCGGCGGCATGAGCCGGATCATCGACTTCGCGCTGTCGAACGCGATCAACTCGGGCATTCGCCGCATCGGCGTCGCCACGCAGTACAAGGCGCATAGCCTGATCCGGCACATGAACCGCGCCTGGAACTTCATGCGTCCCGAGCGCAACGAGAGCTTCGACATTCTCCCCGCCAGCCAGCGTATTTCCGAACTGCTCTGGTACGAGGGCACGGCGGACGCGGTGTTCCAGAACATCGACATCATCGCCGCCTACAGCCCGAAGTACATGGTCATCCTGGCCGGCGACCATATCTACAAGATGGACTACGAGTTGATGCTGCAACAGCACGTCAACTCGGGCGCGGACGTGACGGTCGGCTGCCTCGTGGTGCCGCGCAAGGACGCCGCCGCCTTCGGCGTCATGCATGTCGACGAGAACGACGTCATCACCTCGTTCCTCGAAAAGCCCAAGGACCCGCCTTCGATCCCCGGCGATCCGGACCACGCGCTGGCCTCGATGGGCATTTATGTCTTCGATACCGAGTTCCTGTTCGAGCAGCTTCGCCGCGATGCCGCCGAGCCGGATTCCAAACGCGACTTCGGCGGCGACATCATCCCCTACATCGTCAAGCACGGGAAAGCGCAGGCCCACCGCTTCACCAATTCCTGCATCCGCGCCGCCGAGGAGATCGAGGAATACTGGCGCGACGTCGGCACGGTGGATGCCTATTTCGAGGCCAATCTCGACCTGACCGACACGGTGCCCAAGCTCGACATGTACGACCGCGACTGGCCGATCTGGACCGACACCGTTGTCGCCGCGCCCGCCAAGTTCGTCCACGACGAGGAAGGGCGGCGCGGGCAGGCGATCTCCTCGCTGATCAGCCAGGACTGCATCGTCTCTGGCGCTCTCGCGCGGCGCTCGCTGCTGTTCACCGGGGTGAAGATGGGCAGCTTTTCCTCGGTGAACGAGGCGGTGATCCTGCCCTATTGCAACATCGGTCGCAATGCGCGCCTGTCGCGCGTGGTGATCGATTCCAGCGTGCGCATCCCGGAAGGACTGGTGGTGGGCGAAGACCCGGAACTCGACGCCCGCCGCTTTCGCAGGACCGACAACGGCGTCTGCCTCATCACCAAGCCGATGATCGACCGGCTGAACCTGTGATCCGCCTGAAAAGGGAATATCGTTGAAAGTCCTCTCCGTAGCTTCCGAAGCCGTGCCGCTCGTCAAGACCGGGGGGCTGGCCGATGTCGTCGGCGCGCTTCCGGCTGCGCTCGCCGGGCACGGCGTGGAGATGACGACGCTGCTGCCCGGCTATCCCTCGGTGCTGAAGGAACTGGGTCGGCTCCGCAGTGTCCATGCCTGGGACTCGCTGCTGGGCGTTCCCGCGCGGCTGCTGACGGGCAAGATCGACGGGCATCCGCTGCTCGTGCTTGACGCACCGGCGCTCTTTGCCCGTGTCGGCGCGCCTTATGGCGATGCGGCGGGGCAGGATTGGGCGGACAACTGGCAACGCTTCTCGGCGCTGGGCCGGGCGGCGGCGGATATCGCGGGCGGTGCGGTGGTCGTTCGGGGCAAGGCCATGCGTTTCGATCTTGTCCATGCCCATGACTGGCAGGCGGCGATGGCCCCCGCCTATCTGAGGTTCGCGCCCTTCGGCGGCGATGCGGGGCGGGTGCCGTCGATCGTCACCATCCACAACATGGCCTTTCAGGGCTGGTTCGGCGCCGAAACTTTCCCGCGCCTCGGCCTACCGCGCGAGGCCTGGTCGATCGACGGCATCGAGTATCACGGCGGCATCGGCATGCTGAAGGCCGGCCTCGCCTGCGCCGATGCGGTGACGACGGTAAGCCCTACATATGCGCGCGAGATCCGTTCGGCGGCCTTCGGCATGGGGCTGGAGGGCCTGATCGTCGCGCGCGGCAGGGCGGTTTCCGGCATTCTCAACGGGATCGACACGGCGATGTGGAATCCTGTCGGAGACACCGCGCTCGCCGCGCGCTACGATACTCGCAAGCTGGAACGGCGCAGCGCCAACAAACGCGCACTGGAGGCCGAGTTCAGGCTGGACCGCGATGACGGCCCGCTGTTCATCGTCGTCACCCGGCTCACCTGGCAGAAGGGCATGGACGTGCTGCTGGAAGTGCTCGACCATCTGGTCGGTCTGGGCGGGCGGCTGGCGCTGTTGGGGTCCGGCGACGCCGCCATCGAGCAGGCCCTGCATGCCGCCGCCGCGCGCCATCCGGGGCGGATCGGCGTCCGCATCGGTTACGATGAAGCGCTCTCGCACCGGATGCAGGGCGGTGGTGACGCCATCCTCGTGCCCTCGCGCTTCGAGCCTTGCGGACTGACCCAGCTCTACGGCCTGGCCTATGGCTGCGTTCCCGTCGTGGCGCGCACGGGAGGCCTCGCCGACACAGTGATCGACGCCAACCCCGCCGCGCTCGCTGCCGGTGTCGCGACCGGCGTGCAGTTCGACGGGGTGCACTACGATGCGGTCTCCGCCGCGCTGACCCGCACGGTCGATCTCTACGGCCGGTCCGAGCAGTGGCGCACGATCCAGAAGAACGCGATGAAGTGCGATTTCTCCTGGACCGCGAGCGGGCAGGCCTATGCCGATCTCTACCGCGCCCTCTTGGCATGAGCAGGCTCGGCGCCTCAGTCGGGGCGGGCAGGACGCACTTTACCGTCCGCAGTCCTTTGGCGAGCCAGGTCTGGCTCTGCCTCTTCGGCGGCGACGGCGAGCAGCGCCGTGCCATGGAGCGTGACGGTTCTGACTGGGTGCTGGAACTGCCCGGCGATCTGACCGGCACATGCTACGGCTATCGTGCAGCGGGAGAGTGGGCTCCGGAACGCGGGCAGTGGTTTGACTCTGCGAAACTGCTGGTCGATCCCTATGCGACCGAGCTGGACCGCCGCTTCGTGCAGGATCGTCGCTTGGCCGCATTCGGCGTCGATACGGCGGACCTCGTACCCCGCGCGGTGGTGCCTGCCGCGATCACGCCGCTCCCGCTCACCCCGCCGCATTTCGTGCATGGCGGGCTGATCTACGAACTCAACGTCAGGGGCTTCACGCGGCTCCATCCCGAAGTGCCCGAACCGATGCGCGGCACCGTGGCAGGGCTCGCCCATCCGGCGGTGATCGCGCATCTGAAGAAGCTGCACGTCACGGCTGTCGAACTGATGCCGATCGTGGCCTGGATCGACGAACGGCACTTGCCGCCGCTCGGCCTCGTCAATGCCTGGGGCTACAATCCGGTGGCGATGATGGCGCTCGATCCCGGCCTGTGCCCCGGCGGGGTAGCCGAACTGCGCAGCACCGTCGCCGCGCTTCATGCCGAGGGGATCGGGGTCCTGCTCGATCTCGTCTTCAACCACAGCGGCGAAAGCGACGTGGAGGGCGGCACGATCTCCCTGCGCGGGTTGGACAACGCCGCCTATGCCCATGCCCCGGACGGCACGCTGATCAACGATACCGGTTGCGGCAACACGCTGGACTTCGCCAATCCTGCCGTCCGACGCCTAGCCCTCGATGCCATGCGCCATTTCGTCGAGACTTGCGGCGTGGACGGCTTCCGGTTCGACCTCGCCCCGGTGCTGGCGCGAGGGCCGGGGTTCAATCCCGCCGCGCCGATCTTCGCGGAGATCGCGGACGATCCCGTCCTGTGCACGCGCATCATGATCGCCGAGCCGTGGGACGTCGGGCCGGGCGGCTATCGACTCGGCCATTTCCCGCCGAACTGGCTCGAATGGAACGATCGCTTCCGCGACGATGTCCGCCGCTTCTGGAAAGGCGCGGAGGGCATCGGCAAACTCGCCACCCGGATTGCGGGATCGAGCGACATCTTCGACCCGGTGTCGCCGGGGTCATCCAGCCGTTCGATCAATTTCCTGGCCGCGCACGACGGCTTCACCCTTGCCGATACCGTATCCTACGAGCATCGCCACAACGAGGCCAACGGCGAGCAGAACCGCGACGGTCACGGCGAAAACTTCAGCTGGAACAACGGTGTGGAGGGCCTGACGGACGATCCGGCGATCCTCGCCGCGCGCCGGGCGGATATCAAGGCGCTGCTTGGCACGCTCTTCGCCTCGACTGGTACGATCATGCTGACGGCCGGTGACGAGTTCGGCCGCACCCAGCAAGGCAACAACAATGCCTATTGCCAGGACAATGCCATCGGCTGGGTCGATTGGGAAAACCGGGACGTGGAACTGGAAGATCACACCGCCGCACTGGCGGCGATCCGCTTGGCCGATCCGTCCCGCTTTGCCCGCCTCTCTGCGGGCTTGCGCTGGCTCAACGGGGAGGGCGCCGACATGTCCGTAGCCGATTGGGAAAGGCCGGGCGGCGATCGTCTCGCCTGGGAAGCGGGCGGCCAAAGCGTGACGCTGGACCGTGGAGCACGAACAGCGGTCATTCGGACGGGGCGTGAAGTCCGGACGTGATGAGTGGAAGCGGCCGCTCGCTCGGCCGCGTCCCGTGGTCCTCCTCGTGGGCGGCGACATGGCTGAAACGCATCGTGTTGCGTCCCGCGTCCTTCGCTTCGTAAAGGGCCTGGTCGGCGGCGCCGAGGCAGCGGGCGGCATGGTCGGCCTCCACTTGCCCGCCGGTACTGACCGTGACGCCGATGCTGACGGTGATCCGTCCGAACGGGCTTGCGGGGTGATCGAGGGACAGGCGTTCGACCGCCAGTCGGCAGTTTTCCGCGACGCGCAGCGCGCCGAGAGCATCGGTATCAGGCAGGACCATGACGAATTCCTCGCCGCCGAAACGCCCCACGGCATCGCCTGCGCGGCGGCCCCATCGGCCGATCTCTCCGGCGATGGCGACCAGGCAGCGGTCTCCGGCAAGATGGCCGAAGCAGTCGTTGTAGTCCTTGAAATAATCGACATCGACGAGCAGCAGGGCCATGCTCGTTCCGTCGCGATGGCTGCGCCGTAACTCCTTGGAAAGCGCGTTCGCCAGACCGTTGCGGTTGAGCAGCCCGGTGAGAGGATCGGTACGCAGGGATGACAGGAGCTGCCTGCGGGACTGACGCAGACTTGCCTCGATCCGGGCTTCCCGCGTGATGTTCAGCGCGCCGATCAGCAGTTCCGCGACCAGCCCTTCACCATCGTAAGTCACGCTGAACGTGAGCAGGTAGGTGGCGCCCTGCCAGGAGATCCGCGTATCGGGCAGCGGATCGCCGCGCGCGGCCGATCCGTAGCACCGCTCCAGGATCGGACCGAGCTGGGGAAATGGCGCCAGCACGCTGCATCCGTCGAGCTCCTCTACCGAACGACCGGCGACTGCGGCCATCTGCCGGTTTATGAAGACGACGTGACGGGCGCGATCCAGCACGGCGAGAGCGAAGGGAACGGATTCGAAGTATCGACCGACGACGGGCGTGGGGGCGTATGCATGAGAGGAGCGGTCGTGGCGGTTTTCCGGAAGCACATTGTCGGCATCGTCGTCCGCGCAGACGGCTCTTTCCATGAAATCCACCCTCCTGTTCGATCTTACAAGCGTTCCGGTTCCCCCAACGGTGTTCAAAAGTCATGTAAAGGAATGCAAAATCGTGACGCTTGTAAAACCTTGTAAAACCCGCTGAAGGGCTGCTGCCCGGCGCCGTTTGCGCTGATATGCTTGTCGCGGGGCTTTAATGCCGTGGCGAAGCAGAGCGGAGCGCGAATGCGGATTGCAATCCTGGAGGACGATCTGGCCCTTGCCGGCTATGTCGAGAAATCGCTGCTGGCGAGCGGCAATAGCTGCGTCGTATTCGCGGACGGCCGGGACCTCTTGCAACAGTTGCGCCGTGAAACCTTCGACATGCTGATTCTCGACTGGAAAGTGCCGGGCATGTCAGGGCTCCAGGTTCTGGACTGGATGCGCGAAAATCTCGACAGCAGGCCACCCGCGCTCATGCTGACGAGCCGGTCGGCGGAAGAGGACATCGTGGAGGGGCTGTCCGCCGGTGCCGACGACTATGTCATCAAGCCGGTGTCCAGTGCCGTGCTGCTGGCGCGGGTCGCAGCCGTGGCGCGGCGGGCCTATCCGGTCTCTGCGAACCCGGTCGAGACTTTCGGTCCCTATCATTTCGACAGCCGCGCGGAAACGATCGAACTGCGGGGGGAGGCGGTGGCGGTCACGGCGAAGGAATTCGCGCTGGCCACGCTGCTTTTCAGGAACATGAACCGCGCGCTGTCGCGGGCCTATCTGCTCGAAGCGATCTGGGGCGTGCGGCCGAACCTGCCGACCCGGACGCTTGACGCACATATCTCGAACGTGCGCACCAAGCTCAACTTGCGCCCGGCGAACGGCTTCAAGCTCTCGCCGATCTACTCCTATGGCTATCGTCTGGAAGCCCTGACTTGAACGCCCGTTTCCTCTGCCGCGCATCCCTGTCCGCCTTGCTGCTGGCCGCATCCGCCGGTCTCCGCGCGGAAGCGCCGGAGCACATCAGCTACAGCGTCAACCGCAACGATACGCTCTACGATCTTGCCCGGCGCTATTTCGCCGATCCCGCGAGCTATCCGGCGGTCCAGAAGCTCAACCGGATCGGGAATCCCCGGCGGATACCCGTGGGCCGCGTGCTCAAGATACCCCGTTCGATGCTGCGCCGTGAACAGATCGAGGCCGTCGTCCAGAGCTACCGGGGTTCCGTGCTTGTCGGCGTGCGCGGAGCCTCGGTCGGACTCAAGGTTCGCGAAGGTGACCTGATCGAGACCGGCGCACGGTCCTTCGTTTCGCTGCGCCTGCCGGACAATACGGCCGTCGCCCTTCCACCGGGAAGCCGTGTGCGGGTGGAGCGCCTGCGCCGCACCCTGCTGGCACAATCCGTCGAGCGCCGTTTCGTGGTCCAGAAGGGGCAGGCCTCGGGTGTCGTCACGCCGATGACGGACCCGCACAGCACGTTCGAGTTCCTCACCCCCCGCGCCATCACTTCGGTGCGCGGAACCCGTTTCCGCACGAGCTACGATCCCGCGAGCGGTGCCACGAAAGTCGAAGTGTCCGAAGGCAAAGTCGCATTCCGGGAGGCGCGAGAGCGGGAGCGGGAGCAGGCCGTCGCAGCGGGGTTCGGCACCAGCGACACGCTTGCCGCGCCGGTGCCGTTGCTGGCGCCGCCGGATCTTGTCTCGCCGGACAGGTCCCAGACCGAGGAGCGGCTGGCCTTCGCCGCCCGGCCCGTCGCGGGAGGGGGGCGCTATCGCTTCCAGATCGCCCGCGATGCCGGTTTCCTCGACGTGCTGGACGAAGCCTATGCGCCGACGCCGTTTGCGGAATTCCCCGGTCTGCCGCGCGGCACCTACTTCGTTCGTCTGGCCGCCATCGACGACCATGATCTCGAAGGCCTGGCCTCGACCTACAGCTTCGAGCGGCGACTAAACCGGCTGCGCACCAGCCTTGAGGAAAGCCGGGCGGGCCGATACCGGCAATTCCTGTTTCGCTGGCAGGCGCCGGATGCGCCGAATGCCAGCTTCCGCTTCCAGTTGTCCCGCAGTGCCGACGGCTCGGCGCCGCTCGTCGATCAGACCGGCCTGACCGAAGGCGCCTTCGTCATCACCGATCTGGCGGCGGGGACCTACTACTGGCGGGTCATGAGCATCGAGACCGCCGACGGGCAGGTTTACACGAAATGGTCGCCCACCAGTGAGCTGCGGGTCGGGACGGTCAAGTGAACCTCGCGGTTCGCCTCAAGACCGAATGGTGGATCATTGCCGTACTCGTCAGCCTGCTGGCGGTGATCCTGACGATCGGCAATGCCCTCTCGCGGCTGGACAATGCCGCCTACGACCGATTGCTGCAACTCGATCCGCCGCGCTCCGACGGCCGGATCGCGCTGGTCGAGATCGACGATGCCGCTCTTGCGCAATTCGGGCGCTGGCCCTGGGATCGCAGCCTCCACGCGCAGCTCGTCGACCGGCTGCACGAGGCGGCGCCGCAGGCGATCGTCTACGACACGCTCTTCACCGAGCCGGGGACGCCGCAGGGCGATGCCGGGCTGGCCGGAGCGGTGGCGCGGGCGGGGAATGTCTCCCTTCCCTTCTTCCTCGGGGCGGGCCCGAAGGTGGTGGAGCCGATCGCCCCCTTGCGCGATGCTGCGCGAGGAACCGGATTCACCGATTTCCTCGTCGATCCCGACGGCGTGATGCGTTCGGCGCCGTCGCCGCTCGGTTCACGGCTTCACCTGATGGATGAAGTTCACGGCAGTCTCGGCAGGAGCGTGCCTGACCCCGGCGCGGGGCGGTTGATCCCCTTTACCTCGGGCAAGCAGTGGCCCCGCGTATCGGCCGCCTCGCTTCTTGCCGGGAAGGGGCCGGGTGCGGCCTTGCGCGGCAAGGTCGTGCTGGTCGGCGTTACGGCTGCCGGGATCGGTCCGCGCTATCCCGTGCCCGGCCGGGGTACGATGTCCGGCCTCGAAATCAACGCCCAGTTCCTGCATGGCCTGCTCGGCAACCTGATGATCGGGAAAGCGGGGAACGCCGCGCGGATCGGTTTCGCGCTGGTGCCGGTCTGGCTGCTCATGCTGCTAATGGGGCCGTTTCCGCGCCTCTCCCCGGCGCTCGGACTTGCCGTGGGGACCGCAGGCATTCTCGTGCTCTCCGGGCTGTTGCTGCTGATGGGAAGGGTCTGGCTGCCGCCAGCCACGCCGATCCTGGCGCTCTGCGTCGCCTATCCGATCTGGGGATGGCGGCAGCTCGCGATCACGCAGCAGTTCATGCACGGCGAACTGCTGCGCCTCGCAGCCGATTCCACGATCTTCACGCCGCCCGCGAGGCAAGGCCGCCAGCCGCTGCCCTCGACGATTGCGCTGCTGACCGCCGCGATCGCCAGCAACCGCGACATGAAGCGTTTCGTCGCCGAACGGCTAGACCAGCTGCCGGACGCCACACTCGTCACCAACGGCCACGGCGATATCTTGCTCGCCAGCGCCTCTGCGGACAGGCTGTTCGGCCCCGAGCATGTCCAGGGCGACGAGCCGGGCAAGGGGGGCGCTCTGCTCACCCGTTTCCGGCAGGCAGGATCGCAGGAGCCGATCCGCTTTCCCGTCGGCCCAACGGCGGGGCCGCTGAGCTTCGATGCGATAACCGAGGACGGCCATTTCTTCACGATCCGCTTCGCTCCCCAGCTTACCGCCGGCGGCGGTTTCGTCGGCTGGATCGTCCAGTTCATGGACGTGAGCGAGGCCAAGGCCGCGCAGCGCCAGCGCGACGATATCCTCGAACTGCTGACCCACGACATGCGATCCCCGCAGGCCTCGATCCTCGCCGTTCTGGAAACCGCGCCGAGCGAGAACATCGCGCCGGACGAGGCGCGGCGCATCCGCCACTATGCGGAGCGGACGCTTGGCCTAGCAGACGGTTTCGTGCAGCTCGCCCGCGCCGAAAGCCTCGAATATGCGCTGGAGGATGTCGCGCTGGGCGACATGATGATCGACGCCATCGACGATCTCTGGCCGCAGCTCACCGCCAGGTCGATCTCGATCGACACTTACGGCGAGGACGAGCGCCTGATCGTCCGGGTGGAGCGCTCCCTGGTGACTCGCGCGCTGATCAACCTCCTCGACAATGCAATCAAGTACAGCCCCGCAGGAAGCCGTATCCGCTGTACGGTGGGCCAGGAACCGGATGGCGAGCCGCGCGCGTTCTGTGCGATCTCGGACGAAGGACCCGGACTGGAGGAGGCACATCGCCACCGGCTGTTCGAACGCTTCCATCGCGGACCGCTGGGAGCCGGTCGGCGCATGGACGGGGTCGGACTGGGCCTCAGCTTCGTGCATACCGTCGTGGTGCGGCATCGCGGCGAGGTCCGCTGCCTCGGCGAGGTCGGGCGGGGCGCGACGTTCTCGCTGATCCTGCCGCTTGCGGATCGAACGCCGTCCTGACGAACCTACCGTCCGGCGGTTTCCGGCTCGGCCGCGCTGCCCAGCTCTGCCAGGAAGGCTTGGGAAAGCCGATCCTCGCTTCCGGGTTTGCCACGCCGGACCGGCATCTGTCCGACAAGGCGGTAGAGTTCGCGTCCGGTCGCGCGATCCGAAACGACCAGTGTGTAGACCCGCTGGTCGATGGGCCGGGACCGCGTGGGCGATACGAGCCAGGTCTTTTCGTCGGCTCCGCTCTCGGGCGCGAAAAGGCCTGTCCGGCCGGGCAGGAGCGCGTTCGTGAACTGGACGAAGTAATCGGGCTTTCGGGAGCGGGAAAGGCCGCGCGCGGCGAGCCTCTCTAGCAGCGCCGTTCCCCATGCGCTGTCGCCTGAAGCTGCGCCGACGAGTTCGATGCCGCCCGCCTGCGGCATGGTACCCGTTGTCCGGAGCGCCGCTTTCGGCGGCGATGCACAGGCGGACAGCAGGCCGGCCGATCCCAGCAGGAGCAGCGAAACGGGTAATTTCATTGTCATTTCCGATTCAAGCCTGCGAGGGACGAATGGTCTCGTAGAAAAGCGCGCGGCGGAGAGGCAACTGCCTCGCTCGCGAATTTACACTGCTTTACATCGTTCCTGCGGGTTTTCGCTTATGCTGTGCAGGCCGCAGAGACCCGCTGCGGTCACGTCGATCGCGCCGCTGCACTACCCCCGCGCCAGCACGAACACCCCATGTTTGGCGATCGAGGTGCGAAGTGATCCGGATTCGAACCGGACGCCACCTCCGGCCTCGCTCTATCATTCCTCCCCAGAGCGAGGCCATTTTCTTCCGCGCGCGCAGACCTCGTTCGGTCGTTGGCGGCCGAATGCAAATGTAAACAATTGTCTCCGCTATGGCTCTGCAGGGGACGGATCGTTAAAGGGCCCGAAGGGCGACGGCTCAGTCTTCCCGACTGCCACCGAGGAGTCGTTGCCCATCCTTTCCCCATGAGATGGTTCACGCGGAGATCGCTTCGTGTCTAGCGCTTGCGGGAAGACGGCCATCAGGTTGCGCCGCGCCTCCATCATCTCCTCGTCCGGCCTGCTCAGGGCGCTTGCCGGGGATGCCGCGAGCATGGCCGCAAGGACTGCGAGAAACGGAAGAAACGGCCTTTCATTGGCCGTCTTCCGCCTGATCCGCCGCGGCGCGGGCGATGGCGAGCGCCTTACGGGCACTCTCCGCGGAGGGCGTATCGGGGGCCAGTTCCAGGGTCCGTTCGAGCAGCGCGGCGGCGCGACGATCGTCACGCTCGCGGCCGTTTCCGGTCTGATAGGCCCTGCCGAGGGTAAAACAGCTTTCGGCCTCGCCAAGCTCGCAGGCTTTCTCGAACAGGCCCAGCGACCGCTGGCGGTCCTTGCGTGTGCCGCGCCCGTCGTCGACCATCATCGCCAGATTGCCGCAAGCGCTGGCGTCATCCACGTTGCAGGCCTGTTCGAACAGCGAAACGGCGCGGCGATAGTCTCGCCGCATCCCGAGCCCGTCGCGGTAAAGCACGCCGAGATTGTAGCAGGCGTGCTGATCGTCCCGGTCGCAGGCCTGCCTGAACAGGTCGGCCGCCCGGCGCTGGTCGCGCGGTACGCCCTTGCCCAGCGAATAGGATGCGCCGAGATTGGCGCAACCGGCCCTGCCGCCCGCATCGCAGGACTGGGTGAACAGGGCGGTGGCATAAGCTTCGTCCCGATCGACGCCGTCGCCGTTCACATAGGCAAGGCCCAGGTTCGAACAGCCCGTCGGTTCGCCACCGGTGCAGGCGAGGGCATAGTACGATGCGGCGTGTTCGGGCGATCGCTCCACGCCTTGCCCGCTGCCATAGGCGAGACCGGCCATCGTGCAGCCCTTCACGTTGCCGAGATGGCATCCCTTCGCGAAAAACGGCGTCGCGCGGGTCTGGTCCTGCGGGACGCCGTCACCTTCGGCATGGATGGTGCCAAGCCGGAAACAGGCATCGGCGTCGTCCTGCGCACATTGCGCCGTGAGATCGTCGACGAGATCGGCCTTTCCGTCAAACTCGGCAACATGTCCGCTCGGCACTTCCGCAGGCGCCGCGCCGATCAGCCAAGGTGCCGCGAGTGCGAGGACGACGTGCCGGAATGCGCCTTTCATCGGGCGGTACATGCCGGATCGAGGCAGGGGAATCCCGCCTCGACCTCCTCGTCCCTGGAAATGCGGCTTGCGCGGAAGCGCAGGGTCTGCGGCGTGGCCTCGATGACTTCGATCCCGATATCCAGGATGCGAACATCCTTCTGCGTCAGCGGGAACCGCATTTCCTGGGCGCTGCTGGCGCGGGCAAGATCGCCGATGCCGTAGCCGCGCCGTTCGAACACCATTTCGCCGTCCTCGATGCCGATATAGGCGATGTCGTAAATGGTTCCGCTTTCGTCGGCGTCGTAGTTACCGGCCTCGGGCACGTGTGTGCCCTTGGCATAGTCGCGCGGCGGCACGACGGCATCGCCTGCCTCCGTGCTTTGCCGAGTGCCGAAGGTCTCGGGCGCGGGGGCGGTCGAACGGATGACCGGCACCTTCGGATCGGCGCGCATCCTTTCGTGGACGGCGCGGGGACTTTCCGAAGCATCGGTATCGGCGATCAGCGCTTCGGCGAAGGCGACTTCATCGATGGCGATTGGAAAGCCGCCGGTAGTGGCGGGATCGGAGGCGCAGACGAATTCCAGCTGCGCTTCGCCGAGCGTACCGGAGCCGACCGGTTCGGGATCGTCATAAGCCAGAGCGGCTTCGTCGAGGCGTTCGTCGTGCGGACCGTAGCGCATGACCATATCCCAGTTTTCGGTTCGTGCACGGCAGTCGGTGCGCATGTAGGCACGGATCGAGGCTGCGGGGTTTCCCTCTTCGCGCAGGACCTGGCTGGCCTCGTAGCGAACGGTATCGCCGCCCCTCTGGATCGATTCCACATCCACGAACAGCACTTTGTCGGCGCCTTGCGCGACGTACCACCACTGCGAGGAGCGGGCTTCTGCGGGGAAGGACAGGCATGCCGCGAGGCACGTGGAGAAAGCAAGGGCTGGAGCCGCTACCCATGGCTTCATCGGAGGTCTCCGGTTCTGTGTAGAAGGAAGGTCGCGTGCCGCTTGCCGCCACGCGCTAATCTTGGGCAGGGTCGGACGAGCCAAAGGCCGGATTGATCCATGGCGAGCCCACAACCAGCCGCTTCACTGCGTTCATCGAGCAACTCCATCATGAATGCTGCGCTTTCTCAAACGGTTGGCACGGCGTTTCCTGCAGGCAAAATCTTCGCCCCCTTTATGTACTGCCATCCGGCTACGGTGTGGGGCAAGGGATCGCGCGATGCCAACGGCACAGGCGAGATGCCAGAAAAGCCCTCGTTGGAGAAATGGCGCTACGGCGTTACGGCTATGGCTCATGGTCTCTCAGATGACGATCCGGCCGTGCTCGAGTCAGGGATGCGATCCTTCATTTCTCATGATGATTCGGACGTTTGCTGTGGAAAAGTTGGGTGCGGATCCTCTTCGGATAGGCCTTGCAGCGCCCTGTACGCCGGTTCTCTGCGGGTTCCGCGATTTTCGCGCGTACTGCGTTGACAAGAAATGTCGGAAACCGTAGTTGCACGGGCCTAGGCCGCAGCCGGAGACGTGGGTGAGTGGCTGAAACCAGCGGTTTGCTAAACCGTCGTACTCTTAAGGGGGTACCGAGGGTTCGAATCCCTCCGTCTCCGCCATGGCTGCACAGGTTCCTGTGCTTTCAAGGCTTAGGTTTCAGCCCATTCCCATATCTGTGTTCGTATAAAGCTTTACGCTTCATACGGCCGGATATGGGTTCGGCGGCCTTTTGCGCCTGGAGGCAGAAGCGGTCTGCCCGGCGCCCGGCGACAGTCACATCTTCCCATTCATTCGATATCGGCTTCGTCGAACGTGCCGCTTTCCCGTGATCCTTGCGCGGATTTCGACCCGGGCTTTCGCAAGGCTGTCGAACCTGTCCGGCCGCGGCGATCGGAATGCCCGACCGATATTCGCTTTGTAATTTTATTGCGTAAATTTGGCCTTTAAACTTCGCTGGGTTAATCTAAGGCGGGCGGCTTGAGTATCAGCGGTTCTCAAGGGGCCAGAATCTTGGTTGAATGGATGAGTTCGGTAGGAACGTACGGCAGCGGTGCGGGGCTGCTCCGGTGAACGTCTACCGCAGCAACAGGCGCGTGCTGGCCGCCAGTCTCGTGGGTACGGCGGTCGAGTTCTACGACTTCTACATCTATGCGACTGCGGCGGCGCTGGTGTTCGGCCCGCTGTTCTTTCCGGCGGAATCCGCTTCGGTGCAGCGCCTTGCCGCTTATGCCAGCTTCGCCATCGCCTTCATCGCGCGGCCCGTGGGCGCTACCCTGTTCGGCCATTTCGGCGATCGGGTCGGGCGCAAGTCCACGCTCGTCGCCTCGTTGCTGCTGATGGGCGGGGCGACCGTCATTATCGGCCTGCTGCCCACTTACGAGAGCATTGGCTGGCTTGCTCCGCTGCTGCTGTGCCTGATGCGTTTCTCGCAAGGGCTGGGTCTCGGTGGCGAGTGGGGCGGTGCCGCGCTCCTGGTGGTGGAGAACGCGCCACCGGGCTGGCGCGCGCGCTTCGGGATGTTCCCGCAGCTCGGCGCGCCCGTGGGATTCCTGGCCGCCAACGGACTGTTCCTGATCTTCAGCGTGACCCTGAGTGATGCGGATTTCCTGGCCTGGGGCTGGCGTATTCCCTTCCTCCTGAGTTCCGTGCTGGTTGGCCTCGGCCTGTGGATTCGCCTCAAGCTGGAGGAAACCCCGGCTTTCGAAGCCGTGCTGGACAATGCGCCGCCCAAGTCGATCCCGATCGTCGAGCTGTTCCGCACCCACATGCGCCAGACGCTGGCTGGCACTTTTGCGGTGATCGCCTGCTTTGCGATCTACTACCTCACCACCACGTTCGCCCTCGGCTACGGCACCCAGACTCTCGGCTACGACCGCCAGAGCTTCCTTGGCGTGCAGCTTTTTGCGATATTGTTCATGGCGCTGGGCATCGTGATCGCCGGCTATGCTTCCGATCGCTGGTCTTCGCGGACGGTGCTGATCGCAGGCTGCGCGGGGGCGGTGGTTGTCGGGCTGCTGATGGGGCCGATGTTCGCGGCAGGTTCGCTTGGGATCATCGCCGCCTTCCTGTGTCTCGGCCTGTTTACGATGGGTTTCGTCTACGGCCCAATCGCCTCGCTATTGCCGCAATTGTTCGACGCGCGGGTTCGCTATACCGGCTCGTCTATCGCCTTCAACGTCGGCGGGATTTTCGGCGGCGGCTTTGCTCCGGCGATTGCCCAGACCCTCGCGGACGAAGGCGGGGTGCTTTACGTCGGCGCCTATATCTCGGTGGC
Source organism: Novosphingobium sp. BF6 (assembly GCF_058273105.1). Lineage (NCBI taxonomy): Bacteria > Pseudomonadati > Pseudomonadota > Alphaproteobacteria > Sphingomonadales > Sphingomonadaceae > Novosphingobium > Novosphingobium sp. BF6. Next base: position 1,200,563 of record NZ_CM177776.1, read on the forward strand.
AGCGGTGCTCAGCCTCGTCGGCCTGTTGTCGATCCGCAGGGATACAGAGGCCCGGTTCGTCTAAGGAATCAAACGAGACCCAGCGGCCATTGACCGCCACGCTTCAAAGTATAGAGCATGGTGGAACAAGTGGAGTATCGTCCCGCAAAGTGGGTCGAGCTGGGAAAGATGCCAATGATGACGGACAAGCCCGAAGTTGAGGTCAAGGGCACGCAGACGCTGATGCGAGCGCTCGACATCATGGACGAAGTGATCGGCGGCCCGATCCGCGCCGCCGATCTCGCCCGCAAGCTGGGCATGAGCAAGACCACCGCCCACCGCCTGGTGCAGGCGCTGAAATCGCGCGGCTATCTTTCGGTGACCAACGATGGCTTCGGGCTTGGTCCCAAGCTCCTCGAACTCGGCGTCATGGCGACCGAGCAGATCGATTTCGTGCGCGTGGCGCGACCATTCATGGAAAAGCTGTCCGACGAGACGGGCTTCTGCGTCTTCGTGGGCAAGCGCGAGGACGACTGGTCCCGCCATCTCGATCGCGTGACCGGTCGCCAGCGCCTGCGCGTGGCGACCGCGCCGGGCGATCGCCGACCGATCGCCGAGACTGGCCTCGGCAAGGCGCTGCTGCTCGACGAGGACGAGGCGGTCTGGGAAGAGCTTTACCGCGCCGCGAACGGCGGCCCCAATGGCGGCAGGGTCCCGGCCAAGGCGGTCAAGGAATATGTGGCGCTGATGCGCGAGCACAAGGCGCGGGGCTATGTGCTGCATGACAGCGAACTGGGCGACGGCGTGCGCTCGCTGGCCGTGCCGATCCGCGATGCCCGGCGCCAGATCTGCATCGCCATTTCTATCGCCAGCGCGGCGCACTACCTGACCGACGATATCGTCGGCGATCTGGTGGCGGCGATCGTCGCCACGGCGGACAAGATCGGCGAAGCCGTGGGCTATCGCGCGCCGCGCGGGTAATTCGCGTGGTCCCGGATCAGGTCCGGGACGACGTGGGCAACGATGGGGGCCTGCTGGTCAATCCGGCATCGCCGTTCGCGGCTTCCTGCTCGACCAGCGGATTGCGGCCCCAGAGCTGTTCGTAATGCCAGCCTGAGAGGTCTTCCACCACGGCCTGTGCCTCGACGCTGGTCGGGGTACGGGCGCCGGAGCGCAAGTGCTCGATTTCGTGCATCAGCACGGCGTGGGTCGCGGGCGAGAGGCGGAAGCGCAGCGAGACGATCACGCCGAACACCAGCATGCCCACGGTGCCGATCCCCAGCAGCAGGGCGATGGTGCTGATTGCCCCGTCCGACTGTTGCACCGCTCCGGAAACGAAGCCGCCCGCCTGCATCACGAAGCCCACGCCCGCCACCGCAGCGGCCTGGGTGGCCTTGCGCACGAAAGTCATGACTCCGGCGAAGCTGCCTTCGCGGCGGCTGCCGGTGACGATCTCGTCGACGTCGGCCATGTAATTGTAGGTCGCCCAGGGGATGTAGTTGAGCGCGCCGCGTCCGAGGCCTGCCAGCACGATCGGCAGCCAGATCATGTGGCTGGCGGCGGTGATGCCGAGCGCCCAGAGGCCGATCAGGGTGAGTGCGCCCGCCGCGAAGCTGGCGGCGGCGATCTGGTAGGCGCGGCTGGGCGAGGCGCGCAGGGCCATGTTGATGGCGATGATGACCGCCAGGAACTGGACGATGTACATCGTGCCCAGCAGCCCGGATGCGGCGGCAGTGGTTCCGGCCAGCGCGAAGATCACGAAGAAGGTGAAGGCGGCGTTGAACACGTCCTGGCTGATGTAGCCGCCCAGATACATGCCCAGATGTAGGCGGAAGGCGCGGATGCGCATTGTCGAGAACAGGTTGCGGTAGAGCGCCTTCAGCGCCTCCAGCGGTCCGGCCGAGTGGCGCTGTTCGGGGGGGAGTGGAATGCCGCCGGGGCCGTGGCGCTCCCAGCTGAACAGGTAGAGCATGGCTGCCGTCACCATGAACAGTCCAGCGAAGATCAGGCCCATGTAGAAAAAGGTGTCGGCACTGTCGCGGCCCAGCGCCTCGATCAGCCAGAGCGGCAGGAAGCCCGCCAGGATCGCCGAGGCCTGTCCGAACAGGATGCGCCAGCCCGCGAACTTGGCCTTGGTGCGGTAGTCGCTCGACATTTCGGCGGCGAGCGTCTCGAACGGGATGATCTCCATCGCGTAGATCAGCTCGAACAGCACGTAGCTGACGAGGTAGTACCAGAAACTCTGCCCCGGCAGCCACATGAGGCCGAAGCTGGGCAGCAGCGGGATCGCCGCGAGGATGAAGAAGCGCCGCCGTCCGAACCGGCGGCCGAGCGCGGTCGTGCCGAAGTGGTCGGAGATATAGCCGATCATCGGCGAGGCGAAGGCGTCCAGCACACGGGCCACCGCGAAGATCGTGGCGGCCTGTCCGGCGGAAAGTCCGCAGAACTGCGTGTAGAAGATCAGCACCCAGCCCGAGATCACCGCCATCGATCCGGCCCCAAGGACATCGTTGGAGCCGTAAGCGAGGTAGTTTCGCAGGCGTACGGGACGCGCGGCCGTCTTCTGGCTTTCGGGCACTACAGGATCCTTCACCGTCTTGTTCTTTGCCGGGCCTGCCTGCTTGGGCGACCCGCTTGGATACGATTATTAAGTCGGAGTAATTGACTTGTCAGCAGGTATGAAGCGGATCGCCTCGATCATCACGGCGGGATCGCCGGCTTCGAGCGAAATCTCGTGGCGGCCTGCGCCGAGCGTGCCGTTCAGGGGGCGGGCGATGCGGTTGTCGAGCACCGCCATGGCCCAGTTGCGGTCGCCGGTGTGGCGGGGCAGTTCCAGCGTCTCGGCCTTGCCGTCGATGCGGACGGTCAGGCGCAGAATGCCATCGTTGTCGGCAGAATAGAGTGGCAGCAGGTCGATCACCGCCTGCCAGTTTCCCGCGGGCAGGGTGATTGCTGCCCGCGCAGGTGCGGAAGGCGCACCGGCACCGAGCAGCGCGCGGCTGCGGCCTAGCCCTTCGATCCGTCGCCAGCCTTTTGCGGGCAGGAACTGGTCGGGGCGAAGGAGCGGCCCTGCGGTGGCGGGCGACGGCGCGGCTGCGGAAGGCGCCACATCCGGAATCGAGGCCGGAGCGAGCACGACCGGCAGGCTCTGCCGGAAGCTGCGCCATTGGCCGTCTGCCGGTTCCACCGCCATGATTCCGCGCCATTTGCCGCCCGCGATCTCGCGGTTGTAGCGGTGGGTCAGTGCGGTCAACATGCCGTCCGCTTCGGCGGCGATGCGGGCGCGGCGCCAGCTTTCCGCCGGATCGCGGTCGCGCAGGGCATCGTGGGCCTCGGCGGCGAAGAAGCGGCGGTTGGCGGCGGCCGACGCGGAGACCGGATAGTCCAGCAGTTCGAAGAAGCTGTCGTGACGGTCCGCCGGGACCAGCGGGCGCAGCGCGGCGAGGCGCCGCTCTATTGCCGCAAATCCGGCCAGGCGCTCATCGGCCTCGGTAATGGAGAGCGGGCTGGCATGGGGCTTCTCGCCCGGCAGATACCACTGGAGATGTTCGGGACGGCGCGCGAAGTTGAGGCGGTAGTAGTCACCGAGGATCGCCGCAGCCTCCGCGCCGGTGCCCTTGCCGAGCGCCTGTTCGGCCCATTGCCGCGTCCATGCCTCGGTGGACTGGCCGCGCGTCCCCTCGATATCCCAGGCGAGGCTGAGGAAGTAGTCGATCGCAAGTTCGGCGGGTTTGATGTCGCCGACATTGGCGATCCACATCCGGCGCGCGCCCTTGTCCCAGGCGCGACCCATCTCCTCGCGGATCAGGGCAGGCGGGGTGGTCGAAAGCCAGAGATAGGAGAGTGGCGCGCCGAGGTAGGAGAGGTGGTAGTAGACACCGTTCCCGCCGCTGCGCGCGCGTTCGGCGGGATCGGGGAAGTGGCGGATGTAGCCGAAGTTGTCGTCGGTCCACATCAGGGTCACGTCGTCCGGCACTTTCAGTCCGGCGCAGTAGATGTCGAGCACTTCCTTGTAGGGCGTGAAGACTTGCGGCGCCTGCGGAATTCCGGCCTCCCGCAGCATCGCGCGCTGGTCGGCGAAAACCTGTTCCAGCGTGCGGCGGCGTTCTTCGTCGGTTTTGGGGCCGATCATGCCGCTGTCGTGGATGCCGCGCAGCCCCAGCGTCCAGATCGTCTCGTCGGCGGCGTTGGTTTTTACCCGCGCGCGCCAATAGTCGCCTATGGCGTCGCGGTTGGTCAGGTAGTTGAAGTCCTCCGCCTTGCCGGTCCATTCGCCGACATTGTTGCGCAGCATCGGTTCGGCATGGCTGGTGCCCATGACGATCCCGTAGCGCTCCGCCAACGCGGCGTTGGCGGGATCGGCGTTGAAGGCGCGGCTGGCCTTATGCATGGCGGGCCAGAGCGTGTTCGCCCGCAGCCGTAGCAGGAGGTCGAAGACTTTGGTGTAGGTCTTCGGTCCCGGAGCAGGCTCATCGGGAAACGTGCCTTGCGCCCAGGGGACGAGACCCCAGTCCTCGTCGTTGATGAAGATCCCGCGATACTGGACCGAGGGCGGCCCGAAGCGCTGTATTCTGGCGGAGACATAAAGTGCGTCGTGGTGCTCGGGAGGCACGTCAGCCCACCAGTGCCATGGCGACACGCCGATGGTGCGGGAGAGTTCGTAAGTGCCGTAGGCGGTGCCGCGCCGGTCGCTGCCGAGGATGACCAGTGCCTGCCGCACGCCGGGAGCCGGATTGGCAACCGGCACGATCAGGAAACTCTCCCAGGAGCCGCGCAGTTTTTTCGCATCGATCCTGCCGGTCGCCACTAGCTGGTCGATGGCAGGATTGCGGCCCAGCGTGCCGATCCAGACTTGCGTGTCGGACTGGCCCTGCGCGCCGGTGACCGAGGAGAGGTCGGCACGCAGGCTCTCGGCGGCGATGCGGACGAGGTCGTGATCTTCGGGCGCGGTCACGATTTGCGCGACCCGGCCCCGTGCCGCCAGCGCGAAGTCGCCGGGCATAGGTGCGTAGTGCACCCATGCGGCATCGCCTTTCGCGGCATGCGCCTGCGCCGGGTGGGCGAGTGCAAGACCCGCCGCCAGCAACAGGGCGCCTGCCGCGCGCATCGTCAGATATAGGTCCGCAGGAACTCGGCCAGCGCGCAGATGGCGAGGCTCTGTCCGTAAGGCATCGAGGTGAGCGCTATGTCCTTGTAGAACTGCAGCGTATCGCCCATCGCGGTGCCGAAGCTGACTTGCTGAAGCTCGCCCGCGGGGTCGATATTGGCGAGCACGCCGCGCACTGCCCGGATCCCAACTGCCTCGTGTTCGCGCGGCAGGTAGCCCTTGCGGACGGCTTTCAGGATGCCATAGGCGAAGCCCGCCGTGGCCGAGGCTTCGAGATAGCTCGTCGGATCGTCGATCAGCGTGTGCCACAGGCCGGTTTCGGCGTCCTGCGTGGCGGCGAGCGTGCGGACCTGCGCTGCCAGCGTGTCGATCAGGAACGAGCGGAAGGCATCGCCCGGTTCGAGATCGAGCAGTTCGATGATCTCGGGAATGGCGATCGTCACCCAGCAGTTGCCGCGCGCCCAGAGCGCTTCGGCAAAGTTGTGGCGACCGTTGAAGTCCCAGCCGTGGAACCACAGGCCGGTCTTCTTGTCGGCAAGATACTTGATGTGGACGAGGAACTGGCGCTTGGCTTCCTCGATATACTGCGGGCGATCCAGCAGCAGGCCGATCTTGGCTAGCGGCAGCACGCTCATCATCAGCGTGTCGTCCCAGAGTTCGCCGGGATTCTCGTCGTTGTAGACGATGTGCTGGAAGCCGCCTTCCTCGGTCTTGGGCAAGCCGTCCGGTGCCATCAGCCACTCGGCCCAGGTGTCGAGATAGGGGATGTAGCTGGGGTCGCCGTCCAGTTCGTAAAGGTAGGCGAGGGTGATGAAGGGGGCCACCGTATTGATGTTCTTGGTGGGGGTCCCCTCCGCGAACCGGTCCTCGAACCATTGGCGGATGATGTTCAGCGCGGTCTCGTCGCCGGTCTGCTCGAAATAGCGCCACATGCCGAACAGGCCGACGCCGTGGGTCCATTCCCATCCGGCCCAGCCCTTGGTGTCGATCACGCGGCCGTCTTCGAGGTGCAGCAGGAACTCGCCGGTCTCGTCTTTGATATGGACGAGATTGTGCATCAGCTTGCCGATGGCGTCGGTGACTTCCACGCGCGGAATGTCGTGCGTAAGCGCAGCCAATTAAGGTCTCCTGGTCATGGTTCTGGGGGCGCTCGCGGAGCGCCGAATGAGGGGTTGGCGGCTCATTTGAGCTCTGCCGGGGTCTGCGGGGCGGGCACCGTCTTCACGGGAATTCCGCCCCTGACATTGTGCAGGGTGACGAGCTTCACCGCCTCCAGCGCGTCGCCCGGGGCGCCGTCGCTTGTTACAGCCAGCGCCACATGGTTGGTGCCGTGATGGTTCAGGATACCCTCGGGGATCGGGAACACGCGCTGCGGGCCGATATGGGCGACGAACTGGCCCATGTTCCAGCCGTTGACGAAGATCAGCACACGGTACTGCGCGGCCGAGCGCGGGGTCTCGGTATCGCCGAAGGCCAGCGCGATGGTGGCGTCCTGCCCCTTGGGCACGGCCAGATCGAACCGGTTGCGATACCATGTCGTGCCCGGCTCCGCACTGGCGGCGGGCACTTGCGCGGCATACCACCGGCTGTCGTCGAACAGCGGCAGGTGCCAGCCCATGCGCTCGCCATAGAGACCGCCGTTATTGGCGGGGCCGCGCACGGGGTCGGCAATGTCCTCGCCGCCGCGCTGGCCCTGGATCTTCCACGCGATCGGCACGGCGAAGCTGCGCCCGCCGGGCTGCGAGATCGAGGCGGAGATCAGTCCGCGCGCTTCCTTGTGGAAGTCGTCGGAATCAAGGTCCCAGTTATGGCCGTTGTTGCGGACCATGACCGAAAGTACATGGCTTCCGCCCGCCTGCGCCTCGGGCGGCAGGTCCAGCGTGACGGTGCCGGTGGTGATCGGGCGGGGGAGGCCGCTCGGCGTCTCGGCCTGACCGATGAACTTGCCGTCCAGCCATGCCTGCACCAGCCCCGAGCCGCCCGCGCCGTAGAACAGCGAGACGGTTTTGGCGCCGGATGCGCCCTCGAACTTGCCGCGATACCAGACGTCGCCCTCGTGGAAGCCATAGGCATCCATGGCCATGTTCGGCTGGCCGTCAGGGCGCTGGGTGATCGTGGCATTGGGGCGATTCCCGCCCACGGCCTGCCAGGTGCTGTCGTCGAACTTCGGATCGGCCTCCGGCGAACCCTTGGCCATGCGCCAGCCGGTGAGGGCAGGAAGCACGACCGGGGCAGGGCCGGACAGCGGCGCGGTGGAGGCGAGGCTGCCCACGGCGGAGGCCTTGGCAGGGACACGCGCGCCGTTCCACGTCAGCGCGCGAACGGCGCCGGGTGCCCAGACTTCGAGACCGCCCGCCTCCCCGGTATCGCCAGTCAGCGCCAACGCGCCGGATTTGAGCGAAGCGTGACGGACCAACTGCGGACCGCGCACGAGAACGGGGCCTGCCGGCGATTCGACGCGGGTGTAGCGGGTGCCTTCGGCCTCATCCGCAAGAATCAGGATCAGGTCGTTGCGCCCGCCGCCGGTCAGGCGCAGGACGGTGCGGCCTGTGTGGGTGTAGGTGACTTTCAGGTCGCCCTTTGCGACGTCGAAGGCGGTTTCTGCCGCGCCTTCCACAACCGTGACTTGCGGGGGCGAGGCATAGCGCAGGACGGTCTCGCCCGGCTCCCCGGCACGGCCGTAAAGCAGCAGCAGGTCGGCACTTCCAGCCTTGGATGCGGATTGCAGTTCGGAGGTCGAATAGACTAGCCGCTGCCCGCCAAGGTTCACTCCGGCCACCAGCCACTTGGCATCGAAGCCATTGAGCCGCATCGGGAAAGTATAGCGCCCATCCGGCAGCGCGGCGGTGACCGTGAAGCTGTCGTCGGTCTTGCCGTTCGACGGCTTGTGCGCCACCAGCAGGAAGCGCGCATCGCTCTCCGGGCTCTTGTTGTGGTAGACCTGAATATTGGGCGAGGAGACCTCAGGCGCGCCCGCCGGGATCATGCCCGCAAGGTCCGGGACCGAGGCGATCAATCCGCCGAGCTGCTTCATCTCCAGCGCCTTTTCGCGCAGGTTCCGCGCCTCGGAAATGGCGGCGCCATAGTCGTAGCTGGTGAAAACCACCGGCGCGGGCAGCCAGCCCCAGCTGGTGCCGCCATACGTCATGTAGAAGCTCTGGATACCGATACCGTTGGCCAGATTGGTGCCGTAGAACACCCGCTGGAACCGCTTGCCGCGCTGGACCGCGTTGCACTCGTAGCCGCCGTTGGATCCCCAGTAATCGAACCAGCCGCCGCCGAATTCGGCAAGGAATCCGGGCGTCTTCGGCGAAGCGGAGGCACCACCCTTGGCGCCGCCGGTTCCGTAGAAGCCCCAGTCCGGCGCGGCCACGCTGCGCGTCGGCTTGCCTTCCACGGTGCAAGTGCCGCCGGGATAGCCGTCGAACGCATACATGTCGTTGGGGCCGTGGACGACCTTCTCGACAGTAGAGCTTTCCGGCACCCAGTAGCCGTTGCGGCCCTGATCGTTGTGGAAAAGTGGCACGGTAATGCCGTCGGCGCGCGCCTTGGCGTAGAGGTGGTCCATGTAGCGGCGCTGCGCGGGCGTGGTCAGCGCCAGTTCGTTCTCGATCTGGTGAAGGATCACCGATCCCTTATGGCCCTTGCCGTCGCCGTTGATCTGGTGGCGGGCGATGATCGCGTTGATCTGGGTCAGCCATTCGTCGGCGGCCGCCAGATATTCGGGATCGTCGGTGCGGGCGCGGGCCTTCTGGTTGACCAGCCAGCCCGGAAAGCCGCCGCGCGACAGTTCCGCGTTCACATAAGGCCCGGCGCGGGTCATGACCCAGAGGCCCTCTTCCTCCGCCATCGTCAGCAGGCGGTCGAGATCGCGAATGCCGCTGAAATCGTAGACGCCCTGCTTGGGCGAATGGTAGCCCCAGTCGAAATAGAGCGCGACGGTGTTGAACCCGCTGGCTTTCATCTTCTGCAGCACGTCGCGCCAGAGATCGGGGCTGGGCAGGCGGAACGGATGGAACTCGCCCGACCAGATCACTTGCCGCTTGCCGTCGATCATCAGCGAGCGTGCATCGAACGAGACGCGGCCGAAAGTCTGGACCGGGGCGGAAAGGTCGGCGGTCGGCTTCGCATCCTGCGCCAGAACGGGCAGCGGAATGGTGGAAAGCAGGAGGGCCGTCAGGAACGTGCGTTTCATCGGGTCAATCCATGTGGAACAGCAGCGGGAGCGGCCATTCGACCGGCCGATTGCCCGGCTCCACTTCCATGAGCGGCGCCATATAATCCCACCAGCGGCGCATCACCGGATGATCGGGCAGGGTCTCGCGGCTGTTCTGCGGCAGCAGGCGCAGTACCGCGAAGAGGGCAAGACTGTCCTCGTCCAGAAAGATCGAGTAGTCGCGGATGCCCGCTTCAGTCAGCAGGGCGGAGAGTTCGGGCCAGATCGCGTCGTGCCGACGGCGGTATTCCTCGACCGTGCCGGGCTTCAACTGCATCCTGAAGGCGTGGATGGATCCCGTTCCAATATCCGGCACGCCGGCTCTCCCATTTGTTCCATTATATGGATGTCAATACCGATATTTGGTAACCCGTCCTCTCGCTTCCGTCAATCGGGATTCTGGCGCCATTCGTCCTTAGCTTCCTTCCGGTTTGTTTTTCTCCAGCGGCAGGCTTGGCGCAATCGTCAGGGTCTCGGGCAGAGGCGGGCGGGCGGGGTCGAAGTCGCGGACCGTGACGTAAGGCGCGAGTTCGGGAATCTTTTCGGCCACCTGGCGGGCGATGGCGGCAGCGAAAAGCCAGGCGCCGTAGTTGTCGTTATGGGTCCGGTCCTTGCCGTTCTCGGCAAAGGCACGCGGGGAAATGTCCGGTCCCAGTGCCTGCATGATCGCGATACTGTCGCGGTTGAGATCGATGAGCGGCACGTTCTCTTCGGCAGCGACCTTGCGGACGGCCCCGGCATAGGCGCCGAGCGTGTCCTTGATCTTTCCGCTCGCGTCGAAGTTGCGGCGCTCGGGCGAAGTTACCAGCACGGGATGAACCCCGCGCCGACGCGCTTCGGCGATGGTGCTGCGCAAGTAAGCGGGATATGTCAGTTCGGGATCGAGATAGGTCATCGGCCATTCGGCCTTCTGATCGTTATGACCGAACTGGATGAACAGCCAGTCGCCCGCGTGCACCTGGGTCAGCAGCTTGGAGAAGCGGAGCTGGGCGATGAAGGACTTCATCGTCGCGCCCGACTTGGCGTGGTTGGCGACGACGACGCGGTCGTCCAGCATGGCGGGAAGCATCTGGCCCCAACTGGCGAACGGTTCGCTGTACTGGTCCGCTACGGTCGAATCGCCTGCAAGGAACAGACGCGGGGCAGTCGCAGGCTCGATATGAATGGCCGAGACGCGCGGTTGGCCTAGGAATTCCAGAGTCAGCTTGTCGTCCCAGCTGAAGCTGGCGAGATCGCGCTCGTCAAGCAGCACGGTGCCGCCGAACCGCGGAGCATTGGCGGGCTGGTCAGGCAGGCGGGCATCGCGCACGTCGACGAGGAAGCTGCGCTTCACCGTCTGTCCGCGCCGGGTGGCGACATCGCGCAGGAACAGGCGGCGGCTCTCGGCCTTGACGGTCGTTCGACCTGCGGCGTGCCTGTCGCCCAACGTCAGCGTCACGCGATACATGCCTTCCGGCAAGGCGATCGAATAGAGAAAGCCGCCCGAGGCATCGCGCTTTTCGATGCCGCTGCCACCGGGGCGGTAGTTTGGCATTTCCTCGGGCAGCTTGCCGGCCAGATCGATATCGATCGCAGGCGGCGCGACCGGAGCGCTCGCGGCGAGGGCCAGGGCGAGCGTCGAACTCAGGGGCATTTCGGATCATCCTCTCTTGGGACATCTGCCGGAATTATCGCTTCAATATGTCCCATATCACGGTCTGTTGAAGCATATATCGGGAGGTGGCAGAGTCAATCACCGCCTGCCGGTCGAAGTGAGACGGGCCGGTGCCTGTCTTCGTGGAAATTTCGAGTGAGGACGGATTTGAAGCGATTTTGACTGGAACTGAGCGGAAATGCGGTATATTGCAGAACTCAATCCCACATAGTGGGCAATTTTCGAAAAGAACAGAAATTGGGAGTGAGGAAATGGGAAGGGCTTTCTCGAAATCCGTCATGTGCAGCCGTGCTTCGGTTCCCGCGCTGATCGCCGCATGTCTTGTTGCAATGCCGCAAGCGGCGTCCGCGCAGGATGGGGCCGCCGGCAGCTCCGCGCAGGAAAGCAGTTCGCCCAGTCCTTCCGAGATCATCGTCACCGGTTTTCGCGCTTCGCTGAATGCGGCGCTTGCCGACAAGCGCGTCGAAACCGCCGCGATCGACACCATCAAGGCCGAGGACCTTGGCAAGTTCCCCGATTCCAACCTGGCGGAATCGATGCAGCGCATTCCCGGCGTGGCGCTTCAGCGCGGTGACGGCGGCGAAGGCAAGAACATCTCGGTGCGCGGCCTCGGCGCCGACTTCACCCGCGTGCGTATCAACGGCATGGAAGCCGCGGCGCAAACCGGCGGTTCCGACATCTACGGCGCGGGCAACAACGGTCGCAGCTTCGACTTCAACGTGTTCCCGACCGAAATCTTCTCGGCCCTGACCGTGCGCAAGACGCCTTCGGCCGATGTCGAGGAAGGCTCGCTGGGCGCCACCGTGGACCTCAGCGCGCCCAAGCCGATGGACCAGAACAAGGACTTCGTGCTCTCCGCCACGGGGCGCGGCGTGTGGAACGAACTGTCGAAGAAAGTCGATCCGCGCGCTTCGGTGCTCGTGTCCAAGCAGTTCGGGGACAGCGGCTTCGGCATTCTCGGCTCGCTGGCCTATCAGCGCCGCCATACCCGCGAAGTCGGCTATTCGGCGGTGGATATTCTTTCCGCCAACCAGAACGGCATGTTCTGCTCGCCGCTGGGCTTTACCCCCCAGAACCCGGCGAACAGCGCCACGACCGGTGCCAGCGCGGCGAACTGCTCGACCGGCAATCCGCGCACCAGCGACCCGGCGGCCTACCAGACTGTCTACGACGCCCGCCGCGACGACTTGCCGAACACGCCCGGCAGCGGCGCCTTCTTCCCGCGCATCCCGCGCTACCTGAATTCCGCGCAGACGCAGGAGCGCATCGGCGGTACGCTGACCCTGCAATACAAGCCGGACGACGATACCGACATTTCGCTGGACCTGCTCTATTCGCGCTTCAACGTCACCCGCGACGACAACTATATCGAGGCGATCTCGTTCGGCCGCTCGGCGTCGAACCAGGGCTATCCGATGATGTCGCTGAAGGACGTGCAGCTTTCCGATCTCGGCTCGGTGGAATATGCCCTTCTCGATGGTGTGGACGTCCGCTCGGAAGGCTTGCACTCCAAGTATTCGACGACGTTCAAGCAGGCGAATCTCAATTTCATGCACCGGTTCAGCGACCGGTTGACCGTCGATGCCAAAGTAGGCCTCAACGAGTCGGTGTGGAAAGACAAGGTTCGCATGCAGTACTTCATGGATGCGCTCGATACCGACAACTTCTCGATCGACTATACCGGCGGCGGGCGTACCCCGGTGCTGGGCTTCGGCTTCGACGTGTCCGATCCGAACACCTTCCTCTACGGCCCGACGCCCGGTGCGGGCGTCGTCACCGGCGGTTTCAGCCTTCAGGGCAAGCCCGCCAGCAACACCACCAAGGGCATGCTCGGCGAGTTCAACGCGCATTACGAGTTCTCCGACGCCTTCAAGCTGCACTTCGGCGGCCAGTTCCGTTCGAGCGAATTCCAGCAGCGCTTCACGACTTACTACACCGCCGATACCCTGGTTCAGGCACTGCCTGCGGGAACCTCGCTGGCCAGCCTGACGAGGCAGATCACCGGCGTCGACAGCCTCTGGGGCAACGGCGCGCCGGCAAGTTGGGCGACGCTCGACTGGCAGAAGCTGGCCGATACCTACAACCTTTTCGATGCGCGCACCTGCACCGGTTGCGGCGAGACCAACCCCGGTGTGAAGGAGCAGCAGAGCAGCGCCTTCGTGATGGGCACGTTCGATTTCTCCGATGCCGTGGGCTTCGGCCTGCGCGGCGATGTCGGCGTTCGCTATATCCACACCTGGCAGCGCTCCTCGGGCTTCATCAACTTGTCCGACCCGACCTCGCCCACCGGCCTTACCGGGCAGTATCGCTCCGTCGCGCGCAGCTATGACGACTGGCTGCCTTCGGCGAACATCGTGATCGAGCCGGTGCAGAACCTGCTGCTTCGTCTTTCGGCGGCCAAGGTCCTGTCGCGCCCGGCGCTGACCCAGCTGGTGCCGACGGTGGCGATCAACGCCGTCACCCGTTCGGGCTCGCTGGGTAATCCGCTGCTCGAACCGATCCGTGCCAATACGTTCGACGCGGCGGTGGAATGGTATTTCCGCCCCGGCTCGCTGCTTTCGGCCGCGTTCTTCTACAAGGACATCAAGACTTACGTGCAGAGCGTGAACGCACTGGTGCCGTTCAACACGCTGGGCCTGCCCAACGAACTGCTGACCGGCAGCAACACCACGCCGGACGAACTGTTCAATATTGCCACGCCCACCAATACGCCGGGCGGCCCGCTCAAGGGCATCGAACTCAACGCGCAGATTCCGTTCAACTTCACGTCCGGCTTCATCAGCCACTTCGGCGTGCTGGCGAACTACACCCACGTCATGTCGAAGATCAATTACTGCCTCTCCAGCGCGAACGGTGCCTGCACCGTTACCGTGAAGGACGACCTGGTGGGACTGTCGAAGGACACGGCTTCCGGCACGCTCTACTGGGAGAACGACAAGTTCTCGATCCGCGGCACGATCAACTATCGCGGTCCGTTCATTCGCGGCATTCCGGCCTCGCCCGGCAGCGATCTGGTAGGCAACCACGCGACCACCTTCGTCGATGCCTCGGCCTCGTACAACCTGACCGATAATGTGAAGTTGATCGTCGAGGGCACCAACCTCACCGACGAGCAGAACAGCCTCTACACCGACAGCCAGCGCCAGGACACGCTGTTCCAGACCCGTGTCGGTCGCACGATCTCTGCAGGTGTCAACGTGAAGTTCTGATTTTGCAAGGTACGGCGGGGCCCTCCCACGCCGGAACTGACGGCTCCCGGATATTCCATCCGGGAGCCGCTTTTTCAGGCGCTTGCGAGAGCGGCGGCGAGCTTGCGGTCGATCCGCACGAGCGATCCGTGACGCGCGCCCTGCGGCATCGCGAGGCGGTCGCCGACATCCTGCCAATGCACCATGTCGCGCGTGGATTTCGCGCCCCAGCGACCGTCGCGGTAGACGTCGTAGTAGCAGACCAGTTCCTCGCCGATCCGCGTGGTCATCGGACCTTCGACCCACGAGGGGGTGAACGGCTCGCCCGGCGAGGCGAAGGGGCCGAGCGGTCCGCGGGCGGAAGCGGCGCGCAGCCATTTGCGCGGCGGTTCGACCGTCTCGTCCTTGACCACCAGCCAGAGGCCGCCGTCCGGGGCATGGGCGAACGTGCCGTCGATTACACTGAAGCCGGGGTCGTAGAGCACTTGCGGCGGTGCGAAAGTCTCGAAATCGGCGGTGGTGGTGTACCAGAGGCGGTGGTTGTAGCTGCTCTCCGACGTACCAGCTGTCTCGGTGAAACGGCCATCGACCGTGCTCGACCAGAAGATTATCGTGCGGCGTGTGGCCGGGTCGTAGATCGCCTCGGGCGCCCAGCAGTTGCGGGTTCCCGGCACCGAGGCCATGACCGGGATCGCCCGCTGGGGCGTCCAGTTCACGAAGTCGCGCGTGGTGGCGTGGCCGATGGTCACGCCCTCCCAAGAGGTGGTCCAGACGCAGTGCCACGGCGCGTCCGGTCCCTCGCCGCGCCAGAGGAAGGGATCGCGCAGCAGCTTCTTTTCGCCCACTTGCGGCACGAGGAAGGGCTTGCCGCCGCCGAGCATGCGGAAGGCGAGGCCGTCCTCGCTCACGGCCAGCTTCAACCCGTCGGCCTCGCTCTTGCCGGTGCTGAAATAGGCGAACAGCAGGGGGCCTTCCGGTTCGGACGGCGTGATGCCCGTGGTGGCGCAGCCCGCCAGCGCCGTGGCGCCGAGGCAGATCGCGCGGCGATCAAGCAACAGATTCATCGTCGCACCTCCTTTGGCGAGATAAGCCGGACATGGGTGGGGCTGTCGCGGGTCATGGTGGTCACGCCGTCTTCTCCTTCAGTTCCGCGATCTGGAGCACGCATCATCGGCGACAGCCAGATCACGTGGAAGCGTTGCCCGTCGTGTCGTTCGTCGTGATCGAAAGGGGGCCCTGCCCAGCATCCCGGCATGATAATTCGGCAATATATTTCGTTTCGATATATGGAATTCAATTCCTTAATATGATTGACCAGCCAGTTTGCGCAAGCCATCAATGCGCTGGAGGATGCGAGGAGTGGTGACGGTGCGGATATCCCGAAAACAGGGGAAACGGACGCTGGCGGCGATGGCCCTTGCCAGCTTTGTGGTTTCGATCGGTGGCGCGGCTGCGGAAACGGGCAAGGCGGCTACCGAGCTTCGTTCGCAAGTTGCCATCTCGGCATCCGCAACCGGCCCGACGATCGATCCGAACATCTATGGCCAGTTTGTCGAGCATCTCGGGCGCGGCGTCTACGAGGGGATCTGGGTCGGTCCCGATGCCGCGATCCCCAATGTGCGCGGTATCCGATCGGATGTCGTCGCGGCGCTGCGCCGCATCAAAGTACCGGTCGTGCGCTGGCCGGGCGGATGTTTCGCGGACGGCTATCACTGGGGCGACGGCATCGGCCCGGCCGACAAGCGCCCGCGCGGGCTCAATGCAGCCTGGGGCAAGACGCCCGAGACCAATGCTTTCGGCACGCACGAATTCATGGACTTCCTCGGCCAGATCGAGGCCAGGCCGTTCGTTTCGGTGAATCTGGGTAGCGGCAGCGTGCAGGAAGCGGACGACTGGCTGCGCTACATGACCGCTCCGCAAGACAGTGCTCCGGGGCAGGAGCGGGCGGCCAATGGCCGCGCCTTGCCCTGGGAAGTGCCCTTCATCGGGGTGGGCAACGAAAGCTGGGGCTGCGGCGGCAACATGACCGCCGACACCTATGCTGCGGCATTCCGACACTATGCGGCCTTTCTGCGCACTTATTCCGGAGAGCGCGCCAAGCTCATTGCGGTGGGGGCAGACACCGACGATTACGCGTGGACGGATCGTGTGATGGCGCAGGCTATGGTGTGGCGCCCGCAGCCCACGCCGCTCGCGCTGACGATGGACAAGCCGCTGATGTGGGGGCTGTCGCTGCACTTCTATACGTTTGCGGGCAACGACTGGCATGCAAAGGGACGGAATGTCGGTTTCGATGAAAACGGCTGGGCGGCGGCTCTCGCCCGCGCCGACCTGACCGACGAGATCATCCGCCGCCATTCCGAGATCATGGACCGTTACGATCCGGGCAAGCGCGTCGCGCTCGCGGTGGATGAGTGGGGCGGCTGGTTCGAAAGCGAAAAGGATGCGCCTTCGCAGCTCTATCTGGAAAGCACCCTGCGCGATGCACTGGTCGCGGCGAAAAGTCTCAATATCTTCCAACGGCATGCCGACCGGGTGAGAATGGCGAATCTGGCGCAGATGGTGAACGTCATCCAGTCGCTGGTGTTGACGCGCGGTGCCCAGATGGTCGTCACGCCGACCTACCATGTTTTCGATATGTACAAGGTGCATCAGGGGGCGCAGGCATTGCCTGCCAGGGTCGAGACGCCGGACTACGTTCAGGGCGATGTTCGCCTGCCCGGCATCGACCTGTCGGCATCCCGCGATGCGGGCGGCAAAGTGCACGTCACGATTGCCAATCTCGATCCGGCCCGGCCGAATCGGGTGACCATCCATCTGGACGGTGGCCATTGGCGCGGGGCCGCTGCGCAGGTGCTCACCGCTGATCGCATCGATACCCGTGTCACGTTCGACAAGCGGGATCCCTTCCTGCCGCGTCCATTGCCGGTGCGCCTGTCGGGCAGCGATGTGGAACTGGTTCTGCCGTCGAAGTCGGTGACCGTGCTCGAAGTCGAGTGAAATGCCCAATACGTCCATCAAGCGGAGAGATGAAATGAAGGCAAAGGTTGTCGGACTGGTCGCGGCTGGGCTCACCGCATTAGGTGTTGCGGCCGTGCCAGGCATAGCGCAGCCCGGCGGGGCAGGCTCTGAAAAGCAGCTTGAGATCGTGCCGAGCCTTGCCGCCCGTAAGGCATTGCCGGTTCCATCCGACCGCACGCTCACGGCTTACCTTCTGGTCTATTTCAAGGACGAGACGCATTCGCTGCATATCGCCGTCTCGCGGGACGGTTACACCTTCACGGACGTGAATGGCGGCAACCCGGTTCTGAAGGGGCGAGACATCGCGGAGCAGAAGGGCATTCGCGATCCGCATATCGTGCGCGGTCCGGACGGTGCCTTCTATCTCAGCATGACCGATCTTCACATCTATGCCCAGCGCGAGGGTCTGAGAAAGACGGAGTGGGAGCGCCCGAAGGAAGGCTATGGCTGGGGCAATAACCGCTCGCTGATCTTCATGAAGTCCCGCGATCTCATCCACTGGACGCACGCGATCGTTCATATCGACAAGCTCTTTCCCGAAACCGCCAACCTGAGTGCGGCCTGGGCGCCGGAAACGATCTACGATACGAAAACCCGCAAGATGATGGTTTACTACACCACCCGCGATGGCGCCGGCACGGAGCACATGGTGTACTCCTACGCCGACGATGCCTTCACGACGCTAACCCAGTCGCCACGTCCACTGTTCACCTATCCGAAGCCGAACGTCGGTTCGATCGACGGCGATATCACCCGGATCGGAGGTAAGTTCCACCTGTTCTATGTCGCGCACGAGCGGCCCGGTCATCTTAAACAGGCGGTTTCGGACAGGATCGACGGGGGATACAAGTTTGATCCTACGCCCATTGATCCGGAGACGGTGGGAACCGAAGCACCCAACCTCTGGCGCCGCTCCGGCACGAGTACTTATGTGCTGATGTATGACGTTTTCGGCGCCAAGCCCAACAATATGGGATTTTCCGAGACGACGGATTTCAAACACTTCCGCAACCTCGGCCGATTTAACGAGGCCGGCTCTCCGATGAAGGCAACCAACTTCACGGGGCCAAAGCATGGAGCAGTGATGCCGATCACGACAAGCGAAGCCGATTCCCTTGAGGCATATTTTTTGAATAAGTGATGGATTACGCCGATAATCTACCCGCAAAAGGCCGGATACATTCGTGCAGACGGCCTCCGGCACTACCATCGGCTGTTGCGGGGACAGGGCGGGTCATAGATTTTGGCAGAACTTCCGAAGATATCTCTTGGTCATGGACGTGATGTTTGATTTCCTTGAAAAGCATCGACCTTTGTTGCGAAGAAGTTGTCGTCGAGCGAAGCTACCTCGATATTGTTGATGAGTATCTTGGCGGCGACGACGACACGACGACCGCCCACACCGGAAAGTTCTCGGGCTGACTGGCGAAAGCATAGGCCTTGTCGATGGGGAGATCGACGGTGATGCCGATTATGCGGGCTTCGCTCTGCTTTCCGGCAGAGCGAGCAAGCGCCGGGTCGAGATGCGAAACGAGGCGGCGGGCGATGCATTGAATCCCACATTGTCTTGAATGGGGAGCCTGCATGCCATGGCCGACTTCGATCTCTATTATTGGCCCGTTCCGTTTCGCGCGCGCCGTCGCGACCTGATGAGCCGATAACGCACTGTCGCACCTATCCGTCCGATGAGCGGCGACCGGGCACCAATCGGGCTCAGGCGGGTTATGCGCATGCGAGGCAGTGCCACGTCAGGCATGCCTGCGAGAGGAGCGCGCATGGCCATGACCGTCAATGGCGAGGTCGCCGGTATCCCGCGCGATCCTCGCGTATCCCTGCTCGATTTCCTGCGCGAGCATCTGCACTTGTCCGGCACGAAGAAAGGATGTGACCAGGGAGCTTGCGGCGCCTGCACCGTGCTTGTCGATGGCGAACGTATTCTGTCCTGCCTGTCGCTTGCCGTCCAGTTCGAGGGACGCTCGGTCACGACCATCGAAGGGCTCGGGACGCCGGGAGACCTGCATCCCTTGCAGCAGGCCTTCGTCGAGCATGACGGCTTCCAGTGCGGCTACTGTACGCCGGGGCAGATATGTTCGGCCGTCGGCATGGCCGCGGAGATTGCGCGCGGGGTGCCGAGCCATGTGACCGCCGATCTCTCCGAAGATCGTATAGAACTCAGTCATGACGAACTGCGCGAGAGGATGAGCGGCAACCTGTGCCGCTGCGGGGCCTATAACGGCATCATAGCGGCCATCGCTGAGACATTCGCTGAAGAACCGCTCGTGGAGGCAGCCGAATGAACCCGTTCACTTATGCGCGCGCCATCGATACGTCCGATGCCGTTCGGCAGGGTGCTGTTGACGGTGCAAAGTACCTCGGCGGCGGCACCAATCTCGTCGATCTGATGCGCGAGACAATCGAACGGCCGGCGAGCCTCGTCGATGTCACCGGACTTTCGCGCGAGATCGAGGACCTACCCGGCGATGGCCTGCTGATCGGCGCGGGGGTACGCAATACCGCGCTCGCCGAGGATAGCCGGGTGCGTCGACGCTACCCCTTGCTCACCCGTGCGATCGTTTCGGGTGCCAGCGCCCAGATCCGCAACATGGCGACGGTCGGCGGGAACGTGCTCCAGCGCACGCGCTGCGCCTATTTCTACGATGACGCGGGATCGCGTTGCAACAAGCGCAGTCCGGGCTCGGGCTGCGATGCGATCGGCGGCTTTAATCGCAATCACGCGATCCTCGGCGCATCGACGTCGTGCGTGGCCGTGCATCCTTCCGACATGTGTGTGGCGCTTTCCGCACTGGATGCCGTGGTCCATCTGCGCGGCGATGGCGGCGAGCGCCGCATTGCGCTGGCGGACCTCCACCGCCTGCCCGGCGACCGGCCGGACATCGAGACCATGCTGGAACCCGGCGAACTCATTACCGCCATCGAATTGCCGCCACTGCCTGGGAAGGCGCGTTCGACCTATCGCAAGGTGCGCGACCGTTCGAGCTACGCTTTCGCGCTGGTTTCGGTCGCGGCTGTGCTGGAAGTCGAGGACGGGCATGTCGGCGACGTGCGCATCGCGCTCGGCGGTGTAGCACACAAGTCGTGGCGCGCGACGCGGGCCGAGGCCGTGCTGCTCGGCGGTCCGCCAGTGTCGTCAGCCTTCGCCATGGCGGCCGATGCGGAACTTGCCGAGGCCAGGGCTCTGTCGGGCAATGCCTTCAAGGTCGAGCTAGCGCGTCGCACGATGGTCGCCGTGCTTGAAGAACTCGCCGGAGAAATCGCATGAGCATTGTCGGCGATGCCAAGCAGGCGATCCAGGGTGCGGTGCAGGGTGCGATGGCAAAGGCGGTGGCGCTTGCCCCCGATAGCTGGATCCCGGGAGGCGAGCCAGATCCCCTGATCCGCGAGCGCTACGGTCACGTCGGCAAGCCGCTGTCGCGCATCGACGGACCGCTCAAGGTATCCGGGCAGGCGCGCTTTGCCGCGGAATTCCCGATGGACGACATGGTCTATGCCGCGCTGGTCTTCAGCACTATCGCCAAGGGTCGCATCACCGCCCTCGACACCGCGCCGGCCGAGGCCGCTCCCGGCGTTGTCGCGGTGATGGACCATCGCAACGCCCCGCGCCTCGCGCCGCCGCCGGTGTTCATGTCGGCGCCAAAGGCGGCGGGTGGGGACGACTTGCCGATCATGCAGGGCGATGACGTTCGCTGGAACGGTGAGCCCGTTGCGGTCGTGCTCGCCGAAACGCAGGAGCAGGCCAGCCATGCGGCTTCGCTCATCCGCGTAACTTACGAGGAGAAGCCTGCCCTCACTTCCTTCGCCGAGGCACGCGGGCAGGGCACGCGGCCCGCGATGTTCATGGGCCAGCCCCTGCATGACGAGCGCGGCGATGCCGAGGTGGCGCTGGCAGAGGCCGAGGTGCGCATCGACGCAACGTATCTGACGCCGCGCCACAACCACAATGCGATCGAACTCCACGGTGTCACCGCCGCTTGGCAGGACGAGGTGCTGCGCATCCATGATGCCTCGCAACTGGTCGCCCATACCGCCTGGTCGATAGGGCAGATGTTCGGCATCCCCGAGGACAAGGTGGTCATCACCTCACCGTTCGTGGGCGGGGGCTTCGGCGGCAAGTGCCTGTGGCAGCATCAGGTTCTCGCGGCCATGGCTGCCAAAGTCACAGGCCGTCCCGTACGCCTCGTCCTGTCGCGCGAGGGTGTCTATCGCGTCGTCGGCGGTCGGTCGCCAACCGAACAGCGCGTGGCGCTCGGGGCCGACCGCGAGGGGAAGCTCAAGGTGTTGATCCACACCGGCGTCACCATCAAGACCGCGACGAACGCGATGCCGGAGCCGTTCATCCTGCCCAGCCGCAGCGCCTACGCTTCGGACACGTTGAAGCTCGACGTGCAGATGGTGGAACTGGACATGCTGGCCAACACTTTCATGCGCGCTCCGGGGGAATCGGTCGGCACTTTCGCCTTGGAGAGCGCGATGGACGAACTGGCCGAGGCGCTTGGCATCGACCCGGTAGAACTGCGCATCCGCAACGAGCCGGAAAAAGATCCGAGTACCGGCCTGCCGTTCTCGTCCCGCCACATCGTCGAGGGATGGCGCGACGGCGCGCAGCGCTTCGGTTGGGCGCGGCGGGACCCTCGGCCGGGCATGCGCCGGGAAGGCGAATGGCTTGTGGGGATGGGCTGCGCCACAGGCACTTATCCCTATTACCGAATGCCCGGAGGCGCCGCGCGGATCACGCTCACGCGTGACGGTCATGCGATCGTCGACATCGCGGCGCACGAGATGGGCATGGGCACTGCGACTGCGCAAACGCAGGTCACCGCCGAGCGTCTCGGGCTGCCGCTCGACCGCGTGAACTTCAACTATGGCGACTCCACTTTGCCTGGCGTCGTTCTCGCGGGTGGATCGCAACAGACTGCGGCGATCGGTGCGGCGGTGGGCGCTGCGCATTGCGATCTGGTCAAGGCGCTGCTCAAGCTGGCCGGTAACGATTCTCCGCTTGCCGGGCTCGGGTCGGACGATGTCGTCAGTCGCGAGGAAGGGCTGTGCAAGGCCGACGATCCGACAAGGCATGAGAGTTATGTCGCCATCCTCGCTCGCGCGGGACGGGAGACGGTCAGCGTCGAGGCCGAAGGGCCGCCGCCGCTGGAGACGATGCACTGGTCGATGCATAGCCATGCCGCGATGTTCTGCGAGGTGCGCGTGAACGCCGTGACCGGCGAGCCGCGCATCAGCCGCTTCCTCGGCTCCTTCGATTGCGGGCGCATTCTCAATCCCAAGACTGCGACGAGCCAGTTCCGCGGCGGCATTATCATGGGCCTTGGTCTCGCGCTGATGGAGGAGGCGCAGTTCGACGAGCGCAAGGGACGGGTCATGAACCCCAGTCTGTCGGAGTACTATGTGCCGGTGCATATGGATGTGCCGGAAATCGACGTGATCTGGACGGGCATCCCTGACCCCCACGCCCCGATGGGCGCGCGCGGCATCGGCGAGATCGGCATTACCGGCACCGGCGCCGCAGTCGCCAACGCCGTCTACAACGCGACCGGCAATCGCGTGCGCGACTTGCCGATCACACTCGACAAGCTTCTCTCAGGATGAAGATCATGGCACATCTTTCCTATCCCAATGAAAGTGCAGCTTACCGTCAGGCGCGCAATGCGCTTCTGGAAGCGGAGATCGAGCTGCGCGCGCACAGTGAAAAGGTCGCGGCCCTGCGTCGCGCATTACCGCCCGGCGGCGCTGTGCCGGAGGACTATGTCTTCGAGCGGATTGGCGAACACGGAATGCCAGAGCAAGTGCGGATGAGCGAGCTGTTCCATCCCCACGAGACACTGATCCTCTACAGCTTCATGTATGGCCCGGAAAAGGCCCTGCCTTGTCCTGGATGCACGCATCTGCTCGACGGCATGAATGGTGCAGGACGGCACGTCGAACAGCGGGTCTCGTTATACATCGTCGCGAAGTCGCCGCTTGCCCGGCTGGTTGAGTGGGCGCGCATTCGCGGCTGGGATCACCTCAGGATGCTGTCCGCTGCTGGCAACAATTACACTTCGGACTACTTCGGAGATACGAGCAGGTTGTCACCCGAAATGCGCAGCGCCCACGGCATTGCCGCCGGCAAAGACTGGGACGAGACGATCTATAACGTCTTTCATCGGGAACATGGCAGCACTATCCGTCACTTCTGGGGTAGCGAGATGACGTATGCCCCCTCGGAGCCCGGGCAGCACCACCGCTCAGGCGATGCCGCAAATCCGCTATGGGGCCTCCTCGACATGACGCCCGAGGGACGCGGCAGTTTCTTTCCCAAAGTGTGGTACGAATGAGCGCAAGGCCCGGTGTGCCGACCTCCGCCTGGCGCAGCGCAAACGCGATCTGCTCGCTGTGCACTTCGACTTCTTGATGCAAAATCTCCAGCTAAACTCAGCTTCGATTTTGCCAGTTTCCTTTCATTCATTCTCGCTAGATGCATTTTCGGGACAGGATCACCCCGGTCTAGGAAGGCGGTGCCGAAATCATTCACTGAGCGAGCGGAAATTCGAATTCGAGCGCGATGACAAGGCGTTACATAGGGGTGGACATGGCGGCGGCGTTCAGTCGCCGACCATATCCCTGATCTTGATCGCCAGCGCCTCGACGGAGAACGGCTTGGTCAACATCTCCATGCCTTCGTCGAGAAATCCCGAACGGACCGTGGCGTTCTGCGCATACCCGGTGATGAAAAGAACTTTCAGCCCGGGCCGGGCCTCGCGTGCGATTTCCGCCAATTGACGGCCGTTGAGACCGGGAAGGCCGACGTCCGTGACCAGCAGATCGACAGGCCCCTTCGCCTGCAGCAGAGGAATAGCGGTCTGGGCGTCGGTCGCCTCGATCGTCTTGTAGCCGATCTCGCGCAGCACTTCGGTCACGAACAGTCGCACTGACGGATCGTCCTCGACGATCATCACGGTTTCGCCGAGCCCGGCCGGATATTGGCTTGCGCTTTGCGATTCCATGTCCGCACGGCCCTCAGCGCGGGGAAGGAACAGTTTGACGGTCGTGCCAAGCCCGACCTCGCTGTAGATGCGTGCATGGCCGCCCGACTGGCGCGCAAATCCGTAGATCATTGACAGGCCAAGACCCGTGCCCTGACCGACCGGCTTCGTCGTGAAGAACGGCTCGAAGGCCTTCTCGACGGTGGAAGGTGCCATGCCGATGCCGGTATCGCTGACGCTGAGGACCACGTATTCGCCCGGAGCGACCTCCGGATGGTCGCGGGTGTAGCGCTCGTCGAGATGGACATGGTCGGTCTCGACAGTCAGTTTGCCACCGCCGGGCATGGCGTCCCGCGCATTTATGCAGAGGTTGAGCAGGGCGCTTTCGAGCTGGTTGCTGTCGGTCGAGGCCGTCCACAGGTCTTCGCGCAGGTGGCTTTCCAGCATGGTCTGTTCGCCGAGCGTTCGGGCCAGCAATTCGCTCATCCCGGTGACCAGCGCATTGACGTCGGTGACTTGCAGATCGAGCGATTGTCGCCGCCCGAATGCCAGCAGGCGCGAGGTCAGCGCCGCGGCGCGCTGCGCGGACGTGTTGGCGGCATCGATATAGCGATCCACCCGGTCCAGCCGGCCGGAGGCGATATTGCGCTGAACGAGATCGAGACCGCCGATGATGCCGGTGAGCATGTTGTTGAAGTCATGCGCGATGCCGCCGGTCAACTGCCCGATCGCTTCCATCTTCTGGCTCTGCCGCAGCGCCTCGCGCGCAGTCTCCAGCTCGCTCTCGCGCGCCTTGGCTTCGGTAAGGTCGCGGCCGACCGCCACGAAGTTGAGACCGTCGGGTTCCGGCGCCGCCGTCCATTCGATGCTCTTCCAGCCGCCTTCCCGCACGGCAACGCGGTTCTCGAAGCGCGTGGGCCGATGCGACTGCGCCATCAGAGCGATAGCCTCCAGCGAAGCGGCCCGGTCATCGGGATGCATGAAACCTGCATATCCCCGGGTGAGCAGTTCGTTCTCGCTCCAGCCCAGAACCTGTGTCCAGGCCGGATTGACTGCCGACATCATGCCTGCCGCATCCGCCCGGGCGAGCAGATCCTGCGACAGGTCCCACAGGCGATCCCGCTCTGCGCGGGCGCGTTCGATGGCTGCCTTGACCCGCTCCCCCACTTCCTGGACGAGTGTTTCCTCGGCCTCGGTCCAGATGCGCGGCACGGCATTCTGCACGGCGAGCAGGCCGACCCATTGCTCTTCCTCGAACAGGACGACGTCGATGAAGGCGCCGACTTCTCTCGCTGAAAGACCGGATCGTGCCGGCTCGCTCAGCCGCTCGTCCGCGCCGACATTGCGCACCACCACCGGTGCTCCGTTCCTGTATGCGGCCAACAGGTCGGGGCCGAAGGATGCGAGCGAATGGACGCCCGCAATGGAGCCGACACTGCGCGCGTAGTCGCGCTCTACGGTCATCATGCCGCTGCTCGTGATCTCGGCGTAAAACACCCGGCTCGCGCCGAGGAGTTCACCGATGCGCCGGGCCGCCAGATCGGTGATCTCGGCGGGAGTCTTGAGCGATCTCAGATCGTCCGACAGGGACAGCAGAAATGCGCTGCGCCGCTCCGCCGCGACGCGCTGCGTGGTCTCGGTGAAAATGCACAGTATGCCTTCGGGCGTCCCCGCGTCGCCAGGCACCGGGGAGAAATCGAGATCGGCCCAGACCGTTTCAGGCGCGCCGCCTCGCAGCAGCGTCATTTCCCTGTCGCGGCAATGCACCGGGTCGCCGGCGAGGCCGGCTGTAATGGCCGTTTCCCGGAGGGAGGCAAATCCAGGCCAGTTTTCCCCGCCTGCCGATCCCAGAGCAGCAGGATGACATTCGCCTGCAAAGCGCGAACAGGCATCGTTATAGAACATGACTCCGTCCGGTCCCCACAGCAGAGCCATGGGAACCTGCGCGCGCAGGACGATCGAAAGCGCGCCGGTGAGGGACCGGGGCCAGAGCTCGATCGGTCCAAGCGGCGAAATGGACCAGTCCGCCGCAAGGATCAGGTCGGCGCAGATGCCTCCGCCATTGAGGAAAGAGAGATCGGCAGAAGGCGTCAGGTGACCGATAATCCGCGCGGTGGGCATGAAACAGAATCCTGACAGCGGTTCGAAGATGTCGGCGTTCAGTTCTTGCGCGCCCGATCGTCCGGCTTCCATAGCCGAACTTTCCCGCACCCGGAACTACCCGGCTCGAAAGACAGGTTCACACCAGCCCGGCTACCGCCTTGCGCAGGGCGCTGCGCATCTGCGAGGGCGAACTGGGTTTTCGGCAGATCTGCGCATCGGGATAGCGTGACCGCAAAGCCGCCTCGTTCGCGTGCCCGGAATGGAAGATCAACGGTACGTTCATCGCGTGCATCCTGTCGGCGGCGGGAAAGACCTCGCCGTCCGGAAGCTGGACATCGAGGATAGCGCAGCGCGGACACTGGCGCTCGATCGCTTTCATCGCGGCGGCAACGGTGCCGCAATGCGCCGATACTCCAAGCCCTTCCTCGGCGACGAGATCTTCCAGGTCGAGAACCACGAACAATTCATCTTCGACAATCAGAACCCTATCATTCATCGCACGGTTACGCTGCCATGTAGTCGCAAGCTGAGGCTGAAGAGACCTTCATGCACTCCATGCGATATCGAGACTCCAAGCTGGCGGACCGAAGTCGTGACCAGCAGCGTTCCAAATCCCGACCCTTCGGCCATTTCAAGCGTATCGGCACCAATTTCGTTCCATACCAGTTCGATTCCCTCGGCGCCTAAAGTCCACCGGACGCAAAGAGTTCCTGAGCGTGGACCCAGAACGCCGTATTTGACGGCATTGGTCGTCCATTCGTGCAGGATGTCGGCGAGGTTAGGTGCTCAACCGGCGGTCACGATCGAATACTCAAGGCGCACATCGTCGAGCAGTCGCTCGATTGCACTGCGCTGCGCATCAGTGCCACTAAGCCTGACATCCCAATTGCAATGGGCATGCGTCGCCGTGTCGCGCACGATGACCTTGCCAAGCGCCCGCCGCCATGTCTGCGTCGTGCCGCCTCTCTCCCGGATGAGGCGGGCGATAAGAAGGTGTTCGAGATCGGATGCCGTCATACACCCCGCTTAGCCGTTGTTGGCGGCTAAGCAAGCAGAGCTTCGCTCGCAAATTTGATGGATCAAACGGCAGGATCGGCAAGGGCGCTTGGCCGCGTCGACGGCCGCTTTGTCGGTGGTTTCGGATTGGGAGTGCAGGGCAGGGGGGGCAGCTAGGCTGCCTATCTCGGTCGTTCGCTATTTACCGGCCGAGCTCCAAAAGCCGTCGTCAAACGTGGGATTAAGGCAAGCAAGCTAACCTTCGACCAACCAATGCTTGTAGAGCGTCAGCGGACGTAATCGCAGCCCCTCTTCTTCAAGCACAATGGCACAGCGCTGCAGGGCTGCAAGGAGGCATCTATCCGCACGCTGCAGGTGGCTGGCCGTGGTGCGCTGAGCAGCGGCAATCCATCCCAGAAGCGTAAGCTCATCATCGCCGAGATAGCCCGCGCTGGCTGAGAGAATGACGTAGCCCTTTCGCCCAGCGATTTGCCTCAGGCGACGAAAGGTATCCGGGCGGCCTTGCCTCTCTTCAAGAACCTCCCCGCCTCGCAGAAGGGCTAGTACGCGCTGTTCGATCCTAGGACGGTGTCGCAAAATCCGGTTGCTGAAGTTCACCCGGATCACTTTCAACGTATGAAGAATTCGACTGGAACGACCAGTTCCAACGTATCGCCGGGCTTGTCCTTCGGCGGACTGGGCAATGGCTGGGCGCGTTTCGCCAGTGCAAGAGCTTCGCGATCGAGTTCCGGAAAAACGCAGGAACGTTCGAGACTGGTCGACAGCACACGCCCGTCCCGGTTCATCGTGAAGCGGATATAGGGAACGCCCTGTTGACGGCGGGCATGAGCTGCGAGAGGATATCGCCGATATTTGTTGAGCCGGGCAAGAACGCGCCCTTCCCAGCTATTGGCGGCATTGCTCGACACTTGCGGAGCGGGCGGTGCCGGTATGGTTTTGGGCGCGGCGATTTCGGGCTGCACGGGAGGCGGATCTGCGGCTTTTGGCATCTTTGCTCGACAGATCGGCCTCAAACCGTGCTTTACGCCAGTGAAGAGCCCGCAGAGCAACGGCATCTCCGAAGCCTTCGTGTATACGCTTAAGCGCGACTACGTCCACGTCTCACCGCTGTGGGATGCTGCTGAAGCGCTGGCATTGATCGATACATGGATCGAGGACTACAACAACCTACCACCCCCACTCGGGCCTCAAGATGCGCTCACCACGCGAGTTTCGAGCGGCTCAGGTTGCAACGTCCTGAAGGTGTCCGGTGAAATGGAGGCCAGATCAGGTGCCTGCCTTCCGACAGGCGCCCTCGCTTTATCAGAACGCCAGCCGAAGCCCGGCGTTGGCCTTCAAAGCGTAGCTATCACCGAAGTCGTGGGCTGAGGTCTTGCCGCTTGCTTCGGTGTAGAACGTCAGGCGGCTGGCAAGGATGACGTTCGCGCCGAGACCCAGTTCGCCCCAGAAACGGTCACTCCGACGTGCAATGGCGGCCCCAGAGATATCTGCCGCGGTGCCATCAAGCCATTCGTAGCTCAGACTTGCTACCGCATAGACCATGCTTTTCGCATCCTGCCGATCGAGCGAGATGCCCCAGCGGGTCTTCAGACTGTCACCGAGCTGCGACGAGACGTTCGCACCGTGAGGATCGACAAAACGTTCAAAGCTGACGGTGGAATAGACCATCTGGACCTGCTGCGTCAGCGAGAAGCGACCGCCCAGCGACCACTGCTTGCCGACTTCAAGGCTATAGGCTTCGCCGTTGCCGTCGTTGCCTTTGGCCAGCCTGCCCAGGGTCGCCGACATCAGCGCGCTGTCGAACCAGGTGAACTGGCCGCGGCCATCGACATAGAAGCCCTGCGAACCGAACCAGGTCAGCGTAGCGCCGAGGCTGTAGCCCTTGGTCTTTATGCTGCCGTCGCCATAGACCGATGCGACTTTGGCGCTGGCTTCGCTGTATCCGCCGATTGCACCCAGAATCAGGGTCGCGCCGTCGCTGCGCTGGCTAAGCACATGGTCGGCGCCCAGCTCCATCTTCCAGCTATCGACGTTCACGTCACTGTTGCTGGTGGATAGGACCGCATTGGGGCGCAAGCGCGGCCTTCCATGTGCCCCCAGATGCTTGAGGGGTGTCCGTCGGTACTGGCTGTTGATAGACGGTCGCCGATGCGCTGGCGCATCGTACCAAGCTCGTTGAAAGTCAGGAGGGCCTGTCCATAGGCCTCGTAGACCGGAACGCCGGGCCCGCTACCTGATCCGCCGGATACCACGGCAGCCGACTGCCTGGCGATCATCAAAGGCATCAACGACGCTGCCGGAGAGCGCGGAGAGACGGATATGGCAGGTCTTGAAAAGCGCGTGGAACGAGCCGTGTTCGGCTATCTCGGGTTGGATATCTCTATCGCCATCTGACATTCGCGAGATACCCGATCCGAACGGCGGAGACACGCCCCGCCGTTGTTGGATGGAAACACCCTGCCTGCGCTTCCACACCAGAGAGGGCCCTCCGGAGCAAACATGCCGGTCGCGGGTGATGATTCGCGGATCGGCCGAATGACAAGATTGAGATCGCACTCCAATTTGTGGCGATCGAACCAAGCCACAAAATCGGTGAATTGGGCTACCTGGTTGTGGAGGCGGATGGCGCTGTTGCGGCATTGCGGCTGCTGGATGCGCATCCCGAGATCGCATTGCTGTTCACCGACATCGTCATGCCCGATATCAACGGACGCAAGTTTGCAGAAGAAGCGCTTCGGCGTCGAACTGATCGCCAAGCCCTTGACCGTCGATCATCTTGCCGCGACGCTGCGCGCGATTGTGGACAGTGCAGGGTAGACGAAATTGGCCGGACGCAAGCATATCGAAGAGGCTTTGTCGCGCTGCGACAGACGGCGGTAATCCGGCTTTTCGAAACATGCGATAGCAATGTCGCGGCATAAGAGCGCCCGTCAGCATCTTCCCGGTGACAGGTGAAGCCGGCGAGCGCGGTTTTTCTGTACCTATTGCTGGGTCTTGCGGACAAGTGACCAATCGTATCCCAGCGCTTCCACGCGCGCTTTCAGATTTTCAAGCAGGTCGGCGCCGGGTCGGGCTTCGCGCGTGAGAACCCACAGGTAGCGTCCCGAGGGTTCGCCGACGATCGACCATTCGTATTCCTCGCCATGATCGAGGATCCAGTAATTGCCGTAGAATGGTCGGAAGAAGGAAACCTTCAGTTTGGCCTTGCTGTCTGCATCGACGATCTTGGCCTTACCGATCGACTGCTTCCATTTGCCGTTCCGAAGGCCCCGATTGACGACCCTTACCGTGCCGTCGTCGCTGAGCGAATACTCGGCCATGACGCCGTCCATGTCCTTCTGGAAGGAAGCCTCGTAACGAAACTGCTCGTACCAGCGGCCCATGTATCTTACGACGTCGATCGGCTTCGCGGGCTGTGGAACCGCATTGTTTCCGACGGGGCCGGGGCGCGGAACACAGCCGAAGGCACCCATCACCAGCGTGGTGCCGACCAGACCAAGGGCGATAGTAGATTTGCGCATAACGACTCCTGTGATTGCAGCATTGATAAGCGATGGGAACCGATCCGGTTTCAGTGTCGCCGACAGGCAACGTCTGGCGGATTGAATTGGGCGGCGTCCCCAGCAACATCGCGCAGGAGCGGTTTGGACCAAGGCTTTGGATCGCCCGCATCAGATGACCTGAGCCGCTGCGGGCCTCGATAATCGGCCCGATGGGCTTCTATGCTCTACGGTCCCTTGGGCTGCGGAAGTCAGGCAAAGTCCGAGACGCCGGTGTCATGCCCTCATCAGCGCCTCGGCTCGGACTAGTGGCCTGCTACCGCGCCTCGATCGATCTCTCGAGGATGGGTTCAGTGCGCCGGGGCACGCGAGATGGCAACGTAGATCCAGAGCGCTAGCCCGGCGATGCTGATGCAGAAACCGGTTAAGCAAACGCCGTTCCAGCCCCAAAGACTATAGACGTACGTTGATGCGGCGGCGCCCGCCGCGCTCCCGACAGAATAGAACACCATATACCCCGCGATGATGCGGCCGGCGGCATCCGGCTGCCGGCCAACGATCAGCGTCTGGTTCGTGACATGCACGGCCTGCACTGCCAGGTCTAGAAGGACGATCCCGACAGCGAGCCACCAGAGCGATCGCGGCAACAGCATGATGAATGCCCAGGACAAGCACAATAACGCCAGGGCCGTTCCTGTTACCCATCGCTCCCGCCCCCGATCGACCAGTCTGCCTGCTCCCCGGGCGCCGATAGTCCCGGCGATGCCGATCAATCCGAACAATCCAATCTGGGTATGGGAAAGCTGGAAGGGCTCCGCCGTCAAGGCAAATACCAAGGGCGTCCAGAACACGCTGAACGCTGCGAAAATAACGCAGGCCAGGGCCGCGCGAAACTGAAGTACCGTATCGCGCAGCAAGAGCGTCGGCAGCGATTGAAGGATTGCGCCATAGCTGCGGTTCGTGGAGCGTCCCGGATCTTGAGGCAGCGCGACGCTCAGCGTCAGCGCTGACGCCAAACAGAGACCTGCCGAGATCACGTAGATCGCACGCCAACCGATCAGGTCGCCAAGGCTTCCCGAAACAACGCGTGCTGCGAGAATCCCGATGACGACGCCACCAGTTACCTTGCCGACGACTGCACCGCGCTGGTCAGGCGAAGCCAGCGCGCCGGCAAATGCAACGAGGGTTTGAACGGTCACCGCCAGTACCCCGGCCGCTGCGAGCGTCATCAGAAACAGCGTTGGCGATCCGGATATGGCAACGCCCGCAAGCACCAGTGCCGAAAGGCCAGTTTGGCCGATGATCAGACGACGGCGGTCCAATAGATCGCCCAGCGGCACCAGGAGGATCAATCCGATCGCATAGCCCATCTGCGTGAGCGTCACCGCCTGGCCAAGACTTGCTACCTCCATAGAAAAGCTCGCGCCGATGAGGTCCAGCAGCGGTTGCACAGCGTAGACGTTGGCGACCGCCAAACCGGCTGAAACGGCCATGATGATCGTGGTCCTTGCTGACACACGGCCAGGTGAGCCGGGACGAGGGCGTTGGTTGCGTCTATACATGGTCTTATATTGAGACTAGTATCGAGCGTGATCCAGTTCGAAACACGAACCACTTGGGAGCAACGATATGGTGAAGCGCGCCAGCCTCGATCATTCTCCATGCCCGGTGGCGCGCTCGCTCGACGTCATCGGCGACTGGTGGTCTCTGCTGATCATTCGCGACGCCTTGGAGGGCATCCGGCGCTTTACAGCCTTTCAAGCCAGCCTGGGCATCGCGAAAGGGATGCTGGCAGCCAGGCTTCGTGCCTTAGTCGAGCGTGGCATCTTCAAGATGGAGCCGGCGTCAGACGGCAGTGCGTATCGAGAGTATGTTCTGACCGCAAAGGGACAGGCGTTGCACATCGTCGTGGCTGCCTTACGACAGTGGGGCGAGGTGCAGCTTTACGGCCCGACCGAGCGCCATTCATCTCTGGTCGATACCCGTTATTGCTTGCCTGTGGCACCCTTGGCGTTACGCGCGTCCGATGGGCGTACGCTCGAATGGGACGATACAGCCGTCATCAGGGTAGGCCAGTCGCCGCTGGCATGATCGGTCCAGTCAGCGCGTGAATGGGCGTCCCGGTACAAGCCGTTGTTCAGCAGTTGCGCGGTCGAAATAACGGTCTGAATGCCGGTAATGGGTCGAAGTTGAGTGGCGTTAGTACGCAAGCTCAAGCTGCATCGCCCATACTACGCCTTTTCTCCATATCCCTTTTCCAGCGCTGGCGCAGCGTAGCGGGCCGCGCCGCATACTGCTCGTCGAGAAATGTGGCGGTTGCAATCCGATCGGCGCGAAAGTGGCGGAAATCCTGCCGTAGCTCGCACCACACCGCAAGCATTCGCGTGTCGTCAAGGAAGCCGAGAATGATAGGCCAGACCACCCGGACGGTCGGGATCCCATGCTGATCGAGATACTCAATCTTGATCTTGCGACCAGCCCGTATCCATTCGCGGGTACGCGCCAGATCGATGCGGTCCGGTGCCGGTGCGTTGCCGGGCCGCGTTCCGATGGCGGGATGGACGATGATCGGGCGAAGCCGTTCGGGCACGACGCGGGTGATCTTTGCGATCAGATCGCGGGCCGCATTTGCCAGCGCCGGATCGCCGCGCCCCGCGACCCATTGCGCGCCCAGCACCGCCGCTTCGATCTCGTCCGCGGTCAGCATCAACGGCGGCATGTCGAAGGCATCGTCCAGGATGTAGCCGAACCCGGCCTCGCCTTGCACGGGTACACGCTGGGCGATCAGGTCCGCGACGTCGCGATAAACGGTGCGCGGCGACACTTCGAGTTCACGGGCGATATCGGCAGCCGTCACAGGGCGGGAGGAGCGCCGCAATATCTGGATGATCTGGAATAATCTGTCCGCTCGACGCATGGCCTTGTCTCCTGCTGACAGAATGCTGTCAGTAGGCCGCCCTTACAAGGGAAATCGCTCCACGATGCCGATCGCTGGAGTTACTGCCCACCAGCGGAGATGCTATTCTATGATTACCCTGTTTCACGCGCCGCAATCGCGGTCGTCCCGTATCGTCTGGCTGCTGGAGGAACTGGGCGTTCCATATGAGATCCAGCCTGTTTCCATCTTTCGGCCGATGACCGGCGAGGGCCAGCCCGACGCTGCCAACCCCCATCCGGACAAGCGTGTGCCGGCCATTCTCCATGACGGCGCGCTGATCACGGAATCCGTGGCGATTGTGCTTTATCTGGCCGATGCGTTTCCTGCGGCAGGACTGGCGCCTGTATCAGGCGATCCACGCCGGGGCGAATATCTCACCTGGATCGCCTGGTACGCGACCGAGCTGGAGCAGGCGCTGTTCGCGGGCCTGTCCGGCGAACTTGATGAATCACCTCAGAAGCAGCGCAATCATGACGCTGTGGTTTCCCGGCTGCGGGGCGCGCTCGCACGCGGCCCTTATATGATGGGCGACGTTTTTACGGCAGCCGACCTCCTGATCGGCAGTGCGCTTGGTTTCGGTCGCCAGGCCTTCCCGGCGGACCAAGCGCTGGATGCCTATGTCGCGCGATGCCGCAGCCGACCCGCAGCGATCCGCGGGGTGGTGCTGGACGATCAGTCCGGATTACAAACCTCCAGCTGAACCCTTGCGGGTGCCGGACTGGCGGTAGCCGAAATCGCAAGGGAGCGGCCGTTCGCTGCTGTGTGCGGTTCAAGTGACACTTCGCCGGAAGCATGTCGCTTCATGATCGTTGACGATGCCGATAGCCTGCATCCAGGCGTAGACGATAGTCGGTCCGACGAACTTGAAGCCCCGCCGCTTCATCTCCCTGGAGATGGTTTCAGATAGCGCAGATTTGGCGATCCACTCCCGACCGGGGTTCTTGACGGTATTGCCATCCGTGAAGGACCAGCAGAACTCCGCGAAGTTTTCGCCGCGTTCGGCCATCTCGCAGTAGATCCGGGCACCTGCGATCGTCGCACGGATTTTGGCCTGGGCGCGGACGATGCCGGGATCGGACATCAGCCGCGCCACATCAGCCTCATCGAAGGCGGCGACCTTCACCGGATCAAAGTCCGCAAACGCTTGGCGAAATGCCTCGCGTTTGCGCAGGATGATGATCCAGGCGAGGCCTGCCTGGAATCCCTCCAGCATCAGCATCTCCCACAGCATCCGCGGATCACGCTGCGGCACGCCCCATTCGGCATCATGATAATCCCGCATCAGCGGATCGTTTTGTGCCCAACCGCAGCGTTCGAGAGATGGAGTATCCGACATGGGCAGAGGCAGTCTTTCAATAGCGGCCCTCGATTGTGGCCTGCCTGTATCAGGCAAGTCGCGACGGACTTATCAATCGGCCAGAGGCGGTTCCGGGCGCACTCAACTGAACAGGTAGGATTTCCCGACGACGGTTATTACGCGAACGCAGACACATGGCCTCATACAGTGCCAACCGTACCGCCGTCGATGACGAATTCGGCGCCATGGATCGCGGCGGCACGGTCTGAGGCGAGATAGGCGATGAGATCGGCCACCTCTTCGGGCTCGGCTCCCCGTCCGATCGGTATCCCGCCCAAGGCATCAAGCACGGACTGACGCGCGTCCTCGATCGTGCCGCCATTGGCAGCCCGAAGCGTTTCGAGAAAGTCTCCGGTCGCCTCCGTCATGATCCAGCCGGGCGAGACGGAGTTGACCCGTACGCCCTTGGGACCGAGCTCCTTCGAGATCGACTTGCTGTAGGTTCTCAGTGCGGCCTTTGCGGCGGCATAGCCGGTGGTGGATTCGGGCAGCGGCAGGACGGACTGGATCGAGGTGATGTGCACCACAATGCCCTCGCGCCGCTCGATCATCTGCGGGATCAACAGCCGATCGAGCCGGACCGTCGCCAGCAGATTGAGATTCAGCTCGGCAAGCCAGTGGTCATCGGTCAGCGCGGCGAAACCGCCCGCCGGCGAGGCCGAGCCGCCGATGACATGGGCGAGAATGTCGATGCCGCCCAGCCGTTCCAGCGCTGCCCTTGCCAGCGCTTCGCCGCCCTCCGCGGTCGTCAGGTCCGCCTGCACATACTCGACGCCTTCCAAGGGATCCCCGATCGTGCGGGCGGCGGCGATGACACGGGCTCCGCCGGCCAGGAAACGCTCTACAGCGGCGCGCCCCAGCCCCTTGGTGCCACCGCTGACGAGAACGCGCTTGCCGGCGAACTCGGTGGGATCGGCTTTGACGTTCATACCGTGATCTCTAGTGTCTCGATGGCGCCGTGCACAAGCGTGAAGCGATAGGTGAAGCGGAGCGGGCTACCCGGAAAGTCACCCTGGGCGGGACCTTCGATGACGACATCGCCGTCTTCTTCCCGAACAGTATCGGGCGTGAAGATTGCCCTTACCGGGATCACTTCTTCCTCGAACAGCTGGCGGATCGCCGTCTGTCCCTCGAAATGCTTGCCATTGTCGATGCAGACAGCGTCGCGCAGGAAAGGCTTCAACATGCCGTCGATATCGAGGCGGGCGTTTGCCTCGACAAAGTCGGCGATCGGCTTGGGTAAGTTCATTGACATGTTCATCTCCTCCACGGTGACCATGCTTACTTAGCGATGGACTTTTCGCCTGATAATCGAGACAAATCGGCATGTGGTGTCACGGAGAACGGGACAATGAATCGCCATTCACTGCTTGAGCTTGAGGCGGTTCTCGCCATCGTTCGGTGCGGTTCGTTTCGAGCGGCGGCGCTCGATCTCGGCATGTCGACCACGGCCATCAGCAACGCGGTGGGCAAGCTTGAGCGGGAACTCGCCGTGCGGCTATTCAATCGCACCACACGCAGCGTCTCGCTCACTTATGCCGGACGGATATTCGTCGCACAGATCAAGCCGGCGCTTGAGGACATCCAAAAAGCGATGAATACGGCGCGTTCCCAGCAGGAGACGCCGTCCGGCACCTTGCGCATCAATGCTTTCGCGACGGCGGCGCGCGAAATCATGGCGCCGCTGGTCCTGAACTATCTGCAGCGCTACCCGCAGGTTCATATCGACCTCGTCACCGAGGGGCGGCTTGTCGACGTCGTGGCGGCGGGCTTCGATCTGGGCGTGCGCAGCGCGGACCTGGTACCCAGCGACGCGATCGCAATACCGCTTGGTCAACTGCGACGCATGGCGGTGGCCGCATCCCCCGCCTTTTTCGAAAGCAGGGCGATCCCTCAAGTGCCGCAGGAGTTGCTCGCCTATCCCTGCGCCCGCGTCCGGCTTCCCAACGGCGCATTGTTCCGATGGCGGTTCGAGAAGGGCGGCGAAGAATTGCAGCTCGACGTCGAGGGCCCGATCACCCTCGACGAAGCCTCGCTGGCCCGGATCGCGGTCACGAACGGCGTAGGGATCGGTTATTTCATGGAAACCGATATACGCGACGATATCGCGGCGGGACGGCTCGTGCGCATTCTCGAAGACTGGACACCGCCGCTTGCGCCGCTGTGCCTTTATTATTCCAATCGGCGCAATTCCTCCGCGGCCTTCCAAGCCTTTATCGCGCTCGCGCGCGACTTCGCCGCCGGACGGCTCACATCGGCTTGAGTCCGCTGGTGCGCGCCCGCGGCGGACAGCAGGAGCAGCGAGGCGGCGATCATGCCGTGCGCCCCATGCGCCGAAAAGTACGGCTGAATTTCAATATTTTCCGATGCATAAAGAGACCTTCCAGGGAGAGTGCAATATGTCGAATGATCGCCGTCGGTTTCTGGGTTCGCTGACTGCCTTGGCAGCTGCGCCGTTGTTGCCGGGGCAGGTAATGGCCGCGGCGCAGGGCCGCATCGCCGTGGGCGAGCGTTTTCCGATCTGGCCCGGTTCCCCGCCGGGCCTGCCCAAGGGCGGCGTCAAGGAGGAGAGCGTGCTGCGCTCCGGCCCCGACAATCCGGACGACATCGCCTGGCCGCATGTCGAGACGCCAATGCTGACGGTCTGTCCGGCGGCGCAGCCGACCGGCGCGGCGGTGCTCATCATTCCGGGCGGCGGCTATGCCCGCGTTGCCATGGGAATGAAACCATCGGCCATCGCCCGCTGGTTTGCCGGACAGGGCGTGACCGCCTTCGAACTGCTCTACCGCCTGCCGCACGACGGCTGGACCGGCGGTCCGGACACGCCCCTGCAGGACGCCCAGCGCGCCATGCGGGTGATCCGCGCCCATGCCGCGACGTGGAAGGTCGATCCCGCCAACATCGCCGCCATCGGCTTTTCGGCGGGCGGGCACTTGTGCGGGAGCCTCGCGACGCGTTTTGCGGCCACGGTCTACGATCCGGTCGACGCCGCCGATGGGCAGGACGCACGGCCGATCGTGGCGGGCATGTTCTTTCCGGTCGTCAGCATGGTGCCGCCGCTCGCCCATGGCCAGTCGCGCCGGGAACTGCTGGGCGCGAATCCGAGCGAAGACCTGTCGCGCCGCTATTCGGTGAACCTCGATATTCCGGCGACCACGCCGCCGATCCTGCTGGGCCATGCCGCCGACGATGCGGTGGTCGATTGCGGCAACAGCCTTGCGATGTTCGAGGGCTGCCGGGCGGCGAAGATCCCGTCCGAACTCCATGTGATCGAGAAGGGCGGCCACGGCGCACCGCTGTTCGAGCCGGATGGCCGTGCGGGGCTGTGGCTTACGCGCTTCGCCCGCTTCGCGGCGCGGCATGGCCTGCGGATTCCGTCCGACGGGGCGTGAGTGACGAGTCGGTGGATCAAGGGGGCGTGGAGTGAGGAGCCATCTTGCGGCTCCTCAGCGTCCGGTTCCGAGCGGAACGATCCGGAAATTGCGGATGCGCAAGTGGCTCTTGGTCGTGCGCACGGCGAACCAGCCGCGGCGGTAGGGCGCGGTGTCGATCATCGTGAAAAGCCGCTTGCCGCCGAAGTCCACCGTCACTGTCGCGCCATCGGTGGCAAGCCGCATCGGCACCCAGCGATTGGCCACGAGCAGCGCCGCCGGATCCGCCCGATCATGCTCGGGGAGCAGCGGGCGATTGCCGGGTTCCCCTACATAGCGGCGCATCCGCGTGGTGGTGTTGCGATTGCCGCCGATGCCCAGGTAGTAGGTCTTGAGCGTGTCGTAGTCGGTGAAAGCGCCGCTGCGGGGGCGCGCGAAGGGCGACCCGTCCGGCACGGTGGGGTCGGTGGCCATCCAGAAGGCGTTGACGTCGCTCACCGCGTCGTTCGGCCCGCCCGCCGACACCGCCATGACCTCGTATTCGATGGCGACGGGGCCGCGCAGTTCCTCACCCCACCAGACCGAGAGGCCTTCGGGCGTGTCGATGTCCATCACGCCGCCCTGTACGGTGACGCGCGAGGGTGCTTCCGCCTCGACGCGCCAGTGCGAGAGCCCGTGGCGAAAGTCGTCCGTTGGCGGGTTTGCCGCCGCCGACAGTGACACGAGCATCAGGGCGGCGGCGAGGTTCCTCACTCCAGCGCATCCCCGATCAGCATCAGGTTCACGGTCGCGGCAATGCCCCACTGTGCTGCATCGTTGGTGGAGACTTCGGCGATCTCGTCCACCGGCTTGAGCACGGCAGCGCCTGCCACCTTGCGCGCGCCGCGCGACTGGTCGCGGCCTTCGCGGTCGCCCGCGCCGAAGAACTCGCCCCATGCGCGCTTCACCAGTTCCGGCTTGCCGAGCTGCACGCCCGCATAAGCGGTGTAGCGCGAATGCGCCTGCGTCAGCGCGCGGCCCTTGCCCGATGCGCCGGTACGGGCGCGGAACTCCGCCTCGGGCGCGTTGTAGAGTTCGCAATAGTCCAGCCAGACTTTGCGGAACGCCGGTTCGTCGAGCAGTTCGAGCAGTTCGGCAGTGATCTCAAACACCCCGAACACGCCGTTGAGATGGCTCATGTTGACCGTGTCGCCGGGGCTGACGAAGCGCCCGCTGGCAAGGTCGAAGACGCCGCCGCCCGCCAGCCAGCCCTTGGGCATGGCCGCGATCGAGCGCATGCCCGCGACGATCCGGTCACGCCAGCGGGTGTCGCGCGTGCGCTCCCACTCGGTCAGCCATGCGCCCAGCATCGAACCCCAGACGGTGCCGAACTGCATGAACACCTGCCCCTCGCGAAGCGGCTGGTCGGCCACGACCGCGCCGGTTCCGGCGGCGGGCTTGCTGGCATCGGCGCGGTGCAGGACCTTGCGGCCGATATCGACCGTCTTCAAGGCCTGGTCGCTGTCCACCAAGGCGCGCATCAGGTCGCCGCAGCGTTCGTCGGTGGTGAGGTAGTAGTAGAAGCGGCGATAGGCGGCATTGGACACGCGCTGCTGCTTCGAACTGTCCGCCCAGTGCTGCACGCCGTGGCGGGTGCCGAGGCCCTTGAAACGCCCCGAGTGATAGACGTCCACCTCGCCGGTATGCCGCGTCATCGTCTCGGCAAGGCGGAACACGTCGGCGCGGGCGGTGCGCAGGAAGCCGTACCAGAGCCACATGTCGGTCGAAAGTTCGCTGTTGTCCCACGCGAAGCCGCCGATGTCGTAGCGCCATACGTGCCGGTCGTTGTCATAGCTGTGCATGACGTCGCCGTAGTTCCAGAAGCCGTACCAGCGGCGCTGGTCCACTTGCCCGATGTAGAAATCGAGTTCCTGCTTGGCCCGCGTCTCGATCTTGCTCCGCAAAGGTCCGCCGGCGGCGATCGGACTCCACGGACCGAACAGCCCTGCGGCATGGACCCGCGCGACATTGGCGACCAGGCGCGGCGGCGTGGCAAGGCCCTTGCCCATCTCGGCCAGACGCTCGCGCGGCGGCGTGGCGGGCAAGGCCCAGATGCGGAATTCGGTGGTGCGTGCGATCCCGGAGGCATCGCCCCAGCCCGGTTCGTAGTCCTCGTAAGTCACATCGAGGCCAAGGTTCTGCGCTTCGAAGCTCTCCATGCCCATGACATCGTGATAGAAGCGCAAGTCCATCGCCGGGGCATCGGGGGCGTGATACCAGACGGTGAAGCGCGCGGTGTCGCCAGCCGCATCGGCGATGTCGAGGCCGACCGGGCAGCGCTGCCAGAAGTCGTGCATTCCGAAAGCGACGCCGCCGGACGGGCCGCCGACATAGCCGAGCCCCGGCGCCCGCCCTGCCGTATCGACATCGATCCAGCCGCAGCCCGGCTTGGTGCGCTTGATGATGGAAAAGCCGTCCGAATTGGGTTGGCGCAGGCGGAAATCCCCCCATGCGGGAATGTAGTCGATGTTTTGGCGCACCGCCGCGCCCATCTGGTCGAGCGGGGGCGTTGCCGCGCCTGCCACTTGTGCATCGCGGAACGCCTTGCCCGGATCGCGGCGCAGGCCGGTCAGCGGGCGCACGGCCTCGCCCCAGAGGCCGCCGTTCTCGCCCGCAAAGCGGACATGACGATCATGCAATTTGTCGCGCATCGGCACTGCGCCTTCGAGGCCCAGCCCGCGAATGAAGCGCTTGGCGGGATCGCCATCGAAGATCATCGAATGGACCAGCCGCACGCTGTCCGACCCGGCGTGGAAATAGAGCCGGACGGAGAAGGGCATCCAGTCGCCTTCGGTTCCGCGATGGCGCCCGTCGAGTTTGATGACGGCGCGGATCGGTCCGTTCTGTTCGACCGTGGCGCTTTCGATGGCGCTGGTCCAGCGGGCCAGTGCAGGTGCGCCGTCCTCGTCATCGGGCCGGTCTTGTGCGCTGGCGAGCAGGCGCACCGATTGCAGTACCTCGGCTGAGCCGACGGTGGCGGAACGGATCAGCGCCTCGCCCGAACGGCCCAGAGTCCAGACGGTCCGGCCCACGGTGACGGTGATCGCATCGCCAGCCTCGCGCACGAAGAGCGTCTGCGCGGGTTTGGCAGTGCCGGGAACGACGCGCAGTGCGCCGGAGCGCGCGCCATTGGCGGGGGCGGCATGTCCGGTCCACTTGATCGAGCCGTCCGGCCACCACGCCATCGGCCAGGTCTGCACCGCCTCCCGCGCGCCGCCAGCGCCTTCGAGAACGTAGCCCCGCTTGTCGAGCCGGGTGCCGCGTGGCCATGGCTGGCCCCACGACTGGCCTTCGTGTGCGGAGGGTGCATTGCCGTCGAGCCAGACCACGTCGTCGCCCGGCGCAATGCCGGAATTCAGCGGTTCCTTAGCGGCGACTGGGGCTGCATTGACCCGCTCGGCCGTGAGCGCCATGGAACCGGCGATTGCCGACGTTGCCAGAGTTTGGGCCAGCATCTCGCGGCGGCTCCAGACCAGCTTGCTCATTGTCTCTCCCTTGGGTGCGGCGTCTCGCGGGACGCTTTATGTGGGATGATATTTCATCATATGGACATAATCGTCAACCGGGATGAAGCGTTTGTGGCCTTGTAACCCGCTGGCCTTTGAGCCCCGTCATCCTGAAACAAGTTCAGGATGACGCTAGGGTATGGGACTAAGGTCCGTTCCTTACCGCTCCCCGTTCGGCCCGGCACCCAAGTAGAAGCTCGTATGCGGCGGCTGGTTGTAGGCGGTGTTCTGCCAGGCGACGCCAAGCCGATAGACCGGGTCCTGCATCAAGGTGACGAAACGGTGCGTGGTGGCATAGGGCGTCGTGTAGATGCGCAGTTCGCGGTTATCGGCGCGGCGCCAGATCACTTCCTCGCGCCAGTCGCCGATGAGATCGGCCTGGAGCGCCGGATTGGCCTTGGTGCCATTGTTCGAGGCAAGCCCCTCCGGCGAGAGCAGCGGAACCGAAGTGCCACGCTCCCAGTCCCACTTCGAGATCGTGGTGCCGTCCAGCAGCTCGCGCAGCAGGTCGCCGTCCCACCAGATCGCGAAGTTCATCTGGCGCGGGCGCGGGCCGATTTCCCGGCCCTTGGTGTCGTAGAGGCGGTCGGAGTTGGAGGCCCAGAACTCGGCGCCGTAGTGGCGCGGGTCGATATCGGCAGCGACGCCGCGCCCGGTGTCCTGTTCGGCCGGAGTGGTCCAGAGCACTTCGCCAGTGCGCGCATCGAGCAGTGCCGAGCCGAGCCCGCCGTTGCGGCGGATATCCTCGAAGACGCCGAACTTTTCGAGGCCGGGACGCGCCGGATCGAGGTCGCTGACATGCATGGTGTCGCCGTGGAACAGCGGCTTGGTCCACAGACCCTTGCCGTCGTCATCGACGGCCATGGAGCCGTATATCACCTCGTCGCGCCCATCGCCGTCTACGTCTGCCACCGAAAGCTGGTGGTTGCCGCGCCCGGCATAGTCGGCATTGCCGGGTGCCGAACTGTCGAACAGCCAGCGCTGCGTCAGCTTGCCGCCGCGCCAGTCCCAGGCGGCCAGCGCCGTGCGGGCATAGTAGCCGCGCCCGAAGACCATGCTCGGCAATTTCCCGTCGAGATAGGCGACGCCTGCGAGGTAACGGTCGGAGCGGTTGGCATAGCCGTCGCCCCATGTCGCCGCGAGTTGTTCGGGCGTCGGGTTGCCGCCCGGATAGCGCGGCGGATCGTAAGGCGCGGTGGCCAGCGCCTTGCCGGTCAGCCCCTCGAACACGGTGAGATACTCCGGTCCCTTGACGATGCGGCCCTGCATCGGTGCGACTTTGGTGCCGTCCGGCAGGACTTTGGCGCCGGTCTTGTCCTGCTGCGGCACTTCGCCGCCGCTGCTGCG
The DNA here is from genome assembly GCF_058273105.1 of Novosphingobium sp. BF6. Lineage (NCBI taxonomy): Bacteria > Pseudomonadati > Pseudomonadota > Alphaproteobacteria > Sphingomonadales > Sphingomonadaceae > Novosphingobium > Novosphingobium sp. BF6. The sequence continues at coordinate 1,243,898 of NZ_CM177776.1, forward strand.
CCAGTCAGCGGAGGCATCGCCGATCACCTTGCCGGTGCCATCTACCGTGCCGTCGCCAGTCTTCATCGCCACTTCGGCGCGGCCGTCTCCGTCGAAATCGAAGACCAGGAACTGCGTATAGTGCGCTCCTGCGCGAATGTTGCGGCCAAGATCGATGCGCCAGAGCCGCGTGCCGTCGAGGCGATAGGCATCGAGGAAGACGTTGCCGGTATAGCCGGTATGGGCATTGTCGTGACTATTGGTCGGGTCCCACTTGAGCACGATCTCGTACTGCCCGTCCCCGTCGAGATCGCCAACACTGGCGTCGTTGGCGGTGTAGGAATAGGCCTCGCCCGCCGGTGTCACGCCGTCTGCCGGCGGCTCGAGAGGGATCGACAGGTATCCCTTGTCCCAGACCATGGCGCTTTTGGGTCCGGCGCGGTCGCCGATGCGCTCGACGGCGTAGCGGCTTGCGACGGTTCCGGATGTGTCGACGAAAGTCGTTGCCTCGCCCGGTTTGGTGACGTGCAGCGGCTTGCCGTCACGCAGTACGCGGAAGCGGACGTTCTTTGGATCGCTGGCCAGCAAACGCCAGCTTACGAGGATGCCGCCGTCCTTCGCGGGAACTGCCACGGCGCCGCGATCGAGCGTTTCGGCGGCTATGCGCTGAGCGGTAATCGGGGCTGGAGTCGCGGCCTGCCCGGGCAGGGCGGAAACGAGCAGGGGCAGCGGTGCCGTAAGCAGCGCGAGAGCGCGGATTTTGGCCGTCATGGGCATCGTCCTCCCGAGGTGGAACTGGTTTCTTCCAAATTATAGCATTGCATCCCACATATCGGATCAATAAGTCTTCGTCTAGAAACTGATTCGATCGGTGTCCGCAGAAACCGGGCAGACAGTATCGGCAGGTCTAAAAGAGGGGACCGGATATGCGCAAGCATGCCATTGGAAATACGAGAAATTCATTGATTTCAAAGTACTCGCGCCGCGCATTCTCAGGGGTGTCGGCATTGGCTTTGGCGGGATCTCTCGCGGTTTCCTTCCCCGCTATTGCTCAGACTAATTCGGAAGCGGAAGTCCAGTCTGGAGAAGAACAGGCGCCTTCCCGCATCGACGACAAGACCGCCGAAAAGATCATCACGACCGCCAACGACATCGTCGTCGTCGGCACCCGCGCCTCGCTGCAATCGGCGACCAATCGCAAGCGCGAGGCGAACACGATCGTGGACTCGATCGTCGCCGACGATATCGCCAGCTTTCCGGACAAGAACATCGGCGACTCGCTCGCCCGCATCACGGGCGTCCAGCTCACCCGCGACTTCGGTGAAGGCGTTAAGGTCTCGATCCGCGGCGTCGAACCCGATCTCAACCGCATCGAGATCAACGGCGTCAGCCAGGTCAGCGCGAATGGCGATCGTTCGGGCGACTTTCGCGAATTCGCGACCGAGCTGGTCCAGTCGATAGACGTTTACAAGGGTTATGCCGTCAATCTGACCGAAGGCGGCATCGGCGGTACCGTCAGGGTACAGACTCGCAAGCCGCTCGATCTGAAGCAGCCGTTAGTGACGGCGGTTGCCTCGATGCAGAACCTCGATACGACCGAGACCTGGCGCCCGCGCGTCACCTTCGTCGCGGGTACGCCGAAGTTCTTCCTCGACGGTCTGGGCGCTTTGCTGAACGTGACCTATAGCGACGTGAACACGCGACAGGACTATATCAGTAACACGAACTGGTCGCGTCTGGCGGACTTCGACCATTCCACTGAGAAGACCGTCGCCGATCCGCTCTACGCGAACTTCAATACCTATGAGAGCTGCGCGAATGTCGGTGGGGCTAACGCCTCTGCCGCCACCGCGCGCCGTCTCGCCTGCGAAACCCAGTTCTTCGACTGGGCGCCGACAGTTCCGCGTTATCGTTCCTGGGAACGCGATGACAAGCGCATCTCGGCCAATCTCGTGCTCCAATACGAAGTGGCGCACAACTTCCGCGCTTATGCGGAAGCGCAGATCAACAAGCGCAACCAGAACCTGCAGGACACCAATTACTCGGTGGACCTTGGTCGTATCGAGCGCTTCAACCTCGATCCGGCACTGGCGGCCGGACTTAACGGGGCCACGTCGCGTCGGCGGGTGCAACTCGGCACTTCGGCCGTCAACGAGAACCATGTCGTCACCAGCATCCAGACTGCGCTTAATGCCGTGAACGTCGGCACCGCAGCCAATCCCAACTGGAACGGTGCGGCCAATATCATCGGCGTCCAGCGCCGCGATTTCAGCTTCGATCAGGATTCTAAATATTTCTCAGGCGGGTTTCGCTGGGATCTCAATCGACTGCGGATCGATTTCATGGGGTCTCACGCCAAGGCGACGACCGACCAGCAGACGAACCTGATCTCGCTGGGAACGAGCGTCGCCGGGATCATGATCGATCGCAATAACGCGCAGGGCGTGCCGGTCTTCTCGTTCCCATCGGAATTCGATCCGGGCGACCCTTCCGTCTATACGGACTTCACGCGGACGGGAGCCAACGGGCAGGCATTGCCGGTTTACGGCCCGGCGCTCCAGTATCGCCCGGCGGAGTTCAGCAACTCCGAAGACCAGCTCAAGTTCGATGCGCAGTGGGAGATCGATCACCCGATCGTCAGCAAGTTCGAATTCGGTGCGCAGGCCCGCCGCCAGAAATTCGTGAACTACCAGGGCGGCGGCTCGCGTCTGATCGATCCGGCGACGATGACCTACCAGCAGAGCGCCAATGTCTCCTACACCACGGTGATCCAGGACAACCCGGCGCAAGTGCGTAACGGCAATACCTGGTACATCACTCCTGCCCAGTATCAGTCGCTGCTGTCCTCGCTGGGCGGTAGCCTGAGCGGCGCACCGCTGTTTTCCGGCCTGAAGGGTGCGCCTTCCGGCATGCCGACGACGCTGGCCTATCCGTCCTTCGATGCTGACGTGCTGTCGCAGATCTACGATCTGTCCGGGTTCAACCACGATCTCGTGCGTGAGGCGAACGGACTGCCCCAGATCCCGAGCGCGCTTATCAAGGAAAGCGTGGTGGCGGGCTATATCATGGCAGATATCGACACCGAAGTCCTCGGCATGCGCCTTACCGGCAACGCGGGCTTGCGTTGGACCTGGACCAAGGACGAAGGGCTTGGCACCAACGTCAGCCGCGTGACTCGCTTCAATGCCACGGGGGGCACGGAAACCGTGGTGATCGCGGCGCAGGAAGCGCGCCTCTCGAACACTTACGCGGACTTCCTGCCAGCCTTCAACGCCAACCTCGAAATCACCCCCGAACTTTCGCTGCGTGCCAACTATGCGAAGAACTTGGCACGTCCGCGTCCGCTCGACCTGGTGCCGAACATCAACTGCGTGGACGACCAGACAATTACCGGTGTCGATGATATCTGTACTGCGGGTAACCCGGCACTGAAGCCCTATCGCGCGGACCAGTGGGAAGTGAACCTCGCCTGGTACCCCAATGCCGATACGATGATCAGCCTGGGTTACTACAAGAAGTACGAATCCAGCTTCGTGATCCAGAACGTGGTGCGCAACAATGTCGACCTGTTCGGGGACGGTGTCGGTTACACGGTACGCCAGCCGGTCAACGGGCAGGGCGCTCTGCTCGACGGTATCGAGGTGAGCGGTCAGACGGTTTTCACCTTCCTGCCGCAGCCTTTCGACGGCTTCGGCCTGACCGGCAACATGACCTATGCCCGCGCGATCCGCACGAACCTGACCAACAGCGCAACGGGCGGCGAACTCAAGGAATATCCCGGTCTTTCTAAGTTCACCTACAATGCCAGCGTGTTCTACGACAAGGGCTTCCTGAATGCGCGCCTGAGCTACAACTACCGATCGAAGTGGCTGGATACCGTACTGAGCGCCACCAACGGCAATAATCCGCTCTATCGCAAGGGCGAAGGTTATCTGGACGGCAAGGTGACGCTGCGCTTCCCGAAGTATCACTTTAACGTGTTCTTTGAGATGCAGAACATAACCAAAGAATACTCGAAGGTTTACATTAATCAAGACATGCCGGTCGACCTTTACTATCCCGGACGCCGCATGTTCATCGGCGTTCAGGCCAAGCTCTGATCCGAGGTCGGGGGAGAGCGGGAACTCTCCTCCTTCATCCCACCGCGCCGTCCGCCCAGGGACCGTGGCGTCGGGGGCGGTGGGAATTTGAACCCGGACAGATGCGGCACCCTCCAGCCGCGTCTGTCCGGGTTCTTGCATTAGAACGCGGTGCGCAAACCGAACACGAAGTTGCGTCCGCGCAGCGGCGAGGCGTCCTTCACGAAAGAGGCGTGGTTGAGCGCGAAGGAATTCGTGAGGTTGGTTCCGCGCGCGAAGAGTTCGGCCCAGCGGTCGGTGCCGAGGTCGAGCTTGTAGGACAGCGTCAGGTTCAGCATGTCGTAGCCCGGCGTTTCCGTCTCGAAGTCGGCGATGCGGTCTTGCCTGAAAGTGCGGTAATATTCCGCCTCCGCCGTGAACGGTCCGCTTGCGGCATCGACGCGCGTGCCGAGGCGGCCGGGCGGGATGCGGGGCAGGTTCCCGAGATCGTTCTTCAGCTTGGCGCGCACGTAGTCGCCGAAGAGCGCAACCCCTATCTGCGGGATCACCTGATGGCGGATTTCGCCGTCCACGCCGGTGAAGGTGGCATCGGCGGCGACGTAGTGGATCAGGCGGAAGTCCTCGTATTGATCGAGGGTCTGGCCGTAGATGTAGTTGTCCACTTTCTGGTGATAGGCGCCCACCGTGAAGGTCGTCACCCCGCTGGTCTTGCGGAAGGTCAGGTTGATCGACTTGCCGGTTTCGAGGCGGTTCTCGGTCGAGGCCATGCCTTCGAACGTGCGGCCCGTCACCATGCCGATCTCATACGTGTTCGAGGCGAAGTGCGGGCCGAAGGCATAGAGTTCCTGCACGTTCGGCGCGCGCTGCGAGCGGGCGAGCGAGAGGGCCAGCGAGTAGCCGTCCGCCACTTTCCACAGCGCCGAGGCCGAGACCGAGAAGGGATCGTGCGCGGTCGTCGGCATGAAGGCGGCCAGCGATGTCTGCGGACGGATGCGCTGCCATTCCTGGCGCACGGCGGCCTCGATGCGGACCGGGCCGAACTCGCGGCTTTCGTGGAGGAACAGCGCGGTATTGCTGATGTCGAACGGCGTGTATGTGGTCACGTCGTCCTGCACCACCGAATGGATGCCGCTGAAGGTGCTGTCCGAATGCTGGACGCCGAAGACGCCGCGGAAGCCCGCGACAGCCTTGTGGGTCAGTTCGAAGCGCAAGTCGAAGGCCTTGTTGCGATAGGCGGTGGCGACTTCGTCGTGCTCGATCTCGTCATGGCGGTAATTGGTGTGGGCCATGCGGAAACGGACGCGCTCGAAGCCGGGCAGGGGATCGCGATACTCGCCGCGAATGTCGAAGCGCTCGCTGCGCATCTTCACGAAGATGTTTTCCTCTTCGTGCTCATGATCGTGGTCTTCTTCGCCATGATCGTGGTCGTCGTGATCGTCGTGCGATCCGCAGTGCAGGCTGGGCCCGTGGGTGTGGCAGCTTTCGTATTCGTGGCTGTGGCCGGGCAGGCCGTACCTGCCGGTCACGCGCGTGTAGGCGACGCCGAGATAGCCGTCCGCGCCGACCCACGAGCCGCCTGCAGTGAACGTCGAGCTTTCGCTCCACGATCCGGGCACGCGCTTTTGACCGAAGGCACCGGGAACGCGGTAGTCGTCCGCCTCGCGGTGTGCGCCTTCGAGGCGCAGGGCCAGCGCGCCGCTGCCCACGGTGACGCCGCCGACCACCGAGCGCTCGTCGTCGCCGGTGCCGAGCCGGGCCTCGCCGGCGCCGGAAATGCCGTTCGCCGGAATCGCGGTCGGGATCTTGGTGTCGAGCAGGTTCACCGCGCCGCCGATCGCGCCGCCGCCGTAGAGCAGGGCTGCCGGGCCGCGCAGCACTTCGATACCGCGCAGGAGCAGCGGCTCGCCGGTGATGGCGTGGTCGGCCGAGATGCCCGAGGCGTCCTGGACATTGGTGCTGTCCGACAGGACCTGCACGCGCGGCGAGGTCTGACCGCGGATCACCGGACGGCTGGCGCCGCCGCCGAAGTTGTCGAAGTGGATGCCGGGCTGACCGGCCAGCGTCTCGCCGAGCGTGCCCTGGCGGCGGTGCGCGAGTTCGTCGCCGGAGAGAGTCACGACCGGGGTGGCCGTTTCGTCGATGCTTTCTTCCAGCGGTGCGGAAGTGACGAGGATCTCACGCGATTCCGGGGCGGGTGCCTCGGCGAAAGCGGTAGCCGGGATCAGGGCAAGCAGGGAAACGGCGGATCGGTGCAGGATACGGACGGACAAGAAAACCCCCTGGGATCGGAAAGGAGGTTTCGTTTAGTGTGATGTGATAACATTACACAACAGGGTGAGTGCCCTGTTATCAATATGTTACAATCTGGAAATCTCGGAAGCGATAATCAGCCCGCGCTGCTCGGCGCATCGTCGTCCTTCGCGGTGGCGAGTTCCGGGGCAGGGGCGCTGCTGCCGTAAATGAAACCGAACGTGGGATTTTCGCGCGAGCCGAGCGAATGGCTCGGGCCGTACCACACGCGTACGTTGCTCCAGTCGCCTGCTTCCGAGACGTCTTCCGCCAGCGCGTTGTGTTCGATCATTCCGGGGCCGGACCAGTTGGCATGGTCGAGCATGACATGACGCGAATCCACGACTTCGCGGATCATCGCGACATGGCCGTAGGGCATCGCGCCGGTGGACTTGAACACCAGCACCGAACCCGGCTCGGGCATATGGCCGCGCTTGTAGGTGCCCTTGGCCTGTTCCCACCATGTCGCCGCATTGCCGTGAATGCCGATCCCGGACTGCGCGCGGGCATAGGGCACGCACTGCAGATGCTGGGCCAGTGCCGGGGTGGCAAGAGCCTGAAGAGCGAGGGAAAGGATGGTGGCTGCGACCAGGGAAACCTTTTTCATGGAGAGACGTTATAACGTCTCTGGCTTCCGAAGGTAGCCCGGTCCCGGCGATGTGATCGCACGGGAAGCACCGTTCGTCGCGGCGGAGGGAACCGCGTCGGCTGGGCGGCGCTTAGCCGCTTGCGATCGAGTCGATAACCAGCACAAGCCGGGATTCGCCCGAGTCTGCGATGGGTGGAGACCGGTGCAGGATGGACGGTTCGCCTTGGAGCAGCCGGCCTTTGAACAGGCCGACGGTGCCGGGGCGCATTTCGTTGATCGACTGATCGTCGGCTTCATCGACCCGCTGCCATTGGGTTCCACGTCCGCGATAAGTCGTGATCGTTCGCACTGTCACGAAGTCCGCATGGAACTTGCGGCAGGCATCGGTCTCGACCACTTCCAGCCTGATTCCGACGCGGCGCCGGCCTAGCAGGGCGGCGTGGCGCGCCGCCAGCGCGGCGATGTCGGCGCAGAGCAGCGGGCTTTCCGGATAGCCGCTGTCTCTCAACAGGGCGCTTAGCTGCATCTCAGCATCACCGGTATCGCAGGCCAGCAGGAGGTCGTCGATGCTATCAAGGTCCAGCGCCGAGATTTCCCGGACCAGTGCCGGATCGAGGTCGCGCTCCCAGATGGCGAGATCGATCCCGTCACTGACGATCTCCCGCTGAACCTCGGCGTGGGGGCCGGTGGCCACGGTGATGGGGGGAAGCGTGTCGCAGTCTTTTTTCACGGAGAGGCCTTTTCAACGGAGAATGCATCGCCATGTAATGTTGTAACATAACTCAATCAAGCTGGAGCCGATTTCGATGAGCGAGCATTGCGAACCCCGGAGCCATGTCGTCAGCATCCGGGGGCGCTTTCTGGCCGACATTGTGGAATCGACGGCGATATCCGCGTCCACCCTCTGCATGGTGCACTGTCTTGCCCTGCCGCTCCTGCTGTTTCTGCTGCCCGGCCTGCTCGGGGCTTTCTTCCAGTCGGAGGTGTTTCACCTCGCGGCGCTGGGGCTGGTGGCACCGGCGGCGCTGGCGGCGTTTGTGCTCGGCTATCGGCGGCATGGCGGGGCGGGGCCGGTCTTGCTCGGCACGGCGGGGATCGTCTGCCTCGTGCTGGCGCTGTTCCATGCCGATCTTCCGCTGGGAGAGACCGGGTTGACGGTGATAGGCAGCGTCCTGCTGGTGGCCGGTCACGCCTGGAACTGGCGCAAGCGGCTGGGCTGCGCTTAATCTTCCAGGATCAGGCTATGGTCCCGGGTATCGCGCATGCGGACATAGACCACCAGCGAGATGGCGATCATCACCGAGACGTAGATGTAGAAGGCTTGCTCGATCCCGGCCTGCTTGAACCACAGCGCTACGAACTCGGCCGTGCCGCCGAATAGCGTATTGGCGAGCGCATAGGGCAGGGCGACGCCCAGCGCGCGGATGTGGGCGGGGAACAGCTCCGCCTTCACCACCGCGTTGATCGAGGTATAGCCGGTGACGATCACCAGCCCTGCCATGACCAGCGCTCCGGCCACGAGCGGGTCGCGGGTCGTCGCCAGGGTGGCGAAGATCGGATAGGTGCAGAGCACGCCGAACAGGCCGAAGCCCACCATCAGCGGCTTGCGCCCCACCCGGTCGGACAGCGCGCCCGCCAGCGGCTGGAGCAGCATGAACAGGAACAGCGTTACGCCGTTGATCTCGGAGGCGGTCTCGCGGCTCAGCCCGCTAGTGTTGACCAGGAACTTCTGCATGTAGATCGAATAGGCGTAGAAGGCGATCGTGCCGCCTGCGGTCAGCAGCATGACCGTCAGGGTCTCGCGCGGGTGGCGGCGGATCAGTTCGAGGAAGCCCGATTGCGGGGCGCCCTCGGCGCGCGCCTTTTCGAAGCTGTGAGTCTCGGCCATGCCGCGGCGCAGGCGGAACACCAGGATCGCCAGCGCGCCGCCGATCACGAAGGGAATGCGCCAGCCCCAGGCGTCGAGTTGCGCTTCGGTCAGCAGCGCCTGAAGCACCAGCAGCACGCAGATCGCCACCAGTTGCCCGGCGATCAGGGTGACATACTGGAAGCTGGAATAGAAGCCGCGCCGCTCACGTCCCGCCATTTCCGAGAGATACGTGGCGCTGGCGCCGTACTCACCGCCGATCGACAGTCCCTGCATCAGCCGGGCCAGCACCAGCAGCAGCGGCGCGCCGATGCCGATCGACTGGTAGGAAGGCGTCACCGCGATCAGCAGCGACCCCGCGCACATCAGCGCGACCGATAGCGTCAGCCCGCTTTTGCGCCCCTTGCGGTCGGCATAGATGCCCATGAGCCAGGCGCCGACCGGGCGCATCAGGAAGCCTACCGCGAAGATCGCCGCCGCGCTCAGCAACTGGGCGGTGCGGTCCTCGTCCGGAAAGAAGTGCGGTGCGAAATAGAGCGTGAAGGCGGAATAGGCGTACCAGTCGTACCATTCGACGAGATTGCCGGTGGAGCCTGCGACGATGGCCTTCAGCCTCTGGCGCCGGTCGGGCGCGGCTGGAACGGAGAGAGGCGCCGGGATTGTCGACATCGCAGATACGCTTTCTCTTGGCCGTCGGAACAGACGGAGAGGTATGGGAATTCTTGGGTGAGGTCCAGTGAAGGCGGCTCGACTCCGAACCCTCGTCGTTCTCCCGAAGGCGCGGCTCCCCTTTCCTTGCGGCTGGCTTGAAGAAAGCGGGACGCAGATCGTGCCGCTTATCCTCGCGCCCGCTCCAGTGCTTTCACCGCCTCGGCAAGCTGGGCGAAGGTATAAGGCTTGTTCAGCAGGAAGGCAGGCGGATGCGGCAGGTCCCAGTTGCCGCCACTGGCGATCGCGAAGGGCACGGCCCGTGCGCCGAGTTCGGCCAGGACCGGATCGGCACGCTCGCCCGCCAGGTTCATATCGATCACCGCGACATCGAACGAGCCCTCGCGGCTGGCCTCCAGCGCATCCGCCAGCGTGGCATGCGGGCCGACGACCCGACAGCCGAGATCGTCCAGCATCTCCTCCAGCAGCATCGCCACCAGCACTTCGTCCTCGGCGACCAGCACCCGCAGCCCCTCCACGGAATTCCCCTCGGTCATGCGCTCAATCCTCGATGCTTTCGCGAATCCGCTTCGCCAGCGTGTCCATGGCAAAGGGCTTGGTTATCATCGCCATACCCGGTTCGAGAAAACCGGAGGCAACGGCGGCATTCTCGGCATAGCCGGTCATGAACAGCACTTTGAGGCCGGGTCGGGCCGAGCGTCCGCCGTCTGCCACCTGCCGGCCGTTCAGTCCCGGCAGGCCGATATCGGTGATAAGCAGATCGATACGCCGACCGGATTGCAGGATTTCGAGGCCGGAAGGGCCGTCCACCGCCTCGATCGCCGTATAGCCCAGTTCGTCCAGCACTTCGATGATGAGGCCGCGCACGACGGACTCGTCCTCGACCACCAGTACAACCTCCCCCTCGACGGCTTCCGGAAGGTGAGGGCTTTCGTCCTCGCCGTGCATCCGGTCCTCGACGCCGCGATGGCGGGGCAGGAAGATCTTGACGCTCGTGCCCATGCCTTCCTCGGAATAGATCCGGGCATAACCTTCCGACTGCCGCGCGAAGCCATAGATCATGGAGAGGCCGAGACCGGTGCCTTGGCCGGTCGGCTTGGTGGTGAAGAAGGGCTCGAAGGCCCGGCTTGCCACCTCGCGGCTCATGCCGACGCCGGTGTCGCTGATGGCGATACAGACATAGTGGCCGGGACGCAGGTCGCGTTGCTGGGCGACGTAGTGCTCGTCGAGATGGGCGTTGCAGGTCTCGATCGTCAGCTTGCCGCCGTCCGGCATGGAATCGCGGGCATTGATGACGAGGTTGAGGATCGCGTTCTCCAGCTGGTTGGGATCGCAGCGTGTCTGCCAGAGGCCGCCGGAGAGCACGAATTCGAGGTCGATATGCTCGCCCAGGGTCCGCCGCAGCAGGTCTTCCATCGAGGCGATCAGCGGATTGGCGCGAACCGGCCGCGGATCGAGCGGCTGGCGGCGGGAAAAGGCGAGCAGGCGGTGGGTAAGCGAGGCGGCGCGCTCGGCCGACGTGCGGGCGCCCTGGAGCCAGCGTTCGAGATCGGCGGTGCGCCCCTGCGCCAGCCGGTTGTGCATTACGTCGAGGCTACCGGTAATGCCTTGCAGCAAGTTGTTGAAGTCGTGGGCGATACCGCCGGTGAGCTGACCTACCGCTTCCATCTTCTGGCTCTGGCGCAGGGCATCCTCTACCGCGCGCTGTTCTGTAACGTCGCGGCCGACGGCGTGGATGCGGTCGCCGTCCGGCACGGCGGTCCAGGCGATCAGACGATAGTCGCCGCCGCGCGTGCGGTGACGGTTTTCGAAAGCGACGGTCTCGGCTTCGGCCTCGGCTTCCGGTACGACACTGCCGGCCATGCGCGCCAGCGCCGAAGCCGTCACCGCGCGGTCGTCGGGGTGGATGAAGGCGGCGATGCGGCGGCCCAGCATCTCGCCCTCGTGCCAGCCGAGCAGCCGCTCGGCCGAGGGATTGACGGCGGTTATCATGCCCGAATGATCGCAGACCAACATGAGATCGCGGCTGATCGACCAAAGGCGGTCGCGGTCCTGGGCATAGGCGGCCTCGGCCTGCTTCTGCGCTTCGATCTCGGTATTGGTGCCGATCCAGGCGCTGATCTCGCCGCTCAGATCGACCAGCGGCAGCGCGCGGGAGAGGTGCCAGCGATAACCGCCATGGGCGTCAAGCAGGCGGAACTCGGTTTCGAAGACATGACCGGTGGCCACCGAGCGCGCCCATTTTTCCTGGGTTTCGGCACGGTCCTCGGGGTGGAGTGCCTCAGTCCAGCCCTCGCTGCCCAGGCTCTGGCGAGAGCGGCCGGTGTAGATGTAGACGCGGTCGTTGATCCAGTCGATCCGCCCGTCGGCGCGGGCGGTCCAGACCTGGTTGGGCATGTTCTGGGCGAGAGTGCTGAACTGCGCCTCGCTCTTTTCCAGCGCGCGCTGGATGCGGCGGCGGTCGGTCACGTCCTGCACCACGCCGATCATCCGGGCGGGGCGACCGTGGGCGTCGTATTCGAAATCGGCCTTGCGCGCGATCACCCGTTCCTCGCCGTTGTCGGCACGGTGGATGCGGTACTCGACATCGAGCTGTGCTTCCCCCTGTTTTCGCCGCGACTGCGTTGAGACCAGGTGGTGGTCATCTTTGACGACCAGCTGTTCGATCCGATCGGTTGTGGGGACGCCGCCCGGTTCCTGCGCCGGATCGATGCCGTATATGCGCCAGAATTCCTCGGTGCCGTCGATGCTGTTGGCCGGGATGTCGATCGAGAACAGCCCAACGCCGCCTGCCCGCTGGGCGCGGCGGAGGCGTTCTTCGCTCTGGTTGAGCGCTTCCTGCGCGCGATGCTCCGGGGTGCGGTCGCGCATGAGCTTGACGAAGCCGATCGCTTCGCTTGCCGCATCGCGCAGCGGGGTCATTTCGCTGAGGCCCCAGAACCGCTCGCCAGATTTGCGCAAGTGCCAGCGGGCGTCATGGGCGCGGCCGGTATCCAGTGCCTCGCGCCGCTTGGCGGCGGGGCGACCGAGGTCGCGGTCTTCGGGCGTGAAGAACGTGGCCATCGGCTGGCCCAGCATTTCCGCCTCGCTCCACCCCAGCATCGCGGCGGCGCCCGCGTTCCAGAGCGTGATCCGCCCCTCGGGATCGGTGGCGACGATGCCGTAGTCGATCGCGCTGTCGAGGATCTGGCGGTTGAAGGCCTCACGCTCGCGAAGTTGCCCTTCGGCGCCGACCCGCTGGACATGGGCCCAGGACCGCTCGGTCACTTCGCGGATCACGCCGAGTTCGTAGTCATTCCAGGTATGGGCGTCGCGGTCGTGGATCGCCATCAGCGCGGTGAGGCGACCTTCCTTGACCAGCGGCATGCAGATCGTGGCGATAACGCCGATGTTCTGGAAGGTCCGCGCCTCCTCCGGCGGCAGTTCGCGGCGGTTGTCGGCAATGATGAGCGGGCGTCCGGCATTGAGGTCGCTCACGGCCCGCGCGCCGAAATCGGCGAGGCTGTAGTGCCCCATGATCGAGGAGAGGTCCGGCGCGTGCCAGTCGCCCCGGATGGTGAAACCGTCGCCGTCGGCGTCCATGTCGGCATAGGCGCAGTGCGAGACGCCGAGATGTTCGGCGGTCATCCGCGCGGTGATCGCCAGGATCTGATCCGCGCCGGGACAGTCCCTTACCCTACGGCCGAGGTCGTCGAGGAAACGCAGCCGGGTCTCGCTTTGCAGCAGGGCCTGGCGGGCGGCATGGGCCTCGGTCGTCTCGACCACCACGGCGATCACGCCCGCGGGCTGGCCGTCGTCGCCGGGCACGGGCGAGTAGTCGAGGTTCAGCCAGACCTGTTCCGGATGGCCGTCGCGGTGCAGGGTCAGGACATGGTCGCGGTAGCTGAGTGTCTCGCCCGCAAGGCCGACTTTCATCACGTTGTCGTTGAAGTCGGCCACTTCTTCCCAGCCGTCGCGGACGTTCGAGCCGAGCAGGCGGCTGTCGCGCGCGCCAGCGAAGCGGGAATAGGCGTCGTTGTAGAGCATCACGCCCTGCTCGCCCCAGAGCAGGACAAGCGGCACCGGCGAAGGCAGCATGAACCCCAGGGTCTGCTTCAGGCTGGCGGGCCAGGCCCCGATCGGGCCGAGCGGGGTTGCGGACCAGTCGAACACGGCAATGCGGCGCGCGAGATCACCGCCGCAGGACAGAAACCCCTCGGCATTGCCCGCCATGCCCTTCATCGACCCCATCTCCTGTGCGCCCACCCGTTAACGCCCGCGCCGTTTCATTCCGCCCTTTACCTTCTGCCCCTGCTTACCGGCATAACCGAGGCAATTGCGAAGGGCAAAACACGCCTGCCGGTTCGCGGTTCCCGGATTGGTACATTTCAATGAGATCGCGGTCATGCCACCGCACTTTCGAAGGGCTTTCTCGGCAAGGCGGCTGAGGGGGCAGGTGGGTTTTGCGCGGTCGTTCCGTGGAGCGCCAATTCGCTGTGTGTGGTTCGTCAGTTAATAATGAATCTCGACGATGGCGTGGAAGGCAATGTCGCGCGGGTGCTGCGCGTGATTTGCCGGTTTCATATTAAAAAATAGAAACAACCATTTTGGTGCAAAGTTTATTTTCACTTTAATATTGTGTGATCGATCTATTTCGATAGATTTGCTGAAATTTCTTGATTCGATAAGTAAAATGCGATCTGGAAAATCCTCTTCGTTTTAAGTTTATGAGGGTTTGTTCGTAGATGTAGCCATGGTTCGGTCTTTGCGGGTGAATGGCCATATGCTGACAATTGAAAGCGCTCGATCGTCCAGCGATTACTCGCAAACCGATTGCGAAACGTGGCGACTTCTGGTCGCCCGCCATCACCGCAACGTCTGTGCAAATGCCTGCCGCGAATACCTCTATGGGCTGGAGAAGCTTGACCGTCATGCCAGATCCCTGTCCCGCCTTTCCGCGATAAACAGGCGTTTGCTGTTTCACACGCCTTGGCAACTGACGGCGGCCAGCGGATTGAGTGACGACGCGTTCTTTTTCAGGGAAGTTGCCCGAAAGCGCTTTCCCGTCGCGATAGAGATACGATCGCGCGCCGAACTTGAATTCGCCGCCTTGCCCGACATGTTTCACGATATCTATGGGCATGTGCCTTACCTTCTTACCAGGCGGGGCGCTCTGGCTCATCGTCTGTTCGGGGAAGTGGCGCTCAGGGGAAATTTTGACCGCGATCTGATGCGGCGTCTTGCGGCGCTGTTCTGGTTCACGTTTGAGACCGGCCTTGTCAGGGAGGATGGCCTCGTCAAAGTTCTCGGCGCCGCGATCGTCACGTCCACTGCCGAAATGCGCAATATTCGGGAGGCGGCGGCGAACATTGAAGCGTTCGATCTCGATCGCGTACTGGAAGCGTCCTTCCAGCCCAGGGAGTTGCAGCCGAGGTATTTCGTCCTTTCGTCTTTCGCCGAGGTTTTCTCCGCTCTCAGACGCCTTTCGCCCCGGGTACTCCACCAGGCATGAAAAGCGGGAATCTGTTCCTTCGCCAGGACGTTCAGGCGGAACCGCTGGTGGGCAGGTGGTTCGCATGGACAAACCTGATATCGCCGGGCACTGCGGCCTTTACTGTCGTCGAACGCCAGTTGCGTGCGATGGAATCCTTCGTGAAGTCGCCAGACCTTCATGCGGCATCGCTGCGAAATCCTCTTTTGCGAAGCGGCCCTTTCATCGATCTTTCCGCCGACCTCGTCCCGGAGGTCGCAACTCTTGTCACGCAGACCCGTGAGAGATGCGCCGCGCAAATGGCCTTCACGCAGGCCGTTCGGGATCTGGGCGCGCTGCTACGGGAACAGGGCAAGGGCGGCTCGCTCGAAGCCCTCTACCGCGAAGTGCCGGAAATTTTGCGAGGGCGGGTCGAACTCTATTACGACCGCCACCATCGGCCCGATTTCCGCTTCTTCGAAGCGCTGCTCTACAGCAGTCCCCTGTACGACGACGGGCAGCAGATGCTTTCCCTGAAGATCACGCGGCAGGAGGAAAAGCGGCCGTTCGTCTTTTCGACCCCCCGCCTCCCGGATGCCCGGGCGCTGGACATCCCGATTTCCTTCGCTTCTCCGGCATTGGATACGCTGTTTTCAGCGCGGACGAAGGCCACTTCGCTGGAATGCCTGTGCGATGCTTTCGGCGGCGTGCTTGACGAAAGGCAGGTTGGCCAACTCATGTCGTTGCTGACGGAACAGCCGCCGCCGCCCAGACCTTCCTACCAGGGAAACCGGCCTAGGATCCGCTATTTCGGCCATGCCTGTCTATTGATCGAAGCCGGCGGCATTTCGATTCTCGTCGACCCGCTGGTGAGCTACGGGGGCGAAGAAGGACCCGCGCGCTTCAGTTTTCAGGATCTTCCCGAGCGCATCGACTTCGTGTTTATCACCCATGCCCACCATGACCATGTCGTTCTCGAGACATTGCTGCAACTGCGCCATTGCATCGGCCGGGTAATCGTACCCCGCAATACCGGCGGTTCGTTGCAGGACCCGTCGCTGGCACTCATGCTGGCCGCACTCGGCTTCAAGGACGTTCTAAGCCTGAGCGAACTGGAAAGCGTTCGTCTTGGGCCAGACGGGGAACTGACAGCGCTTCCGTTCATCGGCGAGCATCACGATCTTCTGGTCCAGAGCAAGACGACCTACCACTTGCGCCTGGGCACTGCGACCATGCTGATAGCGGCCGATAGCTGTAACCTGTCGCCGGAGCTTTACCGCAATATTCGTGCACTTACGGGCCCGGTGGATACGCTGTTTCTGGGAATGGAATGCGAAGGGGCTCCGTTGTCGTGGGTCTATGGCGCATTGTTCGATCACCGGACGACCCGTGAAAACGACCAGGCACGTCGCGGGCGCGGCAGCAATGCCGCCGAGGGGCTGGATATGGTCAGCTGTTTCGACCCATCCCGCGTCTACGTCTATGCGATGGGCGCGGAGCCCTGGGTGGGGCACATCCTCGATCTCGAATATCAGGATGGCGATCTGGCGATGGTGGAATCCGACCGTTTCGTAACGGCCTGCATCGCGCAGGGACGTGAGGCCGAGCGTCTGTATCTTCAGCGGGAGATCTGTCTGTGACCGAGACATCGTCGGTTATCCGTGCGTCCGAAGCGTCAGAGCCGCGAGCCGGCAGCGACCTCTTCCTCGGAGGCGGTAGTCCTGCACCCGTTGGCGGTTGGCCGCTTGTCCTTTCGGACGGCAGTCAAGCATTTCTCGACCGGGTCTGCGGTGGTGATCCCCTGTCGGAACTCGCCGTCCTGCAAGGTGCGCTTGCCCTCGTCTTTCATCGCTACGGCGCCTCGCCCGTGGAGTTCGCCGGGCCGCCCCTGGGGGCAGGGCGGGATGCAAGTGCCGAGGACGGTTTCATCCATTTCCGCTACGATATGGATGAGCGCATGAACGGCCGGGAGTGGCTTCTGCAATCTCAGCAAGTCGCGGAGAGCGCTTACGACCGGGAGCCGGCCTCCGTTCGCTCCGACAATGTGGTTGCGCTTGTTTGGGACCGGCGGGTTCATGGTGCGCACGAAAGCGACAGCCCCGATTGCCTGGTGTTTCGTTTCGGCGATGATGGCAAGGGCCAGTATCGCCTCGATGATCCGCAAGGTGTCCTGCCTGAAGGATTTCCCGTGCTGCTGGCCGGTCATCTCGACGTGATCCTGGATGGTCTCGCGAGATTGGAGGTCGAGATTGGCGACATTGCGATGTGCGGCACCAGCGAACGGGAGGAGCTTGCAAGGTTCGGACAAGGCGGGCCGCCAAGCGGGGCCGGCGCCACGCTTGCGGGCCTGTTTCGGCACATGGCCGCCAAGACGCCCCAGGCCGTAGCGCTGATCTCGCCGTCACGGACTCATACTTATGCTGAGTTGGAAGCCGAGGCCTTGCAGCTTGCCGGCCACCTGACTTCGCGTTTCGCTATTGGGAGCGGTGCACGTGTTGCGATCGCGGCGACGCGTTCCAGCGAGACGGTAATCGCGTTTCTTGGGGTATTGCTGTCCGGGGCCAGCGTGGTGCCCTTCGATCCGGCGGCGCCGACCGAGTTCATTTCGGACATTCTGGCCCAATCGGCTGCAAGGGCGGTTCTCGTGCCGCCGAGCCGGGTCGATCTGGCATTCGATCTTTCTGATGCTTCGGTGATCTGTCCGGCCCTGGAGGCCGCCGGGTGGGATACAATACCCGGCGAAGTGCCCTACCTGCCCGCGCCCGACGATCTTGCCGCGGTATATTTCACCTCGGGATCCGAAGGTCGGCCGAAAGGTGTCCTGTTGGGTCATGAAGGACTTGCCAATACCGTTGTCGATCATGTCAGGCAGATGGAAGTGGGGAGCGGGGATCGCTGCCTGATGTTCATGGCTCCGTTTTTCGACGGCGGGCTTCTTGATATCTTCACGCCACTGGCCGCCGGGGCAACCCTGGTCTGTCCGGCCGAGGGTGCCTTGCAGGATCAGGCTGCATTTTTGGCTTGCCTGCGCGAAAACAGGGTCAGCCTGCTGACGGTGACGCCACCGTTCCTGGCTATGCTGACGCCCGAAACTCTTCCGGACCTCAGGGTGGCGATTTCCGCTGCCGAACCGGCACGTGCGCGGGATTTCCTGAGATTGGCCGGAAAACTGTCCCTTTTCAATGGATACGGGCCGACCGAGGCATCAGTCAACACCAGTCTTTATCACGTGCCGCCGGATTTCGCTGCGGCCCGGGTGCCGATCGGACGACCATCGGCGGGCAAATCCGTTGAGATCATCGATCCGCTTGGAAGGGCTGTGCCGCGCGGCGTGATCGGGGAAATGGTGATCCGCGGAACAGGGCTGGCGCAAGGCTATCTTGGCGCCGCCGCATATGACACCGGCGGTTTTTCGACCGGCCCGGACGGTCTGCGGCACTATCGCTCCGGAGATCTCGCCGCATGGGACAGCGAAGGGCAGCTTCACTATCTGGGCCGCCGTGACGAGCAGGTGAAGATCGGTGGCCGGCGGGTCGAACTGGGACAGATCGAACGGGCGCTCTTCGCTATCGATCTTGTCGAGGAAGCGGCGGTCATCCTGACCAAGGGGCGGCTTCAGGGCTTCTTCGTTCCGGCAGATCGCGAACATGCCGGGATCGAGGATGAGGTGCGGCGTGGGCTTGAGAGCAAGCTTCCCGGATACATGATTCCCGCCGAGCTTCACGCGATCGAAGCTATTTCCCGCAAGCCGAACGGCAAGGTCGATCCGTCCGGCCTCGATCGGCAGGCGCAGGCCATGAGAACCGCGCAGGCTGCGTTTCGTGTGACATCGCCGACCGAAGCCGTGCTTCTCGACGTCTGGCGCGAGGCGCTGCAGATCGAAGATATCGACGAGGACGCGGACTTCTTTCGGCTCGGGGGCGATTCCATCCGCATGATCCAGGCCGTCCATTCGCTTCGCGAACGGGGTTTCGAGGTCGATGTGCTGGATCTGCTCGACCACCGGACGCTGCAATCTCTCGCTCGTGCTCTCGACGACCGCACCGCAGGGCAGGCGCCGATCGTCGTCCAGGGCGAACTGGCGCTGAGTGCTACCCAGCAGGCTCGGCTTCCCGCCGGATGGGAGCGTGCATTCCCGATATCGGGAATGCAGCAGCTGATGTTGCGCTGGGCAGAGGAGCCACCCGCGCTTGCGCACGGGGTATATCATTGTCTCGCCCGATGGCGGGTACGCGATGAAGGCCTATCCGGACATGCCTTGTCGCTTGCGGCAAAGGCACTGGTGCGCCGCCATCCGATCCTGCGAACCGGCTTTGCGATCATCGATGACGGTTTAATCGTTCAGGTCGAGCTGCCGGAAGCCGCATTCGATCTGAAAGTCAGTGATCTCACCGCTCTGGCAAAAGATCATCGCATTGCTCGTGCAGCGGAAATCTTTGCGGGGGAGCGGAAGCATCGGTTTCGTCCCGGTCAATGTTCGGGGCCTTTCGCTCGCCTTCATCTCGTTCTGCTCGGCGAGGATGCGTTCGAGATGATATTGGCCGCGCATCATGCCGTGATGGACGGCTGGAGCAGCATTCTTCTCGAGAACGATTTTGCCGCGTTCTACACGGCTGCCAAGCAAGGCGTCCTCGAACTTGCCGAGGTCACTCCGGGACCAAGCTATAGAGAATTCGTGGCGGAAGACGTCCGTGCGGGCCAGTCGAGTGCCGCGCTGGCCTTCTGGCGTGAACGGTGGCGTAGAGCTGCGCCCGTCCCCGCTCCGCAGATCGTGGCCGGGGAAGACCGGGCATTGTTCGCGCGCAAGGATGTCAAAATTCCCGAGGCGCTTGCATCCGCATTGGCGGCTCTTGGGCGCACGCAGGGCATTCGTCCGAAGACCGCCTGCCTGGCCGCTTTCGCGGCCGCACTTGCGCAGGGCAATGGGAAGCCGCCGCCGATCGGCATCGTGGTCAACGGGCGCTCCACGCGGCTGAGCGATCCGCTGGGCGCAACCGGACTGTTCTGGAACGTTGCTCCCTTTGTCCTGGCCTCGCCGCCGCGTCTCGATACCGTGCAAGCCGAACTCGATGCCATGGCGCCGTTCGAAACGTATCCGCTTGCCAGAATGTTGGCAGAGGCGGGCCGCGATCACCTTTTCGATGCCTGCTTCAACTTCATCCAGATGCACCATGCGAAGTCCGGCTTCGGCGGACTGGAAGAAGTCGGGTTCGAGGCGGTGGACCGGTTCCATTACGCCTTTACGCTGTTCGTGGATTACGACCCCGCGGCGTTTCCGGCACGATGCGATCTGCGTCTTGAGTATCGCCGGGAACGCCTTGCCGACGAGGACGCGGATCGCCTCGTGTCGCGTTTCGTGGATGAACTGGCCAATGTTCTGGAAATGGCGCAGATTTCATGAATGGCCATCCTGCGTTCGCGGCTCCGCAGCGCCCCATGGTGACGCAGAATGATCGCCTCGCGAACGGGCTTGTCTGGCCGCACGACCGAGCCGAAGGTCGCTCGGAAAGTTCGGTGCAACTTTCGGATTCCGCGATCGAAGCCTTGTCTTCATTCAGCCGGGAAGCCGAGTGGAGCATGCAGGACATCCTGCGCGCGCTCGTACATGTCTTGCTTTACCGATATCTCGACGAAGACGTCACCACGCGGTTCGAGTGGCTGGACGGAGAATGGGTCCGTTTCCGGCGAGAGCTTGGCGGCAGCCTCTGTTTCGGTGCGCTGCTGGCCGCAGGCGACGACACCGGGGAGTGCATGACGGCGGAGCCTGTCGCAGGCGACTTGTTTCTGACCGGCAGCAGGGAATGTGCCAGGCAAGGCGATCATCATGGCGTCATCGCCTTGTGGTTGAGCGACGATTGGACGCGCGTGCATGTGGAAGGTGTTGCACCCGTTGCGGTGATCGAGAGGCTCGCGGTCCACGCTGCGCGGTTGTTGGCGCACGCGGTTCGGGCACCCGAGGTTGCCCTTGACGATCTCGACTTGCTTGACGAGGCAGACTTTCTAAACTTGGCCGAAATTGCCGGACCCACGATCGCTTTCGAGGGTCCGGATACGATCGACGGCCTGTTCCTGGATCAGGTGGCTCGAACGCCGGAAAACATCGCCGTGTCCTGCAAGGACGAAAGGCTGACGTATCGGCAGTTGGAAGATCGTTCCGCGCGGCAGGCCCGCGCCTTGCTTGCGGCAGGCGTGGGCGCTGGTTCGACGATTGCGGTGTTCATGAATCGCAGCTGCGCACTGCTTGTAGGGATACTGGCCGCCCATCGCTGCGGTGCCGGAGTCCTGCTGCTCGATCCCGGACAGACCGCCGACCGCCTGACGGTCATGTTGCGGCTTTCGGGAACGGATATCGTGATCGGCAAGGGGCCGGCTCCGGGTTTCCTGGAAAGCGGGCAGGTCTGGATAGACATGGACGATGCCACCGCCGATATCGACGACGATCCGGATGCCCGGTCCAGTCTGCCGGGCGCGAGAGGCAATGGGATCGCCTATGTGATCTTCACGACCGGGAGCACCGCCGAGCCTAAAGGTCTGGCGGTTTCCCATGCGGCGATGGCAAACCGGATGCGCTGGCTGGCTTTGGTCTATCGGTTGGGAGAGCAGGACGTATCGCTTGCCCGTACGGCGCAGTCTTTCGATCCCGCCTGGTGCGAGATGCTGCGCCTTCTCTGCGTCGGCGGGCGAACGCATTTTCTGGAGACCGGTGCAGAACGCGATCCGGCGGCGGTCGTGCGGGTCATTTCAGCAGAGCATGTAACCGTCATCGATCTCGTTCCCGCTCCGCTGAGGGCATTGCTGGAATATAGCCGGGCTTTCGGTGTCGCCGCGCAGCTAGGCAGTCTTCGCTGGGTGCTTGCCGGTGCTGAAGAACTGACCGGGGCACTGGTCGGCGCGTTCCGTCAGGTTCTGGGCGGCGGAAAGGCACGGCTCATCAATGGCTGGGGAGCAACCGAAACGACGGTGGATGCGACCTGGCAGGACTGCACGAATCTGTCCGATGAAGCTCCGGCACCGCTCGGGCGCCCCATTGCCAATTGTGCCGTCCATATCCTCAGCCGCTCTGGACGACTTATGCCGCTGGGCATGAAGGGTGAGCTTGCAGTGACGGGGGCCTGTCTCGCCCTGGGCTACCTGGATCCCGACGAGGCTTTCGCGCAGCGATTTGCCGAAGTACCCGCCTTGGGCAATCGGCGTAGTTATCTCTCGGGCGATACGGCTCGTTTATCTTGTTCCGGTGTTCTTCATTTCGTCGGACGCAGCGACGCTTTCATCAAGATTCGGGGTGTTCGCGTCGCTCCCGGTACGATTCTCGACCTTGCGCGAAAGTGCGACGGCGTGGGCGACGCCGTTCTGCACAAGGTTTCTGGCAGTGAATCCGGTGGCGAAGATGTTGTTCTCTTCGTAGTGCCGCGTGAAGGCGCGGAATTGCGGGCGGAAGAGGTCAGGGCATTCCTCGCCGAGCGCTTGCCAGCGACGATGATTCCCGACCGGTGTTTGATAATCGCGGCAGTACCGCGCAATGCGAGCGAAAAGGTCGATTTCAGGGCGCTGGGGACTTTCCTCGAAGTGGAAACGCCCGCGGAACTCGCATCAGCGGTTGCCGAAGCGGCCGATGTCCTGTCCTGGGTTTGCAAGGTCTTCGGTGCGTTGATCGGGGGAAGGCATGGCCCCGATGCCGATTTTTTCCGGTCAGGGGGAAATTCGCTGACAGCCGTACGCCTGATCGCAAGGGTTGCCGATGAATTGGGACTGATGCTGACGGTGCGGGATGTCTACGAGGCGCCGACCCCGGCCGATCTGGCGACACGCATTGCGCAAGCGCCGCCGCTGGATTCGGGCGACTTCGACGCGGAAGCGGATGGAAAGGCCACGCATGCGCAGCGCCGGTTCTGGATACTCAGCCGTGATGCGCGCAAGTCACTGGCCTATCATGTTCCGCTCGATATCCGGCTTGCCGGGCGCTGGGAACTTGCCCCGCTCCAGCGGGCCCTGGACAGTCTGGTCGAACGTCATGAAATCCTGCGGACGACGTTCCGGCTTTCGGGGCAGGAACTGGAGCAAGTCGTACATCCCTTCACACCGGGCATGTTGCGGGCCGAGTTGATTGAACGACCGGTGGATATGGCGCAGGAGGACGTACTGGGCCGGTTGCACGGCAGGCCATTCGATCTGGCCTCGGGGCCGCTGCTGCGAATAGGTCTGCTGCGATCGAACGGGTCCCCTGACGTTCTTTGGATGACCCAGCATCATGTCATCACCGATGCATGGTCGATGGGGCTTCTTGTCGATGCGCTGGAAGATGCCTATCGCGCGGCATTGCAGGGGGCTGCGATCGATGAAGACCCCCTGCGATTGCAGCACCGCAACGTTGCCGCATGGCAGAGCCGCTGGCTGGCGGGACCATCGGGCGCACTGGCGCGTGACTATTGGCAATCGAGCCTCGATCCCTTGCCGCATCGTTTGCAGCTTCCGACCGATCGCCCACGCAGGATGGACCGGACCTGCGAGGCCGCTGTATTGCAGATACCCCTGCCGACGGGGATCGCCGGCGCTTTCCTAGATCTGGCCTTACGGCGGGATGCCAGCCCCTTCATGGCATTCACGAGCCTGGCGGGGATCCTGCTCCACTGTTGGTCAGGGCAATCGGATTTCATTCTTGGCGCGCCTTTTGCCGGGCGAACCCGGCAATGCTTCGAGGATCAACTCGGATGTTTCGTGAACAGCCTGCCGCTGCGGATGAAGATCTCCGGACAGGACACCTTCCTCGATGTTCTGAGTCGTGTCCGGGAAACCTGTCTTGGTGCGCTCGAACATCAACTCTATCCCTTCGATCTCATCGTCAGGGATCTCGCAAGATCCGACAAGCCCGGTCTCGGCGCACTCTTCGATGCCATGGTCGTCGTCCAGAACACGCCGGAAAAGCACGGCAAAGCGCTTGCAGGCGAGGTGCGCCTTGCGGAAACGGAACTGGAGCAGAGCAAGCTCGACCTGATCTTCACTTTCGTGGAGCGGGCGGGGCATTGGACGATGCGCCTCGATTACGATGCGACATTGTTCGATGCTTCCTCGATACGAAGACTTGCTGAACAGTTCTGCGCGATGATGGAGGTTTTCGGACAGGAGCCGGCTTGCCCGGTCGCCGATGTACTCACCCCCGCCGCCGATACCGATGAATTCCTCGGTGATGACCAGCCGCTGCATGCGGGTTTCGAACGGTGGGCTCGGCATGCCCCGGACAGAACCGCGCTGGTCTATGGCGAACGGCGCCGAAGCTACGGCGAACTCGATTTTGCAGCCACGCATCTGGCCGATGTTCTGATGGACGAACTGGGGGAAGAGAGCGGGGTCGTCGCCATTCACCTCGACAGGACCGATCGGATCGTCGAGGTCCAGTTGGCGATCCTGAAGGCAGGACATGCCTTCCTGACCTTGAATCCTGCGGATCCCCCCCAAAGGTTGCACGATCTTCTGGAAGACAGCGGCGCGCTCGCCGTGGTCGAGGATCGCATTCACAGGATTCAGGCAGAGTTTCCGCCGAAGTGCAGGCGGATTTGCCTGGACGCCCTCGAGAAGGGGCGTCGGGGTGGAGAACCACTGCCGCGCAGATTGGTGCAGCCGCAGGATGCGGCCTATGTCATCTACACTTCAGGTTCGACGGGACGCCCCAAAGGCGTTCTCGTCGCGCATTCCTCGGCGCGATCGTTGGTTCTGGCCGCAGAAGAAGTGATCGCGCCTCATGGGCAGGAGGCTTGGAGCGTGTTTCATGCCTTCCATTTCGATTTTTCGATCTGGGAAACCTTTGTGCCGCTTTCCCGTGGAGGCAGGGTCGTTCTTCTCGGAGAGCGGGATCGCCGGAATCCCAGAGCCTTGGCCGAACGGATATCCGAAGACGGCATTACGGTGCTCTCCCAGGTTCCTTCGGCTTTCGATCATCTTGCCCCGGAACTCGTCGGCTTGAGAGCCTCGGGGTTGAAATGGGTCGTATTCGGAGGCGAACCGGTCAATTTGACCTTGCTGCATGCGATCATGCCGCAACTCCCGCAGACCACATTCCTGAACGGCTACGGGATCACCGAAACCACGGTATTTTCGAGTTTCAAGCGGCTCGGTGCGGAAACGGCACTTCAGAATGTGGGTAGATCAATCGGTAATCAGAAGATCTGGATTTTGGACGACCGGCTGCGCCCGGTACTGGACGGTGCGATCGGCGAAATCTGCATCGGCGGTCCCGCCGTTGCCCTCGGCTATGTCAATGCATCGGAGCGCGATGCGGCGCGCTTTGCTTTCCTGCCGCATGCTCCAGACACCCGCATCTATCGATCCGGCGACTTCGGGCGCCGTGACGGAGAAGGAAACCTGATCTTCCTGGGCCGCCGCGATCGACAGGTGAAACATCATGGGCATCGCATCGAACTGGAGGAAATACGCATCGCGGCGCTCGCCGTTCCGGGCGTGACGGAGGCGGCTGTGCTCCCGCCCCGCGACGACCACATGGAAGAGTTGATACTGATCGTCGTTGTCTCGGACCCTGCAACATCGGTGCAGCGGATACGTTCGATCCTTTCGGAACGTCTGCCCCCCTACATGCTCCCGGCAAGGATCGAAATCACAGAGTCGTTTCCCCGGCTGTCGAACGGAAAAGTCGATATGGCTGCGCTGGCGGGCAAGCTGGTCGATGCCGGTCGTTCTCAGCCGATCCATGCGGTCATCGGAACAGACGATGCAGAGGCGGATGAGCCGCTCGTCGCTATCCTCCATGCGATGCGATCCGCGATCGATGCGCCGGCGTTGGGTGCGGATGATGACTTCTTCGCTCACGGGGGCCATTCGCTTGCAGCCATCCGGGTCTTTGCGGAAATAGAAGCCAGATTGGGCTGCTCCTTCGAACTGGAGGCAATATTCGAGCACCCGACCGCGCGCGCCCTTGCCGCGGCGCTGTTTACCACCGAGGCCCAGTCCTGCGCCGATGAACCGGTCGGTTCGCTGAAAACTAATCCCGCATCTGCTTTGCAGGCGGGTCTCTGGGCGATCGCACATTTCCAGTCGCCCGAACTGCCGAATACGCTGGTCGAGCGTTGCAGCCTTCCGGACGACCTCGATCTCTCGCGCTGCGAGCAAGCATTCTTTGCGGTTTTCGAGAGGTTCGACATTTTTCGGACCACGTTCGCACTTGAAGCAGGCGTGCTGGTGCAAAGGATTGACGCTCAACCTTCTGCGCGGGCGCGACTACGGATCGTCGACCTCGATCAAGGGGCGGACCTGGAGGCATGCCTTTCCGAGATTATGCGCAGCGAAGGGCTGGCACCGTTCGATCTTCTCCACGGCCCCCTGGTGCGCCTCGTCTTGGTCAAAGTACAAGGTTCCGAGGCGGTTCTGCTGTGCGCGGCGCACCATGCAGTCTGGGACGGTGCTTCGCTGGATCTCACGCTGAAGGCTTGGGAACGCGCCTATGCGGCGTTGGGGGAGGGGAGGGCTCCACCGGCCCGCAGCGACCGCGAGCAATACATAACATTCCTGCGTCGCCAGCAGGACCGCCTGACGACACCTGGCGGAGAGGCGGCGCTCGCATTCTGGCGCGGGAGATGCGATGGCGGCGGCAGGATCGGCCATCTCCTTCCTCAGCCTGTATCGCGCGAGCGTTATATTGGCCAATCCGAACGTTTTGAAATGGGTTCCGTCGTTTTCGGCAAACTCCGCAGCCTTTGTGCCGCCACCGGAACGACACTTTTTGCAGGACTTCAGGCACTGATCCGAAGCTGGGTCTGGTCGCGCTGGGCGGTGACCGAGGTGGCCATCGGATCGCCGGTGATGTGCCGTCAAGGACTGGACTTTTCCGTCTCTCCCGGGCCTTTCATCAACCATGCGGTCTTGCGCTGCCGGGTGATGGGGGCAGACAGCTTGTCCGAGGCCGTGGCAAAGGCAGGGGAAGAAGTTCGTCTGGGCCTGAAACATGCCGGTATTTCCGCCGAAGAGGCGGCCCCTGGCGGCAACAGGCTTTTCGATATCGGCCTGACGTTGCAGTCGAGCGAGGGCGCGCGCCGCGCTTTGGAGCGTCTCGGTGCCGATCTTCGCGTGTTCGGTCTCCATACCGCGCTCTGGTTCGATGTGACGCCGGTCGATGGGGATCTGTTGTTCGATCTCGTCGCGAATCTGGATCATTTCGATCCTGCACTCATACGGGATATCCTGCGCGACATTCGCGCGACATTCGAGGCGCTCCTGGGCCGTCCGGAAGATCCGATCGCTGAAGTTGTCCCCAGGCGCGCGAGACCGAGGCTGGCAATCGATGTCGGCTGAAATTGTGTTTCGTGCCGGTACTCGTCCGCTCTTCGATTTCCAACGTCGACGGATCGAACCGGACGAAATTCATCTCTACTGGCTTTGCATCGATAACGAGACTTGCAAGGTACGCGCGATCAACGCCTTGCTTGACCATGAGGAGCAAGTGAAAGTTGGGCAATATCTGCGCGAGCAGGATCGGGACCGTCAGGTCGCATCGCGAGCTGCCTTACGCCTGATCCTCGGCGCTTATCTCGGTAATTGCCCTCGATCGCTTCAGTTCGTCGTGTCGGGCAAGGGCAAGCCGGTGCTCGAAAACGGGCATGTTTCCTTCAATGTCTCTCATTCGGGTGCGAGGGTCGTGATTGCCGTTACCCGGCGCGGGCGCGAGTTGGGCGTGGATGTCGAGCGGATTCGTCCCATGCCTGACCTGGAAGGACTCGCACGTCACGTCACCACGGCCCGTGAATGGGCGCTCTGGCGTTCCATGGCACCGGAGCTCAAAAATCCGGCATTTTACGAACTCTGGACTCGCAAGGAGGCCGTGCTCAAGTTGGATGGCAGCGGACTTTCCCGCAATCCTGACAGTCTTGAGGTCGGCTTTTCGAACGGGAGCGCTCCCACCGGATTCGGATCGCGTGCCGGTCTCGTGTCCTTTACACCTGAATCGACGTATGCCTGCGCGCTGGCCTTTACCGATCCGGAATGCCTGCGCGCCATCAGCCTCGAAAAGGTATCGTTCCGGCAATGGGTCGAGACTGCGAGCTAGAGCATTCCGAGACCCTGGAGGCTGTTTGGACCTGCTTCATCATGGTGTTGCCTTGCTCCATACCAGCCTCTCAGTCCTTGTGGTTTCGCAAGTCCATAGTTCCAAGCGCTACTCGAATGACAAGTCTGAGCGCTACGGATTGAGCGAGGCAGGTGGACATGCCTCCTGCCTCGCTCCCAACTTACATTTTCACGCGAACAGTCAGGCCGTAAGTCCGGGGATTGCCCGGGTAGCCCTGAATGATGCCGGTGGACTTGGTATAGCCCAGCAGGTTGATGAAATAGGCCTTGTTGAACAGGTTCTCGGCCCAGAACTGCACGTCGAGACGGCCATTGTCGAGCAGGGTGCCGACCCGCGCGCTGGCGAGGGCATAGCCGCCGATTTCGGCCGAGGGATCGAGGGTGATCGTGGTGTTCTGCTTCGAGCGCCAGTTCACGTCGAACAAGCCGTAGACTTGCGTGGTTTCGTTGATCGCCACGGTGTAGTCGACGGTGAAGTCCGCCGTCCACTTCGGCGCCCAGGCGACCTGGCGGCCGGTGAGATCGCAAGTAAGGGCGGTCGACTGCGCCGGGCAGACCGAGTTGTGGAACGAGGAATAGGTCGCCTTGTTGTAGGCGACGAAGCCCTTGGTATGCAGGCCTTGCAGCAGCCAGGTCTGCATTTCCGCCTCGATGCCCTTCGACGTGACAGAGCCGACGTTGGACAGGAACTTGAGCGCGGTATTGCCCACGCCCACGGCCTGGTTGGCCTGGTAGTCCTTCACCTTGGTGTGGAAGGCAGTGAGGTTCAGCAGGACCTTGTCGTCGAAGAACGTGCCCTTGATTCCCGCTTCGAAGTTGTCGGCGGTTTCGCCCTTCACGGTCTGCCCGGCACCGACGGCAATCGCCTGGGCATCGACCATCGGCAGCAGGTTGAAGCCCGCCGACTTGTTGCCGCGCGCATACTTGCCGTAGATGAAGATGCTGGGAGTGACCTTGTAGTTGATGCCCGCTTCGCCCGAGAGCGCGCTGTCCTTCAGGCTGGTGTCGACATGGCCAAGCTGGGCATTGGCACCGGCAGCCGACATTGCCTTGATCTGCGCAGCGTTGAGATTGCCGGGGTTGGACACGACCTGACCGTCATAGAGCTGCGAGCGGCGCTCCCAGGTCTGGCGCAGACCCACGTCGATAGAGAGATTGCGCGCGGCGTCCGGGTGCCAGGTGACGTTGCCGAACAGGGCATCGGTATCGGTGTGGAACACGGCCTGGCTGGCGATGCCGAAGCCGTCGAGCCGCGCCGCGTAGGCGCCCTGCGCCCAGGTCCTGCCGCCGGTGGTCGGGAAGGCCGTCGCGCTCGGGTTGGCGGCCCAGATATGATACTGGGGACCGAATTCGATGCGGGAATCGACTTGCAGGCGCTGGCGGCTGAGGAAGCCGCCGAGAGTTGCCTCTACCGGCTGGTCGGCAGGCGTGGACCAGCGCAGTTCCTGGCTGAACTGACGTTCCTTGTTGCACGAGCCGTAGTCGGTGATGGCGTCGAGCTGGGTATAGTCGTTGTCGTTGTTGGTGAAGCAGGACCACTTCTGCCACGCCGTGATAGAGGTGAAGGTGCCGATCCCGTCGACGTCCCAGTTGACTTCGCCGCTGGCCGAATTGGCCTTGGTCTGGGCGTTGAGGGCGCCGTCGATGTTGATGGTGCGGTCCTTGGCATTGCTGGTCAGCAGGGTGTAGCCGGCCGCCGCCATGCGGGCCTTGAGTGCAGCCGGATTGTAGACCGACAGGATCACCGGCGACATCGTGTTGAAGTCCTGCTCGCCATGCATGCCGATCAGGCGGATCGAGAGGTTTTCGGTCGGCGTCGCCAACAACTGGCCGCGAATGCCCGAGCCCTGCCGCGCATTCTGGCGGCTGCCGTTGTAGACGTTCTTGTAGGTGCCGTCGCGGTCGCTGTCGAAGGCTGAGACGCGGAACGCGAGCTTGTCGGCGATCAGCGGGCCGGTAATGCTGGCCTTGACCTCGCGCAGGCCGAAGTTGCCGAAGCTGACTTCGCCGGTGCCGCCCAGTTCGAATGCGGGCTTCAGGGTGTTGATGAGCACGGCGCCGGCCGTGGTGTTCTTGCCGAACAGCGTGCCTTGCGGGCCGCGCAGCAGTTCCACGTCGGCAATGTCGTTGAAGTCGTTCGAGACCATGCCCTGGCGGCCTGTATATACACCGTCGACGAAGACGCCGACCGAGCCGTCGATACCGTCGGTGTTGAAGCCGTTGTTACCGATGCCGCGAATGCCGAGATTGAGCTGCTTCGGGTTGGTCAGATAGACCGAGAAGGCTGGGAACTTGTTCTGGAAGTTGGTGAAGTTCGTGAGGTTCTGACGCTTCAGTTCCTCGGCGGAGATGACCGTGATGGGGATCGGCACGGTCTGCGCGTTTTCCGAACGCTTGCGGGCAACGACGGTAATGTCGGCTGCGCTCTCGGTACCGATCGCCGCCTCATCAGCAGCCTCTTCGGCATGGGCGCAAGTAGCGGCGGAGGTAGCAGCGATCGACAGCAGGCTCGCGGAAAGCAACATGAACGTGCCAATCTGGCGGCGAGCGATGGAAACGGGCATTCGAATATTCCCCCTGTGGAGTGGACGCGCAACCACGCCCCCTCCACGGGCACACCGAGAGGGTAGAATCGGCCAATAAAATTATTATCTTAAGCCGGACGTACTTGCGTGAAGCGCCCGATATTCGGCTTACATGTCTCTATTGTTACAATCGATGTTTTTGCCGGATCAGACCGTTTCGACGTGAAGACCGGGCTTTCCGGCTTCCAGCGAGAAGCGCGCGATATCGGAAATCGCGGAATCCTCGCGCCGGGCATCGGTCAGGCCGCGATACGTGACGCTGCCGCCTTTCGCATCGATATCGAGCCGGCCGTAGCCGCGTATTTCGTTCTCGGCGAAAGCCAGCCCATTGGTGGCGGCCAGGGGCTTGAAGTCCGGATCGGGCCGCAGCGACGTGATCGAGCCGCCGACGAATTCCGCGGCGATCGGGGCATCGTCGGGACGGTCCGGATTCCGGATATCGGCGGCCGCAAAGGCATGGATGTCTCCGCCCAGAGCCAGCGGGTTACTGGTTCCGGCCTCGGCCCAGCGGCGGAAAATCCTGTCGCGCGCGGCCGGGTAGCCGGACCAGTTGTCGGCGGAATATTCCGCCTTGCCGTCCTGATAATGCTGGACCGTCTGGCGCATCAGGGTCTGCTGGGTGAGCAGATTCCACTGGGCCGTCGTCTTGCCGAGGCGTTCGTCCAGCCACTGCTCCTGCGCAGCGCCCAGCATCGTGCGGCTCGGATCGTAGAGGTCGGCGCAGTCGTTGATCTTGCTGAGGTAGGGCTTGTGCGCTTCCACAAGACCCGGTGGCTGGCAGGCATGGGGGCCGCGATACTGGCGGTCGTCGACAATCTGCAATTGCGCCAGGCTGCCCCAGTCTAGCGTGCGATAGAGCCGCATGTCCGGGCCGCGCGGCGGGCGGGCGCGGAGCGGCTGGTGCTCGTAATAGGCCTGATAGGCGGCGGCACGGCGGCGCAGGAAGGCGACCGGATCGCCGTTCCCCTCGTCCAGCGCGCCGGCATAGTCGTTGGCGACTTCGTGGTCGTCCCAGGTCAAGGCCCAGGGCGCGGCATGGTGGGCGGCCTGTAGCAACGGATCGAGCTTGTAGGTCGCATAGCGCACCCGGTAGCCCGCAAGGTCCATGGGTTCGGGATTGCGATGCAGGCGCACCGCGTTCTTCTTGTTCGGCGCGCCTTCGTAGATGTAGTCGCCGAGGAAGAGGATCAGGTCCGGGTCTTCCTCCACGACATGGCGCCAGGCGGCATAGAAGCCAGCTTCGTACTTCTGGCAGGAGGCGAAGCACAGCCGCAGGCGATCGACCGCCGCGCCGCGTGCCGGTGCGGTTCGCGTGCGGCCGACCGGGCTCGCTTCGCTTCCGGCGATGAAGCGGTAGAAGTAGGTGCGGCCCGGGCGCAGTCCGCGCGCGTCGACGTGGACCGAATGGCCCCAGTGCGGCTCGGCCCGTACCAGGCCGGACCTTGCGATGTGGGAGAATGCCTCATCCTCCGCGACTTCCCAGCGCACCGGAACCGGCACGGCGGGCATACCGCCATCAGGCTCCATCGGCTGCGGTGCGAGCCGGGTCCAGAGAATGACGCCGTCGGGCTCGGGATCGCCCGAAGCGACGCCGAGCGAGAACAGGCCCCGGGGCAAACCGGCAGCGGCGTGGACGCCGATCGAAAACAGCGATCCCGCGGCAAGCGCGCCTGCGATCGCGCCACGGCGTGAATAGGTGAGGAGGGGGGCGTGCTGGAAGATCTGGGACATTGCGGGCCTATCGGCATTGAATGTTACTGTCTCGTGACAGACCGCCTTGGTGGGCATTGCAGGTTTTTGACGAGGCCCGCATCCGCAAGGCGCTTAACCTTATAGAAATCTGCCCGCTGGAAGATAACCTGGTGTGACGCTATCCCGCGCCAGTGCCCCTGAACCGATTGGATCCTCGATGAACCCAACCATGGCTGCCAAAGACCCGATGACCGCTGCCATGCCGGGGATGGAAGTCGATCCGGCCGTCTACAAGACCCTGCTGGAATCGACATTGGCCATTCCATGGAAGATCGACTGGGCAACGATGCGGTTCGCGTATATCGGCCCGCAGATCGAACCGCTCCTTGGCTGGGCTCAGGACAGTTGGCTGTCCGTGGACGACTGGGCCTCGCGCATCCATCCCGACGATCGCGATCATGTCGTCAATTTTTGCGTCTCGCAGTCTGTCGCAGGCAAGGATCACGAAGCGGATTACCGGGCGTTGACCAAGGATGACGGTTATGTCTGGATCCGCGACGTAGTGCATGTCGTGCGAGGCGAGGATGGAGAGGTCGATAGCCTGGTCGGCTTCATGTTCGATATCAGCGAGCGGAAACGCATCGAGCACGAACTGATGAAGATGCAGAAGAAGCTCGAGGCTCTCTCGTTCGAGGATGGCCTGACGGGGACATCCAACCGGCGCCATTATGACGAACGGCTTCAGGCGGAGTGGAAAGGCGCTCAGACCGGTCAGCACCCTCTTTCACTGATCCTGCTCGATATCGACCATTTCAAGGACTACAATGACTTCTATGGCCACATTCAGGGCGATGAATGTCTGGTCAGGATAGCCAGCGCGCTGAAAGAGATCGGGATCCGCCCTCGTGATATCGTCGCTCGCTATGGCGGCGAGGAGTTCGTCCTCCTGCTCCCGGAAACCAGCGAAGCTGCGGCGGCGGCTCTGGCGGAGCGTTGCCGCGCGGTAATCGAAAGCCTGCATATCCGACACGAACGATCCAGTTGCAGTGCGTTCGTGACCGCGAGTGTCGGCGTCGGAACGGTCATTCCGCCTTTTGAGGGCGATGCGCTCCACTTCTGCGATGCGGTCGACAAGTTGCTCTACGCAGCCAAGCAGGAAGGACGCAATCGGGTCAGATCCACAATCTCGCCCTGATACTGCTCATAAGCGGTCGTGACGGCCAGCGCGCTGCAAAATCTGCTTTTTGAACGCAGACGCATGCTCCAGCGACCGCTTCAATGGGTAACCGATGCTGAGCGGCAAAAAGTTGAAGGGCGAGAGGAATTATCGACCTTGAGGCTGGCGGATTTTCGCGCCAGGCTGACAGTGAGCCGGTGAAGGCTATGCTCAGAGTGGATTCAGGCTGATGAAACGAAAAGTTCCGCTTTCCTGTTCGTGCCTGCGCGATGTCTGAACAGGAAATTCGCGGAGCAATAGCGCGCGGAGATATTCCGCAAGCGGTTCAAATCGCGAAAAGGCTGATAGATGCCGCTCCGGATCGTCCGGAGGGCTATTTCTTGCTTGGGATGGTCCTTACCGAGGGCGGCCATGTCGCGAAGGCACTTCCCTTGATCGAAGCGGCCGTCGAGCGGGACGCTAGCGCCGAGTATCTGGCGCAATTGGCGAAGTTGCTCGTTCAGGTCCGACGTGAGGATCAGGCTGCGTCCGTTGCTTCCAGGGCGATGGCGGCCGGGCCGGGGGATCCGCTGACTTTTGATACGATCGGTTGTGTTCTGGCCCGGCTGGGCGATCACGAAGGCTCGCTGGTGCCGTTCGCCGCCGCGGTCGAGCGCGATCCGCAGAATGCCGAATATCGTTACAATCTGGCTGCGGCGAGCGGGTTCACCGGCAGGGTCGATCAGGCCCGGCATCACTACGAGATGATCCTCGCGCACGACCCCGGCAACGCGCGCGTGCACTATGCGCTGGCGATCCTCTCGCGGCAGACCGCCGAGGACAATCACGTGGCGCGGCTGGAGACGGCCCTGGCGCAGGCCTCCGTTCCTGCTGACGACTTGCGTATCCGCTATGCCTTGGCCAAGGAACTGGAAGACCTTGGCGAAACGGCGGCCTCCCTGCGCCATCTCACCGTTGCCAACTGTGCGCAGAAACAGGCGATCGGCTACGACTTCGGGCAGGATGAAGCGATATTCGATGCGATCGAAGCGCTGTTTTCCGGTGGTGCCGCATCGCTGGCGCAAGGCGAGGGGCCGCGCGGGGAAGCGCCGATCTTCGTCGTCGGGATGCCGCGCACGGGCACGACGCTGGTGGATCGCATTCTGTCCTCACACCCGGACGTGGAGGCGGCGGGCGAGTTGCAGGCGATGCCGCTGGCATTGAAGAAGCAGGCGGGCACCGCGTCGCGCCGCGTGCTCGATGCCGATACCGTCGCGGCGAGCGGCGCCATCGATCCGGCCGCGCTGGGCGAGGCCTATCTGGCGCGGGCCAGAGTTCATCGCGGGCAGGGCAGGCCCCGTTTCACGGACAAGCTGCCGGCGAACTTCCTCTATATCGGCCATATCCTGCGGGCCCTGCCGGATGCGCGGGTGGTTTGCCTGCGGCGGGGCGCGCTGGATACGCTCTGGAGCAATTACAAGAACCTGTTCGCCAGCCAGTCGGCCTACTACGCCTATTCCTACGATCTCATGGATACGGCGCGCTACTATGCGCGGTTCGACCGGCTCATGGGGCTGTGGGAGCGGCTGTGGCCCGGCGCGGTCCTGCAACTGTCCTATGAGAGCCTGGTGGCCGACCAGGAAGGCGAGACGCGCAGGCTGCTGGCCCATTGCGGATTGGACTGGGACGAAAGCTGCCTGTCGTTCCACGAAAACCGGGCGGCAGTGGCGACGCCGAGCGCGGCGCAAGTGCGGCGGCCGATCAACCGTGACGGCATCGGCAAGTGGCGGTCCTATGCAGACGCACTGGCCCCCGCCCGTGCCTGGCTGGAAGAGCAGGGAATAGCGACCGGATAGTAGGACGCCGCCGCCCCAAAAGGGCGGCGGCGTCTCTTCGGCAGGTCCGATCAATACTTGATGCGGGCCTCGACGCCGACCGTGCGCGGCGAGATCAGGGCCTGGCGGTAGTAGCGTACCGCAACCCCGTCGTTTACGCCGATGCGCGAGCGATCCTGACCCACCGAGACGACGGCGTACTTGTCGAAGATGTTGTTCGCGAAGAGGCTGACGGAGTACTTGTCGGTCTCGTAAGTCAGGCTGGCACGGTGGAGGACGTAGCTGGGGATCTTGTCGCCATAGCCGCGATCCCAACCGATCCGGGAAACCACGTTGCCGCGGTAGGTCGCCGTCCAATTGGCGCTCACGCTGCCTTCGCCCATCGGCACGGTGTAAGTCGCACCGAGGCTGCCCGAGTTCTTGGCCGAACCCGGCAGGCGGTCGCCGTCGAGTGCGTCGAGCTGGGTGAACTTCGGCCGTCCGTCATAGTCGTTCGGCGTGGTGCGAATGGTGATGATGCCCGGAACGTCCTCGGTTAGCTTGGCATCGGTGTAAGAGTAGGTGCCCTGAATCGAGAGCTCCGGCACCGGCCTGAACTGGAACGAGGTTTCGAAGCCCTGCGACTTGGCCGAACCGCCGTTCACGGTGATTCCGGTCACGCCGTAATATGTGGCCGAGTCCACCTGGATGCCGTCCCACTTGATATGGAAGACGTCGAAGTTGAAGGCCAGCTTGCGGTCGAACAGCTGCATGCGCACGCCGATTTCGGCGTTCTTCGTCTTGTCGGGGCCGAACTGGACTTCGTTCGGCAGGGCGCAGGCGTTCTGCTGGTTGGCAGGTACCGGATCGGGGCAGGGGGCGACGCGGTTCGGACCGCCGATGCGGTAGCCTTTGCTGTAGGTCGCGTAGACCATGAGGTCCGGGGTGAAGTTGTAGGACGTGTTGAGCTTCCACACCCAGCCGTCCTTCTTGGCCTTGCCGCCCGCCGGATCGACGGCATAGGGGCTGAGCGGATCGCCGAGCAGCGGCAGAACAAGCGCGCCCTGCACATTGGAGGTGTACTTGAAATAGCGCGCACCGCCGGTCACCTGCCATGACGGGGTGATCTTCAGCGTGCCTTCGCCGAAGATCGCCTTTTCAGTGACTTTCGACTTGGTGTAGCTGACATATTCGAGATCGTCGGGATTGCCGGTCACACCGTAGAAGTCCGAGAGACCGGGGACGTGCTCTGCATAGTCGTTGTGGTATTTCTGACGGTTGTAGAAGCCGCCGAGAACCCAGTTGAACGGGCCGCCATGGCGCGAGACCAGTCGAATTTCCTGGTTGAACTGCTTGCGGCGCCCATCGCTTTCGTTCCAGCTCGAAAAGGCCGGGAAAAGCTCGTAGTCGTAGTCGAGATCGAGCAGCAGGTCGGTGTTGTCGGTCTGCGAGCGGGTGCGGACGTTCGTATAGGCCGTGGTCGAGACCAGATCGACGATATCGGCGATGTTCGCGTCGATCTCCATGCTGGCGAGGTGGGCGCGGCGGTTCACCGGCTCCTCGTAGCGGCTGGCGTTCTGGTACTTGCCCGTGCCCATCACGCCCGCACTGTTGGACTGGGCGCCGTCTGTCCTGGTGCGCTGGAAGGCGTATGTGAAGATCGCCTTGAGGTCTTCGGTGGTCTGGAGCAGCAACTGGTTGCGCGTGGTGAAAGTACGCTCAAAGTTGAGGTCCTCTCGGCGGCGCAGGTTGGCGGCGAATTCCTCGCGGGTGACACCGTCGGTGCCGCCCGGCTGCGGCAGCGACACGCCAGGCGTCTTGAGCAGCAGCGGGGAATCGATGAAGCCGGGGTCGTAATAATAGCCGGTGGCCGACCGGAACGCGACATGGTCGCGCACCAGCGGAATGTTGATCATCCCGTCGGCCTGGTATCCGAAGTTGTCCGAGTGGCCCTTGGCGTAGAGGCGACCGTGGCCTTCGGCTTCCCAGGCGTCGGTGTTGGGGCGGTTGGGGATATAGCGGATCGCGCCCGCCAGCGTGCCGAGGCCGTAGAGCGTGCCCTGCGGCCCGAGCAGCGTTTCCACGCGGGCGATGTCGAGCAGTTTGAAGTCGTAGTAGAGTGGCACTTCGCCAAGGTAGATGCCGAGTGAGTCATCGTAGTTCGCGCCGTTGGAGCTGACGTCCGAAGCGTTGAGACCGCGCAGCACGATAGAGCCGGTCGAACCCGGGCCCGTGTCCGAGATCGTCATGCCGGGAGTGAAGTCGGCCAGATCGCGCACGTCGTCGATGCGCTGGCGGTTGAGTTCCTCGGCGCCGATCGCGGAGATGTTGATCGGCGTGTCCATGATCGTGGTGGCACGGCGGGTGCCGGTGACGACGATGGCGTCGCCCGAATCCGCGGCAACGGCCGAAGCGTCCTGGGCCAGAGCGGGCATGGCGCCGAGAGTGCCGGTGAATATCGTCGCGGACAGCAGAACTGCCCTCAATTTCGCGCGATCTGTCATGTTGCTTCCCTGTCCTTGGTTTGAGGCTCCCGCACCCGGCCTGCCTGCGCCGGACTTTCGGGAGACGCTTTTTCTTATGACGACCGGCCATCTTCGCGGATGTCGCGCCGGTACGCCTCTTGTGTCCGACTTTGCCTGTCAGGCGATCGGGGATTTGATGCGTTCGATCAGCGGCTTGAACGGAAAGGCGAACTGTTCGCGGATCGACAGCCGCTTGAGGTCATCCTGACCGACCACACTGGCCTCGCCCTCGCGATAGGTGCTGAACAGGCGGTCCAGAAGGATCAGCGAATTGGCATAGTTGCACCGGGTGCTCTCGTAATCGATCGAATGGTGCAGGCTGTGATGGCGGATCGTCGTGAAGAACAGTGAGTAAAACTTCGGTGGATCCGCACGGACATTGGCGTGGGCGAAGGTGGAAATCGAACCCAGGACGTTCAGCCCGCAGAATACAGCCGCGAGCGGCAGGTCGAACAGTGCCAGCAGGCTAAGGCTGATCAGGAACAGTTCGATCGGATTGCCGACGTAGCCCTTCGCGGCATTGAGCTGGGTGATGTGATGGTGCGGCGCGTGCGTCAGCCAGAACGGTGTGGAATTGTGCATCAGGCGATGCATCCAGTATTGGCCGAACTCGATGATGAAGATCACCATCGCGATCTGCACGAGAAACGGCAGTTGCATGGCCCATTCGGTCGAAATGCCGAGCGAGGTCTTGAGCGCTTTCAGCGGATCTTCGGCCAGCGTGGTCGAGGCCCAGGATATCGCCGTCGTGCCCAACACCACATAGAACAGGTCGGTGAAAAATTCTCGCCGGTTCATCCGCCAGCCTGCGTGGCGCTCGTTGATCCATTCAAGCCCCAGCACGCTGAGCGTGATGAGCGAGGTCACGACGGTCAGCGTCCACGGAGCTTCCACCAGCGACTTCGGCGCCAGCCCCCAGAACGCGGCGATGGCGACGAGATAGGCAGGGGGGATCAGGTTGAAGAGAGCCTGCTTCATGCGATCATGAGCTGAATGTCCGCCATGCGAACTGTCGCCCGAGAGAACCGCATAGGAGATTGGCAGTTGTTCCATTGAAAACCCCCTCCAGGCCGGTGGGCCGGCCTGTTGCTAAAGTTTCTCTCTCCCGGATTTTCATCGCTCTGCCAGGCGACTTGATACACGGTATGGATATTACATTTATCGTCAAGAGTATTAATTTGCGACGTTTCAGTTTTGGCGTTAACCGCTTCTGATCGCCGGAATTCCGCCAATGGCCCCTTAAGTCGAACGCCGGAAATGGTCTGCAAAGAGGGCGACAAGTGTGTCCCCTTTTCATCGCAGCAGGCGTCGATTCGTGGTGCATCTGTCAATCGTAGCGATAGGGATTACGATCGATCGTCGTCGTCCCGCGCGTCTGGTTGCAGAGGAAGACGGTGCCGGTAAAGTAGATGCCGGGCTCGGTGATCTTCTGCGCTTGGGCATAGGCTTCGCGCAATTGCTGGACGGTCATTTCCACCGGAGCCTCGTCGGGTTGCCAGGTCATGCCGTAGGCGTAGTCCTGCCCGTCCTTGCTGATCTCCACATGGCAACCCATGACATGCGTTACCGGATGGGTGTCGCAGAAGTCGATCAGTCGTTTCATGCTGTCGAACCACGGTTGCCAGAAGCTGATGTAGCAACGACCCCGGTAGAACATGTCGCCGGTGTAGAGAATCTGGGTATAGCTATCGTAATAGGCGAATTCGGAGACGACATGGCCGGGTGACCCCCAGATCAGGATCTCGCGCCCGCCCAGATCCAGGGTGACGCGCTGTTCCGGGTAGTTCGTCATGCCCCAGAATCCGACCATTTCCTCATGGGTCAGGCCCATGCAGCGGGTGTTCGGACGGTCGGCGAACTGGTTGGTCGCCGCGTAGTGATCGGCATGAAGGTGAGTGAAGGCGACCAGCAGTTCCAGACTGGCTGGATCGCGCCGGTTGCGGCGGCACCACTCGTCGATGCACTGGTCGACGGCGGCGCGGTAGTCGCAGTCGCTCCGCAGTTGCACATAGCCTTCGTCCAGCAGCAATACACGGTCGTTGCCGAAGTAGAGCGGCGCGAACGGGGCCTCGTAACTGTAGGCCTTGTTCTGGCGCAGGATCGCCGTATGCGGGTCGTACCAGTGGACCTGCACCGGCGGGTCGGTATTGTCCATGCAGGACGAGGAGCCGCAGATCCAGCGTTTCGGGAAGGCTCCCGGCGCGGGAAGATGGCTATGAAAATCGATCGGTGCCGGACGGGTGGCGGCCACGGCGGCATCGGTCGCCGCTGTAAGCGTCGCGCCGGTCAGGGGCACGGCGGCGATGGCGGCATTGTGGGCGAGGAACGTGCGGCGATCCATCTGGAGTTCCTGATGTTCGAAGGGGTCAGAACGGGTGGGGCGCGTCGATCCTGGGCACGCCTTCGGGCCAGACCTTGGTCTTCTGGTCGGGACTGACACCGTTGAACAGCACGAAATCCGGGCGGATCAGCATCATGTCCTTGCCTTGCACCGCGCGGGCGTGGACGATCGCCTCGTCGATGAGGTCCGGCGTCATTTCCAGCACGCGCTCGTAAGGCTTGTAGGTGGCGAAGCGCGGGTAGTAGCGGCCAGGCACGAACATCATCTCGACATGCCCGCCGAGCAGCCACTTGACGGGCTTGCTTGCGGCGAAGTCCCGCAGCCGCTCCAGCGAGGCAAGGAAATCGCGGTCGTTG
Source organism: Novosphingobium sp. BF6 (assembly GCF_058273105.1). Classification (NCBI taxonomy): domain Bacteria; kingdom Pseudomonadati; phylum Pseudomonadota; class Alphaproteobacteria; order Sphingomonadales; family Sphingomonadaceae; genus Novosphingobium; species Novosphingobium sp. BF6. Next base: position 1,284,356 of record NZ_CM177776.1, read on the forward strand.
CCGATGTTGATCTTGCCGGGGAACAGCAGGTCGCCGGTGAACAGCAGGTCGCAGTAAGGATCGTAGAAGCTGACGCCGTCCTTGTGCGAGCCGGGGGTCGGAATCACCTCGATCACCCGATCGCCGAGGTCGATGCGGCCCGTGCCCGAGGGCCAGCTGGCGCCGAGGCCGTAGAACTGCTTCATGACAGCCAGCGGCTTCGGAACCACGGTGGTTGCGGGCCGCCCGGCGAACTGCACGAGGCCCTGGTTCTGCGCGATATCCTCGCCCGAGGTCAGGGCGACCGTGAGCGGTATCGAAGTGTGTCCGCGTGCCTTGCACCAGCGTGTCACGATGGCATCGACGGTCTCGCGCAGGGGGTAGTGCCGGGCATCGGCGGTGGCGCCGGTGTCGATCAGCAGCGCGCCTGCGTTGCCGAACAGCAGGTAGGTGAACGGTGCTTCCCAGTGGACGCAGACGTTCTGGCGCAGCACGAAAGTATCTTCGTTGTACTGCACCACCTGCACGCGCGGATCGCGGTTCTTCGCCGCGACGTTTGAGCCGTAAGTCCATCGAAACGCCAGACTTCCGGGCGCAGGTCCGTCGCAGGCGTAGTCATGGACGACCCGTTGTCCGCGATGGAGAGGCACGACGCTGTCGGTATGGCGCACGCCGGGCGTGTTGTATCCCAGCGCGATGTTGCCGTTTGGATAGAAGGGCCGCTCGGGCGGCTTTGCGGCAGGCGTAGGAATGCATGTCGAATCTTGCGCCACGGAAGGTCCCCAAAACTGCCCGCACCAATGTCGCCAACGGTATCGATAATACGTTTCGTTGCAATGGTAATAAACAGATGGGCCTCATCGATACGGTTTATGACGTGCCGCCGCTCTGGACGGATCGCCCGCCCGCCGGTAGGCATGGAGCCGATGTACCGGACGATCGAGATCATGGCCGAAGGGGCTGCCGCGTGAGCAGCGATGCCGCCAATCTGGCCCGGCTCAGCATGAGCCTGCCCGCCGACCTGTTTCGCCAGCTCGACATGATGGTGGAGGAGCGTGGCTTGCCGTCGCGCTCGCAGCTCATTGCCGAACTGATTCGTCACGCCCTTGCCGAGCATGAAGCGCTGACCCGGCCCGAGGAGATGCTCGCCGGGACCATCACCCTCGTCTATCGCGGCGATCGCGGGCGGGTGCGCCAGCAGCTGGCGCAGAGTCAGGCGGAATATCTCAAGGAAGTCATCTCCTCGCAGCATGTCTTCCTGGAGGATGACCAGTCGCTGGAAGTGCTGCTGGTGCAGGGGCCTGCGGCCCGCCTCAAGGAGCTTTGCGACGCGCTGCGAGCGATCCGCGGGGTTCACCAGCTCGAACTGGTGACGACCACGGCGCTGCTGCCGCCGCTCCACGATAAAGGTGCGGTCAAACGTCCTGTGCGTCGCTCGCGCAAGGCGCAGGCAGCAGGCGAAGAGGTCTCCTGAACGCTGGCATAGCCGCGCGTGCCATGCCCGATTGCCTGGGTACGTATGGTATTACAGAATCTCCTAAGCGTAATATTTTTGTGATGGACAACGTCCTCGATTGCGGCAATGCTGCACTGCGAAAGGGGACCGAGTCATGATCGCATCGATCCGCAGCATTGCCAGGGCCACGCTGATGGCCGGGCTGCTCGCCACCACCGCCTGCTCCCAGGCGCCGAGCGAAGCGCCCAAGCGCAGCGAATTCAATATCGGATGGTCGATCTATGCGGGCTGGATGCCTTGGCCCTATGCCCAGCAGGCCGGTATCGTGAAGAAGTGGGCCGACAAGTACGGCCTCAAGATCAACATCGTCCAGGTCAACGACTACGTCGAATCGGTCAACCAGTACACTGCGGGCAAGCTCGACGGCGTGACCGTGGCCAACATGGACGCGCTGACGATCCCCGCCGCGGGCGGTAAGGATACCAGCGCGATCATCGTCGGCGACTACTCCAACGGCAACGACGGTATCCTGATGAAGGGTGCCACGGACCTGAAGGCGATCAAGGGGCAGTCGGTCAACCTCGTCGAGCTTTCGGTGTCGCACTATTTGCTGGCGCGCGGTCTCAATTCGGTCGGTCTCCAGCTCAAGGACGTGAAGACGGTCAATACCGGCGACGCGGACATCGTCGGTGCCTTCGCCAGTCCCGACGTCAAGGTCGCGGTCGCGTGGAATCCGCAGCTTACGGCCATGAAGGCGCAGCCGGGCGCGAAGCTGGTGTTCAGCTCTGCCGACATTCCCGGCGAGATCCTCGATCTGCTCTGCGTCGATACAGCGACGCTCAAAGCCAATCCGAACCTCGGCAAGGCGCTGGCGGGCATCTGGTACGAAACGACCGCACTGATGGTGCGTCAGGATGCCGAAGGCAAGGCGGCGCGTGCGGCGATGGCGAAGCTGGCGGGCTCCACGCCCGAGGCGTTCGATAGCCAGCTCAGCACGACTTATCTCTATTCGGACCCGAAGGCGGCGGTCGCGGCGGCCGATGCGCCTGCGCTGCTGACGACGATGACGCGGGTTCGCGACTTCAGCTTTTCGAAGGGCCTGTTCAAGGGCGCGACGTCGGCCGATGCGGTGGGCATGGCCTTCCCCGGCGGCAAGACGCTCGGCGACGCCCAGCATGTGACGCTGCGCTTCGACGACAGCTTCATGAAGATGGCGGCAGACGGCAAGCTCTAGTTCGGGTCCGATCGGGCGCGAAACCTATCAAGTGAGGCCATGACAATGCGTTGGGTGAATCGTCAGGTCGGGCGAGGGGGGCGGGTGCTCCTCGGCGCGGTGCCGATCCTGCTCTTGGTGCTGGTCTATATCGTCATGGCGGCGAACCGCCATGCGGTGAACCCGGCGGACAAGATCCTGCCGCTTCCCGGCGCCATGGCCGAAAGCATGTCGGCGCTGCTCTTCGTGCCGGACCAGCTGACCGGGCAACTGGTGTTCTGGGCCGACACGTTAGCCAGCCTCCAGCGTCTCGGTATCGGCCTCGGCATCTCGACGCTGATGGCGCTCACGGTGGGGCTGGCGCTGGGCGTGCTGCCTCCGGTGCGCGCCACGTTGGGACCGCTTGTGACGGGCATTGCCGTCATCCCGCCGATCGCGTTGCTGCCGATCCTGTTCATTGCCCTCGGCCTCGGCGAGACCGCCAAGGTTGCGCTGATCGTGATCGGCATCGCGCCGGTCATGATCCGCGACATTGCCGCGCATGTCGCCGCCCTGCCGCGCGAGCAGGTCATCAAGGCGCTAACGCTCGGCGCGAACAGCTGGCAGGTGATGATCCGCGTCGCCTTGCCGCAGGCGATGCCGCGCCTGCTTCACGCGATGCGGCTGGCGCTCGGCCCCGCCTGGGTCTTCCTGATCTCCGCCGAAGCGATCGCCTCTGACGTGGGCCTCGGCTACCGCATCTTTCTGGTGCGCCGTTACCTCTCGATGGACGTCATCCTGCCCTATGTCGCTTGGATCGCGCTGCTGGCCATCCTGATGGACCTGGCGCTCACTTTCCTCAGCCGCCGCCTGTTTCCTTGGGCGCATGGAGAAAGCCATTGAGCACTTTGCTGAGCTTTCGCGATGTCTGGGTCGAATATGGCGACCGGATCATCATCGAGAAGCTGAACCTCGATATCGAGGAAGGCGCCTTCGTCTCCATCGTCGGCCCTTCGGGTGCGGGCAAGAGCAGTTTCCTGCGCCTGATCCTGGGACAGGAGGGGCCGAGCCAGGGCACGATCCTGATGGACGGCGTGCCTCTCAGGCCCGAATGCGGCCCCGACCGGGGCGTGGTGTTCCAGCGTTATTCGGTGTTCCCGCATCTCACCGCGCTGCGCAACACGATCCTGGGCATGGAGTGCGAGAAGGCGCCTGTGTTCGGCCGCCTGTTCGGCAGCGCCCGCCGCGCCGCCGAGGAAGAGGCGGTCGAGATGCTGACGGCGGTGGGTCTCGGGCATAGCCTCGATCTCTATCCAGCTCAGATGTCTGGCGGCATGCAGCAGCGTCTGGCGATCGCGCAGGCGCTGGTGAAGCGGCCGCGCATCCTCCTGCTGGACGAGCCGTTTGGCGCGCTCGACCCCGGCATCCGCGCCGACATGCACAAGCTGATCCGCAGCCTCTGGCGCGAACGGGCGCTGACCATCGTCATGGTGACGCACGATATCCGCGAGGCTTTCACGCTCGGAACCCGCGTCCTTGCGCTCGACAAGCGCCGTCACGATCCCCACGCGCCGCACCGTTTCGGCGCCACGGTGGTCTATGACCTGCCGATGCGCGAGCGTCCCGAAGAGGAAATCGACCAGACCGAAATTATTACGATTGACGTAAATAGTAATAACTGAAAAGAGAGTGGACATGGGCTCAGAATCCACAGGCCTGGCGCGGCTCAGCATGAGCCTTCCGGCAGATCTCTTCAGACAGCTCGACCTGATGGTGGCGGAACGCGGCCTGCCTTCCCGCTCCCAGCTCATCGCCGAACTGATCCGCCACGCGCTGACGGAGCACGGCTCGCTCATGCATCCGGAGGAGATGTTCGCCGGAACGATTACCCTGGTCTACCGCAGCGAGCGCGGGCGGGTGCGCCACCAGCTTTCGCAGACGCAGGCCGGTTACCTGAAGGAAGTGATCTCCTCGCAGCATGTCGTGCTGGAGGATGACCAGTCCCTGGAAGTTCTTCTCGTGCAGGGTCCCGCAGCAAGACTGAAGGAACTCTGCGACGCCATTCGCCGGGTACGCGGGGTGCAGCAGTTGGAGCTGGTTACCACGACATCCCTCCTGCCACCGCTCTACGATACCGGCGGTGAAGACATTCGAAGCATCGGAGCGCATTCATGACCCAGACCCTGGCCGATCCGCTTGCCGCGCGCGACCATGCGCGGGCGCAGGGCGGCACTGTCGTCGAGAGCATGCCGGTGCTGCCCCCGGTGGCGGACGACCTTCCTGCCGGTGTCGATATCGCGGACCTAGTGTGGGAGGAAACCATTGCGGCGGGCGGCTATGCCACGCGGCGGCTGTCGCGCGGATCGCGCCTGCGCCTGATCGACCTGCACGGCGATGCCTGTGCCTCGCTGCTGCTCTTCAATGCCGAGATGCCGACCGAGCGGCTCAATGTGGCCGATACGGTCAAGATCCAGTGGAACGCTTATCTCGGTGCCGGAAAACTGCTGCTGTCCGACATGGGCCGGGTCCTGTTCAGTATTCTCGCAGACGATGCGGGCACGCACGACACGTTTTGCGGCACTTCCAACCCCGCAACCAACGCCGCGAAATACGGCGAGGGTCGTAACAGCGGCACCTATCCCAGCGGGCGCGACAGGTTCCTGCTCGGCGCTGCCAAGCATGGCCTCGGCCGCCGCGACGTTCATCCTTGCGTGAACCTGTTCAAGGGCGCCAGGATCGAGGCCGACGGCACGATCACGCCCGAAGTCGGCCCCTTTGCGCCCGGTCGCAGCGTGGTTCTGCGCGCGGAAATGGACGTGATCGTGGTGATCGCCAATGTCCCCCACGTCCTCGACCCGCGCGCGGAATGGAGCGTGACACCGCTGCGCGCCACGGCATGGCGGGGACCGGTAACCGCCGAGGACGATCCCGTGCGGGGTGCCACTCCCGAGGGCCTGCGCGCCTTCACCAACGTCGAAGACTACTTCCGCCGCTGAATAGAGGACACGCGATCATGAGCACCGATCCCCACATGTCCGGCCTCACCGGCACGATCGTCCACGACGTCGTTGTTCCCGCCCGCGCGCCCTGGCTGCACCACGTCAAGGCCGGGCAGACGCTGCGCATCGTCGATCTCGAAGGCAACCAGGCCGTCGACTTCCTGCTCTACTCCGCCGCCGACGATGCCGAGCGCTACAGTGCGCAGGATACCGTCTCGGCACAGGGCAACCTGTTCCTGCGGGAGGGCACGAAGCTGCTGTCCAACGAAGGCAATGTGCTGATGACGATCGCTGCCACATCGGTCGATTACCATGACACCATCGGCGGCGCCTGTTCCTGCGAGTCCAATACCTTGCGCTACGGCCACCACACGAAGGCCGAGCACGCCTGCGTCGAGAACTTCCTGGAAGCAAATCTCCTCGAAGGACGCGGCAAGCGGGACATCGTCTCCAACATCAACTTCTTCATGAACGTACCGGTCGAGCCGGACGGGTCGCTGGGCATCGTCGACGGAATTTCCGCGCCGGGCCTGACTGTGGACCTGCGGGCGGAAATGGACGTCGTCGTCGTCGTCTCCAACTGCCCGCAGGTCAACAACCCCTGCAACGGCTTCAACCCCACCCCCGTTCGCATGATCGTCGTCGCATGAGCTTCGACACGGTTCTGATCGCCAACCGGGGCGCGATCGCCACCCGCATCATCCGCACGCTGCGCCGCATGGGCCTGAAGTCGGTTGCCGTCTATTCCGAGGCGGACGAAGGCTCGAACCACGTATCGGAAGCGGACGAGGCCGTGTTCATCGGCCCGGCCAAGGCCTCCGAAAGTTACCTCAACATCGCCGCGATCCTGGATGCGGCGAAGCAGACCGGCGCCGGGGCGATCCATCCCGGCTACGGCTTCCTGGCAGAGAACGTCGAGTTCGCCGAAGCCTGCGCCGAGGCGGGGATCGTCTTCATCGGCCCGACGCCCGACAATATCCGCACTTTCGGCCTCAAGCATAGCGCCCGTGCGCTCGCGGCGGCCCATGACGTGCCGCTGGCGCCGGGAACCGGCCTGCTGACGGACGAGGAAGAGGCGGTGGTCGCCGCCGCCGGGGTCGGCTATCCGGTGATCCTCAAGGCGACCGCCGGGGGCGGCGGCATCGGCATGAAGGTCTGCGAGAACGAGGCGGACCTGCGCGAAGGCTTCGCCACGGTCGCGCGGCTCGGCCTCAGCAATTTCGGCGATGCCAGCGTCTTCCTCGAACGCTATGTGCGGCGGGCGCGCCATATCGAGGTGCAGCTGTTCGGAGACGGCGAGGGCCGCGTCATGGCACTCGGCGAGCGCGATTGCTCGCTCCAGCGCCGCAACCAGAAAGTGGTCGAGGAAGCCCCGGCGCCGCTGCTGCCGCAGCATGTCCGCGGGGAACTGATCGCCTCCGCCGTGCGCCTGGGCGAGGCGGCGCGCTACCGTTCGGCAGGCACGGTCGAATATCTCTACGACGCCGACCGCGAGGAGTTCTTCTTCCTGGAAATGAACACCCGCCTCCAGGTCGAGCACGGCGTGACCGAAGAGGTCATGGGCATCGATCTCGTCGAATGGATGGTGCGTGGCGGCGCGGGCGATTTCGCCTTCCTCAATGGCCCGGCCCCTACGCCCAAGGGCCATTCGGTGCAGATGCGCCTCTATGCCGAGGACCCCTCGCTCGATTATCGCCCGACTTCGGGTCAGCTGACTTGCGTCGAATTCCCCGAGGATATCCGCGTCGAGACCTGGTGCTCCTCGGGCAGCATGGTCAGCGCCTGGTACGATCCGATGCTGGCGAAGTTGATCGTCCATGCCCCGACCCGCGAGGAAGCCGTGGCGGCGGCACAGGTGGCGATCGACCGCAGCCGGATCGACGGCATCGAGACCAATGTGCGCTGGCTGCGCGATGTCGTCCGCTCGCCCGCCTTCACCAGCGGCGAAGTCTCGACCCGCGTGCTCGATGCCATCGCCTATCATCCTTGCTCGATCCGCGTGGTCAGCGGCGGCACCGCGACCACGGTGCAGGACTGGCCGGGCCGCCAGAAGCTCTGGGGCGTGGGCGTGCCGCCCTCGGGGCCGATGGACGACCAGTCGTTCCGCCTCGGCAACCGCCTGCTCGGCAACCCGGAGGGGACGGAGGGACTGGAGGCTACCGTTACCGGGCCGACCCTGTCCTTCGTATCGGCGGTGCGTGTCTGCCTGATGGGCGCCGATTTCGGTGCGACGCTGGACGGAGTTCCGGTCTCGCGCGGCGTACCGATCGATATCGCGGCGGGCCAGACGCTTGCACTGGGCCGCGCTTCGACCGGGGGCCTGCGCGGTTACATCCTGTTCGCGGGAGGGCTGGACATAGCGCCCTATCTCGGCAGCCGCAGCACTTTCGAACTCGGCCAGTTCGGCGGCCATGCCGCGCGGCGCCTGCTGGCGGGCGACACGCTGCATCTCGCCGGAGAGGCCACCAAAGCGGCACTGCCCGCCGTGGACCTGCCCGAGATTGGTACCGACTGGACCCTGCGCGTCCTCTACGGCCCGCACGGCGCCCCGGACTTCTTCACCGGAGAGGATGTCGAGACCTTCCTCGGCGCCGAGTGGAAAGTCCATTACAACTCCAACCGGACCGGCGTGCGCCTGATCGGCCCCAAGCCGCGCTGGGCGCGCAGCGACGGCGGCGAGGCGGGGCTGCATCCCTCCAACATCCACGACAACCCCTATGCCATCGGCGCGGTGGACTTCACCGGCGACATGCCGATCATCCTCGGACCGGACGGCCCGTCGCTGGGCGGCTTTGTCTGTCCTTTCGTGGTGATCGCCGCCGACCGCTGGAAGATCGGGCAACTGACGCCGGGCGACCGCCTGCGCTTCGCGCCCGTCACGATCGAAGACGCCATCGCAGCGGAAACCGCCCAGCGCGAGCTGGTGGCGACCGGAGCGCTGCCGGCGCCGTCACCTGTGCGCGCCGTTGCGGATCTTTCGCCCATTCTCGGGGAGATTCCGGAAGCACCGGGCCGTCCGCGCACGGTCTATCGTCAGCAGGGCGACCGCAACATCCTGGTCGAGTACGGCCCGATCGTCCTCGACATCGAACTGCGCATCCGCGTCCATGCGCTGATGACGGAGCTGGAGCGGCTGGCACTGCCGGGCGTGATCGACATCGTACCGGGTATCCGTTCGCTCCAGCTGCATTTCGACGGTGCGGCACTGACGCAGCAGGCGGCGCTGGCCGCTCTGATCGCGGCGGAGGAGCGCCTCGGCGATCTTCAGGACTTCGCGATCCCCTCGCGCATCGTCCACCTGCCGCTGAGCTGGCGCGATCCCGCGACGATCGAGACGATCGAGAAGTACATGGCCACCGTGCGCGACGATGCGCCCTGGTGCCCGGACAATATCGAGTTCATCCGCCGCATCAACGGCATGCGCGATCAGGCCGCGGTGGAGAACCTGATCTTCGAGGCGAACTACCTCGTCATGGGCCTGGGCGACGTCTATCTCGGCGCGCCGGTGGCCACCCCGGTCGATCCGCGCCACCGGCTGGTCACTACCAAGTACAATCCGGCTCGGACCTGGACCCCGCCCAACGTGGTAGGCATCGGCGGCGCCTACATGTGTATCTACGGCATGGAGGGGCCGGGCGGCTACCAGCTGTTCGGGCGCACGCTTCAGGTCTGGAACACCTATCGCCAGACGGATGCCTTCACCGAAGGCAAGCCCTGGCTGCTGCGCTTCTTCGACCAGATCCGCTTCTATCCTGTCAGCGCCGACGAACTGGCCGACTGGCGCCGCGAATTCCCGACCGGGCGCCGCTCGATCCGCATCGAGCCTTCCGAGTTCCGCCTGTCCGACTATCGCGCCTTCCTGGCCGAGAACGCCGGGGACATCGCGGCCTTCGAGGAAACCCGCAAGGCCGCTTTCGATGCCGAGCGCGAGGAATGGCAGCGGCTCGGCGAGTTCGACCATGCCGCGAAGCTCGACGAGGCCGATGTGCCTGCGGAAGCGACAATCGTCCTGCCGGAAGGTTCGGACCTGGTGGAAGCACCTTATGGCGGCAGCGTTGCGCGGCTGCTGGTCGCGGCGGGCGATCATATCGAAGCAGGCGACAAGATCGCCGTCATCGAGGCGATGAAGATGGAATGTCCGGTCGAAAGCCCCGGCAGCGGGACGGTGGAGGCGCTCTATATGCGCGAAGGGCAGTCCCTCCAGCCCGGCGCACCGATGCTGGCCCTGCGGAGGCGCGCATGACTGCCTTGAACCGCCAGAGCGCAAGCAAGATCGCCGCCGCCGTCCGGAGCGGCGAGACCACCGCCGTTGCCGTTGCCGAAGATGCGCTGGCGCGTATCGAGACCTACGATGCCGTTCAGCCGCAGATCTGGATCAGCCGGGCCAGCCGTGAAGACCTGCTAGCCGCCGCGCGTACCGTCGATGCGCGCGTCGCGGCGGGCGAGGACCTGCCGCTGGCGGGCGTGCCTTTCGCGGTGAAGGACAATATCGACGTCGCCGGTTTCGAGACGACGGCGGCCTGTCCCGCCTTCGCCTATGAGCCCGAAAGCGACGCAGGCGTGATCGAGCGCCTGCTGGCGGCAGGGGCGGTCTGCGTGGGCAAGACCAACCTCGACCAGTTCGCCACCGGTCTCAACGGCTCGCGCAGTCCTTACGGCATTCCGCGCAATGCCTCGAACCTTGCCTATGTCAGCGGCGGGTCGAGTTCTGGGTCGTCGATTGCGGTGGCGGCGGGGCTGGTGCCTTTCGCGCTGGGAACCGACACTGCCGGATCGGGCCGCGTACCTGCCGCCTTCAACCACCTGATCGGCATGAAGCCCACCAAGGGCCGCTGGTCCACGCGCGGCTTGGTCCCAGCGTGCCGCACCATCGATTGCATCACTGTCTTCACCGACGATACCGCCGATGCCCGACTGGTCGATGCGGTGGTGGCCGGGTTCGACGTGGCTGATCCCTACTCCAAGGCTCTGGCGGACAGCCCGCTCGCCGTGCAGCGCATCGGCGTCCCGCGCCGCGAGCAGCGTGTGTTCTTCGGCGATGTCGAGTCCGAATATCTCTACGACAAGGCGCTGGAGACGCTGGCTGGCCTTGGCGAGATCGTCGAGATCGACCTCGCGCCGCTGCTGGAAGCCGCGCAACTGCTCTACGGCGGCCCCTGGGTGGCCGAGCGCACCGCCGCGATGGAAGGCATCCTCGCCAGCAACCCACTCGCCGTCGATCCGACCGTGCGCGCTGTGGTCGAACCCGGCAAGGACATGAGCGCGGTCGAGCTGTTCAACGGCATCTACCGCATGGCTGATCTCAAGCGCCACGCCGACCTGCTGTGGGAGGAGATCGACATGCTCGCTTTCCCCACCACCGGCGCGACTTACCGCGTGGCAGAGATGCTCGCCGCACCGGTGGCGCTCAACAGCAATCTCGGGCTCTACACCAATTTCGTGAACTTGCTGGACATGGCCGCACTGGCGGTCCCGGCGGGCATTCGCTCCAATGCAACGGGCTTCGGGATCACCCTGATCGGCCCCGCTGACACCGACCGCGCCCTGCTGGACGCGGCCGACACCTACCTTGCGGCCGCGGATCTTCCCGCGCCGCCGCCACTCGATCTGGAGGGAAAGATGCAGACTGTTAAACTCGCCGTCGTCGGTGCACACCTCAAGGACATGCCACTGCACTGGCAGCTGACCTCGCGCGAGGCCGAGTTCGTCGGCGCTTTCGAGACCGCGAGCAGCTACAAGCTCTACGCCATCGCCGACAGCGTGCCGCCCAAGCCCGCGCTGGTGCATGACGAAGACGGTGCGGCGATCAAGGTGGAGGTCTACGAACTGGGCGTCGCCGAATTCGGCAGCTTCACCGTGGACGTTCCCGCCCCGCTCGCGATCGGCAATGTGACCTTGGCCGACGGCACCACCGTCAAGGGCTTCGTCTCCGAACCGCGCGCCTTGGACGGAGCGGAGGATATCACGCATCTCGGCGGCTGGCGCGCCTATATCGCCAGCAAGGGCTGATCCGCAGACGTCATCAAGGGGGAAATCCATGCGCAAGTTCGTTGCTATGCTGCTGGCCGCCAGTGCCGCCCTGCCTTCGCTCGCTCAGGCGGAGCAGGTGATCCCGGTGCCGGGCTTCGCGGATTTCCTCGCGGTGGACGGCAAGACCGTCTGGGTGACGAACAAGGGCCGGGTCGAGCAGTGGTCCCGCAAGGGCAAGCAGGCCGAGGTTCCGATGGCGCATCCTTGCGGGGCGATGGCGATCGCCTCCGGCTCGCTGTGGGTGGCCGATTGCGACGAGAAGGCGGTCAAGCGGATCGACGTGAAGACCGCGAAGCTGGTCGCCACGATCCCCACCGGCATCGCTTCCAGCGGTGAACTCAACGTGGTGGCGGGCGACGGCGCGATCTGGGTCGCCAGCGACAATGGCGCCGATGACCGTGGGGGCCTCGTTGCCCGCATCGATCCTGCAACGAACGCCGTGGTCACCTCGGTCCCGGTCGATCCGGGGACATGGTATCTGACCTACGGCTTCGGCGCGGTCTGGGCGGTGAGCGCGGCGAAGCAGTCGCTCCAGCGCATCGACACCGGTACCAACGCCGTCACCGCGACGATCCCGCTCGGCAAGGAGCCGGGCTTCCTCATCGCGGGTGAAGGCGGCGTCTGGGTGCAGGAGCAGGGCGATGGCACCGTCGCCCGCATCGATCCCACCACCAATGCGCTCGCCGGGCGGATCAAGGTGGGCGACAACCTCAAGTGGGGCGATATCGACACCGGAGCGGGCAAGGTCTGGCTGCGCACCACCGACGATCAGGTCTTCGCGGTGATTGACCCTGCCACGATGACGGTCGAGGCGCGCAAGGGCAAGGCGGCGGGTAGCGGCGCCTTGCGCTGGACCCGCAAGGGCGTCTGGACCTCGGCCCATGACGAGCACACGCTCTCCTGGTGGAACCGGTCGGAACTGAAACCGGGACGTTAGAGCCGGGCCTGCACATGGCGCTCGCGCTTCATCGCCGGTCTGTTCTATCAGCCTGATCCGATGCCGTGCTATCGGCAGGGACGAGGGCGCCAATGATAAAGGTACGGAACGAGGCATGAGCGAACGCACGCCGCTGACAGACAGGAAGTTCGCCAGCCGGGTGGACTGGAACCTGATGCGCACGTTCGTCGATATCGTGCGGGCAGGCGGCATCGGCGCGGCGGCGCGGCAGCTCAACAAGCAGCAGCCCAGCGTCAGCGCCGCGCTCAAGCGGCTGGAGGATCACGTCGGCGCCACCCTGCTGCACCGCACGGCGAGCGGGGTGGAGATGACGGCGGCGGGCAAGGCAATGATGGCGCTTTGCGAGGACATGCTCGAATCCGCGCGGATGATGCCGCATCAGATCGCCCAGGCGACCAAGCGCGTCGAAGGCGTTGTGCGGATCCAGATCGTTTCGGCCATCGTATCCGAGGAATTCGACGAGGCGATCGCCAGCTTCCACCGGCGCAACCCCGATATCCAGATCGAGATCCGGGTCTCCTCCTGGCGCCAGGTGCTCGACGCGCTGGAGTCGGGCGAAGTCGAAGTGGGGATCGGCTACGACAACAGCGTGCGCGGCAACCTCGTCTACGAACCGCTGTTCGTCGAGCGACAGCAGCTCTATTGCAGCCGCAGCCACCCGCTGTTCGGCTACCGCATCACCCAGCCGCAGGAACTCAAGAGCGAGGCTTTCGTGCTCATGGGCGAGGGGGAGATCGAGATCATCACCCACTTGCGCCGCCGCTACCGGCTGGGAACGCGGGTGGCGGCGCTCGCCGACGACATGAACGAGGTCCGCCGGCTGATCCTCTGCGGTGTGGGCGTCGGTTTTCTGCCGACCTCGATCGTTCAGGCCGACGTGGAGCGGGGATTGCTCTGGCCGCTGCTCCACGGCGATTTCGAGCCGGGCTACGACATCTTCCTGCTCGCCCGCGCCGAGCCGGAACGCGATACCGCCACGCAGCTGTTCGTGGACGAGGTGTTCCGCCGGATCCGCGCGCATCCCCGCGTGTAGCCGGACCGGGGCATCAACCGGATCTATGCCTTCCATCACGAATTCGCCTCTGTCTCGATGACGGGCTTGTCTTCAGTCTTGCCGGGTACAGGCAGGATGAAGGTGGACAGGTGATCCTAAGAACCAATCTCCCGGAAAAGCGGACGGGTCTCGCCGGTGGCCTCCATGTATTTGCGGGAATGGTCCTCAAGGTCCTGCGAGAAGGCATGGAGGCGCGGGCCGGTGCCATACGCGGGGCCAGGGATTGCGGTTCCGGTCGGCGGGGACGCCGGTGAACCTGGCGAGGCATTCCCTCGCTCTTTGTGGAGCGGCCCTCATCGCGGCGCTGGGGCAACCGGCCTTGGCTGAGTCTCATCACAAGGCGCGTCTGGTGTCGTGCGAAAGCGGCGATTGCCTGCTTCTGTCTGGGACTCGCGAAAACCCAGATGCGCTTGTTCGCGTCAACGGGCATCTCGTCCGTGCGAAAGGCATGCGGGATTGGAAAGTGCTTCTCCCGATCGAGAGCGTGCGTGAGTGGTCCTTGCCCGGCGCGCGCAGTATTGCCGTCGTCACGCAGAATCCAGGCGCGCAGGATAGTGTTGTAAATCAAGTCGATCTGCCGATCGGCATGTTGGGAGGTATTACTGAACTGGCCTATCTGGTAATACCGCAGCGATAAACGACTGCAACGGGCGTCAAAACTGCTCGATATATTGCAAGATCTTCCCAAAAGCGCTATGGCGACATCAGTCACCGTAGATGTGATCCTGTATCCGCGCTTTGGAGAAGATGATGAAGATTGGCATTCTGGCGCTGGCATCGCTGGCCTTCGCGACAACTGCATCCGCTGAGACCGGCGCCGCTACCGGCGAAAACCCGTTCGCTCGCGATCAGGCCGTTCTCGACCTGAAGGGGCTGGACCTCGCGACGGCGGAAGGACAACAGCGCCTGGCCATTCGCATGGACAATGCCGCGCGCTCGGTTTGCGGTGAGAAAATGGCCGGCGTACATCTCGCCCTCGAACGCAAGGCGCAGGATTGCCGCGCTGCCGTTCTGGCCGATATCCGCGATCGCATCGAGAATCGCCGCGCCGACGCTTCCAGTGCTCCTGCGGCAAAACTGGCTCTCGCGCGCTGACGGCAGGTCCGAACGGGCCAGGGATCGACCCGGCTGAAGGCCTCCTTGCCATAAGCAAGGGGGCTTTTCTGTGTCTGCGCGGCGACAGTCGTTCCGGCATAGACCGGATCTATGTTCTGCATATGGCATTGCCATCTGGCGTGAAGAAGCCGCTTTCAGGATGTTCGACTCAAGCTCAGGGCGAAGAGCGGCATAGGCTCCCGCCCATTCGATGAGCCGCAGCGAGCGGTCGCTCCTACAGGAGCGGATCGTTCGAACGGGTGGAATATTCTACGAGGGCAGGCATATGGAAGGGGTTCGCGTAGGTAAACGGATCATAGGCGGACAGTCGCCGGTCATCGTGGGGTGGGAGAACATCCCCAAGGTGGAAGGCGGCCCGGTGAAGCAGTTCGTCTTCACCTGGTTCCAGCCGACGATCCTTTTCGCACTGATCGCCTTCTGGTATTATGCACCGAACTCGATTGCCAAGGCATCGACCGCGATCGGCATCGGCATCGGCTTCAAGGTGCTGCTGCTGGCTATGGAATGGGCCTTCCCGCGCCACGAAAGCTGGCGCCTGACCTGGAAGGAACTGACCACCGACCTGTTCTACGTCGGGCTGGGCTATACCGTGCTGCGTCTGGTCGACGACTATATCGGCGACGGCGTGATGATCGAGAGCATCCTGCACCAGTTCGATTGGGACAAGTTCAGCTGGTTCTTGGGTTTGCCGCTGCTGCTTCAGGCTTTCCTGATCGCCTTCATCTTCGACTTCGGACAGTACTGGATGCACCGGGGCATGCACAACTGGTATCCGCTCTGGCTGACCCATTCCGTGCACCACTACATCACCCAGTTGAACATCAACAAGGGTGCGGTCGGCAATCCGGTGGAGCTATTCCTGATTGGCCTCGGCATCGGCGGTTTCTTCGACTTCCTGCCGCGCGCTGCTCTGCTCGCCGGTGCCTTCGGCATGGCGATCGGGACGTACCAGCACATCAACGTCCGCTTCAACTCGCCGCGCTGGTGGCGCTATCTGTTCAACACGACGGAGCACCACAGCCTGCATCACTCGCAGGACTTCGAAGCGAGCCGCAGCAACTATTCCAACACCTTCATCTTCATCGACCGCATGTTCGGCACGTGCGTGGACGGCGAGGCGGAGCTGCTCGGAATGGAAGGCGGCCGCCGCATGTCGATCCGCGAGCAGATGACCTTCCCCTTCACCGAAGGCTGGAAGACCATGAAGGAGCGGTTCGGCAGAACGACAGCCGTTCCCGCGGAATAACGGGCAGGATCCGCCAGAATCGCAGCACTCTTCCAGAGAACGATCTCATGCATTCACGTTTCATCAATTGGATCTGGCATGTTCGGGGCAGTCTGGCACTGTCTCCGGAGCAATCGGGCGACGATGCCTTCGATAGGCTGGCGCCGCTCTTCCGGCAGACGGGAACCAGCCACAAGCGGACCAGCGACAGCCTGACCTTCCGCAAGATAGACGCGGCGGCACAGGACAAGATGTCTGTGTTCGACGGCGGCGTGTTGCAGATAGAACGAGGGGCAGGCGGGGACGTCCTACATTACAATCTGACCAGCCGGGCCTTGCTGTTCTGTTTTCTGGCGCCGCTGCTGTTCCTGGCCTTCGCGCAGCTTACCGTGCTCAAGGGCAAGTTCGACAAGCCCCCGGCCGAAGCGGCAGGCAAGGCCGAAGCCTTGAAGAAGGCCGAGCGGGAAAGCGCGATGCTCATTCAGAACCCGATCGACAAGGCGCTGGGCGCGCCCGCGCCCGAAAAGCCGAAGAAGGACGAAAAGCGCGGCGGCGACAGGAAGGCTTCTCCCAAAGCCGCTTACATATTCGCCGGAATTTTTGCCGCACTCTATTTCGTGGGCCGTATCTGGGAGGCCCGGCTGGTCGGCGCGCTGTTCCGGAAAAGGCTTTCCGAATAATACATCCCTGAAACGATGCGATCGAGTGGTGGCCCGATCGCATCGCGCGGCCGGTAGACGGGACCAGTCGATCGATCGAGGCGTCCCAACCAAGGTATGGGTACTACCCGCATTTACCGCGCCCACCTTCATGAACGGCAGCGGCGACCGAACCCGGTTGTCCGATGGCCTGACATGGAGATGAAGATGGCTGCATCCCGGCACGTGCGATCGCTACTGAAAGCGGACCCGAGCTACGAAGGCGAACTCGGATCGGTGAGAAGGCTCACCGCCGACAATTTTCCGTTGCTGCGGCGCATGTCGATGAAGCGGCTGGTCCTGGCGCCGGACGCGATCCGCGAGCCGCACTGGCATGCCAATGCCGATGAACTGGCCTATTGCCTGTCCGGCACGCTGCTGATCTCGGTACTCGATACGGCGGATGTCTTCGGCTCCTTCACGATCCGGCCGGGTGAGATGTTCCATATTCCCACCGGCTCGCTCCACACCATCGAGAACGTCGGCGAAGGGATGGCGGAACTGATCATCGTGTTCAGCGATGAGCGGCCCGAGGATTTCTCGCTCCATGCCGCTTTCGGCGCGATGACGGATGCCGTGCTGGGCAATACTTTCGACCTGCCCGCCTCGGCGCTGGCTCCGGTCAGGCGCGATACCGGCTCGCCTATTCTCGTGCGGCGGCTCTCGGCGGCGGAAATCCCGGCTGCCGCCGAATACCCCGATCCCCACAAGTTCGATATTGCCGACGAAACCCCTCCCATCGACTTTCCTTACGGCACCGCGCGGGTCGCAAGGTCGCAGTTCTGGCCTTCGCTGAAGAACCTGGCGATGTACTCCGTCGTCGTGCGCGAGAACGGCATGCGCGAACCGCACTGGCATCCGGGAACGGCCGAGATGGGATACGTCCATAAGGGCCATGCGCGCATGTCGATCCTCGATCCAGACGGCAGCGTCGATACGTATGAACTGCAACCGGGAGACGCCTATTTCATCCCGCGATCCTATCCGCACCAGATCGAGGTCCTGGGCGAGGAGGACATCCACTTCCTGATCTTCTTCGACCAGCCGATGCCCGCCGACGTCGGCTACCGGGCGGCGGTTTCGTCGTTTTCCAGAAGCGTGCTGGCCGCGACTTTCGGCGGGAATGTGGAAGATATGCCGGTCCTGCCGCTGACCACCGCCGATCCACTGATCGTCAGGCGCGTCAATCCCGTCGATACCGATAGCGGAAGATAGCAGATCGGAAAATCCGTATATTGAAACATTGTTGCAAATAGTGGAGTATCTTCGCGGTCGGGCCGAAAGGCGCAGTAATCGAAAATGCACTGCAGGAACGGTGCGGGAGAGAGATGGATATGTTGGCGCGCAAGGCTTGCCGCGATGGCGAAGGCAATTCGAATGACGTCCGGTCCTTCGCACGCAGGCGGCGCGCCATCATGGCACCTCTGGCGATCCTCGGTGCGCTGATGGCGGGCTTCGGCACCGCCTTGGCCGCCCCCCGCACCGTTGCCGAACTGCCCGGCGGTTGGCGTTTCCTCCAGGCCGATCCTGAAGGCGCCGAAACGTTCGCTTTCGATGATTCCGCGTGGCAGGCCGTGTCCGTTCCGCACGATTGGGCGATCGCCGGTCCCTTCGATGCGAAGGCCAAGGCGGCGGGAGAGAACGGTTTCCTGCCGAGCGGCGTTGCCTGGTATCGCAAGACGCTGGATATCAGGCCGCAGCCGGGCCGCCGATACTTTATCGAGTTCGACGGCATCATGGAACGCAGCGGGGTCTGGGTGAACGGGCACCATGTCGGCTATCGTCCGATGGGCTATGTCAGCCAGCGCTACGATCTGACACGCCATCTTCGCGCGGACGGAAAGAACGTCATCGCCGTGCGCGCCGATACTTCGGCGGCGCCTTCCTCACGCTGGTACACGGGATCGGGCCTCTATCGGCACGTTCGGCTCATCGAGACCGGCGACATTCATATTCCGCAGGGCGGCGCCTTTGTCCGGGTCGGGACGATAAGCGGGAACCAGGCGACGATCGCGATTGCGGCCGACGTGAGCAACGTCACCGACAAGGACGGGGAGGTCAGGATAGAGGTGGTTCTGACCGATCCCGAGGGCCGCGAGGCCGCGCGCGGGACAACGCCGATTGCGCACCTCGCCGCCGGGCGGACCGAGACGCTGCCGCTCGACC
The DNA here is from genome assembly GCF_058273105.1 of Novosphingobium sp. BF6. NCBI lineage: Bacteria > Pseudomonadati > Pseudomonadota > Alphaproteobacteria > Sphingomonadales > Sphingomonadaceae > Novosphingobium > Novosphingobium sp. BF6. The sequence goes on from NZ_CM177776.1 coordinate 1,303,229, forward strand.
TGCCGCTGGCCCTCGTGCACCGCTGGGATATCGACGATCCTGCGCTCTATCACGCTGCCATTCGCGTGCTCGCCGCCGATGGCAGCGTTCTCGACAATGAGGACGTGGCGTTCGGCATCCGCGAGGCGCGGTTCGATCCGGCGACCGGGTTCTGGCTGAATGGCCGCAATTTCAAGCTCAAGGGCGTCGCGCTGCACCATGACGGCGGCGCCGTGGGCGCGGCGGTTCCCCTCGCCGTCTGGCGGCAGCGGCTGACGGCGCTGAAGGCGCAGGGCGTCAATGCCGTGCGCACGGCCCACAATGTACCCAGCCCCGAGTTCCTCGACCTGACGGACCGGCTCGGACTGCTCGTGATGGACGAACTGTTCGACCAGTGGAACGTCGCCAAGACGCCGGAGGACTATCACCTGTTCTTCGGCGACTGGCACAAGCGCGACACGCTCGACATGGTGCGCCGGGACCGCAATCATCCCAGCATCGTCCTGTGGAGTGCAGGCAACGAGATCCACGACACTGCCTATCCGGTCCAGGCCAAGGCGGCGCTGCGCAGCATCCTCGATATCGTGCACGCCGCCGATCCCTCGCGCCCGGTAACGATGGCGCTGTTCCGCCCCAACGTCACCAGGGACTACGAGAACGGCCTTGCCGACATGCTCGACGTGGTTGGCCAGAATTACCGCGAGAACGAACTGATCGCGGCCAGCAGGCAAAACCCGAAGCGCAGCATCGTCGGCACCGAAAACGCGCATAACCGCAGCAACTGGGTGCCGGTGCGCGACTATGCGCCGTTCTCGGGCATGTTTCTGTGGACCGGCGTCGATTATCTCGGCGAGGCGAACCGGTCGGGCTGGCCGAACATCCAGAATCCGGCGGGACTGCTCGACCGCACGGGGCGCCAGAAGATCAGCGGCATGGAGCGCGAGAGCTGGTGGTCGCCGCGTCCGGTCGTCCATCTCGTGCGCAATGCCGACCCGGCGGCGGCGGGCCCGGCCACCGACGGGGCAGGGGGACCGAACCAGCCGGTCCTGCCGACGATGATCGCCGTCGCGACGCCGAAGCCGAAAGTCGCCTTGTTCGACGACTGGACGCCGGACGATCGCGCGCCGCATGAGGAAACGATCGAAGTCTACAGCAATTGCCAGAAGATCGAGGCCTTCCTCAACGGTCGCTCGCTCGGCATCCAGACTATCCACCAGGATGCGTCTCCGCGCCGCTGGCCGGTTCGCTACGTGCCGGGCGAAGTGCGTGCCGTCTGCCGCGATGCCGGTAGCGCGGGCGTTTCGGACAGTCTGAGGACGGCGGGCGCGCCGGTGCGGATCGCCTTGCAGGCCGACGAACCCCAGGTGGGATCGCACTTCGACGACATGACCTATGTTCGTGCCCGGGTCGTCGATGCGAAAGGTGTCACGGTGCCTTCCGCAACCCATCGCCTGCACTTTGCGGTCAGCGGCGCGGGCGAGATCGTTGCGACCGACAACGGTTCCTCGGTCGATCACACGCCGTTTCCCGCGCACGGCCGTGCCGCCGATGGCGGCATGGCCGTTGCGCTCGTACGCGGTGCGGGGAGGGGGCGTTTCACCATCACCGCAACGGCCGAAGGGTTGAAATCCGGCACGGCCGAATTGCGGGCTGTCGATTAACCCGGTCCGCAGCCGGGCAGTCTCAGAGCTGCATCGTCGCCCCGGCGAGGTAGCGCTTGCCCGGATAGCTGATTTCCGTGAGGCGCATGTCCCCCGCCGTCGCGCGTTCCGTTTCGCCGGTAAGGTTCTTGGCCTCCACGAAGACCGAGACGCCTGTCCCCGGAATCCGGTAGGAGACGCGGGCATCCAGATAGCCGGTGCCATCCCGGTACACCGGATTGCCGGAACGTTCGGCGGCGGTCAGCAGGTACTTGCTTCTGCCGTTATAGGCCAGTCGCGCATTGACGCCGTACTTGTCGTAGTAGGCGATCAGGTTGTAGCTGTGCTTGGACAGTCCGGGGAAGTCCAGCTCCGAACCGTCGAGTTCGTTATAAAGGCCGACGTCCTTCGCGGTACTGTAGGTATAGTTGACGATGGCCCCGAAGCCGTCGAGCGGGGAGGGCAGGAAAGTGAAGGCCGTCTGCGCGGAAAGCTCCACGCCGCGGATCTTGGCGCCGCCGCCGTTGATCGGCTGGGTCACGTCGTAGAGGATCCCGTCCTTGAACAGGTCCACCCCGGTACGCAGCGTGCGGCCGAGAATGAAGCTCTTCACGTCCTTGTAGAAGAACGAGGCGTTGAACAGCGTGTCGCGGTTGGCGTACCAGGCCAGGTTCACGTCGAACTGGTTGGCACGGTAGGGTTTGAGGTCGGGATTGCCCGCCGCGCAGGTGTCGAGCGCGCCTTCCTCGGCATCCAGCGTGAGGTCGTATATGCAGTTGGCATTGGGCACGAGGTCGGTCGGCTTGGGACGGGCCATCACTTTCGCATAGCCGAGGCGCAGTGTGATGTTGCGGCCGAAATCCACCGACAGGTTGGCGCTGGGCAGGATGTCGTCGTAGCGGTTGTTCAGCGTTACCGACTGGGTGCCGACGATCACGATGCTGTTGGTGCCGCTGACGGGATCGGTCACCCGCTCGCGCCGGACGTTGGAGCCGGTCACATGGGTGCGGGTGGTAACATAGCGCACGCCGACATTGCCGGAGAGCGAGAGACCGAAGAGTTCGCCTTCGAGGTTGGCCTTGAGATAGGTCGCGGCGATCGTCTCGGACAAGTCGTGATCGGGGATCTGCGCCAGACCGTTGCAGGTCCGGATGCAGTCGCGGTTGAAGCCCGACAGGTCGAAATAGTCGGCCACGGCATTGAAGTTCGGCGCGAGCCAGGATTGCGGCAGGTCGGTCGTGTCGATGTCGCCGCCGTTGAAGAAAGTGCCGGGGGTCTGTTCCGAGGAAACGGCGATGAACTGCGCGAGCTTTTCCGGAGTCCAGACCAGTGCGGTTGCGCCGTTCGAGCGGATGGCAACGTCATAATCGACATTGGCAGTGGGCACGGTGGTTCTATCCGGCTCGACGCGTCCGCCGCCGCGATAGCGCAGCGATCCCGACTTCCTGTACTGCACGCCCGCCTCAAGGCTGCGCAGCACCGGGCTGTCCAGATCGTAATCGGCGTCCAGCTTGAACTGGGTTTCCTTTGTGGTCACTTCGTCCGGACGATACTCCAGCGAAGGGCCGACAGGACGGATGCCGCTCGTGTAAGTGGAAATGTTGGCGGGGTCGTAGCCTTCCGGGAACGTGAAACGGGGGATGCCTGTATCCGGATCGAGTGCGACCGCGATCGAGGGGATCGAAGCGCTGAGGCTGATCGTCTTGCTGTCGCTCTTCACCGTGGCTTTCGAGGAGACGGCAAGGCCGGTCAGGTGAAGACGATCGATCTCCCAGTCGAAACCGCCCGAGAGATAGCGCGAGCGCTGGTTGTAGATGAAGTCGCGCTTGGTCGAGCTGAAGATGGAGCCCGCGCCGGAGGTGTCGGTGGGCGCGGTGGGCGCCGTGATCAGCTTGATCGCGTTGTTGTTCTCGTCCGTGACCACCGAGCCGGTGGCGAAGCGCGTGGCGGCTGCCAGGTTGATCGCATAGTTGTAATCGATCATCCGGTTGCGGCGGCGGTTGTATTGTCCCTCTACCCAGGCATTGAGATTGTCGGTGAACTGGTATTGCAGGGTTCCCGTGGCCGAGATGCGCTTGTCGTCGCGCGTCCAGATGCCGTAGCGGGGAATGCGCGGCGTATTGTCGTAGAACTGCCGCTGACAGGCCGCGCGCAAGTCCGGTCCCTGCGGAACCCGGCGGCAACCGGCCAGCGAGGTGATGTCGCTGAAGTTCGGATTGGGCACGACGACCCGGTCGTCGCCGTTGAAGTCTGCAAGGCGCACCCACTCGGTATTACGGATGAAGTCGCCGCGCGTGAGATTGTGATCGTACGTGACGTTGAACAGCACGCCAAGACGGTCGTCCAGGAACTTGCGTCCCGCCGTCAGGTTGGCGCGGGGCCTTACCGTCTTGTCGGCGCCGTCCAGCACCTGGCCCGAGAGCATGGCCGAGAGGAGCGGTTTTTTGAGTTCCAGCGGCTTGCGGGTCTGGATCGATACCGTGCCGCCGATGCCGCCTTCGGTCATGTCGGCCGTATAGCCCTTGAAGACGTCGATCGACTTGACCAGTTCCGAGGCGAGTTCCCGGAAGTCGGCCCCGCGCTCGCCGCTGCCGCTATTGCCAAGCAGGGAGACGCCATTGATCTCGACGCGGTTGAGGTCCGGCTCGACGCCGCGGATGGAGACGGCGACGCCTTCGCCGAACTCCCGCTGCAACTGGACGCCGGTGATCCGCTGCAGTGCCTCGCCGATGTTCTTGTCGGGGAACTGGGAAACGTCTTCCGCCACGATCGAATCCGCCACGGTATCCGCACTGCGCTTGCGGGCGATCGCCGATTCGAGACTGGCGCGGGTTCCTGTCACGACGATCTGCGGATCTTCAGGTGGCGGAGCCTCCTCGGCCCCGGCGGAAACTGCCCAGTTGCCCGCCAAGATCGTGGTTGCCGCCGCATGGCAGGCGATGCGTTTCCATTGCCGGTTCTTCGTCATTTATCGCATCCTGTTCTCAACTGATTTAGAGCGGATTTCGACCGGTATGAATCGATGGGGATTCCCTGCGATGGCGTTTTGTGATTCCTAATCCCTGCTGGTGAAGGAGGCTGGCATGGATGGGTCACCCGCTTTCGATGGATTTGCGCGCTCGGCTTCTGGCAGCGATCGATAACGGATTGAGTTGCCGGGCGGCGGCAAGCCGATTTGGCGTTGCCCCCTCGACGGCGATCCGTTGGCATGCGCGTCGGCGCGACACGGGCGCCTTTGCCGCCAAACCGCAAGGTGGTGATGTGCGTTCACGCCGGATCGAGGAGCGAGCAGCGGAAGTCCTCTCTATCTGGGAGGCGCGGAAGGACATTTCGCTGGAAGAACTGCGGGTGACGCTGGCCCGCGCCGACCTGATCGTCTCGGTAGCCGGGCTTCATCGGTTCTTCGTGCGTCGGGGCATGACGCGCAAAAAAAGACTGGCCATGCAATCGAGCAGGACCGTCCCGACGTCCTGAAGCAACGGCATGATTGGTTCGAGGGGCAGGTTGATCTCGAACCCGGAAGCCTGGTTTTCATCGATGAAACGTGGACCGCCACCAACATGACCCGCAGTCATGGCCGCTGCGCCAAAGGCGAGAGACTGCGGATGGGTTTCCCTCACGGGCACCGCAAGACCACCACGCTGGTCGCCGCTCTGCGCATGACCGGCATGGTCGCGCCAATGGTGCTGGACGGTCCCATCAACGGCGATTGGTTCGAGGCCTACGTCGCCCAGGTACTCGTACCCGAACTGCGGCCCGGTGACGTCGTCATAATGGACAATCTGTCCAGCCATAAACGTCCGGCAGTCCGGGATCGGATCGAAGCTGCAGGCGCGACCTTGCGCTTCCTTCCGCCCTACAGCCCAGACTTCAATCCGATCGAGAAGGCCTTCTCCCGCCTCAAGGCGTTGCTCAGGAAAATCGGCGAGCGAACGGTCAGCGGCCTGTGGAGCCTGATCGGCAAGCTCGTCGACATCTTCCAACCCACGGAATGCGCCAATTACTTCAGCTCTTGCGGCTATGATCCAGACTGATCGAAATCCGCTCTAGTGGAGAATGGATAGCTGATGTGTTCATTAGTCCGACAAATTATTGTTTTCCGGGCACCAACATCTTCTATATATTTGGAATAGCAATCCATATTACGGGATTTTCGCTGCTTTCGACCGGAGGTGAGGGGGGCGAAGGGCAGGTACATCGACAAGCGGGAGTCGGTATGCGGGCACTCAGCGGAAGGCGCTCAGGCCTTCGGAATTCAACCGCGTATCCGGAAACATCCGACAATATTCCATTAGCAAACCTCATAGTTTCGGTGCGTGGAAGTTTGCGCGCCGTAACATTTTATGTCTGGAAGGCATGTTCCCCGACCAGAGATTGACAGAGAGCCACCCTCGTAACCAGTGGCCTGCAAATGCAAGTCATTCGCACTTGCAAGTTTCAGGGGAACAGGTGTGACGACATTATCCGGGCAACCGAAGCGCCGACTGGCGGGGGCAAGCATCATGGCCATGGCGGCGCTGGCGGCGCAGCCCGGCCGGGCCGAAGAGGCGGGCGACGGCGAACCGATCGTGGTGACGGCGGCGGGCTATGCCCAGGACATCTCGATGGCGCCCGCCAGCATCACGGTGATCGATCGCACCGAGCTTCAGGACAAGCGTTTCGTCAGTCTGGCCGAGGCGCTGCAGGATGTTCAGGGCATCGACGTCGGCGGCGAGGCGGGCAAGACCGGCGGCCTCAACATCTCGATCCGTGGCATGCCCAGCGACTACACGCTGGTCCTGATCGACGGACGCCGTCAGAACGCGCCGGGCGGGGTCACGCCCAACGGTTTCGGCGAGACGTCCACCAGCTTCATGCCGCCGTTCTCGGCGATCCAGCAGATCGAGGTCGTACGCGGCCCGATGTCCACGCTCTATGGTTCGGATGCGATGGGCGGTGTTGTCAACATCATCACCCGCAAGGTCGGCAGCCGCTGGGTGGGGACGGCGACGGCCGAAAGCACGATCCAGGAAGACGATCGCTTCGGGAACATCCAGTCCATCAACGGTTTCGCGCAGGGGCCGGTGGTCAAGGATCTGGTCGGCCTGACCCTGCGCGGCAGCATCCTTCATCGCGAGAGTTCCAACATCGAGATTCCGGGCGATCCCGCCCTGACGCTGGGCCGCAACCCCGTTCGCTCCGACATCTACACGTATGGCGGTCGTCTCAGCCTGACGCCTCATGCCGATCACGATCTCTGGTTCGAGTTCGACCGCAACGAGCAGATCTACGACAATACCGAGGGCCAGCTCGGCACCCTGGGATCGGGCGGTTATGCGCCGAAGCAGAAGTTCAACCGCACCAATTACGTCGCCGCCCATACCTGGCGGGCAGGCGACTTCGGCCAGCTCGATACCACGCTGACCCGCAACGAGACCGAGACCATCGGTCGTTTGATCCCTAATGGCACCCCCGGCGCCACGCCGGGCAGCGCGCGCAGCCTGAAGGCGCGCAACGACATCGTCGACAGCCGTTTCGCAGGCAAGGCGGGGCCGGTCGCCTTCACGGTCGGCGGCCAGTACTGGCGTGCCCGCATGGTCGACGGCGTGGCACCGGCGCCTTTCAAGTTCACCCAGTGGGCGGCTTTCGCCGAAGCGACGGTGACGGTCGTGGACGGCTTCAACCTGACCGGCGGCGCCCGCTATGACGATCATTCCACGTTCGGCAACAAGTGGTCGCCCCGTGCCTATGCAGTCTGGAACATGACCGATGCACTGACGCTGAAGGGCGGCGTCAGCCGCGGCTTCAAGACCCCGCGCGTCGAGCAGATCGCCAGCGGCATCATCGGTTTCGGCAGTCAGGGCCGCGTGCCGCTGATCGGAACGCCCGGCCTGACGCCGGAGACCAGCACCAGCTACGAAGCGGGCCTCTACTTCGACGACAAGGGCATGTTCAGCGGCAACGTCACCCTGTTCAACAACGACTTCGACGACAAGATCGCCAGCGGCCCCGGTATTCCCAACTGTTCCTTCGCGGGGAATCCGAACCGTCCGGGCTGTCTCGATGTCGGCAACTTCCCCGCGGTCGACCTGTTCGGCCAGTCGATCAACATCGACAAGGCGCGCACGCGCGGCGTGGAAGTGGCAACGCGCCTGGCCTTCACGCCTGCCGTCTCGGTCTCGGTCAACTATACCTATACCGAGACCGAGCAGCTCAGCGGCAGCGAGAAGGGCCTGCCGCTGATCGGCATGCCCAAGCACATGCTGAACGGCAACTTGCGCTGGAAGGTCAGTGACGCCGCCAGCCTCTGGGCACGGGCCGAAGTCCGGTCGAGCCGCTATCGCGGCAACAACGCCCAGCAAACGGCGGTGGGAGACTTCCGCAGCTACGAGGTATTCCACCTCGGCGGATCCTACCAGATCGCCCCCGCTTTCCGCCTGGCTGCGACCGTCTACAACGTGTTCGACACGGACTATGCCGTCTATGTGCCTTATCGGAGCGGAATATTGACCGCCTATACCCCGGCTTATTCGATCAACCAGGAAGGCCGCCGCTTGTGGCTCTCCGTCACGGTCGACTTTTAAAGGCCGATCATGCACGCCCGCACCGACGACCGGCAAGGTCGCCGGTGCGGGCGTGTCCTTTCGGAAGGGATCAGTCCTTGCCCACGCGTGGCAGGAACGCCGTCAGCAAACCGATAGCGGGCAGGAAAGCGCAGATCTGGTAGACCGTGTCGATGCTCGTCCGGTCGGCCAGCCACCCCAGTACGGCCGCTCCAAGGCCGCCCATGCCGAACGAGAAGCCGAAGAACAGGCCGGAGATCATTCCGACTTTGCCAGGCACGAGTTCCTGCGCGAAGACGACGATCGCCGGGAAGGCGGAGGCCAGGATCAGGCCGATCGCCACGGTCAGCGGGCCGGTCCAGAACAGGCTGGCATGGGGCAGCAGCAGAGTGAACGGCAGGGCGCCGAGGATCGAGAACCAGATCACGTACTTGCGCCCGAAGCGGTCGCCGAGCGGCCCGCCCATCACGGTGCCGACGGCCACGGCGGCCAGGAACGCGAACAGGTGGAACTGGGCGTTCTGCACCGAAAGTCCAAAGCGGTGGATCAGGTAGAAGGTGAAGTAGCTCGTCAGGCTGGCGAGGTAGACGTATTTTGAGAAGATGAGTGCCAGCAGGATCGCGATGCCGCGCGCCGCATGGCCCTTGGGGAGGGCAAGTTCCGGCTTTGTCTTGCGACCGGCAGCAAGCCGTTGGAGGCCGTGGTTGCGATACCAGGCAGCGACGTTCCACAGCACCGCGCCGGAAAGCAAGGCCAGCAGCGCGAAGAAGGCCAGACTGGACTGTCCCCACCGCACCACGACGAGGGCGGCGGCCAGCGGTCCGAGTGCCTGTCCGGCATTGCCGCCGACCTGGAACAGGGATTGGGCCAACCCGTGACGCCCGCCGGCCGCCATGCGCGCGACACGCGAGGACTCCGGGTGGAACACCGAAGACCCCATGCCCAGCAGCGAGGCGCCGACGAGGACCAGGCCATAGCTGTGGGCGGCGGAGAGTACGGTCAGCCCTGCGAGGGAGAACAGCGTGCCGCCAGGCAGGGCCAGCGGGGTCGGGCGCTTGTCGGCGTAGAGACCGACCAGAGGCTGAAGGATCGAGGCGGTGATCTGGTAGGCCAGCGTCACCAGACCGATCTGCCCGAAGTTCAGATGCAGGTCGGTCTTGAGCGCGGGATAGATGGCAGGCAGGAGCGACTGCATCATGTCGTTCAGAAGGTGACAGAAACTGATCGCGACGATCACTCCGAATACCGTTCCGTTCATTGCGTAATCGTCTGCGGTGCGCCTCGCCGCACCGGGTCTGCTCGCTGCCATGTCCTGCATGTCCTTTTGTCTTCTTCTCGTCAGGTCCGCTTATTCGGTTTGCGAATGTCCCGCTTCGGCATATGGGTCAATCAACTATGCAAATGGGACAGTCTTTCCAGCAGCGCAATTCGGCGGACTTCGAAGACGTGCCGCGCCCGGTCGTCGGTATCGGCAACGACTATCCGCCCTCCTTCGAACTGGCCGAGCACAGCCATCGGCGCGGCCAGTTCCTCTATGCCGCGCGCGGGGTGGTCGCCGTCAGCACGCCCGAGGGGGCTTGGGTGGCACCGCCGGAACGGGCGGTCTGGATCCCCGCCGGAACGCCGCATTCCGTGCGCATGGTCGGCGCGGTGCAGACCCGCAGCGTGCTGATCGACGGGACGGCAAGCGCCGCTCTGGCGAAGACCTGCCGGGTGGTCACGGTCTCGCCGCTCCTGCGCCAGCTTCTCGTCGCCGCCTCGCAAGTGCCTGCCGAATACGACGAGAATGGCCGCGACGGGTTGGTGATGGACTTGCTGGTGGCCGAGATTGGCCGGGCACCGACAATTCCACTGGTCGTGCCCTTTCCCCGCCATGCCGCCCTGGCGCAGCGCTGCCATGGCTTCCTGGAACGCCCGCAGGCGAACGACACCATCGATCAGTGGTCCGAGGCGCTGGCCATGAATCGCCGTCGTTTCACGCGGCTGTTTCGGCGGGAAACCGGGATGGGCTTTGCCGAATGGCGGCAGCAGGCTTGCCTGTCGGTGGCCTTGCCCCGGCTGGCATCGGGGGAATCCGTCACGGCGATCGCTCTCGATCTCGGCTATGATAGCCCGGGCAATTTCTCGACAATGTTCCGGCGCGTTCTGGGCGCTTCGCCGAGCCGCTATCGCCCCGAGAGCGGCGGGGATTGATCGCTCCTGTCGATCCAGCCCCACCGCTGTGGGCGGTGTCGGTTCTACCTTCAAACCGCGACCGGGAAAGCGCTTCGAGGATCAGGCCTTGCTGGCCACGACTTCGATGCGCAGCGGATCGGCTCCGGCGGCGATAGCGAGCAGGCGGTCGATATTGGGATGGGCGCCGGGACGATTGCGCGCATCTTGCGTATGTTCGGCGAAGACGACCAGACCTGCCTCTGCGGCTTCGGCACCCAGGATGTCGAACTGCTCATTCAGGTACTGATAGACTGCCAACGAGCCTTGCTGGCCGGGCTGGTTCGCGATGGTGGCGACGATGGCCCCTCCACCATTGACGAGGTCGATGCGCTCCACGCCCTCGATGGAAGGCAGTTTCGCCAGATTTTCCTTGAACGTTGCACCGGGTTCGATCGTCGCCGACATTTTGGGTTCTCCTGAAGGGATCATTTGCCGGCGCTGTTACACCATCCGCGCCGGTCATCAATCGTCCTGCCGCCGGACCGGGCGATGGGGCGGATCGCCGTTATGACCGCGCCGACCGATGATCCCGGAATTATCGATAACTAGAGGCTATCTGCGGGAACGACTTCCCGCTTTACCGGATAGACGCGGCTGAAGGCTTCGCGCCGGGGGAGACGCTCGGCCAGCCATTTTCGTCTTGCGGCGGGATCGGCGGCGAATTCCGGATCGGCGGTCAGCCTGCTTTCGAAAGAGGTCCGGAGCTTTGCATCGGACTCCAAGAGGGCATCCAGCAAGGGCGCCATGATGAAGTCCTCCGTTCCGGCCGGTGCGGACAGCACTTCCGGAAACAGGCCCCAGGCCAGGAAACTGTCCTGGCTCTCCGGTTCCAGTAGTGCCGCCGCCAGCAAGCCGAGAGGCTGGTCGGACGGCACCCGCACGGTTCCGGCCGGAACCGTCTCTTCGCCTTGCTCATGGATAAACCGCGCCTCCAGCGGAATGCGGCCGTCGTGTGCTGCCGCCAGCTTCACGTCCTGAAGGCGCACCGTGTCGAGCGAAACGGTCCGATCGGCCTCGAGCGTTTCGAAGCCGATGCCGTGGAGGCGCAGCTTTTCGATCACCTCGGTCTGGGCCGCCGGGACCAGCCAGGCCTTGGGCAGTTGCACGAGTTCGGTGGAGTTCTGACCGATGATCGGCATGCGGAACGTGATCCGCCGCCCGGTCCAGCGCTGCTCCATCCGGCCGGTCGCGGGGGATCGATAGGTTTCGAAAGCGACGCCCTTGAAGCTGTCCACCCAACCGATCGGTTCCTTCGCGGGCGTCCATCGGGTCAACAGCCGGGCGGGCCGTTCCGCGCGGTCCATTGCCTTGGCCTCGGCGATGCGGCCTGAATCCTGCGCAGCCAGCTTCAGTGCCGCCTCCAGCAGGACATATGTGCCGAGCACGCGCTGGCGATAGGGCTTGAGCATGTGGTTCTCGACCAGCACGGTCGGAACCCCGATGAAATCGCCGTAGCCGGTCGAATAGCGCGGACCTTCGGGGCTGTAGCGGATGCCCGCTTGCGGATTGCGGGTGTCGATCGGGCTTGGGTAGATGAGCGGCTCATGCCCGGCCGAGGCCAGCGTCTTCTGCACGGTGGGGCCGAAGCGCTGCTCCAGCCACTGCGCAGTCGCCCGATGACGCGCATACTTGCCCCATCCGGCATAAGTATAAGTCACGTCGTACTGCATGTCGAAGCCGCCGCTGACGTGGCAATCGATGTAGAGCACCGGGTCCAGCCGCCGCAGCAGCGCGACCATGGCGCGCACTTCGGGCGTGTCGAGTTTCGCGTAATCGCGATTGAGGTTGATGGCGCGGGCATTGCCCTCGGTGCCCTTGGCCTCGGGGCCTCGGACATGGAGGAAGTTCCAGGGGCTGGCCCGTTCGTGGCCGTCGATATTGAGGATCGGCACGAAGACGAGATCGACCTTGTCGAGCAGGTGCGCCTTGCCGCGCATCGCGATGTCGCGCAGCAGCATCAGCCCGGCGTCCTTGCCGTCGATCTCGCCCGCGTGGATGCCCGCCTGCACCAGCACGACCGGTTTGCCGGAGCCGCCTTTACTGGCACGCACCATCAGCAGGTCGCGTCCCTCGCCGGTCTGGCCGAAATTCTCCACGCTGATGAGCGGGGAAGCCTTTGCGAGCCTTTCCAGCCAGCCGCGCACTTCGTCATAGCGGGGCGTGGTGCGAAACCCGGTCGCTTCCGCCGGAGTTATCCAGGGGTCGTCCGCAGGGGCGAGGAGCTTCTCGCTTGCGCCCGACCAAGCCAGTGCGGGCGGCAAAATGGCGGCAGGATCGGGCACCTGCATTGCGGTCACCGCCGGGACGGGCAGGGTGGAGACGAGAGCGGCGGCGAGAGTGCCGAACTTCAGCATTGCATTGTCCTTGAGACGGAAATCAGAATCGGGCGCGCAGGCCCACGGTCGCGGTCCGCGGTGCGCCGGGCTGCACCCAGAGCGGCGAGTAGCTGTTGGCGTACCAGTGCGTGTCGAACAGGTTGGTGATCGACCCGAACAATTCGAGGTGTTCCATCATGTCCACCTTGCCGAACAGACGGAACAGCGTGTGCGACGGCAGCATGAAGTCGGTGCCCGTCTCGCCTGCACGCTTGCCGACATGTTGCATGCCCGCACCGACTTGCGCTTCGCGCTCGCCGAGAGTGAAAGCCTTGACGACCTGCATGTTCAGGTTGTGCCGGGGAATGTTCACCAGCGGATCGCCGGGCATGACCTGGAAGGCGGTGTTGGGATCGACCATCGTCGAGCGCGCCTCGGCATCGACGAAGGCATAGCTCAGCAGCATGTCCCAGCCTCCGGGCAGGCGACCGCCCAGATCGAACTCCACGCCGCGGCTGCGCGCCTTGCCGATGGCGAGCGAATAGCCCGGCGCATTCGGATCGGTGGCAAGCACATTGGCCTTGGTCAGCTGGAAGGCCGCCAGTGTCCCGTTCAGCGCCCCGCCCAGCAGTGTCAGCTTCACGCCCGCCTCGATGGACTTGCTGGTCTCGGGATCGAAGATCGTGCCGCTGACATCGGTGCCGACATTGGCGCGGAAGCCCTGGCCATAGGCGGCATAGGCAGTCAGTGGATCGCTCAGCTTGTAGACCACCCCCGCCTGCGGGCTGAAACGGCTGCGCTTGCGGCGGCTGTAGACGTCGCTCAGGCGGTTGTCGGTCTCCAGCTCCAGATGATCGAAGCGGCCGCCGATGCGCACTTGCAGGCGCGCGGTGATCTCGATCTGGTCCTGCACATAGGCGGCGATGGAGCGCTGGCGATCGACGCGGTCCATCATCGTTGCGCCGACCGGCAGCGGGAAGCGTCCATAGACCGGCTCGAAGATGTCGATGACGTTGCCCTGCTGTCCGGTGGGGTTCGTGCTCAGCGCGGGCGGGCGGAAGCGCAGGAACACCTGGTCATAGTCGAAGCTGTCGTAGTCCGCGCCGATCAGCACCCGGTGGCGGAGCGAGCCGGTGTCGAACTCGCCCGCAAGCTCGGCCCGGACCACGTAGTGTCGGGCATCGTAGCGCCGCGAACGGCGCTGGCGCGAAAGCGAGCGGCTGTCGGTGTAGAGCGCCTGCCGCGAGGCGACCGTCTCGGCATCCGAGGAAAAGCCGGTGAGCAGCGTATCGCGCAAGCTGCCGCCGACCAGCAGGCTCCAGCGGTTGCTGAACTCGTGTTGCAGGCGCAGCTGGTGGCCGGTGGCGCGGGCCACGGTGTCACCGTCTCCCGGCTCGCCAAGGAACCGCGAACGCGGCACCGTATCGAAGTTGCCGTCCAGCACGACGATGCCGCGATCGAACGGCACGGCCACGCGCGTCTTCTCGAAGTCATAAGTGAGGCGCGTATCGGGACCGAGAGCGAGGCCGATCGAGGGCAGAAAGCCCCAGCGCGACTGATGAACGTGATCGCGGAAGGTATCGCCGTCCTCGGCATAGCCGATCAGCCGCGCGGTGAGGCCTGCCGTCACCGCGAGATTGACGTCCGCCTCGCCCCGCATACGGCCCCAACTGCCGTACTGGATCGAGGCGCTCCCGAAGGTGCGGCCCAGCTCGGCCTGCCTGGTCACGAGGTTGATCGTGCCGCCCGGCTCGCCGCGCCCGATGAGCGCCGCGGCGGGACCTTTCAGCACTTCGACCCGCTCGATCCCGGCGGCATCGCGCTGTCCGCCGAAACCGCGCCCGCCGTTGAAGCCGTTGACGAGGTAGCCGCTCGGCATGTTCTCGTCTCCGCTGAACCCACGGATCGCAAAGGAATCCCACAGACCGCCCAGCGTGTTCTGCCGCACCACCGAGGCATTGAGGTCGAGCGCGTCGGTCAGGCGCTGGATGCCGTTCTGCGCGAGCGTTTCGGAGGAAATCTCCGCGATCGACTGCGGAATTTCCGAGACCGCGAAGTTGCCGCGATAGGCCTGGCGCACGCCGGTCACGGTGATCGCCTCGCTGCGGTCTTCCCCTTCGACTTCTTCGGCCGCCGCCTCGCCGAGCGGCGCCAGCGCCATGGCAAACGGCAGGGTACCTGCGAGCAGGCAGCGGTCCTTGGCAAAACGAAGCATGCGATCCCCACGATGAAATATGCCGCGAGCGATCATTGTCCCCTCGGTCGGGGCGGCTTCTGTCAGGGCAAACGATGTAGGTCAATGATATGTTGCATCATATCATGAAATGGGTGCGCAGGCTTCTCGACGATATGCGGAGGAGGCTGCACTGTCAGGTACTCGCAGGCTCTCGCCTCCGGCCCTTTTTCATGCCCATGCCCTCGGCGGGATTTGATCCTCGAGAACTGTCGCCCAGCGGTCTTCCGGATGCGGCTGCCGCTGGGCGTTCAGAGGGGGATTGCTACCAGAACCCCGTGTCAGAACTCGATCGAGGCGGAAGCCTTGAACGTGCGCGGGGTGCCCTGGAGCAATTGAGCGCCGAAGTTGCTGAATTGGTTAAAGGCGGAGGCCCAATACCGCTTGTTGGCGACGTTATCGACATTGAAGCGCAGCGTCAGTGGCGTGTCGCCGCCCAGCAGGGCGACGTAGCGGGCGCCGAGGTCGAACCGCGTCCAGTCGTTCAGTTCCAGCGTATTGGCCTGATTCACCGCCTGCTTGCCGGTATAGACCACGCGGCCGGTCAGGGTCAGCGCAGGGAGGAAGGGCATGTCCCATTCGACATTGGCGTTGGCCAGGACATCGGGAACGCCGACCGCATCGTTGCCCTGGTTCAAGCCGCCTTCGGTGCGGCGCAGCTTGGCTTCGGTGTAAGTGACGCCGCCAATCACGCGCAGGCCGTCCACCGGCTCGCCGTCGACGGTGAATTCGACGCCACGGTTACGCTGGGTGCCGAAGTTGCCGTATTCGTAGTAACCGGGATTGTCGGCATCGGCACGATAGAAGGTGTTCGGCTTGTCGATCTGGAACAGTGCCAGCCCGGCATTGAAGCGGCCCATGTTCACCTTGCCGCCGACTTCGTATTGCACCGACTTGACCGGAGGCAGGACCTGGCCGCCGTTCGTTACCGGGAAGGGCGTGCCGCCGATTTCAACGGTGGCTCCGGCCGTCGAGCCCTGCACCAGCCCTTCGATACGGTTGCCATAGAGCGAGAGGCCTGCAACCGGCTTGATCACGACACCGACGACGGGCGTGACGGCATCCTTGTTGTATCCGCCGGACTTCGCGCCGTCGGTATAGGCATAGGAAGTCGTCTTGATCTGCTGGAGGCGCAGACCGCCGGTGATCAGGATGCGATCATCCCAGAAGCCCACCGTATCCGAGGCGAAGACGCTGGCCACGCGGGTCCGGCTGATCGGGAACGGATCGTCGAGATCGCCGCCGAGCAGAACAGACGGCGGTACGGCCACGGTCGGGGTGTCGTAGAGGTTGGTATCGTAGCTGCCGAAGAAGTCGTAGGCATTGCGGTTGACCTGCCAGCTTGCCGCCACGCCGACATTGACTTCATGGCTGATGCCGCCGCCGTTCAGCTTGACGCGTAGGCCGCTCGTGGCGGATTCGTTGTTGTCGGTGCGGGGCACGTAGGATCCGCTGCCGGTCGCAGCGCCGGTGGCGGGATCGAGCAGGGTGATGCTGGCGGTGGTCTGGTCTTCCTTGCCGTCGCGCGCGCCGACCTTGGCGTAGAGCATGGCATTGTCGGCTAGGTCGTATTCGACGCTGAACGTGCCGAAGAAGTCTCTGGTCTGGATCAGGCTCCAGGGCTGCGAGTAGTTCGCGTCCGCCTTGGGCACGCGCGGGATGACCGAGCCGATCGCCACTTTCGGGCGCCAGTTCGACTGGCGCAGGCGCTGGTAGTTCACGTTGAGCATCGCGCGCAGCGGGCCGCTGTCATAGTCGATCGTGCCGCCCACGACGTAGCTCGAATGGAACTCGTTATTGATCGCCACGTCGCCCCGGCGTGCCGAGCCGTTCACGCGGATGCCCCATTCGTTGTTCTCGCCGAAGCGGCGGGCGACATCGAGTGCGCCGGAGAAATGCGAGTCCGAAGTATAGCCGATCGTCGCGCGGGTCATGTCGCGGTCGGCCTTCTTCGGTAGCAGGTTCACGCTGCCGCCGATACCGCTGCCGCCCGGCGCGGCGCCGTTCAGGAAGGCGCTGGCGCCGTTGATGACCTGCACCGAGGAGAACAGCTCCGGCGCCACCAGCTGGCGGGGGGTGATGCCGTAGAGGCCGTCGAAGCCGACATCGTCCGAAGCCAGATCGAACCCTCGGATGACGAAGACTTCACCGGCGATCCCGAAGCCCAGCGTCGTGCGGATCGTGGGGTCGTTTTCAAGAACCTCGCCGAGCGTATCGGGCTGCTGGTTCAGGATCAGCGCTTCGTTGTACGAGCGCAAGTTGAACGGGATGTCTTCGGCTGCCTTGTCGCCCAGCGCGCCTACGCTGCCGTTGCCGCTGACCTGGGTCTGGTTCTGGCGCTGGGCGGTGACGAGGATGTCCTGCGGCGTTTCCGTGGTGTCGGCGGATTGCGCCTGGGCATTGGCCGCGATGAATGCGGTCGAAGCGAGCAGCGCGGCAACGCTAAGGCGGGCGAGGTGCATGAAGAATTCCCGAATTGCGTCCTGCCTGACGGTATCGTGCAGGCCCCTGATCTCCCGCTAATTAGGCTAGTGCGAATCACTTGCAATACCGAGGTGGGCGTAAGCGCGATTTTTCAGCGAGCCTGTTGCATTCCGGTTGCTGTTGCAATGGAATCTAGAGCGGCCAGACAGTCAGGATCAGCGGCGGTCCTGCCAGAAGGACAAGCAGGGACAGCGGCGCGCCGAGCCGGGCGTAATCGGTGAAGCGGTAGCCACCGGGGCCCATCACCAGAGTGTTGCACTGGTGTCCGATCGGCGTAAGGAAATCGCATCCCGCGCCGATTGCCGTGGCCATCAGGAAAGCTTCCGGCCGATAACCCAGGTCATGCGCGAATACCGCCGCGATCGGTGCCATGACGAGCACGGTTGCGGCATTGTTGAGAAACGGCGTGACCGCCATGGAGATGAGGAGAACCAGCGCTACGGCTCCCCACGGCGGCAGATGGACGGCCATATTGGCGAGTTCGACTGCGAGAACGTCCGAAGCCCCCGTGGTCTGCAGCGTTTCGCTGACGGGGATGAGTGCGCCCAGCATGATGAGGATCGGCCACTCGATCGCTTCGTAGGCGTCCTCGGCCGGCAAGGCGCCGGTCACGAGGACGAGACCGGCTCCCGCAAAGAACGCCAATGCCACCGGAACGAGGCCCGTGGCCGTGGCCAGCATCGCCCCGGCCAGAATGGCGATCGCAAGCCATCCCTTGCGCTTTCGGCCCAGGCGGATCTGTCGCTGGGCGAGGGGCAGCAGGCCCAGTTGGTTGAGCTGCCCCGGCATGGCATCGAGAACGCCCTGCAAGGCCAGGATGTCACCGGCCACCAGCTTCACGCCGCTGGGCTTGTTCCTGAGACGGCTTCCTTCCCGGGAAATGGCGATCAGCCTTATCCCCAGGCGCTCCTTCAGCATCAGCCGTCCGGCATTGGAGCCGACCAGGACCGAACCGGCTGTCACCACCGCTTCGATAACGCCGGTTTCGTCGTTTCCTTGCTCCGCCTCTTCGGGATCGTGGAGGGCAAGGCCCGTCGCGGCAATCGCGCGCTCCAGCGCATCCGGGTCTCCCATCAGGATCAGGATATCGTCCTGTTCGATCATCGTGTCCGGATGCACTTGCGCGCGGAGGCCGTGACGCAGCACGGCGGTTACCTCTATGGCCCCTTCCTGACTCTCGATGAAGGCGGCCACCGTATCGCCAATGACGGTGGACTGCGGGGTTACCGTGGCTTCGGTCGCATAGGCCGAGATGTTGAGAGCCTGACCCATCGTGATCGGCGCCTGCCGCTCCGGCAGGAGCCTCCGGCCGACATGCAGGAAGATCAGGCCGATGACCAGCAGGCTCAGCCCGGTCGGCAGGTAATCGAACATACCGAAAGGTTTGCCGATCATTTCCTCGCGCACGCGGCTGACGATGATGTTCGGAGAGGTGCCGACCAGCGTCGTCAGTCCGCCCAGTAAAGAGGCAAATGCCATCGGCATGAAGAACCGGGACGGGTTGGTGCCGCTTTTCTTCGCAAGCTGGGTTGCCGCGGGCATGAGCATGGCCAGCGCGCCGATGTTCTTGATGAGGCCCGACGCGGCCCCGACCAGGCCGGTCAAGACGAACAGTTGCGATCCGGGTTTTCGCAGGCGGTGGGCCAGCCGGTCCACCGCTGCTTCCACCAGTCCCGAGCGCTGTACTGCGGCCGACAGCACGAGCGCCGACCCGACGATGATGACGATGTCATCGGAAAAACCGGTAAAGGCCTTGTCCGGCGGCACCAGCCCCAGCGCAACCCCGGCGAGCAAGGCTATGATTGCGGTGATATCGAAACGGAAGCGCCCCCAGACGAACAGCGCCATCATTGCGCAGAGGAGAGTTACCGAAAGCCATTGTTGCAGATTCATCGCGCCCTGCGGAAGATGTGTCGAGTAGGAGAAAATGGTTCGCGTGGCCGTTTGTTCGCAGTGCCTGCAGGTTTTTCCGGGTGATTGGGCCTTGTGACCGTGCGCAGGGATTGCGCGCTGACAGCGCTCGTTCGATCCTTGCGGGTTCCGTGTCAGCGCCGACGGCACTTACAACTTCATCACCAACAGTTCGATCAGCAACCTTGACCTGTCGTTTTCCTGTGAGATCAATCCCCACTTCACGATCGCACTCGGCTTCCGGGCCAATATGTAATTGAAGCCATGCCGCTCCCCTTCAGGAGGATGACCCGATGACGATTTCCAGGGCTTTCGCGACCATGGCCATGCTCATGGCCCTATCCCAGGCCGGACTGGCTCAACCTGCCGTTGCGCAGGAAGCCGAGGCTGCGCGTCCGGTGACGGTGAGCGTCGATGCCGCCCGTACGGACGGCAAGCTCCCGCCGGTCTGGCGCTTCTTCGGTGCCGACGAGCCCAACTACGCGACCATGAAGGACGGCCGCAAACTGCTGGTCGAACTGGGCAAGCTGAAATCCGGCCAGGTCTATTTCCGCGCGCACAACCTGCTGAGCAGCGGCGACGGCACACCGGCCTTCAAGTGGGGCAGCACCAATGCCTATACCGAGGATAAGGACGGCAAGCCGGTCTATGACTGGACGGTCGTGGACGGGATCATCGATACCTATCTGGCGCGCGGGGTGCGGCCCTATCTGCAGATCGGCTTCATGCCAGAGGCCCTGTCCAGTGCGCCCGAAGGCACGCCCTATCAGCATAGCTGGCGCCCCGGCTTCGACTACAAGCTGATTGCCACCGGCTGGACTTATCCGCCCAGGGACTATGAGAAGTGGGCGGAACTGGTCCATCAGTGGACACTCCACAACATCGAGCGCTACGGCCGGGCCGAAGTGGAGCGCTGGTACTTCGAGGTCTGGAACGAGCCCAATTCCAACTTCTACTGGTCCGCCAGTCCCGAGGAATTTTACAAGCTCCACGACTATGCCATCGCCGCGATCCGCAAGGCACTGCCGACCGCGCGCGTCGGCGGGCCGGACGTGGCGGGGCCAGGCGGAACTTTCATGGACGGGTTCCTGAAGCATGTATCCTCCGGCAGGAACTACGCCACGGGGAGTGTGGGCACGCCCACCGACTTCCTTTCGTTCCATGCGAAGGGCAGGCCCACGTTCGTGGACGGCCACGTACGCATGGGGCTGTCCACGCATCTGCGCGAAACGGACGGCGGCTTCACCAAGGTCCTGTCGATCCCCGCGCTGGCAGGCAAGCCGGTGGTGATCGGCGAGAGCGATCCGGAGGGCTGCGCCGCCTGTCCCGGCCCGCAGAACGCCTATCGCAATGGCACGATGTACTCCAGCTACACCGCCGCCAGCTTCGCGCGGATCTGGGAACTGGCCGCCCGGCGCAAGGTCAACCTGGAGGGCGTGCTCTCATGGTCCTTCGAGTTCGAGGATCAGCCGTGGTTCGCGGGCTATCGCCAGCTTTCCACCAATGGCGTCGATCTGCCCGTGCTCAACGTGTTTCGCCTGTTCGCGCAGCTGGGCGAGATGAAGCTGGCGACGACCAACGCCGCGCAGATCCCGCTCGACCGGGTGATGGCGCAAGGGGTGCAGGGCGAGGCCGATATCGGTTCGATCGCCACCCGTACCGCAGACGGCAAGATCGCGCTGCTGCTCTGGCACTACCACGACGACGATGTGGCCGGGCCGGATGCGCAAGTCACGATCGAGATCAGGGGCTTGAAGGGAGTACCCGCGAAGGCCAGCCTGTGGCGCGTCGACCGCGATCACGCCAACGCCTTTGCTGCGTGGCAGAAGATGGGATCGCCCCAGTCGCCCGATCAGGATCAGTACGTGAAGCTGGAAGCGGCTTCCAGAATGCAGGCGCAGGACGTCGCGGTGAGCCGCAACGGGAAAGGTGCCAGCGCGACGCTGGGCCTGCCCCGCCAGGGCGTCGCCCTGCTCGTGCTCGACGTGAAGTAAGGACCATGGCGGGCAGCGGCGGCTGCAACGGAGGCGGAAGCGGCGCCGGATGCGAGGCTCGTGGTTTCGACTGCAAGCAGGCGGCGACCATCGGCTGGATATCCTGTGTCGCCTTGGGCGTCGGCAAGCTGCACGGCGAATTTGCCAATTGAATCGCTTACCTGACGAGCGAGGGATATCGAGCGGCAACAATCATGAAATTGATTCATGAGAGTATTTCATAAAGCGCATTTTCCTAACGCGGATCGGTTCGTTAGGGGCTGAACTATTCCAGCAGGATTTCCCGTCCGTTTCTGGTGCCCTGTGCAGCAGAGGGTCGCAGCGGCGGAAACCCAAACCAGAAAAATGAACCGGAGAGGATTTCGCCTGTCCTGCGCGCATGCCTGCGTGCCGGACGGCCTATGGAGTACTCGATGCTAGGTATCGTCAAGACCGCGCTGCACCGCCCCCTGACCTTTATCGTCATGGCCATTATCATCGCCATCGGCGGCTTGCTGGCGGCCTTCCGCACGCCAGTCGACATTTTTCCCGAGATCAAGGTTCCGGTTATCGCCGTCGCCTGGACTTACGCGGGCCTCGCGCCGCAGGACATGACGGATCGCATCGTTACGCCCTACGAGCGCGTGCTGACCACCACGGTCAACGATATCGAGCATATCGAGAGCCAGTCGCTCCAGGGCACCGGCATCGTCAAGATCTACTTCCAGCCCGGCGCCGACATCCGCACCGCCACCGCGCAGGTGACGTCGGTTTCGCAGACGGTGCTGCGCCAGATGCCGCCCGGCATTACCCCGCCGCTGATCCTGAACTACAGCGCCTCGACCGTGCCGATCCTCCAGCTTGCCTTGTCGGGCGAGGGCATGACGGAGCAGCAGCTGTTCGACATCGGCCAGAACCAGATCCGCACCGGCCTCGTCACCATTCCTGGTCTTGCAATGCCGTTCCCCTCGGGCGGTCGCCAGCGCCAGGTCCAGATCGACCTCGATCCGCAGGCTCTTCAGTCGAAGGGCCTTTCGGCGGTCGACGTCGGCAATGCCATCGCCTCGCAGAACCAGATCAACCCCGCCGGTTTCGTGAAAATCGGCGAGACCCAGTATTCGGTGCGTCTGAACAATACGCCGGATTCGATCGAAGCTTTGAACAATCTGCCCGTCAAGGTCGTCAACGGCGCGACGATCTACATGCGCGATGTGGCCTTCGTGCGCGACGGCAGTGCCCAGCAGCAGAACGTCGTTCATGTGGAAGGCCGTCGCTCGGCCTTGCTGACGGTGCTCAAGAATGGTGCGACCTCGACGCTGTCGATCGTCGATGGCGTGAAGTCGGCGCTGCCCAAGATCGCCGAAACCCTGCCGGACAGCCTCAAGATCCTGCCGGTCGGCGATCAGTCGCTGTTCGTGAAGGCGGCCGTCAACGGCGTCATCCACGAGGGTGCTATTGCCGCCGCGCTCACTTCGCTGATGATCCTGCTGTTCCTCGGCTCGTGGCGCTCGACCGTGATCATCGCGCTGTCGATCCCGCTTGCGGTTCTCGCCGCCATCGCCATGCTGGCGATGTTCGGGCAGACTCTCAACGTGATGACGCTGGGCGGCCTTGCCCTTGCGGTCGGCATCCTGGTCGATGACGCGACCGTCACTATCGAGAACATCAACTGGCACCTCGAACAGGGCAAGGGCGTGATGGAGGCGATCCTCGACGGCGCCGCCCAGATCGTCACTCCGGCCTTCGTCTCGCTGCTCTGCATCTGCATCGTCTTCGTGCCGATGTTCTTCCTTCCGGGCGTCGCGGGCTATCTCTTCGTGCCGATGGCGCTTTCGGTGGTCTTCGCGATGATTGCCTCCTTCATCCTGTCGCGTACCCTTGTACCGACGCTGGCGATGTACCTGCTGAAGCCGCACACGACCCACGGCGAGAACCCGCACAACGCCGGAACCCCGGATTCGCACAATCCCCTCGTGCGTTTCCAGCGCGGCTTCGAGGCTCGCTTCGAAAAGCTGCGCGACGGCTACCTCGGCCTCCTGCGCCGCGCGCTTCAGGGGCAGAAAGGCTTCATGCTCGGCTTCCTGGCAATCGTCGTCGTCTCGTTCGGGCTGATGCCGTTCCTCGGCAGCAACTTCTTCCCGACCGTCGATTCCGGCCAGATCGCCATGCACGTCCGCGTGCCGGTGGGGACCCGCATCGACGAGACCTCGCTGCGTTTCCAGCGGATCTCGCAGGAAGTGCGCAAGGTCATTCCGAAATCCGAACTGGGTTCGATCACCGACAACATCGGCCTGCCGGTCAGCTCTATCAACACCGTCTACAACAACAGCGGCACCATCGGTCCGCAGGACGGCGACATGCTGATCACCCTGAACAAGGGCCATGGCCCGACCGACGGCTATGTCGAGAAGCTGCGCCGCGAACTGCCGCGCCTGTTCCCCGGCACCCAGTTCTCGTTCCTGCCCGCCGATATCACCAGCCAGATCCTGAACTTCGGTTCGCCTTCGCCGATCGACGTCCAGATCGCGGGCAAGGACCTCGCTGCCTCGCGCGTCTATGCCCAGAAGCTGATGGCGAAGATGAACCGCATTCCCGGCCTTGCCGACATGCGTCTTCAGCAGCCTGCCAACTCGCCGCAGATCGACGTCGATGTCGATCGCGCCCGTGCGGGACAATATGGCCTGACCGAGCGTGACGTGACCACCAGCCTCGGCAACTCGCTAGCTGGCACCTCGCAGACCGCGCCGGTGTTCTTCGTGAACCCCGACAATGGTGTGCAATATGCTGTCGTCGCCCAGGCGCCGGAATATGCGGTGGATTCGCTCAGCAAGCTGTCGAACCTGCCGGTCTCGGGCGCTGCTGCCGGAACCCGTCCGCAGCCGCTGGGTGCACTGGCGACGCTGAACCGCTCGACCACCGCGCCGGTCGTCTCGCACTACAACATCGCCCCGGTCATCGACATCTACGGCACTCCGCAGGGCCGCGATCTCGGCGCCGTGGCAGGTGATGTGCAGAGGGCGATCGACTCGCTCAAGGCCGAAGCGCCGAAGGGCTCGACGATCACCATCCGCGGCCAGTACCAGACGATGAACACCGCCTTCTCCGGTCTCGGTTGGGGCCTGCTGGCGGCGGTCGTGCTGATCTACCTGCTGATCGTGGTCAACTTCCAGTCCTGGCTCGATCCCTTCGTCATCATCACCGCGCTTCCGGCGGCGCTGGCGGGTATCGTCTGGATGCTCTTCGCCACCGGGACTACACTGTCGGTCCCGGCCCTGACAGGTGCGATCATGTGCATGGGCGTCGCCACCGCCAACTCGATCCTCGTCGTCAGCTTCGCCCGCGAAAAGCTGGCCGAGCTGGGCGATCCGGTGAAGGCCGCGATGGAGGCGGGCCTCGTCCGCTTCCGCCCGGTCTTGATGACGGCGCTCGCCATGATCATCGGCATGGGCCCCATGGCGCTCGGCCTCGGCGAGGGCGGCGAGCAGAACGCCCCGCTCGGCCGCGCCGTCGTTGGCGGGCTGATCTGTGCCACCATCGCAACCCTTCTTTTCGTTCCCACCGTCTTCGCCTTCGTCCACGGCCGTCGCCGCGAGAAGGCAGCCCCCCAGGAAGTGCAGGCCGCCCATGCATGATTCGACCTCTGAACCCGCCAACCAGCTTTCGGGCCGCACCCTGAAGCGTGTCGGCATCGGCGCGGCGGTGATCGCGCTGGCCGTCGTCGGCGCCGGAATTGCCACCCGCCTCAGCGCCACGCGCGATCTTGAAGCCGTGGCCGAGGACGCCGCCGTGCCGACCGTTGCGGTCGTCACCCCGGCAGGCGCGGGCGAGGCCGGCGGTCTGGCGCTGCCCGGCACCGCGCAAGCCTTCAACAGCGCGGCGATCTACGCCCGTACCAACGGCTATGTGCGCAGCTGGCAGGCCGACATCGGCGACCGCGTTGCGGCAGGACAGACCCTTGCCGTGCTCGATGCGCCCGAAGTCGACCAGCAACTCGCGCAGGCCAAGGCGGACTACCAGACCGCGCTCGCCAACCAGCGCCTTGCCGCCACGACCTCGAAGCGCTGGAGCGCCATGCTCAAGCAGGACGCGGTCTCGCAGCAGGAAGTGGACGAGAAGGCGGGCGATCTCGCCGCCAAGACCGCGCTCGCCAATGCCGCACTCGCCAGCGTGCGCGAGCTTGAAGCGACGCGCGGCTTCACCCGGCTTTCTGCACCGTTCGCCGGTGTCGTGACCAGTCGCTCGGCACAGATCGGTGCGCTGGTGGTGGCGGGCAATGCCGCCGCGCAGCCGCTGTTCACCGTTTCCGACGTCCACCGCATGCGCATCTACGTGCGCGTGCCACAGATCTATTCGGCGCAGGTCAAGCAAGGCGTCGGCGTCAACCTGACCCTCCCCGAGTTCCCCGGCCGTACCTTCCCCGGCACCGTCACCCGCAGCGCGGGCGCGGTCGATGCCCAGTCGGGCGCGGTCCTCGTCGAAGTCCAGGCCGACAACAGCGACGGTTCGCTGAAGCCGGGCGCTTTCGTCGAGACCCACTTCGACGTGGCGGGCGGCGTGCAGGGCCTGACCCTGCCGGGCAGCACGATCCTCTATACCGACAACGGCCCGAGCGTGGCCGTGGTCGGCGCGGGCGACCGCGTGACGGTGCGTCCGGTGACGATCGCTCGCGATCTCGGCAAGACGGTGGTGGTCTCGGTCGGCGTCAAGCAGGGAGACCGCGTGGTGGACAGCCCGCCGGACTCGATGCGCAGCGGCGATCAGGTGAAGATTCAAAAGCCTGCTGCTCCCACGGCTGCCAAGGGCGCCGCTCATGGCGGCTAGGCTGCGCGCAGTTGCGGCGCTGCTTCTCGCCGGATGTTCCGTGGCCGGGTGCTCGATGGCGCCCGACTATCACGCTCCCGAAACCGCGGCCCCGCCCGCCTTTCGCGAAGTCGAGGGCTGGTCGCAGGCCGCACCGCGCGATGCCGAGGCGCGCGGCGAGTGGTGGACGATGTTCGGCGATCCGACACTGGACGATCTCGAAAAGCGCGCCGAGGCCGCCAGCCCGACTCTGGCCGCCGCGCTCGCCCGCTACGATCAGGCACGCGCTTCCGCCGGTGTCGCGGCTTCCGACCTCTATCCGACGGTCGGCGTCAGCGGCGAGGCTTCGCGCGATCGTGTCTCGGCGGGGCGTCCGCTTTCGACCGGCACGGCGCGGACCTATAACAACTTCGTGGTCGGCGGCAGCTTGTCCTACGAAGTCGACCTCTGGGGCCGGGTCCGCAATTCGGTGAAGGCGGCCACTGCAGAGGCGGCAGCGTCCAGCGGCGATCTCGCCTCGGCGCGGCTCAGCCTTCAGGCCTCGGTGGCGGATGCCTACTTGCGCCTGCGCGGTCTCGACGTGCAGGCCGATCTGCTGAACCGTTCGGTCGAGGCGTTCGAGCGCGCGCTCAAGCTTACCGACACCCGCCATTCGGGCGGCATCGCTTCGGGCATCGACGTCAATCGTGCGCGCACCGTGCTCGGGAACGCAAGGGCGCAAGTCTCGGCGGTCGCCAACGAGCGCGCGGCCACCGAGCATGAACTGGCGGCGCTGATCGGCACCACCCCTGCGGAGTTCTCGCTGCCGATGCGCAGCGAGCCGCTCGACGTGCCGGAGGTCGTCGTGGGCGTGCCTTCGGAACTGCTCCAGCGCCGTCCCGACATCGCTGCGGCCGAGCGCCGGGTCTTTGCCGCCAATGCCCGCATCGGCGTGGCGAAGGCGGCGTGGTTCCCCTCGATCGGCCTTGGCGGCGGTGCAGGCTGGCAGACCACCCATGGCAACCTGCTGAGCACGCCCAATACGTTCTGGTCGCTCGGCCCTGTCTCGGCCCTGCTGACGCTGTTCGACGGCGGCGCGCGCAAGTCGCAGGTGAAGATGTCGCGGGCGGAGTACGAGGAAGTGGCGGCGAACTATCGCTCTACCGTGCTCGGCGCCTTCCAGGACGTGGAAGACGCGATCGCGGCGATGCACCATCTCGAAACGCAGGCCTCGGCCCAGCGCGACGCGGCGCAGGCGGCCCAGCGCACCAGCGAGATCGCGCTGTCGCGCTACCGGGACGGGGCTTCGGACTATCTCGAAGTGGTGACCGCCCAGACCGACGCGCTCGATGCGCAGCGGTCTTGGATCGGTGTGCAGACCGCGCGGATGCGTGCGAACGTCGCTTACGTCCGCGCCATGGGCGGCATGAGCTGAAAGACCTCGGCCCGCCCCGCCTCTAAATCAGGCACGGGCGGGCTGAAGTCCGGCCACGCGCGCGACGATGTCCGCGGCAATGCGGATCGGATCCTCGCCGGCAAGGAAGGGCGTGCCGTCCGGCTTCCAGTCGAGACCGCCGATCGCATAGCGCGTGCGCTCCTTCTGCCAGGCGACATAGGCGCGGTGATCGGCGAAGGCCTGCTCGATGGCGGCGATCGGATTGGCGTCGGGCGTGACGACATCGCCGAAGTGCCACATCGCGTAGTCCTCGCTGTCCTGCCACGCGGCGCCGTGAGCATTGACGAAGAGGCAAGGGCGCGGGCGGATCAGGAACTCGTAGACCTGGCTGCTGACATCGCCGAGATAGAGATCGGCGGCGCACGTATACGTCATGTCGTTGCAGCGCGGCGAGCCGAGATCGACGATCACCCGGCCCGGCACGGAAAGCGCTTCCCATTCGCGGCGCTGGCGCGTGGACCAGCCCGTGGCCATGCGGACATGCGGGGCGACGACTAGGTTGTAGCGACCGTCCTGCACCACCGCCTCGATCAGCTTTTTCGCGAAAGCGTCGAACGAGTTCAGCTTCGCTGTGAAATGCGGGTTGTAAAGCACTGTCTTACGGTCATTGTCGAACAGCGGCGCGCGCTCCAGACCGGCGCGGAGCATGGCGGCCAGTTTGATCGGGCCGGTGGCGGTGCAGTTTTCCGGCGTCACCAGACCTGCGGCGAGCAGGCGATCGCGGTCCTTCTTTCCAGCGACGATCACGTGCTCGAACAGTTCGAAGCGCTTCTCGAAGCCCACCGCCCGGTCGCCCGCGCCGTGCGGGATATGGACGAGCGGCGGGCACTGCTTCCACAGTCGCGCGAGGATGGTCGAAGTGCGCTCGGCGCAGAGGATCAGTTCGGCATCGCGGATCAGCGAGGACCAGTAGACCAGCCGTGCCAGCTTGCGGGCGAAGCCGGGAATCGCGGCGCCCAGTGCACTCGGCAGCCGCATCTCGACGAGGGCGGGCAGCGGCAGGCCGATCTTCGCGGATAGTTCGCGGACGGCTTGGGCATCGGCGGCCTTGGGTACGAAGATCGTCACGCTGCCGGGATGGCGCCGTTCCAGTTCGCAGGCGACCGGCACGATATGCGGCAACTGGTGCGCACCGCCGACGGCAAGGA
The DNA here is from genome assembly GCF_058273105.1 of Novosphingobium sp. BF6. NCBI lineage: Bacteria > Pseudomonadati > Pseudomonadota > Alphaproteobacteria > Sphingomonadales > Sphingomonadaceae > Novosphingobium > Novosphingobium sp. BF6. Next base: position 1,331,903 of record NZ_CM177776.1, read on the forward strand.
CATGGATCAGGCGCGGCGCGGCGGTCCTGAGGGTCGTGGCGGGAAGGGCGTGCGAAAGGGCAGTAGCGGTCATTTTCCGGGCTATGCCGCAGCCTTGTCTAGCAATGATTGCGGAAACATTTGGATTTGCCCATGTTGCAGGCGGCCTGCCGCTCGACGTGCGCGCGGCATATCGATACGGGCGGGCTGTTTGACGCCCCTATTTTCGTAATGTCGTGCCGGAACCGCCCCTTATGCAGATCCTGCTTGTCGAAGACGACGCCAGCCTGGCCGCTCATGTCGCGGCGGGCCTTCGCGAGGCCGGGCATCTCGTCGATCACCGGGCCGACGGGCGCGAGGGGCTGATCCAGGCCACTTGCGAGACTTACGATGTGATCGTGCTCGATCGCATGCTGCCCTCGCTCGACGGGCTCAAGCTGCTGGCGGCTTTGCGCGCGACGGAGAACACCACGCCGGTTCTGATCGTCAGCGCGCTGGGCGACGTGGACGAGCGCGTCCGCGGCCTGCGCGCAGGCGGCGACGACTACATGGCCAAGCCTTTCGCGATGTCCGAACTGCTCGCGCGGGTCGACAGTCTGGGCCGTAGGGGCGCCGCCGTGGCCGAGCCGGGCGATGTCCTGCGGGTGGGCGATCTGGAGATCGACCTTGTCGCCCATGTCGTCTCGCGCGGGGGGCGGCGCATTAACCTGACCCTGCGCGAACTGCGCATCCTGGCCTATCTGGCGCGCAATGCCGGGCGGGTGGTCACGCGCTCGATGCTGCTGGAAAACGTGTGGGACTACAATTTCGACCCGCAGACCAATATCATCGACCAGCATATCTCCAAGCTGCGCCAGAAGATCACCGAGGACGACGAGGCGCCCCTGATCCACACGATCCGGGGTCTCGGCTACGTGATGCGGGCGGAGTGATCCGGCGATGACGCGCCTTCTGCGCAGCCTTTCGTTCCGGCTGGCGTTGACCTACGCGGCGTTGTTCAGCCTGTCGGTCGGGGTGCTGTTCGGCGCGGGCTACTGGTGGCGGGTGACGCGGCCGATGGCGGAAGTTCGCGCGCGCGTCGAGGCGGAGGCGGGTGAGATCGGTGCGGTCTATCGCCGGTCGGGCATCGCCGCTGCACAGGCCGCGCTCGAACGCCGGGCGCATCGCCCTGCCGCGCGGGTTCCGTTCCATGTCCTCGTCGCCCCCGATGGCGAGACCGTCTCGGCCAACCTGCCGAGCTGGCCGCCCAGGCCCGGCAGGGGCCTCACGGTCATTGAGGCCGACCGCTTCGTGGACGGGTTCGAGATCGACCATTCCGCCATCGTCCGCGACCGGGCCATGCCGGACGGCGGGCGCCTGATCGTGGGGCGCGACGTGCAGGACATCGTCGATGACGAGGACCTCTTGCGCACCGGGGCGATCTGGCTGCTCTGCGGCACGTTGGCGCTGGGACTGACCGGGGGCTGGCTGATGAGCCGCGCCATCGGCAAGCGCATCGACATGGTGGCCTCTACCGCCCTCCAGGTGATGGAGGGCGACTTGTCCGGCCGCGTGCAGGTGCGCGGCACGAACGACGACTTCGACCGCCTCGGCGTCACGCTCAACCTGATGCTCTCGCGGATCGAGAGCCTGTTCGAGGCGGTGCGTCGGGTGTCGGACAATGTGGCGCATGAGTTGCGCACGCCGCTGGCGCGCCTTGCCGGAAAACTTGAAGTGCTGGAGCACGATCTCGACTATGACCCTGCAGCACGCCATGCCGTCTCCGAGGCTATCGTCGAGGCAAACCGGCTGCGGCAGATCTTCGCGGCGCTGATCCGCATTTCGCGACTCGAAGGCGGCAGGGCCGTCGCGCAGATCCAGCGCATCGATGTCGTGCAACTGCTGGAGGACGTGGTAGAATTCTATCAGCCCGAGGCAGAGCGGCGCGGGATCGATCTCGTGCTCGATGCCCGGCGGCCACTGGTGGCGGACCTCGATCTCGATCTGGTGTTCCAGGCCATGTCCAACCTGCTCGACAATGCGCTCAAGCATGTGCCGGACGGTAGCCGGGTGGACGTGCGAGCCGGGCGGCAGGGCGGGGACCTGCTGCTGGCGGTGTCCGACAACGGTCCCGGCCTGACCCTGGCCGACCTCGCGCGGGTGACGGAGCCGTTCTACCGGGCGGAAGGCTCGGCGGGCGTTCCGGGCGAGGGGTTGGGCCTCAGCATGGTCGCCGCCATCGCACAGGTCCACGGCGCGCGGATCGTCTTTGCCGACAACCGGCCGGGTCTCTCCGTGTTGCTGCGGTTTCCCGGTGCTCAGGGTATCCAGCGATAGACCGGTTTAGCGGTGACTTCGGGCACCGGCGCGGCGAGGTCGGCGCCGTGGGCCCGGTCCTTCACCGTCTCCGGATCGACGAAGCCGTAGAACACCCCGCGCGATGCCGAGCCGCCGCGCTGCTCGACGTCGCCGATGTTCCGGGCTGTTCCCGAAAGGACGATGCCCTTCTCGTATTCGCCGATGCCGAGCATGGCGGTTGCCCCATGGGCCTTGTCCTTGAGGACGGTATCGCCGCGCAGCACGGTCAGCCCGGATACCACCGCATCGTCCAGCACTTGCGCCTTGTCGAGCACGACGGCGTGGTCCTCGATCCGCGCCTTGCCGGAGACGGTGCCGGAGATCACGCGGGCATAAGGGCCGACATAGGCGCTGGCCGCAACGTTGGCCGAGGGACCGACCCAGCCACCGCCGTTGGGATGGCGATGGCCGCCGGGAATGGGCGCTGGCGCGTCGGGAAGGGCGCCGTCGAACTGGACCATCCATGGATAGCGATAGATCGAATACCAGGGCTGGTCCCAGCGGATCTTCTGCATCTGCGAGGGCGTGGCCATGACGACGAGATAGAGGCCGGTGTCGCCGGGCCGGACCGCGATCGAGGCCGCACCCTTGGCGCCGCGCTGGAGCGGGGTGTAGCGGCTCCTGCCGTCCGCGTCGACTGCGACAATGCCCCAGCGCCAATCGGAGGCGGGTGGTGGGATCGTCTCTGGCTCGTCGGCCAGACCGGGTAGGGAAGCGACAGCGCTCGTCTGCTGGACCAAGCCGCGGAAGGTCACGGTCACGCGATCCCGTCCGGCATCGGCATGCAGCTTGATCACGTTGTAGCCCCAGCGCTGCGGCGCCCACAGTTCCGGCACGGCGAAGCGGCGGCGTTTCGGATCGATGGGGTCGAGCACCGTGGCGGAGAGGATGCCCGCGTCGGTAGTCTGGTCGTAACTGCCGTAGTTGCGGCGGAAGACCGCGCCCTGGTCGCTGCCGTTCGGGTTGGTGTAGTCCCAGTTGGCGCTGTGGAGCGCCCAGTCGCCGAAGGTGTCGTTGAGCTGGTCCTGCGTCCAGCCCATGTTGCGCTGGAGCACGCTGAAGGGATCGGCGGTGAGGCGGGCCGGATCGTCCTTGCCGGGCGCGGTGCGCCAGATCGCATTGACCGCTTCGAAGCCCTTGGTGTCCTTCAGGTATTCGAGGAACTGCCAGTTGCAGTAGCGCGTCCGGGTCGAGCCGTAATAGAGGTGCGGGTACTGCTTGAGCAGCACCGAGCAATGGGTGTTCTCGCGGAATTCCGGCAGTTGCACGGTCATCCAGTTGGCGTGGCTTTCGAACAGCCAGCCGGTGAAGGGGGAGTCCATCAGGCGGCCGGTGGCGGCCTGCAACGCGTGGGTCAGCTCATGCGCAAGGCCGAAGCGGTCCTTGAGCGCGGCAGGGTCGATCCACATGCCCATGTGGCCAAGCTGGTCGGCGCCGCCGGTGAGGCCGTAGCCCACGCCGATATAGGCATTGACCTTGAACTTCTCCGCCGAACCGCAATGCGGCTCGGGGAATTTCAGCGTGCCGAGGAAGTAGTTCCAGACATATTCGAGGTGCTTCGTGGCCGCCTTGGCGACTTCCGGCTCCACCGTGCCGGGCTTCCAGTGGAGCGCGAAGTGTTTGCTTTCCATCTGGAGCGGCAGCGCGGAATTGGCGGCGTCGGATGGGTCCGTAGCGGCGACCTTCCAGTCCCCGGCCACGCAGGCCGCACTCGGTGTGGAGCCGGTGACCGGGGAGGCAAGCGCCGGTGCTGACGGAATGGCCCCTCCCGAAAGGAGCACTGCCAGCACCGAAGCCTGAAACAGGGCTTTCATTGTCAGCGCGGGCTGAGCGTGACGGCGGTCTCGCCGGAGCCGAGCGCGATGGCATAGCCGCCGCGATCCGCCGTGCCGGTGTCGGTTCCGTAAGTCTTGCCGCCTGCCGTCGTGGTCTCGAACAGGAGGCGCGCGCTGGGCGCGGTGGCCGAGGCCGGGTCTAGCTTGAGCACCACCTTGCCGCTCTTCGCGTCGTAGTCGGCGCTCCTGATCCGGCCCGCTTCCAGCGTGATCCAGAGACCGGCGGGGGCGACGAAGAGGCGGCGGCGGGCGCCGTCCTTTGGTTCGATATGGACCTTGCCGGCCTTGGCAGTGAGATCGCCGCCGAAGCCCAGCCAGCCGAACTGCGGATCGTTCACGACATAGCTCGCCGAAGTGATGGCGTGGCCGTAGAAGCCCATGCCGTAGTCGCCGGTGATGACGTCCCACTTCATCATGTCGGGCCAGGAGTGGAACGCCGCCGAGCCAAAGCCCTGCTGGTCGATATTGGTGATCCCGCCCATCATGCCGCCGTAGGCGACGCGCAGCAGGTGCAGGTCGGTGGGGTTCTGGCGATAGGCGTCGAACAGCGGCACTGCGTTCAGCGCCGAGCCGTAGTGGTGGATCTGACGCTCGATGCGTGAGACCTTGCCGCCGTAGAGGAAGTCCCAGTAGCGGCGGGCATTGCCGTTGTAGCCCCAGCTCGGGATCGTCGGGTCATAGGCGAGGATGACTTCGCGCGTCTCGTCCGCCTGCGGCTGATAGCCGAAATAGCGCATCCAGGCGTAGACTTCGGGCTGGCCGGTGGAATCCCAGGCCATTTCGCTGCCGAACGGGAACTTGAGCGTGCGCCAGTGATCGGCGCGGCCCTTCATCAGGCCTTCCATCTCGGTGGCTTCGGCGGTCAGGCCCTCGCGCTTGAGGTCCTTCAGGATGTCGAGGAAGACATCGCCTTCCATCTGGCCGAACTGCGCATAGTAGGGCGCATCGCGCATCATCGCGACCGAAGTGCGGTAGGCCCACTCCAGGTAGAACTTCCAGTCGTGCTGCTTGACCAGCCCCTGGTTGTCGCGGGCGAGGCGGTAGAGCACCCAGTGGCCGATGGCGACATGCGGATAGTTGTAGGAACGGCCGAGATCGTCCGAATCCTTCTTCGACCAGGCGGTCCAGCTCTTCCAGTTGATCTTGGGGTCGTAGTAGTTCGGGAACTCGACCGGATCGTAATAGAAGATGCTTTTCCTGACCGCGCCTGCCTGCGGGCCGTCCTTGACCTGAAGCGTGCCGAGCACGGTTTCGTTGACGAGGCGCTCCAGCTTGGCGACTTCTTCCGGGCTGGGATTGTCGAGCTGCTTCATCATTGCCGCGACCCACGAACCGGCGCCGCCTTCGTCGCTCATGCCCGAGACCCAGACGCGGCCGTCCTGCGTGAGGATCTTGTTGTCTTCGCGGTCGTAGGAGAGGATCGCAGGGCTGCGGTGGAAGGGGTCATTCTTGCCTTCGAACCACTGGTCGGTCGTGGTGAAGTGGCCGATGTCGGCCATGACCTGTTCGAGGGGCTTGGTGATGTAGTAGCTGACAGTCTGCTTCTGGCCGTCAGCATAAGTCACCGTCAGGCGGGCCTGACCCCAGCCAGAGGCCTTGACCTGATAGCGCGCCCAGCCGGTTCCGCTCTTCTCGGACGTCGCGGTGAGCGCGCCTGCGGGGAAGGACTCGATCTTCGCGACCTTGCTCGGCGTCTTGAGGAAGAGGCTGGCGGTCTGGTCGGTGGGAACCACGTAGCCGGGAATGCCCACGGCAACCGGGCGCTTCTGGGCGACGAGGGTGTCCTCGATCTTGCGGATGTCGGGCGCGGTCACGAAGCGCAGGCCGATGGTGCGCCTTTCGCCCGGTGCAAGCGTGATGCTGGTCGGCTCGTTCCACTGCTGGCCTGCCTTCGCCCATTCCTTCTCGGCAAAGCCCTTGCTGGCGACGGTCCAGTCGTAGAAGCCTTCCGAGACCTGGCTGCGCTGGCTCCTGTCGGTGAAGATGTCGCCGTCCTTCGCCGCGCGCGCCTCGATGATCGGGCGATAGGCTTCGAGCGGGGTGCCCTTTTCGGGCAGGACGAGCAGGGCAGGGCCTTGGCCGTTGAGGCGGGTGACCTGAAGATAGCCCGCATCGCGGCCGACATAGGGATCGACGAAGCTCGCCTCGGCATGGGCCTGGTCGAGATCGCGGTCGAGAATGATGTTGTCGAACACCATCGGCATGCCGAGGCCGCCGATCTCGACGGGCGCGCTGCTGGTGTTGACGAGGGTGAAGCGCATGGCGAGCACGCCCGCCTCGTTCACCCAGCGGCGCTCAACGCGCAGCGGGATACCTGCACCCATCGAGGCGGTGATATCGGCGGCGGCGAGCACACCATTGCCGCCCGCGAGCGCGGCGATCTGCTTGCGGGCATGGGCGGAGGAGAAGTCCTGCCAGCCGGAACCGGCGGTCTTCAGGCGGATATGGATATCGCCGATGTGGACGTAGCCGTCGCCCGCGCGCTCGGGTTCGCGGCCTGCGGGTACGAAGTCGAAGGCGGTGTTGCCCTTGGGCGAGAGGTGGGCGAGCGTCTGGGTGTCGGCCCGCAGCGCGAGATCGAAGGTCGGGGTCTGCATCTCGGTCTTGCTGATCGGCGGATAGACCGGCTTCGGCTTCTGCGCTTCGCCTTCCTCGGCATAGGCCATGGTCGTCGGCAGCATTGCGGGGAGAGTGCCGAGCACCAGGGCGACCAGCGGCAAGGGCTTCAGGAGACGCTTCATTTCAGGTCCTCGCGGGATTTACTTGGTGGCTGCGTGAGCAGCAGGAGCGGCCGCCTTGACGGGGCCGAGGGCAGGCGGCGTTTCGCCGAGCAGATACTGGGTGAAATAGTCGCGCAGCTTCTTCCAGAAGAAGGGCCGGTAGACGTTGTGCGTGGCATTGGGCATCACGATGAGGTCGACGTCGCGTCCGGCATCCATCAGCGCCTTGGCGAGGCGATAGCTCTCGGTGACCGGCACGTTGTCGTCGATATCGCCGTGGACGAGCAGCAGGTGGCCCCTGAGCTGGCCCGCGACCGACATGTTGGAATTGTGCTCCCAGGTCGCCTCGTCGGCATAGCCCATCGAGACTTCCGGCCACCAGGTCTTGTCCAGCCGGAGGTCGTGGTTGCCCGAGGAGGAGACGCCCACCTTGAAGAAGTCCGGGCGGCGCAGCACGAAGCGCGCGGTGTCGTAGCCGCCCGCCGAGCCGCCGAATACGCCGACGCGGGTCACGTCCATATAGGGATACTTCGCGGCCATCTGCCGGATCAGCGCAATGTGATCGTCGAGGCCGACTTCGCCGAGGTTCTGGAAGGCAGGCAGGCGGAACTTCTGGCCGCGACGGGACGTGCCGGTGCCGTCGATCATGACGACGATCGCGCCGATCTGCGCCACGCTATTGCCGGAAACGCGCCGCGCATCGCTCCAGGTGGCGGGAACGTCGGTGGTGGTCGGGCCGGTGTAGACGTTGTCGATCACCGGATAGCGGCGCTTCGGATCGAAGTGCGCGGGGCGATAGATCATGCCGTATATCGGCGTCGTGCCGTCCGCCGCCAAGCCCTTGAACGGCTCGGGCTGGGTGTAGCCGGCGGCGAGAAGGCGGCTGTCGTCGGCCTTGGCCAGTTCCATGACGATGCGCCCGGTCTGGCCGTCGCGCAGCACGGCGCGGGTCGGCGAGGTCGGGCTGGACATCTGGTCGACGATCCATTGGCCGTCCGGCGAGACCGAGGCGTTGTGGTCTAGCGGCTCCGGGGTCAGTTCGGTGAGCGCGCCGCCCTTGGCCGGAACGCGGTAGAGTGCGCGCCAGTAGGGATTGCGAGCCGCCTCGCGGCCGACGCCGGTCACGACGAGCGAGGACTTGTCCTCGGCCACGTTATCCACGGTGAGGACTTCCCATGCGCCGGTGGTCAGCGCCTTGCCGCCGTCCGGGTCGTCGGGCGTGAGGAGATAGAGCTGCGCCCAGCCGCTCCGCTCCGAGATCGAGAGTTCGCCGCCGAGTTCGGGCGAGGGGAAGATCATGCTGGAGGTGACGGTGACGACCGGTTTGACCGCCTCGTGCGCGATGATCTTCGCGGTTCCGGTCGCCGGATCGGCAAGGTAGACGGCCTGCTGCTTGTAGCCGCGCTCGGTCCAGAGCATGCGGATCTTGCCGTCCAGCCAGCCCATGTCCGGCGGCGAAGGGTAGAGGATGGATTCCGAGGGCACCTGAATCGGTACGATCCGTGCCTTGCCCTTCTTCATCGCGTCCCTGACGTCGATCACGAGGCGCGCGGCTTGCGGCAGCTTCTCGGCGCCGGCCAGCGGATAGATGTAGGTAAAGCTGCGGGGGTAGAAGCTGCCCGGCGGGTTCTGCTGGGTGATCGAGAGCTTCTTCACGTCACGCGTATCGAGCCGCCAGGTCAGCAGATAGCGCCCGTCCGGCGACCACTGCGCCGATACCGGCATGGCCGGTTCCTCGGTGCCTTCGCGCAGGATATCCGAAAGCTGCGGGATGGAGCGTCCATAGGGCTGCTCGCGCGTGCCGTCGGTGGTGAGGGCCACTTCGCGGCCCGTCGCGATATCGACCGCGTAAAGGTTGTAATCGCGCGCAACGATCTTCGTCTTGCCGTCCGGCGAGGGGAGGTCGAGTTCCTGGTGGTCGGCTGCCTCGACCTGAACGGCCTTTCCGGCGGAATCCATGGCCCAGAGCGCGCCGTCGAAAGCATGGAAGCGGACTTCGTTCTTCGCCGGATCGTATTCCACCTCGGCGATATGCGCATCGTCGAGAGCGACCGGAGCGCCCTTTGCAGACGTCAGTGCGGCGAGCAGGGCGGCGGTCGTGGTGACCTGCCGGACCTGCTGGGTCTTCAGGTCGAGGAACTGGTAGCGCTGGTCGAGGCGATTGCCGGTGCGATAGAACAGGCCACCCTCGACGAAGCGCGGGGCGATATCGGCATTGTCGATCAGATCGCCGAGCGCGCTGCCAAGGAAGCTGTCGGCGGCGGCATAGCGCTGGTCGATGCTCGGCTGGGCGATGGCGGTACGCGGAGCGGCCTCGCGCGCATGAGCCGGAACCACTGCGGTAACCGCCCAGGCGAGAGCAAGCAGGCTGATGGATTTCGACAGGGAGGTATGCGAAGCGCTCACGGCTGCGGTCCATCGGTTATTTCGGGAGAACGTCTTGGTCATGGCGCGCACTGGCGTTATCGTCAAGAAGAATATACGATATATGATCTGCGCTTTTCTGGACTAGCCAGAGCGTTATTCTTGATACAGACCAGACGCGATGACGAAAGAGAGCACAATGGCCGTAAACGGATCGGGTGATGGTTCTGAAATGCTGCCCCTGTTGAGCGGACGCCTGCACCATGCGGTGGCCCAGCGGCTGGCGACGCAGATCGTGAGTGGGGAATATCTGGAGGGCCATGTCTTTCCGGCGGAAGTCGAGCACGCGGAAATACTCGGAGTATCCCGCTCGGTCCTGCGCGAGGCGTTTCGGATGCTTACGGCCAAAGGCCTGGTCTCCAGCAGGCCCAAGGCGGGGACGCGGGTTAACGAGCGCCGCAAGTGGAACCTGCTCGACCCCGATGTACTGTCCTGGCAGATCCAGTGTGGCGCCAGTGACGAATTCCTGCGCGACTTGTTCGAGCTGCGCATGGTCGTGGAGCCGCAGGCAGCCGAGATGGCAGCCCTGCGCCGGGACGAGGGGCAGTTGATCGACATGGCCAATGCGCTGGACACGATGGAGCATTATACGCTCACCAGCCCCAAGGGCCGAGCTGCCGATATCCGCTTCCACGAACTGCTCATGGAGGCGACACGCAACGAGATGCTGCTGGCGCTCTCCAATTCGATCTCGACCGCGATCGCCTCGACCACTGCAATCAAGCACGGCATGCAGGACAGTCCGCGCGATCCGATGCCGGAGCATCACGCGCTCTATGCCCAGATTGCCGATCGCAATCCGGGCAAGGCGCGAAAGGCGATGGTTACCCTTATCGAATTGGCCCATGCCGACACCCAGGTCGCGCTTCGTCGCTAGGTTTGCGACGGCACCGTTACAAAGTAGCTATTGACTTCGAGAGGCTGACTTCTATCAATACAGTATACGATATTCGATAGGAGTTATTGGAATGCAGGCCAATCGGCGCGAATGGATGGCGGGCGTGGCGGCGCTTGCCATTTGCTCTGTTCCCCTCAAGGGCTTCGCCGCCGTCATTGCGTCCAAGCTGCCGATCAAGGCCAAGCCGTTGCCGCTGACCGACGTGCGTCTCGCGCCGTCGGACTATGCGACCGCCGTCGAAGTCAATGTCGACTACCTGATGTCGCTCAGCCCCGATCGTTTCCTGCACAACTTCCGCAAGTACGCCGGTCTCGAACCCAAGGCGCCGATTTACGGCGGCTGGGAATCGGACACGATCGCCGGGCACACGCTGGGCCACTACATGACCGCTCTGGTGCTTGCCTGGCAGCAGACCGGCAACCCGGAATGCCGCCGCCGCGCCGACTATATCGTTGACGAGTTGGCCGAGTGTCAGGCGAAGCGCACGAACGGCTACATCGGCGCGCTTGGTCGCAAGACCAAGGACGGCAAGGTCGTCGACGGGCAGGAAATCTTCCCCGAAGTCATGCGCGGCGAGATCAAGTCGGGCGGGTTCGACCTCAACGGATCGTGGTCGCCGCTCTATACCGTGCACAAGTATTTCCAGGGCCTGCTCGACATCAATGCCGCCTGGGGCAATGCCAAGGCGCTTCAGGTCGTCATCGGCCTCGGCGGCTACTTCGAGAAGGTCTTCGCCGCGCTCGACGACAAGCAGATGCAGGAACTGCTGGGCTGCGAATATGGTGGTCTGAACGAAAGCTACGCCGATCTCTACGCCCAGACCGGCGATCTGCGCTGGCTCAAGGTGGCGGAGCGCATTTACGACAAGAAGGTGCTCGATCCGCTGGTGGCGCAGGAGGACAAGCTCTCCAATTTTCACGCCAATACCCAGGTGCCCAAACTGATCGGCCTGGCGCGCATCCATGAACTGACCGGCAAGGACGAGCCCGGCCGCGCCGCCCGCTTCTTCTGGGAGCGCGTGACCCAGCATCACAGCTACGTGATCGGCGGCAATGCCGACCGCGAATACTTCTTCGAGCCCGACACCGTCGCGCTGCACCTCACGGAATCGACCTGTGAGCACTGCAACACCTACAATATGCTGAAGCTGACCCGTCAGCTCTACTCGTGGCAGCCGGACGGCGCGCTGTTCGACTATTACGAGCGTGCGCACCTCAACCACGTCATGTCGGCGCAGAATCCCGAAACCGGCGGCTTTACCTACATGACGCCGATGATGAGCGGCGCGCCGCGCGGCTATTCCGGTCCGGGCGAAGAGGCCTTCTGGTGCTGCGTCGGCTCGGGCATGGAGAGCCATTCGAAGCACGGCGATTCCATCTTCTGGGAAGGCGGCGACACGCTCTTCGTCAACCTCTACATCCCCTCGACCGGGCAGTGGAAGGCCAAGGGCGCGGCCTTCACCATCGCCACCGAGTATCCGTTCAAGTCGGACGTGAAGATTACGCTCGATGCGGTGAAGCAGGGCAAGTTCGCCGTGGCGCTGCGCATTCCCGGCTGGTCGAACGGCAAGGCGACCGTTGCCGTCAACGGCGCGCCTGTGCCTTCGACCCCGGTCGGCGGCTACGTGGTGATCGATCGTCGCTGGAAGAAGGGCGACGTGATCGCGCTGAACCTGCCGCTCGAACTGCGCCTCGAAACCGCGCAAGGCTCGCAGGACGTGGTGGCCGTGGTGCGCGGACCGATGGTCATGGCGGCGGATCTCGGTCCCGCTGAGATGGAGTTCACCGGCGTCGAACCGGCGATGGTCGGCGACAACCCGCTGGCCGCCTTCGCGCCGATGGTCTCGGATCGCCCCCGCTACCAGACCACCGGCATCATCCGTCCGGGCGACCGCATGTTCGCACCGTTCTATAGCCAGTACGACCGCCGCAGCGCCGTCTACTTCAAGCGCTTCACGGAGAGCGGCTGGAAGAGCGAGGAGGCCGCTTTCCTTGCCGAACAGGCCCGCCAGAAGGACCTGGCCGCCCGCTCGATCGACGTCATGCACCTTGGCGAAATGCAGCCCGAGCGCGACCATGAACTGACCTCGGAAATCTCCTACCCGGTCTCCTATCGCGGTCGCAATGGACGCGATGCCCGCTCGGGCGGCTACTTCGAGTTCAAGATGAAGGTGAAGCCCGGTCCGCTGCTGCTTCAGGCCAGCTACTGGGGCAGCGAGCGCTCGCGCGTGTTCGACATCCTCGTCGACAACGTGCTGGTGGCCACCCAGAAGCTCGACAACGACGCGCCGGGCAAGTTCTTAGACATCGATTATCCGCTGCCCGAGGCGCTTACCAAGGGCAAGAGCAGCGTAAAGGTGCGCTTCGTGCCGCATGATCGCACCTCGGCCGGTCCGGTCTTCGGCGTGCGTCTGTTTACCGCCAAGAAGTGAGCAAGTCCTTGAGTGAAGACGTTGCCCTGACGATTGCCGAAGCGGACGAACTCGCCCGCACGGTGCTCGAAGCCTGGGGCCTCGCGCCCGACCATGCCGCCGCCGTCGCCCACACCATGGTGTCGGGCGAGCGGGACGGCTGTACCTCGCACGGGCTCTACAGGCTCCTCGTTGCGGCCAATTCGGTTGAGCGCGGGGTGGTGGTGCCCGATGCGGTGCCCGAAGTGAGCGAACCGGCGCAGGCGCTGGTGCGCGTGGACGGCAAGGGCGGCTTCGCCCAGCTGCCGTTCGAGCGCGGCATGCCGCTGCTGGTCGAGAAGGCGCGCAAGTTCGGCATTGCCGCGATGGCGCTGAACAACGTGGTGCACTTCGCCGCGCTCTGGCCCGAGGTCGAGGCGCTGGCCGAGCAGGGCCTCGTTGCCTTCGCCTTCACGCCGAGCCATTCGTGGGTGGCGCCTGCGGGCGGCACCAAGCCGGTGTTCGGCACCAATCCGATCGCGTTCGGCTGGCCGCGTCCAGATCGCGCACCGTTCGTGTTCGACTTCGCCACCAGTGCGGTCGCGCGCGGGGAGATCGAACTGCACCGCCGCGCGGGCAAGGAAATCCCGCTCGACTGGGGCTACGATGCCGACGGCAATCCGTCGAGCGACGCCAAGGCGGTGCTCGACGGCGCGATGCGCACGTTTGGTGGGCACAAAGGTTCGGCGTTGGCGGCCATGGTCGAACTGCTGGCGGGGCCGCTGATCGGCGACATGACCAGCGCGGAATCGATGGCGGCGGATCAGGATCGCGGTGGTTCTCCGATCGGCGGCGAGTTCATCATCGCCATCGATCCGGCGGGCTTCCTCGGCGCGGGCGTGGACGAACATTTGCGCCGCGCGGAGGCCATGTTCGACATGATCGAAGGGCAGGGCGCCCGCCTGCCGGGATCGCGCCGCCTGATCGCGCGGGCGCGCTCCGACAAGGAGGGGCTGCGCATTCCGGCGAAGCTCCATCAGGACATTATCGAGGTTCTCGAAAGGGGAAATGACGTGAAGAATTCGGTTGGCCGGGCCATGATGCTGGCCGGTGCCGCACTGGTCGCCACGCCTGCGGTTTCGGCTGTCGCCGCTCCCGCCGCGCAAGTTTCCAAGAAGCAGACCGCGGATCAGGCTTTCGAGGCGATCTATACCGCCGAATACGAATGGCGCCAGAAGCAGGTCGGCCCTTGCGAGGATACGCCCAAGGACAGCAAGATCGTCCTGCCGGACCTAGGCCCCAAGGCGCAGGCCGACCGCCTCGCCTGCTGGACCAAGGTGGAAGGCCAGCTTGCCGCCATCGACCAGAAGCAGCTCTCGCCCGCCAATCGCGTGAACTTCGCGGTCTACAAGGGCCAGGTCGATGCGCTGCTGGCATCGCAGCGGTTCCGCGATTACGAAAAGCCCTTCAACGCCGACACCAGCTTCTGGGGCGATCTCGCCGACTGGGCGCGCAATCCACTGAAGGACAAGGCGGCAGCTAACAACTACCTCGAAATGCTGCGCGAAATCCCGCGCTACTACGACCAGCAGATCGAGAACATGCGCGCGGGCCTCAAGCGCGGCTTCACCGGCCCGCAAGTCACGCTCACCGGGCGCGACAAGGGTATCGAACTGGTGACGCAGGCCAAGTCGGTCGAGGCTTCGCCGTTCTACGAGCCGTTCCGCAAGCTGCCTTCGACCATCCCCGCCGCCGAGCAGGAAAAGCTGCGCACCGAGGCCCGCAAGCTGATTTCGGACGGCGTCGTGCCCGCGCACGTCAAGCTGCTCGCCTTCATGCGCAACGAGTATGAGAAGGGTGCGCGCAAGACGCTGGCGGCCTATGACCTGCCGGACGGCAAGGCTTACTATCAGTCGAAGATCTCCGAGTTCGTCACCCTCGACAAGACGCCGGAGCAGATCCACCAGATCGGCCTCAGCGAAATGGCGCGCATTCGCTCGCAGATGGCCGAAGTGATGAGACAGGTCGAGTTCAAGGGCGACCTCAAGGCCTTCCTGCACTTCCTGCGCACCGATCCGCAGTTCTATCCCAAGACCCCGAACGAGCTGCTCTACCGCGCCGCCTGGATCGCCAAGACCTTCGACGGCAAGGCGGACCAGTTCTTCGGCCACATGCCGCGCAGCCGCTTCGCCATCAAGCCGGTGCCGGACGACATCGCACCGTTCTACACCGGCGGTCGCGGCGGTCCGGGGATCTATCTCGTCAACACCTATGACCTGCCGAGCCGTCCGTTCTACTCGCAAGTCGCGCTGACGCTGCACGAGTCCGCACCGGGCCACGCCATGCAGATGCCGCTGGCGAAGGAGAACAAGGACCTCCCCGCCTTCCGCCGCGACACCTATCTCTCCGCCTATGGAGAGGGCTGGGCGCTCTACTGCGAGGCGCTGGGCGAGGACATGGGCATGTACGAGACGCCCTACGACCGCTTCGGCATGCTCAGCTATCAGGCCTGGCGCGCCTCGCGTCTGGTCGTCGATACCGGCATCCATGCCATGGGCTGGACCCGCGAGCAGGCGCAACAGTACTTCCGCGACAACACCGCGCTGTCCGACCACGAGATCGAGACCGAAGTCGATCGCTACATCTCCTGGCCGGGTCAGGCGCTGTCCTACTACATGGGTCAACTGGCCTTCGTCGATGCCCGCAAGAAGGCGGAAACCGCGCTCGGCCCGAAGTTCAACATCCGCGCCTTCCATGATGCGGTGCTGGAACTCGGCGGCGTGCCGCTGCCCCTGATCGACCAGCGCGTCGATCAGCTCATCAAGGATGGCGGCAAGGGTCCGTACCCCGATGAGGAATAAGCTCGCAGTGATCCTGGCGGCCGGCGCATTCGCGTCGGCCGCCTCGGCGCAGCAGTCCGCTGCCCCGACCGGACGGGAGATCACCGTGCCGGGCAATCCGATCCTCGCGGACGGCGACTATTACTCGGCCGACCCCGCGCCTTTCGTGGCCGACGGGCAGTTCTGGATCCTGACCGGCCACGACATGGCCGCGCCCGACGTCAACGACTTCATCATGCCGGACTGGCAACTGCTGCGGACCGATGATCCCACGCCCGGCCCGAACGGCGCGACGTGGACGCATTATCCCGCGTTCCTCAAGCCCGAGAACGTCTTCGCCTGGGCCGAACCGGCAAGGGCCTATGCCGGGCAGATCATCCAGGGACCCGACAAGCGCTTCTATCTCTACGCCCCGGTCATGGAGAAGGACAGCGACGCGAAGGACCGTTTCGCCATCGGCGTGGCCGTGGCGGACAGCCCTGTCGGCCCGTGGCGGGACGCGCATCCTTCGGGGCCGATCGTCTCGCAGAAAGTGCCCGTCGCCAACGACATCCAGAACATCGATCCGACGATCCTGATCGATGACGACGGTCGGGTTTACCTGTACTGGGGCACTTTCGGCCAGATGCGCGGCATGGAACTGGCGCGCGACATGATCACGCCCAAGGGGCCGGAACAGACCATCACCGGTCTCACCGGCTTCTTCGAGGCGCCGTGGATCATGAAGCGCAAGGGCACGTATTACATGCTCTATGCGGGCAACAAGGCAGGTCCGACCTCGGACTGCACGCCTGCGGTCTACCACGCCTGCATCGCCTACGGCACCGCGCCTTCGCCGATGGGGCCATGGACCTACCGGGGCGTGGCGCTGAAGCCGGTCTCTTCCACGACCTCCCATCCTGGCGCGGTGGAGTTCAAGGGCCAGTGGTACATGGTCTATCACACGGCGGACGCGCAAGACGGCGGCCATTTCCGCCGCAGCGTTGCGGTCGACCAGATGGAGTGGGACGACAGCGTCAGCCCCGCGCTTATCCGCACGGTCGTACCGACCTTGCGCCCGCAACCGCCGCAGGCACCGAGCCGCAATATCGCGCGCTCGGCCTGGGCAACCGCGTCGAACGACCCGGTGCCGGTGCAGTTCTGGATCAAGGCGCTCAACAACGGTGTGGTCAAGCAGGCGCCGCTGCCGCCCGACATGTGGGGAAGCTGGTCGCCGAACAATCCGCCGCGCCAGTGGATCGAGTATCGCTGGGACAAACCGGTAACGATCGACGGCTCGCGCATCCGGTTCTGGAACGACCAGCCCGCAGGTTCGGGTGTGGGCGTCGCGCCGCCTGCAAAGTGGCATCTGGAATATTGGGCGGCCAAGGGCTGGAAGCGGGTGCCGGGCGCGAGCGCCTATGGCACGGCCACCGATGCCTTCCAGCAAGTGTCTTTCCCGAAGCTCACCACGCGCTGCCTGCGTGCGGTGATGGACGCCTCGACCGACGGCAAGACCCACGCGGCACTGGCCGTCCAGGAGTGGGAAGTGCTCGCTCCCAAAAGTGCTCCGATCACCGTTCGGGAAAGCACGACGATACCGCAGCCTTGCGGATAGAGGTCCTGTAAAGCCACATAGCCGGATCACGCAAAAGCTGTCTTGAAGGGCGCAGGTCAAAACCTGCGCCCTTTTTGCTGTGTGCTTTCCGGATATTTCCTCGACCTCGAATTACTCAGACAAAAAATTCGTCACGCGCCGGAAACCGCCTTGACTAAATTCTAATATCGTAGGACGTATACGATATAAGCAAGACGTGTCGGTTTGAAGACACCGACATAAAAACAGGGGGTTTCGATGGCATCTCTTAAATTCCTGAAAATTTCGACGGCGCTGACGTCTGTCGTCGCGACCGGTATGACCGTTCCCGCCTGGGCGCAGGATCAGGCTGCCGCGACTTCAGAATTGTCGGACCAGAACGGTGCTCCGATCATCGTGACCGGGGTTCGCGGCAGCGTTGAAGCCGCCGCGACGAAGAAGAAGAATTCCAAGCAGATCGTCGATGCCATCGTTGCCGAAGATGTCGGCAAGCTGCCCGATAACAACGTTCCGGAAGCACTGTCGCGCGTCACCGGCGTCCAGATCACCCGCGAGCGCGGCCAGGGCCAGAGCGTGACGATCCGCGGCCTAAGCCAGGTCCAGACGACGATCAATGGCAACAACACCAATCTGGGTGTCGATCGCTCGATCAACCTGTCGGACATTCCGGCTGAGCTGCTGAAGTCTGTTGAAGTCTACAAGACCCGCACGGCCGATCAGGTGGAAGGCGGCGTGGCCGGTACGGTCAACGTCGAACTGCGCCGCCCGCTCGATCTCAAGAAGGGACTGACGGTCGCGGGCAGTCTTCGCGGCGCCTATGACGAATATGCGAAGAAGGTCAGCCCCTACGGCAGCCTGCTGGTCGGCGAGCGCTTCGATACCGGCATCGGTGAGATGGGCTTCCTGATCAACGGTTCCTGGACCAAGACGTTCTATCAGGAAAACTACGTCGAGGGTGAATCTCCGGATACGGTCTGCTGCGAAGGCGAGGTGGGGAGTGCACTTTACAACCTGCCGGAATCCCTGCGCAACACCGTCATTCCCTATCGCACCCAATACGGTACCGAGAGCGGCTACATCACCCGTCCCTCACTCAATGCCGTGTTCCACTGGAAGCCGTCGGACCAGCTCGAATTCGTTCTGGAGGGTGGCTACATGGGATCGAAGGAGCGCCGCTCCGTCGATCGCATCTGGACGCTCAACCGCGAACGCGGAACCGAGTTCAGCGGTATCGAACTGATGCCGGACGGGCAGACCATCAAGAAGCTGACGATCACCAATCCCAATGGCGTTCCTGCCTGGATCGACGGCACCTACAACACTCTGAAGCGCGATCTCTACACGACGAACTTCGAGACGAACTGGCACAACGATACCGTCCAGCTCCACTTCGGCACCCAATACAACTGGAGCAACGACAACTACTACTACGTCCAGCAGATCCTGCGCCCCTACGGCCTGACCTCCGCGACGATCGATTTCGTATCGGACGCCTATTCGCGGCCAATCCCCTCGATCACCTTCAACGGCGGGGATATGTCCAGTCCGTCCGGTTACGGCGTCAATCGCTTCCAGGACAATGTCGGTGTTTCGAAGAACAAGGAGTTCGCGGCACAGACGGACCTGACACTGAAGCTGAGCGAGGAAGGCTTCCTGCGCTCGCTGCAAGTCGGCGGTCGCTTCAACCGCCGCAACGTCTTCCGCAACTATGGGTATCGTGACGGCAATCCGCGCGTGAATGGCCAGGATGCGCCGCTGACGTCGTTCCCCGGCGGCAGCCTTGCCTCTGCCACCAGCGTGGACCTTCCGGGTTCGCCGATCTGGTATCGCATTCCGGGCAAGACCCTGCTGAATTCCATCGACGATATCCGCGCCTACATCCAGGCGACCGATCCCGGTAACGCGGCGACGTTTGCCACTGAACTGCCGCCGAGCGATCGGGGGCAGACCTACCGTTCCATCGAACACACGTTCGCGGCATTCGCGCAGTTGAACTACGGCTTCGACATCGGCATCCCCGTGGACGGTGTGATCGGCCTGCGCGCCGTGAATACCTGGGGTAGTTCTACCAGCTTCGATTTCCGTGTGCCTGTAGGCGGAGGTGCCGTGGAAGTGGGGCAATCCAGCGGTCGGGGCAACTTCATGGACTATCTGCCCAGCGTCACCGGCACGCTACATTTCGACGACAAGACCCAGTTGCGTCTCTCGTACACCACCAATGTGTCCCGTGCGAGTTTCTACGATCTGCGGCCGTTCTACTTCGTTGATCCCAATGCGACGAACCCGACCGTGGATGCAGGCAATCCGGAACTGAAGGCACAGCGCGAGTGGTCGCTCGACGCGAGCCTCGAGCACTACTTCGGCCGAGCCGGTGCGGTGTCGCTTGCCGGCTATTACAAGAAGGTGAGCAACTGGTTCTATTTCGACCGCCGTGCCGTGGACGACCTCGCCTATTATGGCTTGCCCGGCCGCAGCGGCTTCATCGCCCAACAGCGCAACGCGGGTGATGGCCAGTTCATCGGCGCCGAATTTTCCGCCCAGACCTTCTTCGATTTCCTGCCGGGCTTCTGGAGCAACTTCGGCGCGAGCGTGAACGCCACTCGCATTTTCCGTGCGCGCATCGAATATCCTTATCCCGAGGATTTCCCGGGCGCATTCGATGCCCCGGAAGTGTCGAAGTGGACGGCAAACGCTGCGCTCTATTATGACACGGCCAAGTTCAGCGCCCGCGTCGCCTACAATTACCGTTCGCCTTATCGTATGACCGTTTGGGTCGATAACCCGGCCTATTCCTGGTACAACGACGATACGTCCCGTCTTGATGCGGCGATCAACTATACTCCGGTGGACTTCATGACGCTGTCGATCGAAGGTACGAACCTGCTGGGCAACGACGTCTATCGTTACTTCGGCAAGCAGAACATTCTCCCGCTCGGCGTCCGCAATCTGGCGCGCACGGTTCAGGGAAGCGTCCGCTTCCGCTTCTGATGGTCAGCCCATCCCTGTCTGTGTGAAAAAGAGCCGTCTCGGGAAACCGGGGCGGCTCTTTTTCCTGCATTGTCTCCGATTGCAGAACGGTGCACAAAATTCCGCATATGATGATAATTTTGCAATTGTCGTGCGCTACATAATATCGTATACGATATCTCAATTCAGAGAGAGTAGGAAGAAGCTTCATGGCAATTGGTTGGAAGGGTGTGTTCCCGGCAGTGACGACTCAGCTCCGTGAGGATCTGTCGATCGATCTCGCCGACACCCAGCGCGTGGTAGACGATCTCATCAACGACGGTGTGACCGGCGTGATCGCGCTCGGCACCGTGGGTGAGAATAACTCGCTCGAATACGACGAAAAGGTCCAGGTTCTCTCGGCCATCGTCGAAGCGGTGAACGGTCGCGTTCCGGTCGTCACCGGCGTTTCCGAGTTCGATACGCGCCGCGCCGTGCGTTATGCGCAGGCCGCCGAGAAGGCCGGCGCCGATGGCCTCATGCTGCTGCCGCCGATGGTCTACGTGCCCAAGCCGCACGAACTCGTCGCGCACTTCAAGGGCGTGGCCGAGCAGACCGGCCTGCCGATCATGCTCTACAACAACCCGCCGGCCTATCGCACCGTGATCGACAAGGACGTCCTTGCCGCTCTGGTCGACGTGAAGAACATCGTCGCGGTCAAGGAATCCGCGCCGGACACCCGTCGCTTCACCGATTTCAAGAACATCTTCGGCGATCGCTACACCCTCTTCGCGGGCCTCGACGACGTGGCTCTCGAAGGTCTCTACCTCGGCGCACAGGGCTGGGTTTCGGGTCTTACCAACGCCTTCCCGAAGGAATCGGTCGAGCTGGTCAAGGCTTTCGAGCGCGGCGATCACGCCAAGGCCATGGAAATCTATCGCTGGTTCATGCCGCTCCTCCACCTCGACGCCGACCACGATCTGGTCCAGTCGATCAAGCTGGCCGAGCAGGTCATGGGTCGCGGTTCGGAGCGTGTTCTGCCTCCGCGCTACGTCCTTGAGGGCGAACGCCGCGCACAGGTGATCGCGATGGTCGAAAAGGCTGCCGCTACCCGTCCCGACCTGACGGTCGCGGCAGCAGCATAAGGGAGCGTCGATGCGGCACACTTTCTTCTGCATCGACGGCCATACAGCCGGTAACCCCGTTCGCCTTGTGGCGGGCGGGGCTCCGCTGTTGAAGGGCGCCTCCATGTCCGAACGGCGCCAGGATTTCCTGGCGCGCTTCGACTGGATCCGCACCGGCCTGTGCTTCGAACCGCGCGGGCACGACATGATGTCGGGCGGCTTCCTCTATCCGCCGACCGACGCCGCCAACGACATCGGCATCCTCTTCATCGAGACCTCCGGCTGCCTGCCGATGTGCGGCCACGGCACCATCGGCATGGTGACCTTCGGTCTCGAACACGGGCTGATCCAGCCCGCGACGCCGGGCAAGCTGCGCGTCGAGGTTCCGGCGGGCGTGATCGAGATCGCCTATGAAACCGAAGGCCCGAAGGTTACTTCGGTGCGCATCACCAATGTCCCCGCCTATGTCGCCGAGCGCGGCATCGAAGTGGACGTTGAGGGCATCGGCCCCCTGACCATCGACGTGTCCTATGGCGGCAACTACTACGCCATCGTCGAACCGCAGGGTAACTATACCAGCCTCGACGATCTCGGCGCCTCGCGGATTATCGAGCTTTCGGGCCGCATCCGCGAAGCCGTTCGGGCGAAGTACGAGCCGGTCCATCCGCTCGATTCCACGATCCGCGGCGTCAGCCACGTCCTCTGGGCCGACAAGCCCAGGCATGAGGGCGCCGATGGCCGCAATGCCGTGTTCTACGGCGACAAGGCCATCGACCGCAGCCCCTGCGGCACCGGCACGTCGGCGCGCATAGCACATCTGCATGCCACCGGCCGCCTGAAGGTCGGCGAGCGTTTCGTACACGAAAGCTACATTTGCAGCCGTTTCATCGGCGTGGTGGAGCAGGAAGTCATGCTCGGCGACAAGCCCGCAATCATTCCCTCGATCGAGGGATCGGCCATCGCCACCGGCTTCAACACGATCTGGATCGACCAGGCCGATCCGTTCTGGGCCGGTTTCCAGGTGACCTGATGAGGGGCGGGAAGAAGGCCCGCGAGCCTTCTTCCCGCCTTTAGTCGCGTGCCCGTTCCAGCGGGATGACGAAAGGCAGCGGCCCGGCCATGTCGACATGACTGGTCACGCCGTAGACCGCGCGCAGGCGTTCGGCAGTAAGCACCTCTTGCGGCGTTCCGTCCGCAACGAGTTCGCCTCCATTCACCAATAGCAATCGGTCGCAGTAACGCGCCGCCATCGTCAGGTCGTGTAGCACGGCGACGACGAGCTTGCCGTCGTGCGCCTCGCGTGCGAGCAGATCCATGACGTCGATCTGGTGGCCCGGATCGAGCGATGCGAGCGGCTCATCCACCACCAAGGCAGGAGCGCAGACCGCGAGGGCGCGGGCGAGCATGGCGCGCGCACGTTCGCCGCCTGAAAGCTCGGTCGCCACTCTGCCTGCAAGGTCGGTGACGTCCGCCCGCGCCATGGCTTCCTGCACGGCGCGTTCGTCGGCGGCGGAAATTCGCGACATCGGGCCGAGATGGGGCAGGCGGCCCAGAGCGACGAGGCGCTCGACGGTGAGCGGCCAGTGCAGGGTCTGGCCTTGTGGCAGATAGGCGATGCGGCGGGCGAGATCACGGGGCTGGAGGGTGGAGAGCGGCTCGCCGTCCACCGAGACTGTGCCGCCGGCCGCTGGAACCAGCCCGAGCATGGCGCGGACCAGCGTCGACTTCCCCGCACCGTTCGGACCGATCACGCCGACGAGCGCGCCGGGGCGCAGCGTTGCGGAAAGGCCGCGCAGGACCTCGCGTCGGCCGAGGCGGACGCGAAGGTTTTCGATGGCGATCGTCACCATAGGCGGCGCTCCCGGAGCAGGTGGAAGAGGAAGACCGGCACGCCGAGGAAGGCCGTCACCACGCCCAGCTTGAGTTCGGCGTCGGTGGGGATCAGGCGCACGAGCACGTCGGCAGCCGTCAGCAGGACCGCGCCGCCGAGCATCGACGGCACAAGCAGTGCCGATGGGCTGCGATCGGTGAGCGGCCGGATGAGGTGCGGCACGATCAGGCCGACGAAGCCGATCGCTCCGGACACCGCGACCGCGCCGCCTACCCCGATGGCCACGCCGAGCATCAGGCGCCGGCGGGTACGGCGCAGATCGACGCCCAGCGAGCGGGCGCCGTCCTCGCCGAGCGATAGCGCGTCGAGCGCGCGCGGATTGGCCAGCAACAGCGCGGCGCCGACGGCGACGCAGGGCAGGGCGATCCAGACATGTTCCATCGATCGGTTCTCGATCGAGCCGAGCAGCCAGGACATGATCTCCATCGCCGCGAAGGGATTGGGCGAGAGATTGAGCGCCAGGCTGATCCCGGCACCGGCCAGCGTCGAGACGGCGATTCCGGCAAGGATCAGGCTCAGCGGGCTTTCCGAATGTCCGGCAAGGGCGAACAACAGGGCAATGGCGAGAAGGCCGGTCACGATGGCGAGCAGGGGCAGGAGCGCCGGATGCCATTCGGAAAGCCCGAAATAGAGCGCGATCACCGCGCCGAGCGCCGAGGCGTTTGAAGCGCCCAGCACGGAGGGTTCGGCCAAGGGGTTGCGCAAGTAGCCTTGCAGGACTGCCCCGGCGAGGCCGAGCATGGCCCCGACCATCAGGCCGATCAGTGTGCGCGGCAGGCGCAGTTCGAACAGGATCGCGCGCGCAACGCGGTCGTGCGCGGGATCGGTCAGCGCCGCGAAGATCCGACCCCAGCCCAGCGAGACCGGCCCGACGGTCAGCGAGATGAAGGCTATGGCAAAAAGCGCGATTCCCAGTAGAGGGATCACGGCCGGATGGCGTTGGCGGGACGAACTGCGGCTCTGCACGATAACCTCGCATGCGATCGGCTGCCCGTCACGCTTGTGTCCCGGGTCGGTGTTGGTAAGGACCCATGGCATGGGCCTCGGAAAAATCCATCGCTATCTTCGCCTTGTCCCCTGCCTCGTACTGTTGGGGGCAACGCCCACTGCGGCTTCCGGTAAGCGGATCGACAGTGCGAAGATCAGCCCGCACCGGATCGTCTCGCTCAATCTCTGCGCGGACCAGTTGCTGGTCGCGCTGGCGGATCGCAGCCAGATCGCCGGGCTGACGCGCTATGCCTCCGACCCGGCCATGTCGAATGTGGCCGCTGCCGCCAGGGGGCTGCCGGTCTTCGGCGGCTCTGCGGAGGAGGTGCTGGCCGCCGATCCCGACCTCGTGATCGGCATGCCCGCCCGGCGCAATCCCGCTATCGCAGTGCTCAGGAACCAGCACTATGCCTCGCTCGATCTCAAGTCGGCCAAGAATTACGAGGAGATCCTCGCCTCTATCCGCGACGTGGCCCGCGCGGTCGGCCATCCCGAACGCGGCGAAGGGATGATCGCGCGGATGAATGCGCAGCTTGCCGGGCTGGGCAGCGCCGGTCGCGGCAGGGTTGCGGCCTATTACCAGCGGCGCGGCTATCTTACCGGCACCGGCACTCTGGTGGATGACCTGATGACGCGGGTCGGTCTCGTCAATCTGGCGGGGAAGCTGGGCAAGCCTTCGCTCTCGCAGATGAGCCTTGAGGAAATGGCCTTGGCACACCCCGATTATATCGTGATCGATAGCGCCACGCAGCGGGTTTCCGATCAGGGCACCGAGATGATCCACCACCCGATCCTGCGGGATATTCCGCGTGTGGCGATCCCGCAGGCCTGGACCGTCTGCGGCGGTCCGGCCTACGTCAAGGCGGCGAAGGCGCTGGCGGCGCAGGTCAGCGCTCGCTGACGTTGTTCTGCCAGTCGAGCCGCGCCTGCCAGCCGCGCCGTTCGAGTTCCGGCACATGGTCCGGTTCGAGTGGCTGGCCCAGGCACAGCAGTGCGATCAGGCGCCAGTCCTGCGGCACGTCGAGAAGCCGGGTCACATGGCCGGGTTCGACTACCGAGACCCAGCCCAGACCCAGCCCCTTGGCCCGCGCGGCCAGCCATAGCGTGTGGATCGCCAGCACCACCGAAAAGGCGCGTGTTTCCGGCATTGTTGCCGCGCCGAGACGGCCACCGATGGGCGTGGCATCGTCGCAGAAAACGGCGATCAGTTCGGGGGCCTCGCGCATGCCGTGAAGTTTGAGCGCGGAATAGGTCGGGCGGCGATCCTCGGCCATCGCCTCACCGGCGCGCGCGATTTCGGCATCGGCATGGGCGGCCAGCGCCTCGCGCAGTTCGCCCGAACGGACGCGGACGAAGCGCCAGGGCTGCGAATTGCCGACCGAGGGCGCAAGTTGCGCCGTTGCCAGCAGTTCGGCCACCACCTCTTCACCCAGCGGATCGCTGCGGAAATGGCGCACGTCGCGCCGCCAGGCCAGCAACTGCGCCAGTTCGTGCGGGAAGTCGGGGCCGAACTGCGGCGACATCTTCAGAATTCGATGCCCGCCTGCGCCTTCACCCCGGAACGGAACGGATGCTTCACCAGAGTCATCTCGGTGACGAGATCGGCCGCCTCGATCAGCGCTTCCGGGGCATTGCGGCCGGTGACGAGAACATGCTTCATCTCGCCGCGCGCGGTCAGCACTTCCAGCACTTCGTCGAGCGGCAGGTAATCGTAGCGCAGCACGATATTGAGTTCGTCCGCCAGTACCATGTCGTAAGCCGGATCGGCGACCATGCGCTTCACTTCTTCCCACGCCTCACGCGAGAGTTCGATGTCGCGGGCGCGGTCCTGGGTGTTCCAGGTGAAGCCTTCGCCCATCGGCTTGAACTCGACCTGATCCGGGAAGGCATCGAAGACGACCTTCTCGCCGGTGGTCATCGCGCCTTTAACGAACTGGACGATGCCCACTTTCTTACCGTGGCCGATGGCGCGCACCACCATGCCGAGGGCGGCGGTGGTCTTGCCCTTGCCCTTGCCGGTGTGGACGATCAGCAGGCCCTTTTCGACCGTCTTTCCGGCCATGATCTTGTCATGCGCGGCCTGCTTCTTCTTCATCTTCTCGGCGTGCTGTTCGTCGGTACGTTGCACCATGGTCATGCTCCTGAGAGGGCCGTGAGCGTCAGGCCCGCACTGTTCGATCGGGGTTTCCAGAGGCCGCGCTCCAGCGCCTCGGCAAGGCGCGCGGCGGTTTCGCGCAGGGCGGCGGGGTTGGCCTCCGCCAGAAACGCGCGCACCGCCTCGTCCTCGATGAAGGCGGCGTGGACGGCGTCGAAATGGTGGTCCTTCACCGCGTGGGTCGTGGCGGCGAAGGCGAAAAGGTAGTCGACCGAGGCGGCGATCTCGAACGCGCCCTTGTAGCCGTGGCGCATGACGCCCGCGATCCACTTGGGATTGGTGACGCGCCCGCGTACGATGCGGCCGATCTCGTCCTCCAGTGTGCGGACGACCGGACGCTCCGGGCGGCTGTGGTCGTTGTGGTAGCTGATTGGTGCGCGGCCTTTCAGGTGCTCGACGGCGGCGGCGATCCCGCCTTCGAACTGGTAGTAATCGTCGCTGTCGAGCAGGTCGTGCTCGCGGTTGTCCTGGTTCTGAACCACGGCATCGACCGAGGCGAGGCGATTGGCGAACAATTGGCGTTCGCTGTCACCGTCCACGCCGCCGCCATAGGCGTAGCTGCCCCAGTCGAGATAGACGTCGGCCAGATCGCTGCGCTCATGCCAGATTTTCTCGTCGATCATCGCCTGAAGGCCGGCACCGTAGGCACCCGGTTTGGAGCCGAACACGCGCGCTCCGGCGCGGCGGGTGGCCTGCGTTTCGGCCTCCCCATCTTCGACCAATTTCGCGGTTTCGGCGCGGTGGCGCTCGGCGGCAGGGTTGTCGCCATCTGGTTCGTCGAGCGCCATCACCGCGCGTGCGGCGCTGTCGATCAGGTCGATCTGTTCGGGGAAGGCATCGCGGAAGAAGCCGGAGACGCGCAAGGTCACGTCCACGCGCGGGCGGCCGAGTTCGGCCACGGTCATCACCTCGAAGCCGACCACGCGGCCCGAAGTCCAGTCCCAGCGCGGGCGCACGCCCATCAACGCCAGAGCCTGCGCGATGTCGTCGCCGCCGGTGCGCATGTTGGCGGTGCCCCATGCGGAAAGGGCCACGGCCTTGGGGTACTCGCCCTCGCGCTGGAGATAGTCCTCCACCAGCAGATCGGCGGACTTGCGGCCGAGTTCCCAGGCAACGGCGGTGGGCACGGCGCGGGTGTCGACCGAGTAGAAGTTGCGCCCCGTGGGCAATACGTCGGGCCGCCCGCGCGTGGGCGCGCCGGAAGGGCCGGGCAGCACGAAGCGGCCATCGAGACCGGCCAGCAGGGCCTCGGCTTCGCGCGGGCCGCAGAGATCGATGCGGGGGGCGAGGTCGGTGCGGATGGCGTCGAGGACGGCCAGCGTCCTGTCCCCCGCTCCGCTCATCCTGAGCTTGTCGAAGGATGCTGGCGCCGCGCTGTGGTCCTTCGACAGGCTCAGGACGAGCGGGGTTTGGGTCGTTTCGCTGACCCATTCCGCCGCGAGCAGTTCGAGCCGTTCGACGGTGTCGCCGTGGGTGCGCCATGGTTCATCGGATATCGCCCCGAGCGGTTCCGGTCGGGCGCCATTCCAGCGATCGCCCATCCGGCAGTCGAGCGGATCGAAATCCAGCCCGAAGTCCTCCGCCATCGCCCGCAGCAGCGAGGCCTGTCCGTCATGGTCATAACCGCGCGGGGTGCGGGCCAGTGCCACCAGCAGGTCGCGCCGCAATCGGCCTTCGGGCGATCTAGTGAAGACATGCAGACCGTCGCGGATTTGCAATTCCTTCAACTCGCACAGGTAGTTGTCGATGGCCGAGAGCGCATCGTCATCGTCGCCGCTGGCCCCGGCATCACGGTCGAGGCCATGGCTGCGCGCCAAATCGAGAATGTCCCGCCGCAGCCGGTCGAGACGGCGCGGGTCCATTCCGGCGGCGAGGTAGTATTCGTCCACCAGCGCCTCAAGCTGCTTGAGCGGACCGTAAGTCTCGGCGCGGGTCAGCGGCGGGGTGAGGTGATCGACGACCACTGCGCCGATGCGGCGCTTGGCCTGCGTGCCTTCGCCGGGGTCGTTGACGATGAAGGGATAAAGTTGCGGCAGCGGCCCGGCGCATATCTCCGGAAAGCACTCGCGCGAGAGCGAGATGGCTTTGCCGGGCAGCCATTCCAGATTGCCGTGCTTGCCGACATGGACCACCGCCTGCGCGCCGAAGTCCTGCGCCAGCCACACGTGGAAGGCGAGGTAGGCGTGCGGCGGCGGCAGGGCCGGATCGTGGTAGCTGGCCTTGGGATCGATATTGTAGCCGCGCGCGGGCTGCACGGCGACGGCGAGATTGCCGAAGCGGTGCACCGGCAGGCGGAACGCGCCGTCCCGCACGAACGGATCGGCGGATGGCTCGCCCCAGCGTTCGACCATGGCCTTGCGCGCGCTTTCGGGCACCGCGGCGAAGGCGGCTTCGTAGGTCGAAAGCGGCAGGGAATCTTCGCCGGGCCGGTCCAGCGATGTCAGGTCGTTGGTAACGCCGCCGGTCATCACGCGCATCAGCGCGGCGCCGTCCTTTGGCGCTTCGCCGGTATCGTAACCTGCCTCGGTCAGCGCGGCGATGATCGCGGCGGTGCTGGCGGGGGTGTCGAGGCCGACGCCGTTGCCGATGCGTCCGTCGCGGTTGGGGTAGTTCGCCAGCACCAGCGCAACGCGGCGCTCGGCGGACGGGGTACGGCGCAGGCCCGCCCAGTTGGCGGCGAGATCGGCGACGAAGGTCACCCGGTCCGGCGCGACGCGCGGAACGACGATGCCGCACTGGGTCACTTCATCGAAGCGCTCGGCGGCTTTGAAGGCGACGGCGCGGGTGAACAGGCGCCCGTCGATTTCCGGCAGCGCCACGTTCATGGCGAGATCGCGCGGGCCAAGGCCGCGGGCGGCGCCCTGCCACTCGCTTTCCTCGACGCCCGCGAAGGCGACTTGCAGGATCGGACAGTCGGCCTTTTCCAGAACGCCCGGCTTGCGGTCGTCGCCTGCGGAGGAGGAGGCGAAGCTGGTGGCATTGACGATCACATCTGGCGCGATCTCGCCCAGCAATCCGCCCAGCCAATCCACGGCGAAAGGCTCCCGCAAGGCGCGGACGTGAACGGCGGCGACGTTGAACCCGCGCTCCCGCAGCGCCGCGATCATGGCATCCACGGCGTCCGTCGTGCCAGCGATCATCAGCGCGCGGTAGAACACCAGCAGGGCGAGCGGGCGACCTTGGGTCCAGCCCGCCTGCACTTCGGCAAGCCCGGGGCGCTCGGTGCCCGCAAGGTAGAGCCCGGCATCGGCCACCGGCACCGGATCGTCCGGCTCGCCTGCGTCATGGCCGATGGTCCGGGCGGCGGTGCGCAGGAACGACAGGGCATTGGCCGTGCCGCCCTGCCGCAGATAGTCGCGCATCCGCTCGCACAGATCGGCGGGCAGGGTGGAGGCGCGGTCGAGTGCGGGATCGGCCTCTCGGCCATCTGCGATGGCGGCGAAGGCAATGCCGTTCTCGCGCGCGACGCGGGCGATTTCGTCGATGCCGTAGCCCCAGTAGCTCTTGCCGCCGAGCAGGATCACGCAGACGAACGTGGCCTTGGCGATCACCTTCTCGACATAGAGATCGATCGAGTAGGGATGGCGCAGTTGCAGCAGGTTCGCGAGGCGAATGCTGGGCGCGCCTTCTGGCATTCGCGCCGCCGCGCCCGCGAAGCAGGCGAGTTCGCTGTCCGCCACGGTGAGGATCACCATGTCGCCGGGAGACTGGTCGAGGTCGATCGCCTCCTCGCCGTTGGAGCTCGTTCCCGGCGTGGCGGACAGCAGGTGCATCAGGCGTCTACAGTGCCGAGAACTCCGGCAAGCCCCGCCTCGATGGCAGCGCGGTCCAGCCCTTTCTGGCCGATGACGACGAGCTGCGTGCGGCGCACTTCCTGCGGCAGCCATGCACGGTCGTAGAAGTGCTGGATGCGCGGGCCAACGGCCTGCACGACAAGGCGGCTGGGCTTGCCGCCGACCGCGACCATGCCCTTCACGCGCAGCACGTCATGCTCTGCGATCAGGTCTTTCAGGCGAGCGAGCAGGGCGTCGAGATCGGCCACATCGCCGCCGGAGACGACGAAGCTGTCGAAGTCGTCATGGTCGTGGTCCTCGTCCAACCCGTCGATGTGCGAGGGTCGGGAGTCGAGATCGTCCTCGGCAGCGGCGGTGATGCCCAGCAGCGCGGCGATATCGACAGCGCCGTGATCGGCGCGCACGATCTTCACGCCGGGGCGCGTTTCGGCCAGCACCAGCGTCTCGACATGGGCGAGGGCATCGGCATCGACGAGGTCGGTCTTGTTGAGCACGACCATGTCGGCGCAGCCGAGCTGTTCCTCGAACAATTCTTCCAGCGGGCTTTCGTGGTCCAGCATCGGGTCCGCCGCGCGGGCCGCCGCCAGTGCCGCCTCGTCGGTGGCGAAGCGTCCCGCTGCGACGGCATCGGCGTCGATCAGCGCGACCACGCCGTCAACGGTGGCGCGGGTGCGGATGTCGGGCCACTGGAAGGCCTTTACCAGCGGCTTGGGCAGGGCAAGACCGCTGGTTTCGATGATGATGTGGTCGGGCTTGTTCTCGCGGTCGAGCAGCTTCTGCATGGTCGGCAGGAAGTCGTCGGCGACGGTGCAGCAGATGCAGCCGTTGGCCAGTTCGACGATGTCGTCTTCCGGGCAGGCTTCGTCATTGCAGCCCTTCACCAGTTCGCCGTCGACGCCGACATCGCCGAACTCGTTGATGATGAGCGCGAGGCGGCGGCCCTTGGCGTTCTGGAGGAGGTGGCGGATCAGCGTGGTCTTGCCGGCGCCGAGGAAGCCGGTGATGACGGTGGTGGGAACTTTGCTCATATATCGTCTCCCGCGCGCCAGCGACCTGAAACGGCGGGGCTTCCCGTCGCGGGCGCGACGATGGCGGCGCGCCGGGTCGGACCGGCGCACGGGCGCCCGACACGGCATGCCGCTGCGGCCCCGGCCGCATGCATCACGTCGCTCAGACGGAAGAGTTACCGTGCCTCGGCCATCCCCTGGACGCGGGCAAGAGCGACATCGACGCCGGCAGGTTTCCTGGCTCGCGGGTCATCACGCGATGCACCGCCTTCCCAGGCCCCGCATGATTTAGCGTCCGGCCCAGTGGCTGCGGCGGAGATCGTCGTCCCGCCGCGAATGTGCATCGCGCTCGCCGCTTACAGTTGCAGGGACAGCCCCGGTTCCGGATGGCGAACCATCCTTGCCGTGTTCCCATATTAAGCCCCTTGCGGGGCACCGGCGCGATCATGTCCGAGGCACAACGTGTCCCTCGAACCCGGAGGCGATTAGCTGGGCGCGTGCTCGCTCGCAAGCCCCAGCGACTGCAATCGCCATGAGCGGTTGAACGAGAGCACCGTGTGCGAGAGCGGCGCCACGTCGATGGCGAGCGTCGCGGGCAGGGGAAGGGCCAGCGCATGGGCGAGGGCGGCGCGGACGATCATGGGATGGGTGATCGCGCAGACCGGTGCATTCTGGGCGGCCATGCGGTCCATCCATGTTCCGACGCGATTGCGGGCCTGCTCCATGGTTTCGCCTCCCGGCGCACCCCGCGTCGGGTCCGCGAGCCAGAGGGCCAGCGCGCCCGGTTCGCCAGCCTCGATCTCGGCGAAGGAGCGGCCGGTCCAGCTGCCATGGCCGAGATCGGCAAGCGCGGTGTCCCCGCTCGCAACCAGCTTCATCGCCGAGACAGTCTCGGCGGCGGCGCGGGAAGGACTGCGATACACCGCCGCGCGGAAGCGATCCGGAAGCGCGGCGCGCGCGGCCGCGCGGGCACCGGCGACATCGAGCGGTTCCGCCGGGTCGGGAAAACCGCCCTCACGGCTCGATGCCGTGGCGGCGATGCAGATCAGCAGAAGGGGCGTCGCCAAGCGTAAATTCCGTGAAGTCGTTGACGCCGCAGCCCGCGCGGTCCTAAGGATGCGGCGTCGAGTATCGAAGAAGCCGGTGAGAATCCGGCGCGGTCGCGCCACTGTAATCGCACGGGAACCGTCCCGTCGAGAGCCAGACCTTCCTTCTCGGCAGCAGATTTTCCGGGGACGCGCAATCCCGCCAAGGAGCATGACAATGGCTGTTTCCGCCGCAGTTTTCGATGATGCCTTCATTCCGGTAGAGGGCGGCAATGCCATTCCGCTTGAAGACATCGCCCCCTGGGCCGTGCTCGGCACGCTGCTGGCGGTGATCTTCATCTATTTCGTCAGCACCGAGCAGGGCGCTTTCTCGCTGTTCCAGGGCATGTACGTGCACGAATTCGTGCACGATGGACGCCATCTTCTCGGCTTCCCCTGCCACTGATCCAGCGATGACAAGAGACCTGCTCTGGCGCGGGATGCTTGCCGGCATCCTGGGCGCGCTGCTTGCCACGCTCTTCGCACGCGGTTTTGCGGAACCGCAGATCGATCTGGCGATCGGCTATGAGGAAAGCCACTCGGCCCCTGCCCCCTCTGAACACGCTGCGCCTGAACATGCGGCTCCCGAACACGCCGGAATGGCCCACCCCGAACCGCAGGAAGAGGAACTCGTCAGCCGCGATACCCAGAAGGGCGCGGGGCTGGTGACGGCGCTCGCGCTTTACGGCGCGGCGGTCGGCGGGATATTCTCGCTCGTCTTCGCTTATGGCTATGGCCGCATGGGGCACCTCGGCCCGCGCAGTTTCGCGCTGCTGCTGGCGGCGTTGACGTTCGTGCTCGTCGTGGTGGTGCCTGCAATCAAGTATCCGCAGACCCCGCCCGCCGTGGGCAAGCATGAGACGGTAGCGCTGCGCACCGCCGCCTACTTCGGAATGATTGCGCTCTCGCTTGGCGCGGCGGTCGTTGCGGCGCGCATCCGCGGCGCTCTGGCCCGTCCGGGGCGGGGGTTCGATGCGACCCTGCTCGGCTTCGTCGTCTATCTCGGAATCGTCGGTCTCGGCCAGTTCCTGCTGCCGACGATCAACGAAGTCCCCGGCGATTTCCCTGCCGTGCTCCTGTGGAATTTCCGCGTCGCTTCTATCGGCACGCAGTTGGTTCTCTGGGCGACGATCGGACTGGCTTTCGGCCTTTGGGCGGAGCAGGTTCTCAAGCGAGCTCGGTAACTTGCAGCGCAAAGCTCCGATATAGTTCAGGAGCTTTGCGCTTTGACCGTGCGGCGCAGCGGTGCACGACTCAGCTCGTTACCCGCCTGCGTAGTTTTCTGAAGAAGTTTGAGGAAGATAGCGCCTTCTTCTGTCGTAAGATGCGAAATAAGGTCGGCCTGAACTTTCTCCACCAGGGGAGCCGCGATATCCAGCACCTCTCGGCCTTGGCTGCTTAACATCAGCACACGCGCGCGCCGGTCGGTCGGGCTGACCTCGCGGTCGACGAGACGCTTCTGCACGAGCCTGTCGATCACCCCGCCGATGGTGACGCGATCGTAGGCGATCATGCCTGCCAGAGTTTGCTGGTCCAGCCCCGGATGATCGGACAGCGTCAGGAGCGCTGCGTATTGGACCGATGTGAGGTCGAGACCGGCCTCGGTCATGCGCGCCGCGAAACGGGCAACGGAAATCTGTTGCAGGCGGCGGATCAGGTGTCCGGGCATGGTCTCTAGGTCGCTCATGGCGCCACCTAGCGTGAGAACCGCCGTCTGCTCAAGATGATGTTACGCGAGATTGGCCTCTGCCGGTTGTTTTGTAACGATTTTGACGGTCTGATCGTTCAAAATGGCGTCGAAGAAGGCGCCGAGCCGGTCGTGGGCATCGAGCGGCAGGACCTCGGCGATATACTGATCGGGGCGGACCACCACCATGCAGCCGCGGTCCCGATCGATTCCGCGCATGGCGAAGATGTCTCCGGCCTCGGGATCGACACAGAAGGCCTTTTCGTAATCGCGCAGGCCAAGCCTTCCCTTGCGCGGCCAGAGCCGATCGGGAAGTGCGTCCATCGACAACGATCGGTGCGACTGCTGGAACACGGCGCGAATATCGAACACGGCATCGCTGTCGGCGTCGGCCGGCGTGTGGCGGCGCAGTGGCGAGCCGGGGTCATTATCGAGGAAGCGGCAGAGTTTGCCGACGGCGTCGTCGGCAGCAAGAGCGTCCCTGCCTGCGAACAGATAGATCCGCCAGCGCCCATCCGCTTCGGCGACATGCCCGAGGTGCATCGGCCTGGCATCGGCGAGGCGCACGACGGGTGCGGAGTGGAAGCGCATGCCGACCTGGAAGCCTTCGGCCAGATGCTGGTGCTTGCCATCCCCGGTGAGCGGCGAGGGACGATACCGCGTGGCGGTGCCCGCAGTGAAGCGGCCCTGCTTGACGAAATAGCGCTGGAATTCGGCGGGATCGATGCCGTTTTCGTCTTCGTCGGTCTTCGGCTTGGCGCTGAACATGGCGGCGAATTCGCGGTCGAAGTCGATCAGCTCCTTGGCGATTGCCTGGCGCTCGGCCGAATAGCTGTGCAGCAGGTCGGGCGCCGCCTGCCCCTGAAGCACGGCAGCAAGTTTCCAGCCGAGATTGAAGGCGTCCTGCATCGACACGTTCATGCCCTGGCCCGCCTTGGGGCTGTGGGTATGGCAGGCGTCCCCGGCGATGAAGACGCGGGGCGCTTGGCACGCTTCCTCCCCGGCGGGCACGTCGTCGAACTTGTCGCAGATGCGCTGGCCGATCTCGTAGACCGACCACCACGCCACTTCCTTCACGTCGAGCACGTAGGGATGGAGAATCCGCTGGGCAGCGGCGATCAACTGGTCCTGGGTGATGTTCTTCGCCGCGACGCGCTCGCCCTCTCCGAGCTTGTCCAGTTCGATATAGAGACGCACCAGGTAGCCCCCCTCGCGCGGGATGATGAGGATACTGCCCGCGTTCGCCGAGTGGATGGCGGTCTTGAGGCGGATGTCGGGAAAGTCGCTATAGGCGAGCACGTCCATGACACCCCAGGCCTGGTTGGCGGTTTCGCCGCTGAGACGGCGGCCCATGGCCTTGCGGACCTGACTGCGCGCACCGTCGCAGCCGACGACATAGCGGGCGCGGACCTGTTTGATCCCGTCATCACCTTGTGCGCCGACCGGCTGGAGACGTACCAGCACCGGCGCTTCGGGATCTTCCGGAACGGTGAGGTCCACAAGCTGCAAACCGTAATCGGGCACGAGCCGGCTTGGCGAATTGCGCATGGCTTCAAGGTAGAAGTCATGGACGCGGGCCTGGTTGAGAATCACATGGGGGAATTCCGAAAGGCCTGCCTCGGTATCGGCGATGCGGCCATGGCGCGTGATCCGTCGGGCTTCGCTGTCGTCCGGCTTCCAGAAGGTGGTCTCGTTGACCCAGTAGGCTTCCTTGGTGACGCGATCCGCAAAGCCGAAGGCGTTGAACATTTCCATCGTGCGGCAGGCGATCCCGTCGGCCTGACCGAGCGTGAGCGGGCCATCCTTGCGCTCGACGATGCGGGTGCGGATCGCAGGGAATCGGGCCAGTTGGGCTGCCAGCGTCAGACCGGCGGGACCGCAGCCGACGATGAGCACGTCCACTTCTTCCGTCGCGCGGGTAGAGGGTTCGGGGTCGGAAATGGCCGGGTCGCCGGTGCGGAATCCGTTCAGGTGAAATTGCATCGTCTCGTCCTCTCCTCGATGCGTCGTGATATATATGTAGTATACTACATAAAAATAAGAGTCAAACAGGGGCGGATCGAGCAAGGAAAAAGGGGCGCCGAAACGCCCCTTCTCTATCTGTAGGAATGGGTTCCAAACCGCCGTTCAGCGGGGGCATTTCACCGGATCGTTGCGCTTGCAGTAGGGATTGCTGGCTTCCCACTGCGCGTGGGCCGCTTCGTAGTCGCGCACGGCGGCCTCGTGGCTGCGCACGGCTTCGTTGTAGGCGGTTTCCTCGCGCTGGCGCCTTGCGGTTTCGGTGGCGATGGTCGCTTCGCGGGCCTGTTCGCGGGCCACATTGTCTTCGACTTGCGCCCGTGCGGCGCGGGCTTGTTCCTCGTTGAGCGTCTTGCGCTGCTGCTCCGGATTTCCAGCTTCCGGCCGGTTTGCTTGTGCTGCACCTTGCGCAACGGCGGGAAGGGGACTCAGCGCCAAGGCGGCGGTGACGAGCGAAAGGGTGTGCAAGCGGTTCATCAGTCGGTTCCTTGCGGGTTTGATGGCACGACAGGGCCGGGATAGCAGCAAGAACTATCGAAAACGGTTTCGGCTCCGTCCATGATCGAGATCACATTTGCACGACGTGAACGGCGTCCAGCCCGAGCCAGCGCGCCATTTCGTCCAGTTCCGCGTTCAGGGCTTCGCGGGTGTGGGAAGGGGCATCGGCTTCCAGATGGAGCGACTGGACGATCAGCCGGGATGCCGCCCGGTCGCTCTTGAGGTCGACCCGCGCCGCCAGCCGGTCGCCAAGCAGGAAGGGCAGGACGTAGTAACCGTGCCTGCGCCTTTCGGCAGGTACGTAGATTTCGATCCGGTAATGGAAGCCGAACAGCCGTTCGGTGCGGTCCCGCTCCCAGATCAGCGGATCGAACGGGGCGAGCAGGGCGCGGGCCTCGATGCGGCGGGGGCGGCGGGCCTCGCGGTGTAGCCACGCGTGGCGCTTGCCCTCGATGGAGACCGGCACCAGCACGCCTTCCTCGGCAAGGGCGGCGATGGCGGGGCGGGCCTGTTCCGGCGACTGGCGGAAATAGTCGCGCAGTTCCTTGTCGGTGGCGATGCCGTGGGCGCGGGCGGCGCGCTCGATCAGGGCGCGGTGGGCATCGGCCTCGGAAGGTGTCGGAACCGCGAACACGTTGCCGGGAAGAACCCGTTCGGTGAGGTCGTAGACCCGCTCGAAGCCGCGCCGGCGGGTGGCCGTGGTGATGTGGCCCGCCCAGAACAGCCATTCTAGCGCGCGCTTGGTGTCGCTCCATTCCCACCAGCCGGATTGCCCCTTGTGCGCCTCGAAATCGGAAGCTGCGAGCGGACCCTCCTGCCGGATGCGCTCCAGCAGCGCCATGGCTTCGGCGCGGCGTTCGGTGGCATAGAGGCGCATCCGGCCCCAGCCGGTCTCGCCGCGATCGGCGCTTGCCATGCGCCAGCGGAGGAGCGGGTGGATATCGAAGGGCAACAGCGAGGCTTCGTGCGCCCAGTATTCGAACAGCTTGCGCTGACGCTTCGGTCCCCACGACAGAATATCGAGGTCGGCCCTGTCGTAGGTGCCGAGGCGCGAAAACGCTGGCAGGTAATGCGCACGGGAGAGGACGTTGACGCTGTCGATCTGATGCAAGTGCACCCGCTCGATCGTGCGCCGCAGATGGCCGATATCCGGCGTTTCCGGCCTGCTGCGGCCAAACCCCTGCGCGGCGAGCGCGATCCGCCGCGCCGAGGGGAGTCCAATCCTTTCGATCTTCATCGCGCGGAGACTAGGCGATGCTCTGGTCTTCGCAAGCGATATCGATCGGTTCTAGCGTGCCGAGCCGATCAGCGTGGGCGCGTCGGCCACGAAGCGGTCCAGCACGCCGTCGGCGATCTTGATCGGGCCGTCGAAGCGGGTTGCACCGGGGATTGACTGCACGGCCGAAGCTTCCGCCGCAAGCTTCTTCGCCTCGGCGAAGTAGCGCGAAGCCGCCGCATTGCCACTGTTCGCAGCGTCGAGACCAGCCGCTGTCAACTGGAGCGCGCGGCCCCAGATCTGCATCGCTTCGAGCCAGGGCCGCGCCTGTTCCGCAATGGCCGGATCGACGGTTCCCGAGCGGATTACGTCAGGTGCGCCCGCCAGTTCGTCGGCGCGGTGGCCGAGATCGCTAAGTGCCGCCTTGCGTGCGGCATGGTCGCCGTCGGCAAGGGCTTCGCGCACCCGGTCGAGCGCGGCCTTCAGCTTCGGTGCCTGTTCCTGCCAGGGCTGGCTGCCGAACGTGGGGGCCATGTGCTGGGTGTCGAAGAAGGTCAGCAGCGCCTGCGTTGCCTTCTCGTCGCCACCGGCAAGGTCGCGGGCAGCCGCGCGCCAGGTCAGGTCGGCGTCGTAGCCCTTGTCGTTCCAGGCGAAGGCGGCAAGGCCGGTCACGGCGACGCGGCTCGGCGCTTCCTGGTTCATCGGGTTCGAGAGAATGCCGCTCAGTTCCGAGGAAAGCCCGGCTTCGCGGCGCGCATAAGGCGCCATCAGCAGGCGGCCGGTGGTCTGGGCATAGTCGTTGACCGGATAGTTGTCCCAGAGCAGGGTCTTGCGTCCGAAGGCCTTGGTCGCCTGCTTGCCGTCGGGGATCGAGATCGCGGGCGGCACGACGTCGGTGCCGGTCCACTGCACGACGACGCGCGGGTCGAGGTGTTCGCGCAGGGCCGCCTTGTAGGGGGTTTCCTTCGCGTCGTAATATTCGGTCGGCACCATGATGAGTGGGCGCGACTTCGGATCCTTGCGCAGCAGGTCGGCCTGCACCGCGTTCAGCAACTTGGCCTGCGCGACACCGGCGGCTTCCGCGCCCGAGGGTCCGAAGGCGGTCTTGTCGCCCTCGCAGTTCCACTTGGTATATTCGATGTCGTCGAGCGCGACGTAGAAGCTGTGGACGCCGATCGCGCGCACGGCATCTAGCTTGGTTTCCAGCGCCTTGCGGTCGGCGGGGTCGGAGAAGCAGATCGAGGGGCCGGGCGAGACCGCATAGACGAAATCGACATGGTTGCGCTGTGCCGTCGCCGCCAATGTACCCAGCTGCGAAAGCGTGGCGGCGGGGTAGGCCTCGCGCCAGCGGTCGCGGGCGTAGGGATCGTCCTTGGGGCTGTAGACGTACGTATTCGCTTTTACGGTGGCGAGGAAATCGAGATGCTTGGTGCGGTCCGCCATTGTCCACGGCGTGCCGTAGAAGCCTTCGATCGTGCCCCGGATCGGCATGGCCGGGTGGTCCTGGATGACCAGGGCCGGGAACTGCGGACGGTGCGCGAGCTGGCGGAAGGTCTGCGCGGCATGGAACAGGCCGTCGCCGTCCTGACCGGCCAGCACGACGAGGGCGCCGCTATCCGTGGCCGTGGAGGCGATCGTATAGCCCTCTGCATGGGTGTCGAGCGTGGTCTTGCTGCGCTTCAACGCCTCGCGCACGGGGGCGGAATTGCCGGTGCCGATCACGATATAGGTCTGCCGGAGCGTGGCGGGCAGGCTCCGCGCGGTCTCGATATTATCGACACCCGAGGCCTTGAGGATGTCGCGGATCAGCGAGACGGTTTCAGGCTCGGTACCGGGGGCGGCGACCAGAACGACCGAGGTTCCGAGTGCGACATGGCCCCGGCCCAATTCCATCGACGCAGGGGCAGGATAGATCGCGGGCAGGGTGGGCACTTGCGCCGTGGCGCTCTCGGCCAGAGCACCGCTCAGTCCGGCGCTAGCCAGCAGTATCGAAAGGAAGGTGCCGGATCGGCCCGTACGTCGCGTCATCCCAAATCCCCGGTATCATAGTGGTATTATCGGCAGGGCGTAACGCTTTTGCAGGTTTACTACAAGATAGCGATTCTAGCGGAGCGGAATCTCTTTGATGATGGATCCAAACTGTATCCAATTTCACGTCCCGTCGGGAGCGGAGCCGGAGAGGCCGGAAAATTTCCGAGGCTCCCGGCAATCCGCTCCGTCTTGGGTTAAGCTTCGCGATGCTATTTGGCGGCTGTCGCAATGAACGGGAGCTTTTCAGGTGCCTAAATCGAATCTCTTTCCATCGAGCTTGCTGGCGGTTGCAGGCGTTTTCGCTCTTGCAGCCTGCTCCCCGCAGTCGGCCGGGCCGGTCTCCGCGCCGCCGCCCGCTGCAGTGCCGGAAACGATCGCGATCGCGGTCGGGCCGTGTTTCGGTTTCTGTCCGGTCTATGATGTGCGGGTGGCTCCCGCCGGTTCCGTGACGTTCGAAGGCCAGCGCCACACGGCGGTGCTGGGTGTGAAGGAGCGGGAGGCGGGAGAAAAGACTTACCGCGCGCTGGCCGAGGCGCTGGCGCCCTTCCGGCCCGCGGACGGAACGACCGCCCATGTCGAATGCGACGCGGCGATCAGCGATACTTCCTCCTATACGATCACCTGGACCGACGCGGCGGGACGCACGACGACCGCCACGCACCAGCGCGGTTGCTCCGGTGGTCCCGGTCAGGCGCTGGACGGGGTGCTGAAGAACCTTCCCGAGCGTCTCGGCATCGAAGGTTGGGCCGCGCAGATCACGCGACCGGGCGTCTCGCGAGGCTGATCGAACAGGCCGACCTGACCGGAAAGTCTTCATGCTTTCCGGTCAGGGTTGTGCGTCAGTGGTCGCCGTTTTCGTAAGCTTCCAAGGCCTTGCGGTCCTCATCAGAGACGAATTCGCAAGCCAGCAGGGTCTTACCCTCCATGGCCGGTCCTTCGCGGGCGACGATGGAAATGAGGCCGAGATCCTTGAGTGTCTGCTGGTCGTCGGGAAGGACGCGCGCGAAACCAAGGGTGGAGGCACCGAGCAAGTGGCTCTCTTCCGGTGAAAGGCCGTAGCGGCGGGCGAGTTCGGCCGCGACAGGCCCATCGAGGAGGACGCCGACCGACATGCCCGCGAAGACCACGTCCTGCGTGGTGAACCCGTCCCTCTCGATCGGTTCCGGCAAGCGATAGATCGCGGCGCCAAGCGTGGAAGTATCCGGCTGGGCGATTTTCTCGGCGGCTTCGTAAAGTTCCGTGGCGACAGCGGTCGTGTAAGGCGGCTGGCACAAGGCGGCGGCGAAAAAGTCAGGGGCAGCGGCCATGGCCGGTGCGCTGCCTGACGCCATGACGGCGATGGAAAGAGCAATCTTGCGGATCATGGCCGGGCTATGCTGCAAAAATCCATACCTATCAACAGTCTGAAAGTTCCGAGAGATCAGTGCTTCGGCGCTTTGGGCTTCTGCGAGCGGACTTCTCCCAGCAAAATGCCAAGATGCTTTTCGGCTTCCACCGCGTTCTTCTGCGGGAAAGCGGCGGTCATCCGGCCGCTCCAGTATCCGTAGTTCACGGTTGTCAGGCTGAAGAGCCAGGGCTGGTTGTCGCGATAGCCGCTGAACGTGCCGCGATAGGCTTCGAGGCGCCGGTTGGTCGGAATTTTCGCCGGGCCTTCCGACGCGATCGACGGGGCGGCGAAGTGCGACATCGCCGCCTGACGCATGATCATGTAGTGATCGCGGGCCGACATCTGGTCGATATGAACGATAGCCATGCGGACGACGAGGTGATCCCGGCCGGAGTCCAGCGGTCGGTCGTAACCGATGGCGATATATTCGCCGCTCGGGTCGAAGGTCTTTTCGTTCAGGCGCTTGAAGCCGTCGAACTCGGCGGGAAAGTGCAGCCCGCTGGCGGTGTGGATCAGCGTGGTGCCGTCCGCTGCGCGGGTGAAGCCTTCAGGAATTTCGTCGGATGCCGATACAGGGGCCGTCTCCTGAACTTGCGCCGACGAGGTTGTCGCGGAAAGAAGTGTCAGAGCTGCGACCGGGCCGAAAATCATCGACGACTTCATGGTACGTCCCCCGTTATCGATCGTGACGCAAAACTGCGCGCACTGTCCACGCCGGTTCTAGAGCCAACGGGAGAGCCTGATCAATATCTGAATTCGCTGGAATTTATCCAAAACCTTCCAGCGAAACGCCTTGGGATGCGATCGACCTTTCTTTTCTTAAACCGTCTTGCTGGCCGCTGCGAAGTCCGCCAGCATGCGCTCCACGTCCGGCTCCCGGCCGGTAAAGCGCGCGAAGGCGTGGGCGGCCTGCATCACCGCCATGCCGCCGCCGTTCAGCGTGGCGCAGCCGATTTCCCGCGCGGCCTTGAGCAATTCGGTTTCGAGCGGGAAGTAGATCACATCGGAAACCCACATGTCGCGCGTCAGCAGTGCCGGGTCGAAAGGCAGGCCGGGGTGGCTGAGCATGCCCACGGGCGAGCACTGCACCACGCCGTTCGCGTCCGAGATCGCCTCGGCTGCCGAGCTGGCGGCGACCACTTCGGCCTCTGGGAACAGTGCGGCGAGGCGCTTTGCAAGAGCCTCCGCGCGCTCGGTGGCGGGATCGAAGATCGCCAGCCGCTCGGCACCGAGATCGAGGTGGGCATAGCCGACTGCCGAGGCCGCGCCGCCCGCGCCGATCATCGCCACGTTCGCACGCGGTAACACGCCGAGCGAGGCGAGGAAGCTGGCGCGGTAGCCGGACCAGTCGGTATTGTCGCCGATCAGCTTGCCGTCGCGCAGGAGCACGGTGTTGACCGCGCCGAGCTTGGCGGCGGCCTCCGAGAGTTCGTCCATCAGCGGCACCACCGCCTGCTTGAAGGGGTGGGTGACGTTGGTGCCGTCGAACCCGAGCGCCGCCATGGTCTTGAGGAAGTCGCCCAGGTCCTCCGCGCCGAAGCCGATCACGTCGCTGTCGAGGATGCGGTAGACCAGCGGCAGGCCGAGCGCCTTGGCCTCGGTCTGGTGCATGGCCGGGCTGCGCGATCCGCCGATACCGGAACCGATCAGGCCGCAGAGAATGGACGAGCGCGAGGGAGCCGCAGCGGGCGTGGTCATGTCAAAGTCCTTGGTAACGGTGGAGCGCTCAGCGCTGTCCGGGCATTCGGATGAACGTCACGGCGAGGCCTGCCAGTACGGCGGGCACGGCAAAGATCGCGAAGATGGCGGAAAGCGGCACCTTCTCGGCCAGCAGCACGCCGCCGAGCATCGGGCCGATCACCGCGCCGATGCGGCCCACGCCCATGGCCCAGCCGAGGCCGGTGCTGCGCACTTGCGGCGGGTAGAAGCTGGTGGCGAGCGGGTAGCAGCCGTTGAAGCCGCCCTGGATGAAGGCGCCGATGAAGAAGGCGGTCAGCAGCGTCGCGGCGATCGTCATCGAGACCGCGCCGAACACGACCAGGGCGACGGCGGCCAGCACCATGTAGAGCAGGATCAGGCGGCGCAGGTCGATGCGGCTGGCGATCAGG
The DNA here is from genome assembly GCF_058273105.1 of Novosphingobium sp. BF6. Classification (NCBI taxonomy): domain Bacteria; kingdom Pseudomonadati; phylum Pseudomonadota; class Alphaproteobacteria; order Sphingomonadales; family Sphingomonadaceae; genus Novosphingobium; species Novosphingobium sp. BF6. Next base: position 1,374,836 of record NZ_CM177776.1, read on the forward strand.
CCGATCGAGGTGATGCCGATGAAGGCGCCGATGTTGTAGACCGCACCGGCGTAGATCGCCTGGGTCGAGGGCAGGCCTGCCTCGACGGCGAGCTTCGGAATCCAGCTGATGACGAAGTAGAGGGTCATGAAGCCGAAGATCGTGGCGGTCCAGAGCAGGATCGTGCCGGTGGTGCGGCCTTCGCCGAGCACGCCGCGCAGGCCGACGGAATGGCTTTCGGCGGTGCGGCGCTCGGGCAGGGCTTCCAGGGTGGGGCGGCCGAGCGAGGGGAGCAGGCGATTGGCCTTGGCGAGCGCGCCCTTGGGCTGGTGGGCCAGCAGGAAATCGACCGATTCCGGCAGGAGGACCCAGACCAGCGGCAGCGCCAGCAGGCAGAGCGTAGCCGCGCCCAGCAACATGGCCTGCCAGCCGTGGGTGTCGATCTGATGGGCGACGATGAAGCCGGTGAGCGTCGCGCCGACCGGATATCCCGCCTGGAGGAAGCCCACCGCGAATGTACGGTGCTTGGCCGGTGCATATTCGGCGGTCAGCGCGGCCATGCTGGCGAGCACGGTGCCGATGCCGATGCCGACGACGAAGCGCGAGACGATTAGTTCGGCGATCGAACCGGCGATCGCCGATCCGAACATCGCCACGGTCATCATCACGAGCGAGGCGATGATGAGCTTGCGGCGGCCGAACTTGTCGGCCAGCGGCGCGATCAGCAGGCCGCCCGCGGCCATGCCGGCGAGGCTGGAACTGAACACGACGCCGAGGCTTTCCGGGCTGACCTTCCAGTCGGCGGAAAGAGCGGGGGCGACGTAGGAGAGGATGAGCACGTCCATGCCGTCAAGCATGTTGAGCAGGAAGCAGACGGCGACCACGAGCACCTGCCGCGCGGTCCAGCCGTCGACGTTCTGCGAGGCGGACTCGCCGACCGTCACGTAAGGACGCACGGATACCGATCCTGCGGCGGAATAGCTGGCCATGGTAACGCCTTTCCCATCCTCGGCGGCGCTTGCCTTGCGCCTGTTGTCGTCCGGCTGCTCGGTGCCGGGACTTGTGAACCTTGCGAGCTGGATCAACGGTGTTTGATCCGGGGGCGCATTGCCAGACATTGCGGGACTGTGACTTATAGCGTTATGTTATGGGTTATAACTCTTGGCAAGTTCATCAGGATGTTGCGGGCGATCTCCTCGAAAGTTTCCCCGACCAGAGTGCGCGCCACGTCGAGGTTGCGACTGACGTAGACGGGCAGGAGGCCCGGCGACTCGAACTCCAGGAAGCGCACGGTATCGGCATGGGGCTGCATGGCGGTAAAGCTGTCGACCAGCGCGATGCCCATGCCCTGCGCGACGAAGGCCACGGCGGTTTCGGCAAAACGGATATAGGTCGAGACTTCCAGTTCCTCGCCCGCATCGGCATACATTCGGGCGATGATCCGGCCGTGGGGGGTGTCCTCCTGGAAGGATTGGATGCGCTCGCCCTTGAGGTCCGTGACGGTGATCCGCTTGCGCTCGGCGAGGGGATGCCCGGCAGGCACGGCGCAGACCATGCGGCCGTTGCCGATGCGACTGGAGAGCACGTTGGGATGGTCGATCGGGAACACCGTCAGCGCATAGTCGCCGCGCTGGAGCGCCAGCCAGTCGTCGGCCTGTTCCACCGAGAGAATGTCGAACTGGATGGTGAGGTCGGGGTAGTTGGTGGTCAGGCGCGAGAGCATCTGCGGCACGACGGAATGGCCCAGCGAGGGCGATGCGCCGACCCGGAACGTGCGATCCTCTCCCTTGGCGAGACGGCGGACGACATGTTCGAGGTCGTTGAAGCCCTTGTAGATCTGCTCGATCTCCTCGAACAACACGCGGGCCTCGTTGGTCGGGACCAGCCTTCCGCGCGTGCGGTCGAACAGGCGGAAGTGGAGCTTGTCCTCCATGTGCCCGAGCATGCGGCTGAGGCCGGGCTGCGAGGTGCCCAGCATGCGCGCGGCACCGCTCACAGTCTTGGTGATCATCACCGCACGGAATATCTCGATCTGCCTGATGGTCAGCATGGCTTGCGGCTAGCACGCCGCCGGGCTTGCGCCAACTGGTCGGTTTTGCCGGGCCTTCGACAGGCTCAGGCTGGGCGGGGTTTGGATTATAGTCCTGACAAGATCGTCATCACTGGCACCCCAACCCCAAACCGCTCAGCCTGAGCTCGTGGAAGGCTCAGCCCGCGCGTCGCCTGCCGCGAACGAGGTAAAGTGCCGCGCCCAGCGCGTTCCAGCAGAGGCAGGCGATCAGCGTCTTGGTCGGCAGGCTGGCGAAGAGATAGAGGCAGCCGAGGATCGTCGCGGCGCCGACGAAAATCCCGGCTGGCACGCGGAATGGGCGATGGGCTTCCGGCTCCCGCTTGCGCAGGACGATCAGGCAGGTGCCGACTGCCGCGAAGGCGATCAGGGTTCCGGCATTAGCCAGCGCGGCGATTTCCGAGATCGGCAGGATTCCGGCGAGGATCGCCACGATAATCGCGGTCATCGTCGTCACCCGCACCGGAGTCCCGCGCGAGGAGAGCTTGGCCAGCGAGGCGGGCAGGAAACCGTCGCGCGCCATGGCGAGGAAGATGCGGCTCTGGCCGTAGAGGAAGCCGAGCAGCACCGTGGGCAGGGCGATCACGGCGGCGATCGCCACGACTTGCGCCACGCCGCCACGGTCCATCTGGCGCAGGATCAGCGCCAGCGGTTCCGGACTGTCGGCAAAGCGCGCAAAGGGCATGGCGCCGATCGCGGCAGCCGCGACGAGAACGTAGACGAGCGTGCAGATCGCCAGCGAGCCGATGATGCCGATCACCAGATCGCGACCGGGATTGCGGGTTTCCTCGGCAGCGGTGGAGATCGCGTCGAAGCCATAGAAGGCGAAGAAGATGATCGCGGCGGCGGCCATGACGCCGCGCTCCACGCCGTCCGGACTCATCGACTTGCCGAAGCCGAAGGGCATGAAGGGGGAGAGGTTGGCGGCATCGAAGGCGGGCAGGGCGACGGCGACGAAGAGGCTGAGCGTCAGGATCTTGATGACCACCAGCACCGTGTTGACCCGCGCGCTCTCCCGCGTGCCGAAGGCGAGCAGGCCCGCGACGACCGCGATGATGACGATGGCGGGCAGGTTGATGAGCCCGCCCAGTTCCGGTCCTTCGGTCAGCGCCTTGGGGAAGCCCAGACCATGGATTAGCGGCGCGGCATAGCCGGACCAGCCGACAGCCACGGTCGAGACCACCAGCGAATATTCGAGGATCAGGCTCCAGCCGACGATCCAGCCCACCGTGCTGCCCAGTACCTTGTGGCTGTAGCTATAGGCGCTGCCCGCGGTGGGCATCATCGTCGACAACTCGGCATAGGCAAGCGCGGCGCAGGCGCAGATGGCACCGGCGATGGCGAAGGACACCAGCACTGCCGGTCCCGCACGGTCGGCGCCGACACCGATCAGCGTCAGGATGCCGGTTCCGACGATGGAGCCGACCCCGAGCGCCAGCAGGTGCGGCCAGGACAGGGTCTTGGGGAGAGCGGCGGGAGCCGGGGAAGGGGCGGTCATCGGGGTGTTGTCCTCTCGGGTATTGCCTTTGCCCTAGCACTCGCGGGACACGGTGCAAGTTCGCTCGGCCTCCTCATCCACCGGCGGGGCGGTCCGGGGCGGCGAATGGGTGTCTTCCTGCCTTGGTGAAAAGTCTCTGCCGATTGAAATCATTACACTTAATTGAAGATGTGTCGTCATGCGCAGATGGAGCAATCGGTTACAGTTGCTACCGGGCCCGGTTTCTTGAGATACATGAAAGAACCTGTTCGGCTGCAATTTCACCGATTTCTCAAACCGAAGCCATGCTCCTTTCTATAAAACAGGAGGATGTCTCATCTTGTCGATTTCTGATGCGGCGGGGCGAGCAACTCAGGGGTGGGGGAATCCAAATGGAATGGTTCAAGGCTAATGCACCGATCCGTCTGAAATTGCTGCTCTCTTTTGGCAGCTTCGTAGTGCTTGTGGCGGTTTCCGGAGGGGCGGGACTGCTGGTGAAGGAAAGCGCCGCCCATTGGGTGGCCCTGGGCGCGACACTGGTGGCGCTCGTTCTGGCGGTGTTCTATCGCGAGGCGATCGCCGGGCCTTACGTCACGACTGTGATGCGCATGGAAGGGCTGGCGGCGGGCGATCTCGAAAGCCCGATCGAGTTCACTGAATATCGCGACTGCGTGGGGCGCTTGACCCAGGCGATGTTCCAGTTCCGCGCGACCGCGCAGGCGGAAATCGCCGCCAACGAAGAGACACAGCGCAACGCGCTTGTCGTCCAGGGCATGGCCGAGAATTTCCGCAGTCTTTCCGAAGGGGACCTCACCGCCGATATCGTTGCTGACTATCCCGAGCAATATGTAGCCCTGAAAGACAGCTTCAACGAGGCGCTGGCCAGTCTGCGCAGCCTGCTCGGTTCGGTCAAGGCGAGCACCCAGAACAGCCTCACCGGCTCGCGGGAGATCGCGCAGGCTTCGGAGGATCTCGCGCGGCGGACCGAGAGCAATGCCGCCAGCCTCGAACAGACGGCAGCGGCGATCCAGCAGATCGACGAGCGGTTGCGGGCCACCGCGCAGGCGGCCACGCGTTCGGTGGCGACTTCGGAACAGGCGATGGGCGCGGTGCTGGAGGGACGCGCGCGCACCGATGCGGCGGTTCAGGCGATGAGCCGTGTCAGTGATAGTGCCAAAGGTATCGACGGGGTTATCGAGGGGCTGGACAAGATTGCCTTCCAGACCCGCGTGCTGGCCATGAATGCCGCTGTCGAGGCAGGGCGGGCGGGCGATGCCGGGCGGGGCTTCGCGGTGGTTGCCGATCTCGTCTCGGCTCTGGCGATGCGGGCGGAGGAAGAATCGAAGCGCGCGCGCGATCAGCTCGGGGTCACCCAGACCGATATAGCAGTGGCGGTGGAGGCGGTGCGGAAGGTCGATTCCGCGTTCGGGGTGATATCTTCGTCAGGCGAGGAAGTGACGCGGCTGGCCGGGCAGATCGCCGCCGACAACGATGCCCAGGCCGCGGCCATCGGCGAGATCAATACGGCGGTCGGCGCCATGGATCACGCGACCCAGCAGAATGCCGCGATGGTCGAGGAAACTTCGGCCGCCGCCCGCAACCTTTCTTCGGAAATCGTCGCCCTGGCGGCGGAAGCCGATCGCTTCCGGATGGGACCGGCGACGCCGGGCCTGCGACTGATCTCGCGGCACGGCTGAACCGTTCCACCGCGGGGGCGCGAAGGCTCCCCGGCCAAATTGGCCGGGGAGCCTTCTTTTTATTTCCAGGCCAATTATTTCCAGGCTAGCCCCAGTGCCTTCTGGATCGCCACGTAGTCCGCCGTCAGCGTTGCGCGGGCGGAGACGAGGTTCTGTTCCGCACCGTTCCGGTCGTCCCGCGCCTTGAGCAGGGCGACCCTGGTGGTGGTTCCCGCCCGGAAGCGCTGTTCGGTCAGGCTTTCGGCCAGTGCTGCCTTGTCCCGCGCGCGGGCGAGCGCGGCGACGGTGACGCGGCCTTCGCGGTAGCGTGCCAGCGAGTCCTCGGCATCGCGCAGCGCGGTCAGCACGGTGCCGCGATAGCGGGCCTCGGCTTCATCGCGCACGGCTTCGGACTGGCGGACCTTGGCCTTGTTGCGACCGAAATCGAGGAAGCTCCAGCTGAGCTGCGGCGCCGCGATCGCGGTGAAATCGTCGAGCTTGCCGAGATCGCCGATCTTGGTGCCGCCGATGCCGATCAGTCCCATGAACGAGAGGCGCGGGAAGCGTGCGGCCTCGGCCTGGCCGATCTTGGCGGTATCGGCGGCGAGTTCGCGTTCCGCCGCGCGGATGTCGGGGCGGTTGGCGATCAGGCGGGCAGGATCGCCGATCGGTACCGAGGCGGGCGGCAGCGGGATTTCGCCGGCGGCAGCAAGGCTTGCATCGAGCGCGCCCGGCTCCTGCGCGGTCAGCACTGCCAGCGCGTTCATGTAGGCGTCGCGCTCGGCGGCAAGGGGGGCGATCTGGGCGCGGGTGGAAGCAAGCTGGCCTTCCGCCTGCGCCACGTCCATGGCGGTGGCGGTGCCGCGCTCGAAACGCTGGCGGGTCAGGCCGAGCGCTTCTTCCTGAAGCGCGATCGACTGCTCGCCCAGCGCGATGCGCTGCTGGCGGTCGCGCAAGTTCAGGTAGGACTGCGCGACATTGGCCGATAGGCTCACCTGCACGTCGGCAAGGCTGGCCTCCGCGCCTTCGAGGCCGGCGCGGGCGGCTTCCACGGCGCGGCGCTGGCCGCCGAACAGGTCGATTTCCCAGCTGGCATCGAAGCCGAGGTTGTAGAGGTTGAAGTCGCTGCTGCCGCTTCCACCGCTCTGCTCGCCCGATCCCGAGCCGCTGTCGCCGGATCCAAGGTCGAGACCCGGCACATGGGCATGGGCATAGACGGCGGAGGCATTGGCCTTGGGCGCGAGATTGGCGCGTTGCTCGCCGAGCGCGGCGCGGGCCTGGCGCAGGCGGGCCTCACCGGCCTTGACGTCGGTGTTGTTCGCGAGCGCGCGGGCGATCAGGTCGTTCAGCAGCGGATCGCCGAGCGGTTTCCACCAGTCCGCGACCGGCGGGGCCTCGGTCACGGCAGCGCCATCGGCGCGCACGAAGGCGGCCGGCGTCGCGGCATCGGGAACGGCCTTGGGCGGACCGGCATAGTTCGGCCCAACGGTACAGCCCGCCAGAATGCCGGTCACGAGAGGCAGCAGGAAATAGGAGCGCATGGTGTACCTCAATGTCCGGTCGCCAGCGGTGCATTCTTGGGCAGCGGGCGAAGGAACAGAACGAGCGGAATGACGAAGACAATGCCTACCGACATCATCCAGAACATGTCGGCGTAAGTCATCGTCAGCGACTGGATCTGGATCGTCGATTCGAGCGAGCGCAGGACTCCGGCGCCTTGGGCGGTCACATAGTCCTGCACGGCGACGGAGTTGGCATTCAGGCTCTCCTCCAGCCGCCGCGCATGGAGCCAGAGGCGCTGGTCCTGGATCACCGCGATTCCCGCCAGCGCGAAGGAGCCGCCGAGATTGCGTGCGGCGTTGTAGAGACCCGAGGCGTCGCCCGCCTCTTCCTTGGGCACCGAGCGGATCGCCGCCTGGTTCAGGAACATCATGCAGAACACCGTGCCCATGCCGCGCATGAGCTGGGATTCGACGAAATCCCCGCCGTCCGAGAGCGGCGTGAGGCCGGTTTCCAGAAAGGCGCTAAGCGCCAGGACCGAGAGTCCGAAGCCGACCGAAAGCCGGATGTCGACATTGCGGATCAGCCACGGCGTCACCGGCATCATCATCATGACGGGAATGCCCGAGAGCATCACCACTTGCCCCGATTGCAGCGAGTTGTAGCCCGCAATCGTCGAGAGGAACTGCGGGATCACATAGGAGGTGCCGTAGATCACCATGCCGACCACGGTGACCATGGCGACGACGCTGCCGAACTGCCGGTCGAGCAGGAGCCTGAGCTTGATGACCGGCTTGCGCGCGAAGACCTGGCCCAGGCCGATCATGACCAGTCCGAGGATCGTGACTCCCGTCAGCATGACGATCAGCTCGGAGGAGAACCACTGTTCGCGCTCGCCTTCCTCCAGCACCACGGTCAGCCCACCGAGGCCGAGCGCAAGGCCGACGATGCCCAGCCAGTCAGCCTCGCGAATGAGGCTGAGGTTGGACTTCTGGTGGGGAATCGCGACCAGCAGCAGCGTCGCCAGCGCGATGCCGACCGGCAGGTTCAGGAAGAAGGCATAGTGCCAGCTGACGTTCTCGGTCAGCCAGCCGCCCAGCACCGGGCCGACCACCGGGCCGAGCAGGGCGGTGGCGCCGAACAGGGCATTGCCGATCGGCTGCTGCGCGCGGGGCAACCGTGTCGCCACGATGGTCATCGCCGTGGGAATCAGCGCGCCTCCGGTGAAGCCCTGACCGATGCGGCCGACGATCATCATCGGCAGCGTGGTGGAAAGCCCGCACATCATCGAGAACAGCGTGAACAGCGCCGAAGCCACGAGCAGCAGCGTCCTCAGGCCGAGCAGGCGCTCAAGCCAGCCGGATAGCGGGATGATGACGATTTCCGCCACCAGGTAGGCCGTGGCGATCCAGGTGCCCTCGGTGCCGCTGGCGCCGATCTCGCCCTGGATCGTGGGCAGCGAACTGTTGACGATGGAGACGTCGAGCGTCGCCATCAGCGCGCCCAGCGTGCCCGCCGCAACCGCCAGCCAGGCGGCGGCATCGGCACGCTGTTCCGGCACGGGGGCGCTCCCGGAAAGAGCGGGAGCCGTGCTCACGGGCGCTTGTCCCGCAGGGCCTTCTCTTCCTGAGCGATGCTGTGCTGCGCGCCTTTGGCCGAGATCGTGTCGACAGTGACCGTCACCGAGAGACCGGGCACCAGCACGCGGCGGGCTTCCGGTCCGGCGTCGATAGCGATGCGCACGGGGACGCGCTGGACGATCTTGGTGAAGTTGCCGGTGGCGTTCTGCGGCGGCAGCAGCGAGAACTGCGCGCCCGTGCCCGGCGATATGCTTTCGACGTGTCCGGCGATCTTGGTGCCGTCCAGCGCATCGACTTCGATCGTCGCAGGCTGGCCGGCATACATCAGACCGATCTGCGTTTCCTTGAAGTTGGCCGTGACATAGAGCTTGTTCAGCGGCACGACCGACATCAGCCGCGTGCCGGCCTGTACGAACTGCCCGGCGCGCACGGTGCGATCGCCGATGCGGCCGTCGACGCTGGCCTTGAGCACGGTGGCGCCGACATTGACGTGGGCGGCGGCCAGCTGGGCCTTGGCGGCTTCGCCCTGGGCCTCGGCCTGACGGATCTGCGCCTTGAGCGAGCCGATCCGTCGCTCGGCCGAAAGCAGGGCGGCGCGCTGGGCGTCGGCAGCGGCGCGGGCCTTGGCGGCCTGGTTGCGCAAGGACGCAAGCTGCTGCTTCGTTTCGGCGCCGCTGGCTGCGAGCGGGGCGTAGCGGGCGGCCTCGCGCTCGGCATAGCGGGCGTCTTCCTCGGCCGAGGCGAGCTGGGCGCGGGCCTGGGCGATTCCGGCTTCCTGCTCGCTGATTCCGGCGCGGACGTTCTCGGCATTGGCCTTGGCGACGTCGATCTGGGCCTTATATTGCTGGGCCTGCGCGTCATAGTCGCGTGGGTCGATGCGCACGAGCGGTTGCCCGGCCTTCACGTTCTGGTTGTCACCCACCAGCACGGCATCGACATAGCCGGAAATCCGGGGCGAGACGGTGACCGCATCGGCCTGGATATAGGCGTCGTTGGTATCCTGCAGATACTTGCCGCGGGTCTCGTAGTGGAGCAGCCAGGCACCGCCTGCGACTATCGCCACGGCCACCCCGGCCAGCAGCACGAAGCGCGTGCGGGAACTTTTCTGCGCGGAGGGGCTTTCCTGCGACTCGGTCACGTCGTTTGCCATCGGTTTCTACTCGTGCCTTATTGCTGCATCGCAGCAGTGATATGTCCCGCACTTGCACTGCCGCGATGCATCTGGCAATGCCATTTGATATGGTCCCACAATATTTCTTGCCATGAGCATCCAGCAGGACGTTCTCGAACAGATGCGCGATCTGCACTTGCGGATGCACCGGCTCTTCAATGATCGGATGCGGGCGCAGGGCGCGTCCCTCGCCCAGCTGAAACTTCTATTGCTGATAGAACGTTGCGGGGAAATGCGCTCGACCGACATTGCCGATGCACTCGGTCAGGCGCCGCGCACGGTGACCGAGGCGGTGGACGGGCTGGAGCGGGACGGACTGGTCGTCCGCAACCCGGACCCGAGCGATCGGCGGGCCAAGCGGATCAAGTTGACGGAGGCAGGGCGCGGCGTCATTCGGGAGGTCGAGCCTCACCGGGACGTGTTCGCCTCGGAATTCTTCGCGTGCCTTTCGGAACGGGACCTGGAGAAGTTCCTCTCGATTCTCACGACCCTGAACGAGCGCATCGTCGAGATGGGCGCGCCCAGCACGCTGGGCGGTACTTGTCCCGAAGACAGGTAAAACTGCGAGAATTCAGGTCAGCAGCAGAATCGTGACAAGTGCGACGCTGCCCGAGCAGCACACTGCGGCGCACAAGGCCCTGAACTCGCAGACGCAAAACACGGCTTCCAGACGTTCCATGGCGCTCTCCTGTTCATCCGCTCTGTGGCGGTTGAGGGCAGGATACCACTCTCCGGTGCGAGGTGGAAGAGAACATTGTTCTTGCCCTCACTATCGCGTCCAGGATCTTCTGCTGTCGATCATGCGAAAAAGTCTGCCTTTCTAATCCTTCATTCCGGCGTTTGCCGATGGTCGCGGGGCGCGGCTTGGTCTAAGGATGCCGGACCGGAGGCCGCCGTGCCGCCGCGTCCCACACTTTCAGGCCGTCATCGCCTCCAATACCGCCAGGCAGGGAACCGACCATGAAGCCGACTACGCTCACCCGTTTTCTGATAGAACAGCAACGGGAGCCCAATTCCGCCTGTCCCGCCGAACTGCGCCTCCTGATCGAGACTGTCGCCCGCGCCTGCAAGGTGATCGCCCAGGCGATCTCCAAGGGCGCGCTGGGTGATGTGCTCGGCAGCCTCGGCTCCGAGAACGTCCAGGGCGAAGTGCAGAAGAAGCTGGATGTCATCGCCAATGACCTGCTGGTCGATGCCAACGAGTGGGGCGGTCACCTCGCCGCCCTGGCGTCGGAAGAGATGGAAACCATCCACCGCATTCCGGGTCGCTATCCCAAGGGCGAATATCTGCTGCTCTACGATCCGATCGACGGTTCGAGCAATATCGACGTCGATCTTTCGGTCGGTACGATCTTCTCGGTGTTCAAGGCACCGGAAGGCGCATCGGGTCGCGAAGTGACCGAAGAGGACTTCCTCCAGAAGGGGCATGAGCAGGTCGCCGCCGGTTATGCGATCTACGGCCCGCAGACACTGCTGGTGCTGACTATCGGCACCGGCGTCTACGAGTTCACGCTCGACCGCGAAGTCGGTGCCTGGCGCATGACCGACGGGCCGCTCAAGGTCACCTCCGGCACGCCCGAAGTCGCGATCAACATGGCGCGTCGCAGCCAGTGGTCGCCGGGCATCACGCGCTATATCGACGATCGCGTGGGCTGTGTGGAAGGGCCGCTGGCAGGCCAGTACAACATGCGCTGGACCGGCTCGATGGTGGCGGACGTGCACCGCATCCTCAAGCGCGGCGGCGTGTTCCTCTACCCGTCGGACTATGCCAAGCCGGGCAAGGCGCGCCTGCGCCTGCTCTATGAAGCCAATCCGATGGCCATGCTGATGGAACAGGCCGGCGGTGCCGCCACCGACGGGCGCGATCGGATTCTCGATGTCGAGGCGATCGGCCTGCACCAGCGCGTCGGCGTCGTACTGGGCGATCCTGTGGAAGTGGCGGCCGTGCGAGAGCTGTCGCTGGCGATGGACCGTCAGGACGTTTCCGTTACCTGAACCTGCTTGAAGGTTTGGGCTAAGCCCCGGCCGTGATAGCGGCCGGGGCTTTCGTGCATTCAGGTCCGTTCGACGCTCAGGGTACTCGCGCCGTCCAGGTAGGGCATGATGAGCCTGCCGTCCGGTGCCGCCGTGAAAGTGGTCTGGGTGGGATAGGGGATCGAGATCCCCTCGGCCGCGAAGCGTTTCATGATCGCCACCAGCAGGCGGTCGCGCAGCGGGTGGGCGACCGACCAGTCTGTGCCCGGAACGTCGACCAGCAGAGTGAAGTCCAGCGAACTGGCGCCGAAAGTCTCGAATCCGGCCCGCGCGGCCTTGGCGCCCTCGGCTTCGACCAGTTCCTTGAGGATGGCGGGAACCCGTGCCAGCGTTTCGGGCGGCGTTTCGTAGGCCACGCCGATGGAGAACGGCATCCGGATGTGGTCGCGCTTGGTGACGTTCAGCAGTTCCTGATCGAGCAGGGCCTTGTTGGAGATCACGCGCAGCTCGCCGGTATAGGCGCGGATGCGGGTGGACTTGAGGCCGATCGCCTCGATCGTGCCGCTGCTGGTGCCGTAGCTGATCTGGTCGCCCTTGCTGAAAGGCCGGTCGAAGATGATCGCCAGCGCCGCGAAAAGGTCGGCGAAGATGCCCTGTGCGGCGAGGCCGATGGCGATGCCGCCGACACCGAGACCGGCGACGAGACCGGTGACGTTGACGCCGAGGTTATCCAGCAGGACCACGGCGGCGACCGCAAAGACCACCACGCTCACCAGCAGCCGGATCAGGCCCATGGCATTGATGATCGTCTCGCCCTGGAAATGCTCGCTGGCGGTCTTGTGCTCGATGGCGCCGAGGATCAGCTCGCGCGCCCAGATCGCGCATTGCAGCACGGCGGCGACGGTGAACAGGAACGTCACCAGATTGTCCAGCATCGGCGGGGTCTGGGCGTAGTTGTCGACGACCTTGATGGCGACCATGATGATGAAATAATTGGTGGTCTTGGCCGCCACCCGGCCCACCACGGTCAGCCAGGCGCCGCCCGTCTGGCCGGGTCGGCAAAGCCGGGCGCCGAGCCTGCGCAAGGCATAGAGCGCGGTGACGATACCGAAGGCGATGGCTCCGGCGATGATGATCTGGAGCCAGTAGGTCTGGAACCAGCCCAGCGTCGAGTGGGTGAGATCCTGAATCTGCGCCTGCACGTCGGGTGCGGCAGGCTGGGGAGGGGACGTGGGGGTTCCGGTGGGGGAGGGGGTGCTTGCAGCCATGGGTACTCTTCGTTCTGGTGTGCTACCGGCGGGATGCCCGTGGAGAGCATGGTCCCGCCGATCGGGCGATCCGCCAAAGCGACCTTGCACAAATGCCGCGCCGGGTTTCCGGGCGGACATCCTGCAAGCCGGATCAATGGCCATGCCGATGAATTTGTTCCCGGCAGATATTGCTTTCGACTAGGGGCAGACCCGTTCGAACGTCAACCGGCCTGCCTTCGAGGAGGGGGTTTGGAAGCCGGGCGGGCACCGTGTGCCTTCCGATGCGTTAGCTTTGCGAAAAGCCCTGTTCCGCTTGCTTCGGCTTGCCTTCGGGAGAGTTCGCGACGATGCCAGCCCCTTTCCCGAACGACCGCCTCGTCTTCGTACCCGACGACGTGGACCTCGCTCGCTCTCCCCTGGCCGGTCATCTGGAGGCAGATACTTATGTGCTGGGCGCGTTCAATCCCGGCCTGACAAGGCTCGCTTCCGGCAATCTGCTGATGATGGTCCGCGTGGCCGAGGCCCTGCGCGAGCCGATCCGGAACGGCCATATCCACGCCATCCGCTGGGAGGGTGAGGAAGGAACCGAGGGGCGCTACGTTCTCGACGCCTGGCCGCTCGAACATGCCGACACCGCCGATCCCCGCAAGTTCATGCTGCGCGGCGGCGGCTGGAAGGTCATGGCGCTGACTTCGCTGTCCTGGCTGCTGCCGGTCGAACTCGATGCCGAGGGACTGCGAGTGATCGCCGTCCATTACGACCGTGCCGTGGCGCCGCGCAGCAGCCTGCAATGCTACGGCGTGGAGGATGCGCGGATCAGCAAGGTGGGCGAAAGCTGGTTGATGACGACCTGCTCGGTCAGTCCGGAGCGCCAGTCGACGACGCTCTATACTTCCGAAAACGGGCTGGACTGGCGCTTCGAGGATATCGTGCTTGATCACCAGAACAAGGACATGCTGATCTTCGAGGGCCTGATTGGCGGGCATTACTGGGCGCAGACGCGGCCCTTGGGCGACCTCTACTTCGCCTATCCGCCCGGCAGCGAATGGCACGCGGGGCCGTCGATCAACCTCGCTCATTCGCCGGACGCCAGGTTCTGGAAGCCCTGCCGCAAGCCCGGCATCCGGCCGCGTTCGGATATGCCGGCCACCGCGCGCATGGGTGGGGGCGCGCCGCCGATCCTTACTGACGAGGGTTGGCTGACGCTCTGGCACGGGGTGGAGCCGAAGGAAATCGTCGGCATCTATCGCACCTACTGGTCGATCCTCGACCGCGACGACCCTTCCTGCGTCCTGCGCACCGGAAACGGGTCGCTGATCGAGGCGAATCCGGCACTCACCCAGTCGCTGGCGGCGCAGATGTACCTTCACGATGTTGTTTTCACGACGGGAATCGCTGACGCTGGAGACCACTATATCGTCGCCTCGGGGGAGGCCGATCTCGCCTGCCGCATCACGCACATCCAAAAATCGCAGTTCAGGGGCGCCTGAACGGAGTACCGCGAATGCGACGAACCGTGCGCGATGTGGCGGAACCGGGGCCTTTCCTCAGGAATTAGGCAGCGCAGGAATGCTGCTGCGAAGAGGGGCGAATGGGCCGTGCCAGTTCTGAAGACCGTAACGGAAATGTTCTCGCGATCGTTCTGGCGGGCGGCCGGGGAAGTCGTCTCCACGATCTGACCGATCACGAGGCGAAACCGGCGCTGCCGATTGGTCCCCATGCGCGGCTGATCGACTTCACTCTCGCCAACGTGGTCAATTCCGGCTTCGGCGAGGCTATGGTGCTGACCCAGTACCAGCCCGATACGCTTCATCGCCATCTGCTGGAAAGCTGGCAGGCCGAAGCCGCGCAGGCGGATATTTCAATCCTCGACGGCGCGGACTATGGCCCTTACGAAGGCACCGCGGCCGCCGTTTCCTGCGTTATTGACGAGATCGATCTGATCGCGCCGCGCCATGTGGTGATCCTGGCCGGGGACCATCTCTACCAGATGGACTACCGACCCTTCGTGGACCGTCATATCGCCACCGGCGCCGAAGTGACGCTGGGCGTGGTCCATGTCCCGCAGGACCAGGCGACCGGGCTGGGCGTGCTCGAAGTCGATTCCGCCTATCGCATTACCGCTTTCGTCGAGAAGCCGTTCATTGCCCCGCCAGCGCCCGACCGGCCGGGCTTCGCCCTCGCTTCCATGGGCATCTACGTTTTCGCATGGCCGCTCCTGCGCGATTTGCTGAAGGAGATCGAAGGCACCGTGGCCGATCTCGACTTCGGCAGGCACATCGTTCCGGCACTCGTTTCCTGCGGTACCGCCTTCGCCTATGCCTTGCCCGGACGCCAGGGGCGGGAGCCGCTGTGGCGGGATCTCGGCACGCTCGATGCCTATCACGGCGTGCAGCGGCAATTGCTCGACGGCTCGCTGCCGCTCGATCCCACATGGCCGCTCGAACATCCTGTCCTCCACGGACTGGGAGACCGTCGTGCGATCGGCTTCGGATCGATCTTGCGCAATGTCGTGCTGCTGCCGGGTGCCAGGATCGGGCGGGCGGTGAAGATCTCCAATGCGATCGTCCTGGCCGATGCCGTGGTTCCCGATGGTTTCGACCTCGATGCCGAACTGGCCGAGCACGGCAAGTGGTGCGCCATCTCCGAAGGCGGCATCCGGGTGATTTCCACGAGAGCGCTTCAACGGCTGGCTTCACGGCGGCGCGGGTCTGAGCGGTTGCCGGGCGGCGGCCTCGCCGAACCGGATCGGCACCCTCGCAGGGCAGGAGCGGGGTCGCCCCCCTCTTTCCTCTGAACCCGGCATTCCGCCGCCGATTTTGCCCCGTATTCTGAAATGTTGCGGAGGGCTTCCCGCCCGTCTGTTTCGCGCCTGCTCGATCGGTCTTGACAAAACCCCCCGATCCGACAATTGGTAGCGCTATCACTCAAAGAAACATGGGAGGGGGAATCCGTGGCGAATCCCGATACTGCATGTCGTTGATGCCTGCCGACTGGACTTCCGGTATTTTTCTGGGGCGCGCCGATTTCGGCGAAGGGCCTAGCCCGATTCTCGTCGTTCGCGGCGAGCTGATCGACATGTCCGCCGTGGTGCCGACTGTCTCGGCGCTGGTCGAGGCGGGTGACTTCTCCGGCACCGGCGGCAAGAACCTCGGCGCTTTCGATCCCGAGGCCGTGAACCTGCTCAGCCCGGTCGACCTTCAGTGCGTGAAGGCCTGCGGCGTCACGTTCGCCACCTCCGCCATCGAGCGCGTGATCGAAGAGCGCGCCCGTGGTGACTGGAGCGCCGCCGCCGCCATTCGCGAGCGTCTGGAAGCGCGCATCGGCGGCCAGATCCGCTCGGTCGTGCCCGGCTCCGAAGCTGCCGCCGCGCTCAAGGCCGCGCTGATCGAGGACGGCCTCTGGTCGCAGTACCTCGAAGTCGCGATCGGTCCCGACGCGGAAGTCTTCACCAAGTCGCCGGTGCTCTCCACCGTCGGCGTCGGTGCCGAGATCGGCGTGCGCTCGGATTCGAGCTGGAACAACCCCGAACCCGAAATCGCCCTGCTGGTCGGCAGCGACGGCAAGGCGGTCGGCGCCACGCTCGGCAACGACGTCAACTTGCGCGATTTCGAGGGTCGCTCGGCCCTGCTGCTGGGCAAGGCCAAGGACAACAACGCCTCCTGCTCGCTTGGTCCGCTCGTCCGCATCTTCGACGAGAGCTTCACAATAGACGACGTGCGCGTCGCCGAAGTGCGCCTCTCGATCACCGGCGAGGACCAGTTCGTGCTGCGCGGCACCAGCAACATGGCCGAGATCAGCCGTGATCCGCTGGACCTCGTGCGCCAGACGCTGAGTGAACATCAGTACCCCGACGGTTTCGTGCTGTTCCTCGGCACGCTCTTCGCGCCCGTGCAGGACCGCGACGAGGAAGGCCGCGGCTTCACCCACAAGGTGGGCGACGTCGTCACCATCGAGAGCGACAAGCTGGGCCAGCTCCGGAACCGTGTCGTTACCTCGCGCGATGCGGCGTCCTGGCGCACCGGCATTACCGCGCTCTATGCCAACCTGCTCTCGCGCGGCCTGCTCAAGGCTTGATGAAGGCCCATCCATGACCAAACATTCCGCCATCTATCCCAGCCTCAAGGGCAAGCGCGTGGTCATCACGGGCGGCGGCACCGGCATCGGTGCGGGCCTTGTCGAGGCTTTCGCCGCGCAAGGCGCCCAGATCGCTTTCGTGGACATCAATGCTGCCGCCGGCGAGGCGCTTTCGGCCTCGCTGCCGGGCACGCATTTCCGCGCCTGCGACCTTCGCGACCTTGACGCCACCGCCGCGACCATGGCCGAGCTTTCGGGCCTGCTGGGCGGCGTCGACGTGCTGCTCAACAATGCCGCCAACGACGATCGCCACACGATCGACGACGTGACGCCCGCCTATTGGGACGATCGCATGGCCACCAACCTGCGGCACCAGTTCTTCGTCGCCCAGGCGGTGCTGCCCGGCATGAAGGCGCAAGGCTCGGGCGTGATCCTGAACTTCGGTTCGATCAGCTGGCACCTCGGCCTGCCCGACCTCGTGCTCTACCAGACAGCCAAGGCGGCCATCGAGGGTATGACCCGCGCGATGGCGCGCGATCTGGGCGCGGACAATATCCGCGTCAACACGATCGTTCCGGGCAATGTCGACACCCCTCGCCAGAAGCAGTGGTACACGCCCGAGGGCGAGGCCGAGATCATGGCCGCGCAGTGCCTGAAGGCGCGCATCCAGCCTGCCGACGTCGCCGCGCTCTGCCTGTTCCTGGCCTCGGACGACGGCGCCATGTGCACTGGCCACGACTACTTCGTCGATGCCGGGTGGCGTTGAGATGAAGCCGGAATCCGTCCTCTCCATCGGCGCCACGCTGGGCGAGGGGCCGGTCTGGACCGGCGACCGCCTGTGGTTCGTCGACATCAAGGAGCACCGGCTCTACCGGCACGATCCGGCGACGGGCATGCTCGACATGTGGCATGCGCCCGACCAGATCGGCTGGGCGCTGCCGACCGAGCGCGGCGACATGATCGCCGGGGTCAAGACCGGGCTGCATCGCTTCAGCCCGGAAACCGGCACCTTCTCGCTGCTGCACGACCCGGAGCCGACCCGTCCGGACAACCGGCTGAACGATGCCGCCACCGATCCTGCGGGCCGCATCTGGCTGGGCTCGATGCACGACGACGAGACCGAGGCTTCGGGCGCGCTTTACCGGCTCGACAAGGGGCATTGCACCCATGCCGGGCTGCCCGAAGTGGTCATCACCAATGGTCCCGCGATCAGCGCCGACGGGCGGACGCTCTGGCACACCGACACGCTGGGCAAGACGATCTGGCGCGTCGCCGCCGATGAGGACGGCACGCTCGGCAAGCCCGAGCTGTTCGTCACCATCGAGGACGGCGCGGGCTGGCCCGACGGCTGCGTGATCGATGCCGAGGGCTGCCTCTGGACCGGCCTGTTCGGCGGCTGGGGCGTGCGTCGCTACGACCCGGCGGGCAAGCTGATGGCAACCGTGAAGTTCCCGGTCGCCAATATCACGAAGATCGCTTTCGGCGGTCCGGACCTCGGCACGGCCTATGCCACCACGGCGCGCAAGGGGCTTTCCGCAGCGGAGCTGGAACAGCAACCGCTCGCGGGCGATGTTTTTGCTTTCGATCCGGGCGTTTCCGGCTTGCCGGTGTCCCCCGCCAACAGCTAAGTCCCGGCAACTGATTTCGGGCGCCAAAAATAATATCGCGCATCTCGATGAAGGGGAAAGAGGAATGACTGCGGCGCAGACTGGGCCAGCGATTGGTTCGGAAAGCCGGATCAACATGGCGTTCATCATCGCCATCGTGGCCGTCGCCACGATCGGCGGATTCATGTTCGGCTACGATTCCGGTGTTATCAACGGCACCCAGAAGGGGCTTGAGGCTGCCTTCGATCTCGGCAAGCTCGGCATCGGCTTCAATGTCGGTGCGATCCTGGTCGGCTCGTCGATCGGCGCCTTCGCTGCCGGTCGCATGGCCGACGTCATCGGCCGCCGCGGCGTGATGATGCTCTCTGCCGTGCTGTTCTTCGTCAGCGCGCTGGTGGCCGGCGCGGCCGGTTCCTCGGTCATCTTCATCCTTGCGCGCATCGTCGGCGGCCTTGGCGTCGGCGCGGCCAGCGTCATCTCGCCGGTCTATATCTCGGAAGTGACGCCCGCCGCCATTCGCGGCCGTCTGTCGAGCGTGCAGCAGGTGATGATCATCACCGGTCTGACCGGCGCCTTCGTCGCGAACTTCGTGCTCGCGCGCTTCGCCGGTGGCTCCACCGAAGCGCTGTGGCTCGACCTTCCGGCATGGCGCTGGATGTTCTGGCTCCAGTCGATCCCCGCCGCGATCTACTTCTTCGCGCTGCTCATCATCCCCGAAAGCCCGCGCTACCTGGTGGTCAAGGGGCAGGAACCACGCGCTCACGCCGTGCTGACCAAGCTGTTCGGCACCGAAGAGGCCGACCGCAAGGTCGCCGAAATCCGGGCGAGCCTCGCCGCCGATCACCACAAGCCGAAGCTCTCGGACCTGATCGACAAGGCCAGCGGCCGCATTCGCCCGATCGTCTGGGCGGGCATCGGCCTCGCTGTGTTCCAGCAGCTCGTCGGCATCAACGTGGTGTTCTACTACGGTGCAACTCTGTGGGAAGCGGTCGGCTTCTCGGAAGACTATGCGCTGCAGACCAATATCCTCTCCGGCGTTCTCTCGATCGGCGCCTGCCTCGCGACGATCGCGCTGGTGGACCGGATCGGCCGCAAGCCGCTGCTGCTGATCGGCTCGGCGGGCATGGCCGTAACTCTGGCGACCGTAGCCTATGCCTTTTCCACCGCCGTGACCGGCGCCGACGGCGCGGTCTCGCTGCCCGGCAACAACGGCGTGATCGCGCTGGTCGCCGCCAATCTCTACGTGATCTTCTTCAATATGAGCTGGGGCCCGATCATGTGGGTCATGCTCGGCGAGATGTTCCCCAACCAGATCCGCGGCTCCGGCCTCGCGGTTGCGGGCTTCGCGCAGTGGATCGCCAATGCGGCGGTCTCGGTGAGCTTCCCGGCGCTGGCCGTCAGCCCCGGCCTTGCCGTGACCTACACCGGTTATGCGTTCTTCGCGGCGGTCTCGTTCTTCTTCGTGCGTGCCATGGTCAACGAAACCAAGGGCCGCGAGCTGGAAGAAATGGAAGGTTGAAGCGATCGTGGGAGGCCTGCGGGTCTCCTGCATCGTCAAGTCGAACTAAAAACGCCCCTTGCGATCCGTCGCAAGGGGCGTTTTTCATGCCGCTGGAGCAAGCATCAGGCGGCGGGACCGGCGTCCGAATCCCGGCGGATCAGCTTGAATTCCGCGACGACGTGCGGATGCTGGCCTGCCGATGTTCCGGCATTGCGCGAGCGGATTTCGGCGATCAGCAGGCGTACGGCGCGGCGCGCCATATCGGTGGTGGGCTGGCGGATCGTCGTCAGTTCGGGCCAGACCGAGACGGCCAGCGCGGTATCGTCGTAGCCGCAGACCGTGAGCTGGCGCGGCACGTCCAGGCCCCGGCGGTGGGCCACGGTCACGGTGGCCGCCGCCATGTCGTCGTTGGAGGCGAAGATCGCGGTTGGCGGCACGGCGAGGTCAAGCAGTTGCGTCGCCGCTTCCAGCCCGGAGCGATAGGTGAAGTAGCCCTGCGCCACCAGCGCCGGGTCGAACGGCAGATGCAGCGCCGCAAGTGCCTCGCGGTAGCCGTCGAGTCGCTCGGCGCTGGCGGTCTGGTTGGGATGACCGGTGATGAAGCCGATCCGGCAATGACCGAGTGCGGCCAGGTGATGGGTCATCGTGAAAGCCGCCTCGCGGTCGTCGATGCTCACCGAGAGCGCCCATTCCGGCGCGCGGCCCGTGGCGACGGCGACCACCGGAACGTCGGCATGGCGCAGGGCTTCCAGCACGGCGGGAGAATCGCTGAGCGGCGGCGGCAGGATCACGCCGTCGATGCGGGTGCGCAGCAGCTTCTCCACCGCCTTGGCCTCGCCGCCTTCCTCGTTGCAGGGCTTGACCAGAAGCTGGGCATTCGCCGTGCTGGTTTCCTCCAGTGCGCCGACGAGGAATTCGCTGAGGTAGGCGAAACTCGGGTTCGAGTGAAGCAGGCCGATCCTGATGTCCTCGCCGCCTGCCAGAATACGCGCGGCGTTGCTGGGCGCGTAGTTCAGTTCCGCGATGGCGGCTTCCACCTTGCGGCGGGTCTCCTCGCGGACATTAGCGCCCTTGTTGATGACACGGCTGACCGTCATCGGCGAGACACCGGCCAGACGCGCGACGTCGTCGATCTTGGCGCTGGCGCGCTGCTTGCGCGGAACTCTGGTCTGGCTGCTCATCTCGTCCCCCAATGGAGTCCCGGCGCTCGCACGGAGCGCCGGGGAATATACGCTAACACCACAATTTCAGGTGATAGCGCAACCATCGAACGCTGATCAGTGCGGATGTCCGGGGGCAAGCGGGAAGTCCTGGGCCTTGTACCAGGCCAGATCATGCTCGGGCGCGGCTACGCCCACGGGCAAAGGCAGGCCGTTGACCGACATCCAGTAGGCCAGGCTGGCATCACGCCACCACTTGGCTTCGTTGTGCTGGATCTGGAGGTAGCTGGCAGTCTTCTGCCAGCGCTCGGCATCGACGAGGCTTTTCACGCCCTGCCATTCCGCCTGCATCTGCGCGACTGTGGCCACGCCGCGGTCGTAATGCGCGACCATGTCCTGCCAGAGCGTATGGCCGGATTTCATCTTCCAGTCCCACGGCAGGTGATGGAACCACAACAGTTCGCTTTCCGGCGTCGTGCGCGGATCGGCCAGCATCTTCGCGACGGCGGGTTCGTATTGGGCGACGGCGTTGCTGCCGGTCTTCGTGCGGTCGAAGCCGATGCCGTTCCGGTCCGCCTTGTGGTAGTAGACCGGGTTCCATTCCGGACGGGCGAGATCGCTGATCCACGGACCGGGGCCGTAATGGTGGCCGGTGCCCATGAGATGGGCGAGCCCGAACGGCCCGGTATAATCGACCACCGCCTCGCGAGAGGCCATCATCATCTTCACTGCCGTATCGGTTACGCGCGGATCGTTGCCGAAGGTCTGCTGCGCCCATTCGCGGGCGATGACATCAGCCGAGAGCGTCGGATCCCAGGCGAGGCGGCCGAAGGCATACCAGTTGGCCTGATTGAAAGTCGAACCCGACCAATCCCGGTCGCGCCCGACATTGGCGACACCGGCAATGCCGCTGAGCTTATGGCCGTAGAGCGAGCCGTCCACCACTTTGGCCACCGTCGATCCCTTGCCCTTGGCGCGGGTGTCGGCCTCCAGCACTTCCTCGAACATGGTGCCGAGATAGGCGAGGTGGGTGGCGAAGCCGAGGTATTCCTTGGTGATCTGGAGTTCCAGCATCATCGGCGTCTTCGGCATGGCGCCGAACAGCGGATGGAACGGCTCGCGCGGCTGGAAGTCGATGGCGCCGTTCTTGACCTGCACCAGCACGTTGTCGGCGAACTTGCCGTCGAGCGGCTTGAACTCGGTATAGGCCTGCTTGGCGCGGTCGTCCGGATCGGTCTCGGCATAGACGAAGGCGCGCCACATGACGATGCCGTTATGCGGCGCGACGGCGGCGGCCAGCATGTTGGCGCCTTCCGCATGACTGCGGTGATAGTCGCGCGGGCCGGGCTGGCCTTCGCTGTTGGCCTTGACCAGGAAACCGCCGAAATCGGGAATTTCGCGGTAGATCTCGTCGCTCTTGGCCTTCCACCATGCCGCTACCTCGGGGTCGAGCGGGTCGGCGCTCTTGAGGTGGCCGATCTCGATCGGGGCTGAGAAGCGGGCGGAGAGATAGACCTTGATGCCCCAGGGGCGGAACACTTCGGCCAGCGCCTTGGCCTTGGCGATATAGGGCGCGGTCAGGCTTTCGGGCTTGGCGTTGACGTTGTTGAGGACGATCCCGTTGATGCCCAGCGCGGCGTTGGCGCGGGCATAGTCCGTGTAGCGCGGGTCCTTGAAGTCCGGCAGGGTCCACCAGTCCCACAAGGACTGTCCCGCGTAGCCGCGCTCCACCGAGCCGTCGAGATTGTCCCAGTGGTTGAGCACGCGCAGGCCGATCTTCGGGGTGGACTGGATGTCTATCGATGCCAGATCGGCGCCGGTCTTCTGCGCGCGGATCAGCGCGAAGGCGCCGTAGAGCACGGCGCGGTCGGTCTTGCCGGTGACGATCAGCGTCCTGCGGCCATCGAGCGTGGCGGCGCGCACCAGATAGCCTTCCTCGCCCAGCGCGGTGGTGGGCAGGCGGAGTGCGGCGATAGCCGTATCGCCCGACTTGGCCAGAACCACCGGAAGCGGCGAGGCGGCGAGATCGCGGCGCAACTCATCGGCGGCGCGATCCAGCGTTTCGGACTGGCCGATCACGCGGATTTCGCTGGCGGAAGGGCTGCTCGCAGGAGCCAGCCAGAGGTCGTAGCCATCGTTGGCAAGGGCCGGTGCGGTCGCGAATCCCAGGGCCGTTACGCATACGCCGATCGTCAGAAGCCGCTTCTTCATCATCCTCCCCTGTGTCCCATAATGACGGCCGGTGGCCGAAGGCAATTAGCGCGTCGATGCCATTGACAAGCTCGTTTGTTGTCGCGCATGATACCGCTAACACACATAGTTCGAGGCAGGCAACATACTTTGCCGCCCGATCGGGAAATGGGCCGAACAACGGCCGGGGATGCAGGGGAGGAAGATGATTTTTCCGGTTTGTCTGTCGCTTGCGGGATCGCGCCTTTCATCCTTGGCGGTGCGCGCATGATCGCCGCCTCCGTCAAGCGCCGCGAACTGCTGCGCTGGGGCGCTGGCGCCTCGATGCTGGCCTTCCTGCCGGTCTCCGCGCGCGCCGCGACGCCGCTCTACAAGGACCCCAAGGTTCCGGTGGACTTGCGCGTGAAGGATCTGATGGCGCGCATGACGCTGGACGAGAAAGTGGCCCAGCTCGTCACGCTCTCTACCCGCAAGCGCGAGATCATGGACGATTCGCAGGCCTTCGATCCGGTCCGCGCCAGCAAGGCCCATCCCGAAGGCATCGGCCAGATTGCCCGCCCCTCCGACCGCGGCGGCGCGGCCACGGCCAACAACACCGGCACCGAAGTCACCGGCCGCTGGCGCAAGCCCGCCGAGACGATCGCTTTCGTCAACGCCGCGCAGAAGTGGGCGCGCGAGCAGACCCGTCTTGGCATTCCGGTGCTGTTCCATGAGGAATCGCTCCACGGCTACATGGCGCCCGAGGCGACCAGCTTCCCGCAGGCCATCGCCATGGCGG
Source organism: Novosphingobium sp. BF6 (assembly GCF_058273105.1). Classification (NCBI taxonomy): domain Bacteria; kingdom Pseudomonadati; phylum Pseudomonadota; class Alphaproteobacteria; order Sphingomonadales; family Sphingomonadaceae; genus Novosphingobium; species Novosphingobium sp. BF6. The sequence goes on from NZ_CM177776.1 coordinate 1,398,824, forward strand.
GGAGCTTCGACACCGATCTGGTGGAGCGCGTGCAGTCGGTGATCGGCCGCGAAGTCCGTGCCCATGGCTCCACCCTGGCACTTTCGCCGGTAGTGGACATCGCCCGCGACCCGCGCTGGGGCCGTATCGAGGAAACCTTCGGCGAAGACCCCTATCTCTGTGGAGAAATGGGCGTCGCCGCCGTGCGCGGGCTTCAGGGACCGGGCAAGGAACTGGGCGAGGGCAAGGTCTTCGCCACGCTCAAGCACATGACCGGGCACGGCCAGCCGGAGGCGGGCAACAATGTCGCCCCGGCCCCGCTCGGCAAGCGCGAGCTTTACGATTCGTTCTTCCCGCCGTTCCGCGAAGTGGTGCGCCGCACCGGCATCGCCGCCGTCATGCCGTCCTACAACGAGATCGACGGCATCCCCAGCCACGCCAACCGCTGGTTGCTGAACGACGTGCTGCGCGGCGAATGGGGCTTCGACGGCGCCGTGGTCAGCGACTATGCGGCGATCGGCGAACTGGCGAGCTTCCACCACCTTGCCGGTGATATCGAGGGCGCGGCGCGCCTCGCCCTGCATGCGGGCGTCGATTGCGACCTGCCGGACGGCGAGGCCTATCGCACGCTGGCCGATCAGGTGCGCAAGGGTCTGGTGCCGCTGTCGGCGGTCGATGCTGCCTGCCGCCACATGCTGACGCTGAAGTTCCGCGGCGGCATGTTCGAGGCGGGGCCGGTCGATCCCAAGGCCTCTGCGAAGCTCACCGCCAATGCCGAAGCTCGCGCGCTGGCACTGGAAGCGGCGCGCAAGTCGATCTGCCTGCTCAAGAACAGCGGCGTCCTGCCGCTGACGACGGGCGCGCAGAAGCGCATCGCGGTGATCGGGCCGAACGCCAATGTCACCCGTCTCGGCGGCTATTCGTCCGAGCCGCGTTCGAGCGTGAACCTCGTCGAAGGTATCAAGACGCGCGTCGCGGGCAAGGCCAAAGTCATCTTCGCGCAGGGCGTGTTCATCACCCAGAGCGAGGATCGCTCGGCCAATGAAGTCCTGCTGGCAGATCCCGCGAAGAATCGCGCGCTGATCGCGGAGGCGGTCGAGGTCGCCAAGGGCAGCGACGTGATCGTGCTCGCCATCGGCGATACCGAGCAGACCAGCCGCGAAGGCTACGCCAGGAACCACCTCGGCGACCGCACGGACCTCGACCTCGTGGGCGAGCAGAACGAACTGTTCCGCGCGCTCAAGGCCACCGGCAAGCCGGTGATCGTCGTCGCGCTCAACGGCCGCCCGCCCTCTTGGCCGACCGTGGCCGAGCAGGCCGATGCGATCCTCGAATGCTGGTATCTCGGGCAGGAAGGCGGCACCGCCATGGCCGAGGCACTGTTCGGAGACGTCAATCCGGGCGCTAAGCTGCCGGTCACCGTGGTCAAGGACGTCGGGCAGGTGCCCTTCTTCTACAACCACAAGCCTTCGGCCAAGCGCGGCTATCTCTTCACCGAAACCGCGCCGCTCTATCCGTTCGGTTTCGGGCTCAGCTACACCACGTTCCGCATCGGCGAGCCCAGCCTTTCAGCGACGCGCATCGGCACGGCGGGTACCGTCTCCGTTTCTGTCGATGTGATCAATACCGGACAGCGCGCGGGCGATGAAGTGGTGCAGCTCTACGTCCACGACCAGGCCGCATCCGTCACCCGCCCGGTCATGGAACTGCGCGGTTTCCGCCGCGTGACATTGAAGCCCGGCGAGACGCGCCGGATCGAGTTTACCCTTGGTCCCGACGATTTCAGCCTCTGGAACGAGGCCATGCGCGAAGTCGTCGAACCGGGCCTGTTCGACATCATGGTCGGCGCCAGCAGCGCCGATCTCAAGACCACAACCCTCGAAATTGCCTGAGGATTCCTGCAATGCCCAAGATTGTCGATGCCAAAGTCATCATCACCTCGCCGGGACGCAATTTCGTCACGCTCAAGATCACTTGCGACGACGGCACCACCGGCGTCGGGGACGCCACGCTCAACGGCCGCGAGCTGTCGGTTGCCAGCTACCTGACCGACCACGTGATCCCCTGCCTGATCGGCCGCGACGCGCACCGGATCGAGGACGTCTGGCAGTACCTCTACAAGGGCGCCTACTGGCGCCGCGGCCCGGTGACGATGACCGCGATCGCCGCCGTCGACATGGCGCTGTGGGACATCAAGGGCAAGATCGCCGGTCTGCCGGTGTATCAGCTGCTCGGCGGTGCGAGCCGTGAGGGCGTGATGGTCTATGGCCATGCCAACGGCACGACGATCGAGGACACCATCAACGTTGCGCTCGATTACCAGGCGCAGGGCTACAAGGCGATCCGCCTCCAGTGCGGCGTGCCCGGTATGGCCTCGACTTACGGCGTCTCCAAGGACAAGTACTTCTACGAGCCCGCCGACGCCGACCTGCCCACCGAGAACGTCTGGAACACCGCGAAGTACCTGCGGGTGGTGCCCGAACTGTTCAAGGCCGCGCGCGAGGCGCTGGGCTGGGACGTGCACCTGCTGCACGACATCCATCACCGCCTCACCCCGATCGAGGCGGGCCGTCTCGGCAAGGATCTCGAGCCCTACCGCCCGTTCTGGCTGGAAGACGCGACCCCTGCCGAAAACCAGGAAGCGTTCAAGCTGATCCGCCAGCACACCACCGCGCCGCTGGCCGTGGGCGAGATCTTCAACTCGATCTGGGACTGCAAGGACCTGATCCAGAACCAACTGATCGACTATATCCGCGCCACCGTGGTCCACGCGGGCGGCATCACCCACTTGCGCCGCATTGCCGCGCTGGCCGATCTCTACCAGATCCGTACCGGCTGCCACGGCGCCACCGACCTCTCGCCGGTCTGCATGGCCGCCGCGCTGCACTTCGACCTCTCGGTGCCGAACTTCGGCGTGCAGGAATACATGCGCCACACGCCCGAGACCGACGCGGTCTTCCCCCATGCCTACACGTTCGAGAACGGCATGATGCATCCCGGCGACGCGCCGGGGCTGGGCGTGGACATCGATGAGGAACTGGCCGCCGGCTACGAATACAGCCGCGCCTTCCTGCCGGTGAACCGCCTCGAAGACGGCACGATGTACAACTGGTGAGCGTGGTGCACGGCGTGACGCCTTCCATGGAAACCGCGACCGGCCCGAGGAAACCCTCGGGCCGGATCCGCTGGATCGTCTGCGCGCTGCTCTTTGCGGCGGTGGTCCTGAGCTATGTGGACCGGCTGGTCCTGCCCACGCTCAAGCCCGAGCTTCAGGCGCGCTACGGCTGGAGCGAGAGCGGCTATGCCGACCTCGCGATCTGGTTCCAGGCGGGCTACGGCATTGCCTATGTGTTCTTCGGCCGCCTGATCGACCGGCTCGGCGCGCGCGCGGGCTATGCGCTGGCAGTGACGCTCTGGACCGTGGGCCACATGGCGCATGCGCTGTTCACCTCCACCAGCGGCATGCTGCTCGCCCGCATTCCGCTGGCCATCGGCGAGGCGGGGACGTTCCCTGCCGCCATCGCCGCCACCAACGAATGGTTCCCCAAGCGCGAGCGCGCCTTCGCCATCGGCATCTTCAACGCCGGTTCCAACGTCGGCGCGATCCTGACGCCGCTGGTGGTGCCGGTGATCGCCCTGACGCTCGGCTGGCGCTGGGCCTTCATCCTCACCGGCCTGCTGACGGTCCTCTGGCTGGCGGCCTGGCTCGGCTTCTATCGCCGCCCGCGCGAGAAGAAGAGCCTCAGCGCGGAGGAACTGGCCTGGATCGAAGCCGATCCAGTGGAGAAACCGCGCCCGGTCAAGTGGCGCGCGCTGTTCGGCTATCGCCAGACCTGGGCCTATATGCTGGGCCGCTTCCTGATCGACCCGGTCTGGTGGACCTTCCTGTTCTGGTTGCCGGATTTCTTCAACAAGCAGTTCGGCGTGAAGATGCTGGACTTCGGCCCGCCGCTGATCGCCGTCTACCTGCTGGCGGACGTCGGGTCGGTGCTGGGCGGCTGGGCTTCCTCGCGCTTCATCGGCAGGGGCTGGAGCGTCAACCGCTCGCGCAAGACGGCGATGTTCCTCGCCGCGCTCTGCGCCGTGCCGATCGCCATGGCGCCGCACGCGCCGGGCCTCTGGACGGCGGTTGCGCTGGTGGGTCTTGCCTGCGCCGGCCATCAGGGCTTTTCCGCGAATCTCTACGCGCTGCCGGGTGACACGATGCCGCGCTGGATGACCGGATCTGTCGTCGGTCTCGGCGGCCTTGCTGGTGCCGTCGGCGGCATGCTCATGGCCAAGTTCGCCGGTGCCATCCTCGAAAGCGTGGGCAGTTACGAGCCGATCTTCGTGGTCGCCTCCTGCGCCTATCTCGTGGCGCTCGCCGTCATTCACCTTATCCTTCCCCGTTACCAGATCGCCGATCCGGACGCTGAGAAAGTCACAGCATGACCCGCCCTCTCGCTCTCCATCCCGACCGCCTGTTTCCCGCCGATCCCGGCACCCGCGCCATCGCCCGCGCGCTCTACGAGCGCGTGAAGGACCTGCCGATCGTCAGCCCGCACGGCCACACCGATCCGGTGTGGTTCGCCTATGACGAGCCGTTCCCCAACCCCGCCTCGCTGTTGATCGTGCCGGACCACTACGTGTTCCGCATGCTCTATTCGCAGGGCGTGCCGCTGGAATCGCTGGGCGTGCCGAGCGTCGACGGCAGCCCGGTGGAGCAGGACCCGCGCAAGATCTGGAACCTTTTCGCGCAGCACTACCACCTGTTCCGGGGCACGCCCTCGCGCATGTGGCTGGACTGGGTCTTTGCCGAAGTCTTCGGCCTCGACGTGCTGCTCGACGAGACCACGGCGGACCATTACTACGAAGTGATCGACGCCGCGCTCAAGACTCCGGCCTTCCGCCCCCGCGCGCTGTTCGAGCGCTTCGGTATCGAGGCGATCGCCACCACCGAAGGCCCGCTCGACCCGCTCGCCCATCACCGTGCGATCCGGGAAAGCGGCTGGAGCGGCCGCGTCGTCACCGCCTATCGCCCCGATCCGGTCGTCGATCCCGAAACGCCGGGCTTCGCCGGAAAAGTCGCGAAGTTCGGCGAGATGGCGGGCGAGGATGTCTCGACGTATGCGGGCTACCTCGCCGCGCACCGCTTCCACCGCGCCCGTTTCCGCGAGGCCGGGGCGACCTCGACCGACCACGGCCACCCCAGCTCCCTGACCGCCGACCTTTCGCCGGAGGATTGCGAGGCGCTCTACCAGCGCGTGCTGGCGGGGGCGAGCAAGGAAGATGCCGAACTGTTCCGCGCCCAGATCCTGACCGAAATGGCGGGGATGAGCGTGGAGGACGGCATGGTCATGCAGCTTCACCCCGCCGTCCATCGCAGCCACAACCAGGCCGTGCTCGATCGCTTCGGGCGCGACAAGGGCGGCGACATTCCGATGGCGGGCGAGTTCGTGCAGGCGCTGAAGCCGCTGCTCGACCGCTACGGCAACGACCCGCGCCTGACCTTGATCCTCTTCACGCTCGACGAGGATGTCTACTCGCGCGAACTGGCGCCGCTGGCTGGGCACTATCCCTCGTTGCGGCTCGGTCCGCCGTGGTGGTTCCACGATTCCCCCGAAGGTATGCGCCGCTTCCGCGAACGCGCGACCGAGACCGGCGGCTTCTACAACACCGTCGGCTTCAACGACGATACCCGCGCTTTCCTCTCGATCCCGGCGCGGCATGACGTGGCCCGCCGCATGGACTGCGCCTGGCTGGCGCAGCTCGTCGCCGAACACCGCCTGCCAGAGGACGAGGCCCACGAAGTGGCGCGCGCGCTCGCCTACGATCTCGTCAAGGCGGCGTACAAGCTGTGAGGCTTTCGAACGAGACCCTCGGCCAGGTTCCGGCTGCCGTCGCTCGCCCCGCCTATGACCGCGCGGCGGTCAAGGCGGGCGTCGTCCACTTCGGCATCGGCGCCTTCCACCGTGCCCATCAGGCTGCCATTTTCGAGGCGGCGCTGGCGTCCGGCGACTTGCGCTGGGGCGTGATCGGCGTCTCGCTGCGCTCGGCCTCGGTGCGGGATCAGATGAACCCGCAGGACGGGCTTTACACCCTGCTCGTGCGCGAAGGCGACGAGCAGACACCGCAGATCATGGGCGCGGTGCAGCGGGTGCTGGTCGCGCCGGAAGACCCGGAAGCGGTGATCGCCGCGCTGGCCTCGCCCGATACGCACCTCGTCACCCTGACCGTCACCGAGAAGGGCTATTGCCTCGATCGCAAGACCGGCAAGCTCATGGCCGACGATGCGGATGTCGCGGCCGATCTCGCCGGGCTGGAGCGTCCGCGCACGGCGGCGGGCTTCCTCGTCGCCGCGCTCGCGCGTCGGCGCACGCAGGGGCTGGCGCCGCTCTCGATCCTCTCCTGCGACAACCTGCCGCACAACGGCGCCTTGCTGAAGGGCGCCGTGCTCGCCATGGCCGAGGCGCATGATCCCGTGTTGGCCGCCTGGATCCCGGAAAACTGCACGTTTCCCGCCACCATGATCGACCGCATCGTTCCCGCCACCACCGACGAGGACATCGCCGGTCTCACCGCGCTGATCGGTCTTGAGGACAGGGCCATGGTCAAGGCCGAACCCTTCCTGCAATGGGTGATCGAAGACAGTTTCGCGGGCGAGCGGCCCGACTTTGCAGCTTACGGCGTCCAGCTGACCGATGCCGTCGCCCCGTGGGAGGAAGCCAAGCTGCGCCTGCTCAACGGCGCGCATTCGGGCATCGCCTATCTCGGCGGTCTGGCCGGAGACCAGTTTGTCCACGAGTTCGTCGGTATTGCGCAGGGCCTGCTCTTCGTCGAGCGGCTGTGGGACGAAGTCGTGCCCACGCTGGACCCGCCCGCCGGGCTCGACATCCCCGCCTATCGCCGCGAACTGATGGCCCGCTTCGCCAACAGCGCGCTCCAGCACCGTACGCGCCAGATCGCCATGGACGGTTCGCAAAAGCTGCCGCAGCGCCTGCTCGCTCCGCTCGACGCGGTGCGCGGGCAGGGCGGCTCCTTCAATGCCATCGCGCTTGCCGTCGCGGCGTGGGTGCGCTGGCAGGCGGGAACGACCGATGCCGGTGAGACATTCACCGTCGACGATCCCGCCGCCGCCGCGTTGGCCGATGCCCTGCGCGATGCCGAAAGCCCGCGCGCGCGCGTGGTCGCAGCGCTGGGCGTCCTCGGCTACACCCCCGATACGGCCGTGCTCGATGCGGTGACCGCGCATCTGAGCCGTCTCGAAGAGACCGGTGCCCGCGCCGTGATCGCTGCCTTCCTGGGAGAGAACGCATGACTTTCCGCACTGCCCTCATGGCAGTCTCGGCCCTTTCCGCCAGCCTGTGTCTTGCCGCCCCCGCGCTCGCCGACGCACCGCGCCTGGAGGTCAAGGGCGATACGCAGCAGCTGATCGTGAACGGCAAGCCCATGCTGATGATCGCCGGCGAACTCAGCAATTCCGCCTCCTCCAGCGCGACGTACATGGAGCCGCACTGGAAGCGGCTGAAGGACATGAACCTAAACACCGTGCTGACGCCGGTGTCGTGGGAACTGATCGAGCCTGTCGAAGGCACGTTCGACTGGTCCTCGGTGGACTCGCAGCTCAAGGCCGCGCGGGCGAACGATCTCAAGCTGGTGATCCTGTGGTTCGGCGCCTGGAAGAACTCCATGTCCACTTACGTGCCCGCCTGGGTGAAGCGCGATCAGCAGCGCTTCCCGCGCGCGGCGCTGCCCAACGGACAGAGCGTGGAAATCCTCTCCACCTTCGGCACCGAAACGCTCAAGGCCGACGAACGCGCTTATGCCGCGCTTCTCGCGCATCTGAAGGCGGTGGATTCCAAGGGCAACACCGTCGTCATGGTGCAGGTGGAGAACGAGATCGGCATGCTGCCGGTCGCGCGCGACTACAGCGCCGCCGCCAATGCCGCCTATCGCGAGCCCGTCCCGACCGAACTGGTGAACTACCTCGTTGCCCACAAGGACACACTGGTTCCGGGCATGCGCAGGATGTGGCTCGATCGCGGTGCGCGGACCAGCGGTTCGTGGGAGGACCTGTTCGGTGGCGGCGACGCTTCCGCGGAAGTCTTCGCCGCCTGGCACTATGCCCGCTTTGCCGACCGGCTCGCGGCGGCGGGCAAGGCGGCCTATCCGCTGCCGATGTATGTCAACGTGGCGCTCAACCGTCCCGGCCGCATCCCCGGCGAGTATCCCAGCGGCGGCCCGCTGCCGCATCTGCTCGACGTCTGGAAGGCGGGCGGCCCGCACCTCGATTTCCTGGCGCCCGACATCTACTTCCCGAACTTCGTGGACATCGTGAACGGCTACAAGCGGCCGGACAACGTGCTGTTCATTCCCGAGGCGCATAACGCCAACAACCCGACCGCGCCTGCCAACGCCTTCTATGCCATCGGCCAGCTCGACGCGATCGGTTTCGGCCCGTTCTCGATCGATTCGGTGGACGAGGAACCCGGTGCGCTCAAGGATGCCTACGGCGTGCTCCAGCAGCTCAGACCCTATATCCTCGACGCACAGGGTACGGACCGGATGGCCGGCTTCAAGCCGCGCCAGCTCTATGACGAGACGCTCGTCTACGAGCCTGAAGTGCGCGACGTTGGCCCCTATCGCTTCACCATCGCCTATGCCGATATCCAGAAGCCGGTGGCCAACCCCGGAGCTGACGCCTCGCAGCCGGGCACGACGGCGGCGATCGCGGCGGCGGGCGGCATGATTATCCAGATCGGTCCGGAGGAGTACCTCATCGCCGGGCAGGGGATCACCGTGACCTTCAAGCCCAAGACGGATGCGGTCGCTGCTCTGGCCGGGATCGATTCGGCGTTTGAGGGCAAATTCGACCAGACTGGCAAGTGGGTGCCCGGCAGGTTGCTCAACGGAGACCAGACTCATCAGGGCCGGCATATCCGGCTGGAAGCCGGAAAATGGCAGATCCAGCGGGTAAAGCTCTATGGCTACAGATAAAAGATACCGCTAACATAACTGTTGACGCGCCACTGCACCGGGAATATGTAAGGAACAATGATAGCGCTACCAGCAGTGGCGCAAGCCGCGATCCGCCATGAGGTGGACGCACCGTTACATGGGAGGGGATATCCAATGCGATCCAACCTTATTTCCGTTCGAGCCGTTCTCCTGAGTGCCGCCGCGCTCCAGGGCTTCGTCGTTCCCGCCGCCTATGCGCAGGACACCGCTCCGGCTACCACGGCGACCGACGAAGCCGCACCTGCGCCGCAGGACGAGCCGACGACCGAGGACATCATCGTCACCGGCATCCGAGCCTCGCTGGCCAGCGCCACCAACGCCAAGCGCGAAGCAGTGACGTTCGGCGACTCCATTTTCGCCGAGGACATCGGCAAGCTGCCCGCCACCAACCTTGCCGAAACCTTGAACCGCATGCCCGGCGTGCGCCTCAACCGCGACATCAACGGCGAAGGTACCCAGGTTGCCATTCGCGGCCTTGGCCCCAGCTTTACCCGTGTCCTGCTGAACGGCTCGCAGCTTCAGGTGGCGTCGGACGGCGGCACCAACGGCGGCAGCGCCAACCGCGAAGTCGATCTCGACTTCTTCCCTTCGGAACTCTTCACCCGCCTCGACCTCGCCAAGAGCCCGACCCCTTCGACTCTCGAAGGCGGCATCGCCGGCACGGTCAATCTGCGTAACGCGCGTCCCTTCGACAAGGAAGGCACGCATGTCACTGCCGTGGCGCAGGGCCAGTACACCGACAGCAACGGCAAGGTCAGCCCGCGCGGCGCGCTCGTTGCCAGCCATACGACCGATACTTTCGGCATCCTTGTCGGCGTCGCAGGTGTGAAGACCAAGACCCGCGTCGACGGCTTCGAGACCGTGGGCTGGGGCGACGGCAACCTGTCCTGCGGCACCGGCTGCACCGATCCGGGCAACAACAACTGGAACTGGGCTTCGGTGGTTCCGGCGAATGCCGGTCACGGCCTCGTCGCCGGTCAGCCGGTCGATGTCGTCGCCACATCGGGCCTGACGCGCAGCCAGCTCAGCACGGCGCTGCTGCCGCGCCTCGGCCGCAACAGCCTGACCAGCGGCGACCGCTCGCGCATCTCGGCGCTGGCCTCGCTCGAATGGCGCCCCAGCGACGAGCTGCACTTCGCTCTCGATGGCATCTGGGCCAAGTCCAAGCGTGACTACAACAAGGTCAACATGAACTGGCAGGTCCGCAACTCGGGTCCGGGCACCGGCGCTCAGGCGACCGGCGGCATGGTTCCGATCGGTCTTACCGTGGACGAAAACAACGTCGTCACCAGCGGCACGTTCGCGAACTCCTCGTTCTTCCTCGAAGCGAGCCAGTTCAAGCAGACCACCAAGTTCTGGAACATCAACCCGAGCGTGACCTGGCAGCCTTCCGATACCGTGAAGGTCGAGGCGAGCGCCAACTGGTCGAAGAGCAAGTTCTTCCGCGAACAGCCGACGTTTGCGTTCCAGACCGCGCCGAACTCGGGCGTCGATGTCTATTACGACAACACTGGCGCTTCGAACCGCCCACTTATTACCACGAACGTCGATCTCAACGATCCGAACCTCGGCTGGCAGTGGTATCGCCAGAACATCCAACTCGTGCGCCGCAGCACCGAGACCAAGGGCGCGCATCTCGATACCACGATCGGTGACGATCAGTTCAGCATCAAGGTCGGTGGCGCCTACGACCGCGCCCAGCGTTCGATCCGTGCCTATGACAACTCCATCGCCTACCAGCAGTCGGTCTGCGGCACCGGTTGCACCGGCGCCACCGGCTCGGTTCCGACGACGGCCATCGCGCAGTACCTGAAGCAGTTCCCGGTCAACAACTTCGGCCACCTCGCCAGCGGTAGCGTCGGCTACAACGCCTTCGTGGTGCCGGACTTCGACGCGCTGAAGGCCGCCACCAACTATGCCAGCTACCGCGACAGTGCGCCGGAAGCACGCGGTGCGGTGACCGGCGGTGCGACCGGTGACATGGACGAGACGGTCTGGGGCGCTTACTTCGAACTCAATGGTGTAACCCAGTTGTTCGGCCGCGATCTCCATGTGAATGCGGGCATGCGCTATGCCCACACCCGTCAGGTCGTTATCGGTCCGAGCCAGGTCGGCTCCACCATCGTCGACATCACCGCCAAGTCGAACTACGACAACTTCCTGCCCTCCATCAACCTGACCTACGACCTTCTGGACAACGTCAAGCTGCGCGCTTCGGCATCGCGGACCATGACCCGTCCGGATGCGGGCCAGATCCTGCCGGGCATCACCTTCTCCGACCCCTCGGCGCTAGTGGCGACTGCGGGTAACCCGGACCTGACGCCCTATACCTCGGACAACTACGATATTGGCGGTGAAATCTACACCGGCGGTATCGGTTATGTCGGTCTCTCGGCCTTCGTGAAGAACATCCAGGGCTTCACCGAAACGCAGGTGACCAGCGCCAGCTTCGGTTCGCTGAACATTCCGTTCGACAGCCTGCTCTCGACCCAGCAGGATGCCCTGCGCAACCGCGCTGCGGCATCCGGCCTCGCGATCAGCGACCTGCCGATCACGGTGAACCGTCCGGTCAACCTGTCCGACCTCAGGATCAAGGGCATCGAGGCGACCTGGGTCCAGCCGCTCGACTTCCTCGTCAAGGGTCTCGGCTTCTCGGCCAACGGCACCTATCTGGACCAGTCGTCGTCTTCGGGTCTCGTCGCCACCGGCGTCTCGAAGTACTCGTACAACCTTCAGGGTTTCTACGAGAACCACGGTTTGTCGGTCAGCCTGAACTACGTCTGGAACGACAAGTCGATTGCGGTGAACGGTCCGCAGAACAATATCCCGGGTGCGGCGTTGCGTTCCGACGCCCGCGGCCAGCTCGACCTTTCGGCCGGTTACCAGCTGCCGTTCCTCGACAACGGCGTGCGCCTGACGCTCGACGTGCTGAACATCACCAATGAGCCGCTCCGCACCACCTTCGAATATTCGAACGCGGCCTATTCGGTCTACTATCCGGGCCGTCAGGTGCTGGTGGGCCTGCGCGCCAACTTCTGATTGTTCTTGCAGGGAACTCCTCCTCCCTGAAAACTGCGAGCCGGCGACCCACGGTCGTCGGCTCATTTCTTTTGAGGGTCATGCGATGTCGCCGAAATTTCGTCCTTTTGCCCTGACTGCCGCGCTGCTGGCGAGCGGATGGGCTGCGCCGTCCTGGGCCGCCTGCCCATGGGTGGCCGCCTGGGGTTCCTCGCAAATGGAGCCGGGCGCCGACAACGCGCTGCCCGCCGAGGCCCTGCGCGACGTGACACTGCGGCAGATCGTGCGGCCCTCGATCGGCGGCAGTGGACTGCGAGTGCGCTTTTCCAATGCCTTCGGCGATACGCCGCTGGTGATCGAGGCGGCGACGCTGGCGCGCGCGGTGCAGTCGGACAAGGCTACCGTGAATGCTGCGTCGATCACGCCCTTGCGCTTTTCCGGCAAGGCCCGCGCGGTAATCCCGCCCGGAGCCGACTGGCTATCCGATCCCGTCGATTTGCCGTTGAAGGCTTTCGAGGACCTTGCCGTCTCGATCCATCTCCAGGCCGTGCCGCAGCGCCAGACCTCGCATCCCGGATCGCGCGCGACGTCCTACTGGCTGGCGGGCGATCACGTTGCCGACAGCGATCTGGCCTCGGCCAGCACCGTAGATCACTGGTACATGCTTTCCGGGATCGAGGCGCGCGCCTGTGGGGGCGGCGCCGTCGTGGCGCTGGGCGATTCCATAACCGACGGGCGCGGCACCACCACCAACGGCAACGACCGCTGGACCGACGTTCTCGCGCGGCGTCTCGGTGGCAAGAGAGCCGTCATCAATCAGGGGATCGGCGGCAACCGGGTGCTGCTGGACGGCCTCGGCCCCAATGCCCTGGCCCGACTCGACCGCGACGTGCTGGCGCTGCCCGGTGTCACGCACCTGATCGTGCTCGAAGGGATCAACGACCTCGGCAACCTGACGCGTCTCAAGCCGGTGAGTGCTGAGGAACACGCGGCCATGGTCGAGCAGATCACCGGCGCCTATGCCCAGATCGTCGCCCGCGCCCACGCGCACGGCATCAAGGTCTATGGCGCGACGATCCTGCCCGACATGGGGACCGAATATTATCACCCCGATGCGGCCAACGAAGCGGACCGGCAGGCGGTCAATGCCTGGATCCGCAAGCCCGGAAACTTCGACGGGGTGATCGACTTCGACAAGGTCATGCGCGACCCCGCGCGGCCTGACCGGCTGAACCCGGCCTACGACGTGGGCGATGCGCTGCATCCCAATCCGGCCGGGTACAAGGCGATGGGTGAGGCGATTCCGTTGGAGCTGCTGCGATAGTACCAGCTCGCTCAGGCGATAGCCCGACCTGTCCAAACCCGCTCAGGCTGAGCTTGTCGAAGCCCCCTGCGGCGGGGCGCTGTGCTATGCCTCATATCCTTCGACACGCTCAGGATGAGCGGGGTGGGTGAGGCGACGTCAGGGGCGTTGTGGTGCGGGGCAGACCTCATCGTCTGGCCGCGATAGCTGCGTGGTCCTGAGCAAGGCAGGCGTCGGCCCCGGTTTCGCCGGATCGGTCGCAGCGTAGAACTTATCCCGCTGCGCCTGCTCCAGCGGGATGAAGCGGAACCCCATCTCGCGGTAGAGCGCCAGCAGTCGCGGCAGCATCCGGGCGTCGAAAGCGCCGACGTGGAGCAGCAGGACGTAAGGCACATCGCGCCCGAACCGCGCCTTCGATGCCGCCCGCGCCGCTTCGGCATCGGTGCGGGCTGCTTGGAGATAGCGGGTTTCCAGATCGGCTATCGCCGCCGCGTTGCCTTGCGCGGCGCAGCGGGCATAAGGCGCGTTCCAGGCCCAGTCGTCGAAGGACAGACTAACCCCGGCTATGCGATAGCCCCGCTCCGCCAGCGCCTTGCGCACTGCGTCGCGGACGGCGGGATCCTTGCCCTCGGCGAGGAAAGGATAGCGCAACAGCGGCTTCATTCCGTAGGATGCGAGCGCCATCCGGTTGCGGTCGATCTCCGCCACGAACTCGGTAGCGCCGACTTTGTCGAGATTGAGATGGTTGTAGCCGTGATTGCCGATAGCAAATCCGGCTGCGCGCCAATGGGCGAGTACAGTGCCGCGCTCGTCCGGCAGACCCTTGCCCGCATTGGCGAAGCCGAAGGCAGGCGCGCGGGCCTGCTTCAGCGCGGTCACTATCGCCTCCACGACCGACATCGGTGTCGCACCCGCCGGATAGGGCGGGTGCGAAGGCAGATCGTCGAACGTCAAGGCGATCTGCGGAGCCGGTGCCGCGAAGGCGGGGAGGGGAAGGGCGGCGAGCAGAGCTGTCGCCAGCAAGCGAAGGTGTTTCACCGCCCTTCCATTTTCAGCGAACGAAGGGATTGATCGTCCTGATCGTGCCGTCCTCGTTATAGTGCAGTTCGGTGACTTTCACGTTGCGCAGGCGGGTCTGTCCGGAAAGCTGGCTGTCGGCATAGAACAGCCACCACTTGCCGTCCTTCTCGACGATCGAGTGGTGGGTGGTCCAGCCTTCCACCGGCTCCAGGATGCGGCCCTTGTACGTGAAGGGACCGTAGGGGGAATCGCCGATGCCATAGGCCAGGTAGTGCGTATCGCCGGTCGAGTAGCTGAAGTAATACTTGCCCTTGTACTTGTGCATCCACGCGGCTTCGAAGAAGCGGCGGTCATGGTCGCCGCCGAGCAGGGGCTTGCCCTTCTCGTCGACGATCTTCACTTCGCGCGGGGCCTCGGCGAATTCCAGCATGTCGCCGCTCATGCGCGCCACGCGCGGCAGCAGGGCGGGCTTGTCGTCGGCCTGGAGGTCTGTCTTCGAACCGTTCGGGTCGTACTTGCCGCCCGTGTTGCGCTGGAGCTGGCCGCCCCAGATGCCGCCGAAGTACATGTAGCTCTGGCCGTCGTCGTCGGTGAAGACGGCGGGGTCGATCGAGTAGCTGCCCTTGATCGGCTCGGCCTGCGGCTTGAACGGACCCATCGGGTCCTTCGAGGTGGCCACGCCGATGCGGAAGGCGCCTTGCTTGTCCTTGGCCGGGAAGTAGAGGTAGTAGGTGCCGTTCTTGAAGGCTGCGTCCGGCGCCCACATCTGCTTGTCGGCCCAAGGCACCTGCTTCACGTCGAGCGCGACCGGGCCGATGGTGACCTTGCCGCCCACTTTGTCCATCGACAGCACGCGGTAGTCGCGCATCTCGAAGTGGCTGCCGAGGTCGTCCTCGGGCGTCGGGCCGTCGATGTCATGGCTGGGGTAGATGTAGAACTTGCCGTTCCAGACATGGGCGGAAGGGTCGGCGGTGTAGATTTCGCTGACCAGCGGCTGCGAAAGGTACTTCTTGTCCGAAGCCGCTTCCGACTTGGCATCCGCCGAAGCGGTGGCTTCCGGCGCTCCGCCGGTTCCGTTACAGGCTGCCATCAGGCCGCAGAAAGCGGTTGCCGCAAGGGCTGCGTAAATTCGCCTCGACACATCTATCTCCCGGTCGGTTTAACGTTCTGTCGCTGAAGATAGCGCTAACATGAAGCATGGGCAACCGGGATAATTGGCGCTGGTGCCGTGCACTGGGTGGTGTCGCGGCAGGCCGAATTTCACGAAACGCATCCCGATATCGCCATTGCGCTCGATCCCCGGCTGGATGTCAGTCCGGGCGGAGCCGAGCGACTCGCTACCTTACGACGAAGCAGGTCCCCTGCTGGAAGCTACGGCTGCGGGACACGGCGTTGCCCTGGTGCGCAAGGTCATTGCGCGCGAGGCGCTGGCGGCCGTACGGCTGGTGCGGCTGCCGGAAATCGAGCATCCGTTCGACGGCGCCTATCAATTCGTTTGCGATCCCGCTGCCGCGCCCGGCAAATCCGCGGCAGCGCTTGCCTTCGGGGCCTGCCTGGCGGACCGACTTCACTGTGAGTTTACCGAAGCGAAACCGTGGCTATCGTAATTGCCATTGCCGAGGACGCGCCAAGCTGGCACGGGCAAGGCGAGGGCAATGCACATGACTATCCTGCAAGACATCGAGAAACTCGTCGCCCGGCTCGCGCCAGAGCCGGTCTGCGACGATTGCATCACGCAGAGGCTGGGCCTCAGCGTGCTTCACCACGCCGATGTCCAGACCCGCGAGCTGGTGGGAACGAACGGCTTCGTACGCAGCAAGGACGAGTGCAGCCTCTGCGGCGAGACCAAGCTGGTGATTCGGCGGCACTAGGCCGCAAACCCGTTGGCCGAAAGCTGAAAGCCGTCATCCCAGCGAAAGCTGGGACAGCTATCGGCCCTGACGCAACCTTACATCATGGTCACAGCGATCCCAGCTTTCGCTGGGATGACGCATGGGAGTTTCATCAGCAGCACCGCCCGCCGTTCTTGCCGCCGTACCGCGCCTCCTGGCGGTCCCGGAAGAACGCCTTGCGGTCCATGACCGGGCGCTCCGGGTGGTGCGCGGCCATATGCCGGACATAGTCGTCGTAGTCCGGCACCCCGACCATCAGCCGGGCCATGCGGCGCAAGGTTGCGATCAGGCTCATGCCGTCACCGGATGCGCAGGAAGCTCGTTCACGGTCGCCACGGCGCTGCGGCGCGAGGCCATGCAGGTGCGGAAGGTGAAGACCATCAGCGAGACCACCACCGCCAGGAAAACCGCCACCAGTGCGGCATCGACCCGGTCGTTGAAGACGATCCGCTCCATCTGCTCCAACGACTTGGCAGGTGCGAGAACCTCGCCCTTTTCCAGCGCGGCGGAGAACTTCGCGCCATGCGCCAGGAAACCGACGGCGGGATCGGCGGAGAACAGCTTGAGCCAGCCTGCCGAAAGCGTGCAGACCAGGAGCCACGCCGTCGGCAGCAGAGTGACCCAGGCGTAACGGTCGCGCTTCATGCGGAACAGCACGGCGGTGGCCAGCATCAACGCGATGGCGGCGAGCATCTGGTTGGAGATGCCGAAGACCGGCCAGAGCGTGTTCACCCCGCCGAGCGGGTCGGTGACGCCCTGGTGGAGGAAGAAGCCCCAGGCGGCGACGCAGAGCGCGGTGGCGACGAAGCCGGGGATCTGGCTCTTGCTCTCGTTCAGGCGCGGCACGGCAAGCGCCATCAGGTCCTGCAACATGAAGCGCCCGGCGCGAGTGCCCGCATCGACGGCGGTGAGAATGAACAGCGCCTCGAACAGGATCGCGAAGTGATACCAGAACGCCTTCATCGCCGGTCCGCCAACGACGTGGGAGAAGATTTCCGCCATGGCCACCGCCAGCGTCGGAGCGCCGCCAGCACGCGAGATGATGGTATGCTCACCCACGTCCCGCGCGGTCTGGGCGATGGTCTCGGGCGAGATCGCGAAGCCCATCGCGCTCACTGCATGGGCGGCGCTGGCGGCGTCGGTGCCGATCAGCGCGGCAGGGCTGTTCATCGTGAAGTAGATGCCGGGATCGAGGATCGCCGCGCCCACCAGCGCCATGATCGCCACGAAGGCTTCCATCAGCATCGCGCCGTAGCCGATCAGCGGGGCGTCGGTCTCGCTGGCGATCAGCTTGGGCGTGGTGCCGCTGGCGATCAGCGCGTGGAAGCCGGAGACCGCACCGCAAGCGATGGTGATGAACAGGAAGGGGAACAGCCCGCCGGAGAACACCGGGCCGCCGCCGCTCGCAAATGCGGTGAGTGCGGGCATCCGCAGCGGCGGGGCCATGATGACGATGCCGATGGCCAGCGCGGCAATGGCGCCGATCTTGAGGAACGTCGAAAGGTAGTCGCGCGGGGCCAGCAGGAGCCAGACCGGCAGCACCGAGGCGACCGCGCCGTAGCCGATCAGGATCCAGCACAGCTGAACCGGCGTGAACGTGAACAGCGGTCCCCATACCGGCGACTGCGCCACCGCCTGTCCGTAGACGATGGCGGCGAGCAGGCCGACCAGTCCGAGGATCGAGACTTCGCCGATCCGTCCCGGTCTGATCCAGCGGGTATAGGCGCCCATGACCATCGCCAGCGGCACCGTTGCCGCCACGGTGAACATGCCCCAGGGACTTTCCGCGAGCGCTTTCACGACGATCAGCGCCAGTACGGCCAGGATGATGACCATGATCATGAAGGCGCCGAACAGGGCGATGGTCCCCGCCATCTGGCCCATCTCCATCCGGATCAGCTCGCCCAGCGAGCGCCCGTCGCGCCGCATCGAGATGAATAGGACCATGAAATCCTGCACGGCGCCTGCCAGAACGACGCCGCCGATGATCCAGAGCGTGCCCGGCAGATAGCCCATCTGCGCGGCGAGCACCGGCCCCACCAGCGGCCCGGCTCCGGCGATCGCCGCGAAGTGATGGCCGAACAGCACGGTGCGGTCGGTCGCCACATAGTCCAGCCCGTCGGCGCGGCGGATGGCCGGAGTGGGCCGCGACGGGTCCAGCTTCATGACGTGACGGGCAATGAACAGCGCATAATAGCGATAGGCGACGAGGAAGCAGCAGACTGCCGCCACTACGATCCACAGCGCGTTCACGGTTTCTCCGCGCGAGACCGCGACGACCCCGAGCGAAACGGCGCCGACGAGGCCGGTGAGAAGCCATGGCAGGTGGCGGATCATCTTACTCTCCTTCTCGCGCCGTAACGCGCGCTTCGTTTGCCCGTGCATAAAGCCTTGGACGGGCGAGGGAACCGGGAATCGCAACGATGTGTGACAGGCGCACAAAGATCGTTGGCGGAAACACCGACACATGGCACCAAGGCCCCACTCGCGCGTTATGATGCTTAATGTGCTTTGTTTTTAATCAATTGACATGTCACACACGGCAAGGCGGAATGGTCCGTTGCTGTCTACCCTGGGGGACTTGACGCCTTGCGTGGCTGGATACTCTTTCATCGCGAACTCGATCCCGCGAACTCCGAAGTGCCGGAAGTCCTCCGTTTTCAGGAGGCGGCGAGCATCATGGGCATCGAACTCTCGGTGCTTCATCCGCACAAGTTCGATCTCGTGGTCGGCGCCGAGGAGGGCTGGAACACGACCTATCAGGGCCGCCTGGTGGAGCGCCCGGACTTCGTGATCTGTCGCACGGGTGCGGAGACGGACTATTTCACGCTCGCCCTGTTGCGCCATCTGGAGCGGCGCGGCGTGCGGCTGGTCAACGGCCCGGCAACCATCGAACAGGTGGCTGACAAGCTCCACACCCTGCAAAGCCTCAACCGCGCCGGACTGCCGGTGCCGCGCACGATCCTTGGCACCTTCCCGATGGACGTGGATCTGGTCGAGCGCGAACTCGGCTTCCCCGTCATCGTCAAGACGCTGAAGGGCACGCGCGGTGCGGGCGTGCTCAAGTGCGAGGATCGCAGCCAGTTCGAGGATCTTGCCGGATTGCTCGAAAGCGCCGATGCTCAGGCCGATTTCATCCTTCAACACTATGTGCGCGCCAGCCATGGCCGCGATGTGCGCGTGCTGGTGGTGGGCGGGCGCGTGATCGCGGCGATGGAGCGACGTTCGTTGACCGGCGGATTCAAGTCCAACGTCTCGCTCGGCGGGGTGGGCATCGCCTATAACCCGCCGCCGGAAATGGCGGAGCTGGCGGTTCAGGCCGCCGATGTGCTGGAACTTGACGTGACCGGCATCGACATTCTCTTCGACGAGGACGGCTACCGCATCTGCGAGGCGAACTCGGCCCCCGGTTTCCAGGGCCTGGAGCGGGCGACCGGCTATGACGTGCCTTCGGCCATTCTCGAATGGGTGGTCTCGACGCAGGAGGAGGCCGCGCCGGTCGTCGCTCCGGCGGCGGAAAGCAACGCCCTGGCAGATCTGGCCTTCGGGGGGCGTGCGGGGCTGAGAGCGCTCAGCGACCGCAATCCCGATTATCGCCGCTTCGCCAGCGCGGTCGGCGTTCGTATGATCGGTGCCGGGCTGAGCTGCCTCGCCCATGCCGGGCTTCCCCCCGTCCTGACCGATCACAAGAGCCGGGTCGGCCGGGGCCTCAGAACCCTGTTCGACGGCCGGGTGAACGCCGATCTTTCGGCGCTCAACGATCACGAGCAGGAGAGGACGCTGATGATCGTGCTCGTCGCGGCGATCTGGGCGGCGGTGCTGCCTTGGCTGGCGGGCGTTGCAGTGGTGCCCGGCGTATTGCTCTCGATGATCGCGCTCTGTTTCCCGCTGGTGTTCATGACGACGGCCCCGGCGGGCCGGATCGGGCGTTCGGCTTCCTCACTGCGCCGGAAAGTGGTCGGATGATCGACATTTCCGCCATTCCCTGGGCCGACCTTGCACCTTTCATTCTCGCCGGGTTCCTCGCGCAGCTGGTGGACGGCGGTCTCGGCATGGGCTTCGGCGTGCTTTCCAACTCACTACTGGTGCTGCTGGGCTTGCCGCCCGGTGCCGCCTCTGCGGTGACCCACCGGGTCGAGAGCTTCACCAGCGGCGCCTCGGGCATTGCTCATGCCTTGCAGCGCAATGTCGACTGGCCGCTGTTCGCCCGGCTGGTCATGCCCGGCATTGTCGGCGGGTTGCTGGGCGTCTGGTTGCTGACGAGCGTGAACATGGCGATCCTGCGCCCGGCAGTGCTGGTCTATCTCGCCGCCGTCGGGCTCTACCTCATCTGGCGGGGGCCGCGGCGCCCGCAATCCTATCGCCGCATGAAGCTGGTCGGCCCGCTCGGGCTGATCGCGGGCTTCCTCGATGCTTCGGGCGGCGGCTGGGGGCCGATGGTGACGGGCAACCTGATGGCGCAGGGCATGACCCCGCGCATGGCGATCGGCACGGCCAATGCCGCCGAGTTCTTCGTCACCGTCACCGTGCTGACCGCCTTTATCGGAAAGCTGGGCCTGCAATCCTTCACGATCGCGGCGTCGGGACTGCTGGTGGGCGGCGTGGTCGCCGCGCCGTTCGGGGCGCTGCTGACGCGGCGCATATCGCCGCGCCGGTTGATGGAACTTACCGGCGCCATTCTCGTGGCGCTTAGCCTGGGCGGTCTCGTTTCGCTGATGTTTTCTCCGATCCCGCTGTTTTCGCGCCTTTAAATCGGTGAAGTGATCGTGGTGCGGGGCGGCTGTACCCGCCCAACTGGCCAATCGGCACATGGTCCGCTATGGAGGCCGGATCGCCGACAGAATTTGCGCGCCGGCGACTGAGAGACCAACGCGCTCCCGCATAAAGGAGCCCACGATGGAACTCTGCAAATCCTTTTCGATTCAATTCCCGCGAGCCGCGCGCGTGGGAAGCGGCTGGCCGTGGCCTGTCCTGATCGACACGCCCCTCAACGCCAGAAATTCCGGACGACCAGCATGACCGCCAAGACCGAAGCCCATCCCGCCCCGCCCACCCGCATCCAGGAAAACCTGCTGGCGCGGCGCGAGCGACAGCTCCTGCAATGGCTCTGCGCCCGGATGCCGCGCTGGGTGACGCCGGACCTGCTGACCGCTACGGGCCTAGTCGGCGCGTTCATGACCTTCGGCGGCTATGCGGCCAGCAATCTCTCCGCCGACTGGCTCTGGCTGGCGATGGCCGGTTACGTGGTGCAGTGGTTCGGCGATTCCATGGACGGCAGCCTCGCCCGCTTCCGCAAGATCGAGCGGCCGTCCTACGGCTATTTCATCGACCACAGCTGCGACGGTTTGACGACGGCGCTGATCGTCTGGGGCATCGGCACCAGCCCTTACGTCACCATGGATGTGGCGATGGTGGCGCTGGTCGGATATCTGCTGCTGTCGATCCATGCCTATCTCGCTGCCCGCGTGCTGGGCGAATTCAAGCTATCCTACCTTCAGGCAGGACCGACCGAACTGCGCTTCATGCTGATTGGCCTCACCGCGATGATGATGGTGCTGGGCAGCGGGCGCGGCCTGTTCGGCGTGGTATCCGGCTTCGACCTGTTCGTTGGTACGGTAGGCGTGATCCTGATGGCGCTCTTCGTGATCCAGACGCTGGTGACCGGCAAGCGCCTGAACCTACTCGCGCACGAGAACCGCTGAGAATTTCCGACTGTCGGGAGATCTGGGCGATCCGGAAAATCGGACGCCCTGTGCTCATAGAGTGGCTGCGGCGCGGGCGGCTTGATTATAGTCTCCCGAGAGCATCCGCAGCTTTTCCGCCGTCTGCGAGAGCGTGTCCTCGCTAAGCGACGCCTTGACGTCGCCTACCAGCACTTTCTCGCGAATGGCGCGGTAGGCGTCGCAGAAGGCGATTCCCGCCTGAGTCACGGCGATGACCTTCTCCTTGCCGACGCGGCTCGTCTCGACCAGCCCTGCGTTCGAAAGCTTGCGGACGGCGTAGTTGACCAGATGCGCGTCCTCGACATGAAGCACCAGCATGAGGTCCATGAAGCGCTTGGGCCGGTCGCGATGGCGGACGGAGTGAAGCACCAGCACTTCCAGCGGGCTGAGTTGCTGCCCGGCAGCGGCGGCGCAGCGCACGATCCATTTCTGATAGGCATTGGCGGCCAGGGTCAGGCTGAATTCCAGCTCAGACAGGGCAGGGGAAGCACCGTCGGCAAGATGCGCGGAAGAGATGATCGGACCGGGTTCATTGGCGCTCATGCGATCGTATGAAATCGAGGGGGAAGGCTTGTCAATGCTCCGGCCAGAGCATGCCTGTGCGCTTGACAGGTAATGCGAGACGCTGTTCATTGACAATTTATCGGTAAATCGTCGGGGTGTGTGATGGCGTCGGGTTGGCAGTTCTGGATCGATCGTGGCGGCACCTTCACGGATATCGTCGGCCGCCGCCCGGACGGCACTTTCGTCTCGACCAAATTGCTCAGCGAAAACCCCCAGCGCTATCGCGATGCCGCCACGGCCGGGATCCGCAGCCTGCTCGGCCTCCACTTCGATGCGCCGCTGCCGAACGGACTCGTGGCCGGGGTGAAGATGGGAACGACGGTCGCCACCAATGCCCTGCTCGAACGGCAGGGCGCGCCGCTGCTGCTGGTGGTGAACGAGGGTTTCGGCGACCTTCTGGAAATCGGCGACCAGAGCCGCCCCGATCTTTTCGCGCTCGATATCCGGCTGCCGCGGCAGCTCTACAGCGCGGTCGAGGAAGTCGGCGGACGCTGCGATGTCGACGGCAATCCGATTTCGCGGCTCGATGAGGAGGCCGCGGCGCGGATGTTCGCGCGGCATCGCGCTGAAGGAATCGCGGCCTGCGCCATCGCCCTGGTCCACGGCTGGAAATACCCCGAGGTGGAGCGGCGGCTGGCGGAACTGGCCCGGCAGGCAGGGTTCACGCAAGTCTCGACCAGCCACGGCACCAGCGCCCTGCTCGGTTTGGTGCCGCGCGCCTCGACCACGGTCGTCGATGCCTATCTCTCGCCGGTTCTGAGCGATTATGTCGGCCGCGTCGTCGACCGGCTGGGCGATGTGCCGCTCTACTTCATGCAGTCGAGCGGCGGGCTGACCGAGCACGCCACCTTCCAGGGCAAGGACGCGATCCTGTCCGGCCCGGCGGGCGGCGTCATCGGCGCGGCGCGGACGGCGCAGGCGGCGGGCTTCCAGCGGATCATCGGCTTCGACATGGGCGGCACGTCCACCGACGTCGCGCTCTATGCAGGCGCGCTGGAGCGGGTAGTCGATGCCGAAGTGGCGGGCGCGAAAGTGCGCGTGCCTATGATCGCGATCAATACGGTGGCGGCGGGCGGCGGCTCGATCCTGCACTTCGACGGCGCGCGCTACCGCGTCGGGCCGGACAGCGCGGGGGCCGATCCCGGCCCCGCGTGCTACCGCCGGGGTGGGCCGCTGACGGTGACAGATGCGAACGTCATGCTGGGGCGGATCGCGCCTGCGTTCTTCCCGGCGATCTTCGGGCCGGACGGAGACCTGCCGCTCGACCGGGACGTGGTCGCGCAGCGCTTCGCCGCGCTTGCGCAGGAGGTGGAGACGGCGACCGGACGCACCACCGATCCGCGCGAGGTGGCCGAAAGCTTCGTGCGCGTAGCCGTTGCCGCAATGGCGCGGGCGATCAAGGAAGTCTCCACCGAGCGCGGCCACGATGCCGCCGATTTCACCTTGCAGTGCTTCGGCGGCGCAGGCGGGCAGCATGCCTGCATGGTAGCTGCGGAACTGGGCATTTCCACCGTCTTCATCCATCCCTTCGCCGGGGTGCTTTCGGCTTATGGCATGGGGCTGGCCGATCGCAGCGACGTGCGCCGGGTGGCGATAGAGCGGCCGCTCGATGCCGGAACGGTTGCGGACCTGCGCGCGGATGCCGAGGGGATCGGGGCGCAATTGGCCGAAACGATCGCGACGGGCGGGGAAAACGCTGCGCTGCGCACCGAAGTCCGCGTGCACTTGCGCTATCAGGGCACCGACACCGGAATCGCGGTGACGCTGGACCACGCCGAGGCGATGGCCGAGGCCTTCGACAAGGCCCATGTCGCTCGCTTTGGGTTCTCCACGCCCGGCCGTGCGCTGGTAGTCGACAGTATCGAGGTCGAAGTCATCCTGCCGGGCGAGGCCGTCGCGATGCCCCGGCTGGCGCGGCGACCGGAAGGCGAGGCGTTGCCGGTTCTCACGCATATGGCGCTCTGGGCGGAAGGGGCGAAAACCGAGGCTTCCGTCTATGACCGTGCAGCATTGCTGGCCGGGGACCGCGTGATCGGCCCCGCGCTCATCCGCGAACCGCTGGCGACCACCGTGGTCGAACCGGGCTGGGCGGCAACGATGGACGACTGGGGCAATCTGGTCCTGCGACACGAAGGTGCCTCGGCTGCGCTGACGGGGCGTGAAGGCGAAGTCGCCGATCCGATGATGCTTGAACTGTTCAACAACATGTTCATGGCCGTGGCCGAACAGATGGGCGCGGTGCTGCGGCATACCTCCACCAGCGTCAACATCAAGGAACGCCTCGATTTCTCTTGCGCGCTGTTCGATGCCAAGGGCAAGCTGATCGCCAACGCGCCGCATGTGCCGGTCCATCTCGGCGCCATGGGTGAGAGCGTGCGCGCGGTCTTGGCGGCGCGCGGCGGCAGCCTCAAGCCGGGCGACATGGTCGCGCTCAACGATCCCTATCGCGGCGGCACGCACTTGCCCGACGTGACCGTGGTGGCCCCGGTCTTCGACGAGGCGGGAGAGCAGATCCGCTTCTTCGTCGCCAATCGCGGCCATCATGCCGATATCGGCGGCATCGCGCCGGGTTCGACCCCGGCGGTCTCGACCAGTCTTGAGCAGGAAGGCGTCGTCATCGACGATTTCCTGCTGCTCGAAGGCGGTGCGTTCCGCGAACAGCCCTTGCGCGACCTGCTTGCCGCAGCGCGCTATCCGGCGCGCAATCCCGACATGAACGTGGCCGATCTCAAGGCCCAGGTCGCGGCCAACGAGACTGGCATTCGCGAGATCATGGCGCTGCTGCGCCGCTATGGCTGGTCCATGGTCTCCACTTACGTCGGCCACATGATGGCCAATGCCGAGGAGAGCCTGCGCCGGGTGATCGACCGCATCGGCGACGGCGCTTTCGACTACCGTATGGACGATGGTGCACGGCTGCGGGTCAAAGTGAGCGTGGACCGCGCGCGCCGCAGCGCGACGATCGACTTCACCGGCACCGACCCCCAGCGTCCGGGCAATTTCAACGCGCCTCCGGCGGTCACGCGGGCGTCGGTGCTCTATGCCTTCCGCTGTCTGGTCGATGCCGATCTGCCGCTCAATGAGGGGTGCCTGGTTCCGCTCGATATCGTCGTGCCGGTAGGCACGTTCCTCTCGCCCCATCCCGGTGCGGCGGTTGTGGCGGGCAATACCGAAGTCAGCCAGGCCGTCTGCAATGCCCTGCTCGGCGCGCTCGGCGCTACGGCGAGCGCACAGGCGACGATGAACAACTTCCTGTTCGGCAATGAGCGCGTCCAGTATTACGAGACGATCTGCGGCGGCGCCGGGGCCAGCGCGCGGGCGGACGGCGCCTCAGCGGTCCATACCCACATGACGAACACCCGCATCACCGATCCCGAAGTGCTGGAAATGCGCTATCCGGTGCGGCTTGAACGCTTCGCGATCCGCAAGGGATCGGGCGGCGCGGGGCACCATCGCGGCGGCGACGGCGTGGTGCGCCGGGTCATGGCACTGGAGCCGCTGACCGCGACCATCGTCTCGTCGCGGCGCAGCGAAGGTCCGTTCGGCCTTCAGGGCGGCGCGGCAGGACAGGCCGGGCGGCAATGGGTCGAGCGCGCGGGCGGATCGCGGGTCGATCTGGGCGGCACGGCGGAAGTGCCTCTGGCCATCGGCGATGCCATCGTCATAGAAACGCCGGGCGGTGGCGGCTTCGGCATACCGTCCGATGCCGAAACCGCTGACTGAAGCTGATATGGGGGGAAGCACGAGATGCTGGTTCTGTTAGCCGTCGTCGTTCTCGTCGCCGGGCTGGTGGCCCGGATCAATCCGCTGGCGGTCGTGCTGGCTTCGGCGGCGACCGCCGGGCTGGCGGCGGGATTGCCGCTTCCCGAATTGCTCGCGCGGTTCGGGGCGGCGTTCAATGCCAACAAGTTCGTCACGGCGGTCTTCCTCGTCATTCCGACGATCGGGCTGCTCGAACGCCACGGCTTGCAGGAACGCGCCAGGCAGTTGATGCGGGGGCTGCGCGCCATCACGCTGGGGCGGCTGCTGTTCGCCTATCTGCTGGCCCGCCAGCTGACGTCCGCCGTGGGCCTCACCCAGCTTGGCGGGCAGGTCACGATGGTCCGGCCGATGCTCGGGCCAATGGCGGAAGCGGCGGCGGAGCAGGACGGTGCGCAGGTCGATGCGGACCGCGCCAAAGCGCTGGCAGCGGCGACCGACAATATCGGCCTGTTCTTCGGCGAGGACATCTTCCTGGCGATTGGCTCGATCCTGCTGATGAAAGGAGTGATGGAGGGCTACGGCATGAAGGCCGAGCCGTTCACGCTGTCGATGTGGGCGGTGCCGACCGCGATCGCTGCCCTGCTGATCCATGGCGGGCGCGTCCTGCTGCTGGACCGCAGGCGCAAGGCTTCCTTGGGTGAAACCGCGTGATCGGGCTTGAGCTTGTCTATGCGCTGGCGGGCGCGATGTTCCTCGGTTTCGCGCTGGTCACGGCGCTTCACCGGAGGGACCGCAAGGGCCGCGCCACGGCGCTGCTCTGGGGTCTGATCGCGCTGAGTTTCCTGCTCGGGGATCATATCGGCGATATGGCCAACGGTGTGCTGGCGATCGTCATCGTAGCGGTCGCGTCGTCTGGCCGCACCGGCGCGGCTCCGGCTCCGGCTTCGGGTGAGGGCGGACAGGAAGCAGCCGCCTCGCGCTACGGAAATCGCCTGTTCCTGCCCGCACTGGCGATCCCGGCGATCGCGCTGGCCGGGACGGTGCTGTTCAAGTCGGTGCCGGGGATCGTCAAGGCTTCCGACGCCACGCTCGTCTCGCTGGGGCTGGGCGCGCTGGCCTCGACGGTGATCTGCATGGTTTGGTTCCGCACCAGCGCCGAGGCGCCCTTGCGCGAGGGCGTGCGGCTGGCCGACGGTCTCGGCTGGGCGATCTTGATGCCCCAGCTTCTGGCCAGCCTCGGCATCATCTATGCGGCGGCCGGGATGGGTACGGCGGTCGGCAGCCTGCTCGACCATGTCGACACCGGCGACAGTCTTTTCGCGCAAGTGGCGCTTTATTGCACGGGCATGGCGCTGCTGACGGTGCTGATGGGCAATGCCCTTGCCGCGTTCCCCGTGATGTTCGCGGCGATGGGTGCGCCGCTGCTCGTGACCGTGCAGCATGGCGACCCCGCGGCCGTAGCGGCGATCGGGATGCTCGCGGGCTTCTGCGGTACGCTGCTCACGCCGATGGCGGCCAACTTCAACCTGGTCCCGGCGGCCTTGCTGAACTTGCGCGATCCATACGGCGTCATTCGCGCCCAGGCGCCGACGGCGCTCGCCATGCTGGCGGCCAATATCCTTCTCCTCTATTTCCTGGGGTTCTCCCGATGACCACGATCCTGACGGCGGCGCATGCCTCGCATTTCGCGCAGCTCACTCTCGGCCACCTAGGCCGCGAATATCCCAACAAGCTCGACCATATGCTGAATGGTCCGGACGACGCGCAGACGCCTTCCGCGCTCCATCCGGTGTTCTACGGCAGTTTCGACTGGCACAGCTGCGTCCATGGCTGGTGGCAGGTCATGCGCCTGCTCCGCCTGTTCCCCGGTATCCCGGAAGCCGAGGCCATTCGGGCACGCGCCGATGCCATACTCGTGCCGGAGAAGATCGCCGGGGAGATCGCCTATCTCGCTCGCCCGCTGTCGCTGGGCTTCGAGCGCCCTTACGGCTGGGGCTGGCTGCTGGCGCTCCACCACGAACTCGCCCTCCACGAGGGACAGGACTGGGCCGAGGCCCTCGCGCCGCTGGCGGAGATATTCGCGCAGCGCTTCGAGGAACACCTCCCCAAGCTGACGTACCCGATCCGCCACGGCATCCACAGCAATTCGGCCTTCGCGCTCGTGCTCGCGCACGAATGGGCGACGGATCGACGCAGCAGCCTTGCCGCCCTGATCGAGAGCCGCCTGCGCGACTGGTTCGCCGGAGACCGCGCCGCGCAAGCCTGGGAGCCGTCCGGCGACGAGTTCCTCTCACCCACCCTGACGGAAGCTCTGGCGATGAGCCGGGTGCTCTCTCCCCTAGCGTTCGCGAACTGGTTCGACGCCTTCCTTCCCGACATTGCCGAAGGACGTCCCGAGACCCTGCTGGTGCCGGCTTTCGTCTCGGACCGGAGCGACGGCAAGATCGCCCATCTCGACGGACTCAACCTCAGCCGCGCTTGGTGCTGGCGCCAGATCGCGGCGCGCCTGCCGGAAGCGCACTTCGTCCGCCGCGCCGGGGAAGAGATCGCCGAGCGCCACCTCGAAGCCGCGTTGCCCCACCTCGCGGGCGATTACATGGGCGAGCACTGGTTGGCGACTTTCGCCCTGCTGGCGCTCGATCGGGCGCCTCAGTCGTCGTAGTGCCGCGTTTCGATCAGGTTGACGCCGTTTCTCTCGCAAGCGCCGCGCAAGTCGGGATCGCTTAGACGGTCGCAGACGAAGAAGTCGATGGCGTCCATGCCGCAGACCCGAACCGGCGCCGAGCGGCCGACTTTCGAGGAATCGGCTACCAGGATCACCTTGCGGGCATTGCGGATGATCGTCTGCGAGACTTCCACTTCGTCGATCGCGAAGTCCAGCAGGCTGCCGTCGCTGTCGAGTGCGGAAATGCCGATCAGCGCATAGTCCACGCGGAAGTTCTCGATGAAGCGCATGGCGAGCGCCCCCACCACGGCGCGGTCGCCGGTGCGCACTTTGCCGCCGACGCTGACGAGATCGAGCGAGGGGTGGCTCGACAGGGTATCGATGACGTTGAGGTTGTTGGAGATCACCATCAGGTTGCGATGATGCGTGAAATTGGCGGCGACGGCCTCGGTGGTCGTGCCGATATTGACGAAGAGCGAGGCTCCGTCCGGGATCAGCGCGGCGGCGGCGGCACCGATCCGCGCTTTCGCGTCCGAGGCGACGTCGCGGCGCTTGTCGTAGGCGAGATTGTCCACGCCCGAGGTGATGAGCGCACCGCCGTGCACGCGCGAGAGCAGCGATTGCCCCGCCAGCACGTTCAGGTCCTTGCGGATCGTCTGGGGGGTCACGCCAAGGCGCTCGGCTAGATCGTCTACGCTCACGCTGCCCGCGCCGCGCGCGATGGTCAGGATATGGGCGCGGCGCTGGGCCACGATATCGCCGTTGATGTCCGCAGTGGTCTCGATCATGTTTCCCCGTCTCGTCGCCTTCCGGGCAGACCCTTAGCGCGCCTCGGCGGCGCGGCCTAGCCAGGCATCGATCGCTTCGGCAGCGCCGGGCGGAACGTGTAGACCGAGCTTGCTGCGGCGGAACAGGATATCCTCGGCGGTGCGCGCCCATTCGGCTTCGACGAGGTAGTCGATCTCGCGGGCATGGAGGCCGCCGCCGAAGTCTCGCCCGAGATCGTCCGGGGTACGCGCCTGACCGAGGATTTCCGGCGCGCGGGTGCCGTAGGCGCGGGCGAGGCGGCGCAGCAGATCGCGCGGCATTTGCGGATAGCGCGCGATCAGATCGGTTAGGAAGCGCTCGAAGTCTCCGTCTGCGATGTCGCCGCCGGGGAGTGCTGCACCGGCGGTCCAGGGCATCGCGACTTGCGGGAAGAGCTGCGCGATATGCTCCATCGCGTGTTCCGCGAGCTTGCGGAAGGTCGTGATCTTGCCGCCGAAGATCGACAGCATCGGCGCCTGCCGCGCATCCCCCTTGTCGAAATCGAGCACATAGTCGCGCGTCACCGCCGAGGCGTTCGCGGCGTGATCGTCGTAGAGCGGGCGAATACCGGCATAGCTCCAGACGATATCCTGCGGGCTGACCTGCCGCTCGAAATAGCGATTGGCGGTTTCGCACAAGTAGTCGATCTCGCCCGGGCTGATCGTCGCCTTGCCGGGCGCTTCGGTCCAGGGTTCGTCGGTCGTGCCGATCAGCGTGAACTCGCGCTCGTAGGGGATCGCGAAGACGATGCGGCGGTCGGGGTTCTGGAGCATGAAGGCATGCTCGCCTTCATAGAGGCGCGGGACGACGATGTGGCTGCCCTTGACGAGCCGGACCCCGCGATCGTCCCTTGCGCGGCCGATCTGGCGCAGCAGGGCATCGACCCAGGGACCGGCGGCATTGACCAGCATCCGGGCGCGGACCTGGCGCGTACCCTGTTCGCCCTCGATCGTGGCGACCCAGCCGCCGTTCTCGCTGACCGCATCGGTCAGGCGGGTGCGGGTCTCGATCCGGGCGCCGCGCGCGGCGGCGTCCATGGCATTGAGCACGACGAGGCGGCTGTCCTCGACCCAGCAGTCGGAATAGGCGAAGGCCTTTCCTTTTTTTTTCGAATTTTGCGTTTTCAGGCCGTTCCCTCGCGGGTTGCGGTCGAGATCGAGCGTCTCCGTGCCCGGCAGCGTCTTGCGGCCGCCGAGGTGGTCGTAGAGGAACAGGCCGAGGCGGACCATCCAGGCGGGGCGCGGCGAAAGCGATTGCGGCAGGACGAAGCGCAGCGGCCAGATAATGTGCGGCGCCATGCCCAGTAGCCGCTCGCGCTCGATCAGGGCTTCGCGGACAAGGCGGAACTCGTAATATTCGAGATAGCGCAGGCCGCCGTGGATCAGCTTGGTCGAGGCCGAGGATGTGTGACTGGCGAGATCGTCCTGCTCTACCAGCAGCACCGAAAGACCGCGCCCGGCGGCATCGCGGGCAATGCCCGCACCGTTCACGCCGCCGCCGACGATCAGGAGATCGTAGGTTTCGTCCTGCGAGGTGGGGGCGGGGGGCGTCATGTCGGTTCTCTCATGGATGCTTGGTTTTCGTTCTTCGAAAATATATCCGCGAAAACGAAAATGCAAACGAAACTATTGACGTTCGTTCGAACGCATGTTCAGAAAGCTTTCGCGTCAAGCGAAAGTCTGATGGCGAGAGGATCGGAAGTGACGGAAAACCTGCGGGCGCTGCGCGGCGAACTGATTTCGGAAATGCTGGCAGTGGCCATCATCATCACGATAGGCGATTCGGCTGCGGCGATGATCACGCTTTACGATCCCAGTCCTTATGCTCAGGCCTATTGGGGCGTCTGCATTGCCTGGGGCCTTGCCGTGACCATGGCGATCTACGTGACCGGCTCGGTTTCGGGCACCCATGCCAATCCCGCGGTTACTCTTGCGCTCATGCTGTTTCGCGGCTTTCCCAAGCACAAGGTGCTGCCCTATTGGGGCGCGCAAGTGCTCGGCGGAGTGATCGGCGCGGCGCTGGTTTTGCAACTCTACCATCCGGTGATCGACGCCTATAATGCCGCCCACGGCTTCACCCGCGCCAGCGGCGGCGCGGCTGGCGTGTTCTTCACGCACCCCGGCGCGCATATCACCCCGATCCATGCCTTCTGGGACCAGGTGATCCTGACCGGCATGCTGGTCCTCGGCATCTTCGCGATTACCGACGAGTTCAACGACGTGGCCCCGCGCGCCAATTCCGGTGCGCTTATGATCGGCCTGTTGGTGGCGATGATCGGCGCCTCGGGCGGCTATCTGGAGGCCTGGGCGATCAATCCCGCGCGCGATTTCGGGCCGCGCCTCTTTGCATATTTCGCCGGTTGGGATGCCTCGGCTTTCCCGAGTCCCGGCAACTACTGGTGGGTTCCGATCGCCGGGCCGCTGCTCGGCGGCGTGGCGGGAGCCGGGCTCTACCAGATCGCGATCAAGCCTTACCTGCCCGCGGGTCGCAAACCGAAGTCGGACGCCGCGCTTGACTAAGACGACAAGATATTCTCGGAGAGTTTCATGACCCAGCCCCGCCACGTTCTCGCCATCGACCAGGGCACCACTTCGACCCGCGCGATCGTCTTCGACGATGCCGCCCGTCCTGTCGCCACCGCGCAGTGCGAGTTCGAGCAGCACTATCCCGACCTCGGCTGGGTCGAGCACGATGCGGAGGATATCTGGCGCGACACGGTGAAAGTGGCGCGCGAGGCGATCGAGGGGAGCGGGCTGGGCGCGGCAGGCATCGCCGGTATCGGCATCACCAACCAGCGCGAGACCGTGGTGGTCTGGGAGCGCGAGAGCGGTAGGCCGATCCACCGGGCGATCGTCTGGCAGGACCGGCGCACCGCACGGCTCTGCGCCGATCTTAAGGCGGAGGGCGCCGAGCCGGACGTTCGCGCGCGCACCGGCCTGCTTATCGACCCCTATTTCTCAGCCACCAAGCTCGCCTGGATTCTCGACAACGTAGGCGATGCCCGCGCGAGGGCGGAGCGCGGCGAACTGGCGTTCGGCACGATCGACAGCTTCCTGCTCTGGCGCCTGACCGGCGGCAAGGTCCACGCCACGGACGTGACCAATGCCGGGCGCACGCTGCTCTACAATATCCGCGAACAGCGCTGGGACGAGGAACTCTGTCGCCTGTTCCGCGTGCCGATGCAGATGCTGCCCGAAGTCCACGACAATGCCCATCTCTTCGGCATGACCGACAAGAGCCTGTTCGGTGCGGAAATTCCGCTGGCGGGCGTCGCCGGAGACCAGCAGGCCGCTTTGTTCGGGCAGGCCTGCTTCGAGGCCGGCATGGCCAAGTCGACCTACGGCACCGGCTGCTTCATGCTGCTCAACACCGGATCGGAAGCGATCGCTTCGGAAAACCGTCTGCTGACGACCCCGGCCTACCGGCTCGGCGGCAAGATGACGTATGCGCTCGAGGGCTCGATCTTCGTGGCGGGGGCGGCGGTGAAGTGGCTGCGCGACGGCATCGGCGTCATCACCCATGCCCGCGAGACCAACGACATGGCGACGAAGGTGCCGAACAACCACGGCGTCTACATGGTCCCGGCCTTCGTCGGCCTCGGCGCGCCGCACTGGGACCCCGAGGCGCGCGGCGCGATCTTCGGTCTGACGCTGGGCGCCACCCAGGCGCACCTTGCGCGGGCGGCGCTGGAAGCGGTGTCCTACCAGACCATGGACCTCGCCCGGGCGATGGTTTCCGACGGCGGCGAGGAATTGGCCAAGCTGCGCGTCGATGGTGGCATGGCGGCGAACGACTGGCTCTGCCAGTTCCTTGCCGACATGCTGGAAGCGCCGGTGGAGCGGCCCGTCCATCTCGAAACGACGGCGCTCGGGGCGGCCTTCCATGCCGGTCTGGCGACCGGAATCTGGCCCGATCTCGCCGCGCTCGCCGCCACCTGGACGCAAGGCAGCCTGTTTACGCCGAAGATGAACGGCGAGACCCGCAAGCAGCTCATCGACGGCTGGCACGATGCGGTGCGGCGTACGCTGACGAAGTAGTCCACGCAGCGGGTTGCGCGAGAGGAAGCGCGCTGCGATAGGCGCCTCGCTTCCCGATTCTCGCAAGGATTTCCGACATGCCGACCAGCATGGTCTCACCCCGCTCGGTCGGTATCGACTTCGGTACGACAAATTCCGTCATTGCTTTGGGGCAGGGCGGCGATGCCGATCTGGTCGATTTTGCCGCGCCCGGCGGGACGAGTTCGGTGTTCCGCTCGGCCCTGTGCTTCTGGCAGGAAGAAGGCGTGCGCGGTGGTCTCGCCCATGAGGCGGGGCCATGGGCGATTTCGGAATTCCTTGAATTCCCGCAGGGTTCGCGCTTCCTGCAATCGTTCAAGTCGGTCGCGGCCAATCCCGCTTTCGAGCAGGCGACGCTGTTCGAAAAGCGGCTGCGCTTCGAGGAACTGGGGCAGGTGTTCCTCGAACATCTGGTGGAGCATACCGGCGGGGCGCTGGCGGATCTTCCCGAGAGTATCGTCGTCGGCAGGCCGGTGCGCTACGTTGGATCGCGTCCCGATGTCGAACTGGCGCGCACCCGTTATGATGCCATGTTCGCGATGCTCGGCCGTCCGGTCCACTACGTCTACGAGCCGATTGGCGCGGCCTTCAGCTTCGCTTCCCGGCTGACCGAGCCTGCGACCCTGCTGGTCGCCGACTTCGGCGGCGGCACCAGCGACTTCTCGATCGTGCGGGTCAACGCGCCCGGTTCGGCGCGCCGCTGCGAGCCGCTCGGTTCGGCGGGTATCGGCATTGCGGGCGACCGCTTCGACTACCGCATCATGGATAATCTGGTGCTGCCGCTGCTGGGCAAGGGCGGCACTTATCGTTCCTTCGACAAGGTTCTGGAAATCCCCGCCGGGCACTTCGCGGACTTCGGCGACTGGTCGCGCCTTGCCATGATGCGCAACCGCCGCACTCTGGAACAGCTTGCCAAGCTGAAGCATGGTGCCACCGATCCTGCGGCGATCGCCCGGATGATCGCGGTCGTGGAGCATGAACTCGGCTTCGGACTCTACGAAGCGGTGGGCGGATTGAAGCGCGCGCTTTCAGGTACCGAACATGGCGCCTTCCGCTTCGAGAGCGATGCCCTGACCATCGAAGCCGAAGTCAGCCGCGCCGATTTCGAAACATGGATCGCGCCCGATCTCCAGCGCATCGGCGAGACCGTGGACGGCGCGCTGGCGCAGTCGGGCCTGCGCGCCGACGAGATCGACCACGTCTTCCTGACCGGTGGTTCCTCGCTGATCCCCGCCGTGCGCGGCCTGTTCGAGCAGCGATTCGGCGAGGAGCGGATCGCCACCGGCAACGAATTGACCTCGATCGCCCATGGTCTCGCGCTGATCGGGCAGTCGGCGGACCTCGGCGAGTGGATCGCGGAGGATCAGGTCTGATCCTCCGCGTTTCAGTGACCGGTCAGATCGGCCATTGCTCCCGGCGATAGGCGGAATCCCAGAACATCCACTCGTAGCGCGCGGCGTTGCGGAAGGCCGTGGTCATGGCGGCGCGGGTCGCCGGGGTCGCATTCGCGGCGGCTTCGTCGACGAGCGCGCGCACGCGGTCAGTCGCCTCGCCGAACGCGGGGGCGGCGTAAGTGTCGATCCAGGCCGCGTAAGGATTGGGTGAGGCTGCGCGCGGCTTGATGGCGCAGCCGACTTCCCAATAGACCCAGAAGCAGGGCAGGATTCCGGCGATAAGTTCCTCATAGCTGCGCGTTGCGGCAAGGCTGGCGAGGTAGCTGGTATAGCCGAGGCAGGCCGGGCTGGCCTCGCTGTCCTGCGCTATTTGCGCGGTTACGCCGAACTGCGCGAAGAAGGCCTGATGCAGCGCTTCCTCGACCTGCACCGCCACTTTGGCGCCGTCGGAGAACTCCAGCCGCCCCGCCGCGGTCGGCGCGCGGGCGGCGGCAATAGCGAGCGCGCGGGCATATTCGGCGAGGTAGAGGCTGTCCTGCACGATGTAGTGTCGGAAGCTTTCCGGAGCCAGCGAACCGTCCGCCAGTTCGCTCAGGAAAGGCTGCGCCAGGATCGCCCGGCGCAGGGGAGCGATCTCGTCCCAGATCGTGTCGCAGAAGCTCATGGGCGGGCGCTTTTGGTCTTGGGCGCTTCCTGATCGAAGATCCAGTTGAGGTAGGCGGCGATACGAACCCCGGCGTGTTCGAGCCGGTCGTCGATCTCGCCGCGATGCTGGTAGGCATAGTCCCATGAGATGTTCGGGTTCGTCGGGTAGATCGTCTTGCGCAGGGCAATGCTCTCGGAAGTCCAGACGAGCGGATCGCGCACGTTCCAGGCTACCACGTCTTCGGGCGTGATCTTGCGCAGGAGCCAGCGGGTATATTCCGAGTAGGACAGCGAACGCTGCTCGATCAGTCCGGAGTCCCATACCGAGTGCAGGTTGGTCTCCTTGCCGAACCACGTCACCTTGACGTCGTTGCCGCCACGGTCGTTGCCGCCGCCGACATGGAGCGGCTGGTGCAGGTCGCCGATGATGTGGACGATGAAGCGCAGCGCCAGGCGCTTGTCCTCGATCGAGGCCTTGGGATCGCGCAAGGTGGCGGTGAAGCGGGTCAGGGCGCTGAGCGCATCGCCTTCGGGCGGTGCATCGGAGGGCTTGTAGGCGTCGCCCTCGCGCACGGTTACGTAGTGCCAGGGGCTGGCCCGCTTCTGCCAGAACTCGGCCGGGTCAGACTTCATGTCGTCAGGCCAGGTCGCCGCTTCGGCGAGGTCTTCGTTGCCGAGCAGCAGGCGGACCTGGGCGCGGGCGACGCCACTCAGGTTTTCGTCGGCGATGGCGCCGGTGATGCGGTGGCCGATCGGTCCCCAGGCCTGGGCGGGGGAAGCGGCGCCGAGCGTGGCGGCAAGAGCGAAAGCGGGAAGAGTGAGGTAGCGCATGGGCGCACTCCATATAGAAACCGGCGCGTCATGCCAGCCGGGGAGAAGGAAATCCGCGTTGGCTTCAGCGGCACCAGAGCGCCATGCCCACCAGATGCGGACGGGGGCATTCACCGGCAGGCAAGGGCAGCGGCATTCCTGCGCGCCACAGGCCCAGTCTCTTGAGAATATTCGGCATTTCCGAATCGATCACGGCCAGTGGGTTGCCGTCGCCATAGGCCGTGGCACTGCGGAAGCGCAGGGCCTGCGCGTATTGTCCCGAGGCCGAGGGCCTGTGGACGGTGATCCAGTAGCCATAGGGCGCTTCGGCTGTCGGTTCCGCCGTGATCACGTCGCCGCGCAGCGGTCCATTTTCGACATAGCGCAGTTCCTGGTTGTTGTTGCGTCCGGTGCGGTGGGTGAAGACGGCGGTGAAATCGTCCTTTGCGCGGTCGTAGGCGTAGAGTTGCAGCGCCACGCGCCGGTCTCCGTTACCGGCCTGGAAACTGGCGAGTTGCAGCAGCAGAAGCGGGCGAGCGGCCTGAGGATGGACCACTTCCAACCGGCTGATGAAATGCGGGACGGAAAACACGTCATCCGCCCCCGGCAGGCGCAAGGCTTCGGTCGCGGCAGGGTTGCAGTTCGCGCCCTTGTCACGGGTGATACAGGGGGTGATGGCTCCGGGTGCCGTGTCGCCGCTCGGGTCTTCCTCCTCGGCACCCTGCGTCGCGATGAATTGCCAGGGCGAGCGCGTATGGAACGGCGCCGAGAGGTCCATGGTCCGGATCACTTTATCCGCCGCCGAAGCCGGAGTTCCAAAAAGAGTCGCGGTCAGGCAGAGCGACAGTCCGATAGCGAGGCGCATCCGATCTTCCCTGTAATGGAGCCGCCCCTTTCTTAACCCGTGTGCGCCGGGCAGCAAGACCGGAATGCCTTATACATCTGGAATGGCGCGCTTTTGCCTGCTCAGGCGCTTTCGTAAAGTTCCAGCGGCAACCCGTCGGGATCGGCGAAGAAGGTGAACCGCCTGTCCGTGTAGGGATCGACGCGGACCGGTTCGCATTCGACCCCGATCGCACCGAGCCGGGCCACTTCCGCGTCGAGGTCGTCGACGGCGAAGGAAAGGTGGCGCAGTCCGCAGGCTTCGGGGTGCGAGGGGCGTGGCGGCGGCGCGGGAAAGGAGAACAACTCGATCTGGGCATTCCCGGCATCGAGATCGCATTTCCACGAATCGCGTTCTTCGCGGTAGATCTCGCGGATGATCGGCAGTTCGAGCACTTCGTGATAGAAGCGGCGGGAGCGGTCGTAGTCCGAACCGATGATGGCGATGTGATGGATGGCGCGCATCCGTCTACCCTTAGCACCGCTTCGTGCACTTTGCTGGCATTGCCTTCCGGGAAAGCCGTGAATAGGGATCTCCCCCGATAGCAAAGGCGCGCGTTGTCGTCCCGGATCGAAGGTGGTTGTGTTGCCGTTGACGGGCAGGAAGTTCATGGCAGGTATCCGGCAAACCCTTTTGGTGCTGCTTTCGGGAAGCGTGCTTGTGCTCGGCGGCTGCGGCGACGACCGCCGGGAAGAGCGGCTGACGGCCGCCGGCCCGAATCCTTCGCTGGAGGCGCTGATGAAAGTGGCCAGTGCGAAAGCGGGCAAGCGCAAGTTCCGCCAATGTGCAGCCTGTCACAGCATGCTTGAGGGCGCGATGGACCGGGGCGGGCCGAACCTCTTCGGCGTCTTCGGCAAGAGGTTCGGAACCAACAGTTCGCGCTACGGCTATACGGCGGCGCTCACCCGTGCGGGCGGCACCTGGGACGAGCGAACGCTGAATGCCTGGATCGCCGCGCCCGCTTCGGTGGTGCCGGGCACGACGATGCAGTTCGGCGGCGTGCCGGACGCGCTCGATCGGGCCGACCTGATCGCCTATCTCCGCACGCAGGCTCCCGAGCAGCAGGACAAGTAGCGAGCCATTTCTCGACCTTCCCTTACCCTGCGCGTCATGTAAGATGAACCCAAAGGGCACAATATGGGACGAGGCGAATGGGGCTTGGGAAAACGGCGATCGAAACATCTGCATCGCAAGCATCTCCCTTCCGCTGCGATCGCCGGGCGGTCGCACTGCCTCTGCTGGCGCTACCCCTGTTGACTTTGCCCTTGTGCGCCACAAGCGGAGGCGCGGAAGAACTTTCCGGCAAGAGCGTGTCGATTTCCGAGTTCGGAGCGGTTCCCGATGGGGCCACGATCAACACGCAGGCGATACAGTCCGCGATAGATCGGCTGGCCGGCCGGGGCGGCGGGACCGTTGTCATTCCGGCGGGTATTTTCGCCAGTGGTGCGCTGTTCCTGAAGCCGGGTGTGAATCTCCATCTCGCGACCGGTGCGGTCCTGCGATGCACGACGCGGATGGAGCATTTCCCGCCCCGCCGAACCCGGATCGAGGGCCATTTCGAGCCGAGCTTCACCCCAGCGCTCCTCAATGCCGACGGCTGCGACGGATTGCGGATCACCGGAGCCGGTACGCTCGACGGGGCGGGACGGCCGATCTGGGATATGTTCTGGAAGCTGCGGAATGCGGCGCCCGATCCGAACGAATTCCCCAACCTCGGCCTGCCGCGTGCCCGCCTGGCGTTGATCGAGAATTCGAAAGGCGTCGTGATCGACGGCGTCACCTTCAGGGACTCGCAGTTCTGGAACCTGCACCTCTACAGATGCGAGGATGTTCTGGTCCGTAATGCCCGTTTCGAAGTACCGGACGACTACCATCAGGCACCGAGCAGCGATGGGATCGACGTGGACAGCAGTCGGCGCGTCACGGTGGAGGACTGCTTTTTCTCGGTTACCGACGATTGCATCGTCGCCAAGGGATCGAAGGGGCCGCTGGCGCTGGAGGACCAGGATAGCCCCCCGGTCGAAAGCCTGACAGTGCGCCGCTGCCACTTCCGGCGCGGGCACCATGCGTTCGCCTGCGGCAGCGAGGCGACGGTGGTGCGCGATGTCACCGTGGAGGATTGCCGGGTGACAGGTCCGATGGTTCTGGCCCGGCTGAAACTGCGGGCCGACACTCCGCAGAGTTACGAGAACATCCGCTTCCGCAACATCGCGCTCGACAGCAGGGAAGGCACGGTCATGGCTGTCGAGCCGTGGAGCCAGTATACCGATCTTAAGGGCATGAAACCGCCGATGTCGCGGGTGCGGGGACTGTCGTTTTCGGGTATCAGCGGGCGGTTCGGAGCGCTGGGAACGATACGCCCCAATCCCGGCCAGACCGAGATCGGCGATGTGCTCCTGCGGGATTTCGACTTGCAGGTCGGCGACGCCAGCCTGAAACTGGAAGGCGTGCACGATATCCTGTTCGATCGCGTGACGATAAATGGAAAGCGCCTGCGACCGCCCCCCGGAGCGGGGAAGCGGTAGCTCTTCTGTTCAAGCGGTTGCGCGGCGGGTCGATGATGTCGGAACCTTTTCTGTCAGCGCTGCCAGGATCGTTTCGCTATCCGTCCTGTCGAGCCAGTCCGGGCTGACATCCAGCAAAAGAATCTTTCCGTCCGGGCCGAGCACGAGGACGGCGGGCTGGTCGATCTCGTAGCTGAACGTGCCGAGCGTCGCGCCGATCCAGTCCTGGCCCGGTGCGACTTCGGGCTGATCCTCAGGGAAGAAGGTGATCCCGAGGCTGCGGGCGAGAGCATAGCCGGGATCGCTTGCCACCGGGAAGGCCAGATCGTGACGCCGGATGAGCGCCGGATCGACCGGCGTCTGCGCGCTCACGGCGACGAGGGGAATGCCGCGTGCTTCCAGCTCGGGGCGGAGCGTCTCATCGTAGTAGGGCAGTGCGATATTGCAGGCTGGACAGCCGCCGAAGCGGAAGAAGACCAGCACTGCCGGACCTAGGGCGACAAGCGCATCCCGCGTAAGGTCCCGGCCTTCTGCGTCGATCAGCGTGAAAGGCGGAATTTCGTCGCCGACTTGCGGCAGTTTCGCGGGATCGTGCCGTTCGGCGAGCAACCGGCGCTGCCCGGCATTGCGGGCCAGTTGTTCGGCACTCCAGGTGCGTTCGCGTTCCGCCTGAAGTTCGTTGAAACGATCCTTGAGGGTCTTGCCCATGGTCTTGCTCCTGCTTGTCACGGCGCGGAGCCTAGCCATGAAGAGATGGGTCTGGATAACGAGAAGATCGGCAAATGACTTGAGAGTTTCCAATAGGCCCATGCCGTCCAGGAGATGGTTTTCACCCCGAACACGCCACGGTTGGGCGGGCGCGAGGCACGATTTTGCGTCACTATGAGCAATGCTGATAGGTCGTCGTCGCAAAACTCAATTGAATTGGTTGAGAATGCGTAGTCTTGTCCGGTTCCATCCTGGACGAGAAAGACAATGGCCATTTCGCACCGCATATCCGCCTCGCTGGGAAGCGCACGCTGGCTTTCGCCGTTGCTGTTCCTGTTTGCCTGGGAGGCCGGTTCCCGCTCGGGGCTGATCCCCGAACGCACCCTCGCGGCGCCTTCCAAAGTGCTGTCGACCCTGCTGGACATGGCCGTTTCGGGCGAGCTTGCGGACAACCTCTGGGTCTCGTTCTTGCGCATCGCCGTCGGCCTGGCGATCGGCGTGAGTGTCGGCGTGGTGCTGGCGCTGGTCGCCGGACTTTCGCGGCAGGGCGAAGTGGTGGTGGACCCACTCATGCAGATCAAGCGAACCATTCCGACGCTGGCATTGACGCCGCTGTTCATCGTCTGGTTCGGCATCGGCGAGACGCCGAAGATCGCGCTGATCGCCTTCGCCTCGATCTTTCCGGTCTATCTCAACCTCTACAGCGGCATTCGCGGCGTGGATCTGCGCCTGCTGGAAGGCGCGCGCAGCTTCGGTCTCAGCCGCGTGGAACAGATCGTCCATGTGATCCTGCCCGGCGCACTGCCGTCGCTGCTGGTCGGGCTGCGTTATTCGCTGTCGGTGGCGATCCTCGTGCTGGTCGTGGCCGAACAGATCAACGCCTCGGCCGGCCTCGGCTATCTCATCAACAATGCCCGCGACTTCATGCGCACCGACATCATCGTCGTTTGCCTGATGATCTACGCCGTATTGGGCTTGGCCGCCGACGCGCTGGTGCGGGCGATCGAGAACCGTGCGCTTGTCTGGCGCCCCAGCATCGTCGCCCAATGACTTTCCCAGTTGCCTTTTCAACGGAGAACAATGCCATGGACGCTCGCCCGACCGGCTTTTCCCGCGTGACCGGCCCGCAGTTCGATCCTGTCGTTCGCCTGCGCGATTTCACCCGCAACTTCGGTGACAACACGATCATCTCCGGCCTCGATCTCGACATCGCCCCTGGCGAGTTCGTGATCCTGCTCGGCCGCTCGGGATCGGGCAAGACCACGCTTTTGCGCACGCTTGCCGGGCTTGATCCCACGCCGGGGCAGGACGTGATCGTGCCGGATTCCCGCGCCGTCGTGTTCCAGGATGCGCGGTTGCTGCCGTGGAAGAAAGTCTGGCGCAATGTCGCGCTCGGTCTCCGGCAGGGCGACGTACGCCAGCGGGCGGAGGATGCCCTGCGCGAGGTAGGTCTCGGCCACCGGCTCGACGCCTGGCCTCTGACGCTCTCCGGCGGCGAGGCGCAGCGCGTGGCCCTTGCCCGTGCATTGGTGCGCGAACCCAGCCTGCTGCTGCTGGACGAGCCTTTCGCCGCCCTCGATGCGCTGACCCGTCTGCGCATGCACGAACTGGTGCTTTCGCTCTGGACCCGCCATCGCCCGGCAGTGATGATGGTCACCCACGACGTGGACGAGGCCATTGCCCTGGCCGACCGTGTGGTCCTGCTCGATCAAGGCCGCATCGTCCTGCAGGAGCGCATCGAGGCCCCGCGCGGCGAGCGCGGTCAGGTCGCGCGCGTCTTGCGCAGCCGCCTGCTGGGGGCGCTCGGAGGGCAGGTCTCGGAAGGACCGTCCGCCGCTGAAATCATCGCCCTTCACGCCGGGGCGCTGGCATGAACGCGCCGGTTTCGCTTGTCGTTCCAAAGCTCGATGTTACGCCGCTGCGCCGTTTCGTGACCGGATTTGCCGCGATCCTCGACAGCGGCGCGGGGCAGCCCGCGATCCTCGAACACGGCAGCAATCTGCTGGCCCGGCTCGTTTCGCAGGACGACTGGCTTCCCGATGAATTCGCCGAGCCGCACCCCGAACGCTACCAGCAATACCTGCTCCACTGCGACAGTGCGGAACGCTTCAGCGTCGTCTCCTTCGTCTGGGGACCGGGGCAGGCGACGCCGATCCACGATCACCGTGTCTGGGGCCTTGTCGGTGTGTTGCGGGGGGCGGAGAAAGTGCAGAGCTATCGCCGCCGCAGCGACGGATCGCTCGTGCAGCAAGGCGCGACCGAAGACCTGCGGCCGGGCGATGTCGATCCGATCGATCCCCGGGCGGGGGACATCCACCGCGTCGCCAATGCCTTTGCCGACCGCACCTCGATCTCGATCCACGTCTACGGTGCCAATATCGGCGCAGTGGAACGCGCGACCTACCGCGACAACGGCGAGGAGCGCCCCTTCATCTCGGGCTATGCCAACGAGGTCCTGCCCAACCTCTGGAATG
The DNA here is from genome assembly GCF_058273105.1 of Novosphingobium sp. BF6. Lineage (NCBI taxonomy): Bacteria > Pseudomonadati > Pseudomonadota > Alphaproteobacteria > Sphingomonadales > Sphingomonadaceae > Novosphingobium > Novosphingobium sp. BF6. The sequence goes on from NZ_CM177776.1 coordinate 1,441,967, forward strand.
GAGTGATCCGGGCATGAGCGTTTCGCCGTCGCAAATCCGCAGCACTTTGCTGGCCCGGCGCGAGATCGGCCTGATCGACGTGCGTGAGGAAGCGCAGTTCGCGCTCGGCCATCCCTTGTTCGCGGCGCAGATTCCGTTGCAACGCATCGCCCTCGAAGCGCCCTGGCGGATTCCGCGCAAGGACACCCCGATCGTCGTCTACGACGACGGCGAAGGTCTGGCGGAACCGGCCCTGCACCAGTTCCGGGCGCTCGGTTACACGCAGGTCGATGTGCTGGAAGGGGGGCTCGACGGGTGGAAGGCTGCGGGATACGAGTTGTTCGAGGACGTCAACAGCTACTCCAAGGCTTTCGGCGAACTCGTCGAGCATCACCGCCATACCCCTTCGCTACCGGCTCCCGACGTGCTCGCGCTGATCGAGGAGAAGGCGGATATCGCCATCCTCGATGCCCGCCGTTTCGACGAATATGCGACGATGAGCATCCCCGGCGGCCGCAGCGTGCCGGGCGCCGAACTCGTGCTGCGCGCGCCGGTCGCCGCGCCCTATCCCGACACGACGATCATCGTCAACTGCGCGGGCCGAACCCGCAGCATCATCGGCACCCAGTCGCTCATCAATGCGGGCCTTCCCAACAAGGTCTTCGCCTTGCGCAACGGTACGATCGGCTGGACCCTGGCCGGACAGGTGCTGGAGACCGGGCGGCAGGAAAGCGTCGACAAGGGCGAAGAAACCGAACTCGACGTGGCCCGTGAACGGGCGCGGGACGTGGCCTATCGCGCCGGTGTCCGCCGGATCGACAGTGCCGATCTCAAGGTCCTGCTCGCCGAGAGCGACCGCACGCTCTACCGTTTCGACGTGCGCCAGCCTGCCGATTTCGCTGCCGGACATCCGGCGGGTTTCCGCAATGCGCCGGGCGGCCAGCTTGTGCAGGAAACCGACCATTTCGCCCCCGTGCGCGGCGCTCGCATCGTGTTGGCCGACGACCTTGGCCCCCGCGCCGACATGACCGCTTCGTGGCTGGCGCAACTCGGCTGGGACGTGCTGGTGCTGGCGGATGCTTTCGATGGCCCGCTCGAAACCGGCGAGGACGGCGCCCCGGCACCGCGCGGCCCTCATGGCCGCTACAAGCGTCCCTACGAGGGCACCGATAACCGCGAGGCCGCCATGCAGGCCTATCTCGACTGGGAATACGGCCTCGTCGCCCAGTTGGAGCGCGACGGTACCCACGGCTTCTTCGTCATCTGATCCCCGTTTCTCAAGGAAGAACTGCATCATGACCGTCAAGTTCATCGGCTATATCGGCTTCAACGACACCTCCGAAATCCACGCCGGACCGCGTTCGCGCGTGCTGGATCGCGACTATGTGGAGGCAGCCGCCCGCGAGCAGGAAGAAGGTGGCTTCGACCGGGTGCTGATCCCGTTCGGTTCCAGTTCACCGGAAAGCCAGATCGTCGCCGCCCATGCCGCCGCGATCACCACGCGGTTGGGTTTCCTTGTTGCGCACCGGCCCGGCTTCACCCAGCCGACCCTAGCCGCGCGCCAGCTGGCGACGCTGGACCAGCTTTCCGGCGGGCGCGTCGCCGTGCATATCATCACCGGCGGCGCGGATGAGGAAATGGCGCGCGACGGCGACGTGCACACCCTCAAGGCCGAACGCTACCTGCGCAGCGACGAATATCTCGACGTACTCAAGCGGGAGTGGAGCGAAAGTCGTCCCTTCGACCATTCCGGCCGCTTCTACGAAGTACGCGGCGGTTTCAGCGCGGTGAAGCCGGACAACCTGCCGGTGTTCTTCGGTGGTTCCTCGCCCGAGGCGATCGAGGTCGCGGGGCGCCATGCCGATGTCTACGCGCTCTGGGGCGAGACGCTGGAGCAAGTGGGCGAGGCGGTGCGCTCGGTGCGCCATGCTGCGGCGCAGCACGGGCGCAACCCCGGCTTCTCGCTCTCCCTCCGCCCGGTCATCGCCGATACCGAGGAAGCGGCCTGGAAGAAGGCCGACGAGATTACCGAAAAAGTCCGCGCCCTGCGTGAAGCGGCTGGTCTGCCGATCAGCGGCCACCGTCCGCCCAATGCCGGATCGCTGCGCCTGCTGGAAACCGCGCAGACCCAGCGCCGTGACACCCGCCTCTGGACCGGCGTGGCCGCGCTCACCGGTGCGGCGGGCAACAGTACCGGCCTTGTCGGCACGCCCGAACAAGTCGCCGATGCCCTGCTCGAATACTACGACATCGGCATCGATCACTTCCTGATCCGCGGCTTCGAGCCGCTGGCCGACGCCATCGACTATGGCCGCGATCTGATCCCGCTGGTGCACGCCAAGGTAGCCGCACGTGAGGGCACGGATAAAGTCGCGTTGGCCAGCTGAGATCGTCGCCGAGCATTGGAAATACTCACCTTCCTATCAGCCATCCGCGTTGGTTCGGGTTCAGCTCTCGCCATAGCCTGACCCACGCGGGAGCAGAACGATCTGCCCCTGGAACCTGCCCCCGAACCTGCATGTGCAGGGCTGCAAAAGGAGAAAGTCATGGCCAGTACCGCTTCCACGTTCGACGTTTCGGATACCGATCTCGTCATCCGTCCGGTCCAGCCGACCATCGGCGCCGAAGTCGAGGGCATCGACCTGGCGAAGCCGCTGACCGATGAACTGCGCCAGGCGGTCCGTGCGGCGCTGCTGAAATGGAAGGTCCTGTTCTTCCGCGACCAGTCGATCGACGACGCCCAGCAGGCCGCTTTCGCGGCGAACTTCGGTCCGCTCTATACCCATCCGACCACGCGCCACGACGCGGCGAACAAGGAGGTCCACGCCATCGCCGCGCGGGAAGACCGCGAGTACGAGAAGAAACTCGGTTACAAGCTGCGTCCGGGCGAGGCCTATCACACGGACACCAGTTGGCGGCTCGTGCCCACCTGGGGTGCGGTTCTGCGCGACGTGAACCTGCCGGAAGTGGGGGGCGACACCATCTGGGTCGATGCCCATCTCGCCTACGAGACGCTTCCAGAGGATCTGAAGGCGCGGCTCGAAGGCAAGCACGTCACCCATAACTTCGTGCCCGCGCTGGAGCTTTCCGGACACGAATATCCGATCGTCGCACACAAGATCGTGCGGACGCACCGCGAGACCGGAGAGAAGATCCTCTGGGTCAATTTCTCGCAGCAGCCGCAGATACTCGGGCTGGAGTTGTCGGAGAGCCGTGAACTGCTGGAAGAAGTGCTGCGCCAGTACAAGCGCCCGGACCTTCAGGCGCGCTTCTCGTGGCGGCCGGGGACGGTGGCTTTCTGGGACAACCGCGCCACGGTACACTTCGCGGTCCGTAACTACGGCGATTTCCCGCGCGAACTGCACCGCATCCTGATTGCCGACGAACCGCTCTGGACGGATCTCTGATTGATGCTGAACAGACGCAATCTGCTTGCGGGACTTGCCGCGACTGTCGCCCTGGCCGCTTGCGGCCGGGGCGCTGGCGCAAATGCGCGGGTACTCCGTATCGGCAGCCAGAAGGGCGGCACCAAGTCGCTCATGCTGGCATCCGGCGCGCTGGACGGAGCGCCCTATCAGGTCGAGTGGTCGGAGTTTCCGGCAGCGCAGAACCTGCTCGAAGCGCTGGGCAGCAGCGCAGTCGATCTCGGACTTGTCGGCGATGCGCCGTTTCAGTTCGCCTATCAGGCGGGCAGTCCGATCAAGGCGGTGGGTGCCCAGCGCAGCCAGGCACGGCTGGATGGTGCGCTCTCGATTCTCGTGCCCGCAAAGTCGCCGGTCCATGACGGCAAAGGCCTGAAGGGCAGGCGCATCGCCACGACGCGTGGAAGCGTAGGGCATTATCTGGTGCTTCGCTCCATGATCGCTTCGGGTCTCCAGGCGGATGATGTGAAGATCGTGTTCCTTTCTCCGAGCGATTCCCGTGCCGCGCTCCAGAGCGGAGCGGTGGATGCCTGGTCGACATGGATGCCCTACGTCGCGGCGGCCCAGGCCGAGGGCGACCGGATCGTCGTGGATGGCCGGGACTTCGTGCAGGGTTACGGCTTCGAGGTCGCGCCGGAAAGCGCCATTGCGAGCAAACGCGAGCAATTGAGCGATTTCCTTCGGCGCGAGGCGCGGGCGCTCGAATGGGCCAAGGGACATGTCGATGATTATGGCGCGGTGCTGGCGAAGGAAACCGGCCTGCCGCCGGATATCGCCCGTGCCACGGCGGAGAAGAACATTCGTCTTCGCGTGCCGATCGACAATAGAGTTATATCCGATCAGCAAGTCGTTCTGGATACATTCCGGACGTTTGGCGAAGTGAAGTCGGCAAGGCCGCTGTATGGCGCATTCATCTTGAATGCTTGAATCAAGAAAAAATCGCGTTCTAATAAGGTAATTCAATTTCAAATGATTTAATTGAGATGGCACGAAGCTCTCGTGTTTATGAATTCGGGGGCTCCTGTGAAGAAGTTTATAGTATCCAGTTTTCTTGTCGGTGTTTCCTTTCTCGCGATCAGTCCGGTGCGTGCAGAAGAGGAAGCGGTGGCAGCAGCGCCTGCCGCCGATGCCGCAGCGGCAGATGCGGAAGGTTCCGCGATCGTCGTTACCGGCGCGCGCGGGCGCATCCAGCGCTCGGTTGCCGACAGTCCGGTACCGATCGATGTCATCAGTCCGCAGGAACTGAAGAATACCGGCCGCACCGGCCTCAAGGAAATCCTCGGCAACATCATCCCGTCGCTGAGCATGCCCGCGCTGGGCGGCGGCGGTACGTCGGCGAGCGTACGGCCGATCTCGATCCGGGGACTTTCCGGCGATTACGTGCTGGTGCTTGTCAACGGCAAGCGCCGCCATACGACCTCGCTCATCAACAATCTCTCGCGCATTTCCGGGGGATCGACCCCGGTGGACATCGACCTGATCCCCACCAGCGCGGTTGGCCGGATCGAAGTGCTGCGCGACGGCGCGGCGGCGCAGTACGGTTCGGATGCGATCTCCGGCGTCATCAACATCATTCTCGACAGCGCCCCGCGTGGCGGCGAATTCTCGGTGACCGGCGGCCAGCTTTACGACAAGGGCGGGGCGCTGGCGCAAATCGCCGGGTCTTACGGCACGCCGCTGGGCGATGGCGGCTTCGCGCGCTTCTCGATCGAGGCGAAGTACCACGATCGCGCCGATTCCTCGGCCCAGCCGGTGCCTTATGTCTATCCACTGGTAAACGGCCAGCCCGACCCACGCGAGGCTGATGCCAACCACCTGATCGCCGGTGGCTACGGCCGCTCAAATCGCGACAAGATCGTCAACACCAGCTACAACGCCGAACTGCCGGTAGGCGATGACACCACGCTTTACTCTTTCTCGACCCTGAGCTACCGCGACATCAACGACGCACGCGGCGCCTATTTCGCTTCGGCGACGGGCTACGGCGGACTGGCCAATAGTTCCGGCGCCTCGGTGTTGCCGCAGCTCTATCCGGCGGGCTTCCAAGCCTATCGCCGGATCTGGGAGTGGGACTGGCAGGCCGCGCTCGGGCTTCGCAGCGAGGTCGCCGGATGGTCGCTCGATCTTTCCAGCAGCTTCGGGCGAGACAACGTCAAGCTGGGTGCTGACAACACGCTCAATCCCTCGCTGGGACCGAATTCCAAGAGCAGTTTCTTCATGGGGCGGCAGAAGCAGGACCTCTGGGTCAACAATCTCGATGTCAGCCGCGACGTGGACCTCGGGTTCACCAAGCCGGTCAGCCTGTCGCTGGGCGTCGAGCATCGCTGGGAGCGATTCCGGAACATCGCGGGCGAGCCGGATTCCTACCGCGACGGCGGCTATGTGATCCCGGTGGACGGCACGCCGTTCGGCCAGCTCTACGGCGGCCGTTCGCCTTCGCCGGGGCTTGTCTCGTTCACCGGCACGTCACCAGCCGATGCTTCCAGTATCAGCCGCAACAACGTGGCGGCCTATGTTGATCTCTCGGCCGATCTGACGCCGGGCTGGTTCCTGGGGCTTGCAGGCCGTTTCGAGCACTATTCGGACAGTGCCGGCAACACGTTCAGTGCCAAGGCTTCGACCCGTGTCGAACTGGCGCAAGGTCTTGCCTTGCGCGGCGGCGTCAATACCGGCTTCCGGGCCCCCTCGCTGGCGCAGACGGCGTTTTCGACCACCCAGAACACTGTAACCTTGATCGGGGATGAGCGTGTCTCGACGGTCTCGAAATTCCTGCCGGTCAACAGCGAAGCTGCTATCGCGCTGGGTGCAAAGCCGCTGAAGCCGGAGAAGTCGCTCAATTTCACGGCGGGCGTGACTTACGAGACCGGCCCGTTCCGCCTGACGATCGACGCCTATCAGATCCGCATCGACGACCGTATCGTGAAGACCGAATTTCTCGGCACGGCCTCCAACGGTGGCGCGGCGATCAAGGAGATCCTTGTCGCCAACGGTATCGACGACGTGGATAGCGCCCAGTTCTTCACCAATGCCATCGACACCCGCACGCGCGGCGTGGACGTGGTGGGCGAATATACGCTCGATACGGCCTCGCTTGGCACTTTTCGCCTCAATGCGGCCTACAGCTACAACCGCACCAAGATTCTTCATGTGATCGACAACCCGGATGCGCTGAGCAATCTCAACGTCACCTTGTTCGGTCGTCAGGCCCAACGCGATCTGGTGGCTGCACTGCCGCGCAGCAAGGTGGTGCTGTCGAGCAACTGGTCTCTCGACAAGCTCCGCGCGCTGGTGCGCGTGACGCGTTATGGGACGTATACGGAGTCGAGCAACCTCGCAGCTTCCGATCGCAGGTTCGGTGCGAAGTGGGTGGCCGATGCCGAAATCGGCTATCAGCTCACCGAGGCTCTGGATATCGCCGTGGGGGCGAACAACCTGTTCGATGTCTATCCCGACAGGCACGGGGCCATCGCAGCCGACGGCTCCGGTCTCTATGGTAATTTTGCGCCGTTCGGGCTGAGTGGCGGTTTCTATTACGCGCGGCTCGGCCTGAAGTTCTGAAGCGGAATCGAGAAACGTCCGGCATGGCGGATATCTCCGCCATGCCGGACGCGTTGCATTTATTCGGACGTGCCGGTCGTTTCGCGCTTGGCCTGTGCGCGGCGTGAGGTCGCGCCGGGAGCCTTGGCTGCCTTGGTGGGCGAAGACTTCCTGGCGGCCTTGGCCTTCTCTGCGGTCGCAGGCGTGGGGGCCGCGTCGCTGGAGGTGGTCGCCGGCGCCGCTGCGGATGGCGAAGGGCTAGCGCTCTTGGCGGTGGCGGGCGTCTTCCTGCTCTTGCTTGCGGTCTTCGGCTTTGCCTTGCCGGCCGCAGCAGGAACGGCCTTGGGTGCCGCCGCAGGAGCCTGGATTGCGGTATCGCCCGAAGAGGAATTGGCCGCGGGCTGTTCAGCCGCCTTGGGATCGCGAGCGAACCGCTTGCGCGGCTTCGCCTTGGCGGCCGTCTTCACGGCTTCTTTCTTTTCAGGAGCCGACTTTGCCTTGGGTGCCGCTTCCTTGGTCGGGGCGAACTTCTCGGTCCCGGTTTTCGCGGCGGGTTCCTTGGCCTTGTTCGGACGGCCGCCAAGTCCCATGCGCTGCGCTACGGCGCGGCGGTGCTCGGAATAGGTGGGAGCGACCATCGGGTAGTCGCCGGGAAGGCTGTAGCGGGTGCGGTATTCGGCCGGGGTCAGGCCGTTGTTGGCCAGATGGCGCTTCAGGCTCTTGTAGGGCTTGCCGTCGATAAGGCTGAGAATATGGTCGCGCGAGGCCACGCTCTCCTCGATCGAAACGGCAGGCGTATGGACCGGCTCGCTGCCGGCAGAGGATGTCGCGTCGCCCGACAGCGCAGAACGGGTCTGTTCGATCAGGCCGGCCAGTTCGCTGCTCGGCACGCTGTTGTTGGCGAAATAAGCGCTCAGGAGGTCAACCGTCAGCCGCGCGAGGTCGTTCTGTTCATTATCAGGCATCGCATCTTCCTCCAGATATTCCAAAGTCGATCGGTTCCAATACAATCAAGGTAATACAGCCGTAAGTAAAGGGAAAATCCGAAGGGAATGCTCATAAAAACGCCAGATTCCGCGATCTGCAACGCAGTCCGCGTTCTTTGCGGCAGTGCAACGTCAGTTTTTCGGCAGTGCAGCAGCGTAGAGTTCGATCTGTGTGTGCAGTCCTCCGGTCGAAGACTGGCCCACCCATATGTCGAACATGCCGGGTTCCGCGATCCGCTTGCTGCCCTGACCGATGAATTCCAGATCCTTGCGGATCAGCGAGAAATGGATCGTCCTGCTCTCGCCCGGAGACAAGGAAACACGCTGCATGGCCTTCAACTCGCGAATGGGACGGGTACGACTGGCGACGCGGTCGCGAATGTAAAGTTGTGCGACTTCACTGCCGCGACGACTGCCCTTGTTGGTGATCCGGACAGAAATCTCCACCGTATCGTCCCAGCGCATCGCGCTATCCGACAGCTTGAGATTGTCGAGCACGAACTCGGTGTAGCTCAATCCGTGACCGAACGGGAAGCGTGCGCTGTTGTCTGTGGTTGTATAACGGGCGCGATACTCTGTGCGGTTGTCCACGACCGGACGACCGGTAGACTTGCGATCGTAGAAGAACGGTTCCTGGCCGGATTCCCAGGGGAAGCTGACGGGAAGCTTCCCCGACGGATTGACTTTGCCGAACAGCACATCGGCAACGGCATGGCCGCTTTCAGAACCGAGAAACCAGGTCGCCAGTATCGCCTGCGCATCGGCGACACTGCCGTGCAGCGCGAGCGCGCGGCCATGGCGCAGCAGCACGACGACCGGTTTGCCGGTCGCCGCGATGGCGTCTGCCAGCGCCTGCTGGGCGGCGGGAATCTCGATCGTCGTGCGCGACTGCGCTTCGCCGGACATGGTCTGGGATTCGCCGATGGCCAGCAGCACGATGTCCGCAGATTTGGCGATTTCCACTGCTCTGGCGATGCCGCCGCCGATCGGACCGTCCATGCCGCAGCCGGGTTCGACGGCCAGCTTCGCCGCGTCGGGCAGGGCGGCGCGCAGACCGGCGGCCAGGTCCACGCCCTTGCCGGGGTCGCCGTAAAAGGCCCAGGGACCGTAGACGTTGTCCCGGTCTTCGCCGAAGGGACCGATCAACGCGATCTTCTGCCCTTGCGCAGTATCGATCGGCAGCACACCGCTGTTCTTCAGCAGCACGATGGACCGACCGGCGGCGTCCCGCGCCAGCGCGCGATGAGCGGGGGTGGCGATGCGGGTACGCTCGGCTTCCTCGTCCAGCGAGCGCCAGGGATTGTCGAACATGCCCATGGCAAGCTTGACGTAGAGGATGCGCCGGACCGCGACATCGACCGTGCCCATCGGGACGGCACCGGATTTCACAAGTTCCGGCAAATAACGGATGTAAAGCCCGCTCTGCATGGACATGTCGACCCCGGCCAGCACGGCGAGGCGGGCGGCGTCGCGTTCGTCCTCGGCATAGCCGTGGGCGATCAGTTCCTCGTCGGCGGTGTAATCGGAAAAGACGAAGCCCCGGAACTCCATCTCGCCGCGCAGAGTATCGGTGAGCAGGGCGTGGTCGGCGGTCGCGGGCACGCCGTTGATCTCGCTGAAGGCGGCCATCGTTGTCAGGGCACCCGCCGCGAAGGAAGCGGCGAAAGGCGGCAGGTGGGTTTCGCGCAAGGTTTCGTCGCTGATATCGACGCTGCCGTATTCCAGTCCGCCTGCCACAGCCCCGTAGGCGGCGAAATGCTTGGGGCAGGCGAGCAGCGAGTCCGAGCGCCGCAAGTCCCGCCCCTGAAAGCCGCGCACGCGGGCTGCCGAGAGCAGGGCGGTGAGGGTCACGTCCTCGCCGGAACCTTCCACCACGCGGCCCCAGCGCTGGTCGCGGGCGACGTCCGCCATCGGTGCGAACGTGAGATGCAGGCCGGCGGCCGTCGCCTCCACGGCCATGGCGCGCGCCGTGCTCCGGGCGAGTTCGGGGTCGAAGGACGAAGCTTCGGCGAGCGGAACCGGGAAGATCGTCTTGAGGCCATGGATCACGTCGCCCGCGAAGAGCAGCGGAATGCCGAGGCGGCTTTCCCGGACCGCCAGTTCCTGCGCGCGGCGCGCCCCGGCCACGCCGATACCGTTGAACAGGCAGCCGACCCGGCCCTTGCGGATTTCCTCCGAGAGGCGCCTTTCGTCCTGAATACCGGCTTGCGGGTTGGGCGGGTTGAAGGGGCGGAAAGCATCGGCAAGGCAGGTCATCTGCCCGGCCTTTTCCTCGATCGTCATGCGGGCGATCAGGTCGTCCACGCGCTGGACTTCACCGGCAGCGAAAGTGATGCGCGGCAGGCCGAAGGCAGCGGCCCCTCCGAGAATGCCCGACAGAACGGCGCGGCGGTGCATGGTCATGAGAGCGAAAACAGGGTCCGTGAAATATGCGACGCCCCCCGGAAACGTCGCTAGAGTGCTTTTTGTTGCACTGCGGCGCAAAAGCGACCGGCCGGTTGTCGCTTGGGACAACCGGCCGGGTAAGTCATGCCGCGATGAGACTCAGGTCAGAGCCATTCGCGTCTGGGCGACTTGGGGTACCGCGGGGGTGATAGCCGGGATCGCATCGTCGACCGTGATATCCTGATCGCTCCGCAGCAGGGCGACGGCCTCCGCCTTGCTCTCCACTGCCGGGGGCGAGCCGCGCAGCGGCAGGCCTGCGGTCTCGCGTACGGTCAGCATCGTCACGATACCGATCGCCGCCGCGCCCATCAGGTAATAGGCCGGGACCAGCGGGTCTCCGGTGCGGCTGACGAGCCATGCCGTCACCAGCGGCGTGGTGCCGCCGAACAGCGAGACCGACACGTTGAAGGCGATCGACAGGGCACTGTAGCGGACCGGTGTGTAGAACAGCGCGGGCAGCGTCGAGGGCATCGAGCTGGTGAAGCAGACGAGCGCCATGCCCAGCGTCATCAGGCCGAGGAAGATGAGGCCGTCGTTCCCCGAGCCGATCAGCAGCATGCTGGGAACCGCAAGTACCATCAACGCGACACAGGCGCCGATAATCATCGGGCGGCGGCCCAGCCGATCGCTGAACAGGCCGCCGACCACGTTGAGCGGCATCATCACCAGCATGACCAGGATGATGAGCAGCAGGCCCTTGCTCTCGGCATAGCCCATCGTCACCGTCAGATAGTTGGGCATGTAGGTGAGCAGCATGTAGTCGGTCACGTTGAAGACGAGGACAAGTCCCATGCACTTCAACAACTGGGGCCAGTGCAGGCGGAACATATCGGACAGGCTGGGGCGGTCCGCTTCGCGCTCATCCACCTGTTCGTTATAGGCCTGGAATGCGGGCGTTTCTTCTAGCTTGAGGCGCATGTAGAGGCCGAGGAGGCCCAGCGGCCCGGCGATCAGGAACGGCACGCGCCAGCCCCAGGCGAGCATGTCCGCATCGCTGAGCGACATCTGCAGGGCGGTCACGGTTCCCGCGCCGGCGATGTACCCGCCGAGCGTGCCAAATTCGAGCCAGCTGCCCATGATTCCGCGCTTCTGGTCGGTCGAGTATTCGGCGATGAAAGTTGCGGCACCGCCATATTCGCCGCCGGTCGAGAAGCCCTGGACGAGGCGGGCGACAAGCAGCAGCACGGGGGCGGCCATGCCGATGCGTTCGTAAGAAGGAATGAGGCCGATGGCGAAAGTGCCAAGGGCCATCATCACCATCGTCAGTGCCAGGATCTTGTGGCGTCCGTAGCGATCACCCAGGGGGCCGAAGACCAGCCCACCGAGCGGACGCACGACGAAGGCTGCGGCGAAAGTGGCCAGCGTGGCGATAAGCTGTACTGTCGGATTGCCGGAAGGAAAGAAGACATGACCCAAGGTGACGGCAATATAACCGTAGACGCCGAAGTCGAACCATTCCATCGCATTGCCCAGCGCGGCGGCAGCGACTGCGCGGTTCAGTTGAGAGCGGTCTACAACTGTAATATCGTCGATGGCCAGTTCCCGGCGGGATTTGAACCAGCCGAATTGCGCGTGTTGCGCAACGGGATTGTGCATGTCTATCTCCGTGCACGCCCGGGCAGGCGCACAGGAAGGCACCACTATCGCCGAGCGGGAGGCGCGGCCGTCGAGCGGCCGGGGAAGGATGCGATGCCGCGTGAGGCATCAAGCGGGGAAGGCGCCCCTTAGACCTGTTTCGTTGTAAAATGGGACTTTAATGGCCGAGTCGTGCCTCTGCGGCGATGAGTCGAATTTGTGTTAAATAGTGATCGGTGATGATTTTTTGAAATTTGAGTGGTTCTCATCGGGTGAGAAACGACGGACTATCGAACTTTTGAAAGTCTCGGTTCGCAACCGATCGATAGGTATTTCCGAGATGTTGCCGGTCAGGGTGTCTCTATGGAGAGTTACCGGAATAGTCGAACAATGTTGCTGCTGCTAAACTGCATGAGCAATCTGGTTGAACAGCCGTTTATGTCTTTCGCTTGGGGCCATGGGCGGTCAGGCAGGTCACGACGCTGGCGCCCATGCAGGCGATCGCCAGCAGTTCGGGGACGGTCGGCAGGCGTGCTTCCCACAGGAAGCCGTAGAGCAGCGCGAAGGCAGTCTCGAACAGGATCATCTGACCGACCATGGTGAGCGGCAGCAGCCGGCTCATGGTGTTCCAGAAAGCATTGCCGACGACCGAGGCGAAGAGTGCCACCGCCGCCGAGACCGCCAGGAAGCGATACCAGGCGCCGGCATCATGCGCGGTGGGTTCGAGCAGCAGCGCGAACGGCACCAGCAGCACGGCCTGAAGGCCGGTGACGATGCCGAGCAGCAGGCTCCATTCGTGCGCGGAAACTTCGCGCAGGCGCACCAGCCAGCGGCTGTTGACGATCGCGAAACTCGCCCAGGAAAACAGTGCACCCACGGCACAGAGCAGGCCGACCAGCGGCATGATTCCCGCTTCCGCGCGCACGTTGCCGAGCGTCTGCCAGCCGATGCAGGCCACGGCGCCGAACCCGAGCAGGAGCGAAGGCGCCAGCCGGGCCAGCGACGGGGCGCTCGCATCGCGGCTGCCGACGACGGTCACCACGACCGGAATGAAGCCGATCACGAGCGAGGTCACGGTGACGCCTGCCAGTTGCACGGCACTCGACAGCAGGATGTAGTAGAGAGTGTTGCCCAGCAGGCTGAGCCAGATCAGGGCGGTCCATTCGGCGCGTCCGAGCTGGCGCATCAGCGTCCGCCAGCGCGGCATCAGCAGGACGGCCGCGATCAGTCCGTAAGCGAGATAGCGCCCCGCGGCGAGATAGAGCGGTCCGAAATCGCCGGCGATTTCGGGCGCAAGGAAGACCAGTCCCCAGACCGCACCGGCGGCCGCCCCGAAACCTACGCCGACAATCGTATTCCGCATATCCGACACTGCAAGCTCCGGGTGCATTTGCCGCGTTTTCGTGGGGCGGGTGATTTCACCGGACCCGAAAACGCTCTGAAAGGGCAGGCTACAACGGCATTGCGCCGGGGGTCTTGACCGCGTCTACGCCGGTTTTGACACAGGGTCCGATCCGATATCGCGAGTTTCGCGCATCTGTCGGCGATAGGCCGCCGGGGGCAGGCCGGTGGCCTTGCGCATGGCGCGGGTCAAGGCGCTCTGGTCGGAATAGCCGAAGCGATAGGCCAGTTCGGCGATGGAAAGATGGCCCGATGCCAGCGCTTCCCTGACGCGCTTGAGGCGCAGTTCGGACAGCCAGGCGCGGGGCGTGGTATCGAGTTCCAGCCGGAACAATTCGTGGAGGCGACTGACCCCGACCCCGGCATGGCGGGCCATGGAGGCGGCGGTCCAGTCCTGCCCCGGTTCGGCTTCCAGGCGGTCGAGCAGGGCCGCGAGGCGCAGCCGGGCCTTGGGTATTCCACCGGCAAGGGTTTCGAACAGGAGCGGTGCCCAGCGGTCCACCATGGCCTGCGTGGTTTCACGGGCGGCGTTTTGCTGGGTAGCCATGAGCGCCATGAAATCGACCAGCTTGTTCGCGGCCGGCGACAGCGCACAATAGGAACGGCGCCCAAGCTCCTCCCGCAGACGGGGAGCCAGAGCGTCAGGGTCGAGGTCGAGGATGAAAGAACGGTTGGCATGGGCGCTGATCTGGTCGTGCCGCATGTCGGTTTCGACGAAGGCCAGTTCCCCGCGACCGACCCTGCCGCCGTGCGTACCGATTTCCATCGTCAGCCCGCCCTCCAGGGGCAGGACGATCTGCGCGAAGCTATGGCTGTCCGTCGTGCTGTCCGGCCCATAGCTGCGCAGGTCGAGGGAAAGGGAAGAGGGCGGGGACATGCCCTGCGTCTATCACTGATCGCTGCCGCAGGGACAGACAGATTTGCTATCGCCAGATCAGAAGTGGCCCGTGCAGTAAGCCAGCAGCAGGATGATGGGAATAGGAACGCCGATCAGCCAGAGTAGACCCGAACGCATGGTTTGTCCTTTCGCATTAAGTCTGGAAACAAACCTCGGCGCCTCGCCCGGTTCCCGGCGGGCTCGCGAAGGCTGCGATCACGCATCTTGTGGGACTGTCACAATCCGATAAAAAACCTTTCGGTTCGCACCAGAAACCAGAGGAAATTCAATGCGGCTTCCTGCCTTCCTTGCCTTTGCTTCCCTGCTCGTCCTGTCCCAGCCTGCCTTGGCCCAGAAAGGCGAAGCGCCCGACGCAGCCAAGCAGCATGCCGAAAAAACGGCAGAGGCGGTCGCTGCCAATTGGGCCAGCGCGCCGGTCGAGGAAGTGACGAAGACCAGCAAGGGCACGGCGAAGGTCGACGGCAAGTCCATCGCCTATACCGCCACGGCCGGAACCCTGACGATCCGCGACGCGCAGGGCAAGCCGACCGCCAGCATGTTCTACACCGCCTATACCGCACCGGGCAGGCACCGTCCGGTGACATTCTTCTACAACGGCGGTCCCGGCTCGGCGAGCCTCTGGCTGCGCATGGGCAGTTTCGCGCCCGAGCACGTCCGCACCGGCAATCCCGAGGCGGTGCGCCCGGCACCCTACGATGTCGGCCCCAACCCGGACAGTCTGATCGGCAGCACCGACATGGTGTTCCTCGACGCGGTGGGGGCGGGTTATTCCCGCCCGCTGGGCGATGCCAAGCCCGCGGACTTCTACGGTGTCGATCAGGACGTGGATGCCTTCGCCAGGGCCATCATGCGCTATGTGACCAAGAACGCGCGCTGGGGCGATCCGAAGTACATCTTCGGCGAAAGCTACGGCACCACCCGCTCGGGCGCCCTGGCCTACCAGCTTGAGGATCGCGGCATGGCGCTGAACGGCGTGGTGCTGCTCTCCTCGATCATGAACTACGGCATTCGTCAGTCCGGTTTCGACACCATCCATCTCGGCTATCTGCCGACGTATGCGGCAGTCGCCTGGTATCATGGCCGCGTCGCCGATCGCCCGGCCACCGTGGACGAATTCGTCGAACAGGCCCGCCAGTTCGCCAACGGCGAATATGCCGCCGCGCTGGCCAAGGGGCAGGACATCACGTCTGCCGAAGAAGATGCCGTGGCGCAGAAGCTGAGCCGCTTCACCGGACTTTCGGTGGACTATGTCAAGCAGGCCAATCTGCGTATCGATCTCGGCCGTTTCCGCAAGGAGCTGCTGCGCGGCGGGCGCGAGACGGTCGGACGGTTCGACGGTCGCTACAAGGGTATCGATGCCGATGCGGCGGGTGAAAGCCCCGAGTACGATCCCTCGGATACCGCGATCAGCGGGCTCTATGTCGGCAGCTTCCTTGACCAGCTCACCACGCAGCTCGGTTACAAGACCGATCTCGATTACCGCCTGAGCGCGCGCGAGGGCGGCGATTTCGACTGGGACTGGAGCCACCGCCCGCCTGCGGGGCGCTCGCAGAACGTGGCCGACGTCACCGCCGATCTCGGCACGGCGATGCGGACCAATCCGCATCTGCGGGTGCTGTCGCTCAACGGCTATTACGACATGGCGACGCCGTTCTTCTCGACCGAGCGCGATCTCAAGCACATGATGCTGGAACCGGGCCTGCGGCAGAATCTGCAGTTTCGCTACTATCCGGCCGGGCACATGGTCTATCTCAACCCCGAGGCGCTGCACCAGATGCGCCTCGACATGCAACGCTTCTACGCCGAGGACGCGCGCTGAATGAAAAAGGGGGCGCTGGCCGTGGCCGCCGCCCCCTTTTTTCAGTTCCCACCCGGATCAGTGGGGGGCGGGAACCGCTTCGTTCGCCGCTTCGATCTGCATCGGCCCGCGTATTCCGAGGCGCTCGGACACGATCGTCGGCACCAGGGCCTGTCCGGCGACGTTCACGGCGGTACGGCCCATGTCGAGGATCGGGTCGATCGCGAGCAGCAGGCCGACGCCTTCCAGCGGCAGGCGCAGGGTCGATAGGGTGAGCGTCAGCATCACCACCGCGCCGGTCAGCCCCGCCGTCGCCGCCGAGCCGATCACCGAGACGAAGACGATCAGCGCATAGTCGGAAAGCTGGAGCGGCACGCCGTAGAACTGGGCGACGAAGATCGCCGAGATTGCCGGATAGATCGCCGCGCAGCCGTCCATCTTGGTGGTCGAGCCGAGCGGCACAGCGAAGGCGGCGTAGGAGCGGGGCACGCCGAGGCGCTCGGTCACTTCCTCGGTAACGGGCATTGTGCCGACCGACGAGCGCGAGAGGAAGCCGATCTGGATCGCCGGCCAGGCGACCGAGAAGAAGCGCAGCGGGTTGATCCGGTGGACCAGCAGCAGGAGCGGATAGACGCCGAGCAGGACGATCGCGAGACCGATATAGACTGCGCCCGCAAAGGCGCCGAGTGCGGAAAGGGCGTCCCAGCCGTAGCTGACCACCGCATTGGCGATCAGGGCCGCCGAACCGAGCGGGGTCAGCGCGATCAGCCAGCGCAGCAGCTGGCGCAGCACGAGATTGGCCGACGTCATAAAGGCCAGGAAGCCTTCCGCCTTCGCACCGACCTTTACGGCAGCGGCGCCGACCACGACGGCGGCGATGATGATCTGGAGGACATTGAACGAAACCGAGGTCGCCGGGCCGTCGGCTTCCAGTGTGGTCGATGCGGTGATGCCGAGGTAGTTGGCGGGAACCAACCCCTTTAGAAAGTCCAGCCAGCCTCCCACGGATTTGGGGACCTGCGCGGCACCGGCATCGACGCTGGCATGGAGGCCGGGCTGGATGGTCAGGCCGAGGGCGATGCCGATAAGCACGGCGATCAGTGCGGTGATGGCGAACCAGAGCAGGGTCTGGCCCACCAGTTTGACCGCATTGTCCAGCCCGCGCAGCGCCGCAACCGAGGCGATGATCGCGGTGAAGACCAGTGGCGGCACCAGCGTGCGCAGAAGCTGGACGAAGATCTGGGCGATCGTGTGGAATGTCTCGGTGGCGCCGCTTGCGAGTGGGCTGTCCGAGCCGATCTGCCGGACGACGAGCCCGGCCACGAGGCCGAAGACCATGCCGAGCATGACCTGCGTTCCGAAACCAGGAAGCCACGACCGTTCGGCGCGCGGGTTATTCGACATTCGCTTACCTTCACATCCTGCCCGGCACCGGGAAGACGCGCCGTCCTTCAGGCGCATCGTTCGTCGGGCAGGGCCTCGTCCGGGAACGGCCCGGTTGGGATCAATTTCGTCCCTTGCGGACCGTCATGCAAGGGGCGGACCGCGCCATGTACCCATGAACCTGACACAAAGCAGCGGTTTGCAGGACGCGAGATAATTGTCAACTTAATCGATAGACAATCTGCTGGAAGGGTTTCGGACTCTCGTCGGGAGCGCGAAGCCATAACAAAAAGATAGCCTTCCATGCTCTTATGTTTTGGAATATTATAGCAATAACAAAGCAATAAACGATGACCCTTGCGCAATTCAAATTGGTCGGGGGTGTGGTGAAAACGCTATGCGCGATGCTTCCAATCCGTGCGGTAACAAATACCGGCAAAGCATTGATTGCGCGCGTTTCCGGCTTCGCATGTTCGAAGTCTGCATGGTCGCGCCTTTTGCCGTTTCCGTACCGCAGGGATCCGAATCCGTTTCGTACGAAAGCAAGCAAGGAGGTGCCGCATGCGGGGCACGACGAACGATAGTGGTCTGCTGACCCGGGCATGGCTACTCCTATTGGGAGTAGTGATTCTTGGAGCGGGACTCTTCTTCACGATCGCGGGCGCCAAGCTCGTCAGTCTCGGAGGCAGTTTCTACTTTGCGCTGGCCGGGATCACGCTGCTCGTTTCCGGTTTCCTGATTGCCCGCCGTCGCCCGGCGGGCGCGCTGCTGTTCGGCGCGATTTTCCTGCTGACCGTCCTCTGGGCGCTGTGGGAAGTGGGCTTCGCGTTCTGGCCGCTGATCTCCCGCCTTCTGGCGATGGGCGTCGGCGCGACCGTCGTGGCGCTCTCCTATCCGTTGCTGCTGCGCGCGACGGGCCGCGTGCCCGCGTGGAAACCTTCGCTGGCGGTTGCCGCAGTTGTCGGCGCGGCCTCGGTCGCCGGTTTCGCGGGCATGTTCGTGCCGCACCCGACCGTGGCCTTCTCCGGTCAGGAAGGCGCGTTGATCCCCGTCGATCCCGCCCATGAGCAGAAGAACTGGGAAGCCTACGGCAACACCGGCGGCGGCAGCCGCTTCGTGGCACTGGACCAGATCACGCGCGACAACGTGAACAAGCTCAAGGTCGCCTGGACCTACCGCACCGGCGACATCGCGATCAGCGACGGCAACGGCGCCGAGGACCAGGACACCCCGCTCCAGATCGGCGACACCCTCTATGTCTGCACGCCGCACAACAACGTGATCGCGCTCGATGCGGATACCGGCCGCGAGAAGTGGAAGGCGCGGATCGATGCGCGGGCCTCGGTCTGGAACCGTTGCCGCGGCCTGGCCTATTTCGATGCCAAGGCGCCGCTCCAGCAGCCTAACATGCCCGGCTCGACCCCGATCACCGCGGTCACCGTGCCCGAGGGCGCGCCGTGCCAGCGCCGCATCGTGATGAACACCATCAATGCCGAACTGATCGCGCTCGATGCCGATACCGGCAAGTTCTGCCCGGACTTCGGCAACGGCGGCCGGGTGGACCTCAAGGCCGGTCTCGGCAATGCACCCGACCCGCAGTACCAGCTGACTTCGGCCCCGACGATGGCGGGAACCACCGTGGTCGTCGGTGGCCGCGTGGCGGACAATGTCCAGGTCGACATGCCGGGCGGCGTCATGCGCGGTTTCGACGTGATCACCGGCAAGCTGCGCTGGGCCTTCGATCCGGGCAATCCGGCGATCACCGGCATGCCTCCGGCTGGCCAGACCTATACCCGTTCCACGCCCAACGTCTGGGCGGCGATGTCCTATGACCCCGCGTCCAACACGGTGTTCATGCCGGTCGGCAGCTCCTCGGTGGACCTTTACGGCGTTCCCCGGACCTCGCTCGATCACCAGTACGGGGCCTCGATGCTCGCGCTCGATGCCACGACCGGCAAGGAAAAGTGGCACTTCCAGACCGTTCATAACGACCTCTGGGACTTCGACCTGCCGATGCAGCCGACCTTCTTCGACTTCGCGGCGAAGAACGGCGCCACCGTGCCCGCGCTCGTCTTCGGTACCAAGGCCGGGCAGCTCTATGTACTCGACCGCGCGACCGGCAAGCCGCTGACCGAAGTGGCGAACGTCAAGGTCAAGGCCGCCAATATTCCGGGTGAGCCTTATTCGCTCACGCAGCCCAAGTCGGTCGGGATGCCGCAGATCGGCGTCGGACCGCTGACCGAGGCGGACATGTGGGGTGCCACGCCGTTCGACCAGCTCCTGTGCCGCATCGCCTTCAAGGGCATGCGCTACGAAGGGCTCTACACCGCGCCCGGCACCGACAAGTCGCTGAGCTTCCCCGGATCGCTGGGCGGCATGAACTGGGGCGGTCTCTCGATCGACCCGACCAGCGGCACGATCTTCGCCAACGACATGCGCCTCGGCCTCTGGGTCCAGATGTTCCCGCAGACCAAGGAACAGGCGGGCAAGGCCGGTGCCGCAGGCGAAGCCGTCAACACCGGCATGGGCAGCGTTCCGCTGAAGGGCACGCCCTATTCGGTGGTGAAGGACCGCTTCCTTTCGGCGCTCGGCATTCCCTGCCAGGCACCGCCGTTCGGCACGCTTTCGGCGATCGACATGAAGACCCGCAAGATCAAGTGGCAGGTTCCGGTCGGCACCGTGCGCGACACCGGACCGATGGGCGTCAAGATGGGTCTGCCGATCCCGATCGGCATGCCGACGCTGGGCGGCACGCTGGCGACGCAGGGCGGTCTCGTCTTCATCGCCGGAACCCAGGACTACTACTTGCGCGCCTTCAACTCGGCGAACGGCAATGAAGTCTGGAAGGCCCGTCTGCCGGTCGGTAGCCAGGGCGGCCCGATGAGCTACAAGTCGCCGAAGACCGGCAAGCAGTACCTGGTGATTACCGCCGGCGGTGCGCGCCAGTCGCCCGATCGCGGGGACTACGTGATCGCTTACAAGCTGCCGTAACGGTTCGGGAGGCGGTGCCACGGCACCGCCTCTGCCTGTTCCATCCATAAAAGTGATCCCGCGTCCTGGTTGACGGCGGGAAGGAGGGGGCTTTGGCCCGACGCATTCTCATGACACGACCTATCGTCCGGATCGCGGCCCGAATGACCGGCTGCGGCTTGCTGATCGCCGCGCCGTTCGCCGCGACCACCGCTTATGCCGAGGAAGACGCGAGCGAGGAAGCCGCAGTCGCTCCGGCGCAGCCGACACCTGCCATTAGTCCGCCTGCCGGACGCGAGACTCTGACCGGCGACTGGGGCGGGCTGCGCAGCGACCTCAAGCAGGGCGGCGTGACGTTCCGGGGCGACTATGTTTCGGAAACCTTCTCGGCCGTCGACGGCGGCCAGCGGCGCGGGACCACTTATGTCCATCAGGTCCGCCTCGGCGCCGACTTCGACATGGACAAGCTGGCCGGATGGCAGGGCGGGATCGTCCATGTGACGTTCAACGACCGGCGCGGCGTAGGCATGTCATCGGACTTCGTGGGCAACCGTCTGCCGATCCAGGAAGCAGCGGGCGGCTATTATGCGCGCCTGACCGAGGCCAGCATCGAGCAGAACCTGATGGGCGGAGAGCTGAATGTCCGTGCCGGCTATTTCGCGATGGGCAACGATCTTGGCGGCATGCCCATCGGCTGCAACTTCGTGAACGCGGCGTTCTGTGCCCATCCGCTCTCGATGTCCGGAGACAGCGGCTGGTACAACTATCCCAATGCCCGCTGGGGCGTCGCGGTACGCTACAAGCTGCGTCCGGACGTGGTGCTGCGAACCGGCGTCTACCAGGTGAACCCGCGTCTCAATGACGAAGACAATGCCTGGAACCCCTTCGCGGGCGGGACGATCGGTGTGCTGCTGCCGTTCGAGGTAGAGTACGATCCCGGCACCCGTCCGGGCAGCCGCGTCCTGCCGGGTCATTACAAGGTCGGCGTCTATTACGATACCGCACGGGTGAACAAGCAGGGCGGCGGCGGCACCGTCAAGGGGCGCGGCGGCTTCTACATCCTCGCCGACCAGATGATCTACCGCGAAAGCGGCGGCAGCCGGGGCGTTTCGCTGTTCGGTCAGTTCACCGCCAATCCGCAGATTTCCGGCCAGATCACCCGCTGGTATGCGGGCGGCGTGGTCAAGACCGGCACGTTCAAGGGGCGCGATGCCGATACGATCGGTCTCGGCTTTACCCATGCCGTCGTCGATCCGCGCCTGCGCCGCCTCCATGTGGACACCGCGCCGGTTCCGGGCAGCTACGCCTCGCTTCCCGCGGGCGAAACCGCGCTGGAACTGAGCTACGGTTTTCAGGCGAACCGCTGGCTGGTGATCCGTCCCGACGTGCAATACATCATCGACCCCGGCGCCTTCAGCTTCCGCTCGACGCCGAATGCGCTGGCACTGGGCTTTCAGGTTCGGATGCAGCTCTGACGGATCAGAGCCACCTCGTATGCCGGAACCAGGCATAGAGAGTGGCGCAGAGCAAGCCGATTACCCCCAGCACGGCGAAATAGCCGTAGCGCATGTGCAGTTCGGGCATGTTCTCGAAGTTCATGCCGTAGACCCCCGCAATGGCGGTCGGGACGGCAAGGATCGCCGCCCAGGCCGCCAGTTGCCGGGTGATCGTTCCCTGCCTTTGTGATTCCAGCAGGTGGCTGACCTCGAACACCGTGGTCAGTACCTCGCGCAAGTTGGCGACCATGGATTCGACGCGGCGGACATGGTCGTAGACGTCCTTGAAATAGGGCCGCACCGCCGCATCGAGATAAGGCACGTCGAGGTGGACGAGCTTGCTGCTCACTTCCGCCATGGGGCCGAGCACGCGCTGGAAGCGGATCAGTTCGCGGCGAAGGCCGAACAGGCGCATCACGTCCTCGCGGTCGAGGAAGGCATCGAGGGCGCGTTTCTCGATTTCCAGCACGTTTTCCTCGATGGTCTCGACGATCGGCAGGTAGCCGTCGACGATGAAGTCGAGAATGGCATGGAGCACATAATCGACGCCGTTGGAGAGTAACGTCGGCGCCGCCTCCAGCTGAGCGCGCAGTTCGGTATGGGCACGGGCCGATCCGTGGCGGACCGAGATCACATGATGCTTGCCGACGAACACCGAGGTTTCGCCATAGACGATCTCGTCGCCTTCGAGGTGAGCCGTGCGGGCGACCACGAAGAGCTGATCGCCGTAGATATCGACTTTGGGTAGCTGGTGGGCCTTAAGCGCATCCTCCACGGCCAGCGGGTGGAGGCCGTAAGTCTTCTGCACGGCGCGCAGTTCCGCTTCGGTCGGCTCGTGGAGGCCGATCCAGACGAAGTCCTCGGCTTCTCCCTTGGCGTGGTCCGGGATCGGCGGGCAGCTATCGAGCGAAACCGGCTCGGCGGGTTGGCCCTGGCGATAGAGGCGGGCGGCAATGACGGTCATCGGGTAGTGGACTTTCCGGATTTCTGGTCGTCTCGGCAGGACGATAGCGCCGGGCGGGCGGCCTGGACAGTCACGCTCCACCTTTACCTGCCGGTTTTCGGAGACAGCTTCGCTAGGGCCTGCGGGCTTGGTTGCGCTGGCGTGCGGCACTCCCCTTGCCATCGGAGATCAGCGCTTGCAGGTCCAGCAAGGCGCGGCCTGTCGCCATGCCGCCGTTGCAGGCGATATAGCGCGGCTCCCACACCGGCGCGAACTTCTCCTTGTAGTTGCGCAGACCCTCGAAGCCGTAGAAGGCTTCGCCGTGGCGGAACAGCATCCCTGCCGCCCGCGCCCAGGTCGGGGCAAGCCGGCGGGCCTCGATGCCGGAGAGCGGCGCGAGGCCGAGGTTGAACCAGGCATAGCCCTCCTGCCGGCCCCAGAGCATCAGGCGGGTGAACAGGAAGTCCATGCAGCCATAGGGCACTTCGGCGCGGTGGCGCATCAGGTCCACCGAGAGTTCCTCCCGCCCCGCCGTCTTCCAGAGATTGGCGAAGGCGACGATCCGGCCTTCGCAGCGCACCACGGCGATATCGCAGCGGGCGATATAGGCTTCGTCGAAACGGCCGACGCTGAAGGCCTTCTCGCGCTGGCCTTTGGCGCGCAGCCATTCATCGGAGACGGCGCGCAGTTCGCCCAGCAACGACGGCACGCGGGCGGCGGGGACGATGGTGAATTCGGCGCCGTCGCGCTCGGCGCGGCGCATGGCGTGGCGCAAGGGGCGGGCAGCCGGGCCTTCGAGGCCGAAGCGGGAGAGATCCACCCGTGCTTCCTCGCCGTACTTCATCAGTTGCAGGCCCATGTCGATGGCGATGGGCAGGACTTCGGGCGTGACCTGATAGAGCAGAACCCGGCCCTGGTTGGCATCGGCCCGCTCGCGCAGGTTCCAGAGCAGTTCGGGCCAGTCGGCGGGATCGCCTACCGGATCGCCCATGACGATCCAGGAATGGCCCCGGATCTGGTACATCAGCATGGATCGTCCCTCGGGACCGGCGAGGAACCGCTTGTCGCCGGTGAGCGCCAGCATCGATTCCGAGCGGGTGGCATGGCGAAGCGTCGCCTCGACGTCGAGCGAATCTTCGTCGGGCAGCACGGCACGGCGGGAGGGGCGCAGGAAAGCGAGCAGGATCGCGGCGCTCATCGCCACCGCGACGGCGAAGCTCGTGCGCAAGTAGCGCGAAGCATCCCCCGACCAGGCGAATTTCCACCAGAGACTGCCGCGATAGGCGGGGAAGGTCTGGGCGAAATAGCCGATCACCGTAACCAGCGCGATCGTTGCGACCATGGCCAGGACCCAGTTCCCGCTCATCACGTCGGCGGTCAGGGCGGTGCGGCGCCAGAAGCCCCTGCGCGCGATCTGCAACACGCCTGCGACGGCGAGCAGGGTCAGCGCTTCCTCCCAGTCCAGGCCTTTGGCCAGCGAGAAGGCGGCGCCCGCCAGCAGCAGCGCACGGGTCAGCAGGAAGGCGGCATCGAGGCGCCGGTAAAGCGCCGGGGCGAGCAGCAGCAGTAAGGTTCCGACGAGGCTGGCGGCGATCTGCGAGGCTTCGACGAAAGGCAGCGGCACGATGCCGCGAATGTCGGCCATGCGCTCCGGCAGGGCGGGGGTGGCGCCCGAGAGCAGCAGGATCGCACCGCCGAGGAAGACGAGCAGGGCGATGGCGCGGGGGGCGAGGCTGACCAGCATGGTCTCGCCCGCCTTCAGCGCGAGCACGGCGGGGCGCCGCCAGCGGGCATGTTCGTGGCGCAGCAGCAGCACGAGCGCGACCGCCAGCGGCAGGAGATAATAGACGATGCGGTAGACGAGCAGGGCGGCGACGAGTTCTCCGGCCGGGATCTGCGGACAGAGCGCGACGACGGTCGCCTCGAACACGCCGAGGCCGCCGGGGACGTGGCTCACCAGTGCTACCACGATGGCCAGCACATAGGCCAGCAGCAGCGGCGGATAGAGCGCGATCCCGGCATGGGGCAGCAGCACGTAAAGCGTCCCGCAGGCCGCCGCGATATCGGCTAGCGCCACCAGCGTCATGCGGGCGATCGCCTGAGGGCCGGGCAGGTGCCAGCGTTTGGCCAGCAGCGTTCCCGCCCCCAGCAGCGCCAGCAGCACGGCGCCTGCCGTGTGCTGGACGCCGAGGGAAAGGACGTGCTGCGCCACGACCAGCGGCCGATGATGGACCAGCAGGGCCAGGGCCACCGAGGCGAAGACGCCGGTCCAGAAAGTGATCCCGGCAATGGCGGTGACGCGCGCCACTTCGCCGGTGGTAAGACCCTTGGCACCGTAGATGCGCAGGCGCGCTGCGGCGCCGGTCAGGATGCCGAAGCCGAGGTTGTGGCTGAGCGTATAGCTCGTGAACGAGGCGAGCGCGGCGGTGCGGTAGGGTTGCGGCCGTTCGATCGTGCGCAGTGCCATGACGTCGTAGATCGTCAGCAGCAGATAGCTCGCCGTCGTCAGGCCGAGCGCGACGGCAAGGCGCCAGCCGGGAATCGCGCGCGCGGTGCGCATCAGGGCATGGATGTTCAGCGAAACCGCCAGCCGGTGGAGGCAGAGCGCCGCGAGCGTCAGAACCAGCGCCGCGACCGCCAGCTGCGCCGGAACCGCCAGCCTGCGGGCCAGCGGTTTCAGGTGGGCAAGGCGTCTGGATAGCGCTTGCGGGACGGTCGTGTTCATGGGCGCCGCGTCCAGGTCTGCGATTTGCAGATAACCCCATGCAGAATGCAGCCGCTGATCTTGAGATGGCCAGGATCGAGTTGGTGGATGCGCGAGAAGAAGGTCTCGCCCATGTCGGGGACGAAGACCTGACCCTGCCAGCCGCCGTCGCCTTCGCGGTGGTAATCCCGCAGCAGCTGGGTGCCGACGAGATGGCCGACCCCGGCATCGGCGGCGTCCGCCACGGCCTGGCCGCCGACCCAGGTAACGGTGCCGCAGAGCATGGCACCGCAGGGCGCGACTGCCACTTCCACGTCACCGTGCGGATTGAGCCAATGACCGAAGGGATCCGCGGCATTGGCGGCCCGGGCGGGGCCGGCGGCGGTCAGGGCGCCGAGAATGATCGGAAAAATGGCGCTGAGGCGGGCGCGGCGAAAGGCGCGGCGGAAAGGTTTCATCGGGTGGTCTCCGGACCAGCAAATGTGTGGGCGGCGATGGCGCTGCGGACGGCTCCGAATAGGCGGTCGACATCCTTGTTCAGATAGTGATCGCCGGGCAGGACGATCTGCGTCAGGCGGGGCAGGTGGAGCAGCGGGCAGAGGCTTTCCGGCTCCTCGCGTCCGTGGATGCAGACGACCGGAAGCCAGTCCAGCTTGCTCGCGCTGGGAAGGGCGGGCGCATCGGGCCGGGTCTCGTCCAGCCATTCGAGCGGCGAGACGCGCAGGAATACGGTGCGGGTGGGGACGGTCAGCACGACCAGAGCGACATGGCGGCGCATGTCGGCGGGCAGATGCTCCAGCCCGACATGGACCATGTCCGAACCGAACGATTGCCCGAACACGATCACGCGGTCGGTATGACCCAGCGCCATGGCGCGGCGCATGGCCTCCGCCAGCATCGCCGAGACCTCCTCGGGCGTGCGGCGGACCTTGAAGTAATTGAGCGAATTGACGCCAACCGTGGCGATGCCGTGATCGGCGAGGCGCGTCGCAAGCTCACCGCCCAGCCCGGAGCGCAGGCCCATGTCGCCGGACAGCAGTACGGCGGCGTAGCGGTGTTCGATGACCTTCCCCCGCGCGGGCATGTCCACGAACGGACTGGCCTTCCATGCGCCGAGCCACCCGGACACGCCGCCCAACAGCGCGACGAGGACGAGGATCGTCGCGATCACGATGGCGGTTCGGCGCCGCGGCCTGAGAGAAGTCATTGTGGACATCATGCCGCTCTGCGCCGCACTACCTTGCCGCCGTATGGAGCGAACATGGACTTTCCTTAATGTGACTTGGGCGCCGCGCGGTGCGATAGTGCAAGGCATGGGTGTAGCTTGCGGCCAGCTTCATGCTGGCGCCGAGGACCATACTGCTCGATGTTCGTTTCACCCGTCTTCCCTCCTGCCTGTTCGGACCCGTCCCGTACCCGCCGGTCTCTTCTCCGGGGAGAAGCGGCTTGACGATGACGGACATGAACGAGCGCAAGAACCGGTTGCTCGGGCTGTTGCCGATGCTCGGCGCGCTGCTGGCGGTGACCGGGGCGCTGACCTGGGGCGATCTCTGGGCGCAGCGGCATTTCAACATGATCGGACAGAGCCTGCCGCGTCCCCACGGCAACCCGCCCGGCGAGGACTGGCGGCAGGTGCTGGACTTTACCGCCGATCCCGTGCCGGGGCCGCAGCCGGGCCTCGTCGTCACCAGCGTCCGTTCGCGCGGTCATGCCGAGAAGGCGGGACTGGTCGTGGGCGACTGGATCGAGCGTGCGGACGGGCGCGAGCCGCCGACGCTCCAGGCTTTGGCAGAGGAGTTGTCTGCGCGCGGACAAAGGCCTATTCACCTGACCGTGCTGCATCAGGGCGCGGTTCGCACGATCGATCTCGCCCGGGAGCCGGAGCAGACCGCTCCGTAATACGACGTGAAGGGGCCGGGCGAAGAGATGGGTCACAAGTTGCTGGTCGTCGAGGATGATGACGCCACGGCCACCTACATCGCCAAGGGGATGAGCGAGGAAGGTTTCGTCGTCGATCGCGCGGCGAACGGGCGCGATGCGCTGTTTCTGGCCAGCGACGGCACTTACGACGCCATCGTGCTCGACCGCATGATCCCGCAGATGGACGGCATGTCGGTGCTCGGGGCCTTGCGCGCCGGGGGGATCGAGACGCCGGTGATCGTGCTTTCCGCATTGGGATCGACCGACGACCGCGTGACCGGGCTTACCTCGGGCGCGGACGATTACCTCACCAAGCCTTTCGCCTTCGCTGAACTCCTGGCCCGCGTGCGCCTGCTGGTGAAGCGCAGCGGCGGACAGGCGGCGGTGGAGACGCGGCTCGTCTGCGGCGATCTGGAAATGGACCTGCTCGCCCGCAAGGTCCGGCGCGGCAGCCGCGCGATCGACCTCCAGCCGCGCGAGTTCCGCCTGCTTGAATATTTCCTGCACCATATCGACGAAGTGGTGACGCGCACGATGCTGCTCGAAGCGGTGTGGGACTATCACTTCGACCCCGGCACCAATGTGATCGACGTCCATGTCAGCCGGTTGCGCCGCAAGCTCGACGAGGATGGTGCGGCGCCGCTGCTCCATACGGTGCGCGGCGCTGGCTACCGGCTTGGGCTTTCCGCTTGAAGACAGGAATGGGCAGGCGCACCGGAGCTTTCCTGCGCTCGACGACGTTTCGTCTCTTCGTTCCAGTCGTTCTGTTCCAGCTCGTCGCGACCGGGGGCGTGCTGACTTTCGTCTGGGTTGCGGGCCAGCAGAGCGTGCGGGACGAGCAGCATGCGCTGGTCGCCGAACTGCGCGACGACTTGCTGGATACCTATCAGAACGGCGGCACGACAGCGCTGAAAGCCAATATCGAGCGCCGCCTCGGCAATGAGGGGCGGCGCGCTCCCGTCCTGCTGCTGGCGGACCGCGACGGGCGGGCGATCGCCGGCAACCTTTCGGCCTTGCCGCCGCCCGATCCGGAGGCCGGAAGCCTGTTCGAAACGATGCTCTATCGCAGCGACAGCACCCAGCCGCAGACGATGGCGCTGTCGGAAACGCGTCTTGCCGACGGCTCGACCCTGCTGGCGGGGATCGAGATCGGGCGCGATCTCAAGCTTCAGCGCAGTTTCGAGCAGGCCTTGCTGGCGGCGCTGTTCCTCGCGCTGCCGCTGGCCACGTTGGTGGCGGTGCTGACTTCGCGACTGGTCGGCCAGCGGGTCCACGATATGGCGCAGACCGCGCACCGGGTCGGCAGCGGGGCTTTCGAGGCGCGGGTGCCGCTCGACGGTTCCGGTGACGCCTTCGATGAACTCGCCGGTGAAATCAACGCGATGCTGGCGCGGATCGAGACGCTGGTGGGCGAATTGCGGGTCGTGGCCGAAGGACTGGCGCACGACTTGCGCTCCCCCGTGACGCGGCTTCGCTCGGCGCTGGAGCAGGCTGTTTCGGAAGTGACCGATCCCGCGGCCGAGGCGGCGATGCAGCGAGCGCTCACCGAGGCCGATACGCTGACCCGCATTCTGACGACGGCACTCCAGATCGGCCGCGCCGAGGCCGGGATCGGGCGGGAGCGGTTCGAGGAGACCTTGTTGGAGGACTTCCTCGGCGATCTGGCGGCTCTTTACGAGCCTTATGCCGAGGATGCCGGTTTCGTGCTGCGGGCGGAGGCGCCCTGGGGTCTTTCGGTATCGTTGCACCGGGAACTGATGAGCCAGGCGCTGGGCAATCTGGTCGACAACGCGGTCAAATATGCGGGCGGCGGCAGCGCCATCACGCTCTTTGCCGAGCGGCATGGCGAGCAGGTCGTGCTGGGCGTGCGGGACGATGGTCCGGGCATCGCTGCCGATCAGCGCGAGGCCGCCCTGCAACGGTTCGGGCGGCTCGATCCCAGCCGCGCGACGGCCGGGTCCGGGCTGGGGCTGGCGCTCGTCGAGGCGGTCGCGAAGCTCCATGGCGGTGCAATCGCGCTGGACGATGCGACGGGCGGCGGCCTGGAGATCAGGCTGACCATCCCGTCGTCTCGGTTCTGAATTTTCAGGCCGGTTCCAGATCCCGCTCGGGCGTGGCGGCAGGCTGACCCGCGGTTGCGGCACTGACCCGGCCGGTGCGTTCCAGCTTGCCCCAGCCGATGCCCTTGCCCGCGAAGGCGGCGCCCACCGCGCGGATCACCACGCTGTACATGAGCTGGCGATAGACGAAGCGCTGGGCCAGCAGCAGCAGCGGGCGGAACCGCTCGCGGCGCGTGTCGAGGCGGTAGGCGATCCAGCCGCAGGCGAGGTCCACCAGCGTGAAGGCCAGCCAGTAGGCGCCCATGCGCAGCACGTCGGTCTGCGTCTGCGCCCAGCCATGCTGCGAGATGCGCAGGGCCGTGCCGCCGATCGAGATCAGCAGGGCGAGGTCGATCGCGGGCGAGACCACCGCGAAGACGATCTGGAAGAGCCAGGCCTGCGGCATGCCGATGAAGGCAAGGCCGGAAGGACGGCCCTTCGCCAGGGTGCCGCGATGCTTCCACAGGCACTGGAGCGTGCCGAACGACCAGCGGAAGCGCTGCTTCGACAGGGCCTTGAAGCTCTCCGGCGCCTCGGTCCAGGCCACGGCGTCCTCGTCGTAGGCGATCTTCCAGCCCTTGCGCTGGATGGCGATAGTGAGGTCCTGGTCCTCCGCTAGCGTGTCTTCCGGATAGCTGCCGACATCATCGAGTGCTTCGCGCCGCCAGGCACCGACTGCGCCGGGCACGACCATGATCGCATCGAGCTTGGTCAGTGCGCGGCGTTCGAGGTTCTGCGCGGTCACATATTCCACGCCCTGCCAGCGGGTGACGAGGTTCACGCGGTTACCGACCTTGGCATTGCCCGCCACTGCGCCGATGGCGGGATCGGCAAACCAGCGCACGAGGCGGGAGATCGTCTCGACCTCGAAATGGGTATCGGCGTCGAGCGCCACGATCACGCTGCCGCGCGCATCCTTGAGCGCACGGTTGAGCGCAGCGGCCTTGCCGCCGTTCACGAGCGTCAGCAGTTCCACGCGGGAATTGTCGGCGAAGGCTTCGGTTATGATCGCGCTGGTGCGGTCCTTCGAGCCGTCGTCGGCGACGATGATCTGGAGCTGGCGATAGTCGCTTTCGAGCACGCGCCGCACCGAGGCCTCGATCACGCGTTCCTCGTTGTAGGCGGGGATGATGACGGTGACGAGCGGGGAGCATGTGTCTTCCGGCGCTGCCATCGGCTGGGGACGGCGCAGCAGGCTGGCCAGCGAGGCGAGGCCGACCGAGCGCAGCACACCCAGCGAGATCGCGAAGAAGAAGGTCCAGTTCAGGCCGACGAGGATCGCTGCGAGCGCGCCGAACAGCGCGACGTCGGCGCGCACGGCGGCAAGATCGACGCCGTCCACCTTGGGCATCACCGCATCGTGCGAAAGTCCGGCGAGGGTCGAGACGGGGACGAACGTATAGCCGTCCTGCTTCAGCCGCTCGATGATGACGGGGAGTGCCGCGACGGTCTGCGACCGGTCGCCGCCGCCGTCGTGGAGCAGGATCACGTTTTCCGAGCGGTCGGGCGTGGCCGATTCCACCTGGGCGATGGTGCTGTCGATGATGTTCTGGACGCCGGGGCGCTTCCAGTCATCCGGATCGACGTGGAGGCCGACCACGGTATAGCCGTGCTCGCGGGCGATCGCGGCGGGAACGAGTTCGTCGGCGGTGGTCGGCTCAGCGTCGCCGAAATAGGGCGCGCGGAACAGGCGGATCGAACGGCCGGTGGTCGCCTCGATCAGGCGCTGGGTGGCATTCAGTTCCAGCCCGATTCCGGTCGCGGCTTCCTCGGCCATGTTCGGGTGGGTGTAGCTGTGGTTGCCGATCTCGTCGCCGTCGTCGGCGATGCGCTTGACGAGGTCGCGGTTGGTGAGGGCATTCTCGCCGATCATGAAGAAGGTGCCCGGAACGTGGTACTGCTCCAAGATCGAGAGGATGCGCGGGGTCCAGGTCGGGTCCGGGCCGTCGTCGAAAGTCAGCGCGAGCTTCTTGGGCAGGGTGCCGGTGCGACGCACGACATAGGGCGTCGGCAGGCGGGTATAGCTCTCGGCGGAGATCATGCCGGTGGTCTTGTCGAATTGGACCGCGCGGCTGCCGTCCTGCGGGGTGGCGGTCACGTCGAGGATCTCGCCCTGGCCTTCCACGTCGACATTGGCGGCCTGTACCAGATGCGTGAGGTTGGGCTTTGCTCCGGTCCTCCAGGCCTTGACCGTGCTCCAGAAGCCGGGGTCTTCCGAACCGAGGCGCCAGAGCGCGATGTCGCCGACGCCGAGGCGCGAGAGAACCTGCATCTGGTTCCAGGTGGCGGCGGCATCGAGCATCCAGACGTCGTGGCGGTGGCCCTGATCGTCGTAGGAATAACCGGCATTGCCGCTCATGGCATCGTATTGCGGCACGGTGCCGCTGTCGTGGGCATCCAGCCAGGCTTCCTCGACGGTCATGCTGTCGGCTTTGCCGTCGTGCCAGTTGTAGGCATATTCGCCCAGCGCGACGATCGCCTTGCCTTGCGGCAGGCCTGCCAGCGCATGGGATAGCTTCTGCGCGAACCACGGGTTCGAGGCGATCGCGCCGGGGGTGCCGCCCTGCCAGTGTTCGTCATAGGCCATCAGCACCAGCCGGTCTGCTACACTCGCGAAAGCGCGGGTCGACCAGTCCGGATTGTCGATCGGCATCGTGACCGAAACGATACGGTGCTTGGGGGCAAGCTGGGCGCGCAACTCGCTCAGGAACAGGCGCAGGTTCGGCAGGCTGCCGCTGGGCATGGTCTCGAAATCGACCATGACGCCCGCATAGCCGGTCTTGTCGAGATAGGCGGAGACTTGCGCTTCCAGCGCATGACGACGGGCGGGATTGGCAAGCTGCGCGGCCGTGGCATCGCCCTGCCAGTCACCGTCGATGGTGTTCTGAAGAACGGGCACGACGAGCGGGCGGTGCAGGGCGGTCGCCAGCAGGCGGTCGAGCCGCGCGTCGTCGTCGATCTTGAGGCTGCCGGTCTTGTCGACCGAGAGCGTGGCGGGGGCGACCCAGTCGAGCCGGTCGATATGGCGTTCCAGCGACGTGGCGCTGTCGTCGCTCCAGGGCGTGTAGAAGCCGACGGTGATCGGCTTGGCGCCGGGCGTCGCGGCGGGAACGGCGGGCTTTCCGAACAGGAACTTGCGGGCGCGCCGCGTCAGGTGTCCGATCTGCGCGCGGAACGGCAGCGGCGAGGCATGCTCGTAGGCGATCGGCAGGGGCGGCGGGGCGGGCACGCTGGCCACGGTCGTCGCGAAGACGACGCAGGCGGCGATGGCCGAGAGCAGGGCAAGGAACGACAGACGGCGAACCCGGACGCGCCGGTTTCCTGTAGGGTCGAAGAAAATCGGTGCAGCCACGGCGTGCCTCACGAAAAGTCCGGGCGGCGTGGGGGAACGCCGCCCGGAGTTTCATTGGTCTTTCGGAAGGTGCGGCCCGAAAACCGGAGGCAATGACGAGGGTGCGAATGTCACATTCGGCTCCCGGGCCGCATGACCTTTCTAGACCTGCCGCCATGGAGCGGGCGTGGAGGCGAGGTTACAAAATTTTCATGTTCTTTCACGCGCGATTGATCGGGGCATGGGCAAGAAAACGTCGCGGAGTGTCATAAGATTACTATTGTTCGAATTTATCCATTCCGATCAGATTGATAGGGGCGCAGCTTCGGCTCTGCCCGCCAGTAGAGAAGACCCGATGACCCGCCTGCGTGCATTTCTGAACAGACAACCTCTTTCCACCAAGGTCACGCTGATGACCGTCGCCGCCCTCGTGCTCCTTTCGGCGCTTCTCTTCGCCGGAACGCGTGTGCTCATGGTGGAAAGCGCCCGCAAGCAAGGGACCGAAAGGCTGGATACCAACATGCGCGTGGCATGGTCGGTGCTCCAGGCGAACGGGTTGAATTTCAACTTGCATGAAGGGGAACTCCGGGCCGGGGACACCGTGCTCAACGGGAACAATGCAACGGCGGACCGCATCAAGGAACTGGTCGGCGGCATGGCGACGATCTTCATGGAAGACTTGCCCGTGGCCACCAACGTCATGCTCGACGACGGCTCGCGCGCGCTCGGTTCGCGTTTCGAGGCGGGGCCGGTGCGCGACGCCATCCTGGTCGAGGGAAAATCCTGGCGGGGACAGATCAATATCCTCGGCACCGATTACTTCGCCGGCTACGATCCGATCCGCAACTCCGACGGGAAAGTGATCGGGATCCTCTTCGTCGGCTTCCCGGCGAGCGACTTCAACGCGCAAGTCGACCGCGTGAGCTGGCAGGTGCTGATCGTCGCCCTGCTTGTCACCGCGATCGCGGCGGCGCTGTGCTGGCGGGCAGCCATGCGCCTGTTCCGCCCGCTGGAAGACGCCACCCGGACCATGTTGCGCCTCGCGGAGGATCATCACGAGGTCGAGATCGAGAACCTCGATCGACCGGACGAGATCGGCGACATGGCGCGGGCCTTGCAGGTTTTCCGCGATGCCGCCGCCGCGCGCGAAGCGGCCGACAACGAGCAGCGCGGAGTCGTCGCCGCGCTGGGAGGCGGTCTGTCGCGACTGTCCTCCGGTGATCTCACGGCGGAGATCGTCGATCGGTTTCCGGAAGGGTACGAGGGCCTTCGCGGCAACTACAACTCCGCGCTAGCCGGTTTGCGGGGACTGATCGCTTCGGCCGGATCGAGCACGGAGACCATCCGTGGGGGCGCTTTCGAGATCGCCCAGGCTTCCGAGGACCTCGCGCGGCGCACGGAGGCCAGTGCGGCCAGCCTCGAACAGAGTTCGGCGGCGCTGCTGGAGATCGACGGCAATCTGCGGTCTGGCGCGAATGCGGCGAGCGAGACCGTCGGCCGGGCGGATCTGGCCATAGCCACGGTCAACGACGGACGCGGGATTGCGGCCGAGGCCGTCGATGCGATGCGACGGGTGTCCGACAGCGCGATCAACATCGACGGCGTCATCGAAGGTCTCGACAAGATCGCCTTCCAGACCCGTGTGCTGGCGATGAACGCGGCGATCGAAGCGGGCCGGGCGGGTGAGGAGGGACGCGGCTTCGCGGTCGTCGCCGATCTCGTCTCGGCGCTGGCCATGCGCTCGGAGGAGGAGGCTCGCTCCGCGCGCGAGCAGTTGACCGTGACTCAGGCCGAGATCGTTTCCGCGCTGGGTGCCGTGGAGCGTGTCGATGGCGCTTTCGAGAATATCGCCGGGGATGTCGGGCAGGTCCATGTCCTGCTGGGCGGCATGGCGGAGGGCAATCGCGCCTCGTCCACGTCGGTCAGCGAAGTGACCACCGCCATCGGCGCAATGAACCTTGCAACCCAGCAGAATGCCGCCATGGTCGAGCAGGCCTCGGCCGCCGCGCGCAGTCTCACGCAGGAGGTCGATCGCCTCACGGCCCGGACCGCTCTGTTCAAGGTGGCGTGAGCCCGGCCGGACGCGGCTTCAGGTCTCGTCGCGGCGGGGTTGGTCGATGCCGGTCACGCGGCGCCAGTGTTCATCGGCACGGCGTTCGAAAGTGCCCGCTTCGCGCGCCTCGCTACGGTAGAGCGAGCCTTTCGGCATAGGCGAATAGACCTGATCGACCCAGCCGCGCGGGTCGTCGTGGGGCCACTGATAGCCGATATGGCCGAGCTGCGCCGCGCCCTTGTAATGGGCATCGCGCAAGTGAAGCGGCACTTGCGCGGGCGGCTGTGCGGCGACGAACTGGAGCGCCGCCGAAATGCCCCGCGACGACGAGGCCGACTTCGGCGCACGGGCGACGTGCAGCGCGGCATGGGCGAGCACGATCTGGGCCTCTGGATAGCCGATCTTCTCGACCGCATGGAGCGCCGCCACCGCCGTCTGCAAGGCAGTGTTGTCGGCCAGACCGACATCCTCGGAGGCATGGATCATGATCCGGCGGGCGATGTAGCGTGGATCCTCGCCGCCGTGGATCAGGCGTGCGAGCCAGTAAAGCGTGGCGTCCGGATCGGAGCCGCGCATCGATTTCACGAAAGCGGAAACCACGTCGTAATGGGCATCGCCGGACCTGTCGTGATTGACTGGAGCGGCGGCATAGGCCTCTTCCAGCATCGCGTCGGTCACGTCGAACGCGGCGTCCTCGTGGCCGAGCGCCAGGCTTTCCAGCGTCGTCAGCGCGCGCCGGGCATCGCCGCCGGATCGGCCCGCGATCAGGCGGACCTGTTCGGGCGTCATCCCCAGAGCCACGCCGCTCGCCCGGAGATGCTCGATCCCCCGGTGAACGACCTTCTCCATGTCGGCGATGGCGAGCGGTTCCAGCTTGAGGATGGTCGAGCGGGAGACCAGCGCCGGGGTGAGGACGTGATAGGGATTGCCGGTCGTGGCGCCGATGAAGTCGGCGATGCCGTCCTCGCAGATCGACAGCAGGTCGTCGGTCTGGGTGGCGGAAAAGCGCTGCACTTCATCGACGAAGATCAGCAGCGGGTGCACGCGGGCCTCGTCCGCCAGCTTGCGGATTTCGGCGACCCCGGCCCGTGTCGCGTTGAGCGGTCGGAAAGTCTTGCCCAGCATCGCACCGACCGCACGCGCGATCGAAGTCTTGCCGATCCCCGGGGGGCCGTAGAGGATGACGCTGCCGAGCGATCCCGCACGCACGCGTCGGCGCAGGATTGATCCTGCGCCGACCACATGGTCCTGTCCGATCACTTCGTCCAGCGAGGCGGGACGGAGAAGGGCGGCCAGCGGCGTTCGATGCGGCGGCGCGGAACCGGCGAAGAGATCCGTCATGAAATGACCGAAAGCGCGCGGCTCAGCGGGTCAGATTGCCAGGAGCAGGGTATCGTCGCTGCGCGGCGGGACCGCTTCGTAAGTGGCGAGCGGCTCGAAGACTTCTTCCAGCAGCTCGGTCACTTCGAGCCCGGCGAGCTTGAACTGGCCGAGGCGTTGTTCCTCGGGCGAGCGCCAGGCCTTGCTGAGATTGAGCGCGCTGACGAAGAGATCGCCGTGCCGCTCGAACATGAGATGCGGGGCGAGCTTGACGATGCCGCCGTTGTAGCGGGCATGGACGGTGCGACGAAACGAGATCGCTTCCATCAGGGACAGTCGGGTATCGATCATGCTCGTTTTCAGGCCGAAATGGAATTCACGTGATTTTGCATTGCAGCATTGTGAAGCCGCGAGCGTGGTAACGCAAGGGTTTCGGCAAGATATCGCGATGGAAACATCGGGACGGGTAGGATCAGGCGCTGCGTTTCTCTTCGGCCGCAGATGGAATCGGCAGGCTCGTGCGGTTTCGGCCGTCCCGCTTGGCGCGATAGAGAGCATCGTCGGCCTGCGAGAGAATGTCGCGACCTTGTCCGCCCTGGACGAGCGACGCGATGCCGATGCTCACGGTGGCCTGCACGGCGTTCCCCAGCGAATCCAGGATGCTGGCTTCCTCGAAACGGGTGCGGATGCGTTCGCAGACGAGATGAGCCTGATCGAGGGTCAAGCCGCCCAGCAGAACGGCGAACTCCTCGCCGCCGAGACGCGCGACGACATCGCCTTCGCGTACGGCACCGCGCAGGATCGAGACGAAGCGGACGAGCACCTCATCGCCTGCGACGTGGCCGTAGCGGTCGTTGATATGCTTGAAATGGTCGAGGTCGAATACCGCCAGGCATCCTGCCGTTACGTCCTCTGCCGGACCGGAGGGCGTGGGTGTCAGCAGCGCCAGCAGGGCTTCGTCGAAAGCGCGGCGGTTGCAGGCGCCGGTCAGGTGGTCGGTCATGGCCTGTGCCGTCAGGTCCTCGACCAGTTGTCGCCGCTGGGTGATTTCGCGGATGATGCTGACAGTTCCGCTCGTGCGGCCCTGATCGTCGACGATACCGCGCATGTGGCTCTCTGCCCAAACGACGATGCCGTCCTTGCGGCGGACCCGGTACTCGACGATCGCGTGGGACTCGGGATCTGACAGCGCCTTGCGGCGCGCATCGAGGAGCACGGCGTGATCTTCCTGCAGGATCAGGCTGAACATCGATTGTCCGAGCAATTCGCTGGGATCATAGCCCGAAACCCGCCTGGTCGAGGGTGAGGCATAGCGCACCACCCCCTCGGCATTGACCCTGACGACGATGTCGCTCATCCGGTCCAGCACCAGCCGGTGCAGGGCCTCGGCGGCATGGAGCCGGTCCACCAGGCGTCGGCGAGAGCGCAGTTCGGCGGCGAGCGGCAGGACCGTAAGCACGATGGTGGCGAAGTAGATCTGGAGAACCTGCAACTTCTGGCCCATCGGCAGATGGAGAAGGGTCGTCGGTCCGTGGCCCGCCAGCGAGAAGGACAGGCCGATCGTCACCAGGATGACGACGGAAGAAACCGCGCCGAACCGCCCGAACCTCAGCGTGGCCGCGATCGTCGGGATGAAGGGCAGGATCACCAGCGGAATCCGGTCCTGTCCGAAAGTCAGCAGCGAGGCCAGAACGACCAGACCGAGCAGCAGCGCGGCCTCGCCCGTTCGCGACTTGTCCGACGAAGCGATCCACTGGCGTACTTCGCCTCGCAGCGTGAGGAGCAAGGGGGGGGCGAACGTCATCATGCCCAGCGCGTGCCCCGCATACCAGTCTCGCCAGGCAGGCCAGTAGGGGATGTCGCGAGCGATGTGAGCGCACAGGGCACCGCCGAAAGCCGTTGTCGCGGGGACGAGGACTCCGGCCACCAGCAGGAATGAGCCCACTTCCGGTAGCGACTGGAACCGTCCGAAACGCGGATAGAGCCGGCGGATCAGCCAGGCGGCGAGCCAGGCTTCGGCAATGCAGAGCAGTGGCAGCGGGATCGCTGCCAAGGCGTGCATACCGAACAGAAACGAGGCACTCAGGGCCGCCGGAACGCAGGCCAGGATGATCGCGCCCCAGCGCCAGCGCGGAGTCGTGCTCAGGCGCGCGAAAAGCACGGGACCGGCCAGCCAGACAATAGCGATCCCGCCGTCAAAGCGGGTAAGTTGCAGCGCGATGGCGGCGCAGACGAAGTAGGATGTGGCGGTCAGAACGGCTTCCCGCAGCGACAGGCGGACGCGTCTGAAAGGGCTGCGGGACATTGCGTATGACTACTGGATGATGGTTAGCGCCGGGTAAACGGCGCCGATCGGTTACGCAACTGCTCAATCGTGTTCGTGTTCGGAAGGGAAGCGAGCCTCTGCCGTGAAGGCGGCGACCGTGGCGGCCCGTTCGTCGCTGCGGATGGCGAGGGCGAGCGCCACTTTCGGCGGGTCGCCTTCGAGGTCGTGATAGGTCACGCCCTTGAACGAGGCGTCGCGCATCGACTCCGGCACCAGCGCCACGCCGAGTTCCGCCGCCACGAGCGCCAGAACCGAGGCGACCTGCGGGGCAGATTGCCCGAGCACGGGTTCGAAGCCCGCCTGTCGGCAGGCCTCCAGCGTGGCGTCGAACAAGGTGGGGCCGAGAGCACGGGGGGTCAGGATGAAAGGGTCCTGCTCAAGCTGGTCCAGCCGGATCGGATCGTCATGCGGCATGCGGGCGGAAGCGAGCGCGGCGATCAGCGGCTCGTCGGCGAGATGGAACAGCCGCAGGCCCTGCTTGTCCACGGCGTCGGGGCGCAGGAAAGCGGCGTCGAGCGTGCCGTTCTTCAGTCCTTCGACAAGGCCGTTGGAATTGTGTTCGGCCAGGCTCAGTTCGACGTCGGGGAAGCGGCGGCGATAAATCCGGATCGCCTGTGGCACGCGCGAATTGAACGCGGCGGAGCCGGTGAAGCCGACGCGGATACGTCCGGTTTCGCCTGCTGCCGCCCGCTGCGCGGCACTGACGGCATCGGCGACGATCTCCGGAATCTGGCGTACCCGCTCCTCGAAGACGCGACCGGCCTCGGTGAGTTCCGCGCCCTGGGGAATGCGGTGGAACAGCGGCGTGCCGACCTCGCGCTCCAGGTCCTTGATCTGGTGGCTCAGCGGCGGCTGCCCGATGCCGAGGCGCTGGGCCGCGCGGGTGAAGTGCCGCTCTTCGGCGACGGCGAGAAAATAGCGGATGTGCCGGAGTTCCACGTCATACCTAAAATGTATCGAGATCGCCATCATCATGAATTGGACAGATGAAGAGCGCAAGCCCATCTGGGCCTCAGGAGATTTGACATGGCAAGTTTGGCGATCGAGAGCATTGGCAATGGGGCGGCGGACCTGAACTGGAGCGGCACGGAGCGCGTCCCGGCGAAGGGCATGGCGCTGGAGCCAGTCGTGTTCCTGCCGGGCCTGCTCTGCGACCAAGCGCTCTGGCGCCGCCAGATCCAAGCGCTGGCCAACGTGGCCGCGCCGATGGTTGCCGATCTCACGCTGGACGATACGATTGGGGCGATGGCCGAGCGTACCCTGGCCGCTGCGTCGCGCCGTTTCTCACTCGCGGGACTTTCGATGGGCGGCTATGTCGCGCTGGAAATCATGCGCCGAGCGCCCGAGCGGGTCTCGCGCCTTGCCCTCATCAATTCCAGCGCGCGCAGCGATACACCGGAGCGCACCTTGCAGCGCAAGATCGGGATCGAATCGCTGCGGCGCGGCAAGTTCGTGGGCATCACGCACAAGCTGCTTGGCCAGCTGGTCCATGCCGATCATACCGAAGGCGTCGTGGCCGAAGAGATGCGCGGCATGGCCTCGCGCGTGGGCGGCGATGCCTTCATCCGCCAACAGCAGGCAATCATGACACGGCCCGATTCGCTCGACGGCCTTCAGGCGATCCGCGTGCCGACGATGGTCGTCGTGGGCGACGGCGACCGTATCACACCGCCGGATCATGCCCGCGAGATCCACGAGCGCATTGCCGGTTCCAGCTATCACGAGATCGGCTCGTGCGGCCACATGGCGGCGCTGGAGCATCCCGAACAGGTAAACTTCCTGCTGCGGAACTGGCTTCAGCAGGGATAATTGATCGATGGTCAATTAAATATTGAACACGGCTAAATTATGAACTAGGCCTGCTGTCGGGATTTCCTGACAGTGGGGTCGCACCATGGCATCGTCGAAGTTCGGACCGATCGTTTCGTCACTTGCCTGCGAGGTGGGGCGATGAAGTCTTCCGCTTCGGAATGGGTCGTGCCGGGTCTGGTCGGCTTGGTCGCGGGTTGGCTCGTGCAACCCTTGTTCGCCATGGTGCTCATGGGCGCTCCCGGCCTCGCCGCGTCCGCGATGTCGCTGGCCTTTCTTCCTGCACTCGCGCTGGCAGCCGCCGTAGCATGGTTTCTCGCCCGACGGGTCCTGCCCTCGCGGCGCAATGGCTGGGGCTGCATCGTCGTGGGAGCGGCGGTTCTTGCCCAGTTCTTTGGCGGCCTGGGTTCGGCGCTGATCGGATCGTCGAGCGGCCTTGGCCGGGACGAGGGCACGGCGCTGGTCTTTTTCGTGCTGATCTTCGGAATCCCGATGACGCTGATCGCGGCCGCCTTCATCCTCGGCGGGATCGTCCTGCTGCGCCGCGCGAAATGAATATTCCCCGTTTTCAAGACAAGGAACTTCCGATGAAAACCGTGAAGCTGCCCATCCTGTTCGCTCTGGCCATGCTGACGTCGCTGGCGCCGCAGAGCGCTTTTGCGCAGGACTCTGAGGATGACGCTTATGGCGGTCACTGCAGCGGGGGGGACGGCTCAAGCCTGTCTCAGGCCTATTGCATGGGCGAGTATAGCGACGCGCTAATGGCCGCTCAGGATCGACTGCTCGCCCAGATTCACGAGGTGCTGAAAGGCAAGGGGCCGGACGCGACCGATTACGCGGCAGCGGCCCGTTATCTCGACGAAGCTCAGAAGCATTGGCAGGAATTTGTTACAGCCGATTGTGCTGTAAAGGAAAATGTCTTCGGCGCCGGATCGGCTTTCGTGCTGGACAGCCTGGACTGCAAGATCAAGCACTATCGCGAGCGCAACGAAGAGCTGGAACAATTCCGGAAGAACGACATCGATGGTTGAATGAGGAAAGGCCGCTCCGCCGCATGACGGTGGAGCGGCCTTTCGCTTATCCGGGCTATTCGAAGTCCTGCCCGACCGGCTGTCCATCGACAAAGACCTGGCGACGAGTCACGTTCCGCATTTCGACGTTACCGGCCTTGAGCGCGGCTTCGAGATTCTCCAGCTTATCCTTGCCGGAAATGATGGCGCGCGCCGGTGCGCTGTTCCACTTGCCGTTTTCGCGCTTCCAGAGGTTGCTTTCGCTGGTCGTGACGATCACCGCTTCATCGCTGCCGGGAGTGTGGAGCACGGTGCAGGCCCCGCTGTAGCCGCAGGTGGCGTAGCCGTTCAGTTGATCGTAAAGGTCCTTGGGAAGCCGGGTGCCGCGCGGCAGGACGAGCAGGCGTTCGGGCGCGATCGCCTGGCGTGTGGGTTCAAGCGCGACGGGGTCGAGCGACCAGCGGCTCTGTGCATCGCGGGCCTTCTTCGCGGCGGCGCGGATCGCGGGCGTGCGGCCGGTTGCGGCGAGGCGGCGGGTGGCCGCCTCGCCGGCCGGGCCGAAGTCGAAGCGCAGCGCGCGCCAGTCGAACTTGTCGAGCGGGGTTCGGCCGCTTTCGAGCCGGGCGAGCTGGTCGCGCGTGGAAAGGGCGCCGAAGTTGATGA
Source organism: Novosphingobium sp. BF6 (assembly GCF_058273105.1). Taxonomy (NCBI): domain Bacteria; kingdom Pseudomonadati; phylum Pseudomonadota; class Alphaproteobacteria; order Sphingomonadales; family Sphingomonadaceae; genus Novosphingobium; species Novosphingobium sp. BF6. Next base: position 1,484,035 of record NZ_CM177776.1, read on the forward strand.
GCGGCGTCGAGAGCACCAGCGCGACGAGGCAGAGCCCGCCCGCGAGGCGCAAGTTGGCGATACGGAGGTGTGGGGCGGCAGCGAGGCGCCAACGCGCCAGCACGACGAGATAGGCAAGGCCGTAAGCGCAGGCCACGGCGGTGAAGACAACGGCCCAGAGTCGGTCCGGCGTCAGGCCATATTGCTGGATACGCAGGCCGGTCGAGATCGCGGCGATCACGCCGAGCGGCAGCATTGCGATGCCGAGCGCGGCGACGCTGGCGCGCAGCAACCGGCTGCGCGTCTCGTGCGAGGCGTGGTCGCCGATCACGGCATTTGCGAGCGAGAGCGCGCCGATCACGCAGCCGAGCAGGATCGGGCTGGTCGAGCGGGTCGCGTCCCACAGGGGCGCGAGACCGGTGAAGGGGATTGCCGCGAGGAAGACGACAAGGCCGAGCGCCAGAACGGGCGCCAGCACCGAAAGGATCGTCGTCACCACGCGCTGGAGCAGGCGCAGGATACCGTCGCGGTCGCGCAGCAGGCCGATGCCTGCGCCGAGCGCCGCGCCGGTGAGGGTAAGCGCCGCCCAGTCCTTTTCGAGCAGGTCCTTGAGCAGGTTGATGCCGATCAGGCGGAACAGCTCGGAAAGCAGCAGGACCATGGCCCAGACCACGCCGACGAAAACCCAGGCCGCGCACCAGAGCACGACGTTGGTCCAGGCGTGGCTATGGGCTTCGGGATAGGGAATGGCGAACTTTCCGGCCCGTTTTGCTCCATCGGCCGGATGGGCGTCGCGCCAGGCCTGAAACAGCGGCGCGGCGATGGCGATGGCGAGCACGGCGCAGACGATCCGCCACGGCTCTTCGCTGTGCTTCGTGCCGAAAGGACCGTTCCAGTAGATCGTCAACGCGACGATGGCTCCCCCGATCGCCGAGCAGGCTGCGCTCCAGTGGATGCGGGTGCGCTCGACGAGAAAGCCGAAGACCAGCGCCCCGATGCCGAGAAATGTGCCTACCGCCAAGCGAAGCGCCATGGCGTCGATCTCGGGACGATAGCGGTCGGGACGGACGATCCAGTAGATCGCAAAAGCGGTGAGACCGCCGAGCAGGGCCAGTCCCCAGGCGCGAAGCGGCCATTCCTCGCTGTCGTCCGGCGACGGGATTGCAGGATCTTCGATGGCCATCGCCAGTCCTTTCGCGGGTAGCGGCGTGGGCCGCGGGTCAGGAATAGAAGGGAATGCGGTTCAGGCGATAGCCGGACGAGGTGGGGGCGAAGATCAGCTGGTCGGTATATTCCGGAATATCGAGGATATATTCGCCCTTTGAGATCGGGCCTGGCGCCTCGCCGTCGTCGCTGCCGGGCGTGAAGGCCCGGATTTTGCCCGCCCGGATTCCGGCAATCACGGCGGGCGTGAATATCCGGTCGTAATGGGCGAGGAACTGCGCCTTCGTAGCAGCGCTGCGATCCACTTCGCCGCCGCTGAAGTCCTTGAACGGGAAGGCTGCCATGTCGGCCACCCTGTTGCGGTCATTGGCCAGAACGGCTTGCCGGAACCTGGAGAAGAACGTCTGGAACGAAGCCGCTTTCGTGCTGGCTGCCGTTTTGGGGGCGGCCAGGGCGGGCATCGAAGCCGTGCTTGCTGCCAGAGCGGCGCCCATTAGCAATGCGGTCGGGAAGGGGCGGTTCATGATGGTCTCCGCTGAATTTACAGAGATTCGTCGGTGTATTCGGCAAGCTGCCAGCAGGTGCCGTCCTTGCGGAACCGGTAGAGAAGCTGATAGCCGCTATCCGCCTTGGCGAGCTTCACATCCATGGTGCCGTCCGCCTGTGGGGCTTTGGTCGTAAGCAGGCCGTCGCGCTTGCGCTCGGCCTTGTCCGGCATGATCGGCATGCGAACTGCGTTCACGGGGAGCCGGTTCGTGACCATCCGGGGTTCCGGCTCGGCAGCGGGGTCGATCGTATGGGTGGTCAGCGGGTTCGCCGTATACTGGCGTTGCAGCGCCGTGTTTTCGGAGAAGGCGGCGAGGAAGCCGTCGAAGGTCGTTGCCGGACAGGCGGCTAGAGCCGATGTTGCAGCGGCAAGCGAGGTCGCTGCGAGCAGTGCGGAAATCGTGCGTTTCATCGTCATCACTCCTCAGCGACGCTTGGGATCGACATAGGCGGATTGGGCGGCATCGAAGTTCCAGACACTTGCATCCGCCGCCGTCGCGCCGCGGACCTTGCCGCTCCTGAGATCGTAGAGGCTGCCGGTCGGATCGGTTTTCACCTTCGGCCAGCCCCCCTTGGTACGGCCCGTCAGGCTGAGCGTGCCGATACTGGAGTAGCAGCTTCGCGGCGTGTCCTGGGGGTCGCATCCCGCGCCGTTGTCGGAGCCGGTCACGATATCGCCTGCGTAGATCCAGCGGCCGGACTTGTCCGGTGCGGAACGGAACATACTGTAGGCGTGGACGCTTATGCCCTCGTTCGCCATGGCCAGCGTCGGGTAGCCGATCAGCACGCCGTCTCCGATCGCCTGCCGGAACAGCGGTACGCCATCGTCGTCCATCGGCGGATTTCCGGCCGCGCCGCTGGAATAGACGCCGCCGAAATCGATCTGGCGGGCGAGCAGCTTCCAGGCCCCGCCTTCGAGCGCATAAGTGACCTGTGCGAGCGAGAGTTTCGTGCCGGGGGCGAAATCCTGCGCTTCGCTGGGTTTGGCTTCGTTCTGCGCGGTGGCGACGGCCGTATAGAGCCTGCGGCCGCCGACAGCGCTGTCAAAGCTCAGCCAATAGGTAAGACGCTTGCCTTCGAGGATGCAGGAACGGTCCTCGCTTGGCGTCTCGCACATCGCGGTCATCAACTCGTCGTAGTCCGGTCGAGGCGGCTCTTTCCCTGCCTGCGCCATGGCCGGTTCCGCTATCGCGAAAACGGATGCCGCAAGCGCGGCGCTCAGGATCGACTTTGCCATCGCCATGTCCCTCAGTTGACCGCACTCAGGAAAGTCTTCCACGACTTCGCCCAGTTCGCGCGGTCCGAGGTGCTTGCGCTGCGCACGCTGCAGACCTGGAGGTCCGAGGGGACTTCATCGCTCTTCTCGTAGAGCGGGCGGCATTCCCATACCTTGCTGTCGAGTGCATAAGGTTCGGTCACGAGGCTCACGACCTTGCGGCTCTGCATGCCGACGAGCAGGTCGAAATCCGCTTCGTCGGCCGAGGACCAGGCGCAGAAAGCCTCGAACTGCGGGGCGGGCGGTCCGCTCGGCGCGCCGCAGCCCCGGGGGAAGAACTGCTTCAGGAAAGCGCCGCCCTGTGCGGAGCCGGTGTCGAGCTGGGCGGCGGACAGGCGGCTGAGCGCGGCAACAGCGGCATCCGGTTGGGCTGCCGTGGCCGGTACGGCGATAATGGCTGACAGAGTCAGAACACCGGCTGCAAGCGAGCGGCGAACCGAGCGATACGTCTGATGGGGGAAACAGGACATGGCATTCCTCAACCTGCTGATTCCCCAAAAGGGCTATCGCAGAATTAATCGATGTTCAATATAAAATTGGACGCTGTACATTTTTAACAGGGATCGTTAGGATTGGCGGCATATGGGAAGACGATCCGATCACAGCCGCAAAGAGCTGGAGCAGATGCTCATCGTCGAAGGTCACAAGCACATGGCCGACGTCGGATTTTCGCGGTTTTCCGCGCGCGAAGTGGCCAAGCGTATCGGGTATTCGATCGGTACGCTCTACAACGTGATGGGCAACTACGACCAGCTAATCATTGCCATCAACACGCGTACGTTCGTGTTGTGGACCGACTACATGCGCCAGGCCCTCGGCAGTGCCGGGGACGACCGCATTCGCTCTTTGGTGGAAGGCTACTTCGGTTTCGCCCGCGCCAATCGGAATGCCTGGATGGCGATCTACGACCATCACCTGCCGCCGGACATCCGCCTGCCGGAAGAGCATGACGCCTTGCGCGGCCAGCTTACCGAACTCGTCGTGGAGGAAGTGGCGAAAGTCCTTCCTGCCGACAGCCGCGCGCAGGCGCCGCGACTGGCGCGCTCACTGGTGGCGACGGTCCATGGTCACTGCATGTTCGACATCAACGGCAGTTTCGCGCTCATGGGCGAGCGCGAGCCGGTGGAACTGGCGCTCGCCCGCGTGCGGGAAAGCCTAGCAGCGGCGCAAGTCGGGGCGCAGGCGGCAACCTGAAGCCGCTTTCGCACTCCGTGGGGACCGGGGCGACAATATATGACGGCGTTTGTAATTGAGCAGTGTTCGAAATAATATTGAACACCGATCATTATCGTGGCAATTTCCGATCATGATGATTCGTGGACCTTATGGTTCCAAGGAGAATGACACGATGAAGCAACTGCTATTGCCCGTCGCTCTGGCCACTTTGACGCTGGCCTCGGCCTGTTCCTCTTCGAAAGACGACGCGAAAAAGGGAGGCGCCAGTCAGGCTGCCGGGGAAACTGCCGCCGCCGAGGACGTGGTGCAGGAAGAGGGCGACAGCTTCAAGTCGAACATCGCCGCCGTGGCATTCAACCCGGTGACGGAGCTGCCCAAGGCACCTGCCAGCGCGTCCTCGCAGTCCGAATGCGACTGGTTGCTCAAGGCGCCGCAATCGCCCGCTGCCCGCATGGTGGCGAAGGCCGGTTGGGGAGTGACCGGGGAAGGGCGGATCGGCAAGTACCGCGCCGTCAGCTTCGCCGGGGCGTTCGCGCCCGCGACCAGCGGGTCCTGTGAGATCGGCAAGGGCAACGTCGCCATCTTCGACGGCGAGACGATCGTCGCGATCGCCTATGCGCCCTCGTCCGGCAAGCAGAGCATCGCGAAAATTCTTCCGTTCGAGGAGGATTCGCTGCGTATCTGGGACGGCGACATCGTTCCGGCGCCGGTTGCGGATATCCGGGTCGTCGACGGGAAGGGGCTGGTTATCCAGAAGCTGGCCGGAAAGGAAATGGCCTGCGGCGGTGGTACGCCCATTCCCAATATCTACGGCATGCCGATTACCAGGGCGCGCAAGGCCCTGGCCAAGGCCGGCTGGGATGCCGTCGGCAATGGCGATGCCGAAGGTCGCGAGGATTCTCGCGAGGCGGATCTCGCCGCAAAGGGCGTAACCGAAGTGGCGAGTTGCTCGGGCACGGGCTTCGGCTTCTGCGCCTTCGACTACAAGCGTCCAGAAGCCGCTCTTGCCGTCACCACCGTTGGCGATAACGAGGATCCCTCGGTTGCCGACTACGCCGTGCGCTGCGGCGGCTGAGGCTCGGCGCGTGAAGAACTGGCCGCAGGCGATCGGTCAGATGGGGGAAGAGAAACATGTCCGCACCTGACCTTTCGCTGCTGGCCAAGCGCCGCTTCGCGCCGATGTTCGTCGTCCAGTTCCTGGGGGCGTTCAACGACAATCTGCTGAAGTTCGCGATGCTGTTCCTGGCGAACTTCAGCATCTTCGCCAGCGAACCGGACAAGGCGGAGATGCTGGCGGCGCTCGCCACCGGGCTGTTCATCGCGCCCTATTTCCTGTTCTCGGCGCTCGCCGGGCAAATGGCCGACCGGATCGACAAGGCGCGGCTGGTGCGCTGGATCAAGCTGGCGGAAGTCGCGATCATGTCGATCGGGCTGGCCGGGTTCTGGTTCCAGTCGATCCCGGCGCTGATGACCGCGCTGTTCCTGATGGGGCTGCATTCCACCCTGTTCGGGCCGGTCAAGTATTCGATCCTGCCGCAGCACCTCGGCCGTCACGAGATCATGGGCGGAACGGGGCTGATCGAGGCAGGCACGTTCCTCGCCATCCTCGGCGGCCAGCTTCTGGCGGGCGTGATCCCGGCCTGGGAGGCGGGCCTTGCGGCGATGGGCATCGCCGTGCTCGGCTATCTCGCCGCACTCGCCATTCCCTCCGCACCGCCGGTTCGCGGTGAGCATCCGATCGACTGGAACCTCTGGCGCGGGACGATGCATATCCTCAAGACCGCGCGCCACGGACGCGGGGTCTGGCTCTCGATCCTCGGCATCAGCTGGTTCTTCGCGGCGGGTGCGGTGCTCGTCTCCGAGTTCGCGCCGCTGGTCAGCGGCACGCTCGCCGCGCGGCAGGAAGTGGCGACGGTGTTCCTGGTGATCTTCTCGGTGACGATCGCGCTCGGCTCGCTGGCGGTGAACAAGCTGCTCGGCGGCGAGGTTTCCGCCCGTTACGTGCCGATCTCGGCGCTGGGTCTGGCGCTGGGCCTGATCGACCTTTGGCTTTCGACCAGTGGTTTTTCGGTGCGCACGGCAGGGGCCTCGTTCCGCGAGTTCCTGGCGACGCCGGGGACGTTCCGCATCCTCGCCGACCTGGCGGTGATCGCGTTCTCCGGCGGCATGTTCATCGTGCCGCTCTACGCGATCCTGCAAATGTACAGCCTGCCCGAGGAGCGCTCGCGGATCATCGCGGCGAACAATATCGTCAATGCGGCGGTGACGGTCGTGGTCGTGCTGGCGATCACCGGGTTGCTTTCGGCGGGCGTCGATGTGCCTGGTCTGATCGGCGCGCTGGGCTTCGCCTCGCTCATCGTGGCGCTCGTGAGTATCTGGCTCCTGCCCGAGACCCTGTTCAAGAGTGTGATCCGGGGCGTGCTGAAAGCGCTCTACCGCGTCGAGGTGAAGGGCACCCAGAACATGCCGCAGCCCGGCGAGCGAGCGGTCGTGGTGGTCAATCATCTCAGCCTGCTCGACGGCGTGCTGCTGGGCGCCTTCCTTCCCGGCAAGCCGACTTTCGCGATCAACACCCAGATTTCCCGCGCCTGGTGGGTGCAGCCGTTCCTCAAGCTGTTCGAAGCCTTCCCGGTCGATCCGACCAACCCGATGGCCGCGAAAGCCATGGTCAAGGCCGTGCGCGAAGGGCGTACCCTGGTGATCTTCCCCGAAGGGCGCATCACCATGACCGGCGCGCTGATGAAGGTCTTCGACGGCCCCGGCATGGTCGCCGACAAGGCCGACGCGCCGATCGTCCCGGTGCGCCTCGACGGGCCGCAGCGCACGCCGTTCTCCTATCTCAGGGGCAAGGTCCACCGCCGCTGGTTCCCCAAGATCACGCTGACCGTCCTGCCGCAGCGCCGGTTCTCGATCGAGGGCGAGATGAGCGCCCGCGAGCGTCGCGCCGTGGCGGGCCGCCGCCTCTACGACGAGATGAGCGGCATGATCTTCGACACCACCGACACGCAGGAGACCCTGTTCAAGGCGCTCTGCGACGCCCGCGCGCTCCACGGCGGCAAGGCCAAGGTGGTGGAGGACGTCGAGCGCGAGCCGTTGAGCTACGACCGGCTGCTGATCGGCGCGCAACTGCTGGGCGGCAAGCTGGCAGCGCGCACGGCGCAGGGGGAGAATGTCGGCGTGCTTCTGCCGAACGTGAACGGCGTCGTCGTGGCCTTCTTTGCGTTGCAGGCCTATGGCCGCGTTCCCGCCATGCTGAACTTCACGGTGGGCCTCGCCAATCTGCGCTCGGCCTGTGCGACGGCGCAGATCCGCACCGTCGTCACCGCCGAGGCTTTCGTCGAGCAGGCCAAGCTCCACGATGTCGTCGCGGCGCTGGAGGCGGACGGGATCACGGTGATCCGGCTGGAGGACGTGGCCGCGACGATTTCCGGCGGCGCCAAGCTCCGGGCGGCGCTGCGCAAGGGCGGCATCGCCCGCCGTCACCGCAAGCTGGCAATCTCGCCCGATGCCCCGGCCGTGATCCTGTTCACCAGCGGCTCGGAAGGGACGCCCAAGGGCGTTGTCCTCACCCACCGGAACCTGCTGTCGAACTGCGCGCAGCTGGCCGCCCGGATCGATTTCAACCCCAGCGACGTGGTGCTGAACGCGCTGCCGGTGTTCCACAGCTTCGGCCTGACCGGGGGCACCCTGCTACCGCTGCTCAACGGCATTCGCACGGTGCTCTACCCAAGCCCGCTGCACTACCGCATCGTGCCCGCGCTGGCCTATGACGCCAATGCCACGATAATGTTTGGCACCGACACTTTCCTCTCCGGCTATGCCCGCATGGCGCACGGCTACGACTTCTATTCGCTGCGCTATATCTTTGCGGGCGCCGAGAAAGTCCGAGACGAGACGCGCAAGGTCTATGCGGAGAAGTTCGGTCTGCGCATCCTCGAAGGCTACGGCGCGACCGAGGCTGCTCCGGTGATCGCGGTCAACACGCCGATGCACTTCAAGGCCGGGACGGTGGGCCGCCTGCTGCCGAGGATCGAGGCGAAGCTGGAAGCGGTGCCGGGCATCGCCGAGGGTGGTCGCCTCTCCATTCGCGGGCCGAACGTGATGGCGGGCTACCTTCTCGCCAGCGCGCCGGGCCTGTTGCAGCCGCCGCAAGAGGGCTGGCACGACACCGGCGATATCGTCACCATCGACGAGGCAGGGTTCGTCACCATTCGCGGGCGTGCCAAGCGCTTCGCCAAGATCGGCGGCGAGATGGTCTCGCTTCCGGCGGTGGAGGGCTATGCGGCGGCGGTCTGGCCGGGCGCGGAACATGCCGTCGTCACGCGGCCCGATCCGAAGAAGGGTGAGCAACTCGTGCTGTTTACGTCCGCCGAAGCACCTGACGTGAAGGCGCTTCAGGAATGGGCGCGTGCCAATGGCATCACTGAACTCATGGTCCCGCGAGATATTCGCCGGGTCGAGGCGTTGCCGGTGCTGGGCACGGGCAAGATCGACTACGTAACCCTTGGGGAATGGGCCAGGGCATGAAAAGGTATCGCGGAGCGCCGGGTCGGCGCTCCGCGATCATTCGTCAGACGAGTTCGCCGAGGGCGGAAGCGTTGAAGCCCTTGAGCTTGGCGGCTTCACCGTCGCGAACCTTCGAGACCCAGTCCGGATCGGCGATCAGCGCACGGCCGACCGCGATCAGGTCGAACTCGTCGCGTTCCATACGCTCGATCAGGCCGTCCAGCTTGGTGGACGTGGAACTTTCGCCGCCGAAGGCTGCGAGGAACTCGCCGGAAAGACCGACCGAGCCGACGCTGATCGTCGCCGCGCCGGTGAGCTTCTTGGCCCAGCCCGCGAAGTTGAGGCCGTTCTCGCCGTCGATCTCGGCAAATTCCGGCTCCCAGAACCGGCGCTGCGAGCAGTGGAGCACGTCCACCCCAGCATCGACCAGCGGTTGCAGCCAGTCGGCCATGAGGTCGGGCGTCTCGGCCAGACGGGCCTTGTAGTCCTGCTGCTTCCACTGGCTGAGGCGCAGGATGATCGGATAGCCCGGTCCCACCGCCTCGCGCACGGCGGAGACGACTTCGCCTGCAAAGCGCGAACGCTCGCGGATCGAAGCGCCGCCGTAGCGGTCGGCGCGTTCGTTGGTGCCGGACCAGAAGAACTGGTCGATCAGGTAGCCGTGGGCGCCGTGGAGTTCGACCGTGTCGAAGCCGAGGCGCTTGGCATCGGCAGCGGCGCGGGCGAAGGCGGCAACGGCATCGGCGATGTCTTCCTCGCTCATCGCCTGACCGCGCGGCGTGCCCGGTGCGAGCAGGCCTGAGGGGCTTTCGACCGGAACGCCGGGATCCCAGCCATCGGGGCCGACCGTCGATCCGGTGTGCCAGATCTGCGGACCCATCTTGCCGCCTGCGGCATGGACGGCCGCGATCACATCCTTCCAGCCCGCCAGCGCCTGGTCGCCGTGGAACAGCGGAATTCCCGCCATGTTGCGCGAAGCCGGGCGGTCGATCACCGTGCCTTCCGACAGGATCAGGCCGACACCGCCTTCGGCACGGCGCTGGTAATAGGCGGCCTGCGGGGAGCCGGGAATGCCTTCGGGGGCGAAGCCGCGCGTCATCGGCGCCATCACGATCCGGTTCGGCAGCTGGAGCGAGCCGATGGTGAAGGGGCGGAACAGGACTTCGGTATCAGATGCCGACATGCAGGCAGGTCTCCGTTGAAACAGGTCGCCTCTAGGTATAAACTGGAAACCTAGCGTCAATGAGGCACCTTTGATCGCCTAGGTATACTGGAGGAAACCGCGTTGCCCGAATGTCAGCATTTCACCATCGATTGCCCCAGTCGCCAACTGTTCGACCAGATCGCGGACAAGTGGTCGATGATGGTGCTGACCGTGCTGGTTCCCGGGCCGATGCGCTTCAATGCGATCAAGCGTCATCTCGAAGGTGTCACGCAGAAGGCGCTGACCCAGTGCCTGCGCAAGCTGGAGCGCAACGGGCTGCTGCATCGGCGTGTGATTCCGACTTCGCCGGTTGGCGTCGAGTATGAGATCACTGCCTTGGGTCATTCGCTCCACGCGCCGTTCAAGGCGCTTTATCGCTGGACCCTGGAAAATCTCGACGAAGTGGAAGAATCGCGGCGCGCCTTCGATTTGCGCGCCGCGTGACGATCTTTCGGAGTTACAGCTTGTAGGGATTGCCCGGAAGCAAGCGGGCGGTGAGCGGTTCGTCGAGGTCCGGCACGCTCATTTCCACGCGGTCTCCACTGATGGAGATGCTGGCGCAATCGGTATCGGGGGCTTGCGGGCATTTGCCTTCGGAGACGCAGAGCAGTCCGTCGGGGCTGATCGTCCAGCGCTGCCTCATCACCGGCTGACTTTTGCCTTGTGCCCCATGTTCCCGCATCCGGGCGACGCCGTTGGACTTGAGGAAGATGATATGCGCGCCGGAAACGGCGGAATCGTCTTCCTCCAAGGTATTACCAGCGAGCTTTTCCACCGCCGCGCGGCCGGTCAAGGCTTCCAGTTCCTCGTTCTCCGTCGCGGCAGGCAGGCTCACGGCGGCGAGGATCGCCAGTCCCAACGCAAATTCCGTCATTGTTTTCAGTCCCGATGTGATCTCGATCCCACCCGAGAACGCCATCGATATCGAAGATCGGGCCTTTGCGGAATGGGGCTGGATAAAATTCCCGGCGGGGTGAAACAAGAAAGGGCGACCCTTGCGAGCCGCCCTTTTTCGCGTCTTTCGTCCGGCGTCCCGGTGGCTGGCCGTGATGGCAGCCGGAGCGAATCGGTCAGATCAGAACTTCATGCCAAGGCCGACGAGGCCGAGGTCCGCGTCCGGGGTATTGTCGCCGACGATCAGATGCTTGTACTCGACCTTGCCGTAGAACTTGTTGCCAAGGTCCTGCTGGATACCGCCGCCCACGCCGACGGCGCTGTTGCCGTACTTGGTGAACTTCGACTGCCAGGTGGAGGCGGCATAGAGCTTGGTGGCAGGGGTGAGCTTCACACCGGCGCGGCCGCCGACGCCCCACGAGACGCGGGTGTTGCTGGCCAGCACCTTGTCGGCCGAACCTTCGACGCCCACGAAGAACTTGTCATTGAGATCATAGTCATAGCCGATGGCGCCACCGGCCACGGCATCGCTGTCGCTACCGTCCCAGATCACGCCGGTGCGGGCTTCGACGCGGGTCTCGTTCGCGAAAGCGGGCGAGGCGGCAGCGACGGCGGCAACAGCGGCGAGCGAAACAAGTGCAATACGCATATTTTAACTCCAGTAACTTATCTTCCCCGGCCCTCTTCCGGGCAGCCATCGATTGGGCGGCGGGGCATTGCACCAAAGTGAACAAGTCATTCCGATGACAGTCAGAATTGGAAGACGGAATAGCGGGTCGGGTGCTTCCCATGCCCGATTTACGGACGTTTCCCGGGTTGGACGGGCCTGCCAAAGCTCTTGCAGACGATTGAAAATGGGCTGTGGATAACATTTCATCGGCCCCGAAAATGTTGGCGGAGATGCCGGAATGACCGATGCAACCCGGCCGATTGTGTAGGGATGCTTCTGCAAGAAGAGGAAAAGATGCTGGTCACGAAGGCATAGGCAAGCGCGAATCCTTTGCCTATGGAGGGCGCCATGGACGACAATCTCCGCCGCGCCGCCCTCGATTATCACCTCCATCCGCAGCCGGGTAAGCTCCGCATCGAGCCGACCAAGCGCATGGTAAACCAGCGTGATCTCGCGCTGGCCTATTCTCCCGGGGTCGCCGCACCCTGCGAGGAAATCGCGGCAGATCCCGACAAGGCGCTGGATTATACGGCGCGCGGCAATCTCGTGGCGGTCATCTCCAACGGCACCGCCGTGCTCGGCCTCGGCGCGATCGGCGCGTTGGCCTCCAAGCCGGTGATGGAAGGCAAGGCCGTCCTCTTCAAGAAGTTCGCCGATATCGACGTGTTCGATATCGAGGTGGACACCACCGATCCCGAGAAGTTCATTGAAGCCGTTGCCCTGCTCGAACCGACGTTCGGCGGCATCAACCTGGAAGACATCAGGGCGCCCGAGTGCTTTCATATCGAGGCCGAGCTGAAGAAGCGCATGAACATTCCGGTGTTCCATGACGACCAACACGGCACCGCCATCGTCGTCGCCGCCGCCGTGCGCAACGCGCTGGTCCTTCAGGGCAAGACCCTGGCGGAAGCCCGGCTCGTAACTTCGGGGGCGGGCGCCGCGGCACTGGCCTGCGTCGATCTGCTGGTGTCGATGGGCCTTCCGATCGAGAACGTCACCCTGACCGACAAGGACGGTGTCATCCACTCCGGCCGCGAGGGCATGCTGCCCAACATGGCGCGCTATGCCCGCCAGACCGACGCGCGCTCGCTTCCGGAAGTCCTGCCCGGCGCCAACCTGTTCCTCGGTCTCTCCGCGCCCGGCGTGCTCAAGCAGGAATGGCTGCCGCTGATGGCGCCCAATCCGCTGATCTTCGCGCTTGCCAATCCCGAACCGGAAATCCGCCCCGAACTCGCCCGCGACGTTCGCCCCGATGCGATTATCGCCACCGGCCGCTCGGACTATCCGAACCAGGTCAACAACGTCCTGTGCTTCCCCTATATCTTCCGCGGCGCGCTCGACGTGGGCGCCACGGCGATCAACGAGGCAATGAAGGCGGCGGCGGCGGAAGCCATCGCGGCGCTCGCGCGGCTGCCTGCGCATGACAGCGTGGCCCAGGCCTATGGCGGGCGCAAGCTCGTGTTCGGGCCGGAATACATCATCCCGACCCCGTTCGATCCCCGTCTGATCGGTGAGATCGCCACTGCCGTCGCCCGCGCGGCGATGGAAAGCGGCGTCGCGCGCAAGACGATCGACCTCGACGAATACAAGCGCAAGCTGACCCGCCAGAACACCCGTTCCGGCCAACTCATGCTTCCCGTTTTCGAAGCCGCGCGCGGTTCCGGACGCAAGATCGTCTACGGCGAAGGCGAGGATGAGCGCGTGCTGCGTGCGATCCAGGACGTGCTCGACGAAGGAATCGCGCGTCCGACGATCATCGCGCGCCGCCGCATCCTGGAGCCGAAGCTCCCGGATCTTGGCCTCAGCTTCGAACTCGGCCGCGATGTCGAGGTGATCGACCCGGAAACCGATCACGAGGTCATGACCGACCTCGTCGAGGCCTATCGCGCGATAGCCTCGCGCAAGGGCGTGCCGGCGGATGAGATCCTGCGCCACGTCTATCGCCGCCCGACGGTGACGGCAGCCCTGATGCTGCGCACCGGCCGCGCCGAGGCGGCGCTGGTCGGCGGACGATCGGAATACTGGGGCCAGATCGAGCATGTCCTGCGCGTGATCGACCGGGCGCCGGACAGCAGCCGCGTCTATGCGCTTTCGGGCCTGATCCTCGATGCCGGTGCGCTGTTCATCACCGATACGCACATGGTGCCTGATCCGACGCCCGAGCAGATCGCCGAAATGGCGCGCCTTGGAGCGGAGCAGATCAAGCAGTTCGGACTGCGTCCGCGTGCAGCGTTGCTTTCGCATTCCAACTTCGGCGCCTCGCACAGCCCGAGCGCGCGCAAGATGCGGGCGGCGCTGGAGATCGTGAAGGCGGCGGCGCCGGACTTGCAGGTGGATGGTGAAATGCACGCGGACGTTGCGCTCAGCCAGGCCCTGCGCGACCGTCTGGTGCCGGACGCCCGCTTCGAGGGACCGGCGAACCTGCTGGTCATGCCAAATCTGGATGCGGCAAACATCACGCTGACGGCGCTTTCTGCTTCGTCCAGTTCGCCGACGGTCGGGCCGATCCTCATGGGTCTTTCGCAACCGATCCACGTCCTGACGCCCGGTGTTACCGCGCGCGGCATTCTCAACCTTACCGCCATCGCAGCGGCGGAGTTGGACAAGGCCTGAGTTGGAGAAGGCTGAGGTTGGAAAGGGGCGGCGCTTTGCCGCCCCTTCTCATTTGCAAATAGTTGCACGCAATGAGTTCCATGTTGATGGTTTTGCAACAAAATCCGACGTCGCATTGCAAACGCGCGATCCATCGCTCGAAAATGTACGCTTGAACACGGCTGGATGTGTGACGTCCTGAGTTTGAGATTGCTGCAACTGTCCATATCGCATGTGCGAATGCCTGATGTGCCCCTCCTGCAATTGCATACCGGCGCATGGAAGCGGCCTCTGCACTTGCGCTAAAATCCATTTAAACTGAGGCTTAGATAGCTTTTTGGGGCAAATCCTCGGGTGTTTTCGCGAGGTCCTGGCATATCGAATACCCAAAAAACACACGGATGCATTTCGTGCAACTTGATGCGAGGTGCTTGCATTTGCGCGCAAGCCTCGGAAGGAACACATAGGCGGCATGTTGCAATGCAGCAAAGTGCTGCTTTCCGAGGTGTCCCATGTTCTCGCTGATGTCGCTCTATTTCGCCTATCGCCGCAATGTCGTCGTGGCCGAGCGCTACATGCCTGCTCTCGACGAAAAGGCGGCTCCTGTCGAAGCCATCGTTGAAGTAGCGTCGGAAGCTCCGGTTGCTCAGGAGCTGCAACTCGCAGCCTGACCCTTTCGCCTTCGATCGAGCTATAGCGCCGCGAATGTCTCGCACGGGGCATTCGCCGCATCGGCGAAGGCGGCTTCGACGTCCAACCCGGCTGCACGGGTGAGGGCGTCGAGAAAACGCTCCCGTGTTCCCTGTACGGGCTTACCCTCGTTCAGCCAGACCGGCGCATCGCCAAGGGCCTGATCGAGGCATGTTACGGCCAGCGTCGGCGCTATCGCGATGCGACCGCTGACGCGCATGATGTCCGCTGCGATATCGGCGGCCAGAACGGCCGGATCGATAAGCCCGAAACGCAGGGTTTCCTGCCAGGGATTGGGCCGATTGGTCGGATCTTCGACCCGGAAATAGGCGGCGATATTCCGCTCGTCCGGCATTGGTCCCCGCCCGTGCCGCGTCAGATAGCATCGCGTCACATAGATCGGCGCGATCGTGTCGATCCCCGCTTCTTCGGCCACCGCCACCATGTTGGCGAGGCCGGTGTTGGAGCGGGTGAGATAGGGAAATTCCGGGTAGTTGCGGTCCAGTCGCAGGCCCTGTGCCCCCTCGAATACGACCTGCTCGTCCTGCCCCAGCGTGCCATCCTCCCGCAATTCCACGAGAGCCAGGAAGCGGCGGCAGTCTTCCAGATAGTGTTCGAGAACCCTCGCCGCTCCGGCGTGGCTGAGCGCTCCGGGTGCCTGTGCGTCAAGTCCGGCCTGTGCGAGACGGGTTGGAAGCCACTCCTCGCGGATAGCAGCGAGCTTCCCGGCAAGCCCCGGGGCGGCCAGATCCGCCAATGTCAGTACCCTCCCGAAATCTTCCGCTCGCGCGACAGTCTCGCCGAAACCCAGCCCGCAGGAACCGTGACGCCCGTCGCCGCGCGCCGTTTCGATGGCCTGATTGACCATCATGTCCCAGGGTGTCGTCACCAGCCCCCTCGGATCGGCGGTCAGCCGGGTGCAGCCGCCCAGCGCCGCCACGCGGTCGACTTCGGCGGCCAGCTTCATCGGGTGGGAGACCATGAAGCGCGAAAGATGCGTCGCCGCGCCGACCAGCGCGCCCGAGCCTATATGATGGAAGACGTGGCGCAGGCCGTCTGCCCGTTCGACGGTATGGCCGGCCTGCGCGCCGCCGTTGCTGCGCACGACAGTGACGCGCTCTGCGGAGGGAGGTACGCGCGCGGCGCCGGGGCGGGCGGCCAGCCATTCGACCGTCCGCCCCTTGCCCTCGTCGCCATAGGCGGCGCCGATCACCGCTCTTGCGATCTTGCCCATGGCTCGGCCCTCAGCGACCGTTGCCGAGGAAACCGCGCCAGGGCAGTCGTGCCGTCGCCTGTGCGAGCACGTCGGCGCAGGCGCTGCTCCAGCCTTTCGCCACATCGTCCGGATCGCGGCCGCTGGCGAGTTCGATGGTGGACACGATCGTCTCGGCCAGCTTCGTCGGGTCGTTCAGGTGGATCACCCGCTGGGGCAGGATGCGCTCCCACGATGCCCTGACTTCCTTCAGGCGCCCGGCGGCATAGCTGCCGTCGACGATGATGTGGAAGACCTCGTAGTACTGGCCAGCCAGCTTTACCGCCTCGCGGCCCGAGATGCCGCGTCGGGCATTTACGCCGAGCACGCGGGCGAACTGTTCCTGCGTCACGCCGTCATGCACCGGCTCGTCGCCGACCGTGAAGAGGAAGCCGCGCTTGCGGCGCTTCTCGTAGGCGTCGTGCACGGTCTTCAGCCCGGCGAAGGCATGGGCGAGGCAGTAGCTCTCGCCGCCGTTGCCGCCGCCGCCACCTTCCAGCCAGAGGCTGCGCAACTGCTCGACGATGCGCAGGTCTGCTTCGAACTGCGTGGCCTGGAGCGGGGCGGCATCGGTGAAGCCGTCGCCGAGCGCCATGGCCATGACATGAGGATCGCTCACCGGCTTGCGGTTCAGCAACTGGGTGAACGTGGCATTGAGACCGTCCACCACGAGTTCCTCGGCCAGGAAGCCCATCGAACCGGTGACGTCCACGCCGACGATGATCGGCGTCGACAGCGGGTTCTCCGCCGAATCCCGCGATTCCCGGACGCTGATGCGCGCCGGATCGTAGCGATCGTCCATGCGGCGTGCGCCGAAGAGTTCGTCCCGGCTACGGCCGTGGACCGAACCGGCCGCATAGCGTTCCCAGTCTGCGTTGTTCCAGTTGCCGTGTCCCATGATCTGCTCCTTTCGCGAATCGTTGACGAGCCTTTGATGCGCCTCACGTCGCATTCTTTCAAGATGCAAAATGCAGTTTGCATGTTTTAGCGATTGTGGCATGACCTCTGGGTATGACGGAAAACTACCCGCAGCCCATTCTCACGGTCGATATCGTGCCGCTCACCATTCGCGACGGGCGGCTCTGCGTCCTCCTGGCCGAGCGGCCCAATGAGCCTTTCTCCGGGCGGCTCGCTCTGCTGGGCGGCTACGTCCATGTCGACAAGGATCGGGCGCTGGGCGATACCGCCCGCCGGGTCCTGCGCGACAAGGCGGGTCTCGACCGGCTCTATGTCGAGCAACTATCGACCTTTTCCGGGCCGCATCGCGATCCGCGAGGCTGGTCGGCGAGCGTGGCCTATTTTTCGCTGACGCCGCTGGAAGCCGTCGAACCGGCGCTCGAGCGCAGCGACATCGTGCTGGTGGAGGCCGACAGGCCGCAGGGGCTGCCGTTCGATCATGACGCGATTCTGGCGGCGGCGGTCGGTCGTCTGCGGGCGAAAGGGGCCTATTCGGACCTTCCGGCGCGGTTCCTCGGGGCCAGTTTCACGCTCGCGGAACTGCACCGGACCTATCAGATCGTGCTCGGCGAGAAGATAAACATCGACGCTTTTCGCCGCAAGGTGATGGAGCGCGGGTTCCTCGAACCGACCGGAGAGAAGCGCCGCGACGAAGGTGCGACCCGGCCTTCGGAGCTCTATCGGCTGACAGCACAAGCCGCCGTGTTTCCGCGCCGGTTCTAGCGCGCGCCCGCGAAAGCCCAGCGGACGGCTCCGGCCATGGCTCGGGTGCCGACGATGGCGGGCAGGCCGCCGATACCGGGGCGGTGAAGCCCGAGCATCGTTCGCGCGAAAGGTGGCAGCAGATCGACGGCGGCTATGCCCAGCGTCCGGGTGATCCTGCCGGGCCTCCGTCCGTCCCCGCCTTCGAGCAGGAATGCAGCCACTTCGCGCGCGGCCGGGCCGCCATGCAGTTCGCCGCGCATCTCGCCGAGCAGCGTCGCCGCTTCCGCCCGGCTGCGGGGCACCGGCGCGGCACCGAGCATTCCCGCCACCACCGCGCTCTGTGCGAAGTAGCGGTCCTGCGCGCTTCCCGGCATCGCAGGATCGGCATAGGCGAGGTAGGCTTCCAAGAAGCTCGTCGCCTCGGCGAGGTGAACCCATGCCAGGACTCGCGGATCGGTCGCGGAATAGGCCGTGCCGTCAGGCAGGGCGCCGTGGACCCGGCTATGGATCGTGTTGACTCTGGCGATGGCGCGCGCGGCCTCGTCGCGGTGGCCGTAAGTGGTCGTGGCGATGAAGCGGGCGGTGCGGCGCAGACGGCCCTCGACGTCCTCGCGAAAATCGGAATGGTCGAGCACACCCTGTAGCGCGGCAGGATGCAGCATCTGGAGCAAGAGCGCGCGCATGCCCCCGACCATCATCGCGACGACATCGGCATGGACCATGCGGATCGGGCTGTCCGGCTCGAACAGGGCCTGTTCGGAAGGTACGACCGGCGTTTCGCCCTTGTTGCGGTCGTTGAAGACCGCTCGAACCTGCCGAACGAGCAGGCTTCGCATCGCTTGGGCTGGACCGGGAAAGGTGAGCGCGGCCATCATGCCACCGTGCCCCATTTCGGCCCGCGAGAACAGGCCTTCCGCGTCAGTGGCGTAGCGGACGGTCCAGACTGCAATCGACCGAGCGGGCATAGCGGCCGTCGCACAAGTCGCGGAAGGCGGCCGAGACGGCGCGGCACTCTTCCTCGGGGAAGTGTAGTCCTGTCGAGCAGTCTGCCAGCGTGGACATCATTTCGTCCGTGTGCATTTCGAAGAACACCTGAGGACGGGGGTCCTTGGCCGCCTGTGCGAAAAGCCAGACGAGACCGACCACACCGAGCATCGAGGAAGGGCTGACGTAACGGATCATGATCACTCCTTGGATGGAATGATTATAGAGGCCGTGGCGCCCTCCCGGTCGCGGGTCTTCTCGTCTGTTTTCCGGCGGTCCCGACGGTTAGCGCACCGTAAAGGAATAGCTGCCTTCCGCGCGGTCCCGATCCGCACCGGCTGCATGCCAGTCGAGCCGATAGGTTCCGGTGGGCAGGGGGCGGGGCAGGGCGACCGTCAGCTTGCGACCTTCGGCCGTGGGAGTGATGCCCTTGATCGGCATCGGTTCGTGATGGGTCATGCCCGGCATGGCGGTCATGACGAGATCGAACCCGGATACCGCTGCGGCAAGGTCTTCGGAGAACGTCAGCGTGATCGAGGTGGGCTTCGTGACTGCCGTTTCGGCGGAAGGCGTGGTAGCGAGCAGCGCGGGACGGGCAAAAGCGATCGACGGGCATGACGCTGCAAGAACGATAGCGGCGGCTAAGGCGGAAATACGCATACTGGCTCCTGTCATCTGCGCCCGGAAACGATCCGGCTTGCCGGGGCTTTTCGAAATCCATACGCAGGACCGCAGGTTTATCCCTCGCTTCGTCCGAAAATTTTTTAGCGCGCTTTGAGGGATCGGCGCCTTTGCGTGCGTATTGGCGGATGAAGGTTGGAAGGGAAACCGGGCGGATGAACGATCTCGACGAAATGCTTTCGCTGCTGCGGGACGAGCCCTTGCCGGGCGCGTTGGGGGCGATGGACAGTGCGGTCATGGCCGGGCTGGCTGCCGGACGGGAACGTCTGGTCGGGCGGCGCGGCATCGTGCTGGCCTGCGGCGTTGCTGCAGTTGTCGGGCTTTGGGGCGGATTTTTGCTTCCCGACGCGCAAACCGGAACAAGGCATGTGCAAGTCGATCCATTGCTCGGCGTGCCTGCTGCGGCGCCTTCCCATCTTCTGGCGTCCTGACAATGCGACAGGCCTCGCGCTATCTTGTCGTGGCGCTCGTTTCACTGCTGGCAGCCCTTGCAACGCTGTGGATCAGCCAGAAGCTTCATGCCGGTCGGCCCGAGGAAAGCCGCATTCACGTCCTGCTCCATCGCGAACTGGATCTCGATGGCGAACAGCGCCGCCGGATCGATGCCCTGGAGCAGGGCTTCGAGGCGCAGCGTAGCCGGTTGGAAGGCGAGCTGCTTGCCGCGAATGCGGACCTTGCCCGCGCGATCGAGCATGAGCACGGCTATGGTCCGGAAGTCGAGAAAGCGGTGGATCGCTCGCATGTGGCCATGGGCGAATTGCAGAAGGCGACGCTTCGGCACGTCTTCGCCATGCGTGCGGTGCTCCGTCCCGATCAGGCGGCGCGCTTCGACAAGGGCGTGGCCGAAGCACTGACGACCGCGCCGTTGGACTGATCCGGCGTGGCCGAGCCGGAATTCCATGCTGGAGCGGACGAGCGCGCTGCGGTCGCGGCCGCGCTGGCGGGGCGTCAGGCCGGTTTCACCGCGCTCATGGACGGACACCGCGAGGCTGTGTTTCGCATGGTGCGCGGGCATCTCGGAAACGAGGCCGACGCGCTGGACGTGACGCAGGAGAGCTTCGTCGCGGCTTTCCTGGCCTTGCGTCGCTACGACCCCGCCCGGTCGTTCCGGGCCTGGATCCTGCGCATTGCGCTCAACAAGTGCCATGACTGGGCACGACGCCGGAAAGTGCGCCGTTTCCTCGCCTTTGCCCTGCCGATCGAGGAAGCCGCGGGTATTGCCGACGAGGGACCCGATCCCGAGCAGATCCTGGCCTCCCGTCAGAGGGCCGAGCACATCCATGCCGCGCTCGCCGCATTGCCGGATCGGCTGAAGGAACCGCTGCTGCTTTGCGCGCTGGAGGGCGTGTCACAGGACGAGGCAGCCACCATCCTCGGTATCAGTCGCAAGGCAGTCGAGACCCGGATCTATCGGGCGCGCCGGAAATTGTCGCATCTGTCGGAGCAATAGACAGGCTCTTTAGCCTTGCAATGACGGCGCCATGCGGAAGGTGGCAAGCCGGGCGAATCGCGCTACCGCCATGAAGCAGAACAGCGGTAGCGCCATGGCGACCTGAATATCGGTTCTCTCGCTGAGGAGGCCCATCATGGGCGGAAACAGCGCGCCGCCGATGACCGCCATGACGAGCAAGGAGGAACCCATCGTTGTTTCTGCTCCGAGATCGCGGATGCCAAGGGCGAAGATCGTCGGAAACATGATCGACATGAAGAAGCTGGTAAGGGCCAGGCTGGCAATGGCGGCCAGGCCGCTGAGAGACATGGCGATAGCAACCATGCACACGTTTGCGATAGCGAACGAGAACAACAGTCGCGCAGGCGGCACGCGGTGCATCAGCGCGGCGCCGACGAAGCGACCTGCCATGAACAGGAAGAGGCTGGCGGAAAGCAGGAAGGCGGCGCTGCGTTCCGGAATATGCGGCGCCAGTTGCTTGGTGAAATCGACAAAGAAACTCCAGATGCCGACTTGCGCGCCGACGTAGAAGAACTGCGCCGCCACCGCGCCGCGCAGCAGGCGGTTGGAGAACAGGGAGCGCAACGAACCTGTGGACGCGCCTTCGTTGTCGCCCGCCAGCCGCGGCAAGGGCACCCGTGCCAGCCCCATGGCGAGGATCAGTACGAAACCCGCAAGACACAAGTACGGTATCTTGACCATCTGCGCTTCGGCGCCGCGCCAGACGTCGAGCTGGGCCTGGGTCATGGCCGAGAGGTCGGCTGCGCTGTGCTCGACGCCCGAGAAGATGAACAGTCCCCCCAGGATCGGTGCGACGACGGAGCCGAGCCCGTTGAAGGCCTGCGCAAGCGTGAGGCGCTGCGATGCGCGCGACGGATCTCCGAAGCGGGCGACGTAGGGGTTGGCCGAGGTTTCCAGGAACGCCGCCCCCGAGGCCAGGACGAACAGGGCAAGCAGGAAGGCCCAGTAGCGGTGCATGTCCGCCGCCGGAAAGAACAGGAGGGCGCCCAGGGCGTAGAGGCCGAGCCCGGTCAGAAGGCCCGCCCGGTAGCCGAAACGCCGCAGCAGCAGGCCGGCGGGAAGCGCCCAGACGAAATAGGCGAGGTAGAAGACGAACTGGATGAAGCCGGCTTCGCCCCGTGTCAGCGCCAGGGCCTTCTGGAACTGGCGGATGAGAATGTCGTTCAGATTGTTGGCCAGGGCCCAGGCGAAGAACACGCTCGTCACCAGCACGAAGCCCGGCCAGAACCCGGCAAAGACGAAACGCTCAGCCTTGCACGGTTCGCCGGCAGGTTGGGACGTCGGTAAATCGGCCTTCAGGCTCGTTTCCATTCTCATCCTCTCCATCCCTGTCTGCGGGACTTAGCGTCGCCATCTTTTCGCATGCAACCGGAAGGGGGAAGATTGGTGCTTGCGCTATGTTCGATCGGCGGTTAGATTTTCACATATAGAAGATACTGTCAAATACGGCAGTGCGGGAGAGGGGCGTCCATCGGTGATGTCGGGCCATGTCGACGCACACCAGCACTTCTGGTTCTACGAACCGGAAAGTTACGCCTGGATCGAGCCGGATTCCGGTATCGATCGGGATTTTACCCCGAGCCAGCTTGCGGCCGAACTGGCAACTTGCGGCATCGCGAAAAGCATTGCGGTTGCAGCGCGACAGAACGATGTCGAGACGCGCTGGCTGCTCGATCTTGCGGCGGCGAACGATTTCATCGGCGGCGTGGTCGGCTGGATCGACCTGACTGCCCCCGATCTGAAGGCGCGGCTGGCTGCCCTGGCGGGAAATTCCAAGCTCGTCGGCTTCCGGCATCATGTCCAGGACGAGCCAGACCCGGATTTCCTGTGGCGAGAGGATTTCCAGAGCGGTGTGCGACAGGTTCTGGAAGCCGGATATGCTTACGACCTCCTGATCCATGCGCAACAACTGGGCCGGGTTCCCCGGTTCCTCGACGCGGTAGGACCGGGGCGGATCGTTCTCGATCACGGTGCCAAGCCTGCCATCGCGGCGGGAGAGTGGGAGCCTTGGGCCACCTGGATCGCGCGGATCGCCGGAAATTACCCGGTCTCCTGCAAGATTTCCGGTCTGATCACGCAGGCCGATCGTCGCAACTGGAGCGAGGCGCAGATCCTGCCCTACATGGAGCACCTGATGCACTGCTTCGGTCCGGAGCGGCTGCTCTATGGTTCCGACTGGCCCGTCTGCCTTGCCGCCGCCACCTATCGCGAAGTCCACGCCTTGATCCTTCGCTTCCTGGAGCCGCTCACGGACGGGGAGCGGGAAGCGATCATGGGCGGAAACGCCCGCCGCATTTACGCGCCGCTCGTTGCGCTTCCCGATGGCCAAGCGCCCCACACTTCATTATTGCGAGGTAACTGATGAGACTTGCCGGTAAAAAGGCGGTGGTCACCGCTGCGGCAGCAGGCATTGGCCGAGCGATTGCCGAAAGGTTCGCCGCCGAAGGTGCGCTGGTTCATGCCGTCGATCTGGATCGGCAGGGACTTGCGAAACTCGAGGGTGTGGAGACCCACGCCCTCGATCTGACCGATATGGCTGCGCTTCGGGCATTGTCGCGCGCCACGGGCGATTGCGACGTACTGGTGAACTGTGCGGGGATCGTTCATTCCGGCACTTTGCTCGATTGCAGTGACGAGCAATGGACACAGGCCTTCGACCTCAACGTTACTGCTGCCTTTCGTATGATCCGCCAGTACCTTCCCGCGATGGCGGAGAAACGGAGCGGTTCCATCGTCAATATTTCCTCGGTGGCGTCCTCCATCATCGGTGTACGCAACCGTTTCGCCTATGGCGCAAGCAAGGCGGCGGTCATCGGTCTTACCAAGTCCGTCGCCGCCGATTTCGTGGAGGTGGGCATCCGCTGCAACGCGATCTGTCCCGGAACCGTGGAAAGTCCGTCACTGCTTGCCCGGATCAAGGCGCAGGCCGAAGCTTCCGGCGCCGGCTTCGAGGAAACGCGTGGTGTTTTCGCTGCGCGACAGCCGATCGGAAGGTTGGGGCAGCCCGATGAGGTCGCCGCTCTGGCGCTCTATCTCGCTTCGGACGAAAGCGCGTTCACGACCGGCACCACGGCCGTGATCGACGGCGGGTGGACCGTCGAATGAGCCGAATTACCGCGCTTCGCACCGCCGACATACGCTTTCCGACCAGCCTGGCGCTCGACGGCTCCGATGCGATGAACCCCGATCCCGACTATTCGGCGGCCTATGTGATCCTGGAAACCGACGATCCGGAGATCGAGGGACACGGGCTGACTTTCACGATCGGGAGGGGCAACGAGATCTGCGTTGCCGCGATCGAGGCCCTGCAGCCGCTCGTCGTCGGACTCGACCTCGATTGGGTCAGGGAAAATCCAGGCCGATTCTGGCGCCACGTTACCGGCGACAGCCAGCTTCGCTGGATCGGGCCGGACAAGGGCGCAATACATATGGCGGCAGGGGCCGTGGTCAACGCGGTCTGGGACTGGTGGGCCAAAGTCGAGGGCAAGCCGCTCTGGCGCCTCGTCGGCGAGATGAGCCCCGAACAGATCGTGCGCGCCATCGACTTTCGTTACATGACCGATTGCATCACGCCGGAAGAAGCGCTCGATTTTCTGACCCGGCGTGCCGAGGGCAAGGCGCAGCGTATCGAAACCCTGCTGGAAGACGGTTTTCCCTGCTATACCACGTCGGCCGGCTGGTTGGGCTATCCCGACGACAAGCTGCGCCGCCTGGCGCAGGCGGCCGTCGATGCCGGATTCCGGCAGATCAAGCTCAAGGTCGGACGCGATCTGGAGGATGATATTCGCCGGGTCCGCATCGCCCGCGAGGTGATCGGGCCGGATCGCCGCCTGCTCATCGACGCGAACCAGATCTGGGAGCGGGACCAGGCGATCGAATGGATCAAGGCTCTCGCCTTCGCCGAGCCCTGGTTCATCGAGGAGCCGACCAGCCCCGATGATGTCGAGGCGCACCGCGCCATTCGCGAGGCGATCAGGCCCGTCCGCGTCGCCACCGGCGAAATGTGCCAGAACCGCATGCTGTTCAAGCAGTTCATGATGCGCAAGGCGATCGATGTGGTACAGATCGACAGCTGCCGGATCGGCGGGGTCAACGAGATCCTCGGCGTGCTGCTGATGGCGGCTAAGTATGACCTGCCGGTCTGGCCGCATGCCGGCGGTGTCGGCCTCTGCGAATATGTGCAACACCTTTCGATGATCGACTACTTGTGCTTTGCCGGTACGATGGAGGACCGCGTGATCGAATATGTCGACCATCTCCACGAGCACTTCGTGGACCCCTGCGTGATAAGGAATGCAGCCTATATGCCGCCCGTCCTTCCCGGTTTCTCCATCGAGATGAAGGCGGCCTCGATCGCCCGCTATCGGGTCGACTGATGGATCTCGAACTGACCGACAAGGTCGTCGTTGTCAGCGGCGGCGGTTCGGGGATCGGTGGGGCGGTCTCCCTGGCGCTGGCGCGCGAAGGTGCCATTCCTGCGATTCTCGGTCGCAGTCCGCTGGACGTCGCTTTCGCGACGGAACTGCGCGCACTCCAGCCCGCAGCGATCTTCATCCGGGTCGACGTGACCGACGATGCGGCCTGCCGCGCGGCAATCGCCAAGATCGCCGCGCTGGGGCACGGTATCCATGGCCTCGTGAACAATGCCGGGGCGAACGACGGCGTGGGGCTTGAGGCGGGCACGCAGGCGTTCATGGCTTCGGTGCAATCCAACCTTGCCCACTACTATGGTCTCGCCCATCACTGCCTTGCATACTTGCGCGCAAGCCGGGGCGCGATCGTCAACGTCTCGTCCAAGACGGCGGTGACCGGGCAGGGCAACACCAGCGGTTACGTTGCTGCCAAGGCGGCACAACTGGGCCTCACGCGCGAGTGGGCGGCGGCGCTGTCGAAGGACGGTATTCGCGTCAACGCGGTGGTTCCGGCCGAAGTGATGACGCCGCTCTACGAACGGTGGATCGAGAGCTTCGAGGACCCGCAGGCGAAGCTGGCCGAGATCGCACGGCGCGTGCCGCTGGGCGGCCGCATGACGACCGCCGCCGAAGTGGCCGACAGCGTGGTCTTCCTGCTTTCGCCCCGTGCCGGCCACACGACGGGGCAATGGATATTCCCGGACGGCGGCTATACCCATCTGGACCGGGTTCTGACGTGATCATCTTTCGAAGGAGTGGACAGTGAAACTAGTGAGGTTCGGTGAGGCGGGGCAGGAACGGCCTGGTATCCTCGATCGCGAAGGCCGGATCCGGGATCTCTCGCAGCACGTTGCGGATATCGCGGGCGAAGCATTGACGCCGCTAGGCCTTGCGGCTCTGCGCAGCCTCGATCCGGAGAGCCTGCCGCTCGCTCCCGAAGGTGCGCGGATCGGGCCGTGCGTCGGGCGGGTCGGTAAATTCGTCTGC
The DNA here is from genome assembly GCF_058273105.1 of Novosphingobium sp. BF6. Lineage (NCBI taxonomy): Bacteria > Pseudomonadati > Pseudomonadota > Alphaproteobacteria > Sphingomonadales > Sphingomonadaceae > Novosphingobium > Novosphingobium sp. BF6. Next base: position 1,510,181 of record NZ_CM177776.1, read on the forward strand.
ATCGGTCTCAACTACCGCGATCATGCGCGCGAAAGCGGCATGGCGATCCCGGCCGAACCGGTGGTGTTCAACAAGTGGACGAGCGCAATCTGCGGGCCGAACGACGATATCGTGAAGCCGCGCGGTTCCGACCGGATGGACTGGGAAGTCGAACTGGGCGTCGTCATCGGCAAGGGCGGCGTCTACATTTCGCAGGCCGATGCACTCGATCATGTCGCGGGCTACTGCGTGGTCCACGATGTCTCCGAACGCAGCTTCCAGTTCGATCGCGGCGGCACCTGGGACAAGGGCAAGGGCTGTGACACCTTCGGCCCGCTCGGCCCCTGGCTGGTGACGCCGGACGAGGCTCCGGCGTTGGACGACATGCGGCTTTGGCTGGAAGTCGACGGCGAGCGGGTGCAGGACGGCACCACTGCGGAGATGATCTTCCCTGTGGCGGATATCATTGCGCACCTCAGCCAGTTCATGAGCCTTCAGGCCGGCGACGTAATCTCGACCGGCACGCCTGCCGGGGTCGGCCTGGGCTTCGATCCGCCGCGCTTCCTGTCGGCGGGCAATGTCGTGCGCCTGGGCATCGAGGGCCTCGGCGAACAGCGTCAACGCGTCGTGTAGGCGGGCTGAGCAGGACTATGCGCGGCGAACCGATCGCCGCGCGTCTCTCGGGTCAACGTTGCGGAGGGCGGGTATCGTGGCTAGTGGCCGATCCATGAGGACATCTCAGCCAAAAGGGGCAGAACCACCAGCAGCAGGCGAAGCTTCGGCAAAGCGTGCCTATTCCGCGCCTGCCCTCGAAAAGGGTATCGAGATACTCGAACTTTTCGCGCGCGATCCCGACGGCCTGACCATCAGCGAGATCGCGCATCGGCTGAAGCGCTCTATCAGCGAGGTGTTCCGCATCATCATCGTGATGGAGCGGCTGGGCTGGCTGCGCAAGGATCCGGCCAACGACCGCTACTCTGTGTCCTACCGCGTGCTCGACGTCGCCTTTCGCGCGACCCCGGCGCATACGCTGAGCAATGTCGCCGCGCCGGTCATGCATCAGTTGTCGATCGACACGAACCAGTCTTGCCACCTCGTCGTCCGTACCGGCGCCGCCGCGACGGTCATCCACCGGCAGGAAAACACCGGGGCGGTGGGTTTCGGGATCAGGTTGGGTACGGTCGTCGACATGATGACGAGTTGCTCGGGACATGTCCTGCTCGCTTTCATGTCCGAGGAACGCCGTGCCGCCGCACTCGCAGAACTGCCGGGGGCCAGCGCGGCAAGCCTGCGCCGACTGGAAAAGCAGCTCGAAGCGGTTCGCGGCCAGGGCTTCGAAATGCAGCCGAGTGCCCGCGTGGCTGGCGTCACCGACATCAGCTTCCCGGTCTTCGGCTTCGACGGCAGTGTCAGCGCCGCGCTGACACTGCCGTTTTTGGTGACGATCGACGGCTCGCAGCGGGCCGACCGCGACGAGACGCGCCGGATGCTGGGGGAAGCCGCCCGGCAGATTTCCGAGGGTCTTGGTTGGATTTGCCCCTCTTCCGACTAGGAGGCGGAGCGGATCGCTGTCCATCAAGCGGCTGAGGGTCGCTCACGCTCGCGAATATGGAAATGATATGGTGCACGAAGTCCGACACGACTTGCCGCGTATGGAACTGCGCCTGCTGCGCCAGTTCGTTGCAGTTGCCGAGGAACTCCATTTCACGCGGGCGGCGCAGCGGCTGGCGATGTCGCAACCGCCGCTTACGGCGGCGATCCGGCGGCTGGAGGAGGAAGTCGGCGCGACCCTGATCGAGCGCGGCCGCAAGACGGTAAGGCTTACCCATGCAGGAACCGTGCTGCTGGACCGGGCCAAGCGCCTGCTGCGGGCTGCCGACGAGGCGCTGACCGCAACACGCGACGCTGCCGCGGGCAAGCGCGGTACGGTGCGGCTCGGCTATGTCGGCAGCGCCATGTACGGGCGCCTGCCCGAAGCCTTGCGCGCATTCCGGCGAAGCCACCCCGATGTCGTGGTGGATTTGCATGAAATGACCACGGTGACCCAGATTGACAGGCTGCGTGCGGGCGAACTCGATCTGGGAATAGTGGTCCCTCCGCTCTGGGATATAGCGGGTCTGCAAATGACCGCCTTCGACCGGGACCGGCTCGCCATTGCGCTGCCGGCGGGGCACCCGCTTGCCGCGGCGGCAACGGTCGCGGTCGGAGATCTGGCGCGGGAGCCGTTCATATGCTGGCCCCGCCTTCAGGGACCGGGCTTCCACGATCAGGTCATGCGCCTCTGCGGAGACGCCGGGTTCACGCCGAGGGTCGTGGAGGAGGCACACGGCATGCATACCGTGCTCTCGCTGGTCGCGGTGGAGGCCGGGGTGGCGATCGTGCCGGAGAGCATGAAGCAAGTTCGTGCGGCGGAGATCGTCTATCGCCCGATCTGCGGCGATGCAGCCTGTTTCGATCTCCTGCTCTGCCGCCCGGCCGGAGAAACCGCACCTGCTGCAGCAAGGCTGGAGGACGTCCTGCGACGATAGGGAATTCCTATCACGGCGTGATATCATCGATATTGGACCTGCCTGTTCGCCCGCGTCATCTGGCCGCCGAGGAGGCCGCAGATGATCGATTTCTCGGGACGTATTGCTTTGGTGACCGGTGGCGGAAGCGGCCTTGGCCGGGCTTATGCGAAGGCGCTTGCCTTGCGAGGCGCGACGGTGATCGTGCAGGACAGCGGCACCGGATCGGACGGTCAAGGCGAAGACCCTATGGTCGCGGCGAGCGTTGCGGCTGAAATCGTGACGGCCGGCGGGCGCGCCGACGCCGAGCCTCGGCCGATCTCGACGCGCGCGCAATGCCGCGACATCGTTACGGAGATCGCCGCGCGGCACGGCGGTCTCGACGTGGTGATCCACAATGCCGGTTGGGTCGGATATCAGACGATCGAAAACCTGGAGCCGGACTTCCACGAGCGGATGATGCGCCTGGCGGTCGATACGCCGCTATGGCTGGCGCAGGCGGCATGGCCCTTCATGCGCGAAGCCGGTTTTGGGCGGATCCTGCTGACGACGTCCGACCGGGCCATCTATCCCGAATATGCGCAGGATGGATTGGTATCCTATGCGGCGGCGAAGATGGGGGCGATCGGTATCGTCAACGTGCTGGCCAGGGAGGGCGCGCCGCACGGGATCGGCGTGAACGCGATCTCTCCGGTCGCCAAGACCCGCATGTGGGGCGTCGAAGGGGAGCCGGACGAATTGCGGCCGGATGCCGTGGCACCGGGAGCGCTCTATCTGGTTTCTGCCGATTGCATGGCAAGCGGCTGGGTGATGCGGGCGTCGAACGGCCAGTTCGTCGCGACCCGGGCGCGGGAAGCCGAGCATGTCGCCTATCCGCGCGATCTTGTGGCAGTTCGCGCGGATACGCCGGAGGAGGTTGCGAAGACATGGTCGGCAATTGCGGTTGATGATCCGGAGCTTCGCTGGCATTCGCTGGCTCGGCAGGTCGCAAGAGACTGAATTCGAAAACAGATATTTTCTCAGGAGATAAATTATTCAAAAGGTTGTGCAAGTCGTGCTCGTCGTTCTGATTGCGGCGACGGTGATGTTCGGCGGACGTTGGTACATGTACGTCGCGCAAGGCGAGAGCCCCTATGACGAAGTGGGTATCGCGCTGAACGGCTATATGCCCGGTCCGCTGCGGACCTGGGGTTGCCACAAGCTGCAATCCCGCTTCGCGAACCAGCTGCCGCCTTATGGATGCGGCAGCGACGACGGTCGTAGCTGGATCTGATTCGGTTTCCGCTCGGCCCGTCCTGTCATCGGGACAGGACGGGCCGACATAGGGTGCCGGTTTGACGCAGCCTTTGGTGCTCGCTACCGCCGCTGCGATGATCGTTCTCCTGTCTCCCGCCAAGACGCTCGACTTCGAGCGCGTTCTGCCGCCCCTCGACGTTTCCACGCCGCACTTCGCGGAAGAAGCGGCCGGTCTCGCCCGTTCCGCCGCGAACCTGACGCAGAAGCGGCTGTCGGAGCTGATGCATATCTCTCCGCGCCTCGCCAAGCTGAATGCCGACCGCTTTCGCGACTTTCCCGAACTCCCCGAAAGACCCGCGCTCTTCGCTTTCGCGGGCGATGTTTACACCGGGCTGGAAGCACATACGCTGGATGAAGCCGGAGTGGCTTTCGCGCAGGACCATGTGCGGATGCTCTCGGGCCTCTACGGGCTGCTGAAGCCGCTCGATGCGATCCGGCCCTATCGTCTGGAAATGGGCACGCGCTGGGCACCCCGGCACAAGTGCCTGACCGACTGGTGGGGCGACCGCATCGCCGCTTTCCTGCGCGCCGAGCTTGTAGAGGAGGGATCGGGCGTGATCCTCAACCTCGCTAGCCAGGAGTACTACGCCGCTGTTGCCGGGAAGCTGCCGGGCGTGCGGGTGATCGATGTCGATTTCCGCGAACCCGGCCCGAATGGCCCGCGCTTCATCAGCTTCAACGCCAAGCGCGCGCGCGGCATGATGGCGCGCTGGATGTGCGAGCACCATGTCACCGATGTCGAGGCGATGCGTGGTTTCGACAGCGACGGCTATCGCCTCGATCCCGAGGCCAGCGAACCCGACCGCTGGCGCTTCACCCGCGCATGAATGGCTCTGGCCGATCCTCTGCCGTCATCATCGGAGCCTCCGGCGGGATCGGCGGAGCCTTCGAGGCGGCGCTGATCGAGGAGGGCGCTTTCGACGTCGTTCATGGCTTCGCACGCTCGCGCAGCGGCGCCCAGCATCTCGATCTGCTCGATGAGGCGAGTATCGAAGCCGCCGCCGCGCATGTCGCCAAGGGGCCGCCGCCGACGTTGGTGATCGTGGCAACCGGGCTGCTTCACGAAAGCGCTTCAGGCCCCGAGAAAGCGCTGCGCGATCTCGATCCGGCTTGGCTGGCGAAAGTCTATGCCGTCAATGCGATCGGACCGGCGCTGGTGGCGAAGCATTTCCTGCCGGTCATGCCGCGCACCGGCCGGGCAGTGTTCGCGGCGCTTTCGGCAAGGGTAGGGTCGATCACCGACAACCGGCTCGGCGGATGGCATGGCTATCGGGCGTCGAAGGCTGCGCTCAACATGATCGTGCGTAATCTGGCGATCGAGGAACGTCGCCGCAACGATCGGGCGATCGTGGTCGCGCTGCATCCCGGTACTGTCGATACCGCGCTGTCGCGCCCGTTTCAGGGCAACGTCCAGGCGGGGCGCTTGTTCGACGCCGAGCGCGCTGCACTGCAACTGCTCGACGTGATCGAGGACCTGAAAGTCCCCGACAGCGGCAAGCTGTTCGATTTCGAAGGCAAGGAAATTCCGTTCTGACGCCTTTCGAGGCGTCAGATCTCGTATTCCGGCTGCCACCATCCCAAGGGCTTTGTCTCCACTTTCGCCGCGCCGGACTGGCGCCGCGTCATCTCGCCGTGGAGCTTGCGGATCATGTCGCTTCCGGCATGGGTGAGCAGGCCGGGCACGAACCCGTGGATGATCGTGCCGATCCCGGCGACGATCATCCGCAGGCCGAAGCTGCTCGCGACGACCCAATGCTGCGTGTAGCTTTCATCCACGGTTCGCGGATGGTCGACGAACAGACGGTTGAACATCGTGGTCGCTCCGGAACAGGAGAAAGTCAGGCTGTCGGCGGATAGGGATGGCGGCCGAAGACCCAGCGGGTCTCGGGGCTGTCATGGCCGTCGAGCAGCAGCACTTTCGCTTCGTGGCCGTTCATGCCGACCTGATGCGCGGCGTCGATCGCCCGATTGAGCGCAGCGCGCTGCGTTTCGAAGGCGGCCAGGAAAACGCCGTGCAGGCTCACTGCCCAGTCGAGACCTTTGCGGACGACGTGAAAATCGCTTTGAGGCATGGGTCCATACTCCCCTTCTTGCTTTGGTGACGATCCCCGGCCGTAAGGGGGAATCGATGGTTTCCAATCAGAGTGCTCTTGGCATCGGCGATTTCAAATTACATTCTCAACTTATTTAATTGACAATCTCCGTCAAGAGGAAAATTTCCGGACTGGCGGGTGAAGGGCGACGAACGGGCTTTTCCATGCGACGGAGCGGTGCGGGCGCGGTGGAGGGCGTTCGTTTCCGCTCGCGATCCATCGCAATTATCCATTTGAGATCGAGGGAATATCGATAGAATTTTGCGCATCTTTGCGTTCCCGCCCGCCGCGATTTGGCGTAGCCTGCCGAAATCACAGCCATATCCTGGGAGACGGAAATGACGGCACCGCGCGAGAGCAAGACGGCTATCGGCGAGCACAGGCTCCACCCCGACACATTGATGTTGAACTACGGTTACGACCCGCTTCTCTCGGAAGGCGCGGTGAAGCCGCCGGTCTTCCTGACGTCCACTTTCGTGTTTCCGACGGCGGAAGAAGGGCGCGATTTCTTCGACTACGTGGCGGGCCGCAAGGAGCCGCCGCCGGGGCAAGGGCGTGGCCTCGTCTATTCGCGCTTCAATCACCCCAACAGTGAGATCGTCGAGGATCGCATGGCGATCTATGAGGACGCCGAAGCCGGCGTCGTGTTCTCGTCGGGCATGGGCGCGATCACCACGACCATCCTGACGTTCGCGCGCCCCGGCGATGTCATCCTGCATTCGCAGCCGCTCTACGGCGGCACCGAGACATTGCTGGCGAAGACGTTCGCCAATCTGGGCATCAAGGCGGTCGGTTTCAGCGACGGACTCGACGAAGAAGCCGTGCTGGCTGCAGCGAAGGCTGCTGCCGCGCAAGGGCGGATTTCGCTCGTGCTGATCGAGACGCCTGCCAATCCCACCAACAGTCTCGTCGATATCCGGCTGCTGAAGCGCGTCTGCGATGCCATCGGCGAAGAGCAGGGACATCGCCCGCTGCTGGTCTGCGACAATACACTGCTCGGTCCGGTCTTCCAGCATCCGTTGCGGCTTGGGGCCGATATCTCGCTCTATTCGCTGACGAAATATGTCGGCGGCCATTCCGACCTCGTTGCCGGGGCGGCGCTGGGTTCGGCCAAGCTGATGCGCGAGGTGCGCCTGCTGCGCAGCGCGATCGGCACGCAGCTCGATCCCCATAGCTGCTGGATGCTCGGCAGGTCGCTGGAAACGCTGGGCCTGCGGATGGAGCGGGCCAATGCCAATGCAGCGGCGGCGGCGGAGTTCCTCCAGGCCCATCCCAAGGTAGAGCGGGTCGCCTATCCGCCGCTTTATCCGGCAGGTTCACGGGAAGCGGAGGTGTTCGCCGCTCAGTCGACCGGAGCGGGATCGACGTTTTCGTTCGATATCGTCGGCGGTCAGCCTGCGGCGTTCCGGTTCCTCAATGCGCTGCAGATCTTCAAGCTGGCCGTCAGCCTCGGCGGCACCGAGTCGCTGGCCAGCCATCCGGCGACGACCACCCATTCCGGCGTCCCTGTCGAAGTCCGCGACCGGATCGGCGTGCTGCAATCGACCATCCGCCTTTCGATCGGCATCGAGCATCGCGATGATATCGTCGCCGATCTCGCCCAGGCGCTGGAGGCAAGCTGAGTTAAGTGAAGGCCGATGTAAAATCCGGCGGAGCGGCGCGCGGCCTGTTCGTCGCGACCATCCTCGTGGGCAGCTTCCTGCTGTTCCTCGTGCAGCCGATGGTGGCGCGCATGGCGCTGCCACGGCTCGGCGGGGCGCCGAACGTCTGGAACAGCGCGATGCTGGTCTATCAGGCGCTGCTCTTGGCAGGATATGCCTATGCCCACCTGCTCTGGCGATGGCCGGTGCGGCGGCAGGCGGTAATCCATCTGCTGGTCCTGCTGGCGGCCGGGGTGACGCTGCCCGTGGGCCTTACCTCCATGGCGCAGCCCACGGGACTACCCGAAGTCCTGTGGGTGCCGCTGCTGCTGGGCCTGAGCATAGGGCCGGTGTTCTTTGCCGTTTCCGCGCAGGCACCGCTGATGCAGCGATGGTTCGCCGCCGATCCCCGCGCAGGGCAGCCCTGGGCGCTCTACGCGGCTTCCAACCTCGGCAGTTTCGCGGGGCTGCTGGCCTATCCGCTGCTCGCCGAGCCGCTGCTGAGCTTGCGCCAACAGAGCATGGGCTGGTCGGCGGGCTTCGCATTGCTGGTACTTCTGGTCCTGCTCGCCGCCATGACCCGCCGGAATCTTCCCGCCGTTTCGGTCGTGGCGGACAAGCAAGAGCAGGATGAGCGGATCGGTTGGCGACGGGTGACGCTATGGCTGCTGCTTTCGGCCGTGCCTTCGGGCCTGATGCTCTCGACGACGACCCACCTCACCACCGACATCTTCGCGATGCCGCTGCTATGGGTCATCCCGCTGGGCCTCTATCTGCTGAGCTTCGTCGTCGCCTTTGCCGACCGGCGCGGCGCATGCATGGCCGTGACCCATATCGCCCCGGTCTTTGTTCTGTTCGCGGGCAGCTATGCCATGCTGTCCAACGGATCGGGCACGCTGTGGGTCGCCGGAGGCGCATGCCTCATGCTGTTCTGCATCGCGACGGCGCTGCACGGACGGCTCTACGACTTGCGGCCGGGCGCTGCGCACCTGACGCATTTCTATCTGGTGATGTCCGCAGGCGGCGCGCTGGGCGGGCTGTTCACGGCCCTGATCGCACCGCTGGTGTTCGACTGGGCCTGGGAACACCCCTTGCTGGTCCTCGCCGCCGCGCTGCTGATGCCACTGGCACCGCTGCTGCGCTGGCATGAGAGCGAGGGCATCGAACCGGGTATGGCGCGCGTTGCGCTCGTGCTGTTGCTGGCCTTCGCGGTATTCCTCGGATGGCAGCTTGACCAATATGCCCTGCGACCGGAAGATGGACTTGCCGCGGTTCTCCTTACCGTCTTCCTAGTCGCGACCGGGGTGATGCTCATGGCGTGGCGGGCCGGTTTCATCGCGGTGCTGACGATCGCGATGATCGCACAAGGCGGCATCTGGACGATCCGTTCTACACTGGCAGGAGAGCGGACGCGCAGCTACTTCGGCATCTACACTGTACGCGATACCGCCGAGGGCACCTTGCGCACTCTGGCGCACGGCACCACCCTCCACGGCGAGCAGTCGCTGCAACCCGGCCGCTCGCGCGATGCGCTGACCTATTACGGCCCGACTTCCGGCGTTGCCCTTGCCCTGAAGGCCGCGCCCCGGATCGAGGGGGCTGGAGCGCGTGTCGGTGTCGTCGGCCTCGGTACCGGCTCGCTCGCCTGTCAGGCCGTGCCGGGACAGCACTGGACTTTCTTCGAGATCGATCCGGTCATCCTCCGCTTCTCGACGAGCGGGCGCTTCACCTTCCTGCGCGACTGCGCGCCGGACGCGCGCGTAGTCCTGGGCGATGCACGACTGGAACTGACGCGCCTCCCCGCAAACGCCTTCGACGTGCTGGTGATCGACGCCTTTTCCAGCGATGCGATCCCGGTGCACCTGCTGACGAAGGAAGCCTTGCAGGTCTATGCCCGCGCGCTGACCCCGCGCGGCCTGTTGCTGCTGCACATCTCAAACCGCTATATCGACCTCGCGCCGGTCGTCGGCACCAATGCCGCGGCGAGCGGTCTCAAGGCGATCTCGCGTCTCGATCGGCCGCTCGACACCGATTACTACACACCGTCGCGCTGGATTGCCCTTTCGCGCGATCCGGAGGTCCTGGAGCAATTGCTTGGACAGACCCCGGACGCCCCGTGGATCCGGCTTGAAGAGCGTGCAGCCAAGCCGTGGACCGACGATTACGCCTCGATCCTGCCTTATGTGCGGTGGGACCGCCTGACCGGAAGCCCGTGACCGGTGAACGTCAGGCGGGCGCGAACCCCGCCAGACGCAGTGCTCCGTCGAGGGAATCGCCGAGCGCCGGGCTAAGCCGCTCGACCGTGCGCGAGCGCAGCCAGGGCTGCATGCGCGGGGCCAGCCCGCCGACGAGCGTGCAGCGCGTGGCGCCGCGCTCGAAGATCGTCTCGATGAAGCGCTCGATATGGCCCGCAGCATGTTCGACGATGGAGCGGGCGATGGCGTCGTCGGCTTCGGCATAGTCCATCACCAGCGGGGCGAAAGTGCCGTAATCGCGCGGGGTGGCGTGGTCCATCCAAGCGATGGCCTGTGCGGTGTCATGCTCGAAGCGTTCGGTCACGGCGGCGCTGAGCGGGGTCTTGCGGGTGCGTCCGTCCAGCGCGCGCAAGGCGTGGCGCATGGCCGAAAGCCCGAGCGCGGCGCCGCTGCCCTCGTCCGAGATCGGGAAGCCGTAGCCGCCGATGGTGAAGTCCCGGCCATCGACACGAACCTGGGCGGCGCTGCCGGTGCCGATGATGAGGATCGCGCCGTCCTGTCCGCCGTGGGCGCCGAGGTTGGCGATCTGCGCGTCGGTCGCGTAGTTGACCGAGGCGAAGCCGAAGTCGAGGTCCGCCAGCGCGTCGCGCACGCCGGGGCGGGTGATCCCGGCGATGCCCATGCCTGCATGGATGGCCGCGCGCTGTGCGGTGTCCAGTCCGGCTTCGGCGACGGCCTGATCGACCGTGTCCTTCAGGGTCTCGTAGAGCGCATCCATGCCGATGCGGGCATTGGCGGTGCCGGACTTGCCGTTCCCGATGACGGTGCCCTGCGCGTCGACGAGCCGGGCGCGGCAATTGCTGCCGCCTGCGTCGATGCCGAGGTAGTAGGTCATGGGTGTTCTCCGTGGGACCCGGTCCAGTTGCGGCCACGGGGGGTATGGCCGATGCCGGGGTTGAGCTGGTTGCGCGGGTCGATCTCGCGGTAGAACTGGGCGAGTTCGGGCCGGGCGATATAGAGGTGGCCGACGTTGTGCTCGGCGGGATACTGCGCGCCGCGCGCGTCGAGCAAGGCCCAGAGCGCATGTTCGAAAGCGAGCGGGTCGGTGCCTTTCTTCACGATATAATCCTGGTGGAACACCTGGCAGAAGAAGTGGCCGTAATAGAGCGTGTGGATCGTTCGCGCGGCGAGATCGGCAGGGAGGCGCTCCACCCATTCGCGGTTGTTGCGCGGCAGGGCCACGTCGAGCGCGACGATATCCTCCACGTCGTCGCGGTGTACCGCACGATAGCGCACCGCCGCACCTGCCGCCACGAAGCGGTGGAGGAAGGCCTTGGCGCCTTCCTGTGCGGTGCATTCGAAATGATCGCCTTGCGCACCGCCGGGGAACAACTCGCCGAGCAGCTTGCGGGCTGCTTCCACCTGGTCGCGGGGGACTTTCAAGATCAGGTGATGGTCGAAGCGCCTGCGATAGTCGCGCATCCGGGCCGGCAGGTGATCGGGAATGAACTTGCTCGACCATTGCATCAGCCGGTCGCTGAGACCGCTGCCGAACATCCCGTCGAAGCGCGATTTCGCCGCGAAGAGGGCGGGCAGGCGATCAGTGCCGAGACGCTCGATCGCGAAGAACATGTCGCGCCCGTAGCGGTCGGCCACGTCGAAGGCCTCGGCGTGCATATATTCGCCCGCGATCGGCAGAGTGTCGAAATCGCGCAGCATCGTGCGGCGCAGCTCGGTCAGCCGGTCCGGCTCGGTCGTGCCGATGTAGAAGGTGGTGGTCTCGTCCTCGCGCGCGAAAGTGTCGAGGCGGACGGCGAAGACGATCAGCTTGCCCGCGCTTCCGGCGGCCTCGAACAGGCAGCGGGGGTCGGCGTTGAAGCGGGCGGGGACCTCGCTGTCGATGTCGCGGACATGGTCGGCGTAGCTATGGTCGTGCGCCCACTTGTCGCTCGCCGGATCGATGTCGGCTTCGGTATATTGTTCGAGGTCGAGCCGGGCCAGCATGCCTTCCGGATCGTCGCCCAGATCGATGCCGAGGTGGTTGAACAGGCGCAGCGTGCCGTCGTCCCGGACCTGCGCATAGAGCGCGAGCTGGGTATAGGCCGGGCCGCGCCGGATCAGCGAGCCGCCCGAATTGTTGCAGACCCCGCCGACCACCGAAGCGCCGAGGCAGGAGGAGCCGATGACCGAATGCGGCTCGCGCCCGAAGGGACGCAGCGCCTGCTCCAGTCTGTAGAGCGTCGTGCCCGGAAAGCAGAGCACCTGCTCCCCGCGCCGGATCACCTTGAGCGCCGAAAGCCGGGTGGTGCTGACGATGACGAGGCCGCCGGGATAGTCGTCCCCGTCGGGGGTCGAGCCGCCGGTCAGCCCTGTGTTCGATGCCTGCATGATGATCGACACGTCCGCCGCCACGCAGGCCTGCACCGTGCGCCACAGTTCGACCAGGCTGCCGGGACGCGCCACTGCGATGGCCGGGCCTTCGCCTGTGCGATAGCCCTTGCGGAACCGGGCGGTCGCGCGCGGCGAGGTCAGCACGTTGCGCTTGCCCACGGCCGAACGGAGGGCGGTCAGAAGCGCGGGGTTCCCTATCGTCGTTGCCATGGCTCTCGTCCCGGTTACTGGGTCTGGACCTCGTCGTCGGTCATCAGGTCCGAGCCGTCCAGCCAGCGCAGGATTTCGCGGGCGGCGGGATGGTCGATGCCTTCGTAGCGTGCCCGCAGACGGTCTGCGCGGGCGCCGAGGCGCTCGTAGCCCACGTCTTGAAGCGCCGGAAGGTCCTGTTGCAACAGCTGCGTGAATTCCGCGCCGAGCAACTTGCGCGAAGCTGCATGGAAGGCCGCGCCATAGGCGTAGTGCTCGCCCTGCGCATAGACCATCGGCAGGGAGATCGCCGGAATGCAGCCGAGGTGCGCCTGGATCGCAGGGTTGATCGCATGGCCTGTGACATGGTCGGCAATGGCCGCCGGTCGTCCGGTGAAGGCGCGAAGGTGCAGGAAGCGCGACATCCGCGCGCCGTCGTTGACCGGCCAGTTGTCCCAGAGGCAGACCTTGCGGCCCAGTTCGCCCGCGACCCGTGCGAGATGGGCGGGGCCGATCTCCTTTGCGCAGACTTCCTCGCCCGTCCAGTAGACCTGCACGGCGGGGTCGAGCAGCCGCCCGAGCTTGCCGAGATAGTCCGCCGGGCGGTCCGCGAAGACGAGGTCCAGCACCGGATCGTCCGAATAATAGGTCGGGCAGGTATAGACCTGCGTGGCCTTGGTCAGACCGGCGCAGAAATTGACGACATCGGCTTGCCGCTCGGCCAGTTCGGGCATGTCGCCGCGCAAGTCGTCGAAGAGCACGGCGAGGTCGTCGATGCCGATGGCGTCGAGTTCCGCGACCCGGCGAGCAAGATCGGCGCGGGCCGTGCCATCGAAGGGATGGGTGGAGCCGACCGGGGTGATCGCCATGCCGAAGCGCATACCCGCCGCGCGGCACTCGGCGGATAGCCGGGCCAGTGCTTCGGTCTGCGCGGCATCGTGCGGCCTGCGCCATTCGCGGCGCAGCGAACGGTCGGCCTTGGGGCCGTAGTGGTAGAAGCCGTAACCCGCCTCGGCGAGCGTCTTCACCACGTAACTGCGCTCGGCTTCGCTCCAGATGCGGCCGAAGCGACCCTCGATAAGGCCGAGATCGGGTGTCATTCCGGGTAATCCTCCCGCGAACCGGCAATCCATGTCGAGCGGACCAGACGATCCTCGCCCAGATGGACGAGGTCGGCGCGCAGGCCCGGCGCGATGGCCCCGGTCTCATGGTCGAGCCGCAGGAAGCGGGCCGGGTTGCCGCTCGCCATGCGCGAGGCGGTGACGATATCGCAGCCGATCATGTCCATCGCATTGCGCAGGGCCTGCACCATGGTCAGCGCCGAGCCCGCCAGCGTGCCGTCGGGACCGGTGCATTTGCCGTTCTCGACCCCGATCTCCTGTCCCATGAGCGTGAAGCGGCCGAGCGTCCCCCCCACCGGCGGCATGGCATCGGTGACGAGCATGATTCCCTCCTCGCCGCGCGCCGAGAGCGCGACGCGCATGGAGGCGGGGTGGACGTGGAAGCCGTCGGCGATCAGGCCGAAGTGACCGTCACGGTCCTCCAGCGCGGCGCCGACCATGCCGGGATCACGGCTGAGGAACTGCGTCATCGCATTGAACAGGTGCGTGAAGCCGACAAGTCCTTCGGCCAGCGCCGCGCGGGTCTGGTCGTAGTCGGCAAGGCTGTGCCCGGCGCAGACGAGAACGCCCGCGTCGGTCAGCGCGCGCACCGTTCCTTCAGGCGCGAGTTCCGGCGCGAGCGTGACCACCCGGCGCCCTCTTGTCGGCGTCGAAAGCCGGGCAAGGACTTCGGCGTCCACCCGCGAGAAGCGATTCTGGTCGTGGATGCCCTTCTTCGCGGCATTGAGGTGCGGGCCTTCGATATGAAGCCCGAGCACGCCCGGCACACCTGCTTCCAGAGCGGCCTCACCCGCGGCGAGGGCGGCTTCGACTACCTCGGGATAGTCGCTGATGAGGGTGGGCAGCAGGCCGGTGGTGCCGTAGCGGCGATGCGCGCGGGCGATGGCGCGAATGCCCTCGATGCTGGGCATGTCGTTGAACAGCACGTCGCCGCCGCCATTGACCTGGGTGTCGATGAAGCCCGGCAGCAGGTAGCCGCCGTCAAGCGGCTCGATACGGCAGCCTTCGGGCAGGGCAGCCGGCGCAGCGAGGCCGAGGATGCGCGTTCCGTCGAGTATCAGCGCCTGATCCTCGACAACGCGGTCGGCCAGGACCACGCGCGCTCCGGCGAGGGCGGTCAGGGTCATAGCGTGCGGGTCACCTTGTTGAGATGCGGCGGGTTGTCCGGATTTCGGCCGCGCGCCAGCGAGAGAGCCTCGGCCAGGCCGTAGAAGCTCTGGATCTGGGCAATGGCGCCGAGTACCGGATGAACGTCGGTCTGCAAGGGCAGTACCAGCGCTGCCGGTTCGACATCTTCCGCCAGTCCGGCAGCGATGACTTTCGCGCCGCGTGACGCGAAATCTTCCAGACGCTCGCGCAGGCCCGTGCGGGCGACGTCGAGCGGGGCCAGAACCAGCACTGGATCGCCTTCGCCCACCAAGGTCATCGGGCCGTGGGCGACTTCCGCGCTGCTGAAGGCCTCGGCGTGGAGGCTGGAAGTTTCCTTCAGCTTGAGCGCGGCTTCACCGGCAATGGGGAGAGTGGGGCCGCGTCCCAGCACCAGCATCTCCTCGGCGCCCTTCAATAGGTCCACCGCCACGGTCCAGTTGGCTTGGGCCGCTGCTTCCAGCACCTCGCCCGTAGTCTCCAGAGCCGTCAGCAACGCCTCGTCCTGGCTCCATTCGGCGACGAGATGGGCGAGGGCGACCAGGGTGCAGACGAAGCTCTTGGTTGCGGCCACGCTGGTTTCCGGTCCCGCGTGAACCGGGATCACGATCTGGGCGAGGTCCGCGAGCGGTGACTCGGCATCGTTCACCACCGCAATCACCAAGGCGCCCTTCTCGCGCGCATCTTGCGCTGCGGCGAGCAGATCGGGACTGCGACCGGACTGCGAGATCGCGATCAGCGGAATGCCTGCGAACTGCGGCGAGGTAGCATGATAGAGCGATCCCACCGAAGGCGCGTGGCTAAGCGTCGGGACGCGGGCATGCGTTTCCAGCAGGAACTTGGCGAAGGCCGCCGCCTGGTCGGAGCTGCCGCGTGCCAGCGTCGCTGCAAAAGGCGGCGCGAGTTCGCGAAGTTGCCGTCCCGCCTCGCGGACGAGATTGGCATTGCGGCGAAGCTGCTCGGCACAGCGCGCGGGCGCCTCATGCGCTTCGCGGGACATCCGGGTGCCCGGAGCATTCGGTGTGGCCTTGGTCATGCGAGTGACAGATACCAGTTTCATTTTTTGGCACAAGTGGCATTAAAGTGGTTTTATGAATCTCGCACTTCATGATACCGGTCTTGTCCAAGCAGGAGTCGCGTCAAGGGAGAAGACGATGCTCAGGATCGAGATTGCCGCCTCCGATGGTCAGAGTGAAGTCAACGAGGACTGCGTCGGCCACCAGGGCGATGCGGCATGGGTCATCGACGGCGCGACAGGACTTGGTACCGCACTTCTCGATGCGCCGAGCGATGCCGCCTGGCTCGCGCGAACGGCCAATGAATTTCTTGTGAAAATATTGGCTAAACAACCGAAAATTCCGACAGTGGAACTCCTCCGCAGCGTGATGACCCGCTGTGGGGAAGCATTCGCGAGCCAGCAGGTCAGACCTGCTGCGGGAGTGCACGAACATCCCTCCGCCGCCTTTGCGATGGTGCGCATCTTGGAAGGTGCGGCGGAATTCACGACCTTGGCCGATTGCCGAATTGCCGCATCCGAACCCGGTCGGGAGCCGCGATTGTTCGGCAGTTCCGCACTCGATGCCATCGAGGCGCGGACGATCGCATCGATGAAGGCGATTCTGGCGGAGGAGGGCGATCTCGGTCCGGACGCACTCAAAGCACGGCTGCTGCCGGGACTTCGCGAGAACCGCAGGCTGATGAATCGCGAGGGCGGCTATTGGGTTCTCGGCACCGAACCGGCTGCGGCGGATCATCTCTGGCAATGGCGCATGCCGGTGCGTCCGGGGCAACGCTTTGGGATCGCCAGTGACGGTTTTCTGCGCCTTGTCGAACTGTTCGCGGCGGCGACGCCCGCCGAATTGCTTTCCATTTCCGGGCCTGATGATTGGGCGCACTGGCTGAAGCGCCTGCGCGAGTTGGAAGGCGAGCCGGATTCGCTGCATCGTTTTCCGCGCGTGAAGCCGCGTGACGATGCCAGCCTTGTTGTCTGTAGCTGGGAGAATGCACGCTGATGCTGGTCATGGGGTATATGAGCGGGACTTCGCTCGACGGCGTCGACGTGGCGGTGCTGGAAACCGACGGAGAGCGGATCGATGCCTTCGGCTCTTCGGCGATGATCGCGTTCTCGGCAGCGGAGCGGGCGGCGCTGGAGAAAGCGACGCGGGACGCACTCGCCTGGGAAGGGCTGGGCGAGGAGCCGCTTTCGTTCGGCCTTGCTGCCGAGGTGATCGAGGCGGCACACTTGCGTGCCGGGCGCCATGTCATCGAGAGGCTCGGCCGCTTGCCCGATCTGGTCGGTTTCCATGGCCAGACGCTCCTGCATCGGCCGGAGCGCAAGCTTTCGGTGCAGATCGGAGATCCGCAGGTCATCGCCGACGGGCTGGGCGTTTCGGTGGTGGCGCAGATGCGTCAGGACGATCTGCTGGCGGGCGGGCAGGGCGCTCCGCTGGTGCCGGCCTATCATGCTGCTTTGGCGGAGAAGATCGGCCTCGGCGGGCCTATGGCTTTTCTCAATCTCGGCGGCGTTGCGAACCTCACCTGGATCGGTGCGGACGGGGCACTGATGGCCTGCGATACCGGGCCGGGGAATGGCCTGATCGACCAGATCGTGCAGGCCCACGGCGCCGGTCGCTACGACGACGGCGGGCGCATCGCGGCAGCTGGAACGGTCGATCGGGCGGTGCTGGCGGACTTGCTTTCCCATCCGCATTTTCGGGGAGAAGGCCCGAAGTCTCTTGACCGCTACGATTTTCCACTCGAATGGGCCGAGGCCTGCTCGCTGGAGGATGCGGCGGCGACGCTGACGGCGTTTACCGCCGAAGCCGTTGCCGTGACTGCCCGCTTCCTGCCGCAGGCCCCGAAAGTCTGGGTAATCTGCGGCGGAGGGAGTCACAATCCCACGCTCATGAAAGCCCTGTGCGAGCGGCTTGGCGATTGCCGCACGGCGGATGAGGTTGGACTCAGGAGCGATTTCGTCGAGGCGGAGGCGATGGCCTTTCTGGCAGCCCGCAGCCTGCGCGGCCTGCCACTGACCTTCCCCGGCACGACCGGGGTATCGCGCCCGCTAACCGGCGGGACGATCTGGCGGCCGGAAACGGCATGTGCCGAATTGGTCTGATCGAGCTGCAACGCAATACCACCATTTACATACCACACCTTTACATATCCATGACAGGTATGCATGGTGCAGCGGTCTGCAAAGGGCATGCCGTCGAGTCTTCGGGTCGCACCAAACCACGACGGAACAGAGTTCAGGGAAAGTTAGTGAGGAAGTCTAATGGTTAAGTCTCAACGACACACCGTGGCTATGGCGGCGCTTGCCATCGCCCTTTCGCAAGTACCGGGCACAGCCTTTGCGCAATCGGCCCCGGCGGAAGATACCAATGCGAGCGCGGATATCGTCGTCACCGGCACCCGCATCGCGGTTCCCGGCCTGACGTCGAGCAGCCCGGTCGCCTCAACCGGCGAGGAGCAGATCAAACTCCAGTCGGCGCTGACGGTTGAAGACTTCTCCACCAAGATCCCGCAGCTTTCCGGCGGCGTGCGCCAGGGTTCGCAGGGCAGCGACGCATTCGGCGCCCAGGTCTTGGAACTGCGCAACTTCGGCCAGAGCCGCTCGCTCGTCCTCATCGACGGCACCCGCGCGACCCCGTTCAGCTTCCGCAACTCGGCCGACGTCAATGCGATCCCGGCCTCGCTGATCAAGCGCGTCGACGTGCTGACGGGCGGCGCCGCTGCCGTTTATGGCGCGGACGCCGTGGCCGGTGTCGTCAACTTCATCCTCAACGATGAATTCGAAGGCATTCGCGGCACGGCTACCAGCCGCTTGTCCGAACATGGCGGCGCGCAGTACGGCGGTTCGCTGATGGTCGGCACCGGCCTCGGCGATCGCGGCCACATCGTCATTGCAGCCGACTATACCCAGCGCGACCTGATCCGCGCGGGTCAGCGCGACTGGGCGGAAACCCCGAACCAGACGATCCCCAGCATCGGCGGCGTCTTCACCGACGTGGCCAGCGGCCGCAAGTTCGGCTTCACCGACAGCGGCGACTTCACCACGAACCCTTCGACCACCTCGAACATTTCGAGCAGCTACCCGCTGATCTCGCCGCTCAAGCGCATCAACGTCGCAGCCCTGTTCAAGTATGAGATCACCCCGCAGGTCGAAATCTACGGCCGCGCGATGTATACCAATTCGCGCACGCAGGAGACCGGCACTCCCGGCGCCACCCCGGCCTCGGTCAACCGCACGGTCTCGATCAGCGAGAGCAATCCCTACCTCACCGACGATATCCGCAACCAGCTAACGTTCGTGAACGGCACGGCGCGCGTGAACGTCTCGCGTTCGCTGGCGGAACTCGGCCTCATCAACTACGAGACCGAGCGCAACACCTTCCAGTTCCAGACCGGCCTGCGCGGCCCGGTAACCAATGCGGTCAAGTGGAACTTCTATGCCCAGTACGGGCGCTCGACCGAGAACACGCTGATCACCGGCGATGGTCTCGTCACCAGCCCCACGGGTGCGAACAACTTCGATTCCATCGTCAACAGCGTCGATATCTTCGGCCCGAACCAGACCGAGCTGGCCGATGCGCTGGGCAGCTCGATCCAGGGCTTCAACCGCAAGCGCGACCAGTTCGTGACGGCGGCGACCCTGAGCGGCACGCTGGAGGAGCTGTTCTCGCTCCCCGCCGGTCCGATCGGCTTCGCGGTCGGCGTCGAGTATCGCCGCGAGACCGCCAGCATCGGTCAGGACACTGCGCTCCTGACCGGCAATACCTATCGTCAGGGCGTGCAGGCGGCCTATAGCGGCTCGTTCGACGTCAAGGAACTCTACGGCGAAGTCCTCGTCCCGGTGCTCCGCGACCTGCCGCTGATCCGCAAGCTCGACGTGGGCGGCGCCTACCGTCTGTCGGACTACAACATGTTCGGCACCCACGGCACCTGGAAGGTCGAGGGCAACTGGGAAGTCGATCGCAACCTGCGTTTGCGCGGCACTTACCAGCGCGTCCTGCGCACGCCGAACTTCGGCGAGTTCGCGGCGGGCATGTCCTCGCTGCCGTTCAGCAATCTCGTCACCGTCGACCGTCTGAAGCCGCGTTACGGCGGCGACCCTTGCGTGCTCGGCACCGGCGATGCCGCCCAGTGCGCCCGTTTCGGCGCGCCTGCGGTGGGTTCGGCCAATTCCAATGCGGCCAGCTACCTGACCGGCAACTACTATTACGGCGGCAACCCGGACATTAAGCCGGAGACCGGCTATACCACGACGCTCGGCGCGGTGTTCACCCCGACGTTCCTGCCGGGCCTCAACCTGACCGTGGACTGGTACGAGCTTGACCTGCGCGGCGCCGTGGGCGTGATCCAGCCGATCGCGGCGATCACCAGCTGCTACGTCACCAACCCGACCGCCGGCAATCCGCTGTGCTCGCTGGTGACCCGCAATGCGGACGGCACCTTCAAGGACGCCTTCGTCAACAACCAGAACCTCGGCCGTCTGCTCCAGCGCGGTTTCGACATCTCGGCCAGCTACACGCTGCATCCAGAGTTCCTGCTGGGCACGGGCGTACGCCTCGCCTATCAGGGCAATATCGTCACTTCCTACCTGATTCAGGCGAACTCGACCGTTTCGGCAGTGCAGTGCAAGGGCACTTTCGGCGCCACCTGCTCCAGCGACGGCACCACCCTCGTCCAGCCCGACTATCGCCATACCGTCGGCCTCTCCTGGCTGTTCGACAAGGGCGTGATCCAGTTCGACTGGCAGCGCATCGGCAAGGTGAAGTCGAGCACGGTCGGCTCGACCGAGACGATCTCGGCCCAGAACACCTTCGACCTCTCGGCCTCCTACGAGTTCACCGACGCGATCACTTTCAGCGCCGGTATCTACAACCTGTTCGACAAGAAGCCCCCTCATGTGTCGTCGGGCGGTGTCTTCAACACCTTCCCCGACACCTATGACATTCTCGGACGCACGATCGGCTTCTCGCTGACCGCGCACCTCTGAGGATAACCCACCCTGCGCGGCGCCCGGTCAACCTCCTCCTCCGACCGGGCGCGCGCTTTTTTGTCAGGCCCTGAAGACCGTTTTCAGGGCCGGGGACGGAGACGAATTCGATGACGCTGCCTTTCTCGATGGCGGACTGGCTGGTAATCGCCGCCTACCTGCTGCTGCTGGTCGCGGGAGGCTGGATCTTCACGCCGCGCAAGACCGAGTCCGCGCATGACTACTTCCTGGCAGGCAGCAGCGTTCCGGCCTGGCTCGCGGCGATTTCGGTGCTGTCAGCCACCCAGTCCGCAGCCACCTTCCTGGGCGGGCCGGACTACGGCTATCACGGCGACCTGACCTATCTCAGCGGCAATATTGGCGGGTTGATCGGCGCGATCTTCGTCGCCCACGTCATGATCCCGCGCTTCTACGCCATCAAGGCGACGACCGCCTACGAACTGCTGACCCTGCGCTTCAGCGAGAAGGCGACGCGCTGGGCAGGGGGCATGTTCCTGGTCGGGCGCGTCTTCGCAGGCGGTGCGCGGGTCTATCTGGCGGCCATCGCGCTGGCCATGGTCATTACCGGCACGGTCGAGGCGCAGGGCATCATGATCGCCGCCGCCGTGCTCATCGTGGCGAGCGTGTTGTTCACTTTCGTCGGCGGGCTCAAGTCGGTGCTCTGGAACGACCTCATCCAGTTCGTGGTCTACCTGGGATCGGCGATCGCGGTGCTGGTGTTCCTGCGCCTCTCGATCCCGGCCTCCACCGGTGAGATCATCCAGGGTCTCGCCCATACGCCCGAGGGCGTGAACAAGCTGAAGTTCTTCGATTTCTCGATGGACCTCTCGCGTCCCTTCTCGATGCTGGCGATCGTGCTCGGCCTGTCGCTGCTCTACATCGCCAATGCCGGGATGGACCAGGACACCACGCAGCGCCTGCTGGCCTGCAAGGACGCCAAGACCGGTGCGCGCGGTCTCTATCTTTCAGTCTTCGCGACGCTGCCGGTGGTGGGCATGTTCATCGTCATCGGCCTGCTGCTCTACGTTTTCTACGATCGGCCGGACCTGATGGGCGGCGCTACCGCTGCTGCCGGGAGCCAGTTCGGCGGCGAGAAGATCAGCATCTTCATGCACTATATCCTCACCCAGCTCCCCGGCGGCCTGCGCGGGCTGGTGACGGTGGGAATCTGCGCGGCGGCTGTCGCCACCACGAACTCGGCGCTCAACGCCATGTCGTCGGTGCTGGTGCAGGACTTCTATCGCCCCTGGCGCGAGAAGCGCGGCACTACGGCCCCCGAGCATCACTTCGTTTCGGCCGGGCGCGTGGGCATGGGCCTGATCGGCTTCCTGATGTTCGTGATGGCCGTGGTTTCGTTCTACTGGCAGCGCTACACCGACATGGGCCTGCTGGAATTCGCCCTGCAAGTGATGGTGTTCACCTATGCCGGACTGCTCGGCGTCTATTTCACCGCCCTGTTCACGGCGCGCGGCACGACGAATTCGGTCATCGCCGCTCTGCTCATCGGTTTCGTCACAATTCTGTTGCTTCAGCCGGGCATTGCCCATGTCATCGGCATGCCGAGCGCGCTGAGCAGCCTTTCGTTCCCCTTCCAGCTCTGCATCGGCACGGTTGTCGCCTTCGCGGTCTGCGCGGCGCCTGCCGGATACGGCAAGCTCATGGCTCCGGCCGAATAACGATCCCGTGAAAGGGATAAAGGATATCATGAACACTGAAGCGCTCGACGCCCGTTACCGCGATCTCGACCTCTGGCCGACAGAACTGGCCGTGGAGGCGATGCTCGAAGGCCAGATGGCGGCCATTGCCGCGATCCAGTCGCAAACCGCCGCCATCGCCCGTGCCGCCGAAGCCGCGGCCGAGCGGCTTGGCGAGAAGGGCAGGCTGGTTTTCGTCGGCGCGGGCACGTCCGGTCGCCTGGCCGTCCAGGACGGCACCGAACTCTATCCGACTTATGGATGGACGATGGACCGCATGGTCTTCCTCATGGCGGGCGGCATGGGCGCGCTTACCGAGGCCTATGAAGGCGCCGAGGACGATGTCGAGATGGGCCGCACCGACGTACGTTCGCATGGCATCGGCCCTTCGGACGTGGTGATCGGCGTCGCCGCCAGCGGTCGCACGCCTTACACCGTTGCCGCGATCGAGGAAGCCCGCGCCGCCGGTGCCCTGACGATCGGCGTCGCCAACAACCCCGGCACGCTCCTGCTCGGAAAGGCGGAGCATGCGCTCCTGGCCGTCACCGGCAGCGAGATCGTTGCGGGGTCCACCCGCATGAAAGCAGGCACCGCGCAGAAGGCCGTGCTCAACCTGCTTTCGACCGCGATCATGCTGCGCCGCGGTCTCGTCTATGAGGGGCGCATGGTGGCCATGCGCATTTCCAATGCGAAGCTCTTGCAACGGGCGCGGATCATGGTTCAGGATATCGCCGGGGTCGATGCCGAGGTGGCTGCCGCCGCACTGGAAGCGGCGGAGAACGAGATCCGGCTCGGCGTGATCGTCGCGCGGGGCGTCCCGGTCGAAGAGGCGAAGGCGCTGCTGGAGGCTAACGGGGGCAATCTGCGTCACGTCATGCCGATGCTGGAAAAGCGAGACTGATCGACGATGCGCGACATTGCCTGGACCAGCAGCGAGGAAGGAACCCCTCTCTACCTGCAACTCGCCCGCAGCCTGCGCGAGCATATCAGCAGCGGGGCGATCGATCCGGGCAGTGCGCTCCCGTCCGAGCGGGATCTCAGTGAAATGGCGGGCCTGTCGCGCGTCACCGTGCGCAAGGGTATCGAGCAGCTGATCGAGGAAGGCGTGCTGATCCGCAAGCAGGGGTCCGGCACGTTTGTCGCCCGGCGGATCGAGGCGCCCGGCTCCCGGCTCAGCAGCTTCAGCGACGATACCCGTTCGCGCGGAGAGGATCCCAGCGTGGTCTGGATCAACAAGTCCTATGCCCAGCCGACCGAGGAGGAAGCCGCTGCGCTCGAAATCCCGGCCAATGCCTCGGTCGCGCGGCTCGGCCGGGTCCGGCTTGCAGGTGGCGAGCCTCTGGCTATAGAGCATGCGGTTATCCCGGCCCAGTTCATGCCGGACCTCGGTGCGCTGGGAGACTCCCTTTATAAAGCCTTGGATGTATACGGATTTCGACCGACTTCGGGAATCCAGCGTGTCCGTGCCTCGCTGGCCACGCCGACCGAGGCGGGCATTCTCTGCGTGAAGCAGAATTCGGAAGTCCTGCGGATAGAGCGCAAGACCCGCATTCCGGATGGTCGCATCGTCGAATTCACGCGCTCGGTCTATCGCGGCGACCGCTATGAGTTCGTTACCGACCTCAAGCAGATATAACGCCCTTCGCTTCGCCCCGGCGATAAGCGGTCAGCGGCGCGATCCATCGCAACTTTGCGGCGCCGTTTCGGGATAGCCTCCGGTCCATAGTTCGGACGGAGAGGATAATGAGCGCTGACATCGAGTCTCGTGCGGTTCGGGACATGCTCGATCGCGAGGCGATACGCGACTGCGTCGCCCGGCTCGCACGCGGTGAGGACCGGCGGAGCGCCGACCTGATCCGAAGCTGCTGGTGGCCGGAAGCACGCTTCGATTACGGCGTCCATAGCGGCGACTTCACAAGCTACCTTGCCTGGGTGGTGCCCGGCGCCGATGCCGTCCGGAATACCCAGCACCTGATCGGCCAGTCGGTGATCGTTCTCGAAGGAGATCGGGCGAGGGCGGAGACGCACGTGTTCTCGTACCACCGCATCAAGGCGGACTCCGGCGGCCAGACTGGAGACCGCGATACCTGCATCGGCGGGCGCTATCTCGACCGTTTCGAGAAACGCGATGGCCTATGGCGCATTGGGGAGCGCGTGTTGCTCTACGACTGGGAGCACGAATGGGGATCGGCTGCGGACTGGTCGCAAGGGGTGATGGGTTATCCGTTCGGTGGTGATCATTTTCCGGGCCGTGCCAAGGGCGATTTCAGCGAGGCCTGGTTTGCGGGAGAAGCCGCATGAACGCGCCGCTCACGGGGAAAGTCGCACTTGTCACCGGCGCCAGTCGCGGCATCGGCAAGGGCATCGCACTTGTGCTCGCGGAGCAGGGGGCGACGGTCTACGTCACCGGACGGACCGTGCGCGAGGGCGATTACTACCTGCCCGGAACGATCGGGGGCACTGCCGCCGCATGCGACGAACGTGGGCGGGCAAGTGGTGGCAGGGGCGTGGCCGTAGCCTGCGACCATGGGGACGATACGGCGGTGGCCGCATTGTTCGACCGGATCGAACGCGAGCAAGGCCGCCTCGATATCCTGGTCAACAATGCCTTCACGATCTCCGAGGACTTGCTGGAGCCGAAGGGGTTCTGGGAAAAGCCTTTGTCGAACCTCGAGATGTGGGATGTCGGAGTCCGGTCGAATTACGTGGCCGCCTGGCATGCCGCGCGGATCATGGTTCCCCAGGGATCCGGCCTGATCGTCGCGATTTCCGGTTTTGCCGCCGTGACTTACACTTACGGCGTAGTGTTCGGTACTTCCAAGTCCGCCGCCGACCGCATGGCGCGCGACATGGCGATCGAACTGGAACCGCACAATGTGGCCTCGCTGACCCTCTGGCAGGGGCTGACGCTCACGGAAAAGGCGCGGGACAATCTGGCGCGGATGGGCGATCGCATGACCAGATCGATCACCGCGATGCAGGGCAGCTCGGTCGAGCATCCGGGACGGGTGATCGCCGCGCTCGCGGCCGATCCTGAGATCATGAAGCGCTCCGGCGGCGAGTTCGTCACTGCCGAACTGGCGCAGGAATACGGCATCACCGATGTGGACGGCGCCGTGATCGCCTCGGCGCGGGCACGCCGGGGGTCGCCGATCTGGCAACCGATTTCGGAGGTAGACTATCGTGGCAAGTGAACGCGATGCCCGCCTGGACGCCCTGCTGGACAAGCAGGATATTAGCGAATGCCTCGCCCGGTTTTCGCGCGGAATGGACCGCTTCGACCGCGCGATCTACCTTTCGGCCTTCCACGAGGACGCCGAAGTCGCTGCGGGGCCGTTCGTGGGGACTGCCGCGGATTGCTGGAACTGGGCCGTGCCGGTGCACCGATCCGGACAGATACTCACGCACCATACGCTGCTTCAAAGCACGATCGACCTCGACGGCGACACTGCCCATGCCGAGACATACTACCAGTTCGTGGGGCGGAACCTCGACGAGAGCCTGTGGATCGCGGGTGGACGCTATCTCGACCGCTTCGAGCGGCGGGCCGGAGAATGGCGGATCGCGTTACGCACGAACCTCATCGAGTGGGCGCATACTCCACTACGGATGGCGGTGCCTTTTGAGGATATACCGGATGTTGCCTTGAACGGCGTTTCGAGTCGCGATCCCGCCGACCCTTCCTACCGGCGCCCATTGGTAAACCGGCGGCTTCCGAACAATCCAGCGGACGGTTTACAGCAATTAATTCAAAGTAATAAAGCACAATTCTGACAATGCGCGCGAAGTCTCCCGTGTAAAAAAAGACCGCGCCAGATGGACGCGGTCTATCATGCCGGCATTCCTATCGGTTCGAGAACCGTATGGCTCAGTTCACGCGATGCCGGTGTTTGCCGCCGTACTTCTTGCCGCAGAACTGTTCAAGCTCGCGCATTTCCGTCGCCGCCGCAGAGGCCAGCGCACTGGCGCAGGGCAGGTGGGTTTCGGCGTCGGCGATACGGGCTTCCACCTTTTCCCGCAGCTCCTCTATATCGGCGCGGGTCAGTACGTTCTTCTCTCGCAAATAGCAGATCAGGCTCTGGAGAAGGATCATGGCCTTCTCGCCCGAGTCCACTTCATTCTTCTCGATCATAACAGGCATCCTCCGGCGCGACGTTATCGGGTGTCGCGTTGGATTCAGAATGATACGAAACGGCACTTATGTCCAGCCTTTGACCGCACCGCAAAGCAACAATCGTGCAGAATTGCACGTTGTTCGGGAAATAAATGCATTATTTCCCTGACTGAAATGGCAAGCCAGTTTAGATCAAGGGGTTAACTCAGCCATCTCTTTGCGGAGGATCAGGATCATATGGTCCCTGATCGGCCCGTGCGCCTTCTCCGGAGAGAGTTCCATCATGACCATCATGCCCCATGACAGCATGAAGATCAGGTCGACGACGATGGAGCGCCGGTCCATCGTCGCATCGGGAGACAGGGATTCCAGCGCCGAATCCAGGCGGGAGCGCACCCTCTCGTCGGCCCTACGGTTGATCTCGGCGATGATCGGATTGCGCCCCACTTCGGCTAGCAGTTCCGCCATCAGGCGCCTGTCCTCGGCAGTGGGTTCTTCCGAGCAGATACGTTCGATCCATGTGCGAATGGCAACGATGTCCTTGGCAGCCACGGCCTTGTTCAGCTGTTCCTCATCCAGCCAGGCATTGAGATTGGCTTCGCAGATGGCTGCAATGATGGCTTCCTTGTTCGCAAAATCCCGGTAGATTTGCCCGACCTTGATCCCGGAGGCGAGTGCGATCTGTGCCATTCCCGTGCGATGAAAGCCCTGTTCCACGAAAAGCTTCCGGGCCGTGTCCAGCAGATGCTGCCGCCGTGCCACGGACCGTGCAGCGCGCGAGCGGTCCATAATCGTTTCGTCCTGCACTGCATCCTCCTTGCCTTGCAATCGTTGCTGCGACGCAATAAACATCGCGCGAATCAATGAGTGAACATTCACTCACGTTTTAACTCTCTTTGCGAGCGTGTTCCATGAAAAAGATCACACCGGCTTTTGCCTTGCTCCTGTCCGCCTGCGGCGGCGGAGGTGAGCAGCAGGCTCCTGCCGGTCCCCCCGAGGTCGGTGTCGTGACCGTGAAGGAGGGGGCCGTAACGCTCAGTTCGGAACTTCCGGGGCGGACCACCGCTTTTGAAACCGCCGATGTCCGCCCTCAGGTAAACGGGCTGATCCTTCAGCGCCTGTTCCAGGAAGGCGACATGGTGCGGGCGGGGCAACCGCTTTATCGCATCGATGCGTCACCTTACGAGGCCCAGGTGGCCAGCGCGCGTGCCGCGCTCGTCCGTGCACGCGCCAATATCGCGAACACTGCCGCACTGGCTCGCCGCTACGGTGAACTGGTGAAGATCAATGCGATCTCGCGTCAGGAAGCGGAAAACGCCGTCGCCAGCGCCGCACAGGCCAAGGCGGATGTCGCCGCTCAGGAAGCCGCGCTGCGCAGCGCGCAGATCGACCTCGGCCGCACCACCATCCGCGCGCCGATTTCGGGCCGCATCGGCCGTTCGACTTATACGGTCGGCGCGCTGGTTTCGGCTTCCCAGACCGATCCGCTGACCGTGATCCAGCGTCTCGATCCGATCTTCGTCGACATCCAGCAGTCCAGCGCGGACGTGCTGCGCATGCGTCAGGAGCTGCTTTCGGGCAATCTCTCGCAAAGCGGCGGGACGCGCGTACGCCTGAAGCTGGAAGACGGCAGCACTTATGGCGAGGAAGGCACGCTCAAGTTCACCGACGTCACTGTCGATCCCTCGACCGGAAGCCAGATCGTCCGCGTGCAGTTCGGCAATCCGCGCGGCCTTCTGCTGCCGGGTATGTACGTCCGTGCGGACCTTGTTGAAGGCACCCGGAGCAACGGTATTCTGGTCCCGCAATCGGCCGTCAGCCGCGACGAAAAGGGCAATCCGACGACGCTCGTGGTCGGCACCGGCAGCAAGCTCGAAGCGCGCAAGCTCACGGCGCCGCGCACGGTCGGCACAAACTGGCTGGTCACGTCCGGCCTGAAGCCGGGTGACAAGATCGTCGTCGACGGCGCGCAGATGCTTCGCCCCGGAATGCCGGTGAAGCCGGTCGCGGCGCAAGCCGCAAAGCCCGCTGCGGGCGCGCCTGCCCAGCAGGGCCAGAGCGCCGGACAGGGTCGGTAATCGATCATGGCACGCTATTTCATCGACAGGCCCATCTTCGCATGGGTCATCGCCATCGTGCTGATGATGTTCGGCGCGCTGGCGATCCGCAGCCTGCCGGTCTCCCAGTTCCCCGAGATCGCGCCGCCCACCGTGACGATCAGCGCCACCTATCCCGGTGCCGACGCGGAAACACTGGAACGCACGACCACGCAGATCATCGAGCAGCAGCTCAAGGGCATCGACCACTTGCGCTACTTCTCGGCGCAATCGTCTTCCGCCGGTAACGTCAGCATCACCCTGACCTTCGAGCAGGGCACCGATCCCGACATCGCCCAGGTCCAGGTTCAGAACAAGCTGCAGGCAGCCACCGCGCTGCTGCCGCAGGAAGTCCAGCGCCAGGGCGTCACCGTCGCCAAGTCGGCGGCGAGCTTCCTGCTGGTCGCGGCGATCTATTCCGAGGACGGCAGCCATAGCGCCAACGACCTGTCCGACTATATCGTCAGCCAGGTACAGGACCCGGTCAGCCGCATCAACGGCGTGGGCGAACTTCAGATCTTCGGTACCCAATATGCCATGCGTATCTGGGTCGATCCGCTGAAGCTGCGCAGCTACAACCTGACGATCGCCGACGTGACTGCTGCGGTGCAGGCACAGAACGCGCAAGTTTCGGCCGGCCAGATCGGCCAGCTTCCTGCCTCCAAGGAGCAGGAACTTAACGCGACCGTTTCGGTCCAGTCGCGCCTCCAGAGTCCGGAGCAGTTCGGCAATATCCGTCTGCGTCAGGGGCAGGACGGCTCGGTCGTGCGTCTGCGCGACGTTGCGCGCGTCGAACTTGGTGCCGAAATCTACGGCTTCGATACGCAGTACAACGGCAAGCCGGCATCCGGCTTTGGCGTCAAGCTCGCGTCCGGCGCCAACGCGCTCGATACCGTCGACCTCGTAAAGGCCGAAGTCGAGCGCATCGCCAAGAACTTCCCGCAGGACGTGAAAGTCGCCTATCCTTACGACTCCACGCCCTTCGTCCGTCTTTCGGTCGAGCAGGTGGTCCACACTCTGTTCGAAGCGATCGTGCTCGTCTTCCTCGTCATGTTCCTGTTCCTCCAGAACTGGCGCGCGACGATCATTCCGACGATCGCGGTTCCGGTCGTGCTGCTTGGCACTTTCGGAGTCATGCAGGCGTTCGGCTACTCCATCAACACGCTCACCCTGTTCGGCATGGTGCTGGCGATCGGCCTGCTGGTCGATGACGCCATCGTCGTCGTCGAGAACGTCGAACGCCTGATCCAGACCGAGCACCTGAAACCGAAGGAAGCGGCGCGAAAGTCGATGGACGAGATCAGCGGCGCGCTGATCGGCATCGGCATGGTGCTATCGGCGGTGTTCCTGCCGATGGCGTTCTTCGGTGGTTCCACCGGCGTCATCTATCGCCAGTTCTCGATCACGATCGTCTCGTCGATGGCGCTCTCGGTCATGGTCGCGCTGATCCTGACCCCCGCGCTCTGCGCCACGATCCTCAAGCCGCACGATCCGAGCAAGAACGAAGGCAACGGGCTGCTGGCCCGCTTCTTCCGATGGTTCAACGAGAAGTTCGACCTCGGCACCGCAAAGTACGAGAAAGGCGTCCGCAATTCGGCTCGCAACTGGAAACGTTCGGGCATCGTCTACCTGCTGATCGTAGGTGCCATGGCGCTGATCTTTACGCGCCTGCCCAGCGGGTTCCTTCCCGACGAGGACCAGGGCACGATGATCGCGCTGGTCCAGGCTCCTCCGGGTGCCACGCTGCCTCGCACGCAGCGCGGTCTGGACGTGGTTCGCGACCACTTCCTGAAGGACGAGAAAGCGAACGTCGCCTCCGTCTTCACCATCAGCGGCTTTTCGTTCAACGGCCAGGGCCAGAATGCTGGCATGGCCTTCGTCAAGCTCAAGGACTGGAAGGACCGCAGCGGTGCGGAAAACCGGGCGCCTGCTCTGGTCGGCCGAGCCATGGCCAAGTTCTCGCAATATCGTGACTCGACGATCTTCGCGCTGGTTCCGCCGGCGGTGCAGGAACTGGGTAATGCGACAGGCTTCGATCTCTGGCTCGTCGATCAGAACAATATAGGTCACGACAAGCTCATCGCCGCCCGCAACCAGCTTCTGGGCCTAGCCGCTCAGGACAAGCGCGTGGCTCAGGTTCGTCCCGTCAGCCTCGACGATGCACCGCAGCTCGATGTCCAGGTCGATCAGGACAAGGCCGGGGCGCTGGGTCTCGACCTGAGCGCGGTCAACAGCGAAGTCTCGACCGCGTGGGGCAGTGCCTATGTGAACGACTTCCTCGATCGCGGACGCACCAAGCGCGTCTATATCCAGGCGGACGAAGCCTATCGTTCCTCGCCGGAGGCGATCGGCAACTTCTACGTCCGTGGAAGCGGCGGGCAGATGGCGCCTTTCAGTGCCTTCTCGACCCTTTCGTGGAAGCTGGCACCGGTCATCCTCACTCGTTACAACGGCCGCCCCGCGGTGCAGCTACAGGGTGCTCCGGGCGCGGGTGTCAGCACCGGCGCAGCGATGGAAGCCATTGCCGAGATGCAGCAGAAGCTGCCGCCCGGCACTGCGCTGGAATGGACGGGTCTGTCCTATGAAGAGCGTCTCTCCGGCGGTCAGGCACCCGCGCTCTACGCCCTCTCGCTCTTCGTGGTGTTCCTGTGCCTCGCAGCGCTTTACGAAAGCTGGTCGGTGCCGATCGCGGTCATCCTGGTCGTTCCGCTCGGCGTCATCGGTGCCGTGCTCGCCGCCAAGCTCACCGGTCTCAACAACGACATCTACCTCCAGGTGGGTCTGATCACGACGATCGGCGTCTCGGCCAAGAATGCGATCCTGATCGTCGAATTCGCCGAGGAACGCGTCCAGTCCGGCATGAATGCCTTCAGCGCGGCCATCGAGGCGGCAAGGCTGCGCCTTCGCCCGATCCTCATGACCTCGCTGGCCTTCGTGTTCGGCGTGCTGCCGCTGGCGGTCTCGACCGGCGCAGGGGCAGGGGGGCAGAATGCCATCGGCCGCGCGGTCGTGGGCGGTATGCTGTCGGCCACGATCCTTGCGATCTTCCTGGTCCCGATGTTCTTCGTGGTTGTCAGCCGTTTGTTCAAGCACGGCCAGACCGACCGGGATGAGCAGCAGGAAGCGCCTGTCGAAACCGAAGCCGGTCCTCGCTCCTCCGACGGCAACGAGCCGCAGGGAATCTGAACATGAAAAAATCCCTTATAGCCCTGATTGCCGGCACGACGATGCTGGCGGGGTGCAACTTCGCGCCGCGCTATGAGCGGCCCGTGGGGGCCGTCCCCGTGACCCTGCCGCAAGGCGGGGTCTATCCGGCGGCCGCAACCGATGCCGTGGATGTCAGTCGTATCGGTTGGCGCGATTTCTTCCTCGATCCGCGCCTGCGCCAGGTGATCGAGACCGGTCTTGCCAACAACCGCGACCTTCGGGTCGCGGCGGCCAACGTGCTGCAGGCGCGCTCGCAGTTGAAAGTGCAGCGTTCGCAGTTGTTCCCGACGGTGAACGCCGGCGGAACCGCGACCTACACCAACAACATCATGGGTGCTGCGGGCGGGGCAGGGGCTGGTGCCGGGGCTGGAAGCACCTCCTCGGATATCGAGATCTATCAGGCGACCGCGGGAATCTCCGCATTCGAACTCGACCTGTTTGGCCGCATCCGCAACCTGACGCGGGCTGCCCAGGAGCAGGTCTTCGCCAGCGAGGAAGCGCAGCGCTCGGCGCGCATCAGCCTGATCGCGGAAATTGCCACGGCATGGCTGACCCTGGCTTCGGACAACGAGCAATTGCGCCTCTCGCGTGAAACGCTCAAGACCTTCGAAGACACGCTGCGCCTGACCAAGGAGCAGTTCCGTATCGGCGTGGGCTCCGAACTGGAAGTGCGGCAGGCCGATACCAATTACCAGAACGCGGTGAACGATATCGCCACGCTGGAGGCCAGCGTCGCGCTCGACCAGAACGCGCTGAACCTGCTCGTCGGCACGACGGTGCCCCAGGACCAGTTGCCTGGCGGCCTGACGGCCGAAGCCATGACTCGCGATGCCTTGCCGTCGGACGTCTCTTCCGACGTGCTGCTGCGTCGTCCGGATGTGCTGCGCGCCGAGCACCTGCTCATCGCCGAGAATGCCAATATCGGCGCGGCGCGCGCCGCTTTCTTCCCGACGATTTCGCTGACGGGCACGGTAGGGACACTGAGCACGGCCCTGTCCGGACTCTTCAAGTCCGGTTCCTATACTTATTCGGCATCGCCGGGTCTCTCGCTGCCGCTGTTCGACGGCGGGCAGCGTTCGGGCAATCTGGCTTATGCAAAAGCCTCGCAGCAAGCCGCCGTGGCGACTTATGAAAAAGCGATCCAGACCGCGTTCCGCGAAGTCGCCGACGCTCTGGCGCAGCGCGGCAAGATCGGGGAACGCATTGCCGCCCAGTCCAATCGCGCAGAGTCCGCGAGGGTTGCAGCACGGTTGTCCGATGCCCGGTTCAAGGCAGGGGTGGATTCGTTCCTGACTTCGCTTGATGCGCAGCGCACGGCCTATGCCGCCGAGCAGCAATTCGTAACCACGCGTCTGGTTCAGGCCAGCAATCTCGTGGAACTGTACCGCTCGCTGGGAGGTGGGCTAGCAGACGAGCAGACAGCTTCAACCGCAGGAGCGCTTCCGGCGAACTGATCTTGAGGGGGAGCTTCGGTGCAGGATTGTGCATCGGCTCCCCTTGTTGAGGCGCAATGTCTTTGAAGGCGCCGCTTTCGACCCGGTAGGGCAGAGTATCATCTCTACGATGACCGTGTGCTGCCTTCCTTTCCGTTTGAAGTCCATGACATAATTGATAATATGTATTATGTAAAATCATGGATGGCGACAGGGGGTGGTCATGCTGGATACGTCTTCTGCCGAATGCCCATCCCGGATCGAACTTCGAGCAACTCGAAAATTGATAGTATAAGCTTGAAATCTGCGCTGTATGAAGACCGTTGGATGCGGTAGTCTTCCCTTGGCAGTGCACATCGCCGATACGATGGTCAGCTTCCAGACCCCTGCAGGTGGATGGAGCAAGAACCAGGACCGCGCAGACCCGGCGCGCCCTACGACGACGTGGTGTCCGGCCAACCGATCTTCGGGGACAAGGACCGCACGATCCACGATGACGTGAACCAGATATCGGTCGGCCGCCGCAACGGCTACAACTGGTGGGTGACGCAGCCGCAGGAAGCTCTGGATGCCTACGCGCAGTGGAGCAAAGAAAAGGGAACGTCAGCAGCACGGCCCGCGCGTTAGCCTGCCCGCCCTGCTGACCATCGGGTCGTGACTTCAAGCAGGGCCGTTTCGTCGCCGGGCAAGGACGAAACGGAGTGTCAGGCGGTCTGCATCCCCGGTCCGCCTGCCGTCACGGACGTTTCCGTTACGCCCTCGACCCGCAGGGGTTCTTCGCGCGAATAGGTACCGACCAGCATCCCTGCCGCAAGGACCCTTCCGGTGATCGCGCTGACGACTTCCGAGCGGCCGGGATTGTCGTCCACGTCAACGGCTTCGGAGAGCGCAAAGAGCTGGAATACGTAATCGTGAACGCCGTGGCCCGGCGGCGGGTCGGGCGGCAACCAGCCTTCGAGGAAGAAGCTGTTGCGCCCGACATCGCGCCCATCCGCCGTGCCGAAGCCGTCGGCCACGATTTCGCCTTCGGCAAGCCTTCGCACACCTGGCGGCAGGTTCCAGATCAGGGCGTGAACCATCGGTTGCGGCGCCGGTGCATCCGGGTCTTCCACAAGCAGGACCAGGCTTACCGTTCCCTCGGGAACCCCGCCCCAGACCAAAGGCGGCGAAACGCCCTCTCCGTCGGCGGTGAATCTTTGCGGCAGACGACCGCCATTGGCAAAGGCCGGACTCGACAGATCGATGAAGCCCGACCCGGGCATGACGTCATCCTGCACGATGGCGAGTTTGGCATGGCCGGCCCGCACGTTGGTCATAAGCGATCCAAGCCAGCGGGGGAGATGTTCCAGCATAAGGTCTCCAGAGTTTGCGGAAGGGACCGTGTGCCGGTCCCGCGCCTTCATTCGCTTTCGTAATCCTCGTCGTCGTCCTCGGGCGCCTTTTCATCGTCGAGGTCGAGGAATTCGAGCGGGTCCAGTCCCAGATCGGCCACAACCTCCACCGGGCTGCCGATGACCGTGATTTCTTGCCCATCATCCAGTTCTATGAGCGTCGTGTCGTCATCCCCACCTTCGGCAATGCTTACGACTTCGGCGGAATCCACCTCGATTTCGTCGCCTTCCAAAGTTTCAAACGTCGCTGACGGCATGTGCTACTCCTAGTCGAGAGAACCACCGAACTCGCCAGTCGCACTCCGGTTCCGCGACCGCACGGTGTCGCGGCGGAAAAGCAGCCAGTCCAAAAACGACCGGGCTCGCACATCCACGGGCTGCGCCAGGCGCTTGTCCTCGCCGCCCAGCAGGCCGACGTCAGATGCGGGCCGCGTTTCCTTTTCCGTCATCACTGACCTCCGCAACCAGAATATCAGAGGAACGCCCGCGGATCGATCTCGGTTTCATCGATCATTTCAATAAACGTCACGAACGTAGCGCCGGTCTTCCCGCATCTGGGCAATGTAATCGTCGGCCATGTCCGGCTTCATGCCGCCATGTGTCGAAACGATCCGCCGCAAGGCAAGATCGACATCCTTGGCCATTCGGCTCGCATCGCCACAGACATAGAAATGGGCGCCGCCGTCGATCCAGCGCCAGAGCTGCGCCCCTTCCTCGATCATCCGGTCCTGCACGTAGACTTTTTCCGCCTGATCGCGCGAAAAGGCGAGGCTAAGTCGGTCGAGGTGGCCGGAGCGTCGCCAGGCCTCGATCTCGTCTCGATAGTAGAAGTCCGTCGCTTCGTGTTGTTCTCCAAAGAAAAGCCAATTGCTTCCGGCGGCGCCTGTTGCCTCACGATCGTGCAGGAATCCACGGAACGGCGCGATCCCGGTTCCCGGCCCGACCATGATCGCCGCGCGGGTGGGATCCGCAGGCGGCCGGAAATGTGCGGCCGGTTGCAGGAACACTCCCGCACCGATAGCTTCCGCGCGATCGGCCATGAAGGCCGAGCAGACGCCGCTGCGTCTACGGCCCTTGTTGCTGTAGCGCAGGACGGAGACTGTGAGTTGCACTTCGTCCACCTGGGCGCGAGGGCTGGACGCGATCGAGTAAAAGCGTGGCTGGATCGGTCGCATGACCTGCTCAAGATCGGCGAAATCGAGCCGGACCCCGGTTTCGTGCAGGATGTCGGCGATCTGATGTTCGCGCAGGAAGCGATCGTATTCCGGCTTGCGCTCAGGATCGAGGAGCGGTGCGAAAGCGGCTTCCGGCAAACGATCTGCTATTAACTCCAATATGTTACGAGTAATTTTTGAGATATCCCAATAACGCAGAAGTGCATCGTGGAGGGGCACATCGCCGACCCCCTTTACGGCCACCGGCCGTTCCCGATCGAGTTTCAGCAAATCCACGATCTCGCTGGCCAGTGCCGGACAGTTTACCGGCCATACCCCCAGCGCATCCCCGGCCCGGTACGTAAAATCATGTCCGGCCAGATCAAAGCCGAACTGCCGGACCTCCTTCTGCGCGCCGAGGCCGCTCAGCAGAATATTACGGACCATCCGCGCGTGCAGCGGGGTCTTGCGGCTGTATGCGATCCTCTCGGGCGCCGCAGCCGGCGTCGCTACCAACTCTCGAACAGGTTCGACAGACGGCGTGACGGACAGGGCGCTAAGCACATTATCCAGCCACTGACCGGCAGCTTCCTCGTAATCACGCTCGCAATCGACACGGGGAGCAAGGCGAAATGCTCCAAGTTCTTCCAGTCTTTTATCGAGGTTACGGCCGAAACCGCAGAATTGACCGTAACTGGAGTCACCGAAGGCAAGCACCGAATAGCGCAAATCCGCCATCACCGATGGCGCCTCGCCTGCAAGGGAGGACCAGAACGCTTCCCCGTTGTCCGGCGCATCACCATCGCCGAAAGTGCTGGCGATAAACAGCGCCTGACCGACTTGAACCAGTTCCGAGGGTTTCACGTTGTCGAGGGACGCAAGCCGGACCCGGCAGGACTGGCCCTCGAGCCTTTTTGCGCATTGTGCCGCAAAGTCTTCCGCCGTTCCGGTCTGGGAGGCCCAAAGCACCATGATCTCGCCACAGGAGGTCACGGCAGGAGCCGAAGGCAAGATTTCGCTACGCAAAGGGTCTTGCGAAGACTCAACATTGTTGAAAAGACCATTCAACAATCCGTTGATATAATGACGTTTATTATATTCAAAAGGAGCGTTTTGCGGCAATGTCGGGTTGCGCACCGGCTGCTCGCGATTTCGCAGACCCGTTATGAAGCCGGACAGATAGCTTTCCTCCTCGGGCAGCAGTTGCGGTGCCTTCTGCAATGACAAGTTCATGACCTCGGCGAATGCGTCGATAGCGGATTGCGGAGATGACGGCTGATGCCGTCCCACGGGTGAAGGCGCAGAAGAGGCCGGTATCCGATCGTCCGCAGCCAAAGCCGTGGGCAGTTGTTCGACCGGTCCCGACAACCGGGTCACCGCGACGGCCGAGAACTTGAATTCCGGTTGCAGTGACAACGGGTCGACCGCATCGCTCGTCACGGCATTGACGGCAAGATCTTCGCCGAAGACGTCGTTCCAGTGAAACGGCGCGAAGCAGTTGCCGGCGCGGACGCGATCGGTCACGACAGCCGGAAGCACCGCCCTCCCCCGCCGCGAGCGCAGTTCGACCCTGTCTCCCTCACCTACCCCAAGCGCGGCGGCATCTTCGGGGTGGAGTTCCAGAAAGGGGCCGGGATTGAGCTTGTTGAGCGTGGGCACTTTCCCGGTCTTCGTCAGCGTGTGCCACTGGTGCTGGAGCCGCCCCGTGTTGAGCACCAGCGGGAATTCCGCATCGGGCATCTCCGCCGCGGCCATGTGCGGTCGCGGGAGGAAGCAGGCCTTGCCGGTCCCGGTCGGAAAAGCGATCGGCGGACGGCTTCCATCCGCTTCGATCCACTCGGACTGGCTCACCCCATCGTTGCGGTAGCGGATCGGATTGCGGTCGCTTGCGGCATCCGGCGGGCAAGGCCATTGCAGCGAGGTTTCGCGCAGCCGCTGATGGCTGGCGCCGCGAATGTCGTAGCCGGTTCGCGGGTTCCGGAAGCAGCGGATTTCCTCGAAGACCTCCGCCGCCGAAGTGTAGGAGAAGGCATCGGCATAGCCCATCTCGCAGGCGACGCGGGCGATGATCTCCCAATCCGCCATCGCCTCGCCGGGGGGATCGACCGCCTTCTGCATCAGCGTGAGGTTGCGCTCGGAATTTATCATCACCCCTTCCGCTTCCGCCCAGAGCGCACCGGGCAGGATCAGGTCGGCATGACGATTGGTTTCGGTATCGACGAAGACATCCTGCGCGATCACGAGTTCGGCCGCTTCCAGCCCCGCCACGACCGTCTTGCGGTTGGCCACGCTGGCAACGGGATTGGTGCAGATGATCCAGCAGGCCTTGATGCGCCCCGCGGCCATGTCCTCGAACATCGCGACGGTTCCCCCGCCCGCTTCCGTCCTGAGGGTTCCGCGAGGAACGCGCCACAGATCTTCCACGAAATGCCGGTCGGCCTCGCTGGTTGTCGCGCGCTGGCCGGGAAGGCCCGGCCCCATGTACCCCATCTCCCGCCCGCCCATGGCGTTGGGCTGCCCCGTCAGCGAGAACGGCCCCGCGCCGGGACGGCAGATCGCCCCGGTGGCGAGGTGGAGATTGCAGATCGCATTGGTGTTCCACGTGCCGTGGGTGCTCTGGTTGAGCCCCATGGTCCAGCAGGTCATCCAGGCACCCGCGTCGCCGATCCATTCGGCGGCCTGGCGCAAGTCCGCCTCGGCAAGGCCGGTGAGTTCGGCCACTCTTGCAGGAGCGTAGTCGGCGAGGAAGGCGGGCATATCCTCCCAGCCTTCGGTATGGGCGGCGATGAATGCGGTATCGATCCGGCCCTGCTCCGCAAGCAAGTGCAACAGCCCGTTGAGCAAGGCGAGGTCGGTGCCGGGGCGGACCTGAAGAAACAGGTCCGCCTTGTCTGCGGTGCCGGTGCGGCGGGGATCGACGACGATCAGCTTCGCGCCGGCCTTCACCCGGTCCATCATCCGCAGGAACAGGATCGGATGACAGTCGGCCATGTTGGCGCCGCTCACGAAGAACAGGTCGGCCTTGTCGAAATCCTGATAAGATCCCGGCGGCCCGTCGGCGCCGAGCGAGAGCTTGTAGCCGCTCGCCGCGCTCGCCATGCAAAGCCGCGAGTTGCTCTCGATATTGTTGGTGCCGATGAAGCCCTTGCAGAGCTTGTTGGCAAGATATTGCGCCTCCAGCGACATCTGCCCCGAGACGTAGAAAGAGACGGCATCCGGGCCGTCGCGGTCAACGATCCGGCGCAGGCCCTGTGCGGTGCGCGTGATCGCTTCGGCCATCGGGATTGCGCCCTGGTCACCGGTTCCCTCGATGCGGGCATAGGCCGTCTCCGCGCGTCCCGGCGCGGTGACCGGGACGTGGCAGGTACTGCCCTTGGTGCAAAGGCGGCCGAAGTTGGTCGGATGGTCCTTGTCGCCCGTAACCTTGACGATGCGCCCATCCGCCACGTCCATGACGATCCCGCAGCCGACGCCGCAGTAGGGACATGCGCTCTTGACCTTGCTGCTTGCCACGTCTTCCCCAAACGAAAAAACGCCACCGGCCGGAACCCTTTCAGGTTCGACCGATGGCGTCGTTGCCTTGCTCGCCAGTCCTTACGAATTACCGATGCGGACTGCTGGATCCCGATCCGCCCCTTTGCGGGCCGAAATCCGATTTGCCAGTTATCTTGCCGTAACCCCGGGTTCGCTGCAAGAGCCCGTTTCGCAGTGCAGCACGAAACAGGTCAGAACCTGCGGGACACTCCCAGATAGACTTCGAGATCGTCGCTGTCCCGATCAAGCCCGGCATTGGCGCCGAGATCGACCTGGAAATTGTCTGAAGTCTGCCAGGCAAGCGACAGGCCGGAAACGTGTTCCAGATGATGATCGCCCGTTTCGCGAACTGCGCTAAACTGGTACTCGGCGGTCGCGGTAATGGCCTCGGCGAGCTTGACCGATACCCCGACGACATCGCTGAACTTGAAATGGCGGCCGTGCCGGTCCTCGTCGACGTCGGCATCGAACTCCGGCACCGCTTCCAGACTGACGACCGGTGACAGTTCGTAGGAGAGCGGAATCCTGACGCCGCCACCCCAGTCGCCTCCCCCGATCGCGGCACCGCCTGTGGGCAACGACACGAACGGCATTACCGCCGCCGAAAAGCCCGAACCGTCGGGATTGGCGAGGTTGCGCCGCAAGGCCAGCGTCATGTCGCCGGTGCCGCTGCGATGGTCGATCTGCCCGCTCTGGCGATCGCGCGTCCGTACCAGGCCGAGGCTCTTCCAGCCGACCTGGACTTCGGCATGGTCCGCCACGCCCATGCGCAGCAGGACATCGCCGAGCACGATGGTATCCTCGCGTTGCGAGGAATCGCGGCTCACGGTCCAGTCGCCGAGGCCGGTTTCCAGCGAGAGGCGGCCCGGCTCCATCGTGCAGGCGGGGGTGCCGATACCGGGCCGGTCCGGGCAGTAATCGCGATCCTGCGCCATGGCCGTGGTCGGAGCCGCTATCATGACGGCCAGAAGAATAAGTCGAAGTTGCATGACACGCCTTATAGACGACTGACGACCATATCGTCCGTCGCGCACACATGTTCCCGGCAATCGATATTAGCGGGTATAGCGCCCACGGCCGAATTCTTCGGGGAGCAGAGCGGTCCCGTCGATCCGTAAGGTGAGGTGTTCGAAAGGCGGTGCCATGAGTTGCTCGGTGTCTATGGAAAATCTGATAGTTCCATATCTGACAGGAGGAATGCCGATTTCCACCTCTCGGCCAGGCGCGTAAGGAGCGCCGAGCGTTGCCGTAAGCTGCGCATCATTGCCGAAATCGGCGAAGAGCGCGAGTCCATCCCCGGAGGTCATCGCTTCGACCGCTTTGCCGTCACCGGACCGCAGCCCGATCTTCACCCCCCGCGCCCCGTCGCCCGACTTCGGGTCGATCACCTGGACAGCCAATCCCGGTTTCCAGCTTTCCGGTGCATCGGGGTTGACAGCCTGCCGCTCGCGAATACTGCAAGCTGGCGGGAGAACGGGGTCCGAAAGGTCGGGCGGGGTCAGACCCGCAGCAGCGGCGGCGCTGCGGGCGGCATCGCTCGCCTCGTACCATGCCGCAGCGACCCGGTGCGCTTCACGCACGGCAGCTTCGTCGGTACTGTTTCCAGCCATGATCCTGCGGGCAGCCTCCTCCATACGGGATCGGGCTTCCCGTGCCGAGGACAGCGCAGCTTCGGCTTTGCCGCGAAGTTCCTCCGGGGCAGGCTTCCTGTCCGCAGTTCCATCGCCGATGGTCGGGACAGGTGCGGTCACGCTCACGCTCACGTTGTCAGTTAGAAACGGACAGGCAGATCGCACCGCGTCCTCGTTTGCGTCGTGCTCGGCATCGAGGCGCGATTGCTCCTCTGCCGCCGACCAGGGCTGCATATCGAGATAGGCGAACAGCGGCTTGTTCCGATCGGGCTGCCGTGCCGCCAGTACGATCCGGTCGTTCACGCGGCGCCAGGTGCCGTTCGCGAACTGGTCCAGCGCGCCATAGGACATGTACCACTCGAACGAACCATCATCGCGAAGCAGCAGTTCGGAGCCGGTCTCCATAATTCCGGAAAGGTAATAATGGCCGACGAACGCAGGATCGACACTGTCCGCAGCTGCGGCAACGGGCGGCGGGTCCGTATTTTGCGCCGCAGCCGACGAAAGCGCGAACTGTACGGTCAGGAAGGTTGCAATGAAATATCGGCACCGCATGGCGAAAGGTTTACCCTGTGGGTTTCGCCCTGCAACTGTGAATTGCGGAAAATCCCCCCCGAAAAGACGGAACCTGTCAAATTTGGATAATTTACAATAAGCTCGGCTTGGAATTAACCTCAACCCGATCATTTTTCCGAGTTCTGTTGGGCGGAACGGATTCTTTCTCGGATATCGCGCTTTCCGGAAGATGCGATGAAGAAGAGAGGCCTGCGGACGACAATGACTACGGTAGTATCGGTAGCCATCAGGAATTCGCTGATCCGCGAAGGTGTCAGGCGTATCCTTTCGGATTCGGGGTTCACGCTGGATGAACCCGTTGACGATCTTGAGAGCCTGTCTTCTCCGCCCGCCGCAGACACCGGTGAACATCTCATCGTCGTCGACGGCTCCCTGCTCGGAAGAGATGGCCCGGCCGTGGTCGGGGATATCCTCCATCGCTTTCCGGACGCGAGGGTGATCGCGCTGGTTTCGACGTTCGAGTTCACCGAAATGGCGGCGATCTATGCCGCCGGGGCCTATGCCTATTTTCTCGATCAGATTCCCTATCAGTCGCTTGTAGCGATGATGCAGATGGTCGCCGTCGGTCAGAAAGTCGCGCCTCCGGAGATCATCGACCTGCTGGACAACCTGTTGCTGCTCACCGAAATGCCCGCGCAGCGCCACGCCACACTGGCTTACGACTTGGGCGAAAGAGAGTGGGAAGTTCTGGGCGGGCTGGAACGCGGCCTCCCCAACAAGACGATTTCGCGTGACATCGGCATCAGCGAATCCGCAGTCAAGGCCACCGTGAAATCTCTGCTCAAGAAGCTGTCCGTCACCAATCGGACCCAGGCCGCCGTGCTGGCACGCGAACTCGCGGTTCAGGGCCAGGCTCGCTTTGCCTGTCCCCGTCCGTCGAGCGAAGTCCTCCTCCCCACGATCCTGCGCCCTTGAGCGCTTCGAGATGCAGGAGCGCATGGGTGAGGTCAACTCGCCCGACGATGCTGTGTGCAATCGTGAACATACCTCGGACGGTTCATCCTAAATAACACGCGGTCGAATAGGGATAGTCGCCAGGTCCATGCGGGCCCCGAGAAATGACACCAGAGTCCATACGGCTCCTTCGAGAGGCCAAAATATAGCGTGACTCGAATCTTCGCCGATGCAACATTTGTCTATGAGGCTCAACATGGTCTCAACGGAAGGTAAGGGGGGCAATAAGCAACATCGAAATCTAGGGGGAATTTCATGTACAGATTTGACAATGAAGCTGTGCAACTTACCGCTCGTGAACTGGACGTCCTGCGCTTCGTGGCGATGGGCCGTTCGGCGAAGGAGACGGCGATCGAACTCAACATCGCGCCCTGCACGGTCGAAAGGCATGTCGAAAACGTCCGCCTGAAGACCAGAACGCGCAACCGGGCGCACATGATCGCCCATGTCATCCGCGAGGGACTGCTGCAACTTCAGCAGTAGGAACCCGAGCGGGAAGAGGACACGCAGCTACGTGTCGATGGATCCGATAAGACCGGTTCGGGGGTATGCATCGGGCCCAGGCGACCAGATCGTCGTCCTTCAGGTCGTAGACATGGCTCTCGATAGAAGAGCCCTCGATTTCAACCAGAACCGACCCCGGGTCTAAGTCGCATTCGAATGATGCAGGTGCAATCGTCAGGCCGCTTCCAAGCGCCTTGACGCAAGCTTCCTTGCGCACCCATGCGGTCAGAAAGGCGCGGTGCGGGTCTTTCGCCTGAGAGAGACGGGTGCGCTCGGCCGGCGTGAAATGGAGTTCGGCCAAGTCTTGGGCATCCGGAAGCGTCCGCATGGGTTCCAGATCGACGCCGATCGCGCGATCCTGGGACCAACCGACCAGAACGCGGCGCCCGCCGTAGCTCAGGCTGCAATGAATTCTCGGGAAATCCCGGAGGCCCGGTTTGCCATAGGCGTTCGCCTCGTAATGCTGTTGACCTGTCGGGATACCGAAGAGGCTGTCAGCCAGGAGGCGCAGGGCACCATGAGCCGCGCGATAGCGGCGGGCGAAGAATTCATCACGGAAACGGTCTG
The DNA here is from genome assembly GCF_058273105.1 of Novosphingobium sp. BF6. Taxonomy (NCBI): domain Bacteria; kingdom Pseudomonadati; phylum Pseudomonadota; class Alphaproteobacteria; order Sphingomonadales; family Sphingomonadaceae; genus Novosphingobium; species Novosphingobium sp. BF6. The sequence continues at coordinate 1,553,594 of NZ_CM177776.1, forward strand.
CCCGAGCATTCTCCCCGTCGGAAAGGCAGGCGGGCAAGCGCGGGTCCAGAGCTTCCGGGACATCGATCAGCCAAACCCCGAAAGGTGCGGGCAACCGCCTCCCCATCAGGCCCAGGCCGATCGGCACCCTGTCCTTCATGGTGCTCATCGAAATCTCAGCGCCGCTGCGGGAAAAAGGAGCTGTGCCGGGCAAAATCGCTCAGCAGGTGCGGTGGATCCTCATACGGCATGCGGCGAAGCGCCTGTTTCCCCAGAAACAGGGCGTGTGAGGTCATCCACGCCAGATCCGCCGCCAGCGCATAGACCATCCCATGGTTCTTGCGGAAATAACGGTGGCGGGATTCGAACCAATAACCGGGCATCCGCCGCGAACCCGATCGGCTGTCGGTAACGCCGGTGCTCTGGCCGGCGATATGGAGAACCAGGGCCTGCGGCAGATACCAGCACTCCCAGCCCATATCCCGGACCGTGCGGCACAAGTCGGTCTCCTCGTAATAGAGGAAGTAGCCTTCGTCGAAACGCAGCCCTTCCCGCAGCAGTTCGGTACGGATCGCCAGGCTGGCGCCGCTCACCCAGTCGACGCGCGCGGGTTGCTGGCCCATGCGCCGGAGCACGGCATGGCGCGCGAGCAGCCGCGAGGCCAGGCTCCATCGCAGGCCTCGCTCGACTTCGCCAAGGATGCTGGGGAAGCGGAAGGCGAAAGGCCATGGGGTTCCGTCGCCCTCGAGCAGGGCCGTGCCGATAATGCCCGCTCCCGGCGTTCGCGCAGCGAAGCGGGCAAGATCCCGCGCCGCGCCGCGCATGATCCTTGTGTCGGGGTTGAGCAGCCAGACCAGTCCGGCCGGTCGGTCTTCGCCGAGGGCCGCATCGATGCCCCGATTGTTGCCCGCACCAAAACCGCCGTTGATCGGAGAGCGGATCAACCGCACCCAGTCCCATCCCTCGCGCGCAATGGCCGCCTCGATCTCGTCCCCGGAACCGTCGTTCGAGGCATTGTCGATCACGAAAGCCCTTAGCCGGAAATCCTGTCCGATTTCGGCAGCAAGGGTTTCGAGACAGGACACGACCAGCGGTCCCGTCCGGTAGTTGACGATCACCACATCGATCGCATCCTGTGCCTGCCCGGTGCTCATTCCGCCGCGACCTCGATCGGGTCGAAAGCCTCGTACTTCTGCCCATCGAAGCCGAGCGGTTCGACTGCGGCCAGCGCTGCATCGAGGACTTCCTGGAACAGCGGCGCCAGCCTGTCGACATGGGGTTCCTGGAGATTGCTGCTGTGCCCGCCGGGAATGTCGACGATCACGATCTCGTCGCGCACGCGCTTGCCCCAGCCCAGCGCATAATCCCGATAAGTCAGGCAATAAGGCGTGTCGTCGGGCAGGCCGGTATCGTCACCGGCCTTGAACAGGGCGACGGTCCCGCCCTCGAAAATGCCGAGTGGGCGATGTTCCTTGTGGGCCACTTCATAGAGCTTGAGGAACGGAATTGCCGCACCGTCCCCCGTTACGGCGGCATCCCGCGCGCGCATTTCGCGGACCGTCCGGCGATCTCGGGCCTGGTGCAGGCGCGATCCGATCTCCCAACACAAGGCGTTCCATGCGCGGCGACCGAGATCGGGCCACAGGCCCGCCGCGCCGGATCGGGACAGGGCGGCGCGCAGCCGGGAAAGGCGCAGGCGCGTGGTCAGGAAGCGGAACTTGCGTGCCTCGACATCGGCGGCGTCGATGATGCCGACGAAGGCAACCCGTTCCCCCTGGTCCTGAAGCTGGCGCGCCATCTCGAAGGCGATCACCCCGCCCGCGCAAAGCCCCCCGAGCAGATAAGGGCCGGAAGCCTGATGGGCCCGCAACCGCGTGACGTAGTGCGCAGCCATTTCGTCGATGCGGGTATGGGCGTAAGTGCCGTCCGGTCGCCGCAAGGGTTCCATGCCGATCACCGGGCGCACCCTGTCTAGCCGAAGCGCGAGTCCGCGATAGAGCAGCGTCTCGCCAAGTCCGTCATGGACCAGGAACAGCGGTGTTCTGGGGCCGCCCTCGCGAATGGCGACAATGCCCTCACAGCTGTTCTCGGAGCCTCCGCTCGTCCCGCCGTCGGGATCGATAACGGCCGCGAGACAGGCAACGGTCGGTTGCCCCATCATGGCGGCGAGCGGCAAGGTCTTGCCCGTTCGCTTGCGCAGACGGTTGGTGAACTGGACCGCCAGCAGCGAATGGCCGCCGAGATCGAAGAAATTGTCGTTCCGTCCGATGCAATCCACGCCCAGCAGATCGCTCCACAAGGCGGCGATCACTCTTTCCGTCTCGGTGGCGGGAGCATCGGCGGGATCGCCGGTAGCGACGCTCGATGCCGTCCTCGGCGACTTGCGGAGCGAGGCGAGAACCGCATGAAGATCGTAGGGAGAAACGATCGTGTGCGGACGTCCCGCCCCCGACAGCAGCCGTGCGACGATGTCCACGCCTTCTCCGGGATGGATCGCTGCACGTTCGCCAGACTTTGCTGTGAAGTCGTTTGCGGAGGAACTGCCGGTCAGCGCGGCACTTTCCATGCGGACCATCGTGAAGTCGCTGACTTCCGCGATCACCAGTCCGTCCGGATCGGTGATGGTGACATTGAATACGGCGGTTTGCCCGCCCTTTCCGCCTCCTCCCTTGCCGTCTCCCCGATAACGGACATGGCTGGCGATGCGAGCGGGCAGCGGCGCATGGAGCACGAGGCGTCTATAAGTGAAAGGCGCGTAGAAATCCGTGGCGGGATCGCGCCCGGCGATGAGCGCCTGCGCCCCCGCCGTCGCGAAATCGAGCAGCGCCGGGTGAAGGGCGATCTGTGCGAGTTCCCCTCTGAAAGCCTCGGGGAGTTCGAGATGAAGCAGCGCCTCTTCCGTTCCCAGCAAAATGCGGCCGATAGTCTGCCAACGCGGGCCGAAGCGCAGCCGCGGCTGATCGTCGCTCCTGCCCTTTCCCGGAAGGCACCGCGCGGCGATGGCGTCGAGGTCGAGCGGTGCATGGAGCAGCGCTCCTTCATGACGGCGCACCGTTCCGCGTGCATGTTCGCTCCAAGCGCCCTGCGAGCGCGCCTGCCGCCCAAGGATGGCGACACCCCATCCCCCTCCTTGCTCATCCTGCCGGACATGGACGCGCAGATCGCGGAGTGTCTCGTCGGGCACGGCGAAAGGTTCGAGGAACGCGAAGTCCGCCAGTTCGAGAGGCCCGGTTTCCACCATCGCCACGGCGGCCCGAGCCAGTTCGAGGTAGGCAGTTCCAGGCAGAAGCGCGCCGGCGTCGGTCAGCCTGTGCTCGTCCAAAACCCAATGCTGCCGGGGAGATAGGGTGCCGGTCAGGACGAATTCGCTGTTCGACAGTGAATGAACCCGGTCGAGGAAAGGATGGGCGACAGGCCGTCCCATGCCGAGGTCGGGGGTCCCATCCGCCCCCTCCTGCCGTGCGAGCGCTGCCGCCATTCCGACCTCGGACCACTGGCTCCATCCCACCGAGACGACCCGCGTGATCGGATCGTGTCGCCGCGACTGGGCATAGGCATCGAGAAAGGCATTGGCGGCGGCATAATCAGCCTGTCCGGGAAGCCCCGCAAAGGCGCTGATCGAGGAAAACAGCATCAGGAACGCGGGCGGGCGGGATGCGAAAATCCGTTCGAGCGTGAGAGTGCCGGCGATCTTGGGCCGCAGCACGGCCTCCATGGAAGCGCGGCGACGGGTTTCGACGAGTTCATCGTCGATGGTCCCGGCCGTGTGAAAGACGCCGTCGATCGGCCCGAAACGCGCCTCGGCCCGCTTGATTCCCCGTCGCAGGGCGCCGAGGTCGGCCACGTCGGCGGTGACGAGTTCGACTTCGCCGCCCGAGGCCTCCAGCGCCAGGACCCGGCAGATCCTCTCCTCCACGGTAAGGGGAAGTTCGCCGCTCTGGAGCAGTTCGTCCCAACGCGCGCGGTCTGGAAGTGCCGTTCGCGAGACGAGTACGAGCCGGGCCGCATAGGTACGCGCAAGGTGGTCCGCGATTGTCAGGCCAATGCCGCCGAGACCGCCGGTCATCAGATAAGTGCCACGCTGCTTCAGCCAGGTTTCGCTGCTCGCCTCCGCCCGGACCGGGTGATGATCGAGCGTCCAGCGCTCACCGCCGCGCAAGGCGACATCACGGGCGTTCGCCGGAACGGGTTCGCGGATCAGCGCCGTGACGATACGTTCGAGCGCGCGGACACCGGATGGTTCGTCGATATCGACCGCCTGGAAGCGCAGCCCCGGATATTCCGTTGCGATACTCCGCCGCCCCCCGAGCAAAGTCGCCTTGAGCGCAATGACCTCGCGATCCCCTGCCACGCGCTGCGCCCGGTCGGTGACCAGCATGACCTCGACTTGCGTGCCCTCGCAGGCGGCGGCCAGTTCCGGGGCCATGGCGGCAAGCGCGAAGAGGCCGTGCTCCAGAGGTGTCCTGTCGTCGGAAGCCTTCCCGGTCACCAACCAGCAGTGATAGACCCGCGACGGCAGGCGCCCCTGTTCGAGCAGGCGTGCGAAGAGCCAGGCCCAGTCCTCGCGTTCGGTCGGGCGAACGCTGAAGGCATCGCTGTCGCTTTCGGACCGGCGACGCCCGCTCCGCACGGTGATGACATCCGCGCCCTCTGCGCGAAGTTTCCCGATAAGCGCATCGGACAGGCCCTGCCCGTCGCGGAGGACGAGGACCGGCGACCTGTCGGTCTCCTTCGCGATCACGTCCTCGCGCTTCCAGACCGGCTCGTAAGTCCAGTCCGCCAGATCCATCCGCGCGTCCGGATCGGCGTCGCCGGTGTCCGGCTCCAGCCCGGCGGGCGGCTCGAACCAGTGTCGCTGGCGATCGAACCGATAGGTCGGCAGAGGAACGCGAAGGCGGCGCTCTGCGGCCCAGAAGGCATTCCAGTCGACCGAGACGCCGAGCGACCAGAGTTCGCCCAGCGCTTCCAGCAGCCGTGCATCATCGGGAATATCCTGATCCGGATGGCGCATAGAGTGAACGACCGGCTGGTCCGGCTTGCGGTCCGGATGCTGGCGGGCCAGGCTCGCCATCGTGCGCCCCGGCCCGACTTCCAGCAGGACGCGCTCGGGATCGTCGAGCAGGCGCTGGAGACCCTCGGTGAAACGCACCGGCTCGCGCAAATGCCGGACCCAGTATTCGGGCCAGTCGCCCGCCTGTTCGGCGCCGACCCAGTCGCCGGTGAGGTTGGAGGCGAAGGGAATGCGCGGCGCCTGGAACGTGATGCTGCGCAGGATCGCGCGGAACTCAGGCAGGATCGGGTCGAGCATCGGCGAATGGGCCGCGACGGTGATCGGGATGGCCTGCGCCTCGATCTCCTGCGCCGCGAGGGTTTCGCGAAAGCCGGAGATTGCGCCGGAGGCCCCGGAAACAACGCAGAGCTGCGCCCCGTTTATCGCCGCGATGGAAAGGTCCGCAGGCAATAGCGAAGTCAGTTCCGCTTCGGAAAGCGGAACCCCCAGCATGGCACCAGCCCCGGTCTTCTCGAACAGCACTCCGCGCGCATGAACGATACGCAAGCCGCTTTCGAGGTCGATCACGCCGGAAATGTGGGCGGCGGCATATTCGCCGCAGCTATGGCCGATCATCGCCGCAGGCACGATCCCGAGCGACATCCAGAGTCGCGCCAGCGCCGTCTGGACGATGTAGAGAGCGGGCAAGGCGTTCGACGGGCGTTCCAGTTCGGAAGCTGCCCGCTCGCGATCTGTTTCCGCCGGGAACAGCCATCGCCGCAGATTGTTCGGAGCGATCCCGTCGAGCAGGTCCAGCCCGCGATCGACCTCGCCCCGGAACAGCGGCTCGGCTTCGTAGAGGCCGCGTGCCATGTCGACATGCTGCGGACCGCCGCCGCAGAACAGGAAGGCCGTACTCCGTCCCGGAATGCAGCGCGCAGCGGAAACCGGAGAAGCCGCCGCCGTTTCAAGCAGGCTCGCGGCCTGTTCCGCTCGGTCGGTCTTCGCCACCGCAAAGCGCCGGATGCCGAGATGGCGGCGCCCTGTGCTCAAGGTGAAGGCTGCGTCGGCCAGCAACAGGTCCGGGCGGTCCGCGACATGCGCGGCCAGGGCGGCGAGGTTGGCCTGAGCCGCCGTTTCGCTCTGGCCCGAAACGGTCAGGAGCTGATGGCGGCGGCTTGCGCTGCCCGGCGCCCGCGTCGGCGCTTCCTCCAGCACGACGTGGGCATTGGTGCCTCCCACGCCCAGCGAGCTGACGCCGGCGCGACGGGGGCTGTTATCGCGCCGGGGCCAGGGTTCCCGCGAGGCCTGAACGCGCAGCGGGCTCGTGGCGAATGCGCAATCAGGATTGGGCGTCTCGAAATGAGGCACCGCGGGAAGTTCCTCATGACGCATGGCCAGGGCCACCTTGATGACCCCCGCCGCGCCCGCAGCCGTATCGGTATGGCCGATGTTGGCCTTGACCGAACCCAGTCCGCAGGGCCGGCTTCGCGGGGACGATTGCCGGAACACTTGCGTCAGCGCCGCCACTTCGATGGGGTCGCCGATCGGCGTGCCGGTGCCATGGGCTTCCACATAGTCGATCTCGGAGGGATCGACGCCGGACACGGCCAGGGCTTCGGCAATGACGGCGGCCTGCCCCTCGACGCTCGGCGCCAGATAGCCGACCTTGCTGCTTCCGTCGTTGTTGATCGCCGAGCCGCACAGCACGGCATGGATGTGGTCGCCGCTCTCGATGGCATCCGACAGGCGCCGCAGCACCAGCACCGCCACGCCGCTACCGAAGACGGTCCCCTGCGAAGCAGCATCGAATGGCCGGCATCGCCCGTCCGGCGAAAGAATTTCCCCTTCCTCGTAAAGGTAGCCCTGCCGGTGCGGCAATTCTATCGAAGCCCCACCCGCCAGCACCATGTCGCACTCGCCCGCCAGCAGGCTCTGCGCCGCCATGTGGATCGCCACCAGCGAGGTCGAGCAGGCGGTCTGGACATTGATGCTCGGCCCCTTGAGGTCGAAGAGATAGGAGGCGCGGGTGGTCAGGAAATCCTTGTCGTTCCCGGTATGGCGCAGCAGGAACAGCCCGGCGTCCCGAACAAGGCGCCGGTTTCCAAGCAGGTTACAGGGCATGTAGGCATTGTGTCCGGACCCGGCGAAGACGCCGATCACGCCGCCGAAACCATGCGGCGTATGCCCGGCATCCTCAAGCGCTTCCCACGCGCATTCCAGGAAGTGGCGGTGCTGCGGGTCCATGATCGCGGCATCGCGCTGGCTGAGGCCGAAGAGTGCTGCATCGAAGCACTCCATGTCCGCGAGTGGCGCGCCCCGCCGGACATAGCGAGAATTGCGCAGGAGCGCCGGTCCGACATCAGCGGCAAGAAGTTCCTCCTCGCCGTAGGTCTCGATCCCCTCGCGCCCTTCCCGGAGCAAGTCCCAGAACTGCTCGGTTCCGCGTACTCCGGCGAAGCGGCAGCTCATGCCGACGATGGCCACCGAGGAGAGGTCGGGCGCGCGCTCTCGGTCCTCGAACGATCCGAATGTCTGGTCCATGGCTCAGATCCTCGCGGTCACACGGGCGCCGCTCCGGCGGGCGAGCGCAGCGCGGCGGGCCATGGCGCGGTCCTGTCCCTCGCGGGCGGCAGCGGCGTCGCGGGTCTCTCCGGACAGATGGCTCGCCAAGGCAGCGATGGTCGGGAAGCGGAAGATATCGGTCAGCGCGACCGGACGCGGCGCCACCGCCGCAAGCCGCCGGTGGACCTGGATTGCGAGCAGCGAGTGTCCTCCGATATCGAAGAAATTCTCGTTCCGCCCGACGCGGCTCAATTGCAGGAGATCGCACCATATCTCGCGAATCTGCGCTTCGGTGGGGCTGGCCGGAGCTTCCTGCGCCCCCGCGACAGGCTCCGCCTCACGAACCGCGAGCGGCTTCGGCAGGGCCTTGCGATTGATCTTGCCGTTCGGGGTACGCGGCAGACTGTCCAGAACGACGAGACTGCCCGGAACCATGAATTCCGGCAGATGGATACGCAAGTGATCGCGCAAAGCTTCCGGAGAGGGCCGCGAAGGCCCCGGCGTGACATAGCCGATCAGTCGCGTCGCCGCGCCATCGTTGCGGGCGATCACGACGGCCTCGGTCACCTCCTCATGTGCAGCGAGCGCCGCCTCGATTTCGCCCAGTTCGATGCGATAGCCGCGGATCTTCACCTGATGGTCGAGGCGGCCGAGGAATTCCAACGTGCCGTCGGGACCGTGGCGGGCAAGGTCGCCGGTGCGGTAAGCGCGCTCCCCGGCAAGGAAGGGGTGCGCGACGAAACGCTCCGCCGTCAGTTCCGGGCGCTCGTGATAGCCGCGCACCACGCCCGCGCCGCCGATCACCAGTTCCCCCGGCGTGCCCGGCCGCACCGGCTGCAACCGGCGATCGAGGATATAGACCTGCTGGTTGACGAGCGGGCGGCCCAGCGGCGGGGTCTTGTCCTTATCCCGCAAGTGATGGACGGCGGACCAGACGGTCGTCTCGGTAGGGCCGTACATGTTCATCACCCCGCCCGGGACCAGCGCCAGCATGTCCTGCGCGAGGTGCGGCGGGAAGGCCTCACCACCGACCATCAGGCAGCGCAATTCAGCGAGTTCAGCGCGAGCCGCCGGATCACCGGCCAGCGCCTGAAGCAGCGAAGGCGTGCACTGGAAGTGCGTCACGCCGTACCGCTGCATCAGTTCGGCAAGGGAACATTCCATCTTACCCGCCCGCTCCTGCGTCAGCCTGCGCAGGTGGTCGATGGCCGGGAGATGCGCGATCACGGTATCGGTATCGATGCCGAAGTCGATCAGGCAGCCGATCTCGTCGACGCCCAGCTCGCTCAGGCGTTGGATCAGGGCTAGATTGTCTTCCGGCGTTCCGAACAGGCCGCTGGTTTCGAAATAGCGCTCGAAGGCATGGTCGAGCAGGGCTTCGGTTTCGTCCTTGCCAAGACTGCCGAGATCGACCTGGCCGCCGGTCTCGGCTCCGGCCGGACGTTTGAAAGCAGGGAAGGACCAGGCATATTCGTGCAGCAGCGCAGTGGCCGTGCGCAGATATTCGATCAGCGGGCCGCGTACCTTCTCGCGGACCGTGGCTTCATCCTCGCCGAGGAACGTATGGAGCATGAGCGTGGCATGGCCCTCTCCCGCATGACCGGCCTCGCGCCAGGCCCGGCGATAGGCGGCGATCTTCTCGGCCACTTCCCCGACCGACTGGCCGAGCAGGTGGGTCAGGACGAAAGCCCCTGCCCGGCCCGCCTCGACGAAAGTGGCGACATTGCCTGCCGAAGTGATCCAGCACGGCAGTTCAGGCTGGATCGGGCGCGGATAAGTGCGCAGTTCGACGTCGGTGCCGAGTGGTCCTGGAAAGCGCCTCGGCTCGCCGCGCCACAGGGCGCGGACGTCTTCCATGGTGCTGCGCAAGGTTCCTGCGCGGTCGGCGAAAGCGGCAGGATTAAGAACGAAGTCGTTCGGCTGCCAACCGGACGCAAAGGCGATGCCGACGCGCCCAGCAGAGAGATTGTCGACCAGCGCCCATTCCTCGGCAATGCGCAGCGGGTGATGGAGCGTTCCGACGACACTTCCCGCCCGGATGCCCACGCGCGAGGTCACCGCCGCGATGGCGGCGGAGGCAACCGAGGGGTTCGGATAAGGGCCGCCGAAGGCGTGGAAGTGTCGCTCCGGCGTCCAGACCGCCTCGAACCCATGGCTATCCGCGAAACGCGCGCCTTCCAGTAGGAGCCTGTATTGCTCGGCTGCGCTACCGGCACCGGAACTGGCGAAATAGAACAGGCTGAACCCGGTCTCGCGCGCAGGACCGCCAGACGAGACATCCCCCCGCACCTGCCGCTCGTTGGCCACGACGACATGAAAGCCGTGCATGAGCGGATAGAGCAGTTCCAGCACCGAGATGTCGAAGCTCAGACTGGTGACGGCCAGCCATGTCCCTTCGGGTTCGAGCTTCGCATCCATCCCCGCGAAGAAATTGAGCAGGTTGCAATGCTCGACGAGGACGCCCTTGGGCACCCCTGTCGAACCCGAAGTGTAGATCATGTAGGCAAGGCTGGCGCCCTGCGCGTCGCCGTCAAAGGGATCGGACGAAAGCCCGGCGCAGACCTCGGCAAGATCGTCTATGCAAAGCACTTCCGCGCGTCCCGCAGGCAAAGCATCGGCAATCCCGGCTTCGCTGAGGATCAGGCCCATGCCGGAATCCGCGATCATGTGGGCGATGCGGTCCGTCGGGTAACCGGGATCGAGAGGGACATAGGCGCCGCCTGCCTTGTGCACCGCGACAAGGCAGGCAACCATCTCCACCGAACGGCTGAGATGCAGTCCGACCAGCGTTTCCGGCCCGACGCCTCGGGTCGTCAGCAGACGCGCGATCCGGTTGGAAAAGGCATCCAGTTCCGCATATGTCAGCGTCCTGCCGCCTGATGTCACGGCCGGACGGTCGGGCGTGCGCGCGGCCTGTGCGAGGAACCGGCGATGCCAGCACTCGCCTTCCGGGATGATTGCCGGTCCGGCGTTCCAACCTTCGATCACCCGTGCGCGTTCCCGCTCGGCCAGCAGCGATAGTTGGCCGAGCGGACGTTCCGGTTCGGCATCCGCCGCCGCCTGGAATATGTCGAAGCCGGTCCAGAGATCCGCCGCATCGTGTTCGGCAAGACACGCCGCATCGTAAGTCCAGCGACAAGTTCCCTCCTTCGGGCAGATGGCAAGGTCGAGCACGGTCATATCCGCAGGCCTGTGCTGCGAATGGCTGTCGACGAGCCGTACCACCACCGGGTGTTCGATGCTCGTCCGGCCTCGCAGTTCCGGGCTGCGCGCGATCAGGTCCGCCGAATAGCCGACATGGCGATGAAGCGCGGCAACCTCCCGTTCGACCTCCTCGGCCAGAACCGAAAGCGGCGCCTCGAAATCGACGCGGGCCTTCAGGGGAAGTTCCGGGGCGAACCAGACCGCCACGTCTTCCATTCTCGCGATGCCGACCGGATCGCCATAGCCGATCTCCACCCAGTCGCGGTCGGCCGCCCGCGCAAGCCAGCCCGTCACGGCGGCGAGGAGCGGCACGCCGGATTGCCGGATCGGTCGATCCACGCTGATCCATTGCGGCGAGATATTCTCCTGGCGGGGCTTGAAGGCTGGCAGTTGCAGGCTGTCGCGCTGCTGGAGGCGGCGGCGCCACCACCGCTCGTGCCGCCCCGCAGCGGCATCGAGCAGAGCGAGCCGATCGCGCTGCTCCGCACCCGGCGCAGCAAAGGCTTTGGCGGCCATCGTATCGGGACTGTCCCACGCATTGCCCTCGAGCGTCGAAAGCCGATCGATCCGCACGTCCCTGTCACCCGTCGCCACCACCGGAGCAGTCCCTCGCGACAACAGTGTCCCCGGCTCCGCGCCCGACCGGCTGTCCAGCACCGTAACCTGCCGGAGCAGCAGCAGCCGGTTCCCCAGCAGCGTTTTGGGCAAGCCCAGGGGATTGGCATAGAGACCGAAATCGAGCGCCGAGACGAGGCGCGCGATTTCCTCGGCCGGGCGCGTCCAGTCGATGGTCGCGGCGGCTGCCGGACGATGCTCGCGGCCGAACATGCGCGCCGGGGCCCGGCCCTGCGGCTCGGCGGCGGATAGGGCGCCTTCCAGATCGTCCACGATCCGCGCGAAACTGCGCAACCCTGCCTCAAAGCAGCGGGTGTTGAGCGAGAAAGCGCTCTCACCTTCGTCCACTGCAATCGGCTCGGCCGCCAGCAAGGGGCCTGCATCGACCGCGCCCGTCATCAAGTGCCAGGTGACGCCGTGCCGCCGCTCTCCTTCGAGCAAGGCCCAGGCCGGCGTGTTGAGGCCGCCACGCTGCGGAAGCGGGCCGTCGTGGAAATTGATCGCCCCGCGCCTCGCGAGGGCCAGAACGTCTTGCGACAGGATGGCGATGTTCGAGATACTGAACAGCCAGTCGACCGGAGCCGTACCGCCCACCAGCAAATCGCGCGGGCGTTCGAGCGCGGGAAAACGATTGCGGCATGCCCATTCGAAGGCCGGAGACCCGGCGGCGGCCACGACGGCGACCACATCGTGCCCCCGGCTCCGCAGCATTTCGCCGCATTCGACCAGAATCGTCTCGTCGCCCACCAGTATCGAGCGATACCCGGTGGATCCGTTGCGATCGCCCCGTCCGGAGAGATCGACAAGAGTATCGCGCATCATCGGATCGAATGTCCCACCCATGGATATTCTCCTCATCGGATGACGCTATCGATTCGAACGCTCCCTCACCATTTCGTCTACTCGGTCCGGAAATTCATGGTGGTGGTACGACCACAAGGATTGGGTGGCGGATTTTTACTTGTACTCGATCAACCGCGTTTCGGAGTTCGCCGTTTTATGGCGCAACTTCCGCCACCAATACTGCATCTGTCCCTGACAATGCGGCAGTTTCCCCAGCGTGATGAAGCTGGCGACCAGGGGGCCGCTGCGCAGGCAGACACGGGTCCAGAGAACGGGCCAGAGCAGCCACAAGGGCGGCAGCGCCCAGAGCACGTTGCTCACCACGTCGCGGCGAAGCCGCACATTGCCTTCGCCGCGCAGGGAAAAGCCCTCGGCCATGGCATGACCGCTGCGGCGGTTGCGCTGCCACCACTGCGAGAAGCGCGTCATCGCCGCGTCATGAACTGTCATCTCGGCGTCGATGCGCCGTATCCTCCAGCCCTGCCGCCGGATACGATGGCACAGGTCCGGCTCCTCGCCGGCGATGAGGTCCTCGCGAAATCCACTCACCGCGCGGAAGGCAGTTGCACGGAACAGTGCATCGCCGCCGCAGGTTTCCCGAAGACCGACCGGGGTGTTCCATTCATGGTCGCAGAGCCGGTTGTAGGGGCTGGCCGAGGGATCGCGCTCGCGCCGACGGCCGCAGACGGCGGCAAGGCTCTCGTCGGAGCGGATCGCGACCAGCGCGCGGTCGAGCCAGCCCGGCACGAGTTCACAGTCGCCGTCGATGAAATGCACGAGTTCGATCGCCGGATCGTGGCCTGCCAACCACGCGAAACCGGCATTGCGCGCCCGCGCGGCGGTGAAGGGCGCGGCAGGGTCCAACTCCACCACGGGCAGGCCCTTGCTTCGCGCCAGGGCAACGCTGCCGTCGGAAGAGCCGGAATCAACGTAGACGGCAAAGGCAGTCTGCTTCAACACGCTGTCGATGGAGAGCGCGAGCCTCCCGCCCTCGTTGCGCCCGATGATGACGAAGCCGACGCCGCTCACGGCTCGCGCTCGGTGCGCTGCCAGTTCCGTTCGCGTCGGGTGACGAACTGGGCAAGCAACGGCAGCTTCCAGAGTACATAGCCGGGAATGCGTAGGAGGGCGGAGAGCGGCAACGTCGTGCGGCCATGGTGCCACCAGGCCGTGAGCAGCGCCGCCGTGAGGCTTGCCGTGGCGCCCGCCAGAAGGAGCAAGGGCGGTCCGAAGCCATCCAACATCGCGACCAGCACCAGGGCAGCCGTCACGACCAGCCCAAGCAGCACGGTCGGCGGCAGGAGAAGATCGAATGCAATAACGGCCAATCCCGTTCGTTTCTGCCGGAAGGCGGCGCGAAGCAGTCTCGGAATGAAGCGCATGGCCGTCTGCAACATGCCGTGCTCCCAGCGTCGGCGCTGACCGACCGTGCCTTCCCGCGAACTGGCCGGACTCAGGAATAGTGCCTTCGGCTCAAAGATCACGTGCCGACCGGACAGCAGGAGTTCCAGCCCCATGTCGAGATCCTCGACCAGCGATCCCACCCGCCAGGGCATTTCAGCAAAAGTCGCTCGTGGGAAAGCCATTCCCGATCCCTGCAGGAGAACTGCCCCGGCCAGCCTGTCAAGCGCTGTCTGCCGCACGAGGTTCTTGACCAGGAAAGCGAAGCACGAGACGCGCACCAGCGTTTCCGCGCCGTTCGGCGGAACCATCAGGTAGGCGCCCTGCACCACGCAATCCTGCGCTGCGGAGATGGTCGCGAGCCGCGACAAGGCGCCGGGCCGCACGATGCAATCGGAATCGACAACGATCACGACTTTCGCCGGGTGGACTGACCGATGCGAGGTCAGGAAGCTCCGCGCGAAATCGAGGGCATGGCCCTTTCCTCGCCGCGCGGGGTCCGAACGCTCGATGACGGTTGCGCCGAGATCGCGGGAGATGCGGGCCGTCGCGTCGGTGCAGTTGTCGGCGATCACGATGAGCTCGTCCTGCAACCGCACTTGCGCAAGGATCGCGGAGATGGCCGGAGCTATGCCGCGTGCCTCGTCATGGGCGGGCATGAGCACGACGAAGGGAGGCGCCTCGGCGCCTTTCTGTCGCCGCCTGGGCGGTAGCAGCCCGGCGAAGCACTCGGTCGCAAGGCCACCCGCGAGGAAGGTGCCTGCCAGCGTCGCCGTCCAGACGAACGGTCCGGCCATCAGGCTGTCGTCGAGGCTGGATCGACCGGCAGCGCTTCCAGCGGCTCCCGGCCCCGGCGCTGGAGGATCGGCGGAAGCCAGTCGGACTTGAGGTTGTGCAGGCGCACGCGCCAGTCGGCCTTGTCGGCGCCGCCGGGGCGGGCGCGGAAGTCCGTGGTCCGCTCGATCACGGGCAAGGCATCGACGGCGGCGGTATAGTAGTAAGTCGCGATCGAGCGGCGCGAGCGCCCCTCCGGACAAGCGAGCGGATCGGGATGGCCGTGAAAGGTATCGCGATCGGTACTGAAGATCACGGCCCGGCCGAACTCCGGTTGGATTCGGTGCTGGGCACGGGTCATGCTGCGATCCCAGAGTTCAAGGGCGCCACCGTAGTCCGGCGACCACTCCTCGTTCAGGTAGATCAGCAGATTGAGCCTGCGCTCGACCTTCATCCGGCCATGATGCGGGAAATCCGCATGGATGCCGAGGTGCCCGCCCCGGCGAGTCTCGTGCAATCCCGCCCCGGCATGATAGGGGTCGGCGATCAGCCCGCGAATGCCGGTCAGGGCCGAGAGAAAGCCCAGGAAAGCGCGTGAATTCAGTTCGGCGAAAAGCATCCGGGTCGTCGGGCCATTGCATTCGTCGGGTCGGAACTGGAATTTCAGGCGCTCCTGTGCGCGGTCGAAATAATCCTTGCCGCGGCTATCCGGGAATTCGCGCAGGACCTTGCGCAGGACATCGGCGTCGAGAAAATCGTCGAGCATGATGTGCGGGAAAGGCCGGTTGTCCCGATACCGCGCGGCGTGCTCGGCACCGGCAGACTTGCAGGCGGCATGGTCGAAGCACCGATAGCCGCCGAGATCGGTTAGATCGAGAAACGCCATGCCACCCCTTTCTACGCCTGCCCCAGACTTGCCCCGCACCTCACGATAATGGGCGCGGCGGGAGCGGGGCAGGCGTGAAACTCCCTTGGAAGTTCTCATGATCGACACTTCCGGAGCCGCTCCTTAGGCTTTCCGGGCAAACCGCCGCGGGAGGAATTCGCGTGCATATCGGGCTGTGTTCTCCCCATTGGCCGCCCTCGCAGGCCAACGGTATCGTCAGTTACGTCTCGGCCATACGCGACCATTTCATCGCACGCGGGCACGAGGTCTCGGTTATCTCGCAGGAACGGCTCCATACGAGCGACGGCGCCACCCTGTCGCTGGCGCCGGGCCGGGCGGCAAAGGCAGTGGCGCGGTCGCGGGACAGGCTTTCCCGCCTGCGTGGGCGCCCCGAAGGATCGCTGCCCGACGTCGGCCGCAATGTCGCCCGCCAGATCGCGACGGCCCATCGCCTCCGTCCCTTCGATGTCGTGGAGATGGAGGAAAGCTTCGGATGGTCCCACTTTGCCGCACGCGCCATCGCCGCGCCGGTGATCACCCGGATCCACGGCCCGCATTTCCTGAAGCCCGACGACAACCTGACGGAACGCGAGCGCAGCGAAGGTCACGCCCGGTGCGAGGCGGAAGCCCGCGCCGTTCGCAATGCCGCAATGGTCACGGCCCCGACACAGGCAATGATGTCTGGAACCTGCCGCAGCTACAGCCGCGATCCGGGAGCCCGCTCCGCCGTGATCGCCAACCCCATCCGTTTGCGCGAAGGAACGCCGCGCTGGACCCTCCACGATGCCGAGCCGGGCCATGTCCTGATGGTCGGCCGCTTCGACTATCTCAAGGGCGCCGATACCATGCTGCTGGCCTTCGAACGCCTGCTGGAAACGCAGCCAGGTGCCCGACTGACCCTGGTAGGCCCCGACGAGGGAATGGAGACAGGAGCCGGCAAGCGCATCGGTTTCGAAGAGTTCGCCGCCACCCGGCTTTCGCCTCGAACCCGGCAGCGGATAGAGTTTCGCGGCTTGCTCAGCCAGGCGGAGATCGCGCCGCTACGGATGAAGGCCATGGCCACGGTGGTGAGTTCCCGCTGCGAGAATTTCCCCTACGTCCTGCTGGAAGCCATGGCTGCCGGAAGCCCCCTCGTCTCGACGGATTGGCCGGGCGCGGAGGAAATCGTCATCGACGGGGAGAGCGGCCTGCTCTCCCCGATTGCGGAACCCGATCGCCTTGCCGTCACGCTCGACCGGATATTCCGCGACGGGCAGCAGGCCGCCGCCATGGGCCATGCCGCGCGAGAGCGCTGCGCATCCGAATTCTCGCTCGAAATCGTCGGGGACAAGCTGCTCGACTGTTACCGCCAGATGCTGGAAATACCCGCTTGACGGTCGAACAGGCTGCAAGCCCGCCCTGGCAGGGACTGCCCCCGCGGCGCGGAATTCGCAGTCGGTTGATGGACTTTGCCGGGCGCGACACCAATGTCGTCATCGTTTCGGTGATCCTCAACAACCTGCTGCGCGCAATCTCGGGCATGATCCTGACGCGCCTGTTGATGCCCGAGGTCTTCGGCATCTCCGGGGTCATCGCCTCGGTGCAGTTCACCGTTTCGCTGGCCACCGACCTGGGTTTCCAGGCCTTCGTGGTGCGGCAGGAGAATGGCAACGAGAAGCATTTTCTGGATACCGTCTGGACCGTTTCGCTGGTCCGTTCGCTGTTCCTCGCCCTCGTGCTCGCCGCTTCGGCACTGCCACTGGCACACATTCTCGCCAAACCCGAACTGGCTCCGCTGCTCGCCGCGTCCAGCCTGACGTTCGTGGTCGAGGGTCTGGCTTCGACCAGCCTGCTTACCGCGCTGCGCCGCCGCCAGATCCTGCGTCTTTCGGCGCTCGAACTGGTGGCACTGGTGGTGCAGATCGCTGTCAGCGCGGTGCTCGCCTGGGCCTGGGGCAACTACTGGGCGATCCTGGGCGGACTGCTCACCGGCGGGCTACTCAAGACCACGCTCAGCTATACGATGTTCGAGGATGCCCGGCGGAGGGTCAGGTTCGATCCGGCGACCTTGCGGGCCTTGTGGGGCTTTTCCCGCTATGTCACCGGGTCCAGCATCATCTTCCTGCTGATCTCCCAGTGCGACAAGCTGGTGCTGGCCAAGCTGATGCCGCTCGACCAGTTCGGGTTCTACATCCTGGCAGGCAACCTTGCTTCGGCCCCGCTCGGTTTCGCGATGAATTACGCCAGCCGGGTGCTCTATCCGACTTACGCCCAGCTCTGGCGCGACCACGCCGAAGACTTGCGCGCCCGCTTCTACGCCAAGCGGCGTGTGCCCTCGCTACTCTACGGCTTCGCTACCGGCGGCATCATCGGCTCTGCGCCCTTGATCGTCGGCGTGCTCTACGATCCGCGCTACGGCGAGGCTGCGGGCTATCTCCAGATTCTCTGCATCTCCTCGCTGCTGGCGCTACCCTCGAACGCGGCGAACGAAGCGCTGACGGCAACCGGGCGCATTCGTGCGACGCTGGAGGCCAGCATCGCCAAGCTGGTCTGGCTCACGGTTGCCGGAACGGCGGGCTACCTGCTCTGGGGACAGTTCGGACTGGTCCTGGCCGTCGGCCTGATGGAGGCTCCGGCAATGGTGATGAAATGGGTGCGGATGCGGATAGCGGGGCTGCTCGATATACGAGAGGAACTGCTGTTTCTCGGAACAGGCCTCGCCGGAGCAGGCTGCGGCTTCGTTGCGGCGGGCGCGATCATGCCGCTATTGCGGTAGGATCGCTCTCGCTTCGCCGCCATCGATAAGCTTGTTGCTGCGGCGTGAGAGCCATGATCGAAGCGCCGAGGCCGAACAGTCCGAAAGTCAGGAATGCCGGTCTTCCTCCAAACGAGGTGAAGAACAGCATTTCGCAGAGCATGACCAGACAACCGAAAACGAAAGCGGCGGGCCCCTGCCCCTGTTCCTGCGCGTCATGGTGCAAGGCCGACCGCCGCCGCCAGAGGCTCACCAGCGGATCGGCGAAATTGCCGATGAAGATCGCCAGGCCTGCCGCCCCGCCGATCAGCGCAATCCACAAATAGGTGTTCACGAAGTCGATGATCCCTTCGCCCTGCCGCAGTTCCGCCATCAGCACGTTGAGGCTCGGCATCGAATGGCCGACGAGCGGGCTGAGCCAGAACACCTGGCTGCCCTTTTCGAACAGTTCGCGCCGATAGGTCGTGGTATCGCTGGCGCCGCCGTCCGAAAGCCCCAGCATTTCCGCGAAGCCCGGCGAGAGTTTCGCGGTGACGAAGACGAAGCCCAGCACCAGCCCGATTCCGCCCGCGTTCAGCAGCAAGGCCCGCCAGCGCCCGCGATAGGCCGCCATCGCCACGACCGCGAGCGCAAGCCCGATCCAGGCCCCGCGCGACTGCGGCGCCGAAACGCCGAGGAAGGCGATCGCGAGCAGCCCCACATGCTTCAGCCGCGAACGGAAATCCTCCCGCAACTGGCTGAGCGCGGCAAAGCACATGGCCAGTACGAGGGCGATCGACGTCGGCTCCACGAAAGGTCCACCGGCGCGCAGCAGCCCGCCGCGCGCCTTGACCAGCAGGATCATCGGCACGTTGTAGAGACCGTAAAGCTCGTTGTAGATCGGCCAGCTGCGCCAGGTCTCGAACAGCAGGATCATGCTCAGGGCGATGCCGCCGCAAGCCAGCCAGCGAAGCGCGGTGCGCTGTCCGGCCACGTCGGCGATGCCGCGGCTCAGGATGTAATAGGGGAGGCCCAGGTCGAGCACGAGATTGACCGTCGTTCTCAGGAAATTGGTGGCGCTCGTCTCTCGCGAGAGGCAGATGCCGAGCAGAAGCAGCAGGGCCAGGACCCAGCCGTCGCTGGCCACGCGGCGCGGCCCGCCGGGCGGACGCAGCCTGATGGCGACGGCGGCACCCACGGCAAGCGCGTCCTGTACGCCGAAGTCGAA
Source organism: Novosphingobium sp. BF6 (assembly GCF_058273105.1). Taxonomy (NCBI): domain Bacteria; kingdom Pseudomonadati; phylum Pseudomonadota; class Alphaproteobacteria; order Sphingomonadales; family Sphingomonadaceae; genus Novosphingobium; species Novosphingobium sp. BF6. The sequence goes on from NZ_CM177776.1 coordinate 1,572,792, forward strand.
CAGTTTCAGCGATCCCAACGAGACTGGCATGTCGAGACCCGGCAGAAGCAGCATGCTGAACATCCAGACCGGCGCGGTCCGTTCCCGCCGACCGGCGAATAGCGGAACCCATAGACACATGGTCAGATGAAGCAGATGCACGCCCGTCAGGGACAGCTTCGGCAACAGCCATGCCAGCACCGGCATCGCCACCACGCAAAGCAGGCTGGAAGCGGCCATCTCCTCGCGATAGGGGCGACGCAGGCAGAACAGAAATAGCATGACCCCGGTTGCGCTGACGAGAGCAACGTAGAGCGCGGCGTGGAGTTCGTAATAGGCCAGCACCAGCAGGGCGAGAATCGCGACGGTCCCGAAGACCGACTGCATGGCCTGCCGGTTCACTGGATCTCGCTTTGGAAACGGCGCAAGGCCGTGAGCTTGGGAGTCTCCGAGCCGGGCTGTCCGGCATATTCCTGCAAGCCCCAGGCACCGTACTCGGCAATCGGCGCGCTCGTAGCGTAGAGCACCAGCGTGTCCCCGAACCGGCGGCGCCAGCCTTCGAGATAGCGGGCATAGACCTCGCCCATGCGCGGGTCGCGCTGGACTGCGCGGGCCAGATCGAGATCGGGGGTGACGAGGTGCTGTCCGCCCTCGTAGGCTATGTAGCGGAGCCCATGGCTCTCCGCGATGGCGCGATTGTCCTCGGCCATGGCGAATGTCCGCGACAGCGAATCCGGCATGGCCGCAAAGACGCGATCGACATCCCGGCTGCGGTAATCGTCGAGATCCAGCCAGAGGTAAGGCGCGGTGGCCAGCGCATCGACCAAGCCCGCACTGCCATCATGATCCAGCACGATGCGGGCCAAATCCGGATTGGCATGCTGGGAAGCGCAGACGCGAACGAGTGCATCCGGCCTGTCGGCATAGGCGCGTGTCCAGATGCGCATCGCGCCGATCATCTTGTCGGCATAGCGCTCCATCCGCGCGCGGGTCGCATCGCCGCCGCCCAGACCGAGCGCCATCCCTTCCCGCTCGGCTTGCCCGGCCGCGTCGAAGATGTCGTTCCACACTTCGTTGCCGAGTTCGACATAGACCTTGCGCGCGGGATCGAGCCGCTGGCGAACAAGCCGCGCGAAGCTGTCGATATAGGCAGCGTCGGCATCGTAGGGCATCAGGAACCAGGGATCGGCCCCCACGGCATTCGCAAGATCGACCATGTCCTCGATCGACGCACCTGCCGCGCTCACTTGCGAGCCGCTCTCGGGCCGGGAGCGCGCGCTCCACCGGACTTTTGCATTGTCGTTGGTACGCTGCCAGTCGACGAAGCGGATCACGCGGAAGCCGGACAGGAAAGTCAGGAACGCCGGATCGAAGCGCGCTTCTCGCGGCGTTCCGGCCTTCCGGCAATCGAGATCGCGCAAGGGATCGGCCGGATCGGTGGCGAGCAGTTCGATCCAGGCTCCCTCGTCTTCACCCCCGGTCGGCGTCAGTTCGAGGTCGACGGCGTTCGCGGTCGTTGCGGTGATCCGCGCCACTCCGCCTGCCGCCAGTTCACCGCTGCCGCCGAACGTGCAACGAACCGCGACCGGACCAAACGGGGCGGCGGGAATGATCAGCGGACGCGGGGCAGTCTGGCCGGGGTTCAGCCTCACGACCCAGCCATCGGCGTCGAGCTGCGTTTGCGGCATTGCGGTCCAGCCATCCCCGCGCGAGGAGAACCATTCGCTTTGCGCGATCATGTTGGCGAAGACCTGCTGGCGGTTGAAGGTCTGGAGGCCGGAAAGGTTGATCCCTATCGCGGTCGCGGGAACTGCGGCATCGACCGGCGTTACAGGACGACGGCCCACGGCGGGTGCGAGCAGCGCTCCCGCGGTTGTCACTGCTACAGCGCAGAGTATCGTTGCAACCGCGAGGAACTTCAGCGGGGGTGCCCTCCGGCAGTGCGGACCGCCATGCGGTGCCAGATCTGGTGTATCCGGAATATCTGCGGACCTTCCACCAGATAGCGGCGCCAGAGCCGCTGCGGGTCTGATGCCAGGCGGTAGAGCCACTCCAGCGACATCTGCTGCACCACGCGCGGCGCGCGCTCCTGGTCGCCGGTCAGGAATTCAAGCCCGGCCCCGACGCAGAAACCCGTCCCGATCGCACCGCGCGTCTTGGCAAGTCGCCGGGCGACGATCTCCTGCTGCGGCGATCCCACCGCCAGAAACACGTAGCGCGCCTGTGCCTCGGCCAGGAAACGCACGGCGCGCGCAACCTCCCGCGCACTGCGGATGAAGCCCATCGGCGGATTGTAGTGCCGCACGTCGCGAAGGCCGTAGCGCGCCGCAATCCGTTCCACCATCTCGGCGTTGCCGCCAAGTATCGCGATCCGGTCGTCGGCGGCGATATGCCGCTCGAACAGGGCGGCGGTAAGGTCGCTGCCGGTCACGACCGGCAAGTCGCGTCCAACCGCGCGCGCCATCTTCGCTAGGATGCGGCTATCGCAGAGCGTCATCCAGGCGCCGCGATAGGCCGGCCAGAGGTCCGAGCGCCGCCTTTGCAAGCGTACCACGTGATCGACATTGGGCGTCACCACATAGGCGAAAGGCGCCGCCGCCGGGCGGGACAGGATCGCATCGAGCGCCCCCGCCATGTCGACCGCGTCGAAAGCGAGGTCGAGGAACTCCACCGTTTGCGCTTTTCCAGGCGGCAGAGCCGGGCCGAACAGCCCCACCAGCTCCCGAAAATCCGTCGTTTCGAAAGGCCCCGGTCCCTTGTGGATCTTTTCCAGATACATGACGTTTCTCCCCACAGGCCATTATGCCGCAGGGCTGCGCGCCGATCTCTTGTGGCTACTGCGCTCCCCTATCCGCCTGCCGCGATTGCGGACCTGCCTTTCCCCAGGGGCTATTCTCGAGACTGGCGAATTCTCCTACCCGTGAAGACAGCCCTCCGATCCGACGATTTCCGGTGTTTGGCGCTGCCGATAGCCTGAGACCCGGACCGGACGTGAACAGCCGTCGGTCAGGGAGGTATCGTGTTCCTGTCCCGCACCCCGTTCCCGCGCTTCGAAATCGCCGCCGCAGCGCTTCTGCTTTTCGCGCCGGTCTGCGGTGCGGCTCAGGAGGCGGGCGAAACCGTTGCTGCGGCTGCGGTCTCGGCAGCAGGCGTCAGCCCGGTGCTCGCAGCGCCCCGTTACACCGTGAACGCCGGGGACGAACTCGACGTCTTCGTCTGGGGAGAGGAGCGGATGCAGCGGCAGGTGCTGGTTCAACCGGACGGCACGTTCGCCTTCCCGCTTGCCGGAACCATCAAGGCGAGCGGGCGCAACGTCTCCGACATTGCCGCCGAGGTCCGCCAGCGCATCTCGCTCAATTACCGCACTGCTCCCCCCGACGTGACCGTATCGGTGCGCGAGGCGACCGGCATGCGGTTCTACGTTCTCGGCAAAGTCCGCAGTCCCGGCAGCTTCACCAGCGGCATCGCGCCGAACGTACTTCAGGCGCTGAGCATGGCGGGGGGAACGGCCGACTTCGCCGACCTCGGCCATGCCGTGATCCTGCGCCAGACACCGCAGGGCCAGATCGTCGAGCCGGTCCAGCTCAAGCGCCTGCTCAGGGGCGGCCGCAGCCTCGATCCCGGCAATCTTGCCAAGCCGCTGCCGACCCTCGCCAGCGGCGACGTTCTCGTCATTCCGTGACGCGGCGCCGCCATGGTCCGGCCTTTCCTTTCGGTTTCGTCCTTGCCGTTCTGCTGCCGGGACCACTTGGTGCACAGAGCCAACCCCATATCGAGGTGGACATGAGTCTTTTCGGTGCCAGCAACCCTTTCCTGCGCCCCGGCGAAGAGGCGCTGACGCTGGGAGGCCAGATTACCGGAAAAGTCGAAGCGGTATGGACGCTCGACTACCGGACGAACCTGGAGACCGACGGCAGCCTCTCCTATCGGCAATATGCGCGGGAATATGGCGAGTTCCTGACCGGCGCGATGGAGCTGGCGCTAGACCACCGCCGGAACGAGTATCTCTCGTTCCGGACCGAGGCCTCCTTCGAGCGCATCGTGCCGATCGAGGCCCTGGCATCGAGCCTCGACAGCGCCATCGACCCGATCAGCCTTCAGGACCGCTACGAAATATCGCAGGCGCTGGCCTATAACACGAGCACGCTCACCACGTTCAACGGCCGCGTCGGCTGGAACCGCATCGCGCCGCGCCGGTTGCTGCTGCTGGCCCCGACCAGCGCCGTCTTCTTCGATTTCGGTGCCGAGAGGAGGATCGATCCGGTAACGACCCTGGGCTTCACCGGGCAACTCGTCGCCAGCCAGTCGCGCACCGGCGGCGACCCGCGCAGCTGGGCACTCGCAGCGCGCGCGACACGCCGGTTTCCCAAGGCCTGGAACCTGGTGGTCGAGGCCGGCGTAACCCGTATCTCTCGTCTCGAACCGGCAGGTGGGCGGCAGGTCGACCCGGTGCAGTTCTCGGGCAACGCCAGCATCTGCCACGAACCGGGCCACATCCGCTTCTGCGCCTCGGGCGCGGTCGCCTCCATCGTCAGCAGCTTCGGCGGCATCCAGCGGGAAGTCTCCGCCTCCACCAGCCTCGACTGGCGAACAAGCGAACGCGGCACCGTCCTGTCGCGGGGCGAGTATCGCCGTTCTCCGCAGGGCATGGGGCAAGGCGGCACCCGGCCCGATCTGGAAGTGCTGAGCCTCGATGCCCGCTACGAACATCGTCTCGATGGCCGCTTCACCGTCTATGGCGGCGCGGAGTATCAGCAAAGGACCGGTCTCGGCACCGATCGGCTGAATGCAGTGACGGTCCGTGCCGGGCTGATCTACCGGATGCCGCGCAGATGAACCTGCCGCCCACTCGCACGTCTCGCGGCATCGATCCCGACGCCATCGGCATCTATCCGGCCGAGATACTGGCGATGTTCCGCCGCCGCTGGCGCTGGATGATCGCGCCGATCGTGCTCGGCCTGCTCGCGGCCGGGATCGCCATCGCCTTGCGCAAGCCGGTCTACCAGTCCGCCGCGACACTGCTGATCGATTCCCCGCAGATCCCGACCAGCCTCGTCGCCTCGCCGCTCACCGATATCGCCGACGAGCGCATCGCCAAGATCCGCCAGCAGATCGTCAGCCGCGACAGTCTGGCCGGGCTGATTGGTGCCAACGGTCTCTATCCCGAGCAACGCGAGGCCATGGATTTTCCCGGCATTCTCGACATGATGCGACGGGATATCGGCGTCGATCTGGTGGGGGCCGACCAGGCACGGGGCGGCGGCAGCACGATAGCCTTCACGCTCTCGTTCAAGTATCCCGATCCCCTCAGGGCGCGCAGTGTCACCGAGCAGCTCACCCGCATGTTTCTCGTGGAGGACAAGCGGTTCCGCACCGAGCAGGCGACCGGCACCGCCGCCTTTCTCGAAAGCCGCTCGGAGGAACTGCGCCGTCAATTGCGGGATCTGGAGGACAAGCGGCGCGAAGTGGAAGCGCATTACGCAGGGGCTCTGCCCAGCAGCGTTGCCCTCAGCGCCCAGTCCAGTTCCGCCCTGCGCGCCGAGATATCGCGCACCGATGCCGAGACGCAGGGGATCGTCCAGCAGAACGGCCTGCTTGCCGCGCGGCAACAGGAGCTGCAACAGGCCCCGCCGAGCGGCGCCGATGGTTTGCGCCGTGCCGAGGACCGCCTCGCCCAGCTTCTGGCAGTCCATTCGGATGTCTTCCCGGATGTCATTGCCGCGCGGGCCGAAGTGGAGCGCCAGAAAGCAGCGCTTTCCGATCTTGCCCCGCGCGGATCGAACGTGATCGGCACCGAGATCGCCGCGGGTCGCCAGCGGATCGACGTGCTGGCGAGCCGCCGTTCCGAACTGATCCGGACGATGGCCGATCTCGACCAGCGCGCCGCCCAGGCCCCCCAGGCCGCCTACGAACTCAACATGATCGAGCGGGAATACGACAATATCAAGCGGCAGTACGATTCCCTGCGCGAGAAACAGCTTGAGGCGCAAGTCGCCGCGAACCTCCAGTCCGAGGACAAGGGCGAGCGCTTTACCGTCGTCGACCAGCCCAGCCTGCCGCTTCAGCCGCTCGGCCTGAAGCCGGTCATGCTGCTCGCACTCGGGCTTGCGGGGGGCGCGGGTTTCGGCCTCTGCATGATCCTCGCCTTCGAATTGCTGAGCGGCACGATCCACGGTGCCGATACCCTGGCCCGGACGATGCAGGTCCCTTCCTTCGGCGTGGTGCCGTTGTTGGCCGAAGAGACGCGCTTTTCGCGTTCGACGCGGGCGTTCGTCTCGCGGCTGGAAAGCTACGTCCCCGGCCTGCCCTGGGGAGCGAGGCCATGAATGCGGAACCCGGAATCCCGCCTCTGCGGCGCCGGATCGACGAAGCAGGCACTGCGACTTTCACGCTCGATCCGGAGCATCTCGCGGCCAACCGCATCTCCGGCTTCGGGCAGATGAGCGAGCAGCTCTATCCCTTCTTCATGATCCGTTCCGCCCTGCTCGCCCATGTCGAGGCGAGCGGACACCGTGTGCTGGCGATCACCTCGGTGGAGGCGGGCAACGGCAAGACCCATGTCGCGGCGAACCTTGCAGCCGTGCTCAGCCGGGTACGACCGACCGTGCTCGTCGAACTGGACTTGCGGCGCCCCAGCCTCGGTGCGCGGCTGGGGCTGATGAATGACAGGCCGGGCATCGACGACTTCCTCGCCGGAGAGGCTGCCTGGCGCGATACCGCCGTGGAAATCGACGGCTTCGACCTGGCCATCCATCGCGCCCGGCGTCCCCAGCCCCGCGCCGAGCAACTGCTGGCTTCCCCGCGCCTGAACCATGCCCTGCGGCACATCGCCGCCGAGGACGAGACCACGATCTGCCTGATCGATACGCCGCCGGCGCTGATCGGAGACGATCTCCTGCATATCGCGCGGGCCGTCGATGGCGTGCTGCTGGTCGCGCAGGAGGGCCGCAGCCGCAAGAGCGGCGTTCTCGAAGTGTCGAACGCGCTCGGCGCAACGCCGATCGTCGGCTCGATCCTCAACATGGCGCTCTCCGCCCCGGCGCGGCTCGGCGACTACGGCTATTACCGCGATGTGACGGGTGAGGCAGGATGATCGGTTCACGTGACAGCCGTTGGCTGCGCGACCTCCCCGCGCGAACGACGCTCAAGCTGTTCAACCAGCCCCATGTCCGTGGCTGGCTGGGACACCGCTACGAGCAGGCGTTGCTGCGCCACCGGCCTGCGCTGCCCCAACTCGGCCGCATCGATGCGCAAGTCGTCTCGGATCTCGAAGCGCGAGGCATCCACGTAACGAATCTCGATGCACTGGGCATTCCGGGCAGCAACGAGATCCTCGCCCGCTCCGCCATGCTGGCCGAAGAATTCGCGCAGCCCGCCCGCCACCTCGCCGCTGCGGGACGCCCTTTCATCATCGTTCCGCCTGAGCGTATCGTGCGCAATGCCATGATCTATCGCTGGGGGCTTCAGGAGCGGCTGCTCGATATCGCCGAGGCCTATCTCGGCCTCCAGGCCGCTTACGACGGCGTCGCGATCAACTACACGGTCGCGGACGGCCGGGCCATCTCCACCCGCAAGTGGCACCGCGACTGGGAAGACCGCCGGATGCTGAAAGTCGCGGTCTATCTTCACGAAGTGGACAATGCGGGCGGTCCGTTCCAGCAGATTTCCCGGCCGGATACGCTTCAGGACGATACCCGGGGCTTCACCTATGCCCTGTCCGACGACGCCGAACTCGAACACCGCCTTGGACCGGGCTACGAGCAGGATATCGTCAGCTGCGAAGGACCGCGCGGCACCGTGGTCTTCTGCGATACGGCCCGTTACTTCCATCGCGGAAAACCGGCCGTCTCGCACGACCGGGCCGCACTTTTCTACAGTTACTTCTCCAATCCGCCGCGCCATCCTTTCCTCTGCGAACGGACCGGACTGTCCCGGAAAGACATCGAGTGGATGGTCCGTCGCCTGCCAGAACGGCAGCGCCGTGCGGCACTCTGGCGGCGACAATTGCCGACATTGCTCAAGCTGATCCCGCCCGCCGGTCTGTGATGTGCTGCTAGAGAAACGGTGCCAGCAAGGCAGACAGCCTGGTCGCGCTGCGTTCCGGATCGTGGCGTTCGAGCACCCGTAGATGCCCCTGTTCGCCTTTGGCGGCAAGCTCCTGCCCACTCGCGTCCAGCGCCGCATCGAGAGCGGCGGCAAGCGCCTCTACGCAGCCGGAGGGCACGAGCCAGCCCGCGCTTCGGTCCACCAGTTCGGGGATACCGGCGATGGTCGTCGCGATGACCGGGCGACGACAGGCCATGGCCTCCATGATGACGACCGGCAGACCTTCGGCAAAACTCGGCACCACCAGCGCGCGAGCGTCCTTCAGGGCGGCCCGGATCGCTTCCGGCGTGGCCCATCCCCGAAGGCTAATGACACCTCCTAGACCCGCTTGCGCGATCTGCCGTTCGATTGCCGCACGGTCCTCGCCGTCGCCGATGATGTCGAGAGTGATCGGCCGACGCGCGGCGACCATGGCTGCGGCTTCTATCAGCAAGGGAAGCCCCTTCTGCGCGCTGAGCCGGGCAATACAGAGGAAGTGCGGCCGCTCGGGTATGTCCGCGAGCGGTCCCTCCGGCGCGAGGAAACGCGGCGAGGCGGCGCAGGGCACGACCTGAATGCGCCCCCAGTCGGATAGCGCCGCCCAGCGCATCAACTGACCTCGCCCGAACCGCGAGATGCCGATCACGAAGGCCGCCTCGGCGATCTTGCCGGATAAGTCGAGGCCGCGCGGATCGTCGAACTCGTCCGGCCCATGCACGGTGAAGCTGTAGGTGACGGGCGCCAGCCTGCTCGCCAGCCGGGCCACGGTCGCGGGATTGGTGCCGAAATGAACGTGGACATGCCGGATACCGTCCTGCCGCAACCGCCGCGCCAGCAGCGCCGCTTCGGCAAAATAGGCACAGGCCGTTATCATGCGCCTGCCGCTCGACCGCCACGCCAGTCTCCATGCACCCGGCACCCGATGCGGCTGCGTGGCGAGGCAGGCCAGAACAGCCCCTGCCAGACCGGCGCGATCCTCCAGCAAAGCTGCGGTTCGCTCGGCTTCGACCCGATCTTCGTGATCGTCGAAGCGCTCCTGCGCGCGGCGCACAGTGAAACGGCTGACCGAATAGCCCCTGCGCTCCAGCGCGGCGATCTCGGTGCGGATGAAGCTGTGGCTGATCTTGGGATAGACATTGGTGAGGTAGGCTACCCGTGGCGCCGCTCCGTCCCGATCGATCGTCATGCCCGAATTATGACGCAAGACCGCACGGACGGGCATTGCGACTTTTCCCAATGGGATTTGACCGGTGGTCCGTGGGGTCCCGATCCTCCGGATGCGCGCCGGCGCTTTCGCATGCGAACGTGATGCGAACTTGCGGAGACATGCCTTGCCGAGACCACCACGCTTCCTGCCAGCGAGACCGACAGGAAGGCGTTCGGCCAGAGCTGCGCAATCATGAATCCCGGCCTGACCCGTTCGCTGGAACCAGAGCCGGTTCGCGCCGCTCCGCGTCGGGCCTTCTCCTTGCGCCCTACCGCAACGATGGCGGCGAGGTTGCTGCAACGGTCCCTTCCGGACATTGCCGCCGCTGCCGTAGAACAGTGGCAGATCGCGCCGGGCACCACGCTGGAGGTCCGTCCCGCGAAAGTTCTGGCCGGACAGCTCGAACGCATCGTCCGAGCGGAATTCGCGTCGATCGGCGAAGTCATGCAGCATTTCCGGGGCGGCTTCGGCTCCCGGCAATCGGCAACCATGGGCTATCGCCTCAAGAACGTGCTGCTTCATGACGGGGTGCTCCATGCCGCCGGAGCTGCGCGGCACTTGCGACAGCGCTCGCACTATCGGCCGCTTGCGCTTGCCCCGCGCGAGGAGGCGGGCATGGCACTCTACGAATCCTGGCTCGGCAACCGTTGGTTCGGCAATTGGCTGAGCGATGATTGCCTGACCTATCGGCTGGCGGAAACCGCGGGCATTCCTTTCACCACGCACTGGCCAGACGGACACCTGCCCCAATACGAACGTGCGCTCGAAATGCTGCCCGCACGCGGGACTTCGGCGCTGTTCCGCGATCTCGTGGTTTTCGACGATAGCGCCCACAACGACCACAAGCGCCAGCGCGCGGAAGCGATGCGGCGAAGGCTCGTGCGCACGCCCGGAGAGCGCCATCCCGGCACCTTCCTGTTACGCGGAACCAGCGGCGATGCCCGCGTATTGGCTGGAGAGCGTCGCATCGCCGAGCATCTGGCAGTGAAGCGCGGCTTTCAGGTGCTCGATCCCAGCCACGCAGACCTCACCGAGATCGTCCGCGCCTGCGGCGGCGCGCGTGTCGTCGCCGGGGTCGAGGGCAGCCACCTCGTCCACGGACTGGTGTCAATGCCGCCCGACGCCTGTGCCTTCGTCATTCAGCCGCCGGGCCGAGCGGTATCGGCGCTCAAGCTGCTCACCGACCGGCAGGGACAGGACTACGCGCTGGTCGTCGGAGAAGGAACCAACGATGCTTTCACAGCAGACATCGACGAGATCGAGCGCACGCTCGATCTCGTCTGAGAGCGCCCTCGTGGCCTCGCGCCCGGATGCATGGTCCACCCTCCGAAGCGACTACCGGCGGCATGGGGGCACGGTGCTGAGCGGGGCTTTCCTGTCGCTCTGCCTCTACCGTTACGGGCGCTGGGGACGCGGCCTGCGCCATCCGCTCGCCCGTGCGCTCGTTTCCAGAACGTACGGCTTCGCCAATCTCTTCCTCGCCAACCTGACCAAGATCTGGATTCCACCCGCCGCCACGCTGGGCCGGGACTTCCACATCGTCAACAACGAAGGATCGCTTTCGATCCACCCCGACGCGGTGATCGGCGACCGGCTCGGGGTGATGCACAACGTCACCATCGGCTCCAACATGCGCGAGGGCGCCCCGGTGATCGGTGACGATGTCTTCATCGGCGTCAACTCGACGGTGCTCGGGGCGATCCGGGTGGGAGACCGGGTGCGGATCGCCGCCAATACCGCGGTCACCACCGATGTGCCCTCGGACTCGATCGCCGTCGGCTCCCCTGCCCGGATTTACCCGCGACTGGGACCGCTGCAATGATCGCCGAAACACTCCACGAACTTTTCGCGGCCAATCTGCCGGAGCGTGCCGAAAAGGTCTTCCTCATCGACCCTGCCCGCGAGGCGACTTATGCCGAAGTGGATGCTCGCGCGGGCGCCGTCGCCGCGCATCTCGCCGCGCGCGGCGTTCGTCCGGGAGACCGGGTACTGGTACAGGTCCGCAAGGGCATCGCCGAAGTGGAGGCCTTGCTCGGTGTCACCCGCGCGGGCGCGGTGCTGGTCGACATCAGCACCGCCTGGACCGCCGAACAGGTCCGTTTCGTCGCGGAGGATTGCGAGGCTTCGCTGCTAGTGGTCGAGCCTGCGATGGCGCGCACGCTCGTCGCCTCCGGCCTCGATCCTGCGCGCATCTTGAGCATACTCGCAGACCTTCCTGACCAGACCTTCGAACCACTGCCACGATATCCCGACGATCTCGCCGCGATCGTCTATACCTCGGGATCGACCGGGAAACCGAAGGGCGTGATGCTCAGCCACGCCAATGTGCTGCAAGGGGCGCGTTCCGTGGCGGAATACCTCGACCTTACCGAAGCGGACCGGGTTCTGAGCGTGCTGCCCTACAGCTTCGACTACGGCTTAAACCAGCTCACGACGATGATGCTGGTGGGCGGCAGTGTGGTGCACCAACCCGTGCCGATGGCCAGCGAGATCGTCCGCTCGCTCGAACGCCATGCCGTGACCGGGCTGGCTGCCGTACCGCCGCTGTGGATCCAGCTTGTGCGCCTGCTCGCCGCCACGCCGACGCCGCTTCCGTCCCTGCGTTACGTGACGAATTCGGGCGGAAAGATACCGCGCAACATCCTCGAAATGATGTCACATACATTCATTAAAACACAGATTTTCCTGATGTATGGTCTCACGGAAGCATTTCGCTCGACCTACCTTGCCCCGGAGCGCTTCACGGCTAAGATGGGATCGATCGGCCGCGCCATTCCCGGGGCGGAAGTCTTCGTGATCCGGCACGGCGAGGGCGTCGCGGTTCCCGGCGAACAGGGCGAACTCGTCCACCGCGGCCCTCTCGTCAGCCAGGGCTACTGGAACCGTCCGGAGGCCACCGCCGAGAAGATCCGGCCCTGCCCCGAACTCTTCGGCCTGATCGGCGATGAACCCGTCGTCTACAGCGGCGATATCGTCCGCATCGACGAGGATGGCGACATGTGGTTCGTCGGCCGCAACGATGCCCTCATCAAGACCAGCGGCTACCGTGTCAGCCCGGACGAAGTGGAAGACCTCGTCCATCGCAGCGGCCTTGCCGCCGATGTCGTCGCCTTCGGCGTTCCGGACGAGATGCTGGGCCAGTCGGTGCAGGTCGCCGTGACCCTGCTGGGCGGCGCGACGCGCGAAGCCCTGCTGGCGCACTGCCGGGCCGTTATGCCCGCCTACATGGTTCCGCAGCGCATCCACGTCTGGCCGAAGGACATGCCCCGCACGGCAAGCGGCAAACTTGCGCGCCCCGAAGTGATCCGCGCCTGCCAGCCTACGGCACCGCCCCTTCCCGCTCCCTGAGGACCCCTCGACCATGGCCCTGACCGCAGAGACCCTGATCCGCAGCATTGCCGAATTCGCCGCGATCGATGGTGAACTGGATGCCGAGACCCCGCTGTTCTCCAGCGGCGCATTGGATTCCGTGGCGATGCTCAACCTCATCCTGTTCGTGGAACGCGAGACCGGCAGCGAAATCCGCGCCGAGGACGTAACGCTGGATCATTTCGACACCGCCACCCGGATACTCGATTTCGCGCGGAAACTGGCGGCATGACGCCGCAGGAGGAAGACGACCTTCTGGAAAAGGCCGCCGAGCGCTTCGGCACCCCCTGCTTCGTTTATTTCACCGAGCGGATCGAGCAGCGCATCGCCCTGCTGCGGGAGAATTTCGGCGAGAGACTGGAACTCAGCTACGCTGTCAAAGCCAATCCCAATCCCACGCTATTGGCCTGGCTTTCCGGCGCGATCGATCGGCTCGACATTTCCTCCGCCGGGGAACTGCGTCTGGCGCGGGAAGCCGGATGGAATCCCGCGCTGCTGAGTTTCACCGGCCCCGGCAAGCGTGAGGTCGAGATCAGCGAAGCGATCCGCGCCGGTGTCGGCCACCTCGTACTGGAGTCCCTGCGCGAAGCGCGTCTGGCAGACCGCATCGCCCGGCGTGCGGCAAGGGTTCAGCCGGTGCTCCTGCGTATTTCGCCCGATAGCCTTCCCAAGGGGTTCGGCGACCAGATGGCCGGACGGCCGACCCCTTTCGGCATCGATATCGAGGACGCCGACGAGGCCATCGCCGAAATCCAGTCGCTTTCGGGCCTCCATCTCGCGGGCTTCCACATCTATGCCGGGACACAATGCCTGAAAGCAGATGCGATCGCGGAGACTTACCACCGCCTTCTGGCGATCTTCGGCACGCTCTGTTCCACCCATGGCGTGGTGCCGGACGTGCTGGTCATGGGTTCAGGCCTCGGCGTCCCCTATCACGAGGGCGACACGGCCCTCGACCTGTCCGCCATCGCTACGTCCTTGCGCCGCGAACTGGCGGTTCTGCGGGAAAATCCGCGTTTCGCCCGGACGCGAATGGTGCTGGAGCTTGGGCGCTACCTCGTTTCGGAAGCGGGCTATCTGGTCACGCGGGTGATCTCCACCAAAGTCTCGCGCGGGAGGCGCATCGCCATCTGCGACGGCGGGATGAACAATCACCTCCCGGCTTCGGGGCATTTCGGCATGGTCGTGCGCCGAAACTACCGGATGCATCGGATCGGCAATGCTCCCGACAGCCCGCTCGAACCGCTTGACGTGGTCGGCCCGCTCTGCACCTCGATCGACCGCCTTGCGAGCGGTATCGAATTGCCCCGGATCGAGGAGGGCGACCTGCTCGCCGTGCACAACAGCGGTGCTTACGGTCTCACGGCCAGCCCCGTCCATTTCATCAGCCATCCGCTGCCCGAGGAAATCCTGGTCATGGCCGGAACCCTGCTGCGCGCGACCCGCGTGCTGGGGCGGATATCATCCCCGGATGATCCGGTTCGCGTGATCGACGCCACGCATCCCGCTGCCGCGAACCAGAACGCATGAGCGCGAAGCCAAGCCCATGACCCGGCTTGGCGCCTCGCTTCTGCTCTTCGCCTCGGCTCTGGCGCCGGTCGAGCCGATTCCCGACCATGGCCTTTCCGTAAGACCGAACCGCTTCGCGCAGCCTGCCACTGCTCCCGTGCTTTCAAAGGCAGCGGCAACCGAACAGGCCCGCGCTTTCAACGCGGCGATTCCACTTGCCACGGTCGCGCTGATTTCCTCCCGGCCCTTCATTCTCGAAGCCGCTCCCGAAGACCGCGCAAGGGCGATCGACTGCCTTGCCGCTGCCGACTACTACGAGGCCGGTCCCGGCCCGCTCGATCAGCGCGCCGTGGCGCAAGTCGTGCTCAACCGCGTGCGTCATGCCGCCTTCCCTGCCACGATCTGCGGTGTCGTCTTTGCCGGCACGGAGCGTGCGACCGGTTGCCAGTTCACGTTCACCTGCGACGGTTCGCTGGGGCGCCGCCGCCCTTCTCCGCACGAGTGGCTGGAGGCGCGCGAGACCGCCGCCGAAATGCTGCTTGGGCGCGTCGAAACCACCGTCGGCCAAGCCACGCACTACCATACCGACTGGGTCAGTCCGCCCTGGGACCGGACGATGGACAAGATCGCGGTCGTCAAGACGCACCTGTTCTTCCGTTGGCGCGGACCGTCCGGTTCGCCTGCCGCTTTCCTCCAACGTCATGCCGGCCGGGAGCCGCGAATGGTGCAACTCGCCGGGCTATCCCTTGCCCACGGCAGCGCCGCGCCCCTAGCCCCGCCCACGCAATGGGAGGCGCCGGGGAACGCACTGTCCTCCAAGCCCGATACCGGACTTTTCCTCGTGGTCATTCCCGCCGATGCACCCGGAACATTTCCGCGCCTGGCCGAGGAACGCTGCGCCGGACTGGACGAATGCCGCTTCATCGGCTGGACCGATCCCAGCCTGCGCGGGCAGGCAATGCCGCTGTCCGGAACTGCGGTCGATGCGATTTCCTTCACTTTCGTCCGCCGCCCAGGCATGCCCGATCACGCCCTCTGGAACTGCAGGGAATTTGCGCGTAGCATCCGCGAGGAGTGCCTCCTGCGCGGAACCTGATCGCGCACCAGGCGCATTGCCAAATGTTTTCCGGAGTGTTTCCATACACTTCTCAAGAGAAACATTTCGTAACAATTCTGCACAAACCAGGACATGCTGCATGGCCAAGTTCCGCCCCAGGAAAAAGGCAACCCGACGGCATGATGTTCCCTTCCTGCGAGCGCCCTCGATACCGCCGCTTTCGGCGCGTGATCCCGGGCTGCCGCCACCGGGAAATTGCAGGTCGGGTTTGCCAAGCCGCGCCCGAAAAACTACATTTGTTCAAGAAGAGACGATGAGCAACACCACAGCCCCCATATATCGCCATCTCGACGACGGCCCGATGCCCACCCCGACGATCCTGCTCGTGGAGGACGACGGCCCCCTGCGCACGTTGACCGCCCGCGCCTTGCGCCAGACCGGCTTCAACGTGCTGACCGCCGCGACCGGCGCGGAAATGTGGGTGACCTTGCGCGAAGGGCCGGTCAGCCTCGTCGTGCTGGACATCATGCTGCCCGGCACCAGCGGCTTCGACCTGTTCCGCCGCCTGCGCCGCGAATGCGACATTCCGGTGATCTTCATCAGCGCCCGCGGCAGCGAGGAAGACCGCGTGCTCGGCCTGGAACTGGGCGCGGACGACTATCTCGCCAAGCCTTTCAGCACCCGCGAACTGGCCGCCCGCGTCAGCGCGGTGCTGCGCCGCGGCGGCAACAATCCGACTTCGGCCGATTTTACAGGCAGCGACGCGGTGGCCGATGGCCGCACCCCCGAATCGATCCATTTCGAAGGCTGGAACCTGTCGATGGCGCGCCGCGAACTGCGCTCGCCCACCGGCGCCATGGTCGACCTGACCGGCGCCGAGTTCGACCTGCTCGCCACTTTCCTTGCCTATCCGCAGCGCGTGCTCGGCCGTGAGCGTCTGATCGAACTTTCGCGCTCGCGCCTGGGCGACAGTTCCGACCGCAGCGTCGACGTGCTCGTCAGCCGCCTGCGCCGCAAGCTTCAGGCCGAGGGCGCGGAATCGCCGATCGTGACTGTCCGCGGCGTCGGCTATATGTTCAAGGCCGAGGTCACGCGCGCCTGATGTCCTTGCGCCGGTTCCGCCTGTTCCGGCGCTTCGGCCTGCCCGAGCGGCTGATTGCAGTCCTCCTGCTGGTCTTCGTCATCGACGTGGTCTGCAACACGGTGCTGTTCGAACGTGCCAATACGTTCGAACTGCGCCGCGACGATGCCCAGCGCATTGCCGAAAACTTGGTGCTTGCGCGGCGCGCCATCGAGCATTCGGCGGCGGGCGAGCGGCAGGCCGTCACGACCGCGCTGAGCACTGCGAAGTTCTCGCTCAAACTGAGCGACCAGAACAAGCGCTATCGCGGTTCGCTGAGCCTTGCCAACTTGCGCGCGCAAGTGATCGAGATGGAGCCGGAACTCGCGCACAGCGACCTGGAACTCCATCTCGAGTCAATTCCGCGCGAAGGCAATATCGGCGGTTCGCTCCGCTTGGCGGACGGCGGCGTGCTCGATTTTCGGACCCATGCCCGCTCGGCCTGGAAACTCAGCATCGGCCGCTTCGCCAGCCTCGTGCTGCCGACGGTGCTGCTGATATCGCTGGCCTGGCTGCTCTTGCGGGCCGCACTCAATCCGCTGCGTTCCTTGGTCCGCGCTACCCGTCATTTCGATGCGGGACCGCCCCGCCCGGTCCCCGAACACGGGCCTGACGAAATGCGCGAACTGATCCGCGCCATGAACGAGATGCAGGAGCGCATCCACCAGTCGATGCTCGACCGCACGCATACCATGCTGGCCATCGGTCACGACCTCAAGACCCCGCTTTCGCGCATACGCCTGCGTCTTGACGACGGCGAGGTCGATCCGGTCGTTCGCGATGGCATCAACCACGACATCGACGAGATGCGGATGCTGCTCGATTCGATCCAGGCCTATGTCGATACCGGCGGCACGCAGATTCCGGCCGAGCGTATCGACCTTGCGATCATGGCCGAAACGCTCGTCGATACGGCGGCCGATCGCGGTGCGGATGCATCCTATTCGGGCCTTTCCAGCCTGGTCATCATGGCCCGTCCGGTCTCGATTCGTCGTGCCCTATCGAACCTGATCGAGAATGCACTGCATTACGGTGGCAATGTTCGCGTCGGTCTTCGCAAGGACGGCGGCGCGGCCGAGATCACCGTGGAAGACGACGGTCCCGGCATCCCCGAAGAGCGCATCACCGATGCACTGCAACCCTTCGTCCGCCTCGATACCGCACGTGCGCGCGACACCGCCGGAATGGGTCTCGGCCTGCCGATCGTGCGCAAGGCCGTGCGTTTGGAAGGCGGTACGCTGGACTTGAGAAACCGCCCCGAAGGCGGATTGCGCGCCACAATTCGCTTGCCGCTTGCAGCGCAATAAATTTCCTGCTGCAAAGCAGCAAGAGTGACACTTTCGCTTAAACGCTTGTTATGGTTCGGCAATAGCGAGACATAAAATCAACAGCCCCTGAAAACCCCCGGACGGCCTGACATTTCGATGAACTTTCGTTCATCCGCGCTGCGTCGCAGCAACATTTCCTGACAAAGGCGCACGACAGCCGAAAATCGCGACCCGTACTTTCCAAAGCAAGCTCCGCACCCCGTTTCCACCCCTTCGGTAGAGCGCGGAGCACCAGCAACAAGGAAAGGTTACGAGAGTGAACGAACTGATCGGCCGCGTCTTCCACTTCGAGAAGACCATCTTCCCCGCCAGCAGCGAACTGTTCGGCAAGCTGGCGAACGAGGGTCAGGAACCCAAGGCGCTGATGATCTCCTGCGCGGACTCGCGCATCGTGCCCGAGCAGATCATGCAGGCCCAGCCCGGCGACCTCTTCGTCTGCCGCAACGCCGGCAACATGGTGCCGCCTTACGCGACCCAGAACGGCGGCGTGACCTCCACGGTCGAATACGCCGTAGCCGCTCTCGGCGTGCGGGACATCATTATCAGCGGTCACTCGGGCTGCGGAGCGATGAAGGCACTCAGCGATCCGACGGGTCTTGAAGCAATGCCGAACGTGGCAGCCTGGCTCAAGCACGGGGCCGCTGCCGAACATATTGTCAGCACCTGCCACGGCGAACTCGAGGGCAATGACCGCGTTCGCGCGATCACCCTCGAGAACATCATCGCCCAGATCAGCCACTTACGCACTCACCCGGCCGTCGCTGCCGCCATCGCCCGCGGCGAAATGACGCTGCACGGCTGGTTCGTCGACATTCACGCCGGCCAGGTCCTCGGTCTCGACGGCGACACCGGCCAGTTCGTGCCGCTGCGCGAAGACGCGCCGCTGCCGGTCGCGCTCGCCGCGAAGGCCCGCTTCGCCACCGAATTCGCCGAGGCAGCGGAATGACGTCCCCCTCCACTTCCATCGCATCTTCCCCGGCTTCGGCCGGGGAAGACAGCCGGAGCGGGCCAATCGCCCACTTCGGACGGGATTTCACGGCTTCGATCGTGGTGTTCCTCGTGGCAATGCCCCTCTGCATGGGCATCGCCATCGCTTCCGGCGTCCCCCCTGAAAAGGGACTTGTCACCGGCATCATCGGCGGTCTCGTGGTCGGCCTTCTGGCAGGCTCGCCTCTCCAGGTGAGCGGCCCGGCGGCCGGTCTTGCCGTTATCGTCTTCGAATTCGTGCGTGAGCACGGCCTCGAAGCGCTCGGTCCCGTCCTGCTGCTCGCCGGTGTGTTCCAGCTCGTCGCGGGCGCGCTTCGTCTCGGCGGCCTGTTCCGTGCGATCAGCCCGGCGGTCGTCCACGGCATGCTCGCCGGTATCGGTGCGCTGATCGTGATCGGCCAGTTCCACATCCTCTTCGACCAGAAGCCGATGTCGAGCGGTCTCGAAAACATGGCGATGATGCCTGCGCGCATCCTCGGCCTCGATCCCACCAATGTCGCATCCACCGAACTCGCGCTGATGCTCGGCGTGCTGACGATGGCCGTGATGCTTGGCTGGGAGAAGGTCCGTCCCAAGAGCATGGGCCTCGTTCCCGGCGCGCTTCTCGGCGTCGTCGCGGCAACCGCCGTGGCGTGGACCATGGGTCTCGACGTCGCGCGCATCGCCGTGCCGGAATCGATCGGAGCCGCTTTCGCACTGCCTACCAGCACCGGCTGGTTCGCTCCGCTCGCCAATCCCGCGCTGATCGTCGCCGCCCTTGCCATCGCTTTCATCGCCAGCGCCGAAACGCTGCTTTCGGCCGCCGCGGTGGACCGCATGCACGACGGCGTGCGCACCAAGTACGACAAGGAACTGCGCGCCCAAGGCATCGGCAATCTGCTCTGCGGCGTGTTCGGTGCCCTGCCGATGACCGGCGTGATCGTGCGCAGTTCGGCCAACGTCCAGGCCGGTGCCAAGACCCGTCTTTCGACGATCCTGCACGGCGTGTGGATTCTTGGTTTTATCGCGCTGCTGCCCTGGCTGCTGCGTGAGGTGCCGATGGCGGCACTCGGCGGCGTGCTGGTCGTCACCGGCTGGCGCCTCGTGAGCCTCAGCCATGTGCGCCACCTGTTCCACAACTACGGCGCCTTCCCGGCGGTAATCTGGGCGGTGACCTTTATCCTCGTCGTCACCACCGACCTGCTGACCGGCGTTCTGGTCGGCCTGGCCCTGACGGTGCTGGAACTGGCTCCGCACTTCCGGAACTTGAAGCTCAAGGTCGAGGAGCACGTCGAAGAGCACGAGGCCGGCGAAGCGACCCGCCTCGCTCTGGGCGGCGGTGCCACCTTCCTGGGGCTCACCCGCCTCAACAAGGTGCTGGAAAAGCTGCCGCACGGCCGCCCGGTCCACCTCGACCTCGGCCAGCTCAAGGTCATGGACCACACCACGGCCGAGACGATCAGCGAATGGCTCAACCGCCGTCGCCAGAGCGGTCATTCGGACCGCGTGACCGGCCCCGCGCCGATCCTGCGTCCGCTACCGGTCGCCGCCTGAGGTCGCGGCCGACAGGACCTCACTTCTCGTATCGTGCGGACGCGCTGTCGTCCGCACCCACCCTTCACCGGGCGGCTCCCAGGAGACCGCCCGTTTTTTTTGGTCAATTTCATTTTCGGACAATCGACGCCGATCCGGCGGCATTTTATTTTAAATTTCTCTGGCTGAAGAGCATAAATTACGGTAAACCCCTCCTGTCTGTCTGAAACGGAGCCGCCACGCATGTAGGCTCCGGCAAACAGGCCGCAGGATGGAACGCGACAAAGTCAACATGAGGGCGTTCCATATGAAAATCCGTCTTGCCGCAGGCCTGCTTGGCCTTGCCGTTTCCGGCCTGGCATTCACCGCTCCGGCGATGGCCCAGGAAGAGGCTCCTAGCGAGATCACCGTGTCCGGCTCCGTCGGGCTGGTGTCCGATTACCGCTTCCGCGGCGTCTCCCAGACCGACAAGGAAATGGCCGTGCAGGGCGGCATCACGGTTTCGCATGAGAGCGGCCTCTATGTCGCCACCTGGGGGTCGAACCTCGCCGGATGGGGTACTTTTGGCGGCTCCAACATGGAACTCGACCTCGTGGGAGGCTACGCCACCGAGATCACCAGCGGCGTCAAGCTCGATGTCGGCCTGACCTGGTACATGTATCCGGGCGGCGCTTCGGACACCGATTTCGCCGAACCTTACGTCAAGCTCTCGGGCGCCGTCGGTCCGGCCAACCTGCTCGCCGGTGTGGCCTACGCCCCCAAGCAGCAGGCACTTGGCAAAGTCTATGCCAGCGGCGCGGACTATGCGGACGGCATCGGCAACTTCGGCGCCAAGACCGACAACATCTATCTCTGGCTTGACGGCAACACCGCCATCCCCAACACGCCGCTGACTCTCAAGGGCCACTTCGGCTACTCGAATGGCAACTCGGGCCTGGGTCCGAACGGCACCAGCGTCACCCCGACCGGCGAGTATCTCGACTGGATGCTCGGCGCCGATCTCGCGCTTGGCCCGGTGACGCTGGGCGTCGCTTATGTCGATACCGACATTTCGAAATCGCAGAGCGCCTATCTGCAGCCGAACTTCTCCTCGACCAAGAACGGCTCGCAGATTGCCGGCTCCACCGTGCTCTTCTCGGTCGGCGCCAGCTTCTGAGATAATTGCCGGCTTTGAAACGATTGATCGTCGGTGCCCGATCAAGGTCGGGCGCCGCGATCTTTACAGGCCGGCCCGCAAGCCTGCGATCAGCAAGTCCATTTCATCCAGACTCGCATGGATTTCCGCCTCGGCCCTTCCGATCAGGGCGCGTCGCTGTCCGGAAACCAGGCTGGAGTAGATGGCCGCATCGAGCGGCGAAATCGGTGCGTCTCCGCCCAGTTTTCCGGCCAGGTGCGTCCTGCTGCTTCGCCCCCGGAGATAGCGCATTTGCGGGGCGAAATCGCGCAAGTTAGGGTCTTGCGCGACGGCCAGCATCAGTTCCTCGATCGCAGCAAGTCGTCGGGGCTGCGACCCGAAGTCCCGCCATGCAGCAATGGAATCCGCGCGATCAACCGGCGTGACCGGCTTGTCCTGTAAAGGCTGGGTCAAGCGCTGGTAGATGGCGTTGAAAGCCGCGCGCACAAGATCCGCGCTCGTCCGAAAATTGTAGGAAGTCACCCCCAGCGTCACTTGCGCCCGCGCAGCCACCGCCCTGTGCGTAAGGGCAGCGACACCGCCCTCTTCGACGATATCGGCTGCCGCACTCGAGATCGCCGCCGCGACGCCGTTCTGAACCGCGACTTCCGGTGCGGAAGCCAGTGCCTGTTTGCGTGCATGGTGACGCCAAGCCCCTTCCTCGACCAGCTCACCCGCCAGCCACCGGCCCCAACCCATGCAGAACTCGTCGAGTGCAGCACGATCGATAGCGCGATGCCAGCGGATCAAATGGAACTGGGCGGTGGCCTCGAAGACGTGGGAGGTCATTGCCGCATAACGCTCGAGGCCGGCCCGCCCGCATATCTCCCTCCAGAATGCAGCCCAATGCTCGCGCCAGGAGTCGATTGCCGCGACATAAGCCTCGTCACGATGAGCCAGGAGATGGCACTGGCTCCATGCGAAAGCCAGATCGCGGCACTCTGCCGTCCAATCGTCGATGAGAATCGCCAAAGCCCTGGCGAGCGAATCGGCGCCTCCATTTTCCGGCCAGCCTTTCATCTCCCGCAGTTTCCGGCTGCACCAGGTGCGGGCCTCGTCATGGGCATAAGCCTGCGCCGACTGGAACAACTGTTCCATAGAGCCAAAGTGATGATAGATACTGGAGGTGGGGAGTTCCGTCGCGCGCGACAAAGCTCGAGCCGACATCGCCGAGTGCCCATGATTCGCCCAAACCTGAAGCACCGCACGGATCAGCTTTTCTTTTGACGAAAATTCAGCGTTTTCAGAGTCTTTCACGTATCACCGATCATCTTTGTCAAACGGGAAAGCGGAGCCTTAGGATCACCATCGACACATTGCCATAAGCCGCAATACCGCAACAAGCGATCCGTTACAGCCACATCACGCGAGCGGTACAAGCGTAACACAGATGACATACAGACGTTCTAGCGGACGCCTCGCAATCACTATGAGGGTCGTTTCATGTCTGTCCACAACGCGCCATCGTTTCGTTCCATCGCCCTGGCGGGAAGCGCGCTCGGCGCGCTTCTTTCGGGCGGTATCGCCCATGCCGCCGAAACTTCGGTCGAAGCTGCGGTAACCGCCGCCGACAGCGCTGCCGTTGAAGCCGGACCCGGCCTTACCGACATCGTCGTGAGCGCCCAGAAACGGGAAACCAGTCTCCAGACGACCCCGATCTCGATCGCGGTAGTGAACGCCCAGGATCTCCGGAACCGCCACGTCGTCTCGCTGGAATCGCTGGCGGACGGCTCGATCCCCTCGCTGCGCATCGCCCCGATGTTCTCGCGCAGTTCGGCGCTCACCGTGGGCATGCGCGGCATCGGCACCCTGGGAGACGCCAACCAGCCAGCCCGCGACCAGGGCGTCGGCGTCTATATCGACGGCGTGTTCATGGGGCGCGCGCAGGGCCTGGGTTCGGCGCTCTACGATGTCGAACGGATCGAAGTGCTCAAGGGACCGCAGGGCACGCTGTTCGGCCGCAATACCGAGGGCGGCGCGATCAGCATCGTCACCAAGAAGCCCAGCGGCGAGTTCGGCGCACGCGCCACGGTCGGCGTCGGCAACTACGATTCCCGCGAGGCCGGTATCCATCTCGACCTGCCGAGCTTCGCCAACATCTCGGTCAAGCTGGACGGCCTCATCACCACCCGCGGCGGCACGGTGGACAATCCGTTGGGCGGAGAGCACGACTTCAATGCCTATAACAAGAAGGGCGCTCATGCCGCGGTGCTCTGGGAGCCGAGCAGCAACTTCAATGCACTCTACTCGTTCGACATCTCGCGCGACCAGACCACGCCCTATTACGTCCAGCTCCTGAGCAAGACCACCGGACCGCTGCTCCAGATGCAGCCCGACCGCGCCAAGACCGCCAACATCGGCGTTCCCCAGCCCTGGGCGCTCGGCAAGACGCACGGCCACCTGCTGACGCTGGACTGGACGGTCTCGCCGGAACTCGAAGTCAAGTCGATCACTTCGTATCGCGAACTGACCCAGACCCAGAACGACAACGGCGCCGCCAACATGGGCGTCTTCATCAAGGGTGTCAGCGACAACACGAACTTCAGCCGTTTCAGCCTCGCCGATGTCTGGCAGAAGCAGTACAGCCAGGAAATACAGCTGATCGGCACGATGAAGCACCTCACCTTCGTGGCGGGCGGCTTCTACTATCACGAAAAGGTCAACGACAACGCCTGGACGCCCTACACCAACAAGTGGAACGCGGACGGCACCGACTACACCATCCTCGAAACCCCCACGTCGTCGATCCCGTTCCCGGATCGCGCCAGCCGCGCCAAGACCGAAAGCATCGGCGTGTTTGGCCAGGCGACCTGGACGCCGGAAATGCTGAACGAGATCGTCCACCTCACCGGCGGCGGCCGCTTCACGCACGACGTCAAGACCGGGGCGCTCGAAAAGGTGAACGGCGTCGATACCGGCTATACTCTCGACGCTTCGTGGAACCGGTTCGACCCGATGGTGAACCTTGCGGTGGACGTGAGCCAGGACGTTCACGTCTACGGAAAGTGGAGCACCGGCTACAAGGCAGGCGGCGCCAACAGCCGGTCCAAGGAGTACCACAGCTTCAACCCGGAATCGGTCTCGACCTTCGAAATCGGCGCCAAGACCGAGTTCTTCGACCGCCATGCCCGCTTCAACATCGCGGCCTATACCTCGGCCTACAAGGACATGCAGATCGACTTCAACGCGCCGGTGCTCAACTCCACGCGCACGACGACCGAAACCCGCAATGCCGAGGGCCGTGGCCGTATCAAGGGCATCGAGGCCGACCTCACCGTCACGCCGTTCCAGGGCCTGACGCTTTCGGGTTCCTACGCCTATACCGACGTTCACCTGCCGCCCGCGGCGAACCCCTTCGACGGGGACAAGCTGGTCCAGGTCTATACCATCTTCACCCCCAAGCATGCCGCCAGCGGCGCCATCGATTACGAACTGCCGGTGGCCGACGCGACGCTGCGCTTCCACCTCGACGGCAACTATGGCTCGGGCCAGTACTCGATGGCGAACGATCCGACGAAGACCGGTTCCTCGTTCATCGTCAACGGCCGCGTTGCCCTGGCCGACATCCGCATGGCGAGCGGGCCTGACCTCGAACTCTCGGTCTGGGGCCGCAACCTGTTCAACGAGGCCTACACGTTCGTGAAAGCCAATGGCGGCTCGTCGCTCGGTTACTACGGCATCTTCAACGATCCGCGCACCTTCGGCATCTCGGCGACCGTCAAGTACTGATCTCTCGACAAGGAAAAGACCATGAACTGGCGTATTTCCTCCGCTGCCGTCGCCGTCGTCGCGCTCGGCCTTCTCGTACAGCCCGCGGTCCAATCGGCGGCGCAAGTCGCTGCTCCCGCTCCTTCCCGGCAGGCAGCGCATCAGCGCCTGCTGCCGCTGGAAGGCGGGCGCAATTTCCGGGACCTCGGCGGCTATCGCACCGCCGACGGTCACACGGTGAAGTGGGGCATGCTGTTCCGTTCCGGTTCGATGGTGGACCTGACGGCGCAGGATCTCGGCACCTTGAACAAACTGGGCATCCGCACGATCTGCGACTACCGCGACCGCAACGAGCGCAAGGCCGAGCCTATGCCCTGGGCTTCGGAAGCCGGCCCGACGATCTTCGCCGACGACTACGACAACATGGCGATCGGCCTTGTGCCGGGAGACATGGGCAAGATCACCCGGGAAGCCGCCTCGGCGATGATGGCCAAGAGCTATCCGATGATGCTCAGGACCTTCGCGCCGCAGTTCAAGCGCATGTTCGGCGAGCTTCTGGCCGGCCATGCTCCGCTGGCGTTCAACTGCTCGGCAGGCAAGGACCGGACCGGCGTGTCGTCCGCCCTCCTGCTCACCGCGCTGGGCGTGCCGCGCGAGACGGTGATCCAGGACTACCTGCTCACCAACCGATATCTTCCCGAGGCGCTTGCCAAAGCGAAGACCGGCCCGAGCGATGCCACCGGCAAAGCGTTCCTATCGCTGCCGCCTGCGGTGCAGGCCGCTTTCATGAAGGCTGACCGTGCCTACATCGAAGCAGCCTTCAAGGCGCTCGACGCCCATCCCGGCGGCGCCATGGGTTACCTTAGAGACGAGATGGGCCTCGGCAAGCCGCAGATCGCGAAGCTGCGAACGCTCTATCTCGATTGAGCATCATGGTCGGCGCGTTTACGCGATCGCGCCGACCATTCCTTCCGGTATCGAAGCGACGTCGTGCCGGGCCTCCACCGCTTCGCCGATCAGCAGCAGGGTTGGATCGTCGTCACTGATCGTGGCGACTAGAAAAGACAGCGCCGACAGCTTGCCCCGGATCAGCCGCTCATCGGGCAGCGAGACATTGACGGCGATCATGACCGGCGTATCCGGATCGCGTCCGGCGGCGATCAGCGAGCGGGCTATCTCGCCCGCCGCGGCTCGGCCCATGTAGACGCCGAGGGTTCCGCCGGGCCGTGCCAGCGTTTCCCAATCGAGGTTCAGCGGTTCGCCTGCCTTGAGATGTGCGGTCACGAACGTCACGCCGCGCGCGCGCCCGCGCAACGTGAGCGAGGCCAGTCCGCTCGCCGCTGCCGCGCTGGCGGTCGTGATGCCCGGACAGATCCGCACCGGAACGCCTGCTGCCGCGAGATGGTCCATCTCTTCCGCCGAGCGCCCGAAGATCGAAGGGTCCCCGCCTTTCAGACGCACCACCCGCTTGCCCGCTTTCGCCGCCTCCAGCAGCAGGTCGTTGATCGAACCCTGCGCCTTGCTGTGACGGCCCGAGCGCTTGCCGACGCCGACCGCTTCGGTCGCGGCCGGGATGAGGCCGAGCACGCCGGGGCCGACCAGTGCATCGTAGAACACCACGTCTGCCGCCGCGATCAGCCGCTCGGCCTTGCGGGTGAGCAGATCCGGATCGCCCGGTCCCGCCCCGACCAGCCAGACCTCACCTGCCTGAATGGGACCGGGCGCGACGAGATCGCGCGCCGTCAAGCGGCCACCTGCAAGGTCTGCGGATGGGCGATCAGGATGCGATATCCTTCCATTCTGACGGGGATCGTCGGAGTGCAGCCCCTGTCTTCGCCCTGCGCCTCGCCGTTCGAGAGTGCGATGTTCCAGTTATGCAGCGGGCAGGCGACCGAATGGCCGTGGACGATGCCCTGGCTGAGCGGCCCCTTCTTGTGCGGGCATTCGTTGACGAGAGCGAAAACGCGGTCGTCGCCGGTGCGGAAGACGGCGATTTCCTTCTCGCCCTCCAACTGCACGGTGCGGGCGCCGCGCAGGGGAATGTCGGAGAGGGTGCCGATGTCGATCCAGTCGTTCATGTCATTCACTCCGCTGCAAGTGCAAGGGGTTCGAGGTGCTGGTGCAGTTCGGCCTGCCGACCGGCCGCGCGCTCGGCCCAGGGGTCTTCCTGGCTGAAGCTCTGCGAATGGAGGAAGCGGCTGCGCAAGGCCTCGCGGCCGGTCTCGTCCTCGACGATACGCTGCTTCACGTATTCGACGCCGACACGCTCGATCCACGGCGCGGTGCGTTCGAGATAGCGCGCTTCCTCGCGGTAGAGTTGGGTGAAGGCGGCGCAGTAATCGAGCGCTTCCTGCTCGGTCGCGACCTTGCAGAGGAAGTCGGTGGCGCGGACGTGAATACCGCCGTTGCCGCCGACGTGGAGTTCGTAGCCCGAATCCACGCAGACGATCCCGAAGTCCTTGATCGTCGCCTCGGCGCAATTGCGCGGGCAACCGGAGACCGCGATCTTGAACTTGTGCGGCATCCACGAGCCCCAGGTCATCCGCTCGGTCTTGACGCCGAGGCCGGTGGAATCCTGCGTGCCGAAGCGGCACCATTCGCTGCCGACGCACGTCTTCACCGTGCGCAGCGACTTGCCGTAGGCATGGCCCGAGACCATTCCGGCGGCATTGAGATCGGCCCAGACGGCGGGCAGGTCTTCCTTCTTGATCCCGAAGATGTCGAGCCGCTGTCCACCCGTTACTTTGACCATCGGCGCATCGTACTTCTCGACGACATCGGCGATCGCCCGCAGTTCGCGCGGGTTGGTGAGGCCGCCCCACATGCGTGGGACCACCGAATAGGTGCCGTCCTTCTGGATATTGGCATGCATGCGCTCGTTGACGAAGCGGCTCTGCTGGTCGTCGTCGTACTCGCCGGGGAGCGCGCAAAGCAGGTAGTAATTGAGCGCCGGGCGGCAGGAAGAACAGCCGTCGGGCGTGGACCAGTGCAGCTTCTGCATCACTTCGGGAATCGACTTCATGTGCTGCGACACGATCTCGCGCCGCACGTCGTCGTGGGTGAAGCTGGTGCACTTGCACAAGGTCTTCGGCCCGGACTTGACCTCCTCGCCCAAGGTCAGCGCCAGCAGGCTCTCGACGAGGCCGGTGCAGGAGCCGCAGCTTGCCGAAGCCTTGCAGGTGGCGCGCACGGTATCGAGGCTGCACGCGCCGCCGGAGATCGAGGCGACCACCTGCCCCTTGGTCACCCCGTTGCAGCCGCAGACTTCGGCATCGTCAGGCAGCGCCGCGACAGCCGCCAGCGGGTCTGCCGTCCCGCCCGCGGCGAAAGCCTGTCCGAGGATCAGGAACTCGCGGATTTCCGAGACATCTTCGCCCTTCTTCAGCAGGTCGAAGTACCAGTTGCCGTCTGCCGTATCGCCGTAGAGCACCGCGCCGACGACCTTGTTCTCCTTCACCACGACCCGCTTGTAGACGCCGCGCGAGGCATCGCGCAGGACGATATCGTCGCAGCCCTCCCCGCCCGAGAAGTCGCCCGCCGAGAACACGTCGAGACCCGCGACCTTGAGCTTGGTGGACGTGACCGAGCCCCGATAGCCGCTGTACCGGTCGGTCAGGCCGTCGGCCAGGCTGCGGCACATGTCCCAAAGCGGCGCGACGAGACCGTAGACGTTTCCGTCATGCTCGACGCATTCGCCTACCGCCAGTACGGCGGGGTCGCTCGTCACCATGTGATCGTCGACCTTGATGCCGCGTCCCACGTCCAGCCCGGCTTCGCGTGCCAATGCCGTGGAAGGCCGGATGCCGACCGCCATGACGACGAGGCTGGCCGCGATCTCGCGCCCATCCTTCAGGCGTACGCCCTCGACTTTGCCGTCGCCATAGATTTCGGCGGTGTCGGCGCCGGTCAGGATCGTCTGGCCCCGCGCTTCGAGAGCGGTCTTGAGCAGCCAGCCCGCCGCCTCGTCCAGTTGCCGCTCCATCAGCGTCGGCATCAGGTGGATCACCGTGACCTTCATGCCGCGCAGGCTGAGACCATGCGCCGCTTCGAGGCCAAGCAGCCCCCCGCCGATCACCACCGCATCGCCGCCCTTCCCGGCGGCTTCCAGCATCAGGTCCACGTCCTTCATGTCGCGGAACGAGATGACGCCGGGCAGATCCTTGCCGGGCACGGGGATGATGAAAGGGTCCGAGCCGGTGGCGATCAGCAGGCGGTCGTAGCCGACCTTGCGGCCCGATTGCGACGTCACGGTCCGGCCCGCGCGGTCGATGGCAATCACCGGGTCTGACGTGACCAGTTCGATCCCGTTGGCGTCATACCATTCGCGGCTGTTGATGACGATCTGCTCGAACGCCTTCTCACCCGCCAGCACCGGTGAGAGCATAATCCGGTTGTAGTTCACATGCGGCTCAGCGCCGAAGATGGTGACGCGGTAGCGACCGGC
The DNA here is from genome assembly GCF_058273105.1 of Novosphingobium sp. BF6. Taxonomy (NCBI): domain Bacteria; kingdom Pseudomonadati; phylum Pseudomonadota; class Alphaproteobacteria; order Sphingomonadales; family Sphingomonadaceae; genus Novosphingobium; species Novosphingobium sp. BF6. The sequence continues at coordinate 1,602,271 of NZ_CM177776.1, forward strand.
ATCGCGCGCCAGCAGTTCCTCCACCGCCCGGCATCCCGCCATGCCGTTGCCGACGACCACCAGATGCTCGCGCACGTCCTGCGAAGGCACGATCAGCGTGTCCTCGTAATCCGCAGAGGGTTCGATCCCGTCCTGAAATTCCATCCCCGTGACTCCAGAAAAACGAAGGGAGAAAAAGAAAAAGGCCGCCATCCGGACCCTCGGTTCGAAACCGAAAGTCTGGATGGCGGCCTTGCCATCATTCGCGCTTCTGCGGCCCGTCAGTGGATCGCATCGGCTATGGTTTGGAAGGACAGCGTCGTCCTTTGCACTGCACCATAAGCGGAATCGCCCGAGGGCTCAAGCGATTCCGTGATGGCTCTTGCTCAATAGGTCCAGTCGAACTGAATCCAGTACTTATCGGTATCCGTCGCGAAGCTGCGCGCATCGTAATGGGCATAGCGCAGCGAAACGAGCGTCTTGCGCAGCTTCGCAGATGCGAGAAGATCGACTTCGTTGCCATAGTGCTGGTCGAGCCGGTCGCTGTCGAGACGATGCCAGACCGCCTGAAGCGAAACGCCCGTGAGCGGCCCCACCTGCTTCAGGCCATAGCCACCGCCGAAATAGAGGTCGCGGATGCCGTTTGCAGGCGTGGTCAGGAACTTGTCGGTCCAGCCCTGGAACTTGAAATTGCTGCCCAGCGGTGTCTGGAAACTGGTGAATGGCGTGCCGTCACTCGCACCCAGCACCTCGTATCCCGCGTTGAGCTTCCAGCCCCTGACATCCAGCGTGGCGTCGGTCAGCCAGTAGTCGGCATGATAGTCGTTCGGGTTGCGATGATGATCCCATTGCCGTGCGTAGCTCGCCACATAGTCGAGTTTCACGGAAGGAGAGAAGGCGCGGCTGCCGTTCAGCCGCGCGCCGTAAGTGCGGCTCGACAACTGGTAGCCCTGCACGGTGGCTTCGTCCTGGTCGACCAGATAGGCGAACCCGGTCAGCGTTCCGATCGGCGTGGCGTAGGAAAGGTTGGCGAAGAGGTTGTCTCCGCCGATCGCCTGCTGGCGGGCGCCGCGACCATCGATGCCCCAGATCGTGCGGACGCTCCAGGCATAGGAGACATCCAGCTTCAGCCCCCGGACCGGCGAAAGCTGCGCACGCACGGCATCGTAAGTCTGGGCATTGTCGCGGATCGGCGCATTGCCAACGAAGCGCTCGTCATCCAGCGTGATCTTCTGGCGCCCTGCCGTCAGCACTGCGCCTTTCGCCCGGTACTGAAGCTGGGCCACGTAAAGACCGATGTTCTGCGGATCGGAAATCTGCGGGCGATCGGCGGGGCCGTGAAGGCCGTCGTCGTAATGGTCTACCAATGCCAGCGTGCCCTGCCCCTGGACCGTTGCGCTCCACCGGCCGGAAGCGATCTCCACCCCCGTCCGGACGCGCGCGGTGACGGCATCGGCTTCGCGCGGCAGACCGTCCTGATCGACATGCTCGTTACGCAGGCGCACTTCCGCCAGCGGCCTGATGTCGAAATCCTGGGCGCAGGCGGGGCCCGCGACGGCCAACGCAGCCGCCGTGCCAAGCAAGTATCGCATTTTTCTTGAATTCTCCTGGGGGGCATAACAAGAGCGGCGGCCGATCCGATGGGACCGACCGCCGCACTCTCCCATTATATGCGGGCTGCCGTCTTCCAGGTCGCACGCCAGCGAGTCTTGACCATCGCCAGCGAGGCGAGCGCCATGACCGCAAGGCCCGCGAAGATCAGGAAACCGGGCGCGAAGCTGCCGGTGAACTGCCTGGCAAGGCCCAGCGAACTGGCGAGATAGAACCCGCCGATGCCGCCCGCCATGCCGACTAGCCCGGTCATCACCCCGATCTCGGCCTGGAAGCGCTGGGGCACGAGCTGGAACACCGCGCCGTTGCCGGTGCCCAGCGCCAGCATCGCCAGCACGAACAGGCCGAGCGCGCCCGGCAGGCCGGTGGCATTGGCGACCCCGGCCAAGGCCAGTGCGGCGACAAGATAGACGACCATCAGCGCCTTCACGCCGCCGATCCGGTCTGCCAGGGCACCGCCCATCGGCCGCACCAGCGATCCGGCAAAGACGCAGCCTGCCGTGCAATATCCCGCGACGATCGGGGTCAGGCCGAACTGGTCGGTGAAATAGATCGGCAGCGAAGCGGCAAGGCCCACGAAACCGCCGAACGTCACGGCATAGAAGGCCATCAGCCACCAGGCATCGGCCTGCCTGAGCGGCTCGAAATAGTCGACCAGCTTGCGCGGCGCCGGCTGGTCCGGGGCGTCCTTCGCCATCAGCAGATAGACCACGAAGACCAGCGAAAGCGGAATGCAGGCCAGCCCGAGGACGGTGTTCCAGCCGAACATCTTGGCCAGCAGCGGCGCGAAGAGCGAAGCGAGCACGGTGCCCGAATTGCCCATTCCGGCCAGACCCATGGCCTTGCCTTGGTGCTCGGGCGGATACCAGCGGCTGGCGAGCGGCAAGGCGATCGCAAAGCTCGCGCCCGCAAAGCCAAGCACCACGCCAAGCGCCAGCGTACCCGCAAAGCTGTTCACGCCCATGACCCAGGCCAGGAACAGTCCGGCGATGACGACAATCTGGCTGATCGCGCCTGAGCGCTTGGGACCGATGCGGTCCACCAGCAGACCGTTGACGACCCGCAGCAAGGCGCCTGCAAGCGTGGGCGTCGCGACCATCAGCCCCTTTTCGGCCGAAGTCAGCCCGAGCGTCTTCGCAATTTCCGGCGCCAGCGGGCCGAGCAGGACCCAGACCATGAAGGCGAGGTCGAAATAGAGAAAGGCGGCGATCAGGGTCGGCGCATGACCAGCCTTCCAGAAGTTGGTCGTTTCCGTTTCAGCGGTGGCCGTTTCAGCCTCTCCGTCACGTTCCCAGTAAGCGGTTGCCATCGTAGGTCCCTCATATAACGGACACGAAAAAAGCCGCAGGCCGGACGTCACCCTCTGGTGAGCCCGGTCAGCGGCTTTGCTGCGAATTTCGGTGAGGATGGCGCCCCGCCCTTGGAGCAGCACATCCGAATATGGTCACGCGTCTTCGCGTGAGGCGCCTATCATCAATCGATTCGCGTCATGTTGCAAGGCACAAAATTCACGCCGATCTCAACGCACTTGCACAAACCCAGCCAGATAGTCGTCGATCCGCTCGGGATCGAAGACCCGTCCGTCGAAGAACCGGTCAGGGCCGAGCGTCAGGTCGCCCTTGCGCGATCCCACCGCGAGCGGCGAGGCGACGGCGCCTTCGAGCTTCATGCTCGCCCCCGGCATCGGCATGTCGCTGCCGGCCAGAGCGCGGCGGAATACGTCGGGCCTGAAGACCCTGCCTGCCTTGGCCGCATGTTCCGGCGAATGCTCGGCCATGCCCCAGCGCACGAGCTGCGAGTAGATCCACAGCGCCTGACTGCGCCAGGGGAACGGCGTCGCCTCGCGCGAGAACAGCATGAAATCGGGATTGGAAAGCGGCGCTTCACCCGCACGCGCGACGATCTGCCCGGTCAGTCCGCGCCGGATAAGATCGGCGGGTTGGTCGAGATAGCGCGGATCCGAGAGCAAGTGCGCCAGCGCCTCATGGTTCTCCGGATCGTCGCACCAGCTCGCCGCCCGCGCCAGAGCGCGCAGCAGCCGGTCGACCGTCTCGGTGTTCTCCTCCAGCCAGTTCTCGCGGAAGGCCAGCACTTTCTCGACGCCGCGCTGCCAGATGCGCTCGCCCACGGCGACGGTTTCGGCAAGCCCCGCCTCGACAGCAGCGCTGCCCCAGGGTTCTCCGGCGATGAACCCGTCGATCTCTCCTGCGTGGAGCGCCTCCACCGTCAGCGACGGCGGCAGCACCCGCAGCACCACGTCACGGTCGGGATCGACACCCGCACTGGCCAGCCAATAGCGCAGCATCAGCGCATGGCTGGAGAAGCGGTGCACCACGCCGATCACCGGCTTGCGCCGCCACAGTCCGATGGCAGCGGCAAAGTCGTGCGCGGCGGCCAAGGGATCGGCGATGCGGCTGGCCGGATCGGGATCGAGCGCGGCGGCAAAGTCCTTCGCCATGACCAGCATATTGCCGTTAACGCCCAGCTTGTAAGGCGCGGCCAGGGCGGCAGGCTGCTGGCTGAGGCCCAGCGTCACCGCAACCGCGAGCGGAGCCAGCATATGCGCGGCCTGCGCTTGCCCATAGACGAGCCGGTCGCGCAGAGTGGCCCAGCTTGTGGTGCGCAGCAGGTCGAGCGCCAGTCCTTCCTCTTCGGCAAATCCGCGCTCGCGGGCAGCGGCAAGGACCGCCACGTCGTTGAGCGGCAGGAAGGCGATGCGCAAGTTCGTCGTCATAATCCCCCTCCCAGCAGATCGCTGGCGGTGATGAGTGCCTGCGCCACATCCACGATCTTCTTGCCCTGGTTCATCGCGCCCGATCGCAGCAGGGCATAGGCCTCCTGCTCCGAGAGACTGCGCTGCGCCATCAGGATAGACTTGGCGCGGTCGATCACCTTGCGGTCCGAGAGAGCATTGCGCGCCTCGTCCAGTTCCGCCTGTATCCGCGCAAAAGCATTGAAACGCCGCACCGCCAGTTCGAGCACCGGCTTCACCCGCTCCTTGCGCAAACCATCGACTACATATGCCGAAACCCCTGCGTCGATGGCCGCGCCGATCATCGCCTCGTCGGACTGGTCCACGAACATCGCGATCGGCCGCGCCAGCGCGCGGCTGACGGTGAGCATTTCCTCCAGCGTGTCGCGGCTGGGACTGCCGAGGTCCATCAGCACGACATCCGGCGCCATGCGTTCGAGCCGCGCGACGAAAGCCCCGCGCGGCGGCACGATGTGAATGTCGTCATAACCCGCCTCGCGCAGGCCCTCTTCGAGAACCGTCGCGCGTAATCCGCTGTCGTCGATGATGACGATTCTCATGGATGATCCGATTCCACTGAACCCGTGCCCGTATTTCGCCGCACATCGCCGACCTGCTTGCCCGCGTCAACGACGCCTTGGAAGAAAGCTGCGCGGCAATATCTAAAAACATTTGTCTTTTTTCCGGAAGCCGTGTTTCTTCGCAGCATAAGGCCCGTGAGGCAATGGAGGGACGGGGATGACGAGAGGGATGAGGATTTCTGCGCGTAGTGCTCTGGGAACGGTTCTGGCTGTATCCCTGCTGGCCCCTACTTCGGGGATGGCGCAAGTTTCCGGGCCTTTCGATCTCCGGGTCGTTCCGGCTGCACCGACATGGTCGAGCGATATTGCCCTTCCTGCCGGAAACTGGACGCTGTCGTTCTGGGCTGCGTTCGCGCAAGGCAGCGAGGGGCCGATCGTGACCCTTGCAGACAGTGCGCAAGGGCCGGTGCTTTCGCTGACCCTCGCCCAAGGCAAGCCGGGCATCGCGGCGGGCCAGCGGCAGGCTGTCGGCCCTGCCCTTTCCCGACCGAGCGACTGGCACCATTACGCCATCGTTGCAGAGGCCGGCGGCCAGCGGCTCTATGTCGATGGGCGTCCGGTCGCCAACCTGTCGCAGCCGCTCGCTGGAGCGCCGAGCAAGCTGTTGGTCGCCCCGTCCAACCGTCCTTCCGGCGACGTTTCGGCCCGCCTGATCGGCCTGCGCATCGATAGCGGCACGAAATCACCTGTAGAACTGCGCAAGATCGCCGCCGCAGCCCCCGACCCCATGCTCGTCCAGTTCACCGAGACCAGCGCCCGCTGGCCGCTTCAGGTGCGGCAGATGCAGGGACAACTGACGCCTCAGCCACCCGCCACACTGCCCCGCAGCGCCACCGCGCCGGACAAGCCGGTCGCGAAGCCCGTCCCACAAGTAGCGCCGCTCGCCGCACAGGGCGATGCCCGCTGGACCTTGCAGAAATGGACTCTGGCCGAAGCCCCGGAAGTTTCCGGCGACGGTAGCGCGATCTCCCGCACCGGTTACACGGGCGGCAAGTGGTACGCCGCGACCGTCCCCGGCACCGTGCTCACCACGCTGGTTGATCGCGGCGTCTACCCCGACCCGGCGCATGGCTTGAACAATCTCGTCATCCCCGAGAAGCTCGCGCGGCAGGACTACTGGTATCGCACCGAGTTCGATCTTCCCGCAGGAACGTCCGGCAAACGACTGGAATTGCTGCTTAACGGGGTGAATTTCAGTTCTCAGGTCTGGGTCAACGGCACGCAGGCCGGGACCACGAAAGGCGCCTTCGTGCGCGGCCGCTTCGACGTTTCGCCCTACCTGAAACCCGGCCGCAATGCGGTTGCCATTCGCGTCTCGCCGCCGCCGCATCCCGGCCTCGCCCATGAGGAATCGCTGACCGCCGGGGTCGGTGAGAACGGCGGCGCAATGATGCTCGACGGCCCCACTTTCGGCGCCTCGGAAGGCTGGGACTGGATTCCCACGATCCGCGACCGCCAGACCGGCCTTTGGCAGGACGTGCAGCTTCTCGCCTCGGGCGATGTGCAGATCGGGGACCCGCAAGTCGTCACCACCCTGCCCAATCCCGACAACTCCGTGGCCCATGTCGAGATCACGGTTCCGGTCAGCAACCGCTCCGACCAGCCCCGCACCGCAACCGTCCGCGCCGCCTTCGATGACGTGACGGTCGAGCGTTCGATCACCGTTCCCGCAGGCCAATCGACCGTCGTGCGCTTCTCGCCCGAGACAGATGCCGCGCTGGCGGTGCGCAATCCGAAACTCTGGTGGCCCAACGGCTACGGCGATCCGGCGCTGCACACGCTCCACCTTACCACCTCGGTCGAAGGCGCGAAGTCCGACGCGAAGGACTTGCGCTTTGGCATGCGGCAGGTGACATACGAAATGTCGCTGGTGGACGAGGACGGCAGCCTCGACCGTGTCGCCATCGATTTCGAGAAGGCACGCGCGCTCGGCCAGCAGATCGTCGACGAGCGGCATCAGGCGATCCGTCAGGTGCGCGGTGGCTGGGCCTATTCCTTCGCACCGGGCGCCGAAAAATCGCCCGCCGTCACCCCGATCGCAGGGGACGAAGGACTTTCGCCCTTCCTCGTCCTGCGCGTCAACGGCGTGCGGATTGCTGCGCGCGGCGGCTCGATCGGCATGGACGACTTCATGAAGCGCGTCGACCGCGCGCGGCTTGAGCCGTTCTTCAAGCTCCACAAGGACGCCCACGTCAACGTCATCCGCAACTGGGTGGGCCAGAACACGCAGGCGAGCTTCTTCGACCTGGCCGACGAATATGGCCTGATGGTCATGAGCGATTTCTGGGAATCGACGCAGGACTACAATATCGAGGCGGAGGACGCCCAGCTGTTCCTGGGCAATGCGAAAGACGTGGTCCAGCGCTTCCGCAATCATCCCTCGATCGTGCTGTGGTTCGGCCGTAACGAAGGCGTGCCGCAACCGATCCTCAACGAGGGACTGGACGAAATGCTTCGCAAGGAGGACGGCACCCGGCTCTACATGGCCTCGTCCAATCGCATCAACCTCCACGATTCCGGCCCCTACAACTGGCGCGCGCCGGAGAAGTACTTTACCGAATATTCGAAGGGCTTCGCCGTCGAAGTCGGCACCCCCTCGTTCCCGACGCTGGAATCCTGGGAGCGCGCGATCCCGGCAAGCGAGCGCTGGCCGGTCAGCGACACCTGGGCCTATCACGACTGGCACCAGACCGGGAACGGCGCGGTCAAGAGCTTCACCGATGCCATGGAACGCGAATTCGGCAAGCCCACCAGCCTGCCGGACTTCGAGCGGAAAGCGCAGATGCTCGAATACGAGAGCTACCGCGCGATCTTCGAGGGCATGAATGCCGGGCTATGGACCGAGAATTCGGGCCGCATGCTGTGGATGACCCAGCCTGCATGGCCGAGTTCGGCGTGGCAGATCCTCTCTTCCGACTACGACACCCACGGTGCCTTCTACGGTATGAAGAAGGCCTCCGAGCCGGTTCACGTCCAGATGAACCTGCCTGACCACAAGGTGATCCTCGTCAACAACCGCATGACTCCGCTCTCGGGCGTGACCGTGCGCGCGGTGGTGCAGGCGCTCGATGGCCGCCAGCTCGCGGTGCAGGAGAAGAAGCTGGATATAACCGGCGGCAAGGTGGGCGAGGCGTTCACGCTCGATCTCGCGCCGCTGATGGCTTCCGGGCCGGTACTGATCCGGCTCGAAGCACTCGACACTTCGGGAACCCGGCTTTCCGATAACTTCTACTGGCAGGCCGCCGCCGACGAGGCGCTTCAGGCGCTCGGCACGATGGCGCAAGTGCCGCTCGACGCGCGGGCACGGGCTTCGCAGGACGGCGAGGAAACCCGGATCGACGTCACCCTGACCAACCCCGGCAAGACCGCCGCGATCCAGACCAAGCTCACCCTGTTCGATGCCAGGGGGAAGCAGGTCCTGCCCGCCTATTTCTCGGACAACTACGTCTCGCTCCTTCCGGGCGAGACGCGTAGCGTGACCATAACCGCACCGAAGGATGCGGCTGGTAGTTCACCTTCCGTCAAGCTGCGCGGCTGGAACGTCGTGCCCCGGACCATCGCCACAGGAAAATGACCTTGCGCCTCAAGCTTCTGCCCGTTCTCGCCCTCTCCGCCATCGCTTTCTCCGCTCCGGCTTTCGCCCAGAACGCGCCTGCGTCCAATGCCCCCAATGCAACGGAGCAGCGCCTGCGTACGGACTGGGCCTGGACCGCGCGCTATCGCGACGCCAACCTTGCGGATGCCGCCGCGACGACGCGCCCGCGCATCGTGCTCATGGGCGATTCCATCACCCAAGGCTGGTACGATCTTGATCGCCCGTTCTTCACACCGGGCCGGATCGGGCGCGGTATCGGCGGGCAGACGACCTCGCAGATGCTGCTGCGCTTCCGTCAGGACGTGGTCGATCTCAAGCCGCAAGTCGTGCAGATCATGGCGGGCACCAACGACATCGCCGGAAACACCGGACCGATGACCGACGAGCAGATCCAGGGTAATTTCCGCTCCATGGTAGAGATGGCGCAGGCGAACGGCATCCGCGTGGTGATCGCCTCGATCCCGCCTGCCGACTTGTTCCCCTGGCGTCCCGGCCTCGAAACCGGGCCGCGCATCCAGCGCCTCAATGCCTGGCTCAAGAGCTATGCCGCCAAGACCGGCTCGGTCTATGCGGACTACTGGACGGCGATGAAGGGCACCGGCCTCGGCGCGCGCGAAGGACTGACGTCCGATCACGTGCACCCCACCCCGGCCGGATACGAGGTGATGAACAAGGTCGCCGAAGCCGCGTTCAAGCAGGTCCTCGCCCTGCCCGCGCCGCGACCGCTCGCCATTACTCGGGTGCCGTAATCGTCGAACCGGCGGCGCTCGTTATCGCGGCAACGCGAACGAGCGCCGTCCTATCATAACGCGGGCACGACCTCGTCCAAGTCCCAGAGCAGGGCTGCCCCGCGAACGCCCGAACTGTCGCCCCAGCGGGCGCGCACGACTTCGCCGGTCCAGGCACCGGAGAAAGTCCGCGCCCGTATCGCCTCGGCGAGTCCTTCGTAGATCGCCTCCACGTTCGACATGCCACCGCCGAGCACGATGGCGTCGGGATCGAGCAGGTTGGCAACCACGGCCAGTCCCCGCGCCAGACGGTCGCGGTAGCGCTCCAGCGCCTCGCGCCCATGCGCGTCGCCCGCTGCGGCTGCCGCGACGATAGCGGGAGCATCGAGATCGCGCCCGGTCGCGGATTCGAACGATCGGCGGAAGCCGGTGCCCGAGACCCAGGATTCGAAGCATCCGCTAAGGCCGCACCAGCAGGCAGGAGCAGGCAGTTCGTCCGGCTGCGGATCGGGCAACGGCATGTGCCCGAGTTCCCCGCTCAGCCCGTGCGCGCCGCCGACGACATGCTGCTTCAGCACGATACCACCCCCGCAGCCGGTGCCGATGATAAGCCCGAAGACAGAGGGCTTGCCCGCTGCCGCACCGTCGATGGCTTCCGAAAGGGCGAAGCAGTTGGCGTCGTTGGCCAGCCGGATCGGCCGACCAAGCGCCGCTTCTAGGTCTCTCTGGAAGGGACGGCCGTTGAGATAGGCCGAATTGGCATTGCGCATCAGGCCCGAACCGCGCGCGGCAGAACCGGGCGTGCCGATCCCGATCGTTCCGCGCAGGCCGAGTTCGCCTTCTACCCCGGCAATCAATTTGCAGAGAGTCGCCAATGCCTCGTCATAACTGCCCGGCGTCGGCGTACGGCGGCGGTGCAGCACCGTGCCGTCGGCGGCCAGAGCCGCCGCTTCGATCTTGGTACCGCCGAAATCGATTCCAATCCGCATGGTCATGCGGCCACTCGCCGCATCGGCGCGAAAACCGCCATTGCCCTCTCCGGTAAGACTGCGCCTTCATCGGGCATGAACCTGCCCGCGACGCCTCAAGATGTCGGCGCATTTTGGCAGGTCTTACGAATAAGACAATTTCTTTTTTTAATTTAACTCCGATCGCCCTGCCTGCATCAGGATGGCATCGGAAGGCAGCAACTGGTCGAGGAACGGCAGGATAGCCGCGCCGATCGCCGGAGCCTCTGCCGCCATTTGCGCCGGATGGACCGGAACGCGATTGGGCATCGAGACTTCCGCCAACCCTGCATCGAGCCGTGCGCAGAGACGCTCGATCAGCGGCGCGGGCAATCGCCCGCCAACGACGATGGCATCGGGGTCGAGCAGGCAGGATACCGCCACCAGCGGCCCCGTCAGCGCGCGAGTGGCATCGGCGATCCATTGATCCACCGTCGTAGCCATCACCGGATCGAGCGCGAGCAGGTCCTCCAGCACATCGAGTTTGCGCCCGACTTGCGCGAGCCTTTCCTCGATCGCCGAGAGCGAAACCGTGTCCTGCACGACGGCGCCGGGATCGGCCGCGCCGACATCCGGCATCAGGCCGATTTCGCCGCTGCGCATCCGGGCACCGCGATAGTAGCTGCCGTCGATCACCGGTCCGCCGCCGAGGCCTGCGCTGATCAGCAGGTAGAAGAAACTCGGCCTTTCGTGACCGCTTACCCCTTGCGCTTCGCCGAGCGCGGCCGCCGCCGCGTCATTGTCGACATGGACCGGCCAGGGCAGGATTTCCTTGAGAAGGCTGGCGAAATCGACTTTGGACCAGCTTTCGTAGCCTTCCGGCTTGTTGGGAAGCGCGATCCCGCCAAGATCGTCGGGTCGGGCGAGGCCGATGCCCAATATCCGCGCGCGATCCACCCCGCCTGCGGCCAGCAGCCCGTCCAGTTCCTCGCCGACGATCGCCACGACATCGGAAGGAAGTGCGAAGCGGACCTCGCGGGTGACGCGGCTGCGCACTTCCCCGGCAAGGTCGAGCGCGACCAGAGTGATGTGATCGCGGTCGACGTTGAGTCCGATCGCAAAGGCGCCGTCCGGGTTCACTGCGAGGCGCAGCGCGGGCTGCCCCCGACCGCCATGCTTGCGACCGAGGTGGGCGATCAGCCCCAACTCGTCGAGCCGCGAGGTGATGTTCGCGATCGTCGGCGCGGTCAGGCCGGTCTGCCGCGCCAGTTCGATGCGGGTGGTTTCACCGCTCAGGCGGATGGCCTGGAGCACGATGCGCTGGTTGTAGTCGCTCGCACGCGCCAAGTTGGTGCCGGAAAGCGAAATGGCCAACCGCTTGCCGCGAACTTCCACCGAGTCAGGGGCGGCCGAATCAGGGGCTGTGACGCTGCGATCCTCTCTTTTCATGAATCGAACGATTACCTCCGCTTTCGCCCTGGAACTAACAAAAAAGAAAAAATTTAAGTTGACGCTCTTCTTCATTGGGCGGATGACTGGCGCAACACGAGTCACGAAGAATACTCGGACCAGGAGAGGAAAAGCGGCAAGATGACCGCGGGTTTATCCCCTCTCCGCCAAAGTGAGGCACGCATTTCGCGTGAAGAGAGGAGTTGAGGGGAATGAAGCAGCACAGTTGCTTGCGTCGTGGCGTCCTTATGGCTGCCACGTCCATTGTTGCATTGGGATCGTCGCACGGCGCCTGGGCACAGGAAACCGTGTCTACGGCCGATCCGAGTGCCGAAGATATCATCGTTACCGGTATTCGCGCCTCGCAGGAACGCGCGGTCAATATCAAGCGCAACGCGACTTCGGTGGTGGATTCCATCTCGGCCGAAGATATCGGCAAGCTGCCCGACGTCACCATTTCGGACTCGCTTCAGCGCATTCCCGGCGTGCAGATCCTGCGCAGTGCCGGCGAAGGCTCGACGATCAACATTCGCGGCCTGCCGCAAGTGACGACCCTGCTCAACGGCGAAGCATACCTTGGCGCACAGTCGATCACGACGATCCAGCCGAACTTCAATGATATCCCCTCGCAGCTCTTCGCAGGCGCCGACGTCATCAAGTCCGCCACGGCGGATTCGCTCAACGCGGGCATCACCGGCACCGTCAACTTGCGCACCCGCCGCCCCTTCGACCTGAAGGACGGCGTGACAGTCGCCGTCGCGGCGGAAGGCACTTACGGCGACAAGACCAAGCACAAGTTCGACCCGAACTTCAACGGCCTGCTCTCCTGGCATAACGACCGCTTCGGGGTGATGGTCTCGGCGGCCTATTCCGACGTACGCCTGTCGAACTCGCACAACGGCATCCAGGAAGGCTACGGGGCGGCGCTGCACAACGAAGGCACGCTCGACGCGAAGTCGACGAACGGCTTCTCGCCCGCCAACCGTCCGCGCGGTACGGCGGTCGCGGGCGGCGTGGACGTCAACGGCGACGGCGATGCCAAGGATGCCTTCATCGTGCCGCAGGGCTTCACCGGCTGGAACAAGATCAACCAGCGCCAGCGCCTCGGCATCAACGGCTCGGCGCAGTGGATGATCAGCGATGCCCTGACCCTGACCGGCGATGCCTTCTTCACCCGCCAGAACGAGCACGCCCGCACTGCCGGTTTCCAGATGCAGAACGTGAACTGGCAGGCAGCGGAGTTCATGCCCGGCCAGTCGCGGGACACCGGTGCCACTTATGTCGATATACGGGATGGCGGGACCTACAACGTAAATACCACTCAGGTTTACAACTACGATCTCGGCAATTTCGACTCCTACGCCCAGACCGACCGCTACAAGTCGCAGTCGCAGAACTACAATCTCGAACTGAAGTTCGACAACGGCGGCCCGTTCAAGGGAAGCCTGCGCGGCATCTACGGCAAGGCGCACCAATACTACGACCAGAGCTATCTCCAGTTCAGCATGTCCGACGGCCAGCAGTGGCAGCCGGGCGGCATTGGCCACTATCCCGGCGGCGACCGCGTATTCAATCCGAACGGCTATACGGTCAACACCATTGCCGGTCTGAACTCGCTGCCTGCCGTGGTCGACTATACGGGCAGCAAGCCGGTCTTCACCCTGCCCTCGCAGCTTCTGAGCGAACTGGGCGACATCGGCAACTACGCGCTCAAGACGATGTCCTCGGAGGGCAACTATCGCCGCAAGGGCGACCTCAAGGTCCTGCGTGCAGACGGTTCCTACGAGTTCTCGCCCGAACTGACGGTGAGCTTCGGCGGCCGTTATTCCGAACGCTCGATCAACGATTACGAATTCGACCGCGCTGCCCCGCTCTATGCGGGCATGGCCAGCGATCCGAACGGCTGCCTCGTCAAGTGGAAAGCCTTCGACGTGCCCATGAGCGACAAGTCGTGCAGCGCCGGTGATGCCTCGGGCTTCTATACCGCAGGCCTCACCCGCCTTGCCAACGATCCCACGCTCGGCGGCCGGGTCAAGCTGTTCAACCCCGGCGTCGCGGGCGTGCCCAACATGTACGTGCTCGATCCCAAGGCGATGGACAACGCGCTGGCGTTCCAGAACGAGTTCTATCCCGGCAATGTCGAGGTCATGAACCCCGGTGCCTCGTTCAACGTCGGCGTCAAGCAGATCTCCGGCTATGTCCAGACCGACTTCCACGGCGACCTGTTCGGCGTGCCGTTCGCGGGCAACGCGGGCGTCAAGGTCATCAACACCAAGCTGGACATCACCCAGTACGTGACCGGCGGCCCGCAGCCATACGGCCTTGCCAACGAGCTGGCCGGTTCGGTCAACACACGGCGTGACTTCACCGACATCCTGCCCGCGTTCAACGTCGCTTTCGACCTCGAGCAGAACCTGAAGTTCCGCTTCGCCTTCTCGAAGACGATGACCTTGCTCGACCTCAACCAGTGGGGCGGCGGCCTGAACCCGACTTACGCGATCGATACGAACGTTTCCGGAACGCCGATCTTCCGCGTCACCGGCGGCAGCCAGTCGGGCAATCCCAACCTCGATCCCTGGCGTGCCACCAATGTGGAAGGGTCCCTCGAATACTACCTTGGGCGAGGCAGCCTGCTTAGCGTCGGCGCTTTCTATATCGCCGTGGACAGCTTCATTCAGGCAGGCAACGAGAACCGTTCCGACCTGCCCGACAACGATGGCGTAGTGCGCAATCGCACGGTTTCGATCAGCACGCCGATCCAGGGGTCGGGCGGCTCGCTCAAGGGCATCGAGGCGGGCGCTAAGCTCTCGTTCACCGACCTCGGCTTCATGCCCGGCTTCCTGTCGAATTTCGGCATCGACACCAACTTCACCTTCTCGCCCTCCAATACCGGTGACCGGGATCTGGCCGGAAAGAAGATACCGTTCCAGGACAACTCGAAGATCCAGACCAACGCCGCGCTGTTCTATCAGGACTCGCACTTCCAGGCCCGCGTGGCGTGGAACTATCGCTCCGAGCGCGCGGTGCAGTCGAACTTCGGCGGTATCAAGGGGCTGGAACTCTATCAGGCGCCGACGAACTACGTGGACGCTTCCGTGAGCTACGATATCACGCCGAACATCACGATCTACGGACAGGGCTCCAACCTGACCGGCGAGTACGAGAAGTACTATCTCACCTGGAAAGACCAGAAGGCCTACAACAATATCTTCGAACGCCGCTTCACCATGGGCGCGCGCGTCAAGTTCTGATCTCACCCCTTTCTCCCCCGCCCACCTCCTCCGGGCGGGGGGGGGATCCCTTTTTCCATCCCGGTAAGGTAGACAGGTCTTCAAGGGGCCAGGACATGGTAGCGAATCCGATCCGTTCCATCTTGATCGTCGGAGGCGGCACAGCCGGCTGGATGGCGGCCAACCTTCTGGCGACGCGCCTGCGCCGCCTTCCCATCGCAATCACCCTGGTCGAAAGCCCCGACATCCGCACCGTAGGCGTGGGCGAGGCGACCGTTCCCGCGATCCGCGACTACTTCAAGGCTATCGGCGTGACCGAGGCCGAAGTCATGCAGGCTTCGCAGGGCACCGTGAAGCTGGGAATCGAGTTCCGCGACTGGCGGGCGCTGGGCACCAGCTTTTTCCACCCCTTCGGGCGCTACGGTGTCGATGCCTTCTCGGTGCCGTTCCATCAGTATTGGCTGAAGCGCCGCATGGCGGGCGACCAGACGCCGCTGTCCGAATATTGCCTGCCGACGCAGGCGGCGATGCGCAATCTGATGCTGCTGCCGTCCGAGCAGCCGGTCAACGACCTTGGCGTGTTCGACTGGGCAATCCATTTCGACGCGGGCCTGTTCGCCCGCTTCCTCACGCAGCGCGGGCGTGACCTGCTGGGCGTGCGTCACCTCGAAGGCACGATTTCCGGCGCGAACCGCGACGCAGAGAACGGGCGGATCGCCTCGGTCACGCTGACTGACGGGCGCTCGTTGGAGGCCGACCTGTTCGTCGATTGCTCGGGCTTCCGTAGCCTGCTGCTGGGCCAGACGCTGGAAGTGCCTTACGAGGACTGGACGCACCTGCTGCCCTGCGACCGCGCGGTGGCGATGCCCTGTGCGCATGGCGATAGCCTCACGCCCTATACCCGCAGCACCGCGCTCTCCGCTGGCTGGCAGTGGCGCATTCCGCTGCAGCACCGCGTCGGCAATGGTTACGTCTATTCCAGCCGCCACATCTCCGACGACGAGGCGACCGCCACGCTGATCGCCAATCTTGAGGGTGAGGCGCTGACAGAGCCCAACATGCTGCGCTTCCGCACGGGCCACCGGACCAGGGTATGGGAGAAGAATTGCGTCGCCGTCGGGCTCGCCGCAGGCTTCCTCGAACCGCTGGAATCGACCTCGATCGTGCTGATCCAGAGCGGTATCGAGCGCCTGCTCGCCCACTTCCCCGATCGCGATTTCGATCCCTCGCTGGCGGACGAGTTCAACCGCATCACCGCGCTCGAATATGCGCGCATCCGCGATTTCCTTCTGCTGCACTACTGGGGCGGACAGCGGGAAGAAACGATATGGCGTGAGTGCCGCGCGCTCGATCTGCCGGAAACACTGGCGCAGCGCATCAGGGCCTACGAGGGCGCGGGCAAGCTGCCGCGCTTCGAATGGGATTCGTTCCAGTCGCCAAGCTGGCTGTCGATGTTCGCCGGGTTCGACATCTGGCCCTCCCGCTACGACCCGCTGGCCGACCAGTTCTCGGTCGAGGAACTGGGCGGCACGTTCGAGCAGATGCGCGCCGCCGTGGCCCGCGCCGTCTCGCTCGCGGGCACGCACGAACAATTCATCGCCGAGACTTGTGCTGCACCTGCTGCGCAAAATGCTGCCCCCCAGTTCACGCTAAACTCCGCTTAGGAAACCGATGCGACTGACGCTTTCCCTCCTCGCCCTCTCCTGCGCCGCCGTGCCCTTCGCGGCGGCCTCGGCCGATGCGCCGCTGCCGGAAGCGGGAGCTAATTCACCGCTGCCCGCAGCGGCCACCGCTCACCCGGATCTCTGGCCCAAGGCCAAGAGCGTCGGCCTTATCGATCCGGAGACCGAGGCGAAGATCACCAAGATGATGGCCGAGATGTCGGTGCGCGAGAAAGTCGGGCAGATGATCCAGCCCAGCATCGCCGCGATGAAGCCGGAAGAACTGCGCGAGTATCCGGTCGGCTCGATCCTCGGCGGCGGCAACGATCCGCCGCTTTCGGGGAACGATCGCGGCCCCGCCAGCGACTGGATCGCCACTGCAGAGGCTTTCCGTCAGGTCTCGATCGAGAAGCGCCCCGGCCACGTGCCGATCCCGGTGATCTTCGGCATGGATTCCGTTCACGGTAACTCGAACGTTTTCGGCGCCACGATCTTCCCGCACAACATCGGCCTTGGCGCGATGCGGGATCCGGCGCTGATGGAGAAGATCGGTCAGGTCACCGCTGCCGAGAGCGCGGCCTCCGGCTTCGACTGGGCCTTCGGGCCCACCGTCACCGTGCCGCAGGACGATCGCTGGGGCCGCGCCTACGAAGGCTATTCGAAACGCCCCGAGATCACCCGCGAATATTCCGCCGCGATGGTGCGCGGGCTTCAGGGAACACCCGGCAAGAGCCGCATCCAGAACGGCAATGTCGCCGCCTCGATCAAGCACTTCCTGGCGGACGGAGGCACCCATGGCGGCATCGATCAGGGCGACGCGCAAGTCCCCGAAAAGGACCTGATCGAACTGCACGTGCCCGGTTACGTCAGCGGTATCGATGCCGGTGCGATGACGGTCATGGCCAGCTTCTCCTCGTGGAACGGGGTCAAGAACCATGGCAACAAGACACTGCTGACGGATGTGCTGAAGGGCCGCCTCGGCTTCGAGGGCTTCACCGTGGGCGACTGGAACGCGCACGGCCAGATCCCCGGCTGCACCAACGGCAATTGCCCGCAGACGTTCAATGCCGGTCTCGACATGGCGATGGTGCCGAACGACTGGAAGGACCTGTTCAACAACACGCTGAAGCAGGTTCAGGACGGCACGATCCCGATGGCGCGCGTGAACGATGCGGTGCGCCGCATCCTGCGCGTGAAATTCAAGCTGGGCCTGTTCGATCCGGCCCGCCCCTACGAGCACCGCACCGAACTCGGCACGCCGGAACATCGCGCGGTTGCGCGTCAGGCGGCAGCGGAATCGCTGGTGCTGCTCAAGAACAACGGTGCACTGCTGCCGATCAAGCCCGGCCAGAAGGTGCTCGTCACCGGCACCCATGCCGATGATATCGGCATGCAGACCGGTGGCTGGACGATGTCTTGGCAGGGCACCGGCAACACCAATGCCGACTTCCCCGGCGCCACTTCGATCTGGGGCGGCCTCAAGACCGCGATCGAGGCGGCGGGCGGCACGGCCACGCTGAACGCCGACGGTAAGCTGACGGGCGCCAAGCCCGATGTTGCCGTCGTTGTCTTCGGGGAGACGCCTTATGCCGAAATGGTCGGCGATATCTCCACGCTGGAATTCCAACCGGGCGACAAGCAGGCGCTGGCCCAGTTGAAGGCGCTCAAGGCGCAAGGGATTCCGGTCGTCTCGGTGTTCATTTCGGGCCGCGCCCTCTGGGTGAACCCGGAGATCAACCAGTCCGACGCCTTTGTCGCCGCCTTCCTGCCGGGGTCGGAAGGCGAAGGCCTCGCCGACGTGCTGGTCGCGAAAAAGGACGGCACGCCGAACAAGGATTTCCGTGGCAAGCTCAGCTATTCCTGGCCGAAGAACGCGGGCCAGTTCCTCAACAACGTCGGCCAGCCCGGTTACGACCCACAGTTCGCCTATGGCTACGGCCTCACCTACAAGGACAAGACGACGGTTCCGCAGTTGAGCGAAGTGGCCGGAGTCGATGCGTCGCTGTCGAACGTCTCGGTCTATTACCTGCCGGGCAAGGTCCTGACGCCGTGGAAGCTCGCCACGAGTGGCGCGGTCGCGGTGAAGAACGTGGACGGCGGTGGAACGCAGGAAGGCGCGCGTCAGTTCACCTTCACCGGCCCAGGCGAAGTGCGCATCGAGGGCCCGACAGTCGATCTGAACCGCCAGAGCAACGCGATGCTCAGCCTGCGCATCGATTACCGTGTCGATGGCAAGAGCGCGACCGCCCCAAAGCTGGGCATGGGCGAAACGTTTCTCGACGGCGCACAGCTCTTTACTGCCGCGCACGGCAAGTGGGCCAGCGTCAAGATCTCGCTCTCCTGCTTCGCCAGGCACGGCGCGGAGATGACGAAGATCGCGCGTCCCTTCGTGCTGCAAGGCAGCGCGGGTGAGACGATCGCCATCTCCACCATCAAGCTCGACGCCGATCCTGCCGGCGCAATCTGTCCGAACTGACCTTCAAACCGGGAGGAGAGGTCCGGCAAGCTGACGGAGAACTGGGCGCGATGGAAGGCCGCTATTTGGCCGATGTCGAGCCTCACGGCGTCATGACGCTTCAGTTCCCCAGCGTGATCTGGTCAAGATCGTCGGCGGCAGGATCGGCTGCATCGAGAAGGCGGATCGCGACCTGATCGCGACCGCCCCGCTTGGCTTCGTAAAGCGCCTCGTCGGCTAGGCGATAGAGCGCGCGAAAATCGGCAGCCATGGCGGTTTCCGCGATGCCGATGCTCACCGTGACCTTGCGGTGGCCGATGACATCGCCATGCTCGCAGTTGCCGATCTGCTGACGAAGGGTATCCGCGAGGCGCATGAGTTCGAAACCCGCAAGCCCGGCAACCAGCATCGCGAACTCCTCTCCGCCCAGGCGGGCTACCGTGCAGGAAGGGCTTTCGTAAGGCGCGATGCAGCGCGCGATCGCCGCCAGCACGACATCGCCCGCTTCATGACCGTAGACATCGTTGATCGACTTGAACCAGTCCACGTCGATCAACAGCAGGGCCACCACTCCGCCCTGCGAGGTTTCCAGCACGGTGCCGACCCGTTCGATGAAGCCGCGCCGGTTGGGAAGCCCGGTCAAGGCATCGCGGCGGGCGAGTTCCTGCGCCTGTGCTTCGGCCTGACGCGCCATGTCGCGCTCCACACGCAGGCGGGCATGCGAGCGCGAGGCAGCGACGGAAAGCCAGAGCGTCTGCCAGGCCGCTGCAAACAGCACGAGGATCTGCGATCCGCCGCCCCAGAACATTGCGTCCGCATCGAAAAAGCTCGTCGAGGCGAGGACGAGCATCGGCACTGCCCAGGCTCCGGCGAAGCTGCGCGCCTCGCCGCTCCCGCGCCGCCAGGCCTGTCCGATGCAGAAGGCCACTGCGACCAGGTTGGCGAGGACCAGAATGCCCAGCACGCCGCCCAACTTGTCGATCGGGCCGGAACGCATCAGCGAGAGCGGTATGCCGAGCACGAATACGCCGCCCGTCAACCCGAGCGCAGTCCGTCTCAGCCAGCGGCTGACGCAGTGCGGTTCAAGCGCCGTTACGGCACTGAGAGTGGCAAGCGAGATAGCAAGGCAGGAAAGCCCGGTGCAGATCTGCGCGGATATCGCACCTGCCATGCCCGGAAAGAAGAACAGATGAAGCTGCGACCAGCAAGCGCCCCAGACGATCATGCAGGTGGCCCAGGCCGCCTGCCAGGCCGAGAACTGCCTGCGTACGGCCACGGCAAGCGAGGCATTGTAGATCGCCCCCGCCAGCAGCAGCACGAGCGCCGCGCCGATCGAAGTGGCCAGCCCGGTGGTCTGCGTGCTTTCCTCGCCGCGCCCGACCAGCCTCATGCGCAGCAGATGCGCGCTCGCGACTTTGTCGAAGCGCATGGTCACGCCGGTCAGCGGCACGTCGCGGTGCGGCGCGCGGAAAGCGAGCTGTCCCCCTGCCCGCCAGTGCGTACCGAAATCGCCGCTACGTACGTCCTGCCGCTCGACCGCGCCATCGGCATAGGAGAAGGCGACGACCAGACGATCGAACCGCGAACTATGGACGATCAGCGAAAGGTCATCGCGCTCGTCAGCCCCCGGAGGCAGCATGGCGTGCAGCCAGAGCGTCCCCTTCTGATAGCCCTCCGGTTCACCGGAGCAGACGAATGTCGGTAGCGCGCCCAAGTCCGCCGCTACCGTCCGGCTGACGGCATGACACAGCGGCCGGCCGATCTGCAGCACTTCCGCAGAAGCCGGTTGCGGCCAAGCCAAGCCAACCCACCCCATGCACACGGTTGTGCAGAAGGCGAAGAGCGCCCTTCGAAAAAGACGCTGGAATGGCGATTCGCAAACCATCGCGTCGCGATCTATGGCACAATATTGCCTCCAACAAGGTTACCCGATTAACCGAAATCAGCTAACCCAAGCGTGGTGTTGCCATTTACAGGGTCCCGGCATCCAGCTGCGATGCTTCTGCCGGGACCCTGATGACCTATTCCGCGAAAGGCCGGTCGATCGACACCTGAGGCCGGGTGAACCACTGCGCGCCGGTTTCGGTCACGAACATGTGATCTTCCAGACGCACGCCGAACTGCTTTGGAACGACGATCATCGGCTCGTTCGAGAAGCACATGCCCGGTTCCAGCGGCGTCTTGTCGCCGCGCACGAGATAGGCCGGTTCGTGGATCGACAGGCCGATGCCGTGGCCGGTACGATGCGGCAGGCCGGGCAGGTTGTAGTCCGGTCCCAGCCCCGCCTTGTCGAGCACCGCGCGGGCGGCATAGTCCACCGCCTCGCAAGGCTCGCCCGGACGGCAGGCATCGAAAGCGGCCTGCTGGGCTTCCTTCTCGATGTCCCAGATGCGGCGGATGTCCTGCGACACTTCACCAAAGGCGTAAGTGCGGGTGATGTCCGAGTGATAGCCCTGGATCGTGCAGCCGGTATCGACCAGCACGAGTTGGCCTTCCTGAAGCTCACGGTCGCCGGGAAGCCCGTGAGGATAGGCGGTCGCCTCCCCGAACTGGACGATGCAGAAGCTCGACCCGCTGGCACCGAGCTTGCGGTGCGCGGCATCGATGAAGTGGACCACCTCGCTCTGGCGGATGCCGGGGCGCAGGATGCGCGCGGCGGCCTGATGGACCAGCAGGGTCATGTTCTTGGCCTGCTGCATCAGCGCCAGTTCGGCCGCCGACTTGACCATGCGGCACTGCTTGATAACGGGCATCGCATCCACCAGCGCAGCCGAGCCGCCCTGCCGCACGCGCTCGGCGAAGTGGAAGGGCAGTTCGGGATCGATCGCCAGCGTCTTCACGCCCGTTTCGGCCAGAACCTGCAGGACCAGCGCGACCGGGTCCTGGTCTTCCTGCCACGAGCGAATGTCCATCGGGATGGCGAGGTCGGCTTCCAGCGTGCCGATCTCGAAATGCGGGCAGATCATGATCGGCTTGCGGCCGGGCACGAGCAGCATGGCGACGAGACGCTCAGTCTGTCCCCAGGGCAGGCCAGAGAAGTAGCGCAGCGAAGCCCCGGCGTTCACCAGCAGGGCATCGGCGCCCAGCCTGTCGGTCAGTTCCTGCGCGCGGGCCATGCGTGCCTCGCGCTCGGCCACGGCGATGGCCGGGGCACGGTCAGCCCAGGGCTCGAGGCGCGCCAGTTCGATCTCTGCGGTCGATCCGCCAATCATGTCTTTGTATTCCTTTATGCGAAACGCTGGATGTCGAAGGGCGAGAGCGGCAGCTCTGGCTGCCCGCCCGCGACCATCGCCGTGACCAGTCGCGCCGTGATCGGCGCGAGAGTAAGCCCGAGGTGTTGATGCCCGAAGGCATAGTAGAGATTGGCCGCCTTCGTCGAGCGCCCTATCGCCGGAAGATAGTCCGGCAGGGTCGGGCGGCAGCCCATCCAGCGGCGGAACGGCCCGGTGATCGGCAGACCCAGTTCCGCGACGTGGCGCTCCAGCCGCTCCCACTTGCGCGGATCGGCGGGCGCATCGACCTTGCCGAGTTCCACGAAGCTCGCCGCCTGCACCGCATGGTGATAGCGGGTGACGATCATCGAGCGCTCCTCGAAGACGACCGGCGGCAGGTCGGCAGGCCAATGGCTGGCATCGGCGCGAACGTGATAGCCGCGCTCGGCGATCATCGGCACTTTGTGGCCGAGATGCTCCATCAGCTCGCGCGAACGGACACCGGCGCAGACGAGCACCTGCTCGGCATCGACGCCGCCGATCTCGACGCGGTTTCCGGCGACCCGCAACTCGCCGCGCTGCGCCACCAGAAAGCCGCCGCGCTGCCGGAACGCTTGACGCAAGGATTGCCGCAACTCGCCGAGATCGGCGATCTGGCCGCTGCCCGAAAATCGGATCGCCCCCGCCACCGGCCGGGCGCCGAGGCCCGACAGCAATTCCCGCTCGGCTTGGGTCACGTCATGCACTTGCGCGCTGCCGGTCTCGGAAGACAGCCATCCGGCGCGGCCCTCGCGCGCCGCTCGCTCGCCATGCCAGAGCACGAAGTGGCCGTTCTGCCTGACCTGTTCCGGCGCTCCGATCCGCTCGGCAAGGGAGGTCCAAGCCGGCATCGAACCCGCCAGCAGCGGCGCCAGCGCCTCGCAGCCTGCGCGAAACTTGGCCGGACGCGCGGCAGCAAGCAGCCTCAGCCCGAACGGCACCCATTCGGCCATCGCCGACGGGGGAAAGCCCAGCGGCCCGCCGCGCAGGAACAGGCGCTGAGGCAGGCTGCGGACCATGCTCATCGAGGCCAGCGGCTCCACCTGCTCCACCGCGATATGGCCCGCATTGCCCCAGGACGCCGCAGAACCTTCGATATCGTCATCGACGATCGCGACCTGTTGTCCCGCTTCGAGCAATTCGATGCCCGTGCAGAGGCCAATCACCCCGCCACCGACAATTCCAATGGACCCCACAAAAACTCCGTTGCATAAGTCAGACCATATCGTATACCATATATCAATCACCGCCCGTTCGCACAAGGCTTCGCACCGCGATGAACGTCTCGATCCACCGCATTGATAACGCCCCGGCCCGTCCGGGCGACAAAGGATCGCGATTAACAAAACACAATCGCGCATCAAAAAAGGTCGGATTGCAGCGCCATTGGGGATCATCTACCGTATACGTTAGATCGGGGGCGTTAAGCGCCGTCGAGACGTTTATGGAGATTCACTGGTGACAATCGTCGTCCGCACCCTTGCCGAACGCATTTTCGACGTGATCCGCGAAAGGATCGTCGAAGGAAAGCTTCCTGTCATGGAGCCGGTCAGGCAGGATGCACTGGCAGCCGAACTCGGCGTCAGCAAGATTCCGCTGCGCGAAGCGCTCGCCCGGCTCGAACATGAAGGCCTGCTGACCAGCCAGGCCAATCGCGGCTGGTTCGTCCGCCCGATGTCGAGCGACCAGGCCGAGGAAATCTACCTCCTACGCCTCGCCACCGAACCGGCCGCCGCCGCCTATGCCTGCACCAAGGCCGACGATACCGACCGGCAAGCCGCCATCAAGGCTTTCGAGGTTCTCGACGCAGCGGCGAAGGAAAACCTCAGCGACGTCGCCGTGCGAAACCGCGAATATCACGTTTCGCTGGTGCGTCCCGGCAAGCGTTTGCTGACCACGCAGCTGGTCGAGCGCCTCGAAGTGCTCGCCGAACGCTACGTCATCGCGCACCTCGAACCCGCCGGCCGCGGCGACCGCGCGCACATGGAACACCGTGACCTGCTCGATGCCTGGCTCGCCGGAGAGGCGGACAAGGTGCAGAGCCTGCTCACACAGCACATCGCCAGCACGCTCGACGACTTGCGCGCTCATTTTACCGCCAGCCAGACACCAGGCTGAGACAATAACCAGGGGGATCCATGCTCGGACCGCGTAAATCGATAGAAAAACTCTCACAACGCGAATCCGGGCATTCCCTGGCCAAGACCCTGAGCTGGCCGCACCTGATTGCCCTCGGCGTCGGCGCCATCGTCGGCACCGGCATCTACACCCTGACCGGCGTCGGCGCCGAGCGCGCCGGTCCGGCGGTGATCCTCGCCTTCGCCATTGCGGGCGCCGTATGTGCCTGCGCCGCGCTGGCCTATGCCGAAATGGCGACGATGATCCCCGCCGCCGGCAGCGCCTATACGTTCTCCTATGCTGCCATGGGCGAGACCATCGCCTGGATCGTCGGCTGGAGCCTTATCCTCGAATATTCGCTGGCCTGCTCCACCGTGGCAGTCGGCTGGTCGGGCTATCTGGTCGGCTGGATAGAGTCTGCGGGCATACACCTGCCGCACATGTTGCTGGTCGGCCCCCACGGCGGCGGCATCGTCAACCTGCCTGCCGTATTGGTGGCACTGGCCGTCATGGGCATGCTGATCGCCGGTACGCGTGAAAGCGCGACGCTCAATATCGTGCTCGTCATCATCAAGCTCGTCGCCCTGTCGATCTTCGTCTTCATGGCGCTGCCCGCCTTCCAGGGCGGCAATCTCGAACCCTTCATGCCCTACGGCTTCGCCAGTACCGAGATCGAAGGCCAGAAGCGGGGGGTCATGGCCGCCGCCGCCATCGTCTTCTTCGCCTTCTACGGTTTCGACGCGGTCGCCACGTCTGCCGAGGAAGCCAAGAATCCGGGCCGCGACCTCACCATCGGCATCGTCGGTTCGATGGTCGTCTGCACCGCGATCTACATGGCGGTCGCCATCACCGCGATCGGCGCCCTGCCGTTCCAGCAGCTTGCCAACTCGCCCGAGCCGCTGGCGCTCGTGCTGCGCCAGCTCGGCCAACCCGTCGCCGCGCACCTGATCGCCCTTGCCGCCGTGCTCGCGCTGCCTTCGGTCATCCTCGTCATGATGTACGGCCAGAGCCGCGTGTTCTTCGTCATGGCCCGCGACGGCCTGCTGCCGCGCAGCCTCGCCAAGATCAGCCCACGCACCGGCGCACCCACCCGCATCACCCTGATGACCGGCGTGTCGATCGCCGTCGTCGCGGGCATCTTCCGCCTCGACGAGATCGCCGAACTCGCCAATGCTGGCACCCTGATCGCCTTCATCTCGGTCGGCGCCTGCCTGATGATCCTGCGCCGCCGCGCGCCGGAACTGCCGCGCCTGTTCAAGTGCCCCAAGCCGTTCCTCGTCGGCACCCTGACGATCCTGGGCTGCGCCTACCTGCTGTTCAGCCTGCCCGAGAGCACGCTGGTCCGCTTCGGCGCCTGGAACGCGATCGGCCTGCTGGTCTACTTCCTCTACGGCCGCACCCGCAGCGAGGCTGGACGCGAAGCCGCCGCAGCGGCCTGAAAACCTCGAACCGTTCTCAACTGTAGTTCTCAAGATCCAAGGAGATCGCGATGAAACGCGCCCTCGTTCTGGCGGCCGCCCTGCTCGGCACCGCCCTCGCGCCTGCCGCACCCGCTCTTGCAAAGACCGCCTATGACGGCGTCTGGCTGTTCGACGACACCCCGCCGACGCCGGGCGTGACGATGATGGAAGTCACCTCGAAAGGCGGAAAGATCGCCGGCACCGTCACCACCCAATGGTACGGCCCGGTCGAGATGATGAACCCGCGCATCGAGAACGGCGAGCTGAAGTTCGAGGCCCGCAACCTCAACGACAAGGAGCACCTCACCCGCGCCTGGAGCGTCGCGCTCGAAAGTGGACAAGCCCATCTCAAGGGCCGGATCTGGGAATCCGAAGTCGACAGCAAGGGCTACAAGGGCAAGGCGAAGGACGCCAAGGCCCGCGCCTTCCAGTTCTCGACCCTCGCCCCCTTCGGCGCCCCGATCCCCAACAAGCTCGCCGCCACCCCGCCGATGGGCTGGAGCAGCTGGAACAAGTTCGCCGAGCACATCGACGACAAGACCATCCGCGCCCAGGCCGATGCCATGGTCGCGACCGGGCTGCGCGATGCGGGCTATCTCTATATCAACATCGACGATGGCTGGCAGGGCAAGCGCGACGCGAACGGCGTACTCCAGCCCAACGCCAAGTTCCCGGACATGAAGGCCCTGACCGATTACGTCCATTCCAAGGGCCTCAAGATCGGCATCTATTCCTCGCAGGGACCGCGGACTTGCGCCGGTTACGAGGGCAGCTACGGCCATGTCGGGCAGGATGCGAAGACGTACGCCGAGTGGGGCTTCGACTATCTGAAGTACGACCTCTGCTCCGGCGAATGGTTCTATGCCGACGCCGACACCTTGAAGCGCAGCTATTACGAGATGGGCGCCGCGCTCCAGGCGACGGGCCGCGAATTCATCTATTCGCTCTGCGAATACGGCCGCTTCGACGTGGGCAGCTGGGGTCGCGACGTCGGTGGCCAGCTCTGGCGCACGACCGGCGACATCACCGACGACTATCCGACGATGGCGAAGATCGGCTTCGACAAGAACGGCAATCCCGACTGGGCCGGACCCCACGGCTGGAACGACCCGGACATGCTGGAAGTCGGCAACGGCGGCATGAGGCCGGACGAATACCGCACCCACATGACGCTCTGGGCCATGTCCGCCGCGCCGCTGATGATGGGCCACGACTTGCGCGAAACCAATGCTGCGACGCTGGCGATGCTCACCAACAAGCGCGTCATTGCCGTCGACCAGGACGCGAAGGGCGTTCAGGGCAAGGCCGTGCGGAAACAGGGCACGATGGAAGTCTGGGCCAAGCCGCTGGCCGACGGCCGCGTCGCCCTGGCCCTGTTCAACCGCGGAGATGCGGCGGCCTCGCTTGCTCTCACCCCGGCCGACGCGGGCCTCGCCTCGGTTTCGCAGGTCGAAGACCTGTGGAGCGGCGAAAAGACTGCAAGGTTGCCTGCCAGCTACACCGTGCCCGCGCGCGGCGCAGTCATGCTCACGGTCGGCGGCTGACTTCCGCATTTTCCGAAGTTCCAACTGCCTTCGCTTACGACGGTAGACCTGCCGCCGGGAGCCGCTCAGCCGGAACCCGGCGGCATTCGTCGCCCGCACGATTCCTGATAACTCATATTCATCTTTGTTATTGCGAGGCATTCGCACTTGTCGTAATGGCTGCCCCTCAAGGGGGGCCGGGACTCGATTCCGCATCGTTGCACGCGCTTCCCGTCCTTCAAGGGCCGTCTTTCAAGGGAAACGTGCGAGTTGAGCGGCAGCGGTGATAGTCTCGATGTGCTGGATGCTGCGGCTCTGACAGAGGCGCCCGCAACCGCGCGCATCGATCCGCCCGTTCGCAAGGCGGCTCCGGTCGCGCCGCGAAAAGCCCCTGCCAAGAAGAAGAACAAGAAGGCCCGCGCCTTCTGGCTCAAGCAGCTCCACACCTGGCACTGGGTGAGCGCGGCGGTATCGCTGGCGGGCATGTTCCTTTTCGCGATAACCGGCATCACCCTCAACCACGCCGCCTCGATCGGCGCCGAACCCAAGGTCGTGCAGAGCCAGGGCAGGATCGCCCCCGGCCTGCTGCGCCAATTGCCGCCCGCAGGGGACAGCACCGCGCCCCTGCCCACCGACGTGGCCAAGGCCGTCGCGGCCACGGTGCCGCTCGATCCCTCCGGCTTCGCCGCCGACTGGTCTGCCGACGACGAAGTCTATGTCGCCATGCCCGGTCCCGGCCGCGATGCCTGGGTCAGTATCGATCGCTCGAACGGCGCGGTCTCTGCCGAAGTGACAAAACGCGGTGTGGTTTCCTATCTCAACGACCTCCACAAGGGCCGCAACACCGGCTCCGTGTGGTTCTGGTTCATCGATCTCTTCGCAGCGGCCTGCGTCATCTTCACCGTGACCGGCCTGTTCCTGCTCCAGCTTCACGCCAAGCACCGGCCCTCGACCTGGCCGCTGGTAGGACTGAGCCTGCTGGTCCCGCTCGCGATCGCCCTGATATTCATCCACTGAGAGACAAGAAGGCACCGATGACGACATCGAAGGCACTGCCCGCGCTTCCGCTTCTGGCCCCGCTCGTGGCGGCCGGAACCATCGCCAGTCCGGCCGCGGCGGCCACCGTGAGCGTGACGATCCCGCGCATCAACGTCGCGGAATACCATCGTCCCTATGTCGTCGGCTGGCTGGAACCCGCTGCGGGCGGCCCTGCCCGCACCGTCTTCGTATGGTACGACGTCAAGAAGGCTGGCCGCGAGCCCGGCACCAAGTGGCTGGCGGACTTGCGCTCCTGGTGGCGCAAGGGTGGTCGTTCGCTGAACATGCCTGCCGACGGTCTTAGCGGCGCCACCCGCGCGCCCGGCACCTATCAGGTCGCGCTGCCCGCCAACCTTCCGGCCGGACAATATGTGTTCAAGGTGGAAGCCGCGCGCGAAACGGGCGGGCGCGAACTGGTCTCGGTGCCGATCACCGTGCCGGTCAAGAAGAGCGCTTCGGCAGCGGGCACTTCCGAACTGGGTGCCGTCACCATCCGCTGACTTCGCTTTCTCGCATTTTCTAAGATTTTTGGGGACATGACATGCGCTACAGTTCCATTCTGATCGCGTCGGCCACCGTGGCCGCCGCCCTCGCCTCGCCTGCTTCCGCGCACCGTGCGTGGCTGCTGCCCTCGACCACCACGCTGGCGGGAACCAGCGAATTCGTGACCGTCGACGCGGCCATATCGAATGACCTGTTCTATCCCGATCATTTCCCGATGAACCCCGAACAGGTCACCGTCTGGACGCCGGACGGCAGCGTGGGCAAGCTCGAAAATCCCGCCACCGGCCGCTATCGCTCGACCTTCGACGTGAAGATCGACAAGCCCGGCACCTGGAAGATCGGTACCCAGCGCTCGGCGATCATGGGCAGCTTCAAGGTGAATGGCGAGGACTGGCGCCTTGGCGGTCGCGGCCGTCCGATGGGCGCTCCTGGTGCGGGTGGGCCTGGCGGTGCAGGTGGTGCTCCGGCCCGCAGCGTTGCGACCGTGGCGGATATTCCGGCCAATGCCACCGACGTGAAACTCGTGGAATCGATCTCCGGCAACTACATCTACGTGACCGCCGATGCTCCCACCAAGACCGTGTTCGCGCCCACCGGCAAGGGTCTCGAAATCGATCCGATCTCTCACCCCGACGAACTCGTCTCGAATGAGGAAGGCCAGTTCCGCTTCCTGATCGATGGAAAGCCCGCTGCGGGCGTGAAAGTCACGGTCGTGCCCGGCAGCAAGAAGTACCGCGAGGCCGAAGAAGCCCAGGAGCTGACCACCGGCACCGACGGCGTGCTCCATGTCAAATGGCCGGTCGCCGGAATGTACTGGATCAACGCCAGTGCCAGCGACAACAAGCCCAGCGAAAAGCGCGCCAGCGAGCGTCGCATGACCTATACCGCCACCGTCGAAGTGGTCGCGCCCTGACCGGCAGCCTGCGACTGGCGATCCCTCTCGAAATCGATCCGGGCGCCCTTGCCGACTGGCGGCAGGACGCTTCGGTGATCGATTTCGGCGGGGAGACCATGGGCACGACCTGGCGCCTGCGCCTCGCCGTGCCCGAGGCTTTCGATCGGTCGGAAATCGTCGAGGCGATCGAGGCCCGGCTCGAAGACATTCTCGCGCAGATGAGCCACTGGCGCGGGGATTCGGTGCTTGGCCGGTTCAACCGCGCACCTGCCGGTGAATGGATATGCCTCCCGCCCGATTTCGCGGGTGTAATGAGTGCGGCGCTGGCCATCGCCGAGATGACCGGTGCCGCCTTCGATCCGGCGATCGGCGCTATCGTCGATCTCTGGGGCCATGGCCCGACGCCGGTCGAAGCCCCACCGACGCCGGGCGCGCTTGCCGAAGCGCGTTCGCTTTCCGGCTGGCAGCGGCTGATCTACGATCACGACAACAGTCGTCTGCTCCAGCCCGGTGGCCTTCGTCTCGACTTGTCCGGCATTGCCAAGGGCTATGCCGTCGATACCCTTGCAGCACTTCTGCGAAAACGCGGTTGCGGTCATTTCCTTGTCGAGATCGGCGGCGAACTCGTCGGTTGCGGCCTCAGGCCCGATGGCGAACCCTGGTGGGTCGATCTCGAAACCCCGTCAGGCGAAATACCGCCGCTCCGCATCGCCCTTCATCAGCTCGCCGTCGCGACCTCGGGGGATTACGTGCGCGGTCGTCATACTATCGACCCGCGCAGCGCCATGCCGGTCGAACATGCCATGGCCGTGAGCGTGCTCCATCGCTCTGCCATGCTGGCCGACGCCTGGGCCACTGCACTTTCCGTCATGCCTCCCGCCGCGATGCACGAGCTCGCGATCGGCGAAAACCTGGCAGTCCGGGCGCTGCACCGGGAGGGTGAAAGCATCAAGGAATGGCTCAGCCCGGCATTGCAAGCGCTGATAGTCGAACGGGGGGGCGACGACTGAAGGCCTTCGATATTTAACACCCGTTCCGATCACGCTGCTGTCTACAAACAGCTTTGCAACAAAAGCGATACGTTTGTAACAAAGTGTATTGCGAATGCGAATGACTCTCATTATCGGGACCGCAACAGGTTTCCAAAACATGAGGGGAAATATGTCTTTCAAGCCTTCGTCCGCGGCTGCGCGCCGTACCTTCCTGGCACTTTCCTGCATTGCTCCGGCGATTGCACCCGTAGCCCACGCCCAGCAGACCGATGGCCAGCGCGTGCTCGGCGGCGTCACCGTCAGCGATACTGCGATCAACGAGCAGCCGGGCCGCAAGCTCGAATCCCCCAAGCGCACCCGTCCGGTCCTGGACACCCCGCAGACCATCACCGTACTGTCCAATGAAGTGATCGAGCAGCAGAACCTGCTGACCCTGCGCGACGTGCTCTCGACCGTGCCGGGTATCACCTTCGGCGCCGGCGAAGGCGGCACCGGCCCCGGCGACAACATCACCTTCCGCGGCTACAGCGCCAGCAACGACATCACCGTCGACGGCGTTCGCGACAGCGCGCAGATCACCCGCACGGACTCGTACAACCTCGAACAGATCGAAGTGACGAACGGTGCGAACTCGGTGATCTCGGGCGCCGGTTCGACGGGCGGCAACATCAACATCGTTACCAAGCGCCCGAAGTCGGATGACGCCTACCTCGCGACTGCGGGCATCGGCACCGACAACTACTACCGCGCGACCGTGGACCTCAACAAGCGCGTCAACGATCTCGTCGCCTTCCGCCTCAACGGCATGTGGCACCGCAACGACGTGCCTGGTCGCGATGTCGAGGACTACAAGCGCTGGGGTATCGCGCCCTCCGTCACCATCGGCATCGACAGCCCGACCCGCCTGACGCTCCAGTACAACCACCAGGAAGACGACAACATCCCGCAGTACGGCGTGCCGTACTATGCCGGAAAAGGCGTCCCCGGCGTTCACCGCAGCGACTACTTCGGCTACCGCAACTTCGACAAGCAGCGCATCAACGTCGACCAGTTGACCGCGATCTTCGAGCACGACTTCAGCGACACCGTCTCGATCCGCAACCTCGCCCGCTGGCAGGATTCGCGTCAGCTCACTCAGGTCAGCCCGCCGCAGGGCACGTACTGCCTCGCGAACGGCGTAACCCCGCTCGGCGCCGCCTGTACCGTCAACGTCGGCACCACCGCAGCGCCCAACAACGTGCTGCTGCCCGCAGGCTACTACCTGATCGGCGGCCCGCGCGGCAATACGCGTGATACCCGCAACCAGCTGATGTTCGACCAGCTTGATCTCAAGGCGGTGTTCAACACCGGCGCCATCGAGCACACGATCACCCTTGGCGGCGCGGCGACCTGGGAAAAGTACGACCTCTACACCGGCAACTCGCTGCGCGGTGCGGACGGCTCGGTGCCCTATTCACGCTATCCGCTGGTCAACATCGCCAATCCGAACGATGTCGTGGCAGGACCGGCCAGCCCCTACTTCACGTATGGCAGCAACGTCTATGTCGGCCCGGTGAACTTCATCCGCGCCGGACACACCATCGGTGAACAGACCAATGTCGCGGGCTACCTGTTCGACACGATGAAGCTCGGCAAGTTCGAACTCAGCGCCGGTGCCCGCCTCGAACGCAATGTCGGCACCACCCGCGCGGACACGATCTGCTCGACCATGGGCGGCTGCACCGTCAGCGGCACCCGGTTCGCGCTGGGCGACGTCAGCACCGTGGGCGCCAAGACCCGCAATGCCGACACACTGTTCTCCTACCGCGTGGGCCTGAACTACAAGCCGGTCGAGCAAGTCAGCATCTACGCGGCTTACGGCAACTCGCGCACGCCTTCAAAGAACTCGGTCAACGGTTCGTGCACGGCCGAAGCACCGGGCGTCACCAATGCGACCTGCAACATCAACCCGGAATCGGCCAAGAACTACGAGATCGGCGTGAAGGGCGAGCTGTTCGACGGCGGCCTGCTGCTCACCGCATCGGCCTTCCGCAACGAGCGCGACAAGTATGCCGTCATCTCCGGCGATCCGACGGTTCCGAACCAGCAGCTCGACGGCAAGTCGCGCGTGGACGGTATCGCGCTCGGCGCCTCGGGTGCGATCACCAAGGCCTGGACGATCACGGCGAACTATACCTACCTCAAGGCCAAGCTGCTCCAGTCGGTTTCGGACGAGTGCCTTGTCGCCCCCGGCAGCGGCACTTGCACCAACACGCCTGCAAACCCCAACCCCGGTGCCGGTCAGTACCTGCCGCAGACGCCCAAGCACTCGGGCAGCCTGTTCACCACCTATCGTTTGCCCTTCGGCCTGACTCTGGGCTACGGCCTTACTTACCAGGACGGCTTCCTGCTTTCGGCAGCAACGCCGACCGCAGCCGCCGTCAAGTCGGACGACTACCTGATCCACCAGGGCTTCCTGTCCTACGACTTCACCCCGAACCTCTCGGCGCAGATCAACGTCAAGAACATCGGCAACAAGCTCTATTACCAGCGCATCCGCAACAACGGCTGGGCCACGCCGGGCGATGCCCGCTCGGCGGTCCTGACCATTACCGCGAAGATGTAAGCCAGAACCCTGTCCCAATGGCCGG
The DNA here is from genome assembly GCF_058273105.1 of Novosphingobium sp. BF6. Classification (NCBI taxonomy): domain Bacteria; kingdom Pseudomonadati; phylum Pseudomonadota; class Alphaproteobacteria; order Sphingomonadales; family Sphingomonadaceae; genus Novosphingobium; species Novosphingobium sp. BF6. The sequence continues at coordinate 1,635,670 of NZ_CM177776.1, forward strand.
CGGGCGCTCTTCAGGGCGCTCGCCGGTTTCTCTTTTTGATGCGAGTCATTGTCAGGAGCGCCGTCCTCGGCAAGAAGAGCGCCCATGGTCATCGAAATTCCCGAACTTTTCTCCGGCGACGAAGTGCGTGCATTCCGAGAAGCGCTGGAAGGTGCCGACTGGGCGGACGGACGCGCCACCGCCGGTCACCGCGCCGCGCAAGTCAAGGAGAACGAGCAGCTTCCACTCGATCATCCGCTGGCGCAGCAACTGGCCGATCGCGTGCTGGCCCGGCTCATGCAGACCCCGCTGTTCATCGCCGCCGCCCTGCCGAGCCGCGTCCTCCAGCCGCGCTTCAGCCGCTATGACGGGCGCGGGCACTACGGCAATCACGTCGACAACGCGATCTTCCCGATCCCGGGCACCGGCGAACACTTGCGCAGCGACATTTCCAGCACCCTGTTCCTCAGCGACCCCGACGCATACGACGGCGGCGAACTGGTGATCGAGGACATGTTCGGCACCCACACCGTGAAGCTCCCGGCGGGCCACCTGATCGTCTACCCCGGCAGCAGCCTGCACCGCGTCGCCCCGGTGACGCGCGGCACCCGGTTCGTCTCGTTCTTCTGGACCCAGAGCTTCGTCGCCGCGCCCGAACGCCGCCGCCTGCTGCTCGAACTCGACGGCGCGATCCAGGGCGTGGCCGGCGACCATCCCGAGCACCCTTCGATCGACACCCTCACGCAGGTCTACCACAACCTGCTGCGCCAGTGGTCGGCGACGTGAGCGACAGCCCCCTCCCCGCGCTGACGCAGATCCCGCCGGACTTGCGCAGCCTTGCCGACTACGAACGGCGCGCACCGGCCCATCTCACCGCCGAGGCCTGGCACCATATCGAGGAAGGCTCGGGCACGGGGCAGACCTTGCGCGCCAACCGCGAGGCTTTCGCGCGCCGTGGCTTCCGCCCCCGCGCCATGGCCGACCTCCGCGGCGGCGGCACCGCGACCGACCTGTTCGGACGCATCCACGCGGCGCCACTGATGCTCGCGCCGATCGCCTACCAGCGCCTCGCCCATCCCGACGGCGAACTGGCCAGCGTACGCGCCGCCACCGCGCTCGATACCGGCACGATCGTCAGCACCCTGTCGAGCGTGACGCTGGAAGACATCGCCGGGGCCGCGCGTTCCTTCGCCCGCGAACTCGGCAAGCCCACCGCGCCGCTGTGGTTCCAGCTCTATCTTCAGCCCGACCGGGAGGACAGTCTCGCCCTCGTCCGCCGCGCCGAGGCGGCGGGTTACGAGGCGATCGTGCTCACCATCGATGCCGCCATCAAGCTCTCGGGCATGACCCTGCCACCCGGCGTCGGTGCGGCGAACCTCGCCGGAATGCCGCTGCCGCGCCAGACCGCGACACCGGGTGGACGCATTCTGTTCGGCACCCCGCTCGCCGATACGGCCCCGCGCTGGGAGGACCTCTCCTGGCTGCGCGAGGCAACTGCCCTGCCGATCCTCGTCAAGGGCATGGTGCTGGGGGAGGATGCAGCGCGCGCCGTCGAACTCGGTGCGGACGGTCTCGTCGTCTCCAACCACGGCGGCCGCGTGCTCGACGGCTTGCCCAGCGTGCTCGACGTGATCGAAGAAGTGGCCGAGGCGACCGGCGGGCGCGTTCCCCTCCTCGCGGACGGCGGCTTCCGCTCCGGCACCGATGTAGTCAAGGCGCTGGCACTCGGGGCAAGTTCGGTGCTGATCGGGCGTCCGCAGATGCATGCCCTCGCCGTCGCCGGAATGCCGGGCGTGGCCCATGCTATCCATCTGCTCCGCACCGAACTCGAAGCGGCGATGGCGCAGCTCGGATGCGCGACCCCGGCCGATATCACGCGCGAGCGGCTGACCAATCTGTATTGACGCCGCGACAATTGCGGCTCGCTCATCTTCGGTAAATCTCTGAAATCGCATCGCCCGTTTGTTAGCTGACGAGGCGAAGCAACAGTGATGCAAAGCTGTCACCAATTAATACAAATTATGACGCCCCAAAGGGCGCGAACTTTGTCATGGCAGCAACAAAACAAGATGAGGGATTTACAAAGTGGTGCGATTCCGTTGCGGCCTTTTGGCATCGGCTGCCCTGACAGTCTGGCCTCTCGCTTGCGTTCACGCCCAATCGGCTTCGAGCGGCAGCGGCATGGCCACGACGACCCATGCCGCTGCCGAGGATAGCGGCGAGGAAATGGAGATCGTCGTCTCCGGCCAGAAGCCGCGCGGCTCTGTCATTGGCGACATCGCGCCGGAAGTGACCTTCAATTCCGGCGACGTGCGCGCACTGGGCGTCTCCAGTGTCACCGAACTCCTTGAGGAACTCGCGCCGCAGACCGAAAGCGCGGGCGGGGGCGCGCCGGTCGTCCTGCTTGAGGGACGCCGCATCGCCAGCTTCCGCGAAGTCGGCACGATCCCCACCGAAGCGATCCAGCGCGTCGAGATTCTGCCCGAGGAGGTCGCGCTCAAGTACGGCTATGCGGCAACGCAGAAGGTCGTGAACATCGTCCTGCGCCAGCGGTTCCGCGCCTATACCCTCGAAACCGGCGGCAAGCTCACCACCAAGGGCGACGGCCTGACCCTCAACCCCAAGGCCGATTTCCTGGCGATCCGCCGCGGCGAGCGCGTCAATATCGATGCCAACTACTCGCACGCAAACCCGATCACCGAGGCTCAGCGCGGCCTGGCGACCAGCGCGGGCAACGGCAACAACCGCACCTTGCGCTCGGGATCGGAAGCCCTGACGCTGACCGGCACTTACGCCAAGCCTCTCTCGCAGGTCTGGCTGGCCACGATCAACGGCGAAGTCACCACCACCGACACCGAAGCCCTGCGCGGCAGCGCGCTTTCCCCGGTCACCATTCCCGGCGGCAGCGCTTATGCAAGCGGCGCAGCGGACGAGACATTCCTTCCGACCGTCAACGGCCTTTCCCCGCTGACCAACAGCAACAGCACGCAGACCGGGCACCTCGGGCTGACGCTGAACGGCACGACGCAAAAGTGGCAGTGGACGGTCACCGGCAACTACGACCACAGCGACACCCGCTCGATCCAGCAGCGTCCGCTGAACCTTGCCGACTATGCCGCCGCCGTGGCCGCCGGAGATCCGCTAGCCGATCCCTCGCTGCCGATCGCCGGGCAGTTCCTGAACTTCCAGTCGGCCAATCAGTCGCGCAATTCGACCGATAGCGCCGAACTCAACCTGATCGCCACGACCTCGCCGCTGCAACTGCCCGCCGGGGCGGTGAACACGACCTTCAAGGTCGGCGGCACGCTCGACCGCTCGGAAAGCGAGATCACCCGGCAAGGCCTGACCCAGTACCGGAATGTCGACCGCAACCAGGGCGAAGCCTCGGTCAATATCGACATCCCGCTCAGCAGCCGCGCGGTGCCGCTGTTCCCCGGCGCCGGTAAAATGTCGATCAACGCAAATGCCGCCGAGCGCCAGGTTGGCGATTTCGGCACCTTGCGCACGCTCGGCGGCGGCTTTACCTGGAATCCGACGAACCAGTTGAGCCTGATCGCCAGCTACCGCGACGACCAGAGCGCCCCCAGCGCGGCCCAGCTCGGCGGCGCGGTGATCACCACCGCCAATGTCGACATCTTCGATTACACGCGCGGACAATCCGTTCGCGTCACCGCATTGACCGGCGGCAATCCCGACCTCAAGGGATCGGGCATGCGCAACTTCCGCCTGGGCGGTACTTTCCGCCTGAGTGACCCGAACATCACGCTCAATCTCGACTACAACCGCACCTGGCAGCGCAATCAGGTCACGGCCCTGCCCGGCGCGACGCCTGCAGTCGTCGCCGCCTTCCCGGAACGCTTCGCGCGCGATGCCAACGGCGATCTGGTCTCGGTCGACTTGCGGCCTATCAACATCGCCAGCGAGGACAAGTCCCAGCTGCGCATGGGCATTACGTTCACGAAATCGCTGAAGACGCCGCAGTCGCAGATCGATGCCATGCGCGAGAGCTTCCGCAAGCGTTTCCCGAACGGCTTCCCCGGTCGCCCCGACGGTGAAGGCGGCCCGCCGCCACCGCCCGCCGATGGCGAGGCCGCCGCTTCGCGGCCCGACAATGCCGGTGCTTCCCCGGACGCCACCGCGAACGCACCGGGCAATCCCGGAAGTGGAGGTGGCCGCGGCTTCGACCGTCCGGGCGGTGGGCGCGGCTTCGGTGGTGGCGGTTTCGGTGGAGGAGGACGCGGTGGGCGCCTGACCTTCTCGCTCTATCACACCTGGGTCTTCTCCGACCGCGTGGTCCTGCGCGAGGGACAGCCCGAGATCGACCTGCTCAAGGGCGGCACGATCGGCGCCAGCAGCGGCGGCACCCCGCGCCACAAGCTGGAGCTCCAGACCGGTTACTCGCAGAGCGGTCTCGGGATGCGCTTCACCGGAAGCTGGCAGAGCGGCACGACCGTGAACGGCGTGGAAGGCTACCCCACGACGCAGCTGCGTTTCGAGGATTTCGCCAAGTTCGACTTGCGACTCTTCGCCGATCTCGGCCAGCAGCCCAAGCTGGTCGACAAGATGCCATTCCTGCGCGGCTCGCGCGTGACGTTCTCGGTCTCCAACCTGTTCGACGCCCGCCAGAAAGTGCGCGACGGCAACGGCAATACCCCCTTCGCCTATTCGCCTTACTATCTCGATCCGGTAGGCCGTTCGTTCCAGCTCACGTTCCGCAAGCTGTTCTTCACGGCGCCGTCGGGCGGCCAGGGTCGCGGGCCGCGGTAAAGGGGTCGCGGCGCGACGGGTTTCTCCCCTCGCGCCGCGACCCGATAGCGTCGTTCAGAACAAACTTCAGACTAGAAGTTGCGAATGATTTGCAATAGCATATCATTCGTGACCTGGAGTGCCCGCTGATGACCTTTCATTTTACCGCCCCGTCCGGCTCGCCGGGCACCCTCCCGCCCAGCGTCCTCGTCGACACGGTGCGCTGCTGGACCCAGGCTCGCCGCGAAGGACGCCTGACCCAGCCCAGCCTTGCCGACCGGCTCGATCTGTTCGACTGCGCCGTTCTCGCGCCGGTGCTCGACAGCTTCTGCTTCCTGCTCGAATTCGCGCTCGACCGGCCGTTTCGGATGGGCGAAGCCCGGCAGCTCTCCTCCGACGAGCGACTGATGCTGACGCTGCTTGAAGGGCCGGAACTGCGCACCGTCACATTGCCCTGCGACAGGACACGCGGCGCCCTGCTCGATCTCGCGATCCGTTCCACCCGGATCATGATCGCCCTTACGCTTCGGCAAGCGCGCAAGGTTAAGGTCAAAGGGTGAGCGTCAAAGGCTGATCTGCGCCATGATCATCACGAAGAAGATGACCAACGCCGTCGAAGCGAACCAGCCCAGCAGGACGGTGCGCCAGAACGCGCCGAACCGCCCCACTCCGTAAGTACCGCGCAATTGCCGGTACATGTGGATCGGCGGCAGGAAGAACAGCACCGACAGCAGGGCCGTGGCACCGAGGGAATCCAGCACCATGCCGAGAATGACGAGCATCGTCATGAAGCAAAGCGAGTACGTGACGAAGACCGTGTGGTCGTATAGGTGGAAGCGGCGACTGAAAGGGAACAGCAGCCAGAGAAACGGCACCGAGATCGGGATCAACGCCCAGCTGTACTTGTAGGCATAAGTCTGAAGCTTGTAGGCGGCGAGTTCCGGGTTCTTTTTGAATTTCTTGATCGCCTTGTCGATCTGGTGGAAGTCGCTGTAGCTCTGCCGGTCAGGCAGGTTCTCGGCAATCGCCGACCGCGTGTCCTTCAGCGCCTCGATTTCCTGCTGCCTGCTGTCGATCCGCCGATCGATCGCCTGGGTATCGGCTTTCCGGTCTTTCAACGTCTGCCGCTCTGCCCGCAAGGCCGCGAGTTCCTTCTCGCTCGCGGCGATCGCCTGCTCGAAATTGCCGGACCGGACCGAAGGCGTCTCGGTGCCTTCATGGCTTTCCAGGGCATGGAAGGCCGCGAACATCAGGAAGACACTGAAAAGGAACAGCGCGATTGGAGAGACATAGCTGGCGCGCCGACCGTCGATATATTCGCGCGTAAGTCTGCCGGGCCGCCAGGCGAGCAGCGGCAGCGTGCGCCAGATCTTGCCTTCGAAATGGAACACGCCGTGGAGCAGATCGTGAAAGAACGCACCGAGGCTGCGATGGACGTGCGCGGCCTGCCCGCAGGCATGGCAATGCGAGCCAATCAGCGAGGTGCCGCAATTGAGACAAGCGGTTTCATGCGTATGCCCGTCGCGCCCTGTCTCCGGCTCGATGGCCTTGGCGGCCAGAGCGCCCTGCCCAAGCTCCGCCAGACTTTCGGTGATCTCGGTCATGGATTCCCCCTGAAGCGGGAGGAGCCTATCGCGTTGTCCGGCGGCTGAACAGGGCCTGCTAGGCGGCCCGCTCGGCGAGCTTGGCCTCGATCGCCCTCCACAGCCGCGCGAACTGCTGCGCAGCCGGGCTTTGCGGGGAATGCGCGCCGACCGGCTGCCGGTGCACCGCGCATTGCTCGACGGCGCTGGCATAGGGAACCGAGGGCCAGTTCGGGTTCGCCTCGCGTGCCTGCCGGTGCAGGGCGCGGCGGATATCCAGCATCGAGAGCACCGGCAGGATCGGCGGATGGCGGCGCGTATTCCCGGCGATTTCCCGCACCACGAGATCGAAGGCACGGGCGGAAAGCGGCGAAGGCGGCAGCGGCACGATCACCAGATCGGCGGCACGCACGACTTGCGCGGAAAGCTCGTTCATCACCGGCGGGCAATCCAGAACGATGCGGGCATAGCTGCCGGAGAGTTCCTCCGTCAGCTTGGCGAGGCGCTTGCGCTTGCCGATGCGCATGAGCTGGGCATCGAGCGCGCGAATGCTCTCGTCGGCGGGTAGGACGTCTATCCCGTCCCAGGCGGTTCGCTGGATCAGCTTGGCCGGGGAGCGATCGCGCGAGAAGACTTCCTCCGCCAGCCCGGAACCTTTCGGCTCCAGTCCATAGAGAAAACCGGAGCCACCCGCCGCGTCGAGATCCCAGAGCAGCGTGCGATGGCCGTCTTGCGCCGAGCACCAGGCGAGATTGGCGGCAAAGGTCGTCTTTCCGACTCCGCCCTTGACGCTGTAGATCGCAATCGTGGCCCCGCCGGAGGATTGCCTATCCGCGTTCGGTTCTTCCACGCGCCGCGCGCGTTCCCGAACCGATCCACCGGCGATCCGGGGCAATTTGTGCTTCTTTCCAACCACGAGCGGGATCGTTGCCGGTGGAGCGCTATCCGTCAACCGGGAACCGCTTTCGGCCCCTGCCTAAATTCGGTCGCTGCCTAAAACGGTATCGGCCCGCAGCTCTGTCCGAGAAACGGAGAGAACTGCGGGCCGATACCGCTATCCGGCTCGCACCGGATCAATATGTCGGGCTATCAGCCGTCGTAGTCGCCACCCAGCGAGGTATTGCGGGTCGGCGCCGAAGCGGTGATGCGCAGAGCTTCGGCCGACTGGCTGAGCGAACCGATTTCGTCCATCTCGTCATCGTCGTCCGGCAGGACGCGCTGCATCGAGGTGACCAGCGTTTCCTTGAGGTTGCTCGGGGTCACGGTCTGCTCCGCGATTTCGCGCAGGGCAACGACCGGGTTCTTGTCACGGTCGCGCTCAAGGGTGAGTTCGGCGCCGCCCGAGATCTCGCGCGCACGCTGTGCGGCCAGCAGGACCAGGTCGAAGCGGTTGGGGATCTTGTCGACACAATCTTCGACAGTAACGCGCGCCATGGGCACTCCGTATGAAATCTGGTGGATCGGTAAACGAGGGCCGATAAGCGGATAACCCGCAAGAGTCAAGAAAACTACGCGCCTGCCGAGCGGCGGAAACAGGTCGCCTCGTGATCGTCGATCACGCCGACTGCCTGAAGCCAGGCATGGACGACGACCGGGCCGACGAAACCGAAGCCACGCTGCTTGAGCGCCGCGGAAAGCGCGTCGCCTGCCGGGGAGCGCGCCGCGCTGCCGGTGCCGTCGCCCATGGCCGTCTCGCCGCCGACGAAGGACCAGACGAATTCGGCGAAGTCCTCGCCCTGTTCCTGCATCGCAAGGTATCCCTGCGCATTGCGGATGGTCGCCTCGATCTTGGCACGGGCGCGGACGATGCCCGCATCGCCCATCAGGCGTTCGATTTCGACAGGACCGTAGCGCGCGATGCAATGGGGATCGAAGCCCTCGAAAGCCGCGCGGAAGGCTTCGCGCTTGTGAAGGATCGTCCGCCACGACAGGCCCGCCTGGAAGGTGTCCAGCACCAGCTTTTCCCAGAGCGCGCGGGAATCACGGACAGGAACGCCCCATTCCTCGTCGTGATAGGCCTGCATTCGGGTATCGCCTTCGGCCCAGCGGCAGCGGTGTAGCGTTTCGGTCATCGGGCTTTCCGGAAAGTGAGATTGTAGCGCCAGAGACCGGTCACAGGATGCGTGCCCTTCTCGACACTGTCCACCCCATGGAAGACCATGCGTGAGGGCCCTCCCCAGACGACCACGTCGCCATGGTGGACCGGATGACGCCGGGGACGTTCGCTCCGCGCGAGGCCGCCCCAGAGGAACGTGGCGGACAGCCCCATCGAAACCGAGACGATCGGCGCATCGTGGTCGCGCTCGTCCATGTCCTGATGCAGCGAGAGCCGCGTCTGCGCGTCGTAGCGATTGACGAGGCAGGCATCGGGAACGAAGCCGGGATAGCCCGCCGCGGCCGCTGCGCGCGCGGCGAGATCCAGAAAGCGCGACGGCAGCGCAGGCCAGCAATCGCCGGTCTCCGGGTCTATCGATTGATATCGATAACCTCTGTCGTCGCTGACCCAGCCCGTCTCTCCGCAGTTGAACATCGCCACCGCCAGTCGGCCGCCGCTGCGCGTCGTCATATGGCGGAACGGCGAGATCGCTGCGAGCGGCGGTATCTCTGCAAGCAGCGCCCCCGCATCCTCCAGTGCGAAACCGCCAAGCAGGACCGCGCCCGGCCCCAGCCTCACTTCGCTGCGGGCACTGGCGAACATGTCAGGCTGCATCATGGAAGATCACCCCCAGAACATGGCGCCTGCCCGAGCGGAGTTGCGAGACCCCATGCCGCATGACAACGCGGTAGTCTCCGCGCGATCCCCGCTGCGGACGCTGGTTGACCGCGAAGACCACGCCGTCGCCCTTGGCCAACGGCACGACGATGGGCCGGGACTGCATGCGCGGGCGCTGCTCGGTCAGAACGAGTTCGCCGCCGGTGAAATCCGCTCCCGGCTGCGAGAGCAGGGCCGCCACCTGCAAGGGAAAGACATGCTCGCCATAGAGGTCCTGATGGAGGCAATTGTAGTCGCCGGGGCCATACTGAAGCAGGAGCGGCGTCGGCCTTCGCTGGCCGGCAGTATGACAGCGATCGAGGAACTCCGCATGATCCATCGGGAAACGGACCGGCATATCCATGCGCTCCTGCCAGCGGTTGGCGATCGGCGCGAGGCGGGGATAGAGTGCGGTGCGCAGCGACTGGACGGTGTCGGGCAGCGGATAGGCGAAATAGCGATACTCGCCTTGTCCGAAGCCATGCCTGGCCATGTGGACCTGACTGCGGAACATGCCTGTCGGCCCATAAAGCCGGGAAACCGCATCGCACTGTGCATGGCTCAGAAGGCCCGTCAGGACCGCCCATCCCTCGCGGTCGAGTTGAGCCGCAATCCCCGGCCAGTCCTGCCCCGCAACTTCAGGAATTTCGTCTTCGTTCTGGGTCATTGCCGGCCACCTAATGCAAGCATCTAGCGATAGCGCCCCGATCCTTGCGGTCAAACCTGCCAGCCTCCGGCCATGCGATCGATACGCGCCGTTACAATTATCGCTATTGATTCGCATTAGTTTGTGTGCCCAAGAGCAGCCACGCTCACAGATCGAGAAAGACCCGATGACTCGCACCATTCGCCTGAGCCTGCTGGCCGCTTCCGTGGCTGCCGCTGTGCTGGCTGGCCCAGCCTTCGCCCACTCGCCCTACCTGCTGCCCAACGGCTTTAATCTCGACAAGGACGACCACGTCACGATTGAGGCCTCGTTCAGCGAGCATGTCTTCGTCCCCACGGTCGCCATGCTGTCCGACGATTTTCACCTTGTCGGGCCGGACGGCAAGGCCGTGCCGCTGAAGCCGGTGGCGCTGCGCGACCTCGCGGTGCTTGAAGCCCCGCTACCGGTCGACGGCACCTATCGCCTCTCCAGCGGCGAACGGCAGGGCCGCGTGGCCAAGGCCGCGCTCATCGACGGCATCTGGGAATTCATCGACCCGCGCCGCCCGCTGCCCGCCGGTGCCACGCCGGTCGACATGCAGAGCGTCACCAAGGCCGAGGCCTTCGTCACGCGCGGCAAGCCCGATCAGGCTGCGCTCGCGCCGTCCGGCAAGGGTATCGAATATCGCGCGATCACGCACCCCTCGCTCATCCGCGCGGGCCAGCCTGCCGAGTTCGAACTGCTGTTCGACGGCAAGCCGCTCGCCAACGCCGACATCGAGGTCGAGCAGGCCCGTGCGGGCGAGGTGGAAAACACTCGCCTGCCGCTCGTCACCAGCGATGCACGCGGTCGCTTCGCCATCACCGCGCAGGAGCCGGGCCTCTACTTCGCAATGACGCGCCACCGCGTCGATGCCGCGAACGGCCTGCCTGCGCGTAGCTACACTTACGCCCTGACTTACTCCGTTTCGAAATGAGGAAGAATGCCATGAAGTCCGCACTCTGCGCGATGTCCCTGCTGGCCGCGATCGGCGCCGGAGCCACGACGGCCCATGCCGCCTCCCACGATCTTGCGACTTTCATCAAGGAACAGGATCTCGACGGCGACGGCAAAGTCAGCAAGGACGAGTTCCAGCGCGGCCGCGACGCCGAATTCGACCGGATGGATCGCAACCATGACGGCGTCCTCTCGCACGACGAATATGTCGGCGACTATCGCGAGCGCCTGGAACGCGAACTCGCGCAGCGTCCCGAAAGCGAGCGCGCCGAGGAGCGCACCCGCCAGATGCGTCAGGCGGAAGTGCGCTTCGGCGTTCTCGACAGCGACAAGAGCGGCGGCATCACCCGCGCCGAGTTCGCCGCCACCGGCTGGGGCATGTTCCTGCGCCACGACACCAACCACGACGGCTTCGTCTCTGCCGAGGACGTGCCTGCCAAGGATCAGGATTGAGAAACGCGCGGAGCCGTCACGATGCGGCTCCGCCATTTCCTTACCGCAGGCTGCGGATGAAGAACTCCGACAGCCTGCGCGTCACATAGTCGATCGGCCCGGTCGAACGACCGACGCTGTGCTCGCCGCCGGGCACGACCAGCAGGTCGAAGTCCTTGTCCGCCTTGATGAGTGCATCGGCGACCTGCATCGTCGAGGCGGGATCGACATTGCTGTCCTGCTCGCCCACAATCATGAACAGCTTGCCCTGGAGCCTTGCGGCATTGTCCACGCCCGAGGCATCGGCATAGCTCTTGTCGACCGGCCAGCCGAGCCACTGTTCGTTCCAGCTGATCTTGTCCATGCGATTGTCGTAGCAGCCCGCCATGGCGACGCCCGCCTTGTAGAAGTCGCCATGGAACAGCAGGGCATTCAGCGTGCTCTGCCCGCCCGCCGAGGCGCCGTAGATGCCGACGCGTCCGATATCGTAGCCCGGATCCTTCGCCGCCAGCGCCTTGTGCCAGAGGATGCGGTCCGGGAAACCGGAGTCCTGGAGATTCTTCCACGCCACGTCCTGGAACGCCTTCGAGCGGTTGGCCGTGCCCATGCCGTCGATCTGCACGACGATGAAGCCGAGATCGGCCAGCGCCTGCATGCCGATGACTTTGTCGCCGCCGGAGTGATAGCCGAAAGGCCAGAAGCTCTTGGGCACGAAGCTGTCGTGCGGCCCGGCGTAGATATTCTCGATCACCGGGTACTTCTTCGCCGGATCGTAGTCGCGCGGGCGGACGACGAGGCCCCAGATATCGGTCTTGCCGTCGCGGCCCTTGGCGGTGAAGACTTCCGGCGCGCGGAAACCGGCGGCCGTCAAGCGGCTGATATCGCCCTTCGCGACGGTCTGGACCAGTGCGCCGTCGCTCGCGCGATGGAGTTCGCTGACATTGGGCAGGTCCACGCGCGAATAGGTATCGACGTAGAACTGCATGTCGGGCGAGAAACTAACGGTGTGATCGGCGCGCTCGGGGGTCAGCGGCGTGAGGTTTCGGCCGTCGAAATCGATGCGGTAGTAGTGGCGGAAATAGGGGTCCTCGCCTGCGTTCATGCCGCTGGCGGCAAACCAGATCTGGCGCTTGTCGTCATCGACCTTCACCACATCGCGGACCACCCACTGGCCGGTGGTGATGCGGTTCTTCACCTTTCCGGTCCGGCCGTCGATCAGGTAGAGGTGGTTCCAGCCGTCACGCTCCGAGGCCCAGACGATCTCATTGCCGAGGCCTTTCACATCATGCGAAAAGCGGCGGTCGGCATAGACGAAAGTCTTCGCATCCTCGGTAACGGCGGCATGGGCCGCGCCGCTCGCGGCATCGACCGAAACGATCCGCGCCTGCCCGAAACCGCGCCGGACGTAATCGAACTCAACGCTCTTCCCATCCGCCCGCCAACGCGGCGCGGACAGTTCGTAAGCATTGGGGAATAGCGACGGGTCCACCAGGGTCTGGCGCTTTTCGGCCACGTCGAACAGCACCGGTTGCTCTTGGTCGATGGCGTCACCGGGCTTGGGATAGAGCTGCGTCTGGAGGCCCGGCTGCCCCTTGTCTTTCGGCGCCGCCTCGACGCGCAGGACATGGCGGGCATAGCCGGGGCGGACGCGGTAGATCATCAGGTGGCGGCTGTCAGGCGACCAGACGATTGTCTCGGGGTCGTAGAAGTTGCCCGACGATCCGTCCGTGCTCAGGCGAACCGCTGCCTTGCTACCGGCGGGGCGGACGATCAGGTTGTCATCCACCACCAACGCTTCCCACTTGCCGTCCGGCGACAGACGCGGATGATTGTCCGCCGGAACCGAAAGATCGCGCACGACGCCGAAGCCGCGCGGACGGCGCGGGTCTTGCTGCTTCTCGCAGGCATAGTCGGCCAGGGTGCAGCGCCAGCCGTCCTCGTCGAGCCAGAACTGGATGGTCTGCCGGTCTCCAGTATAGTCGAACTCGGCGAAAGGCAGGCGCAACGGCGCGACCGGGCGGCCCAGCGCCTTGCTCAGCGTCGCGGCGAGGCGCTGCTGGTCGAAGGCGGGACTGTGCGCGAGCGATTTGGCATCCACGGTCTCGAACGCGAAGCCGCCCTCCACGGTCTTACGATAGGAGAACGCGGTACCGTCCGGCGTCCAGTGCGCGGGCCAGGCCACGTCGCGAGTCAGATATTGCCAGTTCTCGCGAAGGGCGAGCGACCGATCGATATCCGCCCGCGTCGGCGTCGCTCCTACTGCAGCCGAGGTCAGCGCCGCGCCGCCCGCCATCAACAGTCCGCAGATACGAGCACGGCGAGCAGCAAGAGACATGGAATGCGACCTTATTGGAAGAAGCGGGTGTGAATCGTATACGGTATTACCTGAGAGACGCAATGCTTGCATCACCGCTCCACGTCATCCTGAACTTGTTTCAGGATCCATTTGTGGCCTTCAACGGCGGTCTGATGGATCCTGAAACAAGTTCAGGATGACGGAGTGAGCGTCAGTAAAGTGCGTGCGCATCATGCGAAAAGCGCCAAGCTGGGCGCATTAATTGCTAATGCGTCGCATATTCTTTTCCTCAATTCCGGTACATAGAGGCGTCCCAGGCGGTGGCGATGATTCGCCGCCATTGAACCCTTCGGGGGGAGATCCTAGTTTCAACACCACGCCGGAAACCACGGTCCGGCAACGAGGAGACGGTCAAGGCCATGGATATTCGTCGCGAATCCGACAGCATCGGTGAAATCGAGGTTCCCGCCGCCGCCTACTGGGGGGCGCAGACCCAGCGCAGCATCGAGAATTTCCCCTTCGCCGCCAGCGAACGCATGCCCCTGCCGATCGTCCGCGCCCTCGCCCGCGTGAAGCTGGCCGCCGCGCGCGCCAACCGCGCCCATGGCCTCGAAGCCGGGCTTGCCGATGCCATCGAAGCCGCCGCGATCGAAGTCGTCGAAGGCAGGCTGGACGACCAGTTCCCACTGGTGATCTGGCAGACCGGCAGCGGGACCCAAAGCAACATGAACGTCAACGAGGTCATCGCGGGCCGCGCCAACGAAATCCTTTCCGACCAGCGCGGCGGCAAGAGCCCGGTCCATCCCAACGACCACGTCAATCGCGGCCAGTCCTCCAACGACAGCTTCCCCACCGCCCTCCACGTCGCGGCGGTCGTTTCGATCGAGGAAGTGCTCGTCCCCGCCCTCGACCGACTGACCGCCTCTCTCGATGCCAAGGCCAAGGCCTGGGGCGATATCGTCAAGATCGGCCGTACCCACCTTCAGGACGCGACGCCGCTGACCCTCGGTCAGGAATTCTCCGGCTATGTCCAGCAACTGCGCGACGCCTATCAGCGTGTCCGTGATGCCGAGAAGGGCGTGCTGCGACTGGCTCAGGGCGGTACTGCGGTCGGCACCGGGCTCAATGCCCCCGAAGGTTTCGGAGAAGCGATTGCCGCCGATCTCGCCGAGCAGACCGGCAAGGCCTTCGTCAAGGCACCGAATACGTTCGAGGCTCTCGCCAGCAATGACGCACTGGTGCAACTCTCCGGCACGCTCTCGACGCTGGCCGTGGCGCTGACCAAGATCGCCAACGACATCCGTCTGCTTGGCTCCGGCCCTCGTTCGGGCCTCGGCGAACTCGACCTGCCCGCGAACGAGCCGGGCAGTTCGATCATGCCCGGCAAGGTCAATCCCACCCAGTGCGAGATGCTGACGATGGTCGCCGCGCAAGTCATCGGCAACCACCAGGCCGTGACCGTGGGCGGCCTTCAGGGCGCCTTCGAGCTCAACGTGTTCAAGCCGATGATCGGTGCGGCGGTGATTCGCTCCATCGAACTGCTCGCCACGGGCATGACCAGCTTTGCCGAGCGCTGCGTGGACGGCATCGAGCCGAACCGCACACGGATCACCGAATTGCTCGAACGCTCGCTGATGCTGGTGACCGCGCTGGCGCCGGAGATCGGCTACGACAATGCCGCCAAGATCGCCAAGCACGCCCACACCAAGGGCCAGACCTTGCGCGAGGCGGCGCTGGAACTCGGTCTGGTGGACGATGTGACCTTCGACCGGCTCGTCCGCCCCGAAACCATGGTCTGAATGCGAAGGAAACGCGGAGCACTCCGGTGCTTCGCGTTTCTATTCCTGCGCGGCGAAGGCATGGATCGGCAGCAGCGCCGCTCCCAGCGTGATCGGTGAGCCGCCTAGCCCTGAGATCCGCACCGGCGGGCGGCGGCTTTCCACCGTCGTCACCAGCGGCGACTGCGTCAACCGCTCCTTCAATCCGCGCAAGACCTCGCCCGGCAGCGGCCCGGCCAGCACGATCGCCCCCGGATCGATCCACGCAAAAGCCGTGTTGCACACGAGTTCGAGCTGCCCCGCCGCCCGGTCCATCCAGACCTCGATGGTATCGCGCTGCTCCGGGGCAGCCGGATCGATTTCGGCGACCGAGGCGATCGTGCAGCCATCCGCGCGCAGACAGGAAAGCAGGTCCAGTGGGCTTGGTCGGGGCCGGTCGAGCGGGAACAGGCAGCCCACTTCTCCCGCCACGCCGTATTGGCCGCGCATCAACCGGCCGTCGACGATCACCCCAGCGCCGATCCCGTAGCCCAGAAGCAGTACGACCACGGTAGAGAAATCGCGCAGCAGCCCACCAAGGTAGAATTCGGCCAATGCGGCGGCATTGGCGTCGTTTTCCAGCCAGAGCGGCCAGCCTAGTTCGCCGGACAGGATTTCATGCAGCGGCGCGCCGCGCCAACCAGGCAGCGCATCGACGACGCTCCACCGCTCTCCATCATTCGAGAGCGCCGGTCCCGGCACGGCGACGCCCATGCCCAGCATGCGCTGCCCCAGCAGATTGTGCCGGTTCACCAGTTCATGCGTGATATCACGGACCCTGCGGGCGAACTGCCGGGGATCGATCGGCGCGATCGTCTCGTGATGCTTGGCGACCACAGTGCCCGCGAAATCGACGAGAGCGATGTCGAGCATACCTTTGTGCGCCGTGGCACCGACCGCATAGCCGCCACCCGGTGCCAGCCGCAGCGGCACCGCCGGCCGTCCGCGCGCCTGATGGCCGGGATCTTCCAGTTCCTCCACCATCCCCATCGAGAGCAGCGCGCGCGACAGCTTGGTGAGCGCGGCGGGGCTGATTTCCAGCCGTCCGGCCAATGCCGAACGGGACAGGGCGCCGGACTTGCGCAGTTCCCGGATGATCCGGCGCTGGTCCTTTTCCAGGGCGGGGAGAAACACGAGGCGATAGCTCCAGCAGCGACCGGGCAAGCGTGATTTGCCTCGGAACTGTCAAATTATTTATTTCACGAATAATAATTAAAAGCGTCATGTTCAGCGGTCAAGGGGCTTCCGCGTCGCCTGCCCAGGCAGACTTCCAACGAAATGAGGGTTCCCCCAATGCGTAAGAGCATTCTCGCTTCCAGCACGGCACTCGCCGCCATCTGCACTGTTTTCACTGCGCCCGCACTCGCCCAGACCGCCCCTGCTTCGGCCGACAGCGCCGAGCAGGGTTCGCGTACCGACGACATCATCGTCACAGGCTCGACCCGCGCCCAGCGCCGCTTCGACGTCTCCTACGCGATCAACACCCTGTCGCAGGAAGACATCCAGAAGATCGCGCCTGTCAACTTCGCGGACCTGATCGGCCAGCTTCCCGGTTTCCAGACCGAGATCACCGGCGGCGAAGTCCAGAATATCTACCGCATTCGCGGTCTCCCCAACGACGGCGGCTTCGTCAGCTTCCAGCAGGACGGCCTGCCGCTGTTCCACGAGAACGACGGTGTGTTCTTCCGCGGCGATGCGATCCTCAAGCAGGACCTCATGACCGAGCGCGTCGAAGTGGTGCGCGGCGGCCCGGCGCCGGTCTATGCGAGCTATTCAGGCGCGATCATCAACGCGATTACCGTCACCGGCAGCGACGTGGCGCGCGGCAAGGCGCAAGTGACGCTCGGCGATACCGGCCTCTATCGCCTCGACGCCTATCAGGCGGGACCTCTGGGCAAGAATACCTATTACGCCGTGGGCGGCTTCCTGCGTTACCACGACGGCTACCGCGACAACGGCTTCCCCAACGACAAGGGCGGCCAGATCCGCGCCAACATCAAGCATGAACTGGACAACGGGTTCATCAAGCTGAACCTCAACTACGTCAACGATCACAACGTCTTCTACCTGCCGATCCCGACCAACGACCCGCGCGATCCCAGCAAGTCGCTGAACCAGTACATAGACTATTTCACCGGCACGATGAACTCCCCCGCCTTCCGTAACGTCAATCTCAAGTACCGTGACGGCAACGGCGTGATCCAGAGCCGCAACAGCGACCTGTCCGACGGGCGCCACATGCGGATGGTCAACTTCGGCGCCCACTACGAAGGCGACTTCGACGGCTGGCTCGTCACCGCCGCCGCCGGTTACACCCAGGGCAAGAACGACTTCACGGCGTTCTACTCGACCACCAATCCTACTACCATGGACGCGATGCTCGATGTCGGCGGTGCGACTAGCATCCGTAACCGCGCAAACGCAGCCTTCGGTACGGCGGACCATTTCGGACTGGTTCTGGCAGGCACCGGCACCGTCTACGATCCCAACAGCGCCTCGGGCCTCATCATGCAGGGCCAGTACCGCGACATCCATTCGAAGTTCTATTCGGGACAGGTCAATCTCTCGGTCGCGAAGCAGGTCAAGACCGGCATCGGCACCCATGACATCAAGCTGGGCCTCTACGGCAGCCTCTATGGCGAGGACAGCCGCACCCTCTACCAGAACTACCTGATCGAAGTGGCGGGCAAGCCGCGCACGCTCGACCTGGTGAGCTACAATGCCGCCGGTGCGGTGCTGGGCCGCGTGACCGACAACGGCGTGCTCAACTACGCCGCGACGCTCAACCAGGGCGATTCCGATGCCAAGATGTTCGCGGTCTATGCCAACGACACCTGGGAGATAGTGCCCGGCCTGCGCATCGACGCCGGTATCCGCCACGAGCGCTACAGCTACAAGGGCTGGGCCGCGCTCACGGCTCAGGCGAACCTCGGTGACGCGACCACCCTGGCCGACGACGCCACCCGCGCCTTCACCGGCGTGATCCTGAACCAGAAGCTCAAGCCCAACGCCACCAACTGGACGGTCGGCGCCAACTACGACTTCTCGGGCCATGTCGGGCTCTACGGCCGCGCCTCGCACCTCGAAACGCCGCCCAACGTCCAGACGGTGATGAGCATCAACCCGACGATCATCAAGACCGTAGCCGACCAGTACGAAGTGGGCCTCAAGCTCGCTTCGGGCCGCTCGTACCTCTACGTCACGGGCTTCTACACCAACTTCGACCCGCTCAACGCCTCGTTCCTCGCCTACGACCCCACCACGAACCGCAACGACGTGAACGTGCCCTTCATCGGCGAGGCCCAGGTCAAGGGCATCGAGTTCGACGGTGCCTGGTCGGTCACCCCGTGGTTCACGCTCAACGGCGCGCTCACCGTCAGCGATCCCAAGTACAAGAATTTCCAGAGCAGCACCGGCGCAGATCCGGAGCAGGCTGAAGGCAACCAGATCGTCCGCCAGCCGAAGGTCTACGGCAATATCCGCCCGAGCTTCAGCTTCTCGACGAACGACACCGACATTTCGGTCTATGGGCGCTACACCTACATGGGCAAGCGCTTCGTCGACCTCTACAACAACACCGCGCTTCCGGCTTACGGCACGATCGGCGCGGGCATCACGGCCACGCACGGGACCTGGCAGCTTCAGGTGGTGGGCGACAATCTGTTCAATGCCCACGGTCTGACCGAAGGCAATACCCGCACCGACTCGCTGGCGGGCCAGGGCAGTTCGGAGGCGATCTACGGCCGTCCGATCTTCGGTCGCAACTTCCGGCTCGTCGTGAGCAAGTCCTGGTAATGCGCGGAAAAGCTTACCATATGATGACGGCGCCGCTCCTCGCCACCGCCATGCTCGCGTTCGCTTCCGTCCCGGCTTCGGCCGGGGCGGTTCGCGATGTTCAGGCCGAAGCCCTGTCGGACCGGCTGTTCCCGCTGCTGGACGCCCTGGGCCGGGACACCTCCGCGATGGCGGCGATCAAGGCGAAGCCGGAAGTCGCGGCCATGCTGCGAGTCCGGCAGGAACGCCGCGATGCCTGCGCCGCCGACCTCGGCTGCCTTGCGCAGGCCATGGTCTGGACGCCGACGGAAGGCGCCCTCCTCGCCCATGCGGCGGTGCAGCCTGCCGGAACGCGCCGCACCGATGACGGCGCCGCCGCACAGGCCATGCGCGAGATCGACGGCGTCAATGCCGTGGTGCGCACGTTCGGCCTCGGTCAGGTTCCGGCCTATCCGCAGATCGACGGTGCGGGCATGATCGACCCGCAGGAGACGCGCGCGCGCCTTCAGGCCGCCGCCTGGCTCGCCCAGACCCCGCGCAGTGCTTCCACGCAGGCGCTGGACCCCAGCATCGAATTCGCACTCGCCCTGCTCGACGCCAGCGACCGCACCGATGCCATCGGCTTCGAGCCGCTCACGGGCGGTCTCAATGCTCCTGCCATAAAGCGGGCCAGAGGCCTCGACTGGAAGCGCTTCCGCTACAGCGCGATGATCGTGACCGGCGTGGGACCGGAAGTGCCCGACATGGCGCTTAGCCCCTTCGGCAAATACCATCTACGCCTCGCCGCCGACCGTTTCGCGCAAGGCGACGTACCGTTCATCATCGTCACCGGAGGCCGCGCCCATCCGCGCGCCACGCGCTTCACCGAGGCCGAGCAGATGCGCAAGGCCCTGATCGAGCGCTACGGCGTCCCGGCAGACGCCATCGTGATCGAGCCTTACGCCCGCCACACGACCACCAACTTGCGCAATGCCACGCGCCTGCTGATGGCGATGGGCGCCCCGCTCGACAAGGACGCGGTGATCGTCTGCAACCCCGGCCAGAGCGCCGCGATCGAAAGCCCCGCCTTCGTCCAGCGCAACCTCGCCGAACTGGGCTACGAGCCGGGCAAGGTCGGCCGCCGCATCTCGCCGACCGAACTGGAATTCCGCCCCTCGCCGCAATCCGCACGGGTCGATCCGCGCGATCCGCTCGATCCCTGACCTCTTCGCCGGAGCCTGCCATGCACCCCTTCGTTCTCGCAGCGCTCGCCGCTGCCGTTCTTCCCGCCCCCGCCCTCGCCTGGGGCGGCACTGCCCATGCGGTCATCGACCGCGCCGCGATCGAGGCCATTCCTGACGACGGCCCGACCTTCCTGCGCCGCCATGTCGATTACATCGCCGCCTCGGCCTCCCTCCCGGACGGCTGGCGCGGCGACAACGAACCTTTTTCGAAGATCGAGGAAGATCCCAACCACGGCTGGTTCAAGGAGCAGTTCGCCTTCCTCAAGCCGATCCCGCGCTCGCGCTATGCCTTCGTTCTCGCACTTTACAAGCGTTACGAGGCGATCAAGGACAGCGACCCGGCGACCGCCGCGCGCACCAATGTCCGCTGGACCGGCACCCTGCCCTATGCCGCCATGGAATCCTACGAGCGGCTGATCGCCTGCATGCGCCAGATCCGCGCGCTGAAGGCCGAAGGCAAGGACAGTGCTTTTGCCGAACAGCACTGCGCCTTCCAGGTGATCCGCCTCGGCCACTACATCGGCGACGGCGCCGAGCCGCTCCACGACTCCGTCAACAGCGACGGCTGGCGGGGCGACAACCCCAAGGGCTACACCCGCGACCGCACGATCCATGGCCGCTTCGAGAGCGAATTTGTCGACGGCATCGGCCTGACCGTCAAGGACATCGCGCCGCGCCTCGGCGCGCCCGCCCACCGCAAGGGCGACATGTTCGAGGCGGTCCTCGCCTTCCTCGACGATGCGTCCAGCCGGATGGAACAGGTCTATGTCCTCGAAAAGCGCGCCCGCTTCGCCAATTTCAAGGACAGCGACGTGCGCGAACTGGTCTATGCCCAGACCGGCAAGGGCGCGGCGATGCTCCGCGACATGATCTGCCGCGCCTGGGCGGAAAGCGCGGTGAGGCCGCAGCCGCTCACGCCTTCGCCGCTCGACCCGGCCAATCCGGCCTACGATCCCGAAACCGGCTCGGCACCGCCGCAGACCGGGGCCTGATCGGAACCGTCACCCTTTCCGCGTGCCTGCGGCGAGACAGCGCCGCGAGCACGCGGGCGTGGCGGGCATGGCCGATGTCGAAGCGCCGCAGCACCACGAAGGCCGCAAGACTTCCCGCCATCGGCACGCCCAGCCCAAGCACGAGAATGCCGGTGCGGACGAACGCCGATTGCTCCGCCCCCGGCACATAGCCGAGGCTCCCGAGCGACCAGCCGATCATCCCGTTCGCCGCCGCGCCGCTAGCCTTCACGACCACGAGATAGAAAGCGAAGAGGCCGGTCTCGAACCGGCGTCCATGGCGCAAGGCGACGAAGTCCACGGTGTCGGCCAGAAGCCCCCAGGGCAGCATGAACACACATGTGAAAGCCGCACCGACCAGCACCGCACAGGCGAGAAGCAGCGGCGGAGAGGCGATGCAGAATGCGAAGAGCGCGAGGCTTGCCGCGCAGAGCAGATGTCCCGCCGCCAGCAACCGACTCTTGTCGTAGCGTCCCGTCAGCATGGTCCAGAACAGCACGCCGAAGAACTGCCCGCACGTTATGGCGACCAGCAGGGAGCTCACGCTGTCGGGGCGATGAAAGACGTAAGTGCCCATGTAGAGCAGCATCCGCTCGAAAGACGGCACCGCGAAGCCGGTGATCGCCGCGATCAGCCCCATGCCGAGGACCAGCCCGTCACGCAGCGGCACGGCAATGCCGTCCCCGTCGCCGTGCTTTCCGTCCGGAAGCGGCTCCTCGCGCCCCGAAGTCAGAGCTGAGAAGGCGATCGTCATGGCGAAGAGCACGCCCGCCAGACAGCCGGTCAGGGCCAGCAGTTCCAGCATCTGCGCCGATACCGCGTACTGGACGGTCGGTGTCAGCAGGGCGGCCACCGTCAGCGAGGACGTGGTGCTGAAGAACAGGCGATAGCCGGACACCCGTCCCCGCGCGCGGCTGTCCACGGTCATGCGTGCCATCAGGGCATTGTGCGGCACGTCAATCACCGCATAGGCGCCGCGAAACAACAGGAGCGCGGCAGCGACCATCCAGACCCGCTCCGCCCCCAATGCCGGAAGCGCGTAGAGCAGTGCGAAGCCGCCTCCAGCCGGGATCGCGCCCGCCAGAATGAGCCAGCGATAGCCCTTGCCCGCCCGGCGCAGGCGAATGACCAGCAGCGCGGCCAGCAGATCGAACGCAAGGTCCCCCGCCACCGCCACGAGCATCAGCAGCCCCGCCACCGATCCGGGCAATCCGAACAGGTCGGTCAGCAGGTAGAGGAAAGTGACGTCGGCACCGGCGAAGACCAGGTTTTTCCCGAAGTTTCCGCTGGCATAGCCGATCAGCCGCGCTTCCCGTCCGAAACCGGAACTTGCAGCTACCCGCTGTCGGGCCGGGCGCGGGAAAGCGAGTGCCATGCGCGGCCTCTAGCCGCGCGCCGTTTCAGTTTTGCGACGAAGTTCGCGGGGCAGTTCCTCCCCGGCACGGGGAGGAACTGCGAACTCAATGTATCTCGGCCTCGACCGTCCCGGCCTGACGCTCGAACAGACGGCGATACTGCCCCTGCTTCGATTTCAGCAGAGCGTCATGCGTGCCATCCTCGACGATTTCGCCGCGATGGAACACCAGGATGCGGTCCAGCGCCCGCACCGTGGAAAGGCGGTGGGCGATGACGATGGCAGTCCGGCCCACCATGAGCCGCTCCATCGCTTCCTGGATCGCCGCCTCGGACTCGGAGTCGAGGCTGGAAGTCGCCTCGTCGAGAATAAGGATCGGCGCATCGGCCAGGAAAGCGCGCGCGATGGCGATGCGCTGGCGCTCGCCGCCCGAAAGCTTGACGCCGCGCTCCCCTACAAGCGTGCGATAGCCCTTGGGCAGGCGCATGATGAAGTGGTGCGCATTGGCCAGTCGCGCCGCCCGTTCGATATCCTCGATCGTGGCGTCCGGGCGGCCATAGCCGATGTTCTCCGCCAAAGTGCGGTGGAACAGCACCGGCTCCTGCGGTACGATGGCAACCTGGCGCCGCAGCGAGGTCTGCGTGGCATGGGCGACATCCTGCCAGTCGATCGTGACCCGGCCATGCTCCACGTCGTAGAGCCGCTGGATCAGCTTGACGAAGCTGGTCTTGCCGGAGCCGGAAGGCCCCACCAGTCCGACACGCTGACCGCTCGGGATCGCCACATCGAGATCCCTGAACAGCGGCTTGTCCTGTCCGCCGTAGTGGAACGTCACGTCCTCGAAGCGGATCGCACCGTCGACGATGCGGATGGGCCGCGCATCGGCGCGGTCGGCCACGCCCAGCGGTTCGTCATGAAGCTGGACCAGTTCCTCCATCTCGTTCACCGCGCGCTGGAGCATGTGGACGTGCTGGCCGATGTCCCGCAGATAGCCGTTCAGCACGAGGTAGCTGGTCAGCACATAGGCGACATCGCCCGCGCCCGCCTGTCCCTGCATCCACAACCAGAGCGCGGCGGCAGTGACGGCGGCGCGCACCAGCCAGAGCAGGCTGGTCTGCCCGGTGCCTGCCCAGGTGAAGGCCATCCAGGTCCGCCACGTCCGCTTGCGCCACTTGGCGACGGTGCGCGCGAGCAGTTCCTCCTCGCGCTCCTCGCCGCCGAAGGCCTTGACCACGGCATTGGTGCCGATCGCATCGGCCAGGATACCGCCGATCCGCGTGTCCCACTGGTTCGAAAGACGCGCGATCGGTGCCAGCACCCGCGTCGCCAGCCCCACGGTCAGAGTGATATAGGCCAGCGCGCCCACGGCCATGACCAGCCCGAGCACGGGCCAGTGCAGGGTCATCAGGATCACCGTCGCCACCAGCACCGTCAGCGAGGGAAGCAGCGAGAGCAGCAGCACGTCGTTCAGCGTGTCGAGCGCCCACATGCCGCGGGTGATGCGCCGCACGGTCGATCCGGAGAAGGCATTGGCGTGCCAGTCGGTGGAGAGGCGCTGGACGCGGGCGAAGGCTTCCTGCGTCACATCGCGCATCATCCCCAGCGTCAGCGGCGTGATCGCCCACCAGCCGAGGAGGCGAAACACCACAAGGCCGAGACCGAGCATGGTGATCGCCGCGAAGGCACGCCAGGCTTCCGCCGCGAGCCCTCCGCCGACGGCATCGATCATGCGTCCGGCGTAGACCGGCACGAAGACTTCGGTGACGGTCGCCAGCATCATCGCTCCGGCGCAGGCGACGGCGAGCACCGGTGCTCGCCGCCAGTGGCCGAAGGCAAATGCCAGAACCTTGCGCAGGACCGCGGCGCGCGGGAACAGATCTTCGTCGGTATCGGTCATGAGGAAATGTCCGCGCGGTCTGCGCGGTCCCTGTATCAGCGGATTGTATCAGCGGGTTTGAGCTTTGATCCGAAGCCAGGGCTTCGGATCAGGAGAGGCAGGTATCCAGGGAAACCCGGTCAGCCCCAGTCGCGAATGCGAGCCCCAAAGGGCAGATACGGATGGTACATCGTCGCCCTCCCTGCTGATTGCCGACGCGCGCTTCATACCAGACCTGTCCTGCCAAGGCCAGCGAAGAGCGGTCGGGTTCGCACAGGTCGGCCATTGCCAATTGGAGCCTCTGCCTGCATCCAGCCGCGATGACCTCATCGTCGCCGACGCAGACTTGCAGCGCAGCCCCTTCCGGAACAACCGCTCGCTTCTGGATGCCCTTGCTGGCGCTGATCCTGCTTGGCTGCAACTTGCGCGGCCCGATCACCGCGATCCAGCCCGTGCTGGGATCGATAAGGGAGAGCTTGGGCCTCGGCTCGGTGGGCGCGGGCCTGCTGACCAGTATCCCGGTGCTGTGCTTCGGCCTGCTGCCGCCGCTGGTCTCGCCCCTGATCGCCCGGCTCGGCATCGACCGTTCGATCCAGCTGGTTCTCGCGGGCGTGGCGCTGGCCATGCTGCTGCGGCCTTTCGCGGGGATCGAGGGGCTGTTCGCGGGTACGCTGCTGATCGGCCTCTGCATCGCGATCGGCAACATCGTCACGCTGATGCTGATCGCGCGCGATTTCGCGGGCAGGACGAACCTCGTCACCGGCTTCTACACGATCTCGCTCAATCTCGGCGCCATGCTCACGCTTGCCCTGACCGCGCCGCTGGCCGATCGCATCGGCTGGCGCGGGGCTTTGGCCGTTTGGGCCGGACTGACTGCCGTAGCCATGATCGTTCGCCTGCTCGCCCCACCTGAAGCCGCGCCCGAGGAAAGCAGCCGGACCACCTCCGAGGCCCCCTCGAAGGCCACCACCTCGATGCCGGGCCAGCAACGCGCCGTGTGGATCATGACGCTGGCCTTCGCAGTCCACATCTTCGCCTATTACAGCCTGACCGCCTGGCTGCCGACGTACCTTGCCGGAGCAGGCGGCATGGGCGCCACGCAGGCAGGTATCGTCGCGTCCTCGTTCCAGATACTTTCGCTGACCGGATCGCTCGGCATTCCGTTGCTGGCCCGCCGGTTCTCGCTCGGAACGCTGATGATGGCGATGGGCGCGATCTGGACCGTCACGCCGATCTGGATCCTCCTTGCGCCGGAGCAATGGATGTTCTGGTCGCCGATCGGCAGTATCGCCCATGGCGGCACTTTCGTGCTCGTCTTCATGATGATCATGAAGTTCACCCGAACGATGGACGAGAACCGCCGCGCCTCCACCAAGGCCCAGAGCATCGGCTACTGCTTCGCCGCGGTCGGCCCGACGCTGACCGGATGGATACAGGGAACAAGCTATGGCTGGTGGCTCGCCTTCGGCATGATCGCGGCGATAACGCTGGTGCTGATCCCGCTGGGTCTCGTGCTTTCCCGCTTCGAAAACGGCCAGACTCGGCAGCTCGCGAATCCATAGGCATCACGATACCGCGACGCGCGAAGAACTGCCCCTTTCGACGTCGAAAATCGTTACCGTTACCGGATAAGCACTTAGCCGATCGGAGGCTATCCAATCTGGCTATTTGTGCCTCGTTTGCACAGTGCTATGCTTGAAGACCATCCCGAGACCCGCGACCAGCACCTCACCCAACTCGGTGACAGGCTCGGGCAACAGCGTCCGAGCCTGTCCAAGAAGAGTCGCCAATAAAATCCGCCCCCAAGCGAAAACCGGGAGCGGCAGAGGAGAAGTGCATGGAAGACCCCCGCGCCACAATTGCGCGTGAACCGATGCATTACCGTCAGGTAATCGCCATTGCCATCGCGACCGCGCTCAACGCGCTCGACGGCTTCGACGTTCTGTCGATCAGCTTCGCCGCGCCGGGTATCGCCAAGGATTGGGGCATCGACCGCGCCGCGCTCGGCCTCGTACTCTCGATGGAACTGTTCGGCATGGGCGTGGGCGCCTTCGTGCTCGGCAGTCTGGCCGACAAAGTCGGTCGCCGTCCGATGTTGCTGGCCTGCCTCGTCATCATGGGCACGGGCATGTTCATGGCCTCGACCGCGACGAGTGTACCGATCCTTTCCGCCTATCGACTGTTCACCGGCCTCGGCATCGGCGGCATGCTGGCCGCGACCAACGCCGTCGTCGCCGAATGCTCGAACGCCAGGCGCCGCAACCTGACCGTCGCGATCATGGCGGGCGGTTATCCGATGGGCGCCATCGTCGGCGGTTCGGTCGCTTCCTGGCTCCTCGCGGAAACCGGTCACTGGCAGTCGGTATTCGAATTCGGCGCCGTCGTCACTCTCTGCTTTATCCCGCTGGTGCTCTGGCTGGTGCCCGAGACGATGGCCTTTCTCCTGCTCAAGCGCCCCGCCGGTGCACTGGATAAGATCAACCGCACACTCGTCCGTCAGGGTCGCCAACCGCTACCCCAGATGCCGCCTGCCGATCCGGTCAAGCAGAAGGCCAGCGTCGCCGCCCTCTTCGCACCGGGCCTTGCCAGCGTCTCGACGATGCTCACGGCCGTCTGCTTCTTCCACATGATGACTTTCTACTTCCTCGTGAAGTGGATCCCGAAAATCGTCGTCGATCTCGGCTTTCCGCCGGCATCGGCGGGCGGCGTGCTGGTATGGGCCAATATCGGCGGTGCGATCGGCTCGATCACCGTCAGCGTGCTCAGCCAGAAAGTCGGCATCCGCCCGCTGGTGGTCGCCTCGATGGTGCTGGGTTCTGGCGCAGTCATGCTGTTCGGCCAGGGTTTCTCGACCTTGAGCGGCCTGTCGCTGATCGCCTGCGTGGCCTGCTTCTTCACCAATGCCGCCATCGCCGGTTTCTACGCGGTGATCGCGCAGAGCTATCCGGCGGCGCTGCGCGGCGGCGGCACCGGGCTGGTGGTCGGCGTGGGCCGCGCCGGGGCCGCGCTTGGCCCGATCGTGGCCGGTCTGCTGTTCAATGCCGGTTGGGGGCTTGCCCCGGTCGCCATGACGATGGCTTGCGGCACGCTGATCGCCGCCGTCGTGCTGTCGCTGGTCCGCTACCGCGAGAGCACAATCGCCTGACCGGAGAAAAGTTACGGGATGGCCACTCGCAGACGGCCATCCCCGCCTAAAAATAGCAAGACGTTTCCCGAGAGGATTTTCCATGCGCTCCCCCCGCGCTACAACCCTGCTTGCCTGCGGCACGGCCGCTCTTGCCGCCCTGCCTGCCCTCGCCCCCCTGCCTGCCCTCGCCCAGTCGGTTCCGCCCGACAGCACCAAGACCGACGAGGCCGGCACCCTGTCCACCCAGGCCCCTCCGGGCGTGCGCCCCGCAAAATCGCAGCAGCGCCCTGCCGAGGCGATGCCCGGCGGTCGGCCCGGCCCGGCAGGCCTGCCGCAGAACATCCGCTGGACCGAAGACTGGTCGAAGAAGCCGGAGGCCGACGCCCCCCTGCTCGAAAAGATCAAGCATATCCCCATCGGCAGCGACGACGTCTACCTGACCCTCGGCGGCGAAGCGCGCCTCTATTATACCGACTGGCACCGCTCCTCGCTGGGCCTGAAGGCGAACGACAACAACGATCCGGTCCAGTCCCGCCTGCGCCTGCTGGCCGACCTCCATGTCGGCGAGAACCTGCGCGCCTATCTGGAACTGGGCGACAACCGCGAATTCGGAGAACAGTTCGCCACCCCGCCCAACCGCGACAAGGTGGACATCTACCAGGCCTTCGTCGACGTGACGGTGCCGCTGGGCAAGGCGGGCAAGATCACCTTCCGCCCCGGCCGCTTCGAGATGCCGCTGGGCAACGGCAAGCTGGCGGGCGTGCGCGAAGGCCTGAACATGCGCTTCACCTATCAGGGCCTGCGCGCCACCTACATCCTGCCGGGCAAACTCTCGGTGGATGTCTTCGCGGTGAAGCCAGTCCAGATCAAGCCGGGCACGTTCGACGACGGCCCGAACCACGCCCAGGACTTCCACGGCATCTACATCAGCGCGCCCAACCGTATCGCCGGTTTCGGCACCGACCTCTACTGGTACGAGATGAAGCGCGACCGCGCGACGCTCACCGCGGGCATCGGCAAGGACGATCGCAACAACTGGGGCGGACGCCTGTGGAAGCGCGGGCCCCACTGGGACCTCGACCTCGAAGGCACTTATCAGAGCGGCACTTTCATCGACAAGGACATCCGGGCCT
Organism: Novosphingobium sp. BF6; assembly: GCF_058273105.1. Taxonomy (NCBI): domain Bacteria; kingdom Pseudomonadati; phylum Pseudomonadota; class Alphaproteobacteria; order Sphingomonadales; family Sphingomonadaceae; genus Novosphingobium; species Novosphingobium sp. BF6. The sequence continues at coordinate 1,664,414 of NZ_CM177776.1, forward strand.
ATGGCGCGATGTTCGAAGGCGGCTACACGTTCGACGCGCCGATGAAGCCGCGCCTGGGCCTGCGCACCAACTACTTCAGCGGCGACAAGGACCTGAACGACGGCAAGATGGGCACCTTCGTCCCCGCCGCCGCCCGCCTGCCGCTGATCAGCGAGGCAGCGTTCTTCAGCTTCTCGAACCTGATGGACATCTACCCCTCGGTGACGGTCAAGCCGACGCCCGCGATCACCGTCATGGCCGGACCGGACTTCCTGTGGCGCGCGCGCAAGGGCGACGGCGTCTACATCGGCCCCTCGGGTTCCAGCTTCGCGCCTTACGGTTCAAGCCGCGCGATCGGCACCGACCTCAATCTCGAAGCCTCATGGCAGGCGACCGACCGGCTCGCCTTCCGTCTCTGGGAGACCTACTTCGCCGCCAGCGACTCGTTCCAGGCCAACGGCGGCAGGAACGGCAACTACTTCGGCCTGATGGCGAACTACCGCTTCTGATCGCGTGGGGAGCGGCCCGGCCGAAACCGGGGCGCTCCCATTTCTCACGCCAGCAGGTCCTCGTAGAAGGCGCCGAAGGGCCGCGTCGGATGGCGGATCTGCATTTCCAGAATCCACAGCCCCTTGCCCGGCAGGTGATCGAAGTCACCGAGATTGCCGCCCTTATGCACCGAATGCGGATAGTCGCCGACCCGGTGCCCGCGAATGTCGAGGTTGAGCACCCAGCCCAGCGCCCGCGCCTCTTCCTCGGCGCGGGCATAGAGCGCGGAACCGGTCACTTCGCCCTGCCCCCAGATCGCCTGCACCCGGTCGAACAGCACTTTCACGTCGCGGGCGCAGGCCTGCATCTCGTGATCGCTGCCCACGGCAAAAGTCGCGCCGACATCGCCTTCATGGCCGAGGAATACCGGACCCATGTCGATGAAGTAGATATCGTTCTCGCCGAGAACGGCGTCGCCTTCGCTGCGGTCGCTGAAGATCTTCAGGGTGTTCTCCCCGAACCGCACCAGCACCGGGTGCCAGGACTTCTCCATGCCCAGTTCCGCCAGCGCGGCATGGCCGATCGCAACCGCCTCGCTCTCGCGCATGCCGGGACGAACTTGTTTCGCAATACGCTCCAGTGCCTGCCAGGACAGCGCCTGAGCTTCGCGCAGGGCATCGAGCGAATAGTGCGGCCCGACCGCTTCGCGCGGCGAGGTGGAAAGCGGGGCAGATGCAGACATGGTAGCTCCAGTAACGGAAATGCTTTCAAGGAAAACGCCGGGGCAGGCGCACGTATCAGGTCTCCGGGTCACCGTAGACATAGGCCGTCACGCCGGAGCGCAGTTGCACTTCCCGGCGCACATAGTCCACTTCGTAGGCATCGGCATTGGCAAGGTCCTGCGCGCTGATCCGGAAGAGCGTTCCTTCCACGGCATCCTCCACGCGACCGCTGGGTTCGACCATCGGATGCCATCGCGTGCCGCTCTTGGCGATCACATCGGGATCGGTGATCTCGATCATGCGTTGCCGCCAGCCCAGCATGGCGTCCGGCGTGCCCACCACTTCGCGGCCGAACAGGGCCAGTTGCACCTCGGCTTGCCGCAAGGTTCCGTAGGAGAAGAGGAAAACGTCCTGCATGTTCACTCCGCTATACCGTCTCAATTCGAATGTAGCGCCGCGTTGACGATGCGGGCCTGGGTAAATTCCTCCATGCCCGCAAACCCCTGATGGCGACCGATCCCGGACTGCTTCGCGCCGCCGATCGGCACTTCGAACGGCAGGCTGAAGACCCGGTTGACCCAGACCAGCCCGCTCTCGATCCCCGAGGCGACGGACAGCGCCCGCTCGACATCCCCGCTCCAGACCGAAGCGCCGAGGCCGTATTCGCTGGCGTTGGCACGCGCGACCGCTTCCTCCACGCCGTCGTAGGCAAGGACGGGAATGACCGGTCCGAACTGTTCCTCCCGCACGAGGCGGGCCTGCTCGGGTAAGTCGCGGATCACCGTAGGCGGTACGAACCAGCCCGGTTCCGGCAGCGGCGTGCCGCCCGTCAGCACCCGGCCCAGACGGCGGCTCTCTTCCAGCAAGTCGGCCAGACGCGCGTGCTGCGCAACGTTCTGGACCGGGCCAAGCGTCACCCCCTCATCGAGGCCGCTGCCGACCACCGCCTGCTGCGCCAGATCGGCCAACACATCGCAAAGCGCATCGATCCGGCTACGCGGCGCATAGATACGTTTGATGCCGAGGCAGACTTGCCCCGCATTGGACATGGCACCCTCGAACAGCCGGGGCGCGATGGCGGCGATATCGGCATCGTCAAGCACGATGGCGGCGTCGTTGCCACCCAGTTCCAGCGTAAAGCGCTTCAGCGTCCCCGCTGCCGAGGCCATGACCTTGCGGCCCGTCGCGGTCGATCCGGTAAAACTGACATGGGCGATCCCCGGATGCGCGGTTAGGAACGACCCCAGCGATCCGGCATCTCCAAGCGTCTGGAATACCCCCGGCGGCAGCAGGTCCGCCGCCAGTTCGCCGAGCCTGAGCGCGGTGAGCGGCGTGGTCGGCGCTGGCTTGGCGATGACGCAGTTGCCCGCCGCCAGTGCAGGCGCCAGCTTGAGAACGAGCAGCAGGAGCGGAAAATTCCACGGCACGATGGCCGCGACGACGCCCAGCGGATAGCGCTGCTCGACGATCCGCTCTTCCGAAGTCTCGACGAGGACACGATCCTCCAGTCTCAGGCCCGCGTGATAGCGCAGCGCCGCCACCGAAGCGCCGACTTCGCCCCGCGCTTCGGCCAGCGACTTGCCCTGCTCCTGTGTGAGGAGACGGGCAAAGGCCTCGGCCTCCCGCTCCAGCGCGTCGGCCAGAGCGTCGAGGGCAGTGCCCCGCTCCTGCGGAGACGTGTCACGCCACGAGGGAAAGACGCGATGGGCGGCGGCAATGGCCCGTTCCGCCAGGGCATCATCGGCGCACCAGCTGGAAGCAAGCACGGTGCCGGTAGAGGGATCGAGGACGTCGATAGTCGAAGTACCGTCGCAAAGGCGACCGTCGATAAGCAGGCGGAAAGACATGGCCCGCTTCTAGGCGCACCGCCAAGCGCCGTACAGGGACCACCACAATTCCGGTTGAAATACCTAACCGGCTCTTCGCTCTCTCGAAAGCTCCGGAAGGCTACCGTCTGTCACGCGATCGGCGTCGCCCTTCGAAGGCCCTACAGCATGAAAAAGACCTCGGCCCTGCCCCTCACCGAGCCTCCCGCTTCCACCGAATCCTGGTATCTTTCCGCGATGGAGCGGCTGGTCGCTTTCGTGCAGGACCTGTCTCATGCGCGGGACCTCGATGCCGTAACCGCAGTCGTGCGCGATGCCGCCCGCAACCTGACCGGCGCGGACGGCGCCACATTCGTCCTGCGCGATGGCGACAATTGCTACTACGCGGAAGAAAACGCCATCGCACCTCTGTGGAAAGGCCTGCGCTTTCCCATGAGCCAGTGCGTCAGCGGCTGGGTGATGGTCAACGCGCAAAGCGTCGTCATCGAGGACATCTACGACGACCCCCGCGTGCCGGTCGAGGCCTATCGCCCGACTTTCGTCAAGAGCATGGCCATGGTCCCGATCCGCCGGACTTCGCCGATCGGAGCCATCGGCAACTACTGGTCCACCCACCGCCTCCCTTCGGCGGAGGAACTCGCGGTTCTTCAGGCCCTGGCAGACACGACCTCCGTGGCGCTGGAAAACGCCGAACTCTACACCCGCCTTCAGGGCATGATCGGGAGGCTGCAAGAGCAGCAGGTCCGCATCGGCGAACAACACGCCAGCCTCGGCATCTTCACCCGCGCCCTGGCCCACGACTTGCGCGAACCGGTGAGAACGCTCGTATCGTTCTCCGAAATGCTGCAGGAGGAACCGCAGGACCAGGAAACCCAGGCAACCTACTTGCGCTTCATCAGCGATTCCGCAGCGAGGATGGGAACGCTCATCGACTCCGTGGCCCACTATACCCGGCTCGATTCTCCAGAAATTTCCGCATGTTCCTTGTGCCTTCTCAGCGATGTCGTAGCCGAAATCCGGCAGAACCTCGCCCGGATCATCGCCGAGCGCGGGACCACGATCATCCACGGACCGCTGCCCACGCTCGTTGCCGATCCGGTCCATCTGCGACAGCTGCTCCAGAACCTCGTAGCCAATGCGATCCTCCACAACGAGGGACCGGTCACCATTTCCATCGCCAGCAAGCGGACTGCCGAAGGCCATCTCCTGTCCGTGAGCGACGACGGAAGCGGCATCCCGGCCAGCCAGAGCGAACAGGTTTTCGAGCCGTTCCGCCGTCTGGTCCATCGCAACGACGCCTCCGGCCTCGGCCTCGCCATCTGTCGGCGGATCGTTTCGCTCTATGGCGGGACGATCCGCTGCGAAAACGGCGAAGGCGGAGGCGCCACTTTCTCCTTTTCGCTACCCGGCGCCGAACCGCCCGAGCCCCCTGCGGCGGAGCCCGAAAACGACAGTCTCGCCATGGCCAATGTCCTGATCGTCGACGACCGGGAGGCGGACCTGGAAATGACCGAAATCGCTCTGTTCAGACGCCCGAAGCTGCGCTGCAACCTGCAAAGCGCCCGCGACGGACGGGAAGCCCATCGCCTGCTTACGACACCCGGCGCTCTCGTCGATCTCGTCCTCCTCGACATCAACATGCCCGATGTCGACGGTTTCAGGCTGCTGGAGCAGATTCGGAACGACGAAGCCCTGCGCGATATCCTTGTCGTCATGTGCAGCGGCTCCGACTACGAACCCGACAGGAAACGCTCGGCCGCGCTGGGTGCGGCCGGGTACCTGCTGAAACCGCCGCGCTTCTCCAACTTCCGGGATATCGTCGCCGAACAACCGTGCCTGCGACTGCTGGACGAAAGCAACGGCATGTGTCTGATGCGGCGAAGCCTGTGAGGTTGTCGCGCAGACAGAACCGAAACGGCTCTTTCCTTCACCGCAACTGCCTGCACAAACTTGCACCGTTTTACAAAGCGATAGTGCGGTTTTCTGAGAAATGAGCGGCATTCCAGCGCGTTGTCGGCCTGAAAACCTTCGGCTCGCCCCGGACGCGGACACATCAAATCTTAACCGCACTACCGGAACGTGACAGTCCCTTGGCTCTCTATAAGCTCTCATGTGAAGACTTTGCCCGAACTCCAGGAACTGCATGACCCTTCTCTGGCGCTGATCCGCGAGCAATACCTGAGCCTGCGGAAGCAGATCCCGCTCATGTACCTGTTGATGACGATCAATGCAGCGTTTCTGGTGCTCGTCGCCAGTCCCGACGTTCGCCCGCTTATCGGGATCGTCATGCCGCTGAGCCTCGTCTTCATAACCACGATCCGTGCCATCCTCTGGCTGTCGCGCCGCAAGCGCGACGCCGGAATCGATGAAATTCGCCGCTATCTGCGCGGCACCAAAGTTGCAGCGGCAGCGCTCAGTCTCCTGTTTGGCAGTTGGGGCCTGATCCTGCTGGAGGAGACCGATCCCCAGCACTCCGGATCGATCGCGCTCTATGTCTTCGTCGGAGCCATCGGGTGCTGCTATTGCCTCCAGGCCCTGCCCTCCGCGGCCCGTCTCGTCCTGCTGTTCGGTGCGGCCCCCATGACCGGACGCCTCCTGCTCTCAGGGGACTGGTATCTTGCCGGGACCGGCGTGACATTCCTGCTGGCAGCGGCCGTCATCCTGCGTACGCTGGCGACGAACCGGTCCGCCATGTTCGAACTGCTGCGCTCGCGCTCCGAGATGAAGGGACTTCTGAACGCGCTGGAACAGAGCCAGGAGCATTACCGCTGCTCCGTGGACCTCAACCCGCAACTTCCCTGGATCAGCGAACCGGACGGCTCGATCTGCGAGATCAGTCCGCGCTGGACGATCATGACCGGCATTTCCGTGGAGGACGGCATGGGGTCCGGCTGGACCGTGGCGGTTCATCCCGAAGACTTGCCGCGCGTTCTGGATGCCTGGCACACGGCCCTCCAGGCCGCCGACAATCCGGTAGCCGATGTCCGCTATCGCCTGCGCCAGGTGGACGGCAGCTACCGCTGGGTAAGGGCGCGCTCCTATCCGCGCCGGGACGAAACCGGGCGCATTATCAAGTGGTACGGCAACCTTGAGGATATCGACGATCAGGTCGCTGCCGAAACCGCCCTGCGCGACAGCGAGGAACGGTACAGGCTGGCATCCCGCGCCACCAGGGACCTGATCTGGGATTGGTCCCACCAGACCGACCGTCTCGAATGGGCCGGAGGGATCGACACTATCTACGGCCATGTCGAAGCGGCGCAAGGCACGACCGTCGCCTGGTGGCGCGACCACATTCATCCGGCCGACCTGCCCGGCGTGGACGCGTTGACGACCCAGGTGCTTTCGGGGAATTCGGACAAATGGCAGCACGAATTCCGGTTTCGCGCCGCCGACGGGTCCTACGTCCACCTGCTTTCGAGCGGCTATGCGCTTCGTGACGAAGCCGGGAAAGCGCGGCGCTCGATCGGCGCGCTCCAGGACGTGACCCAGGCCCGGCGCTCGGAGGCGGAACTGCGCCGGGCGGCCTATCACGATGCCTTGACCGACCTACCCAACCGTGCCTGCTTCTACCAGCAGCTCGAGAAGGAACTGAGCCGCGCGCGGACCCGAAATACGAAAGTCGGCGTCGTCGTCTTCGATGTCGACGGCTTCAAGTCGATCAACGACAGCCTGGGTCATGGTGCCGGCGACATGGTGCTCAAGGCCGTGGCGGCAAGGCTGTCGGCACGGCTTCCGAGAGGGGCGATGGCGGCCCGCCTTGGCGGCGACGAATTCGCGCTCATCCTGCCCACCCTCGATACCAAGGACGACTGCTCCGCTTTCGTACGGACCGTCCTCCATGATGTGGCGCAGCCGATCACGATCGACGAGAGCGTCGTGGAAGCCGGGGTCAGCGCCGGTGTCGCGCTTTGGCCGAACGATGGCGAAGACGGCGAAGCGGTCCTCAAGAGCGCGGACCTCGCGCTCTACACGGCCAAGGCGAAAAGTTCGGGCGATGTCGAGAGCTTCCATCCCGAGCTTCGCGAGGCCGTGGACTTGCGCAACGGCATGTTACGCGACGCCCGCGACGCGCTGGGCGAGGAACGCGTCCTGCCTTTCTACCAGCCGAAGATCTGCCTCTCCACCGGCACCATCGTCGGCTTCGAGGCCCTGCTGCGCTGGCATCACCGCGAGCGCGGCCTGCAACCGCCCGGTGCGATCCACGCCGCCTTCGAAGACAGTGCCCTCTCGATCCAGCTTACCGACCGGATGCTGGAGCGGGTGCTGCGCGACATGGCCGAATGGAAGCACAAAGGGTACGCGATCGGGCGCATCGCCATCAACGGTTCGCCGGTGGACTTCCGGCGCGACGACTTTGCGGAACGCATCCTGACACGGCTCCACGCGCTGGATCTGTCGCCCTCCGAACTCGAACTCGAAGTGACGGAAAGCGTGTTTCTCGGCCACATGGCCTCCACCGCCGAGCGCGCCCTCGCCACGCTCGCGAAAGCCGGTGTCACCATCGCCCTCGACGATTTCGGCACGGGCTACGCTTCGCTCACCCATCTCCAGCAATATCCGGTGGACGTGCTCAAGATCGACCGCTCGTTCGTCTCGCGCCTCGGCAGCACGAACAGCGCGGACTTTGCCATCGTCCACGGGATCATCGACATCGCCCAGCGCATGGATATCCGCACCGTCGCGGAAGGAGTCGAGAACGAGGTGCAACTCGGCCGGCTCTGCGAATTGCACTGCGACATTGCCCAGGGGTTCCTGTTCGGCGGTGCCCTCGGGGCGGAACGGGTCGGCACTTTCGTGCGGAACTGGTCAGGATCGAGCCGCCGCTTCTGCTGGCGGAACGAAGACCGCCAACCCTCCCGCCTCGGCAGCAGCTAAGTTCATGGCTGCGGCGAAGGCGTTTCGGCGGGGCGCGGTGCCGGCTGCACGAGCTGTTCGATCACCTTCCGCCCGTCGATCTGGAACCCGTTCTGGTCGAGCTTCACGTCGACCGGAGCGCCGTTGATCTGGGTCGAGAGCACGGCCTTGCCCTGTTCCACCCGCAGATTGGCATCGCCCAAGGGAATATCGCCGATGTCAGGCACGTCGAGGGGCTGGACCGGGCCTTCCGGATCGGGACTTTCGGTCGCGTGCGGACGCGGCGCCGCGCGCTCGCCAAGTGCCTGCTGCATGAAGTCGCGCCAGATGCGCGCCGGGATGGTCCCGCCCGAGACGCCCTTGAGCGGCGTGTTGTCGTCATTGCCGACCCAGACGCCGACCACGAGGTCCTTGGCATAGCCGACGAAGAGCGCGTCGCGGTTTTCCTGGCTCGTACCGGTCTTGCCGTAATTGGCGGCCTGGAGCCGCGCGCCGCGCCCGGTGCCGCGATTGACGGCGCCGCGCAGCAGGGTCTCCATGTTCTCGTGCACGCCGTCGGAAAGGCTGCTGCGACCGCTAATCAGGCCGTCGAACCAGCCTTCTTCCTTGGCCTTGAAAGCGCTGGGCACAACCGGGAAGCGGTTGCCCGCGACGCCCGCATAGGCTGCGGTCAGTTGCATCAGCGTCATGCTGGACGTGCCGAGCGCCAGGCTGGGATCGCCTTGCGGCAGCGGCGCGGTGACGCCGAGCTTACGGGCCATGTCGATCACCGCCTTGTCGCCCACTTTCTGGAACAGGCGCACGGCGGCAACATTGCTGGAATGGGCAAAGGCGTCGGCCAGCGTGATCGTCTGCGAATAGGAGCCGCCCGCGTTCTGAGGACGGTAGTAGCCAATCTCGAACGGCGTGTTCTCGATGGTGTCGGTCGGTTTCCAGCCGTCGTTGAGCGCCGCCAGATAGACGAAGAGCTTGAAGGTCGAGCCGGGCTGGCGCTGGGCCTGGGTCACGCGGTTGAACGGGGACTTGGCATAGTCGCGTCCGCCGACCATCGCCACGACCTCGCCGTTGGGCCGCATCGCCACCAGCGCGACTTGCGCCTTGCCGAGCGGCGCCGCCTCGATCGCGCGTCGGGCGGCGGCCTGAAGGCGGGAATCGAGCGTGGTCTTGTAGGTCTGCGCGGCGTAGCTGGCCTCATCCAGCCCGCGCGCCTGCGGCAAGGCCCAGTCGGCGAAATAGGTCCCGGTCGGCAAGTCGTTCTGCGAGCGCACGTCGAGGCGCGGCGCGCGGGTAGCGCGAGCCTGCTCCGGGGTCATGTAGCCCGCCTCGACCATGGCCTGGAGCACGAGCTTCATGCGCTTCTCGGCGAGGTCGTAATTGTTGGTCGGCGCCAGCCGCGAGGGCGCCTTCATCAGTCCGGCCAGCATGGCCGACTGCGCGGGCGAGAGGTTCTCCGGCCTGCGGTGGAAATAGTGCATCGAGGCGGCGCGCAACCCATAGGTATTGTCGCCGAAGTAGGCGTTCGAGAGGTAGCGTTCGAGGATCTGGTCCTTGCTCAGCCAGGCCTCCAGCCAGAAGGCGATGAGCACTTCGCGCGCCTTGCGGGTCAGGCTGCGCTCGGAAGTGAGGAACGTGAACTTGGCGAGCTGCTGGGTGATCGTGCTGCCGCCCTGGGTGCTGCCGCCGCTGACATTGCTCCAGAGCGCGCGGGCGATGCCGCGCGGGTCGATGCCCCAGTGGTCGTAGAACCGGCGATCCTCGATCGCAATGAAGGCCTGGCCGACGTGGATCGGCAGGTTCTTCACTTCGACCGGAGCATCGACGATGGCGCCATTGCGGGCGATCGGCGTGCCGTCCGCCGCGAGGAGGGTGATCTGCGGCGGCGAGATCGGTTGCAGCGACTTCGACAGCGGCGCCGTGACGACGAGCCAGCCGATCGTCAGGAAGAACAGCATGAGCAGGCCCGCCAGCCCGCGCGAGAACCACCACCAGTGCGACCGGCCTTTGCGAGGCGCGCCTTTGCCGGGCTGGCCTTCGGAGGGAGGAAGCGGGTTCTGGGACTGGAGGGAAAGGTCGTCCTGACCCGGCCCGCCTTCCGGCAGGCTGTTCAGGTTATCCAACGTCAAGGCCATGTCTTCGGCTTCGCCTGCAATTCCCGTCCATCAAGCCCGTTGCGGGCCGGATTTCGCCAATACGGAGTTCCGTGGCAGCTTGCGAGGCAAAACTTGTCGCAAAATCGACAAACCGCAGACCCAGACCGACGATGATCGTCATTCCCGATCCCCTTTTGTCCATACTGCCGGGCATTCGACCTACCCAGCAGGAGTAGGCCGGGAATCCCCTCGGGCTAAGGCTCCGGGCCTCGCCGGGCATTCGGTATTATATGGTCCTGTAGATACATTCTCCCCGCGCCGCGCGGTACCTTCCTTCCATTCCGCTTGAAGAAGGGAACGAGCGTGACGGCACTTGCGAAGATCGAAGCACCGAGCCGCGAAGGTCGGCAGAACCATGGACTGCTGACGCTGGAGCAGAGCCTCGCGCTCGACAACGAAACCGCGATGGGCCTCTATGCCGCCCACCTCAACAAGTACATGCTCCAGGTCTTCGACATCCTCGGCCTCGCGCACATGGATATCGAGAGCGCCCAGGGCGCGGAGATCACCTTGCGGGACGGCCGCAAGGTCCTCGATTACTCAGGCGGCTTCGGGGTGCTCGGCCTCGGCCACAACCACCCGAGGATCATCGCCGCCGAGCGGCTCTGCCACGATCGCAAGGTGCTGGACTGCATCAAGATCGCCCCGCACAAGCTGCAGGGCGCGCTGGCCTACAACATCTCGCGCTTCCTGCCCGAGCCGCTCGACGTCTCGTTCCTGGCAGTCTCGGGAACCGAGGCCAACGAAGCGGCGATGAAAATCTGCGAGCGGGTGCAGACGCCCAAGGGCAAGACCAAGTTCCTCTGCTTCAAGGGCGCCTTCCACGGCAAGACCCACGGCCCGCTCTCCCTCACCACCGCCACCGACGTGCAGAGCGGCTTCATCATGGGCGTGCCCAAGGAGAACGTGGTCTTCGCGACCTATGGCGACATCGCCTCGGTCCGCGAGGTTATCGCCCGCGAGCAGTTCGAAAAGGGCAACCGCATCATCGCGGGCATCGTCGAGACGATCCGCGGCACCTCCTGCCATGTCCCCGATCCCGGCTTCCTCACCGCGTTCGCGAAGCTCTGCCGCGAGAACGACATCCTGACCATCTTCGACGAAGTGAAGGTCGGCATGGGCCGCACCGGCAAGTTCTGCGCCTTCATGCACGAGGAGGTGGTCCCCGATGTCGTCACTCTCGCCAAGACGCTGGGTGGCGGCAAGCGCGAACTGGGCGCGATGGTCACCTCGCAGGCCCTTTTCGACAAGGCTTACGGCAACAAGAACGACTGCAACCTCCACAGCTCCAGCTTCAGCGGCATGGGCGAGAGCTGCGCCGTGGGTATCGAAACGCTCAACGTACTCGAAGACGAGCAGCTGATCGAACGCGCAGGATCGATCGGCAGTTACTTGCAGGAGAGACTTGAGAAACTACGCGAGAAATATCCACGCAAGATCGTCTCGCTGCGCGGCAAGGGTTGCTTCCAGGCAATCGAGCTTAACTTTGGCCAGCAATTAGCTGAAAAAGCTATAGATATTCGCAAGACCTCGCTTTTCGTGACGTACGAAACGGTACTGATCGGCGCGATGGCCCGCGAGCTTTACGAGCGCCATGGCATCCTCGTTCACTTCCAGCCCGGCGCGCGGGACCTGCTGCACCTGATGCCGCCCTACATCGTTTCCGAAGCGCAGATCGACCGACTGATCGAAGCGCTCGATGACGTGCTGGGACGGGGCGTGGCCGATGCGACGGTGCGCTTCGTCGTCAAGAACATCAAGCGCGTGCTGGGCTGACGCCATGGCTACTCCCGCCGAAAGGCTCACCCCCACCGCCCGCAACCCCTTCGCCGACCGGCAGAGCCTAGGCAGCGCATCCAGTGGATGGATCGCCTGCGCTGCCCTGCTGGTGCTGTCGCTGGTGCTGTTCCGGCTGAACATCCATCAGGGCATGATCGTCTCGCCGGACAGCACCCGCTACATGGGGATCAGCCCGATCCCCTATGACGCGCCGGTCTATCACTGGATGCTGGTGCTGCCCCATGCCCTGGGCGTGCCGCTGCTGACAGCGGCCGTGGCCTGGGGCGTCGTAACTCTGACAGCCAACGTCCTATTGGTCTTCGCACTGGTCCGGCGGATCACCGGTGACTGGCGCTATGCCGCGATAGGCACCGCCCTGATCGCACTGGCGCCGCAGTTCGTCTCTCTTCATGCGGCCGTAATCTCCGAGCCGCCGTTCATCACCTTCGTACTGCTGACCTTGTGGTTTGCGCTCGACTATTTCGAACGCGGCACACGGCGCGACCTTGCCATCGCCTCGCTTATGCTGGGCATGGCCACCCTCACACGCTTCACCGCCCCACCGCTCGGCGCCGCCCTCGTGCTGGTGATCCTGACCGACCCGCGCCTGCCCATCTCCCGCCGCCTGACCGACAGCGCGCTGATGGCGATCCCCGGCGGCGCGCTGTTCTTCGGTTGGGTCGTGGCCAGCACCCTGACGGTCGGCCATTCGATCGGGCGTGAGCTGAAGTTCTACGGCAACATGGGTCCGGCGCAGTGGTGGGCCAATCTGGAAACCACCGCCGCCTGGCTGCTGCCTGATGCCGTTCCGCTTGCCCTGCGCGTGCTGCTGCTGGTGGCCGTGCTCGGCTTCGCAGGCTGGCAGTTCACCCGCCAGTTCGCCGCCTGGCGCCGGTCCCGCCTCGACATTTCCTGCGAACTGCGGATTGCCTTCTCATTGACGTTGGGCCTGTTCTTCGTGGGCTATCTCGCCTTCGTCTGGCTTTCCACCGCCCTCGAAGCGAACCTCCAGTTCGTCGGACGCTATGGATTTCCGGCCTATGTCGTGCTGGTGATGCTGGTTGCAACGCAGGCGAGCGGCCTCGACCGGCGCCTCGGCGGTCTTCGCAAGGTGTGGTTCGCGCTTGCCGGTCTCTCCGCGCTGGTGCTGGCCGGACATACCGTGCGTACCTCGGTCCGCACCCACGAGTACTACCGCGAAGGGAACGGCTTCCTGAGCCGCGACTGGCGCGCCTCGCCCACGATGGCGGCGGTGAAAGCACTGCCGGGCAACGCGGTCCTGTACTCGAACGGCGCCGACGTCGTTGCCCTGCTGGCGGATCGCCCTGCCCAGATCGTGCCGCAGGAACGACTGCTGCGGACCAACCGCCCCGACCCGGCCAATCCGCCCGAAGCCCAGATCGCCTTCATGCAGGCCCAGGCCAACGCAGGTCTTCCGGTCTACGTGATCTGCCTCGATCGCATCGACTGGCGCTTCTACCTCGCCAGCGAAGCGCGGCTGAAGCGCGACCTCGCGCTCGAACCCGCAGGCCTGTTCGCCGACGGCCGCATCTATCGCGTCACCGCCACGGCCCATCCGTGAACGCCCCCAGTCCAACCCCTCCGCGTCAGGAGCAACCGGAAATGTCCACTGAAATGACGGGTTCCAAGATCAAGGCCGCCACGCTCGACCGTAAGACCGCACGCCTGCGGGACTACCTGAGCCTCGCCCGCTTCGATCACGCGACCAAGCATGTTTTCGTGATCCCCGGCCTGATCCTGGCCTATGCCCTGCGCGAACCCTCGCTGCTGGACGCGCCGCCACGGATCGTCATCGGCTTCGTGGTGGCCATCGCGATCGCCTCGGCCAACTACATCATCAACGAATGGCTGGACCGCGAGTTCGACGCCCACCACCCCAGCAAGCACCACCGCACAGCGGTCTCGCTGCAACTCTCCCCGGCACTGGTCTACCTGCAATACGCGATCTTCGCAGTGTTCGGACTGGCGCTGGCGGCGACCCTGGGCAGCGCCTTCTTCACCGTCTCGGTCGTGTTCCTCGCCTCGGGCCTGCTCTACAACGTGCGTCCGCTGCGCTCGAAGGACCGGCCGTTCCTGGACGTGATCTCGGAATCGGTGAACAATCCGATCCGCCTGACCCTGGGCTGGCTGATGATGGACCCGGCCAGCATGCCGCCCGCCAGCCTCCTGCTCGCCTACTGGGCGGGCGGCGCCTTCCTGATGGGTTCCAAGCGCCTCTCCGAATACCGCGACATCACCGCGCTGGTCGGGCTCGAGACATTGACCCGCTATCGCAAGTCCTTTGCTGGCTACACGGCGGAAAGCCTGGTGGTGAGCTGCCTGGTCTATGCCATGCTCTCGTCCTTCTTCCTCGGCGTGTTCCTCATCAAGTACCGCGTCGAGTACATCCTCGCCTTCCCGTTCATTGCCGGTCTGTTCGGTTGCTACCTCTGGCTCTCCATGCTGCGCGACTCCATCGCCCAGCGGCCGGAGCGCATGTTCCGCTCGCGCCGCCTGATGACCACGCTGGCGATAACCGTGGGCGTGCTGCTCGCGCTCTCCTTCATCGACGTGCCCAGCCTCACCAGCCTCACCAACCGCAGCTTCACCCCGGTGGACATGCTGCCCGGCCACGGCAAGTAAGGGAGTGGAGATCGTGACAGAGGTGGCCTGGAGCAAAGTGCGGCTCGTGGTCTTCGACCTCGACGGCACGCTCTACGACCAGCCCCCGCTCCGCCGCGCGATGGCGCTGGAACTGGTCAAGCACAGCCTGCTGCGCCGCAGTCTGCGCACGATCGAGACCTTGCGTGCCTATCGCCAGATCCGCGAGCTGCTGGGCCAGGTCCAGGGCGACGATTTCACCAACGAGCAGTTCCGCCTCACCGCCCGGCGTTGCGGCTGCTCGGAAGGCGAAGTGCGGGCACTGGTGGAGGAATGGATCGAGCGCCGCCCGCTCGCCCACCTCCCCCGCTACAAGGCGCGCGGAATCGACAGCCTGTTCTCGGCGCTGCGGGCGACGGGGCGGCGGATCGCGGTGTGGTCGGACTATCCGGTCAACGCCAAGCTCGCCGCGCTGGGCCTCAAGGCGGATCACGTCATCTGGTCCGGCGACCACGGCGTCGGCCGCCTCAAGCCCGATCCGACCGGCCTGCTGGCCCTGCTGGAGGAGGCGGGCGTGACTGCGGAGCAAACCCTGGTCATCGGCGACCGGGCCGACCGCGACGCCGCAGGGGCCGCCGCCATCGGCGTCCCGGCGCTGATCCGCAGCAGCCACACCAGTGGAGACACAATGTTCCGGCGCTTCGACGACCCCCCGTTCGCCCCCATTTTCGCGGAGGCCCGCCATGTCTAAGCCCGATACCGTCGCCGCGCTGGTGGACGTGCTGGTCGACGAATCCCGCCCCGGTCTCACCGCCTCCGAGCGCGGCGTGGTCGCCGACTATGTCCGCTCCACCCTGGCGGGAATGCCCGATTACTTCCGCATCGGCTTCCGCATGCTGGCCATGATGTTCGAGATCGCCCCGCTGCCGGTCCATGGGCATCGCTTCTCCCACCTCGCACCGGCAGAACGGCAGGCCCACGTCGAGGCCTGGCGCCGGTCCCGCATCGGTTTCCGCCGCTCGATGATCGCGTTCTACACGACGTTCGCCTGCTACGGTCTCTATTCGCTGCCGCGCGCGCAGGACCGCGCACCCGCCGCCAGGATCGCCGCATGAACGGCCCGAGCGAGATCGAGACCGAGACCCTGGTGATCGGCTCCGGCCCCGGCGGTGCCGTCAGCGGCACCCTGTTCGCCGAGGCCGGACGGCATGTCGTCATGGTGGAGGAAGGCGATCACCTTGCCCTCGAAGCCGCGCCGCATTTCTCGCGCGAGGAGATGCTGCTCAAGTATCGCAATGCCGGGGTCGGCGTCGCGCTCGGGCGGCACAAGCTGGCCTGGGTGGAGGGGCGCTGCGTCGGCGGCGGCAGCGAGGTCAATCGCGGCCTCTACCACCGCACGCCGGGCTATGTCTTCGACGACTGGCGCCGCCGCTTCGCGGTCCACGACCTCGACCTTGCCGGGATGACCCCGCATTTCGAAGCCTGCGAGGCGATCGCCCGCGTGGAATATGCCGGCACCGCCGCCTCCGACATGTCTCGGCGGCTCCAGCAGGGCGCACAGGCGCAAGGCTGGCTGGCGATCGAGGCGCCGCGCCTCTACCGCTACGACCACGACCACCACAGCGGCGTGAAACAATCGATGTCCGCCACGTTCGTCCAGCGCTTCGTCGCGGCGGGCGGTGTGCTCCTGCCCCGGACGCGCATCGCCCGCCTGCGCCGGATGAACGGCCACTGGATCGCCCAGGGCAGCCGCCGCGGCGAGGACGGCAAACAGCGCCCGGTCACGTTCCGCGCCCGGACCGTGTTCATCGCCTGCGGCGCGGTGCAGACTCCGGCGCTTCTGCGCCGTTCCGGCATTTCGCACAATGTCGGCGACAGCCTGCGCTTCCATCCGATGGTCAAGGTCGTCGCCGAATTCGACCGCGACGTGAACCGCCCGGACGACTTCGACCCGGTGCATCAGGTCAAGGAATTCGAGCCGCGTTTCGGCATGGGCTGCTCGATCAGCACTCCGGCGATGCTCGGCGTGGCCCTCTCAGGCCGTCCCGACCACTGGCAGCTGGTGGCGGAGCGCTGGCGGCGCATGGGCATCTACTACGTCCAGTCCGGCGGCGGCGAGGCCAGCGTGCGCAATCTGCCCGGCTTCGAGGACCCGATCGTGCGCGTGCGCTTCTCGCAAGGCGACCTCTCGGTGCTGGGCGAAGGGCTGCGGCGGCTCTGCGAGGCGCTGTTCGCCGCCGGAGCGCAGCGGATCTACCCCTGCCTCGCGGGTTATCCCGACCTGCACTCGCCAGGCGACCTCGCCCGCCTGCCGGACGTGCTACAGGCGAGCGACGGCAACATGACCTCGGTCCATGTCTTCTCGTCCTGCCCGATGGGCGAGGACCGCCGCCGTACCGCTGCCAATTCCTTCGGCAAAGTTCACGGCGCAGACGGACTCTACATCAACGACGCCTCGCTGCTCTGCGGGCCGACCTCGGTCAATCCGCAAGGCACGGTCATGGCCGTGGCCCACCGCAATGCGACCGAGGCCCTGACCCGCCGTTTCCATTAAGCAATCAGCCAGGTGCCGTCCGGTTCCTTGTGGACCACCGTGTTCCAGAGATAGCTCTCGCCGCTGTCATCGGCGGTGAACAGGATATCGAACCTGAACTCGTTCGCCGCGACGCGCTTCCAGTTCTGGATGCGGGTGACGGAGAGGCAGCCCACCATGTCATGGCTGCGGATGCGCTTGCCGGGGGAATTGGCACCGGCCCAGCCGTTGAACATGGCCGTGCCGCGCGAGCCGACGAACTTTGCCACCAACCCCTGGGTGGCGCGGTCGTCCTGCACGCACATGAGCGTGACCATATAGGGCCGCAGGGTCGGCAAGGCTGCCGCCACGTCGGACTTCAAGGCAGGCGGAGCCGAGGCCAGCGCCCTGTCCACGCCCTGGACCTGTGCCGGATCGGGCCTCGCCAGCGCCGATGTCGCCGCATCCGCCTGCACCGTCAGACCGGCCAAGGCGGCAACGCTGGTAAAGGCGTGGAGGGCGAAGGATCGGGTGGTCGGCATCGTAAAAACCTCATCATGAAGCATATCCACCGGCGACGATGGAACGGGGCGGCGCCTCTGCATCGACGAACCGGTCCAGGCAAGCGCCCAGAGGAAATCGCGCGACAATACGTTGGTGAAATCAGACGGTTAGTGCGCCCTCAGCATCGTGAGCGGCGATTGCCGCCGCACGGAAACCAGCCAACCCAGCGCGAACAGCGCCGTCGGCAGCCAGAGCAGCAAATGCGCCAGCAGGATGGTTGCCGCCCCCTGTTCGGCTTCGACCCCGACCGCCCGGTAGGACAGCATGCCGAAGAACTCGTAGGAGCCGAAATGCCCTGGAAGCGCCGGAACCAAAGTGCCCAGCGTCGAGAAGGCAAAGGCCACCAGCGGCTTCAGCCATTCCGGCAGGCCGCCGCCCAGGCTCACCCAGGCGCCGAGCATGACCAGGCTCTCCAGCAGCCACAACGCGAAGGACAGCAGGACCATGCCGAGAATGCGGCGCGGATCGCCGGTGCCGCGCACCGCTTCCGCCACCGACCGGGCCGTACCGGCCAGCTTCATGACAGGGACAAGCGGGAACTTGCGCTCTCCCCAACCCGCAATCGCCTCGATCGCTCCGGGCGAAAGCAGTACGGCGAGGCTTACCGCCACCGCTACCACAAGAACGAGCCGAAACTGCGCCACGATCTCGGCAGGTAGCGCAGTATCGATCAGCAGAAGCGCCAGCCCCGCCACCATCAGGATCGAGACGAGATCGAGCACCCGCTCGACCACCATGGCCCCCAGCACATGCCCCATCGGCAGCGAGAAGCGGCGATGGAACCAGTAGACCCGGAACACGTCCCCGAGCCGGAAGGGCAGGATATCGCTGATCCCGAAGCTGGCCACGAAAGGCGCGACGCTCGGCCCGAACGGCACTTTGCGGCCAGCGGGGTCGAGCAGCAGGCGAAACCGCCAGGCCCGCAGCAGGAAGTCCAGCGCATAAGCGGCAAGGGCCAGGACCAGCGAGGGCCAGCTTGCCCGCATCAGCAAAGCGCCCACCGCAGCCATGTCCACCGAAGTCCAGAGCAAGGCGAGGAAAGCCGTTCCCACCACGACGCCCAGCCAGAACCGCAGATTGCCACCGCCGGTAGAGGCGCGCTCCGCCGTCATCTCAGAAAGTGTCGCTGATCTGGGACTGGTACTTCACGAAAAGAGTAGCCAAGGTGGTGCGGCTCGAAATGTCCAGCTTGCGGTAGATGTTGTGGAGGTGGATGCTCACCGTTCCCTCGGTCGATCCCACCATTCCGGCAATGGCCTTGTTGGAGAAGCCGCGGCAGACCAGCGCGCTGATCTCCTTCTCGCGCGGGGTAAGACCGGCGATCTCGCCGCCGATATCGACGCCGCCTCCGCGCTTCCCCTTGGCCACGAGGTCCTCGGGCAGCCACTTGCGGCCCGTCACGACCTGCCGCAGGCAATCGAGCAGCGAATCCGCAGCATAGTCCTTGAGCAGCAGCCCCCAGACCCCCAGCCCGATGGCCTCGGCGATCTGCCTGCCGGTCATCGTCGCGGAAAGGAAGATCACCCGCACCGGCCAGCCGCCCTCGCGGATCGCCCGCAGGATGGCCAGCCCGCCCAGATCGGGCATCGACACATCGAGAACGGCAACGTCCGGCTGCCTCTCGCGGATGACTGCCAGCGCGCGCGTGCCACTGCCGGTGGCTTCCACCAGATCGATCTCGCCCGTCGCCTGGAGCAGGTCGGCCAGTCCGCGCAGCAGCAGCGGATGATCGTCGGCGACGAGAACGCGGCAGGTGTGAAGCTCGGTAAGGCTCATGCCGCTGCCTCCAGCGGGATGACCATGGTGACGCGCAGGCCGTCTGCACTGTCATCCACGGCGATCGAGCCGCCCAGTTGCATCGCCCGGCTGCGCAGGGAGACCGAACCCCTACCGTTCGCGGCCGCGCCCAGCCCGCGCCCATTGTCCGCCACCCCGAGTTCGAGCGCGCTGCCGACCCGACGGGCCTCCAGCGCGACGCGGGTAGCGGCGCCGTGCCGCACGGCATTGGCGGTCGCCTCGGAGAACAGCGCGATCACTTCCTGCACGAGATTGCGCGGCAATTGCGTGGAGCGGCCATGCCAGTCGAAAGCGACGGTGACACCCCAGGTCTTCTGAAGCAGGTCGGCCTGCCTTTGCAGGTCTGCCACCATGTCGGTCGGCTGGTCGGCATCGACGTCGCGCTGTTTCTCGACGAAACGGCGGATGCGCCGCTGCTGTTCGGTGACCAGTTCCTCGATAGCCTTGAGTTCCACCGCCATTTCGGGTTCACGGGCAGCGAGGGTCCGCAGCTTCAGGCTCGTCGCGGTCAGGTCCTGGAGGACGCTGTCGTGAAGATCCTGGCCCAGACGGCTGCGTTCCTCCGCCCGCGCACTGTCGGCCCGCCGGGCGACGAGTTCGACATGTTCCAGTTCGGAACCCGTGCGCGCAGCGATGATCTCCGTGAGCGCCAGCGCGTCTTCCGGCCGTCCGTCCGGATCGACCACGATCATCGCGCCGCGAAAGCGCAATCCGGAAAAGCCCGAACGCACGGCATAGTCGTGCGAGCGGGGCCGCGGCAGTTCGAGGACGTCGAGCACGTGGTTCAGCCCCGCCATCTCCTCGGAATCAAGCAGGCTGGCGCGGGTGCGGTCCATGAAGTCGAGCCGCGCCTCGGCGAAGACGCTGCGATAGGTTGCGGGATCGAGCGGCAGCAGCCGCAGCCCTTCGCGGCGCCAATAGGCGATGAACCCGGTCGGCTCGTCCTGTTCGCGCCAGATCAGGATCAGGCTTTCGCAACCGGTCACCGCGCCGGAATGGCCGCAGAGTTCCGCCAGCCAGCCGCGCCGATCGCCGACCCCGGCATCCATCGGCCAACTCGCCAGCCGGGTCAGGCGCTCGCGGCTGCTCTCGCGATAAGCGCCGAAGTAGCCGAGCATGACCGCGCAGACGATGAAGTAGACGGTGCGGATGATGAGGACGTTCAGTTCGGACTCACCGTCGAGAATGTCGGGAATGCCGATCGTGAACAGAACCACTTCCAGCATGACCGCCCCGACCATGGCGCCCATGAAGCCCCAGCGCACCGTCATCGCCAGCAGGGTGAACGGCAGGAACGAGAAGAACGGGCTGGTCAGTTCGTTGGTCAGGAAAGCGAGCCAGCCAAGGATCCCGGTATCGAGCACATGGACGGCGAAATGGACGAGGCTGTCCACCGGTCGCCGAACCGGCAAGGCCACCAGCAGGATCGCCATGACGAGGTAAACCGCCAGCACGTCCTGCGCTTCGGTCCGGTAGCGGACCGGCTGGGTGGGATCGAGATAGATGGCGATGACCGCGAAGACCGCCGTAACCAACCGTCCGTAGCTGATCAGCCGGTTGGGATCGGTGATCAGCAGTACGTTCCGTGCCCGGCTCAGGCCGGATGCCGTCGCATCGAAAGTCCGCCCCATGTGTTCTTCTGTCCTCGCGCCATCCGGCATGACGGCCGGAAGCGTCGGAAAAACCTACGAAGCTGCGGCAATTTCGTCGAGTCAGCCTTCCTGCTGATCCTGCGGGGCAAAAGGATATGCCCCCTGCTCCTCAATCGCATGCTCCCGATTGACGATTCCGGGCAGACGGCCTAAGAGCAGCCCCAGCATCAAGAGTCGGGATCGCGCCCGGCACCAACCTGCTCCCGAGCAAGGTGGTACCTTCGCAGACATGCGAAGGGATGTGGCCGGACCGGCAACAATCGGGTCTTCCAGCTGCATCGCCGTCGTTCGCTTCCGGCTTCATCGAGCCTCGAAGGAAGTACCGCATGCCCAACACCCAGTCAGCACAACAAATAGCGCCGACCCAACAATTCGCCAGCGACAACTATGCCGGGATCTGTCCGGAAGCCTGGGCCGCGATGGAACTTGCAAATCAGGGTTCGGCGACCGCCTATGGCGAGGACGAATGGACCCTGCGCGCCGCCGATGCCTTCCGCTCGCTATTCGCCACCGACTGCGACGTTTACTTCGCCTTCAATGGCACGGCTGCGAACTCGCTGGCGCTTGCTGCACTTTGCCAGTCATATCATTCAGTTATCTGCTCTTCCTCAGCCCACGTCGAGACTGACGAATGCGGCGCGCCGGAGTTTTTCTCGAACGGATCCAAGCTCCTCATCGCCCAAAGTGCCGACGGCAAGCTGACTCCGGAAGCCATCCGCACGCTGGCGGTCGGCCGTTCGGACATCCACTTCCCGAAGCCCCGCGTCGTCACGATCACCCAGCCCACCGAGACCGGACAGGTCTACAGCATTGCCGAGATCGAGGCGATTTCGGCGACCTGCCGCGAGTTGGGCCTCAAGCTGCACATGGACGGCGCGCGTTTCGCCCATGCCTGCGCAGCGCTCGATTGCACGCCGGCCGAGATCACCTGGCAGGCAGGCGTGGACGTGCTCTGTTTCGGCGGCACCAAGAACGGCATGGCCGTGGGCGAGGCGGTGATCTTTTTCGACCGCGCGCTTTCCGAGGACTTTTCCTATCGCTGCAAGCAGGCGGGCCAGCTCGCGTCGAAGATGCGCTTCCTTTCCGCGCCGTGGATCGGAGTCCTTGAGAGCGGCGCCTGGCTGAACAATGCCCGTCACGCCAACGGCTGCGCCCGGCGTCTTGCCGATGCAGTGTCGAGCATTGAGGGGCTGAACCTTATCTTCCCGGTAGAGGCCAACGCGGTGTTTCTCGCCGCGCCGGAGCCGGTGCTGGACGGACTGCGTGCGCGCGGTTGGCGGTTCTATACTTTCATCGGCGGCGGAGCGCGCTTCATGTTCGCCTGGGATGCCGATACGAAGCAGGTCGACCGGCTTGCCGCCGATGTCATCGAGCTTGCCGGACATCACATCGATCAGCTGGCCATAGCCTGAGAAGTTCCAGCTAACCGCATGATATAGCTAATTGTCCCGCCCAAAATCATCCCCGGCGGGGCAATCGGCTGCGAAGACACGGAAGAAGGCTTGAACGCCCTTCCCGGACCTACGAAGAACGGTTTTTGTTGCTATTGCAACTTGATCTCATTAGCCGAACCGTCATGAGGGTACGCGCAAGCGTGCTGTCGATGGCCCGCGCCTTACGGCGGTGCCATCGGAATTCGGGAAGCGACAGGTGACGCGGCAAGTCCTATTTCATATTCACTGGTTCCTCGGCATTACGGCAGGCTTCGTCCTCGCCGTCATGGGCGTGACCGGTGCGACGCTGAGTTTCGAGAACGAGATCATGCGCGCCCTTAGCCCGGGCGTGGTGACGCTCCCGCCGGGAACAGGCTCGCCGCTCTCGCCCGATGAAGTGATCGCGCGTGCTTCCGCCCAGCGTCCCGGATTGCCGGTGGAGCGCCTGAGCGTCGAACACGACCCTCAGGCAGCATGGACCGTCTCGTTCGCCGCCCGCGAAGGCGAACGGCGCGGCGAACGCAGCTATGTCGATCCCCGCAGCGGCATGCTACTCGGCCAGGCGAACGGCGCAGGATTCTTCCGGACAGTCGAGGATCTCCATCGCTGGCTCGCCCTGCCCGGCGGACCGAACGGCGTGGGGCGCCAGATCACCGGATTTTCCGCGATCGCGCTGGTATTCTTCGCGATCTCGGGCCTCTATTTGCGCTGGCCGCGCCGCACCTTCGACTGGCGCTCCTGGCTGGTCCTCGACCTGCGCAAGAGCGGGCGGAACCTTTACCGCGCGCTCCACGTGGTGATCGGCGGCTGGGTGGCGCTGGTCTACCTGCTGAGCGCGCTGACCGGCCTCTGGTGGTCCTACGACTGGTATCGGCAGGGTGTGCTCTATAGCCTTACCGGCAAGACTAGTCGTGAGGAAAGCGGCCATGGCGGTGGCAAGAAGGGCGAGCATGAAGCCCCGACCACCGGAACGCCCAGCCTCGCCCGCGCCTGGCCGACAGTGATTGCCGCCATGGGCGGCAGCTACAAGTCGATTTCCGTCACCCTGCCCGAAGGTCATGAACCCGCCGGCTTCCGCGTCATGCTGACAAATGCCCGTCACGATCGCATGGTGGACGATCTCAAGGTCGATCTCGCCAGCGGCAAGCTGCTCAAGGCCGACCGCTATGCCAACCGCAAGATCGGCAAGGTCATCACCACCAGCATGTACGAACTGCATCGCGGCGCCTTCTTCGGCATCGGCGGGCGCATCCTGCTGCTGCTGTCCAGCCTGACGATGCCGTTGTTCGCTGTCACCGGCCTGCTGCTCTATCTCGCCCGCCGCAAGCGCAAGCGCGCCCTCGCCGCGGTCGAAGCACAGGCAGGCACCTCAAAGGAAAGTGCGGCGACCGGCGACCTGCTCGTGGCCTTCGCCAGCCAGACCGGCGGTGCCGAACGCCTCGCCCGCCAGACCGCGGCCGCGCTCGGCGGCGCAAAGGTCATGCCGCTCTCGGCCGTCGACGACGGCGTGCTGTCCGAAGTCGACCGCGCGCTCTTCGTGGTCAGCACGTACGGCGAAGGCGAGCCGCCGGACCCGGCCCGTCGTTTCGCGCGGCAGGTCATGGCGACGCCGCCCGGCGCGGATCATCTCGAATATGCGGTGCTCGCGCTTGGTGATCGCGAGTATCCCGAATTCTGCGCGTTCGGCCATTCGGTCGATCACTGGCTCCACGCCGGTGGCGCCCGCCGCCTGTTCGACATGATCGAGGTCGACGGCGACGACGGCGACGCCCAGCGCCAATGGCAGCAGCAGCTTGCCGCCCTCGGTGCCGAGCCGGACCTGCCTGACTGGGAGCCTGCCGCCTATGAGCGCTGGCGCCTTGCCGAACGCCGCCTGCTCAATCCGGGCAGCGCCGGGGGACCGGCCTTCCTGGTCAGCCTGGAGCCTTGCGAAGACAGCGCCCGCGACTGGCAGGCCGGCGATATCGCCGAAGTCCTGCCCGGCGCCAACGATCCGGCGCGCGTCGCCGCCTATCTCGCCCATAGTGGATTGAACGGCGCCGAGAGGATCGAAGGTCGGCCGATTGCCGAACACCTTGCGCTATCGCTCGTCCCGGATCATCCGGTCGCGAGCGGCGCAGAACTGCTCGGGGCACTGCGCCCGCTGCCGCACCGCGAATACTCGATCGCCTCGATCCCCGCCGACGGCCGCCTCGACCTGCTGATCCGACAGGTCTCGCGAACCGACGGTACGCTGGGCCTCGGCTCAGGCTGGCTGACGGACTTGGCGCCGCTCGGCAGCGAAGTCGCGCTGCGCCTGCATCCGAACGAGGGCTTCCATGCCCCCGCCGAGGCCGAGCGGCTCATCCTGATCGGCAACGGCACAGGCCTCGCCGGTCTTCGCGGCCACTTGCGCGCAGCCGAACGGGCCGGACGCGGCGGCCACTGGCTATTGTTCGGCGAGCGCAGCCGCGCCCACGACGCCCTGCTTGCCGACGAGATCGATGGATGGCTGGCCAGCGGCACCCTCACCCGCCTTGATCGAGCCTGGTCGCGCGATGCCGATTGCGGCCGCTACGTCCAGCACCTGCTGGCCGAAGCCGAGGCGGACCTGCGCGATTGGGTTGAGAACGGCGCCGCAATCCTGGTCTGCGGCAGCCTCCAGGGCATGGCGCCCGCCGTCGATGCGGCGCTGCGAGCGGCGCTTGGGGACGAGCGGCTGGAGGACATGGCCGAAACGGGTCTATACCGTCGCGACATCTATTGAACAAAGAACCTGATGGAAACATTCCGAAACGAAATAGTCACGAACGAGACCGCATTCCCGGAGCATGATGCTTCATCGACGCAGGCGGAAAGGAACCGGAAATGGTCCGTAAGCGTAGTATAGCTCCGGGGTGGATGCTGCCGCTGTTGCTGGTCGTATCGATGGCAGCGGCGGGCCTTGCGGTTGTCTTCGTCATCACCCTGGAGTGAACGAACCATCGGCATTGTTTATGCCGACCAAGTTCCGAACGGGAGTTTCGTTTGCCGCATACCACGCCTCTCGTCGGAACGGTCGTTGCCGGTCTGGTCGTCGCCTTCGCCATGGGCGCCCTCGCCCATCGCCTGAGGATTTCACCGGTGGCGGGCTATCTTTTCGCGGGCGTACTGGTCGGCCCCTTCACCCCCGGCATCGTCGCCGACAGCGCCCTCGCCAACGAACTGGCGGAACTCGGCGTGATCCTGCTGATGTTCGGAGTGGGCCTGCATTTCTCGGTCAAGGACCTGCTTTCGGTCAAGAACATCGCCGTACCCGGCGCGGTGCTCCAGATCGCGATAGCCACCGCCATGGGCGTCGCCCTTGCCGCCTGGCTCGGCTGGAGCCTGGCGGGGGGGCTGATCTTCGGCCTCGCCCTTTCGGTAGCGAGCACCGTGGTGTTGCTGAGAGCGCTTCAGGTCGGTAACCTGATGGATACCGAGCGCGGCCGGATCGCGGTCGGATGGCTGATTGTCGAAGACCTTGCCATGGTGCTCGTCCTCGTGCTTCTGCCTGCGCTCGCAGGGCTGGCGAACGGGCGCGCCCAGTCGGGCATGGACCTCGCCTGGACCATCGGGCAGACGCTAGCCAAAGTCGGCGGCTTCATCGCGCTGATGCTGATCGTCGGCAAGCGCGTGATCCCTGCGGCGCTGCACTGGGCCGCACATACCGGCTCGCGCGAATTGTTCCGTCTGGCCGTGCTGGCGATAGCCTTGGGCGTGGCCTTCGGCGCGGCTTACTTTTTCGACGTGTCCTTCGCGCTTGGGGCCTTCTTCGCCGGGATGGTCATGGGCGAAAAGCAGCTCAGCCGCCGCGCCGCCGAGGAAACCCTGCCGCTTCGCGACGCTTTTGCGGTGCTGTTCTTCGTGTCGGTGGGCATGCTGTTCGATCCCTCGGTGGTGGTCGAGAATGCCGGAGCGGTGCTCGCCACCGTGCTGATCGTGATCGTGGGTAAATCGCTGGCCGCCGTCGCCATCGTACGGATCTTCGGCCATCCGACACAGACCGCTTTGGCCGTCGCCGCCAGCCTCGCCCAGATCGGCGAATTCTCGTTCATGCTCGCGGCGCTCGGCGTCCAGCTCAAGGTCTTGCCGGAAGAGGGCCGCGACCTGATCCTGGCCGGGGCGATCTTCTCGATCTTCCTCAACCCGCTCATCTTCCGCTGGCTCGCGGGGCGGCACAGCCTCGTCAAGTCGGTGGCTGCCGCCGAACGCGAACGCCGCGAGGCTGGCACGACACCCCGCCCCGGCGAGCGGCTCATCCTGATCGGCTACGGGCGCGTCGGCAGGCTGGTGGCCGAGGGAATAACCGGCGATCTGCGCAAGCTCGTCGTGGTGGAGGAACGCCCCGATCTCGTCAAACGGGCGCGTGAGACCGGTCACGCCGTCATTGCCGGCAATGCCTCCAGCGAGGATATTCTCGACGAAGCCGGGGTAAGGGAAGCGACCCGGCTGATGATCGCCATTCCCGAAGGCTTCGAAGCGGGCGTGATCGCCCAGCGCGCACGTCAGCTCAATCCTGCTATCCAGATCCTCGCCCGTGCGCACTCGGACGAGGAAGTCGATCACCTCACCCGGATCGGTGCCGATCATGTAGTGATGGGCGAACGTGAGATCGCGCGGCGCCTGCTGGAACTGCTCCGTTCGACGAAGCTTCAGAATCGACCCGAAACCGCCTGATATCTCTCCTCATTTGCCAGGGGCTCACTCGATTGACGCATGAGCGGCGATGCCCATGGTGAATTCTCCCTAAGCTATCCGGAAGTCCTTTTGTACAAGCGTGTTAGCTGCCGGGGCCATCCGGCGTAGCCCGCCGAACTTCAGTAGAGGCACAGGCCACTCTCAAGAGCGGCTTACCTCTGCACGGCGTTCCTGTACTTTCAAGACAGGGGCAGGATGCGGAGGCAAGTCATGGAAAAGCCCGAAGTCTTCACCGGCTCGCAAGGGGAAAGCGACCGTCGCTCCTTTCTCGCGGCCTGTGGGAAATACTCCCTGCTGGTGCCGCCGACCATGACCATGCTCCTCTCTACATCGCTGGCCTCTCCTGCGATCGCCAAGTCCGGCGGTGGCGGTGGCAATGGCGGCAGCAGTAGCGGAGGCGGCGGCGGTGCCGGTGGGGGCGGCGGAGGTGGAGGAACCCGGGGGGGCGGTGGACGTGGCGGCGGCGGCTCTCCGGGCGGAGGGAGCGCCGTGGCAAGAGCCGACGACATCTGCAACACCGGCGAGGCCTCGGTCGAACCCGTGGGCGACCGCAATCGCCTGCTGGCCGGGGAACCGGCGGACGTTCGCGCCCGCAGCTGGAAGATCACCTGCTGCAACGACCTGGAGCCCAAGGCCCGCACTCGCTCCTTCCTCGCCCGTATCCATGCCAAGCTCGGGAAGGGTAGCGGCAAGGCCCCAACCTCGACCTGCCAGCGCGTCTGAGCCTTTACCGCTCGCGCATGGCTTCCTTGGCCTTGTTGATGGGCTTCATCAGGTATTGCAGGATCGTCTTGCGACCGGTCCTGATCTCCACGGTCGAGACCATGCCCGGCATGATCGCATATTCGTGCCCGTTCTTGGTCCGCAACGTGGAGCGCTGGGTCCGCACATAAACGCGGTAGTAGACCTGATCGCGATGCACCTCATCCTGCAAGGTATCGGGCGAGATGCGATCGACCGTCCCGGCCAGCGTCCCGTAGATCGAGGGATCATAAGCCGTGATCTTCACCGTTGCGGGCTGGCCAGGCCGGATGAAGGCGATGTCGCGGGGCGAGAGCCGCGCCTCGATCACGAGCTGGTCCTCCAGCGGCACGATCTCCATCAGCGAGCCGCCCGGCTGGATCACCCCGCCGATCGTCGTCACTTCCAGGTTCTTCACGATGCCGCGCACCGGCGAATAGAGCACCGTCCGGTCGAGCTGGTCGCGGCGGCCGCCGATGACCTGCACGGTCTGGTCCAGTTCGGCCCGCGCCTTGGCATAGTCGGCGCTGGCATCGATCACATACTGGTTGCGCAGGGAATCGAGCTTGGCCTGGATTTCGTTCTCCTGACGGCGCAGTTGGATGATCTCGACCTGATTGGCCGCGCCCAGTTCGACCAGCGGCTCGGTCATCGCGAGTTGCCGCCGGGTCAGGGCCAGCGACTGGCGCAGGCTGGCCGTGGCGACATCGAGGTTCTGTCGCCGCGAGTGCATCAGTTCCATCTCGCGCGCCATCAGCCCCGGCGTCTCCCGAACCGCCTGCGGAAAGTTCGGACTGCCGCCGTTGATCTCCGCTTCCAACCGCGCAGCCGTCGCCTCCAGCGCCCGCGCCTTGGCCTCCGCCTCGCCGAGCATGGAACTGAAGCGGGCGCGATCGAGCGTCGCCAGCTTCTCATGCGGTTTGACGATATCGCCCTCATGCACGAAGATGCCGTTGACGATGCCGCCCTCAAGGCTCTGGATCACCTGCGAGCGCGAGGGCGGCGTGACTTTGCCGGTTCCCACCGCGACTTCGTCCAGCACGCCGAAATAGCTCCAGACCAGAAACGCGAGGATCGCGACCGAGAGGATCGGGATGATCCGCAGCCGCCCGACCGTGCGCAGCCAGCGGCTGTCCTCCTCGCCGCCGATGCCTTCCAGCAGACTGCTGCCCGGCGCTACCGTCGCCCCTGCCCCGCCGCTCATGCGCGTTTCTCCCGGATACCGGCAGGCCCGGCCAGGGCGGCGAGGACCTTCTCCTTCGGCCCATCGAGCGCAATGCGGCCGGAATCGATCACGACGACGCGATCGACCAGATCCAGCAGCCCCGGCCTGTTGGTCGTGACCACCAATGTCCGCCCGCGCAGCCATTGCCCGAGGTTGGCGACCAGCGCCCGCTCGCTGATATCGTCGAGGGGCGCGGACGGTTCGTCGAGCAGGAGGATATTGCTGTTGCGCAACAGGGCACGGGTCAGCAACAGCGTCTGCCGCTGTCCGCCCGAAAGCCCTACCCCGCCTTCCTGCAACAGGAGGTCGAGACCCTGTGGCTGGTTCTGCACAAGGGGCAGCCCGCCCGTCACGGCCAGGGCATGGATGATCTGTTCGTCGCTCACGCCGGGAGCGCCGATCATCAGGTTCTCACGGATCGTGCCGAGGAAGAGCTGCGCGCCCTGCCCCAGATAGGCAGTGTCCCGGCGCAAATCGACCGGGTTGATGAGCGTCAGGTTGGTGCCGTCCAGCAGCACTTCGCCGGTGGTGGGCCAGGCCAGTCCGGACAGCAGGCGCAGCAGCGTGGACTTGCCCGCCCCGATCCGCCCGAGCAGCGCCACCCGCTCACCCGCATGGATCGACAGGCGATCGACCTTCAGGGCCAGCGGGCCTTCCGGATCGTAGGCGTAAGTCAGGTCCTTGATCTCGTAGTAGCCATTGAGCGCGGCGCGGCGCAGCAGCCCCCGCTCGGGATCGTGGTCCACCGGCTTGGCGAAGAGGTCCTCCAGCCCGGTCATCGCGACTTTGGCGTTCTGCCAGCGCGTGAAGATCTGGCCGAACGGCACGAAGAGTACGAGCGCGCGGCTGGTCAGGATCGAGCAGGCAATCAGAGCGCCCATCGTCATGTCGCCTTCCATGACCTTGAAGGCGCCAGCCACCACCACGGCCGTATAGGCGAGCTGCTGGAGCGTCTGGGTCCAGTTGACGAACAGGGCCGCGAGAAAGCGCTGCTCGGCGCCGACGCGCGTTCCGGCGAGGGTCAGGCGTTCCCAGAGCGACTGGAAGCGGGCCTCTGCCTGAGCCGACTTGATCTCGTCGATGCGTTCGATGGATTCGACCAGGATCGCATTGCGCAAGGCACCCTCGCGCATCCCCTCGGTCGCCAGACGGGCAAGCGGGCGCTGGAGCAGCAGGCCCGGCAGCACGATCAGCGCCGCCGCACCGATCAGCACGAACGTCAGCTGTCCGGCCAGGAACGCGAAGAGCACCAGGAACAGGCCAATGAACGGCAGGTCGATCAGCGCCGAGACGGTCGTGGAGGTCAGCATCTCGCGGATCTGCTCGACGTCGCGAAGCTGGGCGATCAGCGCGCCGGTCGAACGCGGACGGGCATCGTTGCGGATATCCAGCGCGCGGGCAAAGATGCGCGAGGAAATGGCCATGTCCGCGCGGCGACCGATGCGGTCGACCAGTTGCACGCGTGCGGTCCGCAGCAGGAGTTCGAGCGTCAGCGCCATTCCGGTACCGAGCGCCAGAACCCAGAGCGTTGGGACTGACTGCGCGGGGATCACCCGGTCCCAGACCTGCATGGCGAAGAGCGAAGTCGCGAAAGTCAGCAGGTTGCCGAAGACCGAACCGAGCATGACTTCGCCATAGCCGCGCCGGTCGGCCATGATGATGTCCCATAGCCAGGACCGCGACGGCGCCCGCAGGAACTCGTCGAGGCGGGCATCGCGCGAACGCGTGGACAGCGGCTCGACGAAGCCGACCCGGCCCATAGTTTGGCCGCGAAACACGTCGATCGGGATTTCGACCGGAGCATCCTGCCGCATGCCGGGCATCGACACGCGCACACTGCGAGCATCGCGGGCGTGGAGGATCGCGGCGCCACCGTCGTTCAACTCGACGATGGCAGGCAGCAGAATCTGCGGCACCTCGTCGATTTTCATGGTCACGATCTGGAATTCCAGCCCAGATAGCCGCGCCGCGTGGATCAGCGTCTTTTCGGCGTCCTGCCGTTCCGACCAGTAAAGCCGGTTCGTCAGCTCCTGCGCGCCCACCGGCACCCCCTTGAGGGTGCCGAGCGCGGCCACCGCCGCCGTCCAGGGAGCGTGGAGCGCTTCGCCAATATCAGCCATCGAAGTCTTCCTCCTCACGCAGGCGGGCGGGCAGACCGAGCGAGGGCCGCAAGGTTCCGCTCACGTTTTCGAAGCGGACGCGCGCTTCCATGATCTCGTATTCCGCGACGATGCGAGCGCTTGCCGCGCGGTAGATTTCGAGCTGGGTGTTGAGCAGCTCGGTCAGCGTGCGTTTGCCGAGCTTGTATTCCTCGAAGAAGATGCGGCTGGCGGTCACGGCCTGTCGTTCCTGAAGGGTATAGGCCGAGATCCGCGCGCGCCCGGCACGGATCTCCTGACGCGCGGTCAGCGCCTTGCCGCGCGCTTCCAGCACGGTGCTGTCCTTGACCGCTTCGGCCGCACGGCGATCTTCCTCGGCTGCCTCGATCACGTAATGGTCGCTGCGACGGTAGAGATTGCCGGTCACCGTCACCATGCCGGAGAACGAATTGTCTCGGGTATTGTAGGTATAGTTGTTGCGCGTGTAGCCCAGCTGGAGGCCAAGGCGGGGATAGCGCTCCCCTTTGGCCTGGCCGATCTTCGCCGCCGCCGCATGCTCGGCTTCTTCGGAAGCGACGACGGCGGGCAGTTTCTCGTAATCGGGTTCGTCGTCGCCGGTTTCGAAACGCGATATCTGGGCGCTGGGATCGGTGTAGGCCAGCGGCAGATCGCCGATCAGGTTGAGCAAGGTAGACTGCGCCACCGCCAGCGCGGTTTCCGCCTGGATTGCCTCACCCCTTGCGCTTTCCACGCGGACGTCGGCCAGCATGAGGTCGGACTTGTCGGAAACCCCGGCATTCACACGCAACCCGATCAGGTGGCGCAGCCGTTCCAGTTCCTCGACCTGCTTCTTCGCCTCGACCGACAGCAGTTCGTAACGCTTGACCTGGAGGAAAGCGACGGCGCCCTGCTCCGCCAGTTGATCGGCCACCGATTCCAGTTCGTAGCGTCGCTGTCGCATTGTCGAGCGAGCCGCCCGGATCTCTCCCTTCGAGCGACCGAAATCCCAGACCTGCTGCTGGAGATAGACGCTGGGACCGGCCATGTTCTCATTGAGGCCCGAGGTGTTACGGCCGGATAGCATGTTCGGCCCGATATTGGCCTGATAGCCCACTTGCGGCGTCCAGACCGATTTCGCCGCCCCCAGATCTGCCAGCCCACGCGCCAGAGCGGCATTGGCCCTCGCGACTTCCGGGTGGCGCATCAGCGTGAGCACGACGGCATCGGAAAGATCGAGCTGTGGCGGAACCAGCGGTGCATCCACCTGCTGCTCGCCGTTCTGCTCGGTCCCGCCTGCGGTCGACATTATTTCTCTCGACGAAGCGGAGGATGCTTCTGCCAATTGCTGCCGGATCGGAGGTAATTCTCCGGTAGCGGTTATTGCCTGCCTCTCATTCCGATCCTCTGCGTGACCTCGGCTTCCCATGATACCCAGGGCGGCGATACTCACCGCCCCGGCGAACCTCCACTCAGCAAATGCCATGCAACCCCTTTTATGAATGTATCACTCAAAGGAGTTAGACTTATACAACCACCATAACCGGATGGTCTACATATATATCTGTAGAACCTAACGAATAATGGTTATAAGCCTCACCATTTATAAGCGCCTGACCCTGAAATACTGCACCCGTCATGTTCACGGTGTCTTTTCCATCACCATTGATAGTCAATTGATGGGCACTTTCCGTCGCACGGATAACGCCTGCTTCCGTGAGATTTATCTGCCTTCCACTATCACCTGTGCCGAGATCGATAACCTCGATATTCCGGATGTTCGTGGCCGTGCCCAAGTCCAGCACCAGACCGGTGCCGCTGTCGATCAGAAGTGTATCCGTTCCGGTTCCACCATCGATCAGGATGTCGGCGGCATCGTAGACCAGGGTGTCGTTTCCGGCCCCGCCGTTCAGGGTATCCGCCCCGGCGCCGCCGCGCAGGAAGTCGTTGCCGTCGCCGCCATTCAGGATGTCGTTCCCAGCGTGACCGTAGAGACGGTCGTTCCCGGCGGTGCCGTTGAGCACGTTCGACAGGCCGTCCCCTTCGATGACGTTCGGTGATCCGCTCGCATTCAGCAGGCTGAGATCGAGCAGGGTTCCCGTCGACGCCGTAGACGAAAGGTTGGTGCTGTCGGTAGCGGTGATCGATACGGAGTTCAGCAGATCCACACCCAGAAGCGAAACGTTCTGCTGGAAATGGACCGTGTTGAGCAGTTCGTTGATCGCCAGGTTGTCGATCGTGCCGCCGCCGATCGCGGTGATCGTCAGGGTCGAGGTCGGCGCGACGACACCGAGCAGGCCCGCCGTGTTGGTGATGCTGATCTGGAGACCGAGTTCGGCCGCCAGCGCGGAGGATGCGGTCAGGGTATAGGCACCGAGGCTGAGAGCCAGCAGCGGCGCATAGCGCACCTGTACGCTTCGGAGATTGTTGTTCGGATCGTAGGCCGTCAGCGACTGGGTTTTGAGATCGATGAGGCTGAGCGCCTCGACCCCCACCAGGCCCAGGAGCGACGTGCCCGAGGACTGCACCACGGGTGCCTGCTGCGGAATCGCGGTGATGGCCACGGCCTGCGAACTACTGGGACCAATATTGCCCGCCGCATCGATCACGCGGGCAAACACGGTATGCGATCCGACCGTCAGCGTGCCCGCACCGTAGAACCATGTCGTGCCCGAGGCGGTAACATTGACCCAGTTCCCGCCGTCGATCTGGACCTGCACCCGCTCACCGACACCGAGCGTCGCGCTGAGCGTGCCACCGATCGTCGGCGAGGTGTCCTGCGTGCTCCAGTCACCCTGGGTGCCGGTATCCGTGGTCAATGAAGTGAAAGCGACGGTCTGGGTCGGCGCCACGGTGTCCACGGTCATGCCGTAGCTGTTGGACGCGGCGCTGACATTGCCTGCCGTATCGGTCGTGACCGCCGTAAAGCTATGCGCGCCGTTGGCTATGGCGGTCCCCGGCGTGAAGGTCCAGATACCCGAAGCGTTCGACGTCGTGCTTCCCAGCAACAGCGACCCATCGAAGACCAGGACCACCGTGTTTGCCGCAGCCGTGCCCGACAGCGTCGGCGTCGTGTCGTTGGAGGTGCCGCCATTGGCGACAGGCCCCAGGTTCGGTGCGGCATCGTCGGTAATGCCGGTGATCACCGGAGGCGGCGGCGCGGTCAGGTCCACCGTTATGACGAAGGAAGCAGAGGCGTTGCCGGTGTTACCCGCCGCATCGGTCGCCACTGCGGTGAAGGTGTAAGTGCCCTCCGTCAGAGCCGTGGGCGGGGTAAAGGTCCAGTTCCCGCTGGCATTGGCCTGGGTCGTGCCGATTGCCACTCCGCCCGAGAGGATCGTCACCGTCGAGCCCGCTTCCGCCGTGCCGCGCAGCAGCGGCAGGGTGTCGTCGGTCACGCCGCCGTTGAGAACCAGCCCCTGTATGCGGCCGACATCGTCCGTCGCGCTGGAAATGGCCGGCGCTTCCGGCGGTGTCGTGTCAATGCGCACGGAATAGGCCGTGGATGCCGCACCCTGGTTGCCCGTGGCATCCGTGGCGCGGGCGGTAAAGCTGTGGTTACCCTCCGGCAGAAGAGTGCCCGGCGTGAAGGTCCAGCTTCCCGTCGGTCCGGCGTTGACGGTGCCGATAAGGTTGCCGTTGTCATAGATCGAGACCGAGGCATTGGCTTCCGCCGTGCCGGAAAGCGTTGGCCGGGTGTCGTTGGTTACGCCGCCGCTCGCCACCGTGCCGACTTGTGGCAGGAGATCGTCGGTTATCGCGGTGATGACCGGAGCCACCGGGGGCGTCGTATCGATATTGACAACGAAGGCCGCTGACATCCCGCTCAGGTTGCCTGCCGGATCGCGTGCCGTCGCGGTGAAGCTGTGCGCGCCGTCCGCCAGCGGCGAAGGCGGCGTAAAGGTCCACGTCCCCGATCCGGTGACGAGCGCCGAACCCAGCAGGGCGCCGTTGTTGTAGATGAAGACCGTGGAATTCGCCTCTGCCGTGCCGGAAAGCTGCGGCAGAGCGTCATCGCTGAGACCACCGGTAACGATCGCTCCTTGCGATCCGCCGACATCGTCCAGCGCCCCGACAATGACCGGAGCGCCCGGCGGTGTGAGGTCGACGGTCAGGTTGAAGGCCGCTGTTGCCCCGCTCTGATTGCCCAGGGCATCGGTTGCCGTTACGGTCAGGGCGTGACCTCCGGCGCCCAGCGGTACTGGCGGCGTGAAGGTCCAGGCGCCGGAGGCGCTGGCCAGCGTGGTGCCCAGCAGGGTCTGGCCGTCGTAGACCGAGATGAGCGCGTTGCCCTCGGCGGTTCCCGTAAGAGTCGGCAGGGTATCGTCTGTCGCCGCGCCGCTGGCGAGCACGCCCAGGATCGGACCCACATCGTCCGTCACGCCGAGAAGCACCGGCGTACCCGGCGGCGTGGTGTCTATGGTGAAGGTGAACGACGAGGATGCCGGGCCTTGCGTACCGGCGATATTGGTGGCCACTGCGGTCAGCGTATAAGTGCCGTCGAGCAGGGCCGCATTTGGCGTAAGGCTCCAGGTTCCGCCGGCCGCGACGACGGTCGAACCGACGAAAGTGCTGCCGTTGTAGATCGAGATGGTATCTCCGACCGAGCCGGTGCCGCTGAGCGTGGGCTGGCTGTCGTTGGTCGCCCCGCCGTTGGCGATCGCGCCGACACCCGGCGTCGCGTCATCGAAGGCGCCGGTGATGACGGGCGCGGCAGGCGTGCCGGTCACGATCGTCAGAGAGAAGGCAGCCGAACTGCCGCTGACATTGCCGAGCGCGTCGGCGGCCGTGACGGTGAAAGTGTGCAGGCCTTCCGGCAGTACACCGGGCGTGAAGGTCCATGTGCCGTCCGTCGCCGTCGTTGTTCCGAGCAGCGTGGCGCCATCGTAGATCGATATCGTCGATCCCACTTCGGCCGTCCCGGACAGCGTCGGCGTGGTGTCGTCGGTGCCGCCGCCATTGACGATCGGTCCCAGCACCAAGCCGACATTGTCGACCGCGCCGGTGATCGAAGGCGTGGCCGGGGGCGCCGCATCGACCGCGATCGAGGCGCCGACGGACTGGTTACCTGCCGCATCGATCGCCACGACGTTGACGAGGGTTCCATTGGCCAGCGGCGGTACCGGCGTATAGCTCCAGGCACCCGTTCCGTCTGCCTGGACGGTGACCGGACCAGAAGCCGCGCCAAAATCGATGCTGACGGTGGCATTTGCCTCGGCCGTGCCGCTCAGTGCCGCGCCGCTGCTTGGTGCAACAACCGGTTGGCCGGGAGGCGTGGCGTCGACCGTGAACACGATCGTGTTGCCGCTGATGCTCTCGACCCCTCCGACCGTTGCGGTGGCGCTGATGCTGTGTCCGGTTTCGCCTAGGGGCAGGGTCGGCGTGAAGGTCCAGCTCCCGCCGGGACTGCTGATCGTCGTACCGATAACAGCCGCGCCGTCGTATATCGTGATGAGTGCATTGGCGCTGGAAGTGCCGGTGATCGCCGGGAATCTGTCATTGGTCACGCCGTTGTTGTCGATCGGGCCCTGGATGGCGCCGACGGCATCGGTGATCGAGATCAGGACCGGGACGTCCGGCTGTGGAATACCGCCGTCCCAGTCGACCGAGCCGGAACCGGGCAGCGAGTCATTCCCCGCCGGGTCGGTGGCAATGGCGGTCAGCCCCGCTCCGTCGGCGGCCCGGCCGGGCAAGGTGATGCTCCATTCGCCGCGGCTGTTGACCACTGTCTGATGGGGTGTGCTATCCCCAGTCACGAGCAGGGTGATCGTCGCACCGGCTTCGCCGGTTCCGGTAACGGTATTGCCGTCGCTGAGGTTGATGACCGGCGGATTCGGGTCGGTCAGATCGACGATGACCGTGTAGGCCGGAGATTGCGCGCTCTCATTGCCTGCGGCATTGGTCGCGGTCACGGTGAAGCTGTGCGGTCCTTCAAGGAGGGTTGGCGAGTAGGACCAGGCACCCGTCGTCGCATCGGCGACGATAGGTGTGACCGGAACCACCTCAATTCCATCGATGAAGAGCGTGATGATCGCGCCCGGATCGGCAATGCCGCTCAGCAGGGGCGTATCATCGTTGGTGCTGCCGCCTTTGGCGATAACGAGCGGGGTTCCGTCGTTATCGGTGACGGTCGCGATGCTGGGCACCGAAGGCGGGGTGGTGAGCACGGTGAACTCGAACGCCGGACCGGGCAGGCCCAGGTTCCCCGCCGTATCGATGGCGGCGAACGTGAGACTGTGGAAGGTGTCCGAAAGCGGAACGGAAGGCGTGAACGTCCACGCCCCGCTGCCGTTCGCCTGGACCCTGCCGATCTCGCCACCGTTGTCGTAGATGACGATCGTGGCATTCGCCTCGCTGGTGCCGGTCAGGACCGGCAGGCTGTCGTCGGTGGTGTCGCCCGAGCCGATCGGGCCGAGCACGGCACCCTGGTCGTCGGTTGCCGTCAGCAACTGCGGCGGTGCTGGCGGGGCGAGATCGACGGTGGCGTTGGTCGGCAGCGAACTGTTCCCCGCCGGATCGATGGCGACGACGACGATCGGCGTGCCGTCGGGCGGATTGCCGGAGAGCGGATAGCTCCAGTTGCCGTCCTGATCGACAGGCGCCGTAACCGCCGCCGCTCCGCCGATCGAGATCGAGACTGTCGAATCCGGCTCTGCGGTGCCGGTCAGCGTTCCGGTGCCGTTGGTCGGATTGACCGTGGGCGCGTCGGGGTCGGTCGCGTCGATGGTGAAGGTGAACGGCGCCGTGGTCGGGCTGCTGTTGCCCGCCGCATTGGCCGCGCTCACCGTGATGCTCTGTGGCCCTTCGCCAAGGTTGAGCGTGGTGCTCCAGGCGCCGGTCGGGCCTGCGGTGACAGTGTCGACCAGCACGCCGTTGTTGAAGATCGAGATGACCTCGTCCGCACCGGCCGTGCCGCTCAGGAACGGCGTGGTATCGTTGGAGAGGCCGCCCTCGATAATAGCGCCGACATTGCCAGCCTCATTGCCGCTCACGCTGTCGAGCGAAGGCACGGCGGGCGGAACCGTGTCCACCGTCACCTCGTAGTCGTTGGAGGATGCGCCGGTATTGCCGGCCACATTCGTCGCCGTGGCGCGCAAATCGTAGGCCTTGTCCGGCAGCGGGTCGGTCGGCGTGAAGCTCCAGAACCCGTTGCCATCGGCAACTGTGGTACCCAGTTCGGTCGTACCGTCGTAGATCGTGATCGTGGCATTGGCATCGGAAGTGCCGCTGATCGTCGGCAGGGCATCGTCGGTGGTGCCGCCGGGGCCGACATTGCCGAGGATAAGACCCGCGTGATCCTCCACCCCGGTGATAACGGGCGCACCGGGCGTGCCGGTATCGACCGTGACGTCGTAGGGTTCGGAAAGGCCGCTGGTATTGCCGAGGGCGTCTGCCGCGCTGGCGGTGAAGACATGGGCGGTATTGGAAAGCGGCGCGGTTATTTCGAACTGCCACGCGCCCGTAGCCGAAGCCTCGGCCGTGCCGATCGGTACGCCGTTGTCGTAGATCGTCACCGTCGCGCCGGGTTCGGCCGTGCCGGTAATGACCGGCAGCGGATCGTCGGTGCCACCGCCATCGGGCACGTTGCCGGTCTGGTCGCCGACGGCATCGATAACGCCGGTGATGATCGGCGCGGCGGGCGGCGTCAGATCGATGACGATGCTGTCGGTTCCCGAGACATTCCCCGCCTCATCCACGGCAACGACCGTCACCGTCACGCCGTTTGCCAGCGGCGGATTGGCGATATAGGTCCAAAGCCCGTCGCCGTCCGCCGTGGTGAAATCGTCAGCGATACCGTCACCGGTGAAGTCGAGTTCGATCCGGGCGTTGGCCTCGGCGGTTCCGGTCAGGATCGTGCCAGCGCTCGGTTCCACGATCGGCGCCTCGGGCGCTTTGGTATCGACGAACAGCGTGAATACGCCCGAAACCTGGCTGCTGTTGCCCACGGCATCGGTCGCGGTTGCCGTAAAATCGTGCCGCCCCTCGGAAAGGCCGCCAGGCGGCGTGAACGTCCAACCGCCGCTGCCGTCCATCATCGCCGTGCCGATGACAACGCCATTGTCGAGGATGGTCACGGTGCTGCCTATGGCCGCCGTTCCCGAAAGCACCGGCAGAACATCGTCCGTGTAGTCTTCGGTGCCGAGCGGGCCGGTGTAGCGGCCCGTTCCGTCTTCAGCCGCGCTGATCGAGGGGGCCGCCGGGCCTTGCGTCGTAACCGTCAGTTGGAACGGCGCCGACAGCACGGTCACACCGGCGGGATTGGTTACACTGGCGGTAAAGATGTAAGTGCCGTTCACAAGCGCCTGGCTCGGCGTGAACGACCAGTTTCCAAAGATATCCGCCGTAACCGTCGTAACCGGAACTCCGCCTATGGAGATCGAGACGACTGCATTGGGATCGGCCGTGCCGGTCAGGACCGGCAAGGTATCGTCGCTCGACGCCCCGCTTGAGAAAGTGCCCTGGACCAGGCCGACATCGTCGAACCCCGATACGATCACCGGCTGCGTCGGACCGTCCGCATCCACGGTAACCTGATAAGGCACGGAAGGCGCACTGACGTTGCCCGCCGCATCGGTTGCGACGATCAGGAAACTGTTGCTGCCTTGCGGAAGGTCCGCGTCGGGCGTGAAAGTCCAGATCCCGAGACCGTTCGTATCCGCGGTTCCGAGAAGAACTCCGTTGCTGTAGATCGAGACGACGGAGTCCGGCTCCGCCGTACCGGTCAGCACCGGTCTCGGATCGTCGGTGAAGCCGCCGGGACCGACGTTACCGCTCTCCGGTCCGGCATTGTCCGCGACCAGCGTGATAGCGGGAGCATCCGGCACCTGGGTATCAACGACGAGCTGGAACGGCGTCGGGTCGCTCTCGTTGCCCACTGCATCGGTCGCGGTGATCGTCAGGTTGTGGCTGCCCTCGGATAGCGGCGCATCCGGAGTGACCGACCATTCCCCATTACCGTTCGCGACGGCCGTACCAAGCAGCGTCGTCCCTTCGTAGATCCGGATGACCGCATTGGCCTCCGCAGTGCCGGTAAAGACCGGCCGCGCATCATCGGTCGGCGCGCCGCTGACAATGGGTACCTGCCTCGGCCCCACGTCATCAAAAACAACCCCGATCGCGGGCGCGGGCGGTGCATTCGCATCGATCGCGGCATTGGTCGGGCCGGACACATTCCCTGCGGCGTCGATCGCCGTCACCTGAATGGGACCGCTGGGAAGCGGCGAGGCGGGCGTGACGCTCCAGGTACCGCTCTCGTTCACTTGCGCCGTTTCGATGACGCCCCCGATATTGATGCTGACCGTCGTGCCCGGCTCGGCCGTGCCGGAAATCGTCTCGCCATTGGAAGGATTGACGACGGGAGCAGCAGGAGGCTGGGTATCGACGGTCAGTTCGAAAGCGGGCGACGGCAGGCTGACATTGCCGTTCGTACCCGTCGTCGTCGTGGTCAGACTGTGCGGACCGTCCTCCAGCGGCGCGGGAACACGGAAGGTCCATGCCCCCGTTCCGCTTACACTGGCCGTGCCGATCTGGATGCCGTTATTGTAGATCGTCACGGTCGATCCCGGCTCGGCGGTGCCGCTCAGCAAAGGCTGCGGATCGTTGGTGGCATCGCCGTTCGTCAGCGCACCCTCCACGGGGTCGACCCCGTCGGTGACCGAACCCACCACCGGCTCCGATGGCAGCGAGGCATCGATCGAGGTATCAACCGTGACCGGCGAAGGCGCCGTGGCATTGCCCGCCGGATCGACCGCCACCACGGTTACCACCGCGCCGTTTTCGAGCGGCGACGGGAAGTTCACTACCCAGGCGCCGTTCGGCGCTACCGTCGCCGTCAGATCGGCATTGCCGTCCCCATCGATATCGACCAGCACCGAAGCGCCGGGTTCTGTCGTTCCGGAAAGAGTCTCGCCGTCGGTCGGATTGACCGTCAGCGCCGGGGGAGAGAAATCGAGCGTTACGACGTAAGTCGTCGATGGTCCGCTGACATGCCCGACCGCATTCGTCGCAGTAACCGAAAAGCCGTGGATGCCTTCGGAAAGGGCGCCGGTCGTCACGCTCCAGAAGCCGGTATCGCTCGCGGTCGTCGTGCCGACCAGCGTCTCGCCGTCGTAGATCCGGATGATCGATCCGGCTTCCGCCGTACCGTTGATGGTCAGCGTTGCATCGTTGCTGATACCGCCCCGCGTGACGACGCCGGTAACTCCCTCGACATCGTCCACCACTTCGACGATGCCCGGCGCAAGCGGAACCGTAGCATCGACGACGGTCGAGAC
Source organism: Novosphingobium sp. BF6 (assembly GCF_058273105.1). Lineage (NCBI taxonomy): Bacteria > Pseudomonadati > Pseudomonadota > Alphaproteobacteria > Sphingomonadales > Sphingomonadaceae > Novosphingobium > Novosphingobium sp. BF6. The sequence continues at coordinate 1,705,809 of NZ_CM177776.1, forward strand.
GGGTTGGGTGCTGTTGCCCGCTGCATCGGTAGCCGTGACGGAAATCGTCGCGCCGTCGGGAAGCGGGTTGCCCGGCACATAAATCCAGTATCCGCTGCCGTCGGCCTGAGCGAAAGCGTCGGGTTCGCCGTTTCCGTCGAGATCGATGCCGATCGTGGCACCGGCTTCCGCCGTCCCGGAGATGACCGTGCCGTCGGTGGGATTGAGCGTCGGCGCTTCCGGCTGAATGGTGTCCACCGTAAAGGCGAAGGGTGCCGAAGCCGTGCCCTCGTTACCGGAAGCATCCGTCGCGGTGAAGGTCAGGTTATGCGGACCTTCGCCAAGCGGCGGCGCAGGGGTGAAGGTCCAGCTGCCGTTGGCGGCCACCGTCGCGGTGCCGATCTGGGTACCATTGTCGAACACTGTCACCACCGAACCCGGCTCAGTCGTCCCATTGAACGTGGGCGTGGGGTCGTTCGTCGAGCCGCCTGCCGTGATCGCCCCGACGCGTGGCTCGGCATCGTCGGTCGCACTTGTCACTACCGGAGCAGCCGGAGGCGTAGTATCGATGCTGCTGTCGACGGTGGCGCTGCCCGGAGTGGACGCGTTGCCCGCCGCATCCGTCGCCGTGGCACTGATAACCGTACCGTTGGACAAAGGCTCGGGAAGCGTGACACTCCACGTTCCGTTTTCACCAGCAACGGCCGTGGCGTCGGGGATACCGTCACCGTTGGTGTCGACCTGGATCGTCACGCCGGGTTCCGCCGTGCCCGAGATCGTCGTGCCGTCGGTAGGGTTCAAGGTCGGTGCATCGGGTGCGCCGGTATCCACCGTAAAGGCAAAGGGCGCCGAAGCCGTGCCCTGATTGCCGGAAGCATCCGTCGCGGTAAAAGTCAGGCTATGCGGACCGTCTCCCAGGGGCGTCGTCGGCGTGAACGTCCAACTGCCGTTGGCGGCCACCGTCGCAGTGCCGATCTGCGTTCCGTTGTCGAACACCGTCACCACCGAGCCGGGTTCCGCCGTTCCGCTGAATGTCGGCGTCGGATCGTTGGTTGAGCCGCCCGCCGGGATCGTCCCCGTTACCGGTGCCGCATCATCGGTCGCGCCCGTCACGAGGGGAGCCTCCGGCGGGGCCGTATCGACCGTGAACGTGAAGGGAGCCGATGCCGCGCCCTTGTTTCCGGCAGCATCGGTCGCCTGGAACGTCAGGCTATGCGGCCCGTCTTCCAGGGGCGTTGTCGGCGTGAAAGTCCAGCTGCCGCTGGCCCCCACCGTCACAGTGCCGATCTGCGTTCCGTTGTCGAACACGGCCACGACCGAGCCTGCCTCGGCTGTCCCGCTGAAGGTCGGCGTGGAATCGTTGGTCGAGCCCCCTGCCGCAATCGCACCCGTTACCGGCGCCACGTCGTCGGTCGCGCCAGTTACGACCGGAGCGGCAGGAGGAGTCGTGTCCGGTGGGGTTCCGGAACCTCCGCGTCTGCCGCCGCCGCCGCCACTCCCGGCTGCGGCAATGCCGCCTGCCAGGCCCAGTGCGCCAAGGCCGATCAGCAACCCGTTGCTGAAACCGCCACCGGCCGCACCTGCCGCTGCGGTTCCGGCTGTGGCCGAGGCGCCATCGAGCGGCGCAAAATCGTAACTCAGTGCCTCGCTCGATACATCGCCGGGCGCGACGCATGCCGTATCGCTCAGGTTGACGAGCCATTGCGCGCCGCTCGACGGATCATCCAGGCTCAACTGGCCGAGATCCTCGGGCTGGCAGGCGAAGTAGCCTTCCAGACGGATGCTCGATCCGTCCGCGAACTTCAGGATCAGGTCGTCGCCTTCGCGAACCATCGAGGCGACTGAGTTCGGCGGCGCGTCGATCCGGATATTCGAGTCAATCGGAACCGGTATCCGGGTTTCCCCGCTGCCTGCCACCGAAGCCTTGGCAGTCTTGCTTCCGCGATCCACGATCTCGACCCGCTTGTCCATCTCGTACCTCCCAACATGAGCCTCGCCATGAGGCGACGCATCCGGTTGTCGGCGTATCGAATCGACTGCGATTGGGGGAACTATAACAACGCTGTTACTTTACTAACCTAACAAACAAACGTCATGCCAGCAGGAGACAGGAGACTTCTCCACCGAACATGCAAGCCCCGGCAGTTTCATCGATACGTCTACACACCCATCATATAAGGCGAATAACTTTCGCGTTTCCACCCAGTTACGGGTTGCAACGATACTCCACGACCGATGTATCCCGCGCAATTGAAACGGTTGGTCGCGGATATCGCTCGCTTGACCAGCGTGCCGCTACGCCTGAAGGGTCTGCCACCGCTTCGAAGAGCGCAGCAAGAGGGCAATCGGCTTGCCAAGAAATCGCTATTTATCGTTTTTTTTCAAAGCACAGGATCGTGCAATAACAGACCTGCCATGAACCTGACGGTGCTTGTCATAGGTTCATTCTGGCCCCAAAATAAACCTCCAGAATGGATGCAGTTCTTACGACTTCCGCATGCAATTTAGAGATTTACGAAACGCCTTTACTTGATGCAATCGAATGCGAGACCACATCGGGAAACGATCCGTCCACAAGTGATCTGCGCGCTTTCCAAAAGGATTCGCGATATCGTTTGATTACAGAAAGATGCTTTTATTGGGTATCGTCGAGGACGGCCCCGGCATTCTGCAGAATGCCGGGGTGCAGGCGGTTAGTCAGCGACTACCAACTGACGCGTGCGTCGGTAGAGGATGTGGACGAGCACGAAGAACAGTACCGTGCCGCCCACGAGCGCGGGACCGGCAAAACCGTCGCCGGCCAAGGCCAGCGGCGCATCACTACCCGATGCGGCCACGATACCTGCAAACGTCACGCCCCAGAGGCTCTCGCCCACGATCAGGCCGGTGGCGGTCAGCACGCCCATGCGTTCGGCGAACTCCCGATCGCGCTGCTTCGAGGCCCAGCGGTCGTAGAAGAACCCGAGCACCGCGCCGATCACCGTCGGCAGGATCACGCTCATCGGCAGGTAGATGCCGATGCCGATGCCGAGCGGCGGCAGGCGCAGGCGGCCCATCAGTCCCAGCACTTCGTCGATCACGATGAAGGCGACGCCGGCAGCGGCGCCCCAGCCAATCATGGTCCAGTTAAGATTGCCGCCCAGCACGCCCTTGGCCAGGGTCGAGATCAGCGCGGCCTGCGGTGCGGGAAGCGCATTCGGCCCGGCATTGGCCGCTCCGGCGAAGCCGAAGGCGGTGTTCAGCAGATCGAGCACCGGCGGGATCACCAGCGAGCCGAAGACCACGCCGATCACCAGCGCCACCTGCTGCTTCCACGGCGTCGCGCCGATGAGCTGGCCGGTCTTGAGGTCCTGGAGGTTGTCGTTGGAGATCGTCGCCACACCGAAGACGATGCCGGTGACGATCAGGGCATAGGCGACCAGCGCGTCGGTCGTCCCCGGCGGTTGGTCGCGGCCGAACAGGCCGACCAGCATGAGCGAGGCGGCGACCACGGAAAGGATGCCGATACCCGAAACCGGGGAGTTGGAGGCGCCGATCAGGCCCGCCATATAGCCGCAGACGGCGGCGATCAGCAGGCCGATCACGAGGATGAACAGCAGCGCGCCGGAGATCAGCAGCATTTCCGATCCGGCGAGCGGACCGCTGCCGACGACACTCCAGAGCAGGATCGCGATCGGCACCAGCATGGCCAGGGTGCCGATGAAGACGATCGAGATCGGCAGGTCCTGCTCCTCGACCGCCAGGGTCGCGCCGGACTGGCGCGCCCGGCTGGCGGCCATGGCGGAGCGTACCCCGCCGATCACCGGCCCAGCGATGCGCAGCAGGGTCCAGACCGCCGCCACGCCGATCACGCCTGCACCGAAGAAGCGGACATTGTCGGCAAACACCGTCGTCGCCCAGACTTCCGCGCCGCCCGGCAGCGGGGTCTGCGCGGTCAGGATCGGCAGGAGCACCCACCAGCCGACGACAAGACCGAGGAACATCGCCATGCCCACGGAGATGCCGACAAGATGGCCGACGCCCATCAGCGCGAAGGACAGTCCCCCGGAAATGCCGGTCGCGCCCGGCCCCGCACGGAACCAGACCGAAGCTTCCGCCACGGCGAGGCGCGTCTGCGTGAGGATGGCGAACCCGGCCGAGGCCAGCGCGTTCCACAAGAGCACCGACAGGCCCTTGGCGCTCTCCGCCGCGCCTTCGCGCGATTCCGAACCGATGCGCAGGACTTCGGCGGCGGCGTGGCCTTCAGGATAGGGCAGCGGGGTGTCGATCACCAGTGCGCGGCGCAGCGGCACTGAGAACAGCACGCCGAGGATACCGCCGGTGCCGGTGATCGCCGCCGTAGTCCAGTAGGGAAAGCCCTGCCACCAGCCGATCATGACAAGACCCGGCAACACGAAGATAATCGCCGCCAGGGTCCCCGCAGCGCTGGCGACGGTCTGGACGATATTGTTCTCGAAGATCGTCGAGTCCCTGAACCCGCGCAGGATCGCCATCGAGATCACCGCCGCCGGGATCGAGGTCGCGAATGTCAGGCCGACCTTGAGACCGAGATAGACGTTGGCCGCCGTGAACAGCAACGTGATAACGCCGCCCAGCAGCACCCCGCGCAAGGTCAGTTCGAGCGGAGAACCCGCACGCGCACTGCCATTTTCCTTCGCCATGAAACCCCGTTCAGAAATGTGCGGATGCCGTCTCTTGAGCCGCTCCGAAGACGGCAGCGGAAAAAACGCATCGATGATGCGGCTCGCTGCCATATCGACGGCCCGCCGTCCACCGCCCGATACAGTTTCAGGAACCGTTAAGTCTGCAACACGTTGAGAAGGCTTGCTCGCAGCGGAAATCCGCTCGCTTATTCTTTTCTCAACCTCACCGGAAGGTCCATCAAGATGTTCAAACGTGCAATCGGCCTCGGCGCCCTCATCGCCGTCGCTTCGGCCACCATCACCCTGCCCGCCGAGGCGCGTCCGGGCGACCGCAACGACCGCTCGGCCCATGCCTGGCGCGACAACGACCGCAACTGGGAACCCTCGCGCAGCTATCACAAGGGCAACTACAAGGATCGCCGCCTGAGCCGCAACGACCGCATCTATCGCGGCAAGGACGGACGCGCCTATTGCCGCCGCTCGGACGGCACCACCGGCCTCGTTGTCGGCGCGGTGGGCGGTGCCCTGCTCGCCAAGCTGGTCGGCGGCAATACCCTCGGCACCCTGGCCGGCGGCGCGGGCGGCGCCCTGCTGGGCCGTCAGATCGATCGCGGCGGTGTGAAGTGCCGCTGATCCCGGCGTGATAAAAGAGCACGCGGCGGGACCGGAGTCTCGCCGCGTGCAGTATTCAGGCAGGAACCTGCCGGCGGGCCTTGCAGGAAAGACACCGCCGGAAATCGTGATCAGAAGTGGACCACGCCCTCCACGCCGAAAGTGCGCGGCGGGTTGAAGTTGCCATAGGCACCCAGCGTGCTCGCATTGGCATTCGAGAGACGATAGATATGCGTCTCGTTGAGCAGGTTGCGGCTCCAGACCGAGACGGTCAGGGACGTTCCGGCATCGCTCATCGGGATATCGGCCAGGGCGATACGGCCGTTGACGATGAAGCTGCTCTGCGCCTTCACGTTCTCATCCTCGAAGCTGTACTGGCGGTCGGAATAGGCCGCGTCGAGGTGGAACTGCACGCTCTCGTCGCCGCTGCCCACCGGCACTGAGTAATCGATGAAGCCCGAGGCCGCATGGGGCGGCGTGTAGACGATGAAGACGTTCTGGTAGACCGGATTGGCCGCCGTGCTGAGGAACGGGTTCAGCGTCTTGGGAACGCGGGTATAAGTATAGGCGTAAGAGGCGCCGAAGGTCAGGTTGTTCGTCGGGTGGACGTTCAGTTCCGCCTCGATGCCGCGGATCTTGGTGGTTCCCGGCGCGTTCAGCGTCTCCTGCGTGTGCAGGTTGTTGTAGGGGCTGCTCGGATCCACGACGACGTTGTCGAAATCGACCTGGGTGCCGTCGCGATCCATGATGTAACCGGCGAGGTTCAGGCGAACCTTGCGGTCGAGGAACATCATCTTCGCGCCGACTTCGTAGGACTTGACCGTTTCCGGGCCGAAAGCATCGAAGGTCTTCGAGCGGTCGTTGGCGCCGCCCGCGCGGTATCCGGTCGCATACTTGGCGTAGAGGTTCACGTCATCCGTGGCGTCCCAGGCCAGGGTGACCATCGGGTCGAAACGGTCCTTGCGATAACGGAAGGTGTAGGGAACCGTTACGCCGTTGACGATGTCCAGCACGCCGTCGCGCTTGTCATGGGTATAGCGACCGCCAGCCGTCAGGTGGACCTGGTCGAGACCGGCCGGGGTATACGTCGCCTGGGCGAAGGCGGCGATGCTCTGCGCCTTGGCGCGGCTGTTGCGCTGGAGGAACAGCGAGTCGTCGGCCCAGCCCTGGTTGTTCGAATTTACCTTACCGGTGACATTGGGGCTGAGCGTGGTGTAGCCGGTACCGTCCGCATTCCAGAGGTTGGAGCTGGGCGTGGCCGCATATTCGCTGGCATTCTCGTTGAAGTAGTAGGCTCCGGCCACGAAATCGACCTGCGGCAGACTGCCGACAAGCTGGAGTTCCTGGCTGAACTGGTGCTGGTCGAGGAACGACAGCGAGTAGCGGCTGAACTTGGTGTTCGGCAGGAACACGGTGCGGTGGGCGCCGCCCGAGTTGTCATACTGGTCGGTATCGACCTGACGCCATGCGGTGATCGAGCGGATCGTCAGATCGGGGCTGAGATCGTAGCTCAGGTTGCCCATCACACCCTGCGTGCGGTCCACGCTCGGCTGCTGCGGCACGCCGATGTCGGCGGTCTTCATGCGCTTGTCGCCGCTGACATGTACCAGCGGGGAAAGCGGCGCGATCGTGCCGCTCGGCAGCTTGCCGCCGTTCGCGGCGATCTGCGCGAGGGTAGCAACCCGCAGCCCCTTGGGGTTGTAGTTGATGAGCTGGCTGTACATCGGCGTATTGTCGTCGCGCGACTTGTCGAACGAGATGTTCGCCGTGAAGCCTTCGACCGGCTTCCACTGGGCCTGGATGCGGCCACCGACGCGGTCGTAGTAATTGAAGCCGGTCTGGCCCGCGAGCGGGTTCTTGGTCGTCGCGTCCTGGTGCTGGTAGACGCCGTCGACCTTGATCGAAATGTTGTGGAACTCGGGCAGGTCGATATGAGCTTCGCCAGTGCGCTGGCCGTAGTTGCCGATGCCCGCTTCCACGCGGCCGCCAAACTGGCCGGTCGGAGCCTTGGTGACGATCGAGAGCGCGCCGCCTTCGGTGTTGCGGCCGAACAGCGTGCCCTGCGGTCCGCGCAGGACTTCGATGCGCTGCACGTCGAACAGCGCGGCGTTCAGGCCCTGCTGGCGGCCGAGGTAGACGCCGTCGAGATAGACGCCGACGCCCTGGTCGCGTGCGGTCTGGTTGGCGTCGAACGGCACGATGCCGCGAATGCCGACCGTGAGGGCCGACTGGCGCGCCTCGAAGGTCGCGACGCGCAGCGAGGGGACGCTGCCGCTGGCAAGATCGATCAGGCTCTGGACGTGCTGCTTCTCGATATCGGCGCTGCCGATGACGGCGATGGCGATGGGGGTCTTCTGGAGATCGGTTTCGCGCTTGGTGGCGGTGACGATGATCGGCGCGGATTCTCCGCTGTCGGTAGCTGCTGCATTTGTTGCTGCTTCGTCAGCGAAAGCGGCGACCGGGGCCTGGCTCAACGCAACGATGCTGCAAGTGGCCGCCAGACGGATGGCGTGGCGAATCATGCGAAAACTCCCTGGAAAACTGCATTTTCCTCCTTGCAGTCGCAGCAAGGGGATCGCCCGGCGGGGCGACAGGGAGGCTCACTAGGCGTGGCCCGCGTCACATCCGTGTTGCTTTCTTGTAATTTTCTTGACGCAATTGTGGCACGGCAAACATGACAAATTTGACATGTGCATGGCAGCGAATGCGGTACTATGTGACCTGATCATTCGTGCCGAAATGATGGATACTATGATCAAATCCGGAGACATCCTGCTGACGTCGGGCGAGCTTGCCCATATCAGCGCCGTTCGCGACTCCTTCCTCTCCTTCAAGGTGGAAGTGGTGAATGCGACCGATCTGTGCATGCGCCCCGCCAAGGCCCCGACCTGGGTCTTCGTTGACTGGATTCTGCCCGAAATGTCGGGACTTCAGCTCTGCGGCCTGTTGCAGGATCGCATCAACGACCACCCCCTGCACGTGACGATGGTCCTGCCCGAAGCCGACCCGAGATCGCAGGCCCGCGCCCTCGACGCCGGGGCCGACGACTATCTGGTAGGCCCCCTCACCCCCACCGCTCTGGTCCAGCGACTGCGAATCTACCAGCCGACCGCCGCCGCACGAAAGGAAGCTCCGGCGATCCAGATCGGCGAACTCACGATCCAGCCAGACTCGCACCTGACGCGTTACAAAGGGCTGGTCGTGCCGCTGCAATCGAACGAGCAGCGGCTGCTCAATCACTTCGCCCGCAACCCCAACCGCGTGTTCACGCGCGGGGAACTGATCGGGGTGCTCGGCAAGAGCGTGGAAGTCTGCGACGAGCGGACCGTGGATTCCTGGGTCAGCCGCCTGCGCCGCAAGCTGCGCTCGATGCAGGTTCCCCACCTGCCCCGCACGGTGCGCTCCTTCGGCTACGTCTTCGACAACGCCGAAGCCTGAGTGCGGGCAGTCGTGTCGTAGCTCACGATCGAGCGGCTAGCTTGAGATATCGGCGAATTTCGCGTCCAGGGCCTGCCGGACATCCTCTCCGGTCAACCTGACCTGCAAGCCGCGCTGCCCCCCGTTGATGTAGATCGCATCCCAGAGGATTGCCGTCTCGTCGATCACGACCGGGACCTGGCGCATCTGGCCGAAGGGACTGATGCCGCCGATCTTGTAGCCGGTCAGCCGCTCGGCATCGGCGGGCTTCATCATCGCCGCGCTCTTGGCACCGAGCGCGGCGGCGGCTTTCTTCATCGAGACTTCGCCGCTGCTGGGCGCAATGACGCAGGCGGACTTGCCGTCGGCGAGGACCATCAGCGTCTTGAACACCTGACCCGGATCCGCTCCGATCGCTGCTGCCGCGGCGAGTCCGATGCTCTCGGCGGAAGGGTCGTAGTCGTAGGCATGAAGGGCGAAAGCCACGCCGACTTTTTCGAGCATCTTCGTTGCGCGGGTGGATAGCGCCATTCCTGTTCTCCTGAGAGGCGCCTAGCCCATGCTGCACCAGCGGCCAAGGCCCGCCGCGCTTCACGATCGCCTCATCGCAGCGGACAGTGGACGCCATACCTTGGTCTAGCTGGGTCGAACGCCGCGCCGTGACTACCTGATGAAGCGTGGCGGCATCGGGTCGCCGCTATCCTTCCGGAGCAATCGATGTCCGACCAATCCATCATCTCACCCGCCCAGCGCCAGCTCGGCACGCCCACCGACCTCGGCGCCGACGCCACCCGCGACATTTCCGGCGGCCTCAAGGCCCTGCTCGCCGACGTCTTCGCGCTCTATCTGAAGACCAAGAACTTCCACTGGCACATGAGCGGCCCGAATTTCCGCGATTATCACTTGCTGCTCGACGAGCAGGGCGACCAGATCTTCGCGATGACCGATCCCATCGCCGAGCGCGCCCGCAAGCTGGGCGGCACCACGATCCGCTCGATCTCGGACATTTCCAGCCATCAGCGCCTGCTCGACAACAATGCAGACTATGTCGATCCGCAGGGCATGCTTGCGGAACTGCATGGTGACAACAAGCAACTCGTGGCGGAAATGCGCGCCGTCCATGCGCTTTGCGACGAGTACGGCGATATCGCCACGGCCAGCCTTATCGAGGTCTGGATCGACGAGAGCGAACGCCGCGCCTGGTTCCTCTATGAAAGCTGCCGCACCGGCCGCATGTGACGGCATCGGCCCAACCTGCCAAGGGAGACCTTCGAAAGGTCTCCCTTGGCAGGTTCTACAACCCTCAGTTCACCTTTTCGAACGCGGCGGTGATGCGGATCTGCACTTCATCGCTGACTGCCGGGACGTACTTGGAAACGCCGAATTCCGAGCGCTTGAGCGAACCGGTGGCGCTGAAGCCCACCGTATAGGCCTTGTCCATCGGGTTTACGCCCGCGCCGCCGAAGGTCGCGTCCAGCACCATCGGCTTGCTGACGCCGTGCATCGTCACCGTGCCGGAAATGCGCGCGGTGCGCGGGCCGGTCTGCTCCACCTTCTGCGAGACGAAACGGATCGTCGGATAGGTCGCGGCGTCGAACCAGTCGGCGCTGACCAGTTCGCTGTCGAGCGTCGCATTGGTAGTGGAAATGCGCGAAACGGGCAGCGAAACGTCGAGGCTGGACTTGTCCAGAGCCTTCGGGTTCAGCACCAGCGAGCCGGTTGCGCCGGGGATCGTGCCGAAGAAATCGTTGAAACCGAAATGGTTGACGCCGAACTGCGCAAGCGTGTGGTTGCTCTCGACTTTGTACGTCCCGGCCTGGACAGCTTCGGGCGCGACCGAAGCCTGCGCGACGAGGAGCGTGGGAACGCCGACCAGCGTGGCGGCGGCAAGGGCAATGGCAGCGATCGAGACGGTCTTCTTCATGGAGAGCTCCGGAGCAAAATAGACTGAAAATCAGGCGGTTCTATGCAGCCCTCTCCACCGTTCGATAATCTGTCATCGAGGCGAATATCTTTCAACCCAGAGTTGAAAGTGAACCGCCGATCACCATACGCTTCGAACCCGATTCCGTCGGATCGCATCGCGCTTGAACGCGACGATTCTTTGCGTGACAATAGATTGCTGCCCCCTTTGGAGGATGGAACTGCCTCGGCGGATGGACCATTATCCTTTTGAAAATGCAGCCGCGAATATCGGAATCACCCCGGATCACCGCCCGCAACGCGCCCCAAAGGTAAGACGAACCGGGGTATCGGCCTTTCGCCAAAAGGTATGCTTGCCGCCTTGCAATTACATATTTAATGTCAACAAAATCGATTGAGTTTAGGCACTAGCCATCCACGGGAGACATGACACGATGAATGCCGGAATCCTCAATCGCCGCCTGTTCCTATCGATGGCCGCCGCAAGCGCGCTGGCGGTCTCGCTTGCGGGATGCTCGGGCGGGAAGTCGGGCAATTCGGTCGAGATCACCAATGTCTCCTACGATCCGACGCGCGAGCTCTATCAGGCCGTGAACCCGGCCTTCGCCGCCTATTGGAAGAAGAAGTCCGGGCAGGACGTGACTTTCCGCATGAGCCACGGCGGATCGGGCAAGCAGAGCCGCGCCATTATCGACGGTCTCGAAGCCGATGTCGCCACGCTGGCGCTGGCCTACGATATCGACGTGATCGCCAGCAAAGCGAAGCTGCTCCCCGCCGACTGGCAAAAGGCCCTGCCCGACAACAGCTCGCCCTATACCTCGACGATCGTGTTCCTCGTTCGCAAGGGCAATCCCAAGGGCATCCATGACTGGAACGACCTGGTGAAGCCGGGCGTACAGGTCATCACCCCGAACCCCAAGACCAGCGGCGGCGCGCGCTGGAACTTCCTCGCCGCCTGGGCCTATGGCCGCAAGGCGGGCGGATCGGACGCGGCCGCCGAGGCTTACGTGAAGCGCCTCTTCGGCCAGGTTCCCGTGCTCGACAGCGGCGCGCGCGGCGCGACCACGACTTTCGTGGAACGCGGCATCGGTGACGTCCTGCTCGCCTGGGAAAACGAGGCACTGCTGGCCGAGAAGAAGCTGGGGGCAGGCAAGTTCGAGATCGTTGTGCCCTCGATCTCGATCCTCGCCGAACCGCCGGTGGCCGTGGTTGCCGCCAATGCCAAGAAGCACGGCACCGAGGCGGTCTCCAAGGCCTATCTCGAATATCTCTATACCCCCGAGGCCCAGGTCGCGATCGCCCGCAACTTCTATCGCCCGAGCGATCCCAAGATCGCCGAGCAGTTCGCCAATCAGTTCCCCAAGCTGAACCTCACCACCATCGACAAGGATTTCGGCGGCTGGACCAAGGCGCAGAAGACCTACTTCGACGACGGCGGCGTGTTCGACCGCATCTACACCAAGAAGTAAACCGCGCTTCGCGCCAAGATCGAGCAGGCCACTGCAGATGCCATCCATGACGACGCGCAAGACCACATGGCGTGCGCCCTCCGTGCTGCCGGGCTTCGGGCTGACCTTCGGGTTCAGCCTGGCCTGGCTTTCCCTGATCGTGCTGATCCCGCTCTCCATGCTGTTCATCAAGTCGGCGGGAATGGGCTGGCAGGCCTTCGTCGAGGTCGGCTTTTCGGAGCGCGCCCTCACCGCCTATCGCCTGAGCTTCGGCACGGCGCTGGCCGCCGCTTTCGTGAATGCGGTGTTCGGCCTGCTCGTCGCCTGGGTGCTGGTGCGCTATGCCTTTCCCGGCAAGCGGGTGATCTCGGCGCTGGTGGACCTTCCCTTCGCGCTGCCCACCGCCGTTGCCGGCATTGCGCTGACCGCGCTCTATGCGCCCAGCGGCTGGGTGGGGCAATATCTCGACCCGCTGGGCATCAAGGTGGCCTTCACCCCGATCGGCATCGCCGTGGCGCTCGTCTTCATCGGCCTGCCTTTCGTGGTGCGCTCGGTGGAGCCGGTGCTTGCCGATCTCGGCAAGGACGTGGAAGAAGCCGCCGCGACACTCGGCGCGGGCCGCGCGCAGACATTCGCGCGGGTGATCTTCCCGGCGATCCTGCCCGCGTTGTTCACCGGCTTCGCGCTGGCATTCGCACGCGGCGTGGGAGAATACGGTTCGGTGATCTTCATCTCGGGCAACATGCCCGGCCGCACCGAGATCGCACCGCTGCTGATCGTCACCCAGCTCGAACAATATAACTACGACGGCGCCACCGCGATCGCGATGGTCATGATGCTGGTGTCCTTCGCGGTGCTGTTCACGCTCAACGCCGTCCAGTCCATCCGTCGCAGGAGGCTCGGCGCATGACCCGGAAAACCCGCAAAGTCACACCGGGTACGGAAAGCCGGACCGCGCAGGTCCTGCTCATCACCCTCGCGCTCGCCTTTCTGGCGTTCTTCCTGATGCTGCCGCTGATCGCGGTGTTCAGCGAGGCCCTGAAGCAGGGCATCGGCCCCTTCCTCGACGCCGTTGCCAATCCGGATGCCTTCTCGGCGATCCGCCTGACGCTCATCATCGCCGCGATTAGCGTGCCGCTCAACATGGTCTTCGGCCTCGCCGCGAGCTGGGCGATCACCAAGTTCAGCTTCCCCGGCAAGAACCTGCTGCTGACGCTGATCGACCTGCCGTTCTCGGTCTCGCCCGTGGTCTCCGGCCTGATCTTCGTGCTGCTGTTCGGCGCGCAGGGCCTGCTCGGACCGTGGCTTTCCGCGTATGGCGTCAAGATCATCTTCGCGGTGCCGGGCATCATCCTCGCCACCGTCTTCATCACTTTCCCCTTCGTCGCGCGCGAACTGATCCCGCTGATGATGGAGCAGGGCAAGGACGACGAGGAAGCCGCGGTATCGCTGGGCGCCAGCGGCTGGCAGACCTTCTGGCACGTCACCCTGCCGAACATCCGCTGGGGGCTGCTCTACGGCGTGCTGCTCTGCAATGCGCGCGCCATGGGCGAGTTCGGCGCGGTCTCGGTCGTCTCCGGCCACATTCGCGGCGAGACCAACACGATGCCGCTGCATGTCGAGATCCTCTACAACGAATACGACTTCGTCGGCGCTTTCGCGGTGGCCTCGCTGCTGGCCGCCCTCGCCCTCGTCACGCTTGTCCTCAAGACCGTGCTCGAATGGCGCTTCGACCTTCACTCGGGAGCAAGACATTGATCCGCGTAGAAAATATCACGAAACGCTTCGGCAACTACCCGGCGCTCCACGGCATCGACCTGGAAATCCAGCCCGGCGAGTTCATCGCCCTGCTCGGCCCGTCCGGCTCGGGCAAGACGACGCTGCTGCGCATCATCGCGGGCCTCGAATTCCAGGACGAGGGCCACGTCTACTTCAACGGCGACGACGTATCGGACATCCCGGTCGGCAAGCGCAACGTCGGCTTCGTGTTCCAGCAATATGCGCTGTTCCGCCACATGACCGTGGCCGACAACATCGCCTTCGGCCTCACCGTGCGCAAGGCCCGCAACCGTCCGCCCAAGGCCGAGATCAAGGCACGCGCGCAGGAACTGCTGAGGGTGGTCCAGCTCGAAGGCCTTGGAGATCGCTACCCCGGCCAGCTCTCGGGCGGCCAGCGCCAGCGCGTCGCGCTCGCCCGCGCGCTGGCCATTGAACCCAGCCTGCTCCTGCTCGACGAACCCTTCGGCGCGCTCGACGCCAAAGTCCGCAAGGACCTGCGCCGCTGGCTGCGCGACCTGCACAAGCAGATGGGCCTCACCTCGATCTTCGTCACCCATGATCAGGAAGAGGCGCTCGAACTCGCCGACCGGGTGGTGGTGATGGACCACGGCCGCATCGACCAGATCGGCACGCCCGAGCAGGTCTACATGGAACCGGCCACGCCCTTCGTCTCCCACTTCGTGGGCGAGACCAACCGCCTGCCCGACGGTCGCCACATCCGCCCGCACGACATCGAGATCGTCGCCGAGGGCAATGACAGGCTGATCGTCGACAACGTGTTTCGCAAGGGCGGCTCCTGGCGCGTGGAAGGCCGCCTCCACGAAGCGGGAACGATCGTCGAGATCGACGTCGACTCCCACGATACCCCGCCGGCCGTCGGCGAAACCGTCGCCATTGCGGCGAAACGGGCCAGAATCTTCTCCACCGCAGGATAGCGATGATGGCCAAGATACCCCGGCGACGCCCCACGAAGGCATCGACAGGCTCTGGCGATTACTGACCCAGGTCACGGAAGCGAACCGCGTCGTGCCCCATGGCAACGTCGGGATGTTCATTGGCTGCCGCACAAGGAGCGCGCAACGGACAGGCCGCGCGCAAGGTCGACATTCCGAGGATCCGGGGGATCATCCCCCGGATCTTCCCTCTTCCTTACTCGACCACGTCTTCCCTCTTCCTTACTCGACCACGTCTTCCACTTCCCGAAACCGGTTCTGCGCCGCCAGCCTGATCCCGGCGTTCGGCGCGCCGTAGCCCGCATATGTCCCGCCCCGCTCGACGAATTCGAAGAAGAACAGCTTGTCGAACGCCCGGCTGTAAAGCTGGCGATAGGCGTTGCCCGCGCCATCCTCGTCGTAGAGCGCCCCGGCTTCTTCCAGCCGCGCGGCAACCTTGCCGTCGAAGCCGAAGCGCGCGACGAGATCGTCGTAGTAGTTCGCCGGGATGTCGAGCATCGCCGCGCCGCGCGTGCGGACGACCGAGGCAGTGGCGAGCAGGTTGTCGCTGGCCAGCGCAACGTGCTGGAAGCCGCCTCCCATGCCCTGCGCCAGGAAGCGCGAGGAGAGCGTCTCGCGCGCGTCCGAGGCATTGAGGGTGAGGCGGAACTTGCCATCCGGCGATTGCAGCGCCTGGCTATGAACGAGGCCCGAGGGGTCGATCACGTCGTTGGCGTCGCGCCCTTCGAGGCCGAAAAGCGCGCGCCAGTAGAGCTGCCAGGACAGGAACTCGTCGTTGTGGACCACGGCAGCGAGATGGTCGATCGCGCGCGCGCCGGCATCGTTGGTGAGATCCTCGACCGGCACCGCCTCGAACTCACGCGCCCAGAGCGCTTCGGCGCCGTCGTCCTCGACGAGATAGACGAGGCTGCCGCCGACGCCGCGCAGTGCGGGCATGGCCATGCGGCCGGGGCGGCCTTCGGGGCTATAGGCGCGGATGCCGAGCGCGGCGGCGCGCTCCATGACGGCGGTAGCGTCCTTCACCCGCACGCCGATCGCGCAGATCGAGGTGCCGTGGACGATGCGGTAGGACTTTGCGAAGCCCTTGGGCTCGGCATTGATGACAAGGTTGACGTTGCCCTGCCGCCAGCGCGTCACCTTCTTGGTCCGGTGAGTGCCGGCATGTGCGAAACCGAGGGTGTGGAACGTCTGGCCGAGCCGCGCCACATCCTCGCCGGTGGCGGTGAACTCGACGAATTCGGCCCCGAGCGGCGGCTGCGGCGCGGGCATCGTGGTCGGCTGGTCCAGCAGGCGCCGGGCGGCATCGCGGACATATTCGAGCGAGCGGTGCCCGTCCTGCGCGACAAGGCGCGAGGAGATCGAGCGGAAGCGGTCGTTGAAGATCTCCAGCGAAAGCGGGCCATCATAACCGGTACGCAGGATCTCGGCGACATAGCCCGGCAGGTCGAGGCCGCCCTGCCCTGGCAGGTTGCGGAAGTGGCGGCTCCAGTAGAGCAGGTCCATGTCGAGCAGCGGCGCGTCGGCCAACTGGACGTAGACGATCTTGTCGCCGGGAATATCGCGGATGCTCTCGCTGGGGATGCGGCGCGAAAGCGAGTGGAAGCTGTCGAGGATGATGCCGATGGCGGGATGATCGACCTGCTCGACGATCGACCAGACATCGCGGTGGTCGTTGACGTGACGGCCCCAGGCCAGCGCCTCGTAGCCGACGAGGATACCGCGCGGCGCGGCGCGCTCACCCAGTTCGCGGAAATCATCGACAATGCGCTGGCGCTCGCCGAGCGAATGGGGCGAGCAGTTGGAGCAGACCAGAATGCGGTCGGTGCCGAGTTCGCCCATGAGGTCGAACTTGCGCTCGGCGCGGTCCATTGCGCGGACGCGCATCTCGCCGGGCATGCCTTCGAAATCGCGGAACGGCTGGTAGAGCGAGCAATGGATGCCAAGGTCGTCCATCATCGCGCGCACGTCACGCGGGCGCAGGGCCGAGCCGATCAGGTCATTCTCGAAAATCTCGACACTGTCGAAGCCCACGTCGGCCGCGGCCTTGAGCTTTTCTTCGAGCGTGCCGCGCAGCGAGACGGTGGCGATGGCGTTGGTGTCGGCCCTGGACATGGCGATCTTCCCGGAGTTGTGATCCTTGCAATATCGCTCCGGGAGAGGCGCGATTGAAGCGACATCGATGCAGTCTCCCATGCCCTATTGTTATGGCGGCGGCCCTCCATGCCGATCACCCGCCGCCAAAACCATATCCAATGCGGTGGTTTACCCGCTGGCAAGTTTTCTGAGGCAGGAGCATGGAACGGGATGAACCTGTCCGCCAGGCAGGGGAGCAGGAAACGGCATGCGCATCGCGACGATCACCAATTGGGCTTACGGGGCAACGGTCTGCCTGACCATCGCCGCCGGCGTGACCATGGTCATGGCCTCCAATGCCGACCGGGTGGAGCGCGAGGCGGTCCGCCAGCGCGACCTGTTCGACCAGCTCGCCTTCGAGATCGAAGCAGACGAAGCCCAGCTTACCGATCAGGCCCGGCTCGCGGCCGTAACCGGCGACCCCAGCCATGAGATCGCCTATAACCGCACACTTGCCGCTATCGGCCCGGTCGAACAGCGCCTCGCCAAGCTCAAGGACAACGGCGCCAAAGAGGAGGAACTGCGCTCGCTCGAAGAAGGGCTGCGCTGGGCGGCCACCCTCCAGGACGAACAGAAGGCAGCAATTGCCGCGATCAAGTCGGGGGATGAGATCACCGCCCACAAGATCGTTTTCGGTGCCGAGTACGAGCGCGAACTGGAACGCGTGCACTTCCTGCTCGGCCGTTTCCGCTACATGCTCGACAACCGCTCCGACCGCGCGATCGAGGAAGCCAGCCGTGCCTCGCAGCGGCTGCGCACGGTCTCGGAAGTCATGGTGGCGATCACCGCCGTGCTGTTCCTGTTCGTGCTGGGCTTCGTGCTCAAGCGCCGGATCCTGAAGCCGGTGGTCAAGCTGAGCGACGTGGTGAACCGGCTGGCCGACCAGGACTATGCGGTGGAGCCGCCACAGCTTTCCCAGATCGACGAGATCGGCGACATGGCCCACGCGATCCGCGTCTTCCGGGAGAACGGCATCGAACGCCAGCGGCTGGAGCGAGAGCGCGATGCCGACTGGCACGTCCGCGACCTGCTGTCGCGCATGACCCAGCGCTTGCAGGGCTGCGAATCGGTGGCGGACCTGTTCGAGGTCGTGCGCCTGTTCGCGCCCAGGATCGCGCCGGAGCTTGCCGGGCGCCTCTACACGCTCGACACCCGGCTGGGGATGATGGCCTGCGCTTCCGAATGGCTGTCGCCCCATGGCAGCGATGCGGCCTTCACCCCCGACGATTGCTGGGCGCTGCGGCGCGGGCAGTCGCACATGCCCGGCGGCGATCTCGTGGACGTGCCTTGCAAGCATGTCCCGCCCGAGACCGCCGACGCTACCGTCTGCGTGCCGCTTACCGCGCAGGGCGAGACGATCGGCCTGCTGGTTCTGGAAAACATGGTGGGCCGAAACACGGCGGATCGGCGGGGGCCGAACGGGAACACCCAGGTCTATATCGAGCTGATGTCGGAAACGGTGGGACTGGCGCTCGCCAATCTCAAACTGCGCGATGCGCTCCATGAAAAGGCGCTGTTCGATGCGCTGACGGGCCTGCGCAACCGGCACGAACTGGCCGACACCCTGCGGCGCAACGTCGCCCAGGCCGATGCCTCGAAGACGCCGCTAAGCTGCCTCATGGTGGATATCGACCACTTCAAGCAGCTCAACGACCGCCACGGCCATGACGCCGGGGATATGACGATCCGTTCGGTCGCCGGTGCTATCGACAATGCGGTGCGCGAGGACGGCATCGCTTTCCGCTACGGCGGCGAGGAATTCCTGCTGCTCCTGCCCACCTGCGACAGCGACCGGGCGCTCGACCGCGCCCACCTGATCCAGGACCGCATACTGGCCATGACGCTGGTGCACGACGGCGTGCCGCTCGGCCCGATCTCGGTCTCGATCGGCGTCGCCACGTATCCGGACCACGGCCCTGCGCATACCCTGATCGCCACGGCGGACGCGGCCTTGCTGCGCGCCAAGGATGATGGCCGCAACCGGATCGTGCTGGCTGGCGAGAACAAGGAGACGGCAGCCTCCGCCGCCACCGGCTGAATGGGTCGCTCTCCGCCGCGTCTTCCGCAAGGGATTGCTTCGCCGCATCAAGCCCCTAAGATTTGCGAATGATTCGCAAATAAGGTTTGGCAATGAGGCAGGCAGACACGGTGGAATCCCGAATTCACAAGGTTTCCGACTGGGACGGTTCCACCGGAGACAACTGGGTCTCGAACCAAATGCGGCTCGATGCGATGCTGGAAGTCTTCGGCACCGAAGCGCTAGTCGCCGCCGCTCCGACAGCAGGCGAGCATGTGCTCGACATAGGCTGCGGTGCGGGCGCGACCAGCTTCGTGCTGGCCCGCAAGGTCGGCCCGGACGGACAGGTACTTGGTGTCGACATCTCGCAGGCCTTGCTGGACCAGGCGCGCCGGATCGCTCCCGCCCATATCTCCGTCTCCTTCGAGCGGGCCGACGCGGGCGAAGCGCCGCTGCCGCAGGCCGCCTTCGACCTGCTGTTCTCCCGCTTCGGCGTGATGTTCTTCGACGACCCCGCCCGCGCCTTCGCGCATATGCGCCGCGCGCTGAAACCGGGAGGGCGTCTCGCCTTCGTCTGCTGGCGCCGGGCGGCGGAGAACGACTGGGTGCTCCTGCCGATGGGCGCGATCGAAGACCTGATTCCAACCCCTCCGCCACCCGATCCCGAAGCCCCCGGGCCGTTCTCCTTCGGTGATCGGGACCGCATAGAAAGCATCCTCGGCCAGGCTGGCTTTGCCGATGTGGCGATCCTCCCCTTCGATCATGACATTCCCTTCGGCCGCGGCGAGAACCGCGATGCCGCACTCGACGATGCCGTGGGCATGGCCTTTGCAGTCGGCCCGCTGTCCCGCGCACTGGCCAACCAACCACAGGACCTGCGCGCGCGCGCCGCTTCAGCCGTGCGCGAGGCTTTCGCGCAGCGCCCCGGAGAGACCTCGGTGATGATCGATGGCGCAGCATGGATCGTCACCGCACGCAATCCGGGGGCTTGAGACATCTTATTTCCCTAAAGTAACCGGTCCGATCAGCCCCGAAGGCCGAAGCGGAGCATCGGCGCGATACGTCGACATAGCCGTCCAGGTAATGGGCTTCGCACCCGGCTGAGCGTCCCCGACCAGACGATTGACCCAAAGGTTGGCCACCTTCACTTCGATGGTGTTCGTGCCGCCTTTCACCGCCTTGCCCACGTCGATCCGGTAAGGTGCATGCCAGACCGCGCCGACCGGCTTGCCGTTCACCGTGACTTCCGCCAGATCGCCCACTTGCCCGAGATCGAGCCAGAGCGGTTGTCCGGCCTTGGCGCCCTTGGGCAGGGTGAAGCGACGTGAATAAGTCGCCTCGCCGGAGAAGTACTTCACGCCCGCTTCGGCATTCTGTTCGAGCGGGGCCAGCTTCGCCATCTCGATCGAGGCGGGAGCGCCACGGTCGGCCTGGAAGCGCACCGTCCAGCCGTCATCGAGCGAGGCCAGCGTCTGCACCGGTTTCACGGGCAGCGTCAGGCTCTGCGACTTGGCGACCTTGCGGAACACCACGAAGACGGCATCGCCCTCGATCAGCGACAGCGGCACGACCGTCTCGCCGTTCTCGATGCGATAGCTGACCGGCTCGCTGGTTCCGGTTTCGGCGTGCCAGAGTTCGGGCGCCTTGCCGGTCACGCGGAAGTGCGCCTCAATGGTCTGTGCGCCTTGCGGGTTGGAGAGGTAGTAGATTTCACCCTGCCCGTCGCGGCGGTGGACGAAGGGTATTTTCGTACCCGCTTCCGCGCCGGTGAAGGCGAAGTCCGGTGCTACCGACAGGGTCTTGAGCGCGCCTTCCACGTCCTTGCCGGCGATTACGCGGCCCTTGCCGACAGTCGCATCCCCACTGCCCGGCCAGAGCTTCGTCACCAGCGCCGACCACTCCGCGTCCTGCGCCCCCATCATGCTGGGCGTCGAGACAGGCGCATCGCCGATCACCGTCGCGCCGCCCTCTACCAGCGCGGCGAGTTTCTTCAGCGCCCCCAGCGTCATGCGCTGCGAGGAACCGCCGAGGTAGATCGTCCGATAGCGCGCGCCGCTGGGTGCAACGACTTCGTTGCCGTCGTTCGACAGCAAGCCGGTCAGCGCATCGTAGCTGAGGAAGTCATAGGCATGGGAAACCGGCGCGTCGGCCACTGGCTTGTCGCCGTAGAGCCCGGTCAGCGGCGCTTCCTCGCCGTAGAAGTAAGCCACATCGGCCACGTTCCGCCCTGCCTGAAGCAGCAGCGAGGAACGGGAGATATAATCCACCCAGGGTTTCGCCATCTCGCCCCAGCTTTCCATCCGATTGAAATACTGGCCGAAGATGAACAGCGAGAGGCCCGGCTTCTTGTCGTCAACCGGCACATGGACCGAGGTATGGACTACCGGGCGGTTGACGCCGTTCACGAACTCCATGTCGATGAAGCGCTTCAGGTCCTTGGGCGCGAAAGCCCAGGGCGACATCGAAGCGGTCATTGATTCCGCCGCCACGAGGTTCTGCCCGTAGAGGTGCGCAACCGAGGCCGCGCCCTTCATGTCGGCGATCAGGGTCTGGCGCGGGCCTTCCTCGCGGAAAGTCCACATCGCGGCCATCGGAATGTCCGTATGGCTGCGCATGGTCATGTCGTCGCCCAGCATCGGGCGCTTGTCTTCCAGCGCCTCGCCATAGACCTTGAGACCGTTTTCATGCGCGACCTTGGCGACGGTGCCGTAGTGCTCGCTGGCCAGCAGGTCGGCCAAAGTGCGGCGGTAGTCGTAGAGGAACTCGTCCGCCTCGGCGCGGGTGCCGACCAGCACACCGGCCAGCGTCGGCAGCCAAGGCCGCGCATCATAGCCGCGCAGGCGCTGGAACTGCTCCAGCATCTTCGGCGTCCAGTTTGCCTCGCCCACCTCGATCGAGTCGGTCAGCAGCGCGCGCACGCCGCGCTGGCCCACCATGTCCGGCCCGGCGGCGTCCTTGTATAGGCCCAGGTAGTGGTCGAGATAACGCCGCACGGCATCGCCGTCGAACTTGTCCACCTCAAGGCCGGTCGCCTCGGGCGGTGCGGGGTGATTGGTGGTGCCGAGCAGCGAATAGCCCATGCGCAGCACCCGCCAGCGCTGCCCCTTGGGCAGTGCCGGGGCCTGCCAATCGAGCGTGCCGTCTGCTTTCAGCTTTTCGGTTAGATCGACGACGCTGGCCGGCGCGACGCCCTCGGCGCCATCCTTGGGTTCTTCCAGCGCGTAGTAATCGCGGCTCATCATGAAACCGGCCTTGGTCTCGAATCGGTCCACTTTCGCCCCGGTATCGAGCGAGAAGGTGCCGACGATGAGCGGCTTCTTCGCCAACATCGCGCCGACGCCGTCGAACAAGCCGTCCATGGCAATGCCCGGCGCAGGCGAGCCGAGACCGCCGTCGGGCTTGCGAGGATTGAGCACCAGCCGGAAATGCGCAGCTGTGACGGCGGGGAAGCTGACGGTGGTGGGCACTGTGCCGAGCGTCAGCGTGGTGATCGGCGTCCATGTCGTGCCGTCCACGCTCGACTCCAGCGCACCGGTGAAAGCGGCTCCGGCAAAGGGGATCACCACGTCGGGTACGAAGACCGTGGCCGAGCCGACCCTGGCGGGCTTGGCATAGTCGAGCCGCAGACTGGGGGCATCGCCCTGCTTGCGAGCCAGCGTAACGCCTTTGGCGAGATCACCGTCGAACAGCGTCGCCGCAGGCAGCGCATTGCCAAGCCCGTCGACCGCGCGCGGCAGCGCGGCGACAGACGCTATGGCTTCGGGGAAGGCAAAGACGCCTACTTCGCCATAGTACGACGGCCCGGGAGACGCGGGATGGCCGGAGATCATCTCCTCGATGGACAGTGCAGGCGCGAGGGTCTGGTAAGGGCCGGTCTGCACCGGCGGCGCGGCCAGTCTGCCGGAGAAGCGCTGGCCTGCGGGCACCGGCGTCTCGGACCAGACCAGCTTCTTCAGGCCGTCCTGCGGCTGCACCCAGGGCCCGCCGGTTTCCGACCAGCCCGGCGAAGCGGCGATGGCGAGTTCGAGCCCCTGCCGATCCGCCTCGTGCGCGGCGAAACGGAAGGCGTCCTTCCACTCGGGCGTCATGTAGACGAGGCGGTGATCGACCACTTGCGGAGTCTGGAGATTGGCGTCGAAGTTCTGGAGGCCGCCGATGCCGACGCGCTTCATCCACGCCATGTCCTTGGCAATGCCGTCTTTCGAGATATTGCCGTTCATCCAATGCCACCAGACGCGCGGCCGGGCGGAATTGGGCGGATCGCGGAATTGCTCTTCCAGCGGGACGGCAGAATTGTCGGCTATCGACGGCGACGAGGCGGCATCCTGAGCCATCGCAGGGGACGTACAAAGCGCGGTAGCCAACAGGAGGACCGCACGAAAATTGCGATGTTGCATACGATTTTCTCCAGTAATACCGCCTGCCGAACAAACAAAGACTAGGGCAAACACGAGTTACATAGCCCGGAAAGGCTGCGAAACTGGCGGCGATCTGCAGATTATTCCGAAGTTCGACAACCTTCGCCGCCCAGAAAGCGACAATTCGGTTGTCTGCGAGTTAAAGCGAATTGCGCCGCGCAATCCCGCCCAGCACCGAAGCGCTCGGCTTGGGCGTCCGCGCAAAAGTCATGCGGTCCACGCTGCACAGACCGAAGCGCGGCTTGTAGCCGAAGATCCATTCGTAGTTGTCCAGAAGCGACCAGTGCATGTAGCCGAGCACCGGCACACCGTCGTCGATCGCCTCCTTCAACCCTTCCAGCGCCGCCGGGATGAAGCGTGCGCGCAAGCTGTCGTCATCGGTGCCGACGCCGTGTTCGGAGACCAGCACCGGCACCTTTGTCGCCGCGTGGACATAGCGCACCGCGCCTGCCAGCGACGGCGCCCAGACTTCGGTGCCGGACCAGTTGTGGTCGGCCCCGTCGGGCGCAGGCAGACGGCCCTTGTCGTTCCAGACCGCGCGTTCGTAGTTCTGTACGCCGATGAAATCGTCTCCCTTGGCGATCTCCAGCCAGTCGCCATAGAGTTCGGCGCGAACCTTGTCGCGCAAGGAGTTCCTGCCTGAAGCCTGATCGTCCAGCACCGAGAGCGTGAAGCCCACCGGCAGGTCTGAACGCACCGCCTTGATCGCGGCACGGGCGGCCTTGTGCCCGGCCTTCTGCCCCTCGACGATGGCATCCACGTCCTCGCGCCCGGCGACATTGGCACATAGGAAGCGCTCGACGCCGAGCCGCTTGGTCGCGGCGGCCAGGGTCTGGCGCTGCATGTCCCAGACCGGCGGCGGCAGGATGTTCTTGAGGATGAGCAGGATATTCGGCTCGTTGAGCGTCATGGCCATGGCGATGTCCGCACCGATCGCGCGGGCCACCTTGTCGCAGTAGCGGGCGAAGAGCTGTGCCGATTCCGGGTTGCTCCAGCCGCCCTGCGCGCTGAACCAGAGCGGCGCGGTGAAGTGGTTGAACGTCACCAGCGGCGCAAGTCCACGCGCGTGGCAGCCCTCGACGATCCGCTTGTAATGATCGAGCATGGCCTGCGAGAACAGGCCCTTCTCCGGCTCGATCCGCGCCCATTCCACGCCGAAGCGATAGGAGGTGAGGCCCAGCGCCTTCACGATGTCGAGATCGCTCGCCCAGAGTTCGAGGCTACCTACGGCATCCCCCGAAGGCTCGGCGAAGATGGTCGGCTTCTGGTTTTCCACGAACCAGAGGTCGGAGGCGGTGTTGTTGCCCTCGATCTGATGCGGCGCAGTGGCGGCGCCCCACAGGAAGCCCTTGGGGAAAGCCGGGTTCGGGCGTTTCGTCGCAGCGCGCGCCATGACCGGCGCGGCGGCGGCGGCGAGTGCCCCTGCCGCGAGCAGGCTTCGGCGGTCGAGATTTGCAATCTTGGTCATCGGACGTGCCCCTCAGGAATGGTCGGCGAAGAAGGAAAGCAG
The DNA here is from genome assembly GCF_058273105.1 of Novosphingobium sp. BF6. NCBI lineage: Bacteria > Pseudomonadati > Pseudomonadota > Alphaproteobacteria > Sphingomonadales > Sphingomonadaceae > Novosphingobium > Novosphingobium sp. BF6. Next base: position 1,730,641 of record NZ_CM177776.1, read on the forward strand.
TTCATCCGACAGGCGGCGGTCCGCGGTGCCGAGATGCATGGCCATGGAATAGTGGTTGTGCCCGGAGGCATAGTGCGCGCGCGGCAGGTGGCCATGTCGGCCGAGGCGGGCTTGCAGCAGGCTCGCCCATTCCGCCTGGAAGCGCGGTGGATCGAACTCGGCGCAGGCGAGCAGGAGCGGCAGGCCCGTCGCCATCACCCCCCCCATCGGCATGCGCAGGTCATAGCAATCCTCCGGGCCGTAGTAGAGCATGTCCCGCTCATCCAGCGGCGTGAAACCGTAGAGGCCCGAGAGCAGCGCCGCCCCGCGCACCAGCTTGCCGTGATCCTCGCGCGCTTTCAGAAAGGCCGAGATATGGACAGCGCCCGCCGAAGTGCCGAGCAGGAACATCCGCTCCGGATCGCCGCCGTGCGACGCCACGTTCACCCGCAGCCAGTCGACCGCGAGGCCCACGTCCTCCGCACCGGACGGCCACATGTGCGCGGGCGCGAGGCGGTAGTTCATCACCGCGCCGATCAGCCCATTCGCAGCCGCCCAGCGCCCGACATGGGCATTGGCCCAGCCGCTCCCCCCATTCTCGCTATGCCCGCCCTTGTCGCCGACGAGAAAGCCGCCGCCGTGGACGAAGAGCACGACCGGGCGCCCCTCCCCCTCACCGTAGAGATCGAGGCGGTTGCGGGGGTCGGGGCCGTAAGCGCAGTCTATCGCGACCGGCGGAACTTCGGCGGCCAGCACCTGCTGCTCGGCGTCGAACAGGCTGCGGCAGGCGCCGACGACATCGGGACCCAGCCGCGTGCCCATCGCGGCGATGACACCTGCGGTTTCACCAGCGGTCATGCCGTTTCCCTCCCTCTATACGCGAACAGCCGGGTGAGCGCGAAAGTCGTTCCGGCCACGCCCAGCCCGGTTCCATAGACCAGCTTCACGATCAGCCCGAAAGTCCAGCCGATCTCGCGCCACGGTCCGAACAGACAGATCGCCGCCAATGCTGCCGCACTCGCCAGCCCGGCCAGCACGACGGCCAGAATGGTCCGGACGATGAAGGGAGCGCCGCCGGTTCGCGCGCCTTCCTTGCGCAGGCTCGCCGAGACCACCAGCAGCGGCACCAGCGACGACATCAGCGCGATGGCGGCGGCCTGCGGCAGGAAATCCAGCGCGAAATTGTCAGGCGCGGCAAAGTGAAGCCGGCGATTGGCGAAACCGAAGACGCCGAAGAAGAACGCCGCGCTCAGGACGAGGTTGATCGCGCCGCTGGTGATCTGCTCGCGTCGCAGCCGGGCGGCGATGTTCATGGGCGGCACCCGAGGTCGAAGCTCTGAAGATCGCGCGCGAAATCGACTGGTCCGGCATACTGCTCCGCAATCCCGGAACGGATGGCGGGCTCGTATAGCGGCAAAGGCCCCGGCGGGACGGCGAAGTGAGTCAGCACCACCCGGCCCACACCGGCCTGCGCGGCGATCTCGCCGATCGCTTCGGGCTTCAGGTGATGGGTCGAAAGATGGCGCTCCATCCCGACCAGCATCTCGGGTGAGGCGTCCTTGCGGCGCATGCGAATTTCGCCCAGCAAAGCGTCGAGCGCGATGATCTCGGTAACGAACATGTCGCTGCCTTTGGCGAGCGTGGCGACGGCGGCGCTCGGCCCGGTGTCGCCAGTATAGGTCACGCTGCGGTTGCCGAGGGCAAAGCGATAACTCAGCGAGACATTGCTCGGATCGGGCTTGCCGTCATGATCGAAATGGCTGTTGGCGGCGGCCTTCACGCTCGCCCCCTGCCCGAGGTCGAGCGACTGCCCATCCGCCAGTTCGATCACCCGCACCGAGTCCGCCGGGCGTGGCGGCGGCGTGCCGAGACCGAAGCCGATACTGCCCGGCGTCGCCAGCGAGGCGACGATGCCTTCGACGACCACGCGCGTGCCGACCGGACCATAGACGGTCAGCACTCCGGGAAACTGGTTCATCCAGCGCAAGCCGATCACGGCAGCGAGGCCCCCGGTGTGATCGAGATGATTGTGGCTGATGAACACCGTGTCGACCGCGCCGAGATCGAGACCGATCCGCGCCAACTGGTCCACCGTGCCGTCGCCAGTATCGACGAGTATCCGCCGCTCGCCGATGGTAAGGAGGTTGGCCGGTTCCGAACGCTCGGCGGTGGGCACCGGGCCGCCTGCGGTCCCCAGCGTCGTCCAGCGCAGCGCCGGACAGCTTGTGGCCGCCAGTGCAGAGCCGGAGGACATCGCTGCCACCGAAAGCGCCAGCGCCATCATTACGCGTTTCACCTGCATCTTCACCCCTTGCTTTGGGCCGCCTCTGACGGGCCGTTCGGAAATCCGGCCGGGACCTCGTTTCGGCCCCGGCCGGATAGGCTCAGAACTTCGTTTCGGCCTGGATACCGATGGTGCGGCGGCCCTCACGCGTCAGCCAGTTCACGTAAGCGCCCGAGTCCGCGAACGGCAGGTGGATGACCGAGGCATGGAAGCGCTGGTCGAGCAGGTTGCGCACGAAGGCGCCGATCCGCCAGTTGCCGTCCGGATGGCCGATCCCGGCGGAAAGCCCGATCGTGCCGTAGCCGTCCTGATAGGCATAGGCATTGGCCACCGCGTACTGCACGCGGCTGCGGTAGTAGATATTGGCCGAAGTATCGAACTGGAGGTTGTCGTTGATCGGCAACTTCACGTCGGCGCCCAGCGTGGCGCTGTACTTGGGCGCGCCGGAGAGCGGTTCACCCCGCGCCTGGACCAGGCTGGTGACGCCGTCCGCCGCCAGATAGCAGGAGTATCCGGCCTTCACGTCCTCGGGGCAGGCGGTCACATAGTCGGTGAACTTGGTGTCCGAATAGGTGAACCCGCCGCTGAACGAGAGCACCGGTGTGACGCGCCAGGACGCATCGATCTCAAAGCCCTTGGCGGTGAAGCCACCAGCGTTCTCGGTCACGAATTCCACGCCGTTGAACACCGAGGTCTGGAGGTTCTTGTACTTGTCGTAGAACAGGTTGGCGTTGAAGGTCACGGCCTTGTCGAAGAGCTGCGACTTGATGCCCACGGTGATGTCGCGGACGGTCTGCGGCTTCACGTTGGTGCGTGTGCCGGTGAGGCCGGTGAACGTCACCGTCGGGCCGAGGTAGCCACGCGCGATGGTGCCGAACAGCATGACGTCGGGCGTGATCTTGAACTCCGCGCCGCCGCGGCCCGACCACGAACCCTTCTTCGTGCTGCCGGTCTGGAGCGGCGTCGGCGTATAGGGCGTGACGAAGCCCGAGCCGTCCGCCGCCGGTGCGGCAGAGGGGAAGTTCGGGTCGGCAATCGAGAAGTACGAGGCCTTCACCCAGTCGTACTGATAGCGCAGGCCGCCGATCAGGCTGAACTGGTCGGAGACATGGAACTTGCCGTCGAAGAAGGCGGCCAGAGAGTCCGAGCGCGTCTGGGTATTGCCCTGCCCGCCGGAGATGTTGACGATGAAGCTCTGGAACGGATTGGCGGGACGCAGCTGGGCGCGGTTGAAGTCGTTGTCGTCACCCACCTTGCGCCGCGAGGCATAGACGCCCGAGGTGAATTCCAGCTGGCTGCCGCTGGGCGAGCTGATCCGCAGTTCCTGCGAGAGGAACGACTGGTCGGTGCCGGTCTGCTGCGCGGTGAAGACCGGGACGCTGGAGCCGTCGATGGCGAAGACCTGCGGGCCTTCGTCGAGACGACGGTAGGCGGTGATCGAGGTCAGGTTATAGTCGCCCAGCGCGTAGTTGATTTCCATCGAGGCGCCGTAGTTCTGCTCCGACGAATAACCGCCGTAGTCCTCGACCGACTTGGTGTTGTCGAAGCCCGCCGTCACGCCCAGCGATGAGAGATTGCCGAAGCGTGCGGCCATCAGCGGATTGGCGAAACTGGGCAGACGGTTGAGCGTCCAGAGCTGGCCGGGTCCCTTGCGGCTGATCTTCGAATAGTCGCCGATGATGTAGATCGAGAGATCGTCCGTGGGCTCGTAGAGGAACTTGGCGCGGCCGCCGTAGCTTTCCTCGCCGCCCCAGGTCTCGTCCCGATAGACGTTCTTGAGGAAGCCGTCGTTGCGGCGGTAGAATCCGAACACGGCAAGCGCCGAGTTCTGCGAGACCGGCACGTTGACGCTGGCATTGGCGTTGACTTCGTTCAGCTGGGCATAGCTCAGGAAGGCCTTACCGAAGAAGTGCGAGGGATCGGGCTTCTTGGTCGTGATGTTGATGACGCCGGACGAGGCGTTCTTGCCGAACTGGGTGCCCTGCGGCCCCTTAAGCACTTCGACGCGCTCCAGGTCGCCAAGGCTGTTGATCGGGTTGCCGAAGGGAATGACGACGTTGTCGACCACCGTGCCGACGTTCTGTTCCGACGAGCTGGAGAAACCGCCCGCCGAGCCGACGCCGCGCAGGCGGAAGCCGGAATCGTTGGGCGATGACCCGAACTGCACGCCCGAGAACTGGTACTGGATATCGGTCAGCTTCTGGAAGCCGCTCTCGGTAAGCTGGTCGCCGGTGATGGCGGACACGGCGATCGGCACGTCCTGAAGGCGCTCGGCCCGGCGCGAGGCGGTGACGATGATGTCGGTGCCCAAGATGGCCGGAGTTTCGGGGACCTGCGGGGCCTCCTGCGCCATGGCCGGCGTGCTGAAGGCGCCTAGGGCGATTCCTGAAAGCAGGGCGAACTTGCTGAAAGTGTTCATGTTGGTCTCTCCCCAAACGGATTGTTATTACCGATTTTTATGGCTGGCTATTGCGACCCGTCAGGTCTCGTCGATGACGGGGTTGGAAAGGGTGCCGATCACGCCCACGGAGACTTCCACCGTATCTCCGGCCTTGAGATAGAGCGGCGGCTTGCGTTTGTCGCCGACGCCGCCGGGCGTGCCGCTGGCGATCACGTCGCCGGGCTTCAGATCGGTGAAAGTGGAGCAATAGGCGATGATGGTGGGGATATCCCAGATCATGTCCGACACCGGCTGGTCCTGTACGAGTTCACCGTTGACGCGGGTCTGCACGCGTTGCGAGGCAAGGTCTGCGACCTCCGAAGCGACCACCATCGACGGGCCGAATCCACCGGTGCCGGGCCAGGTCTTGCCGGGGGTGAACTGGATATTGTGGCGCTGCCAGTCGCGGATCGAACCATCGTTGAACGGCGCGAAACCGGCGACGTGGTCCCAGGCGTTCTCCGGCGCGATGCGGCGGCCGCCCTTGCCGATGATGACGGCGAGTTCGCCCTCGTAGTCGAAGCGCTCGCTTTCGGGCGGGCGGACCATGGCATCGCCATCGGCGATCAGGCTATCGGCCCAGCGGGTGAAGATCGCCGGGTGTTCCTTCTGCTCGCGGCCGGTCTCGGCGACGTGGGTGGCGTAGTTGAGGCCGACGCAGAGGATCTTTTCGGGGTTCGGAACCACCGGCAGCAGCGTGACGGCATCGCGGGCGAACTCGCCGATGGTGGGCAGTGCGGCGAGGTCACCGGCCAGCACCTCCTTCAGCAATGCGTCGCCGCCGGATGCGCCCAGATCGATCACCTTTTCCCCTTCGAGGCGGCCGAAGCTCTTGGTGCCATCGGGACGTTCGAAGCTGATGTAACGGTTCATGCGTAGTCTCCCCTGCCCCGCGATGGCTGCGGCGGCGGTCAAATGGTCAGAGCGGCGCGGCTTCCCAGTCGCGGCGGAAGCGGAAGCGTTCCTCGGCACGGCGCAGGCCATCGAAATCCTTGTCGGACATGCCCCACTGGTCGATGCGGTTCGGCGGCCAGGTCCAGTCTTCCGGGGCACCGGCCTGGTAGTCCTCCGGCACCTTTTCGACCGCGGTCGAGAACTCGATCACCGGGCCGAACGGGGCGATGAAATAGGCGTAGACATTGGCGCCGGGGCCATGGCGGCCGGGGCCCCATGCGGGAACCATGGCGTGATCGCGCAGGCGGCCGATGCCGCGCATCACCGCATCGATGTCCTCCATCTCGAAGGCGACATGGTTGAGCGAGGCAAAACCGGCGCGGGCGAAGGCGGTGGAGTGGTGACTGTCGTTGCAGCGCACGAAGACCATGCCCTTGGTGCGGTCGGACACGCAGAAGCCGAGAATGTCCTCGACCGCGTGGCCACAGGCTTCGGCATCGGCGGCGTTGAAGACGACGTGGGTGAGCTTCACCGGCAGGTCGCGCCCGGTGATGGGTTCGACTTCGGTTGCGTCCACCAGAAAGCGCAGGATCGTGCCTTCGGGCAGTTCGACCAGCAGGCCGTGCCCGCCGCCAAGGTCGTGGGTCTGGGTCGGGCTGGCGGTCCAGCCCGAGGCGGCGATGCGCGCCTTCAGCGCTTCCAGTTCCCCGGCCGTGCAGACGAAGGTGGTCGAGCGGACGAATTCGTCTTCCGACTGCTCGAACGCGACGAGGTAGGGGAACGGACCGGAGCCGCGCAGATACTGTGTCTCGCCTTTCGTCTCGACAGCGGTCATGCCCCAGATCTCGGTCATGAACGTGGCGGCGGCGGCCGGATCGGGCAGCGCCAGTTCGATGCTGCGCAGTTTCATGCCTCTTGCTCCTGAAGAAGTCCCGCCGAGCGGATGCCGGCGCGAGCGCAGCCAGCATCGCACTCGCCGGTGTCACCGCTGACGCCCACGGCGCCGATCAGGGTACCGGCAGCATCGCGGATCACTACCCCACCCGGTGAGAACGCGATGCGGCCGCCGACGACAGCGGTGACGCTTTGAAAGAAGGTCGGATTGCCCTTGGCGCGCTCGGCAAGGACGGCGGTGTCCGCGTCCATGCCGACAGCGCCCTCGGCCTTGGCCTTGGCGATGTCAAAGCGGTAAAGGCTCGCCCCCTCCTCGCGGGCGAAGGCGACCGGGTGTGCGCCCGCGTCGAGCACGATCACCGCCAATGACTTGGCATTGCGAGACCGCGCTTCGGCAAGGGTGCCGGTGACAATGGCCTGTGCTGCGGCAAGCGTGAGGGTCATGCGGCAAGCTCCTGATGGCTGAAAAGCTGCGCCGCACGGGCGGCGAGGAGGTCTTCGGCGCTGTGGCTGGCGGTGCCGAAGACGTAGTGATCGGGGCGGATCAGCACGGCATCCACGCCGTGTTCGTCGAGCCATGCAGTGACCGCGCCATTGTCCGGCAGGGTACCTGCCGAGACGCGGGTGACGCCCTCGGTCCGGCCCGGCACGGCATCGTCGCGGACGAAGAGGCGCCAGTCGCCGCCGGTCAGGTCATCGAGCTTGCGGCCATCGGCAAGCACCGGCTGCACGAAGCGCGCGCCTGCGCCGGAGGTCTGCGCGAGCACCACGCCCTCGGCAATGGCGGGGATCAAGTCATGCGCGGTCTCGCCGGACTTCCGGCGCGCTTCCTCGCGGATGCGGGCATCGCGGGCGGCGGCCTCGACAGGATCGAGTTCGCAGATGTAGCGACCGGCCGCAACAGCCGCGCCGATCACCGCGCGGACATGCGGATCGCGCTCGCGCTGGTAGCTGCCCAGCACGGATGGCTCGGCGCCGTGATTGGCCACCGCGTCCATCTTCCACGCCAGATTGGCGACATCGCGCAGGCCATGGCACATGCCCTGCCCGAAGAACGGCGGCGTCTGGTGCGCGGCGTCTCCGGCCAGGAAGACGTTGCCGACCTGCCACCGATGCGCGACGAGGCCGTGGAAGCGATACGTCGCGGCGCGGACGATCCGGTGCGGCACATCGGCCATCCACGCGCCGACCAGTTCGGCGACCTTTTCCGGCGCCATCATCGCGGTGTCGTCCTCGCCGGGGAGCAGCATGAACTCCCAGCGGCGGTGGTCGCGGCGGCCGGGGACCACGGTGGCGGGGCGCGAGGGATCGCACATCATCACCGAGAGACGCTGGAGATCGGCCCCCTCCGGCACACCGGAGAGCGGCGGAAACGCGACCGGCCCTTCCACTTCGGCATCGACGACGAGCCAGGGCTCCTCGAAATCGAGATCGTCCAGCACGACGCCCAGCGCCTTGCGCACGGCACTGCGGGCGCCGTCGCAGGCGATCACCCAGCGGGCCTGCACGGTGCGGACTTCTCCGTCCTCGCTGTAGTCGACCGTCACGCCATCATCGTCCTGCATGAGGCCTAGGAACGTGGCGCCCAGCACGAGTTCGACGTTGCCCTTGTCCGCCAACCCTTCGCGCAAGTGCGCTTCCAGCTCAGGCTGGTAGAAGAAGTAATCGTTGGCCCATCCGAACGAGCGCGGCTTGCCCACGGTGCCCATGTAGCGGATCACGCCATGGTCGGCGCCGACATGCAGGTGGCCGTCGGTGGCGATCATGTCGCCCTCGACCCGGTCGATCACCCCGGCGGACTGGAACAGGCGCATCATCTCGTGATCGAGATGGACCGCGCGCGGCAGCGGATAGTGTTCCAGTTCCCGTTCGAGAACCAGGACCTTGAGCCCTTTCAGGCCGAGAAGGTTCGCGGCCAGCGCGCCCACCGGGCCGCAGCCTACGACAACCACGTCGTACGACATCGATTTAGCCCCTGGTTACTCTGTTGCTTCGATCTCGGCGGGAGCCTTGTGGAACGCCCCGCCCTTCATGATCATGGTCAGCCGGTCCTTGTCCTGCAGCACCGCGACGTCCGCCGTGGGATCGCCGTCGACCAACAGCAGGTCGGCCAGCCAGCCCTGCTTCACCAGCCCGACCTCAAGCCCCATCAGTTCGCCGCCGTACTGGGTGGCGGAGCGCAGGGCCTCGGCGGGGGTGAAGCCGTAGTGCTGAACGAAATGCTCCAGATCGCGGGCGTTGCGGCCATGTGGATTGAACGGAAAGCCGTAGTCGCCGCCGGTCAGGATCCGCACGCCGCGCGCCTTCAGTTCGGGCACCAGCTTGCCTTCAAGACCCATGCGCTCATGCGCGCTGGCCTTCATGTGCGTCATGTCGACATGCGGCGGCGGATTGGCCTCGATCGCCGCCACCGAAACGCCGGGACCGGGTGCGTAGAAGAACTTGTCCTTCTCCGCCGCCATGCGATCGACCGTCGCCGCATCCGCGAACGAGCAGTGGTAGAGAATGCGCGTACCGGCATCGAGCGCGAGGCCGATGGCTTCGGGCGAATAGGCATGGGTGGCAATCCACATGCCCGCCTCGCGTGTCGCTTCTCCGGCGGCCTGCATTTCCTCAGCCGTGTAGAGCACCTGCATTGCCGAACCGGGCTTCAGCGCATCCTCGCCGGAGACGACCAGTTTGATCGACTGGACGCCCTCGTCCTTGCAGTAGGCCACGAACTTGCGCATCGCCTCGGGCCCGCGGCCGTTGAACACATCGCCGGTATCGACGCCTTCGTCGCCTTCCGGGCTGCGTTCGAGGGTGGAAGGCACCATGCGCGGCCCCGGCGTTTCACCCGCCGCGATGGCAGCGGCGAGTTCCGGCTCGATCATGTCGCCCAGCGCGCCGGCCGAGTAGATCGAGGTGAAGCCATGGTCCAGCAGCACGCGCGCATTGCGCCAGGCCGCGACCTTCAGCTCGTCGGGCGGAAGAATGAACTGGTGGTAGATCTTCTCGACCGAAGACCCCCAGGTGAGGTGCGTGTGCGCGTCGACCAGCCCAGGCATCAGCGTCTTGCCGCGCCCGTCGATGGTCACGTCGGCGGTTTCACCCGCCATTGCGTCGTCACCGTAGGCCACGCAGGCGATCCGCTCTCCATCCACCAGCACCGAGCCGGTCTGGAGAGCACTGCCGCTGCCGTCGAAGATGGATACATCGCGGATCAGGGTCCGCATCGTTCTCTCCCGTCTTTTGTCTTTCGATCGAGGAGGATTTAGCGCGCTATCGGCCCTCAAGTAAAATAATGAGTTTTCCATTTGCCATAGTCAAAAACTATGGAACCTCGGGCAGTGCCTGTAGCATCGCTTCCGCCAGTGGGGAGAGCCGGCGGCCCGCCAGACGCAGCACGCCGACACTGCGCTCGAAGACCGCCTCCTGAATGGCGATGGCCCGGATCGAGCCGTCCGAAGCGCCGTCGAGCGCGACCGTGCGCGGCAGCACGGTGACGCGGTCGGTCTCGCGCACGATGGCGCGGGTGGTGAGCAGGGAATCGCTGCGGATCGTCGTGCGCGGCACCGAAACACCGGCGGCAATGAACAGGGCGTCGACCTGACGGCGGAAGGCACCGCGCGCCTCGGGCAGGACCCAAGGGTAATGCTCGACCTCGCGCAAGGAGACGCGGCTCCCCAGATCGGCATGGCGCGGGCCGACGATCAGCGCGAAGGGATCGCGCGCGCAAGTCACTTCCACCATGTCGGTCGGCACGTTCTGGATGCGGGTGGTGACGAAGGCGAGTTCGATCTCGCCCTTGCGCAACATATCGAGCAGTTGTTCGTCGGGTTTTTCGACCGCGCTCAACGCGAAGTCTCCAACCGCTTCCTCCACGCGCATGATCGCACCGGGCAGCAGCGTCAGCAGCGCGCCGGGTGTGCCACCGATCCGCAGCGGTCCGGCGATGTGGTGGCGGGCATGCTCCACGTCGCTGACGGCATCGGAAAGCAGGCGGGCCATCGCCTCGGCCGGACGACGCAGCACTTCGCCTTCGCGGGTGAGAACGATCCCGCCGCGCCGCCGCTCGAACAGGGCGACGCCGAGACGACGTTCCAGCAGGGCGATAGTGTTAGACACAGAAGGCTGCGACAGGTTCAGCATCCGCGCCGCTGCACTGATCGAGCCGGTTTCGCAGACCACGCGGAACGTCATCAGCGCGCGCGGATCAATCGCCGGCATGCGCGCCAATGGCGAGGAGGCGGCCTTATCTGTCATGTCGGTCTTCCTCTCAGTTTATCGCCGCTTTTCAAGCAAGTCTCATGACCGAGACAAAACGTTCAGGACCGTTAGGGGTTGTCGCCAAGCATATGGTGACACCGGTAAATCTGCCGCAGCTTCAAGATGCCCCCCATTATTCCTGTCCGGCCATACCCGACCATTCTACTCTCCGAAAGCCTGCCCAGGTTCTCGTTAACCACCCGGTGGCGCCATGTTACACAGGGACGATGTGGTTGTAGGAAAGCGGCATTTCGCGAGCCGCGCTTGCAGATCAGGCTGGACTGACAAAAAGCACGGTCCCTGCCGTCGTCAGCGAAATGGGCGACCGCTCAGCCTCAGGCCATTCTGCCTTGGAAGCGGCGCATCAAAACATCGCGCGCACGCCGAAGACTGCCGAAACGCCGGAAGGTCTGCATCTGCGGAGCCGAATTCTGGCTCTGGGCGTCTCATAGGAGTCGACGGCGGAAGGCAGCATAGTGCCAACTCTAGCCTTTCTTAGATGCACAGCCTCGCTTGTAAGCCGCCGTTCGAAATCTAAATCGATGCGTCGCGCGGGACCGGTCAGTTGCAACCGATCTGCCAATCCTCAAGATTGCCGATCATCGTTCTCGCGCAAACTTAGGCTGATCTAGCGCGTAGCGTAACGGTGGATCCTTGCGCGGCGAAGGATCTTATCCTCCAACGAATAATAGAGCCAGATTGCGTCACCAGTCACAATGCATGACGCCGCAAAGGCAATGTCGGTGGCGTCCCGGCTCTTGGCGGGCGGCGGCATGAGGATCGGTTCAAGGCCTCGTCCGGTCACGCAGCTGAAATCGGGTGCGAAGCTGATCCAGCCGATGCGCCAGCGCGCATCCACCGTCGCCCCGTTGTAGAACATGACTGGATCGTAGCCCGGCTGCTGGAGGACCGGTCCGGTCGACAGATGCCAATTGTCCCAGCCGTCCTCCCGGATCGTGAATGGATCATCGACCACCGTCCACGGACCTTCGGCCGTCGCCCCCTCCGCCATGCCGATCCGCGAGGCATTGCCCCCGGCATATTCGTAGAAGAGTCGGAACCGCCCGTCCGATCCCTGCGCCAGCGTCGCTTCCTTGATGTTGCCTTCGCCGTCGGGTGCCTTGAGCATGACCCGTTGTTCGCGCAGGCTGGTTAGGTCCCGCCCTTTCGCCACCAGCAGAGCGCCCTGTGACCGGGCGGCATCGACGCCAGTGTAGAAGACAAGATAGGCACCATCCTCACCAAGCACGACGGTCGGATCCTCGCATCCGCCGGCATCGTCGGGATTAGGGCCAGGCAGGATCGCCGGTACCTCACTCATCCGGAAAACGAGACCATCGTCTGATTCCCCGCCCCAGATAACTCCGGTCGGATCGCTCGGCGTCAAAGGATTGGGAACGACGCGGACGAGCAAGCGATAGGTCTCACCCTCCATCCACACATAGGGACTCATCAAATCATGATGTGCCAATCGCCCGTCGGGCCCGGCGATATCGAGCGTGACGGTCTGCAATTCCTCGACAACATAGGCGGCCATTCCCGTTAGGCTCCTTGTGCAACGGTCAGCGACAGCGCGCCGTCGATCGTAACGGTGGTGCCGGTGATATAGTCTGCGGCGGATGAGAGCAGGAACAGGATCAGATCGGCCACCTCGTCCGGCGTTCCTGCGCGGCCCCAAGGTATTGCCATTTCCTTGCGCCGCAGTTCTTCGGGATGATCGAGCGCGCTCTGGTTCATCGGGGTCAGAATCATGCCGGGCGCGATCCCGTTGACCGCCACACGCTTCGGCGCGAGTTCTAGCGCGAGGGTCGCTGTAAGCTGCGCGAGGCCTCCCTTGGCGGCGTCATAGTCGACCCCACCTGCACGTGGAGCGCGTTCGTGAATCGAGGATATGTTAACGATCCGGCCGCCTCGGTTCGCACTATCCAGCGCGCGCACCATGCGCCGACATGTTAGGAACGGACCGTAGAGATCGGCGCGCACCAGGCGATCGAACTGGGTCAACTCCATATCGCGGAGCATCACGCCAGTCATATTCAGCCCGGCCGAATTGACGAGAAGGTCGACCGTGCCGAAGCGCTCTTCTGCCAGATCGAAGAGTGCCTCGACGCTCTGCTCATCGCCGACGTCGGTCCGTACCGCCACGGCCCTGCCGCCGCTGTCGGTGATTTCGGCGACGACTGCGTTCGCTCGGCCCTTATCCGCGAAATAGGTTAGCGCGACAGGGAGGTCCGCTTTACCCAGTTTGATCGCGGCGGAGCGCCCGATCCCCGATTCCCCACCCGTCACGATCGCGACCGATGCCTGATCGAAGGATAATGTGTGATGTGCCATGCACTGATAACACCCGAAGGTGTCGTAGGTGCCGTTGCTCAATCAGCTTAGATTGGCTGGGCATAACATATTCAGGGGCATGGCTGCTTTTGGCCAGCCTTGCGCCCACCGTTGCCATACATGAATGTATTGGCTTATCCCGAGAGCAGACACATGCAGAGCGTGGCAACTCAGTTCATTCATCTACTGAGATGTTTGGGAGACTGTATTCGATCCAGATTCGATGCATGCCATTTGCATCGACCTCGATGCCACCAGTACCGGATATTCCTTCGAGCTCACGTGTGCCGCTCTGGTCGACAATGCGGAAAATCTCATTTTCGCGGCTTCCCGACGTGGTCGAAGCTGAATGCATGAAATTGAAGGAGTCGGACAGATCGTGGATATACCCTTCGAAGCTTTCCATGGCCACATAAGTACCTTTTCCAGCAGAACGGTCAAATGCGGCCGTAAAGATCGTGACAGAAGTACCGGAAATATTTCCAGTATAGCGCTTCACCAGCGTCGCTATTGAAACTGGCAGGGCAGTTTCGACGGATAATTTTGAGGCGAGGTTTTCTGGCTGGAATTCATCGACTGAAAATGATCCCTCGGCTTTCATGCTAAAATCCCCAATTTGATAGTAAGCGTCCGCCCTCCGGCGTGTTGCGGCATTTCAGCTCGGCGCTGATGGACCTTAGCTAAGGAGTCTCTTTCTGGACTCCAGAAGGAGGCCAAGTGAAGGATCGGGTGGAGATCATCGCGCGCACCGAACGGCGCAGGAAGTTTTCGGATGCCGAGAAGGCGGCGATCCTTGCCGAGGCAGATGCGGACGGCGTATCGGTCCGTCAGGTGGCTGAGCGCCATGAGATTGCCGAGAGCCTGATCTATAACTGGCGGTCGGCGCACCGCCAGGCAGCAGCCATTGCCAGTGAGGCGCTTGAGTTCATTCCCTACGGCGCGATCATGACGACGGAGCCCGCAGCTGCGCCAGCGGTGCCTGAACCCCAGAAGGCGCCGCGACCTGTTTCGCCGCCGGTGCCATCAGTGTCGGAGGAACTGATCCGCCCACACCCCGGTGCCCGCCCCGGCGCGATAGACATAGACCTGCCGAGCGGTGTGCGTTTGTCGGTAGACAGCTACGTGAACGAGAAGGCGCTGGCCCGCGTGCTGCGGGCATTCCGGGATGTCTCGTGATCTCGCTTGCGCCCGGAACCAAGGTCTATCTGGCGAGCAAGCCGGTCAGCATGCGGCTCGGTTTCGATGGGCTGGCGGTGCTGGTCCGTCCTCTGTTCGCGGTCGAGCCTTACGGCGGGCATGTCTTCCTTTTCCGCAGCAAGAGCGGCAATTACCTGAAAGCGCTGCACTGGGACGGGACCGGGCTTTGTCTGTTCGCCAAGCGCCTGGAACGCAGCCGTTTCATCTGGCCGCCGCTCATCGAAGGCGGTGTCGTGCTGACCCCAGCGCAGTTTGCGTTGCTGATCGAAGCAATGGATTGGCGGCGCACAGTGGCCCCTGATCCGCCCCGCCTGCCGGTGCAGATTTGACGCGATAATCGCCGCATTTCCGGGGTTTCTGCTTGGGCAGAAGGCCGGATTCTGCTATCGGGAAGCGTGTCTCCCGACGATCTCGAACTCCCTACTGATCCCGCAGAACTGCGCGCCTTTGCCGAGGCGATGCGCGCACGTCTGGCTGCCTCGGAACAGGCGCTGGAAGCCGAACGGGCGGCCCATGAAGCGACCCGCGAGAAGCTCGAGACGGCCCAGAACTCGATTAAGCTGACGGCGCTGCAGATCGAGAAGTTCAAGGTCCAGTTGGCCCGCCTCCGGCGCATGAAGTTCGGTCAGTCGTCAGAGCGTCTTGCGCATCAGGCCGATCAGCTCGAGCTGACGCTGGAGGATCTCGAGGCCGAGCATGCCCACGCCGAGTGTGTGATCGAGGGCCATGCGCCCGAAGATTCCCCGACCAAGGCTGCCCCTCGCAAGCCTCGCCGTGCACCATTGCCCGACCACCTTCCTCGCGATGAGGTTATGCACGCAGCGCCAGATGCCGACGGCTGCTCCGCCTGCGGCGGCAGGATGGGCAAGCTCGGCGAAGATGTGACCGAAGTGCTGGAATATGTCCTCGGCCGCTTCCGCGTCGTCCGCCATGTCCGACCCAAGCTGTCCTGCAACCGCTGCGATGCAATCAGCCAGGCACCCGCCCCGGCGCTTCCCGTGCCGCGTGGCCGCGCTGGTCCCGGCCTACTGGCCCACGTTATCGTTTCCAAGTTTGCGGATCATCTGCCGCTGTACCGCCAGTCACAGATCTACGCTCGCGAGGGCGTGGAGATCAGCCGTTCGACCATGGCGGACTGGCTAGGCCAAGCAAGCTGGCTGCTGCAGCCGCTGGTCGATCGGATCGCCGATCACGTCATGGCCAGCGTGAAGCTCCACGCCGACGACACTCCCGTCCCGGTGCTGGCGCCGGGGACCGGGAAGACGGCAACCGGGCGGCTATGGGTGTATCTGCGCGATAACCGACGATGGAGCCACTTGGATAAGCCGGCCGCGCTGTTCCGCTACAGCCCCGATCGCAAGGGCGAGCGACCGCGCGAGCATCTCAAGACCTTTGTGGGCTTCCTGCAGGCGGATGCCTATGCCGGTTTCGAGCGTCTCTACGCGAGTGACCGCCAGCCCGCGCCGATCACGCCGGTTGCGTGTTGGGCCCATGCCCGGCGCAAGCTGAACGATGTCTACAAAGCAGACCCGAACTCGGCTGCGCTCGAAGCGCTGCAACTGATCGGCGAGCTTTACGACGTCGAGCGGCAGATCGTGCGTGAGCCGGCGGAGTTTCGTCGCAAGGCTCGTAAGCTCTCAAAGCTCAAGGCGCTGGATTTCTTCGCGTGGGGCGACGAGGTGCTGGCCAGGGTATCGGTCCGATCGCCGCTGGCCGAGGCGCTGCGTTATGCGGTGAAGTTGAAGCCGCAACTGCTTGCCTACACCGACGACGGCAGGCTGGAGATCGACAACAATCCGGCAGAGAATGCCCTGAGGGGCATAGCCGTGGGGCGCAAGAACTGGATGTTCGCAGGCGCCGACTGCGGGGGCGAGCGGGCCGCCGCCATGTATTCGCTTCTGGAGACGGCTAAGCTTAACAGCGTCAATCCGCAAGAATGGCTTGCCGATGTGCTCGACCGTGTCGGTAAGGGGCACCCGATCAACCGGATCGACGAACTGTTGCCTTGGAAATGGTTGGAGCTGTGCAATTAAGCTGCCTCTTCAGCCACTGCTCACTGTCAAACCTCGGGAAAATGTTCCTCAAATTTGGGACTCCAACCAGTACACTTGGCCTTCTGCAAAGCTGACCAGAAAATTTCAGTTACAGCTATGCCCTCATGAACGTAGAGCCATTCATACCAGATAGCTCTGCCAGCTATCCGTTTTTTATCAAAAACCAGTGATGTTGGCCCTGCGTTGACACAGACTGTAGCATTGCTGGATTCCACAACGTTAGGCCCGGACCGATCGACGTCGATCGTTGCCAATCTCGATGTGACGTTCAGAAGCCAACGACGATCAGGCAACGGGTTGCCAGCCCGGTCAATAAACTCGAACGGGAGGTACTGGTTTCGACCGGGATCGCAGGCTTCTAAGACCTCAATGAATTTTTCCGACACAGCATAACCAAAGCTTGTACACACAACGTCTTTGATAGCTTTCGGAACTTTCTTCACTCGATCACGCAATGGTTCATCGAAATTTGGCCAAATATGGCCGTGGTTCGGCCACGGTTTTCCTCGCGATGCGCCAAATTCTTTTGGGGAATATGGCCCTGCTTCTCTTCGTGACAAATACCTGTGATGAGTTTCCTTCTCCGCGCTCTTCCATGCCTTGAGGTAAGTCTCCACGAGCCCCTCACGCATGGATTCAAAGCGCACATGCTCTTCGGGTATCCGCTCGATGGCGGGACTAACGTAGGGAGCATTCCAGATGACGAAGCATGCCATGGAGTGCGTGTATCAAGCAGCCTCTAAATGAAGGGTAACTGTTCAGACGGTTATTTCACGCTTCATGCTGGACCAAAGCCGGACGCTTACATTTGATAACTGCCGCCAAAGCGGCCGAAGAATTTATATCGTTCTTGCATTGTTCCAAATCTTCGGTGTCAAATGCGTCATTTGATCGTTCAATGCTGGACGTGATTGTGCATTCAAGGCGCCGATAGGGATGTCGCGACCGCGCTGGCAGTATAATTTGGGGGGCACGAAGTTGGAGGTCAAACGTGGTCACCTTAAGGGGGCATGATTAAGTCGACCAACTGCGTGTGCGGATTCCCCATTTGGGCACTCTGGCCTGCCAGCTGATGCCGGATAGATGTTTGCAAACGATCCATGCAGAACGTTTAAATGCCGCTTGCAAAGCGAGAGCCGTCCATAGAGATAAATCCACCGGCATACCTCAGCGGTCGAGGCACCCTGCGCCGGCACAATCTCAACTTCACGCAGCTTGCCGACGATCTCTTCCGGCTTGTGCTTCTTGTTCGGCATTCATCGTCCCTTTCGTGGTCCAGACTATCCGAGTCTCTGGCCCACTCAGTGGGAGGGCAGATCATTACGGCACTTTAGGCATAGTTCGTCGCCCCCTCGAAGCCGGAGGCGACCAGGAGGGGCGACGGTGTAGTAATCCGCCAGGGTGCAACTCCTACTTGAAGATCAATGTCCTCGTATCGCATGGACTCTCGGTGATCCTGCGCGATCCAGCCGCCATCAAGACCGCCTTGTGCAGCATCGGCTCAAGCCCGAGCCCGTTGCCATTCGCCTTCTGGCGCAGTTCGCCAGGCCCGCCATCCCAGAGGCAGATCGGCCAACTGGGTGAGCGAGGCGTCTTTCGCCACGATGCTGCGCAGCGACACCACGCGCGCTTCTTCCTCGCCCTTCGGCATGCCATCGTCGTCGTGGAATTGCCAACCACCGTCATCCTCATCATGCGACACGTTCGCGATCCAGCGACCTTCCTCCACAATCGACCGCGTCGTGAGAACAGCAACGTTCGGCGGGTCTGCGAAAATCCAGTTATCCATTCTTGATGTCCTTAGGTTTCATCGATCGGTTGGATCGGTCGGAAGCGGAGGCGGCGGGATCGACCGATTGTTGCGCGCCGGGCTGTTCGACTTCTGCCGGTTCGTTTCCCGCGAGATCACACGCGCATTGCCATAGCTGTTCGTACCGCGCGCGGCATTCGGATTTGCGGGGTTTTTCGCGTCGATATGATCGATCTGTGCCTCGTTGCGCGGGGGCGTCACCCCGCGCTGGCTTTTCTGCGGCATGACCAGGGCCTCTCCCGTATCGTCCGCGCGAAGGACGCCATTGTTGCGGCGCATGTTCTCTTCGTAGATCGCACGCTTTTGCGCCGGGGTGAAGTTTCCGCCGGGCTTGACGCTGGCCGGGTCCTCAAGATGGGAATAGGGCCGCTTGATCGGCAAGCGGCTGCCGACGAAGCGACCGACCGGTCCCATCACGGCCCCCAGGGCAACGGCTTTCGCAGCGTCCGTCATGTTCCACTCGGCGCCGGGCGTCATGGCGACATCGGCGGAGTATCCGATCAGGCCGCTGGCCCCGCCGACACCCATCACCACCCCGACCCCCGCCGAAGCCGGTACGAACACGAAAGGTACGGCAGCGATCGCCCCGACCAGCGCGCCCTTCAGTCCTGCCGCCAGAATGCAGGAAAGACAGAACTCCT
The DNA here is from genome assembly GCF_058273105.1 of Novosphingobium sp. BF6. NCBI lineage: Bacteria > Pseudomonadati > Pseudomonadota > Alphaproteobacteria > Sphingomonadales > Sphingomonadaceae > Novosphingobium > Novosphingobium sp. BF6. The sequence continues at coordinate 1,749,416 of NZ_CM177776.1, forward strand.
CCTGGTTCAAGGCCTCGTTGACCATGAAGCCCGCGGCGCCTGCAGCCGCACCCGCTCCGATCACCACAAGCGCGAGCGGTGCCGTCACCGGAGCGGTGATTACGACGACGGCCGCCGCGGCAACTGCGGCGACGACGGCCAACGCGGTCTTCCACCATAGGCCCAGGGGATCGGCCTTGTTCAGCGGATCGTTGCCCGCGTAGAGATAGAGGTTGAGCCCGCCCGCCACGCCGATGGGGTCGGGCGTCAGATACCTTCCGATCGCCGGGTCGTAATAGCGAAACCGGTTGTAATGCAGGGCGAAACCGAATTCGTCGTCCGCATATTGTCCTTGCAGGCGCAAAGGCTGATCGACTTCCCCGATACGGACATGCGCGCACCCGAAGGCATCGTGCTGCGCCTCCCACACGATCCGCCCGCCCGGAGCGGTCAATCGTAGCGGCGCGCCGTTGGGAGCTGTGTGGGAGCGGTACACCACGCCTTGCGTGCGCATCAGCATGGGCACGAAGCCGAGCGGCCAGTAGCAATGGTCGCGGGTCCGGCGCTCCGAGCCATCGGAGCCCTGCCAACCGGCCGCGCTTTCGGTCGTCACCACTTCGCTGACCATCTGCTCACCGGCCCAGACGAAGCGGGTCAGGGTAACGCCGCCCTCGGCGCTGGCCCGCTTCCAGATGCGTCGGCCGAGGGGGTCGTAGCCGAAAGCCAGACTGCGCCCACCTGCATCGCTCGCTTCGATCAGCCTGCCGAAACCGTCATAGCGGTAGTTCCAGTCACCCGAGCTTCCCGATCGCCGGATCACCCCGCCTTCGGCATCGTGGCGGTAGCTGTCCCCGCCATGGGTGACGATACGGTTGGCGACGTCGAAGCGCGCGGCGCCGCCGGGACCGGATACCCGGTTTCCCGCGCCATCGTAGCCGAAGCGCTCTTCGCGCCCGCCGTCGACGGCTGCCACGATCTGCCCTTCCGCATTGTAGTGCCATGCGGCAGGCCCGATCCGCGTATCGCTTCGCCCGACGAGGCGATCCTCGGCATCGTGCATCCACGAAGTTTCCCACAAGGCCCCGCCCTGAACCTCGACACGCGACGCCGCCGCCAGCCCGGTGCGGTCGGACCAATGGGTCTCGACGACCCCGTCCGCGCCCGAGAACCGCCATCCCGCGTCGCCGTCCGCATAGTCGATGCCATGCCGAGCGCCCGACCAGTCGATCACTTCCACGATCCGTTGATCCGCATCGCGGCGCCAGCGCACGGCATCCCCGCAAGGATAGACGATGCCCGTATGTCCGGTCGCGTCGTAGAGATGGCGGATGACGTCTCCGCCCTGGCGTTCCTCCAGCAGCTTTCCGGCATCGTCATAGACCCAGGCAAGGTCGATCTCGCCATTGGCTGCGGCGATCAGGCGTCCAGCCTCGTCATAGGCGAATGTCGCCGGAGCCTCGCCCGAAGCGGCGATGACTACCGGACGGCCGGCATCGTCATAGGCCACGTCGAGAACCCGTCCACCGGGCCTGGCGATCTGGACCACCCGGCCCGCCGGGTCGAAAGCGTAACGCTCGGTCCGGCCATCGGCATAGTGCGTCGCTTCCGGTCGCTCACCCGCCCCGTATGCGAAGCGCGTGACCTGCCCGGCGCCATCGGCGGCGGCCACCAGGCGGTCGCCGTCGTAGGCAAACCGCTCGGTCCGGCCGAGACGGTCCCGGCGCGCGGAAACGAGGTTGCCCTCGGCATCGCTCAGCGCGGCCTCTCCGGTCCGGGCGTAATCGGTGCAGACATTGGTGCCGTCCGGAAAATCGAGCCGTGCGATCCTCCCGATGCGGTCGTACCCGGCGCGGAAGCGTTCCATGCCGTCGCGCGAGACACGCTCGGCCCTGCCTTTCGGGTCGTAATCAATCGCCAGGACCGAACCGGACGGAGCCTCCAGGCGAGCCAGCCTGCCGTCCTCGTGCACCTCGATTTTCCAGCGCCGGTCGAGCGGACTGACGACCTCCTCAACGAGACCGGTTGCCCCCAATCCGAGGCGCAGCGCTCCGCCGTTCGGCCCGTGCGCGAGAACGGCATCCTGCGCGGGACTGACTTCGGCCTTTCCCTCACCGAAACTACGGGCCAGCTTCCCGGCCACGCCCTGTCGGCGCAGGGCCGCTACCTGGCGCGGGCTGATGCGCAGGACTTCCCCCACCGCCCGGCGAGCCGCAGGTGCAATGATGACCTCGTCCCGCCAGGCGACGAACGTGCGGCCCGCCGGATCGATCGCGCCGAAAGTCGAGATCGGCCCGAAAAAATCGTTGAGTTCGCGCTCGCTCGAAGCACGCAGATAGGCGGGCAGGATACGCGGGTCCCAGTAACGAAAGAGCCAGCGCTCACCCTTCGGCGAAAGGACGGTTAGCATGCCGCGAAGGTGATGGCGGACTCGCCGGGGACCCGCTTCCGAGATCAGGTAGCAGCCCCATTCTCCTGCTCCCCATCGCCCGGTCAGCGCCTCCCGCTCACCTTCGCGCACCACAAAGAGCCAGGGCGCCTTGTCGCCATGCGTGCCCCTTGCCGCGCCGAGGTAAAGGCAGGTCGCCTGACCGTGATCGCGCGCGATCGCTTGGATGCCGGGCACCGCGCAGCCGTCGACGACCGCGTAGAGCGCGCCCTTCGCCGCCGCCTCGTCCAGGTAGAGCGGGTCGATCTGCTGAAGGCGGACGGACGCGCGATCCAGCGCGGACCGTGCGGCATCAGGCACGAACGAAAGGCGCGCCGTTCCGCTGCGCGCGATCCATGGTACCCATGGCAGTGCCCTTGCCGTTGCCGATGAACACGGTGGCGGCGCCAATATCGACTGCGCCCTTGTGGCATGTCGTATCCGTCCGGCGCGCGGCGGGATGCTTCTCGATCAGCACTGTGGGCGATCCCGTCTCGATCACGGTGTCGCCGCAGCTACAGTCGATCTTGCTGCCTTTCACGGCGGCCTGCCTGCCCTCGATGAACACGGTTGCGGCCCCGGTAACGATCGGACCGCTGCCGTTCGGGCATTTCTCGACGTCTCCCAACCGGGCAGCCTGAGGCATCTTTTCCTGACTCTTCGATGGCGGGCGGGGTCAGCCCGCGTTCGCCACATTGTAACGGGTGAGACCGGCCTGGCTGAGGAAACAGACCTTGTCCGACTGCGTGTTGAAGGCATCCGTCATGAAATCGAGCGAGAGGGACATCTCCACGAGATAGCGCGCGCGCGTCGCTGCCAGTTTTGCCGATTCCTGCTCCCAGGTACGAAGCTCCTCGGCAACGAACATGGCGACGGCCTGGTCCACCTGGCCTTGCGGATTGCCCTTGCGGATCAGTTCCGCCCGCTTCGAGTTCACGGTCTGGAAGCGGTTCAGCAGATCGAGCATCTGTTGGGGATTTCCGGTGCCGCTGAACATATGGACGCCGTAGTAGGCACCTGGCTCGACAGTCCGCACGACCCCGCCCAGGAAGGCATAAGAACAGGCGCTGATGCAGGAGTGATTACTACGCAGGCGCACGGCGAGGTTCCGGGCGCGGATGACGCGGCCCATGTAAGGCCCCTCCATCGCCGCACCGCCGGGCGAATTGAACCAGACTTCCTCGATCGGCCCCGCCTTGCGCAGCGCCTGTTCAAGCCGCTGCGCCTCACCGGGCAGGATCTGCCCCTCGGCCAGCAGGACCTTGCCGCTGGGCGTGTTCGACACCGAATAGGTCATCGGCGACGCGAAACCCGCCGTCTGATAGGCATCCGGCAGATCGAAGGATGCGCAATAAGTCTGCTCGGCCTTCTGCGCCAGTGCCGCTTGGGGCACCAGCGCAGTCAGACAGAACAATGGCGCCAGACGGCGCAAGGTCAGGCGACCTTCCAGTCGCTGGCCGGGGGCGTGCGGCAGAGACGCGGCGTCTCGCGCACTTCCTTGCCCGAGATATAGGCGACATTGGTCACGGTACGGCACTGGCGGCCGTCGGCCAGCTTTTCCGGAGCCGCGGCAGTGACGGTGCCGTGAACGTCGTCGCGGCTGTCACTCTTCCAGGCCTGGGCCTTGCCGGTCGGCGCATTGACGGCGCTGACGGTCGCTTCGGCCATCTTTTCCTTCTCGCACTGGTCAAGCTGCTTGGCGATGATCGAGCCGACGATCGCGCCGCCCAGCGCGCCTACGACCGTACCCACGGTCTTGTCCTTGCTCAGCTTGTTGCCGAGCAGACCGCCCATCGCACCGCCGATCGCCGCACCGCCGAGGCCCGAGCCGCACTTCTTTTCGGCAGCAACAACCGCCGTATTCAAGCTTGCCACAGCCAGAAGAACGCCGCTGACAGACAGAATGATCTTTTTCATAACAACTCCACCATAAGATTTTGACTGAAAGTTACGCAACGATATTAAACTTCAATTGATAGCCGAAAGACCTCGACTGCCTTTTCCCGGCCGCGCAATAGTACCATCTCAATGTCCATCGGCGGACCAGTGCGGCGGATCGCTCGCCAGCTTGCGAACCCCGTAACCGGCACCGATGGCATGGAGATCGCTGTTGGTGCTTCCCGAACGCGGATGATCGATACGCCGGGTCCGCCCGTGGACATCGGTCACGTCGATAGCCCGGTCCCAGTCGATCGTCATGTCGATGGCGGTGCCGTCGATATGGTTGGAGGTGAGCGAAGGCCGATAGCGGATGCGGAACAGGTCGACCATCGCCTGCGCCGCGCTGCGCGAAGCCCGCAGATCCCCGTGGTCCCAGTGAATATCGACCTCCGGATTCTCGGGAACCGCGCCGGGCTGGATGTCCCCACCGGCGATCCGCCATGCATAGTGCATGATCCAGGCGCGATGGCGGTTGCGACGCGTGGAACTGACACGCACCGTGGCCGAAGCCCGCCGCAGCATCGCCACGAATGCCTCGACCTGGACGGCAAACGCAGGGCTGAGATCGCTGATCCGGTCGCTGTTGGGAAACCGCGCCTCGTTGGCCCGGAACCACGCCGCGCCGCTGAGATTGCGGCGGGTGTTCCGGGCCTCCAGACGCTCCTGCATCAGCGCCGATATCGAAGTATTCGCCAGTCGCTGGAGCACGGCATCGTTCGGATCGATCCGTCCCCTCGAACCGGTGCGCATCACGAACGACTGGTAGCGTCCGATCGCCGTCATCGTCGCCTCGTCCATGATCCCGTCGGTTCGCAGGGCAACGAGGCCAAGGTCGCCTGCCCGCAGACCAAGCGCCTGCTGGACGGCAGAGACATCCGCGCGCAAGTTCGCCGCGCCGCGACCGACCGAAGCCGCCAAGGAGATGCGGGAAGCGGCCATCATTCGAGGTCCGGATCGAGACGCAGGAGCAGGTCCATCACCGCTGCACGGCCTGCATATTTCCGTTTCAGCCGAGCGAGCTTCGCGTCCGAACCGGTGCACAGGCTCTTCACCTTGCGCTCCAGCTCCCTTGCCCGCGCCGCGTCATAAGGCTCCTCGCCGAGGAAATGCTCGCATTCCTCGCGCCGCGCCACGAAAGCCCGGACATCGGACGGCACGTTGGATGGCTGGCCGCCGGGCGCGCGTGCCTCCGCGCGCAGCGGCGCCTGCGCACCGCAGGCGGCACAGGACAAAAGCAGAAGAGGAAGGAAGGCTTTCATCGCGGGCTATTCGATCTGCGATTCCAGGGTCTTGGCCTGCCGCTCGTAAAAGCGGGCAGACGCCAGATTCTTCTGCGCCCTGAACCGAGAACTCACGGCCCGGGCGGCCGAAGCGGCGACGTTGAAGGCGTCCGCCCGGTCCTGCCACTTGACCTCTCCTTGCCCCAGATCTCCGCTGACGAAGCGCCCGGCGATATAGCCACCTTCATTGCCCCGGCTGGTGTCAATCACCCCGATCGTCGGCACGCCGTCGCGCAGTTCGCCGAAGAACACTTCGCCGCTCTGCCCGCCGTCACGCCGACGCAGCATGCCAAGGCCCGAGGCCTTGCCGCCGGGACAGGCCCCGGTCCAGTATGTCGGCCCGGACGGCAGCGAGCGTGGCATCACGAAGCGGCATTTCGTGGAGGGATCCTGGGACCAGACATTGCTGCCCCACTGACCGGGAGCCCCCGCGCCCTGGCCTTGCGCAATCGCGGTGGGGCCGCCGACCAGCGCCAGCAGGGCCGCCAGAGCCGCGCCCTTTTTCATCGCCGCGCTCATGGATTGGGGAAGCTCGAAATGAGCGACGCGCTGCATTCGAAGTGCATGGAATCCTCCTTGCGAAAAGCCGCTCCCCAGTACCAGCCGTGCTTGTTGAAGTAGGGGGCCAGCAGAAGCAGGCCGTGAAAAACCTTGCCATCACCGTAGACGTCGAGCTTGCCGTTGATCTTGAGATCGATCGCGGTGCCCCAGCTATGGTTCGAAATCGAAGTCGAGGAGCCGCGGACATTGCGCACGACTGTCATGCCGGCAGAACTGAGCGAGTTGTACAACTCGGGAATGTCGCGCTGCACATCGGACAGCACGCGCGCAAGACTCTCGACCGCGGAACGCATGCCGTAAGCCCGGAATGGGCCTACCGACTGCGTGGTCATCAGGGCGAGTAGCTTGCTGTTCGTCATCGGCTGGTCGTGCTGGCTGTAGTTCTCGCGCGGCGAACCGAACTTGCCGAGCAACGTCTTGTTGGACGGCGAGGACAGTCCGGCATTGATTGTATTGCGATCCGGCCGGGGCAGCAGTGTCGTGAAAGAGGTATTGCTGTTCGGGGCAGGCGTAGGCCGTGCCGCCTGTGCCGGCAGCGCGGCCCGGCCCACGGGGGGACGGGCAGGTGCGCGCATGGCGGCCGCTGGGACCCTTTGCGCAGCCGCACCGGGACGGGACGCGGACGGGGCGGCGTTCGCGCGTCCACCTGTCAGGTGCCGCCATGTCGTCGCGCCGGGTTCGATAAGACCGTCCGGGGTGCGCAGAAACCCCCGCTGATAACGCACGATCGCCGAAATGGTCTTCGGCCCGCAAAGGCCGTCGACAAGTCCGAGCCGCAATCCCGCACGCGTCAACAGGGTCTGGACGGTGATCGTATCCTGTCGGCGGTTCATCCCCGACACGCCGACCGAACCACTCAAGGGCGTCGCCATAACGTACCTCCAAGCGTTGTTTCAAAACTGAGGTTCGAGCAGATCACGTCTGCTTCTGGATTACTGGACAAGGCTCTCGACCAATCCCGGCGCTTCTACCGGCGCGGCGCTGTTCCTGTCGACGAAGCGGTAATGGAACCCGTCCGGCCCGGCCGAAACCTCGATCGCGGCAACTTCCTCGCCCCGCATCTGCCTTTCGAGCAGCTGGATCGACATTTCGGGTAGCATGGTGTTCGTCAGGATCGCGTCGATCATACGCCCGCCCGAGGCGACCTCGTTGCAGCGCGAAACGATCAGGTCGATCACGGAATCGGTGAAAGTCATGCCGATCCCGTGGTTTTCGACAATACGCCGCGCGATCCGTCCCAGCTGAAGCCGCACGATCCCGGACAGCATCTCCGGGCTGAGCGGATAGTAGGGCAGCACCAGCAGGCGGCCGAGCAGCGCGGGCGGGAAAGTCTTGAGAAGATCGGGACGCAGCGCTCCGGCCAGCGCCTCGGGCTCGGGCTTCATTTCCTCGTCCTCGGAAAGCGTCATGACGAGGTCGGTGCCGACATTGGAGGTGAGCAGGATGATCGTGTTCTTGAAGTCGATGAAGCGGCCTTCGCTGTCGTTCATGAAGCCCTTGTCGAAGACCTGGAAGAACATCTCGTGGACGTCGGGATGGGCCTTCTCCACTTCGTCGAGAAGCACGACCGAATAGGGACGGCGCCGCACTGCCTCGGTCAGGACCCCGCCCTGCCCGTAGCCGACATAACCGGCAGGCGCGCCCTTCAAGGTCGAGACGGTATGCGCTTCCTGGAACTCGCTCATGTTGATGACGATCAGGGAATCGTCCCCGGAGAACAGCAGTTCCGCCAGGGCATGGGCAGTTTCCGTCTTGCCGACGCCAGATGGTCCGCAGAGCATGAACACGCCGACCGGCTTGTTCGGATTGTCGAGCTTGGCACGGCTGGTCTGGATGCGCTTGGCGATGGCGTCCATGGCGTGATCCTGTCCCACCACGCGCGCCTTGAGCTGGTCGGAGATGGTGAGCACGCTCTGGATCTCGTCCTTGACCATGCGCCCGACCGGAATGCCGGTCCAGTCGCAGACCACGGCCGCGATGGCGTCCTGATCGACCACGCCGAACACCATCGGGTCATCGTCCTGCACCGTCTGCATTTCGGCCAGCGCGGTCTGGAGAGCGGCAACCAGAGCCGTTTCATCCGCAGTTTCGCCGTCCCCGGCCCGCGCGGCGCGAAGAGCGTCCCGAGCCGAGACGACCCCGGCAAGCGCCTGCTTCTCGCGCACCCACTTGGCCGTCACGGACTCCAGCGCATCCTGCGCGGCGACGATTTCCTCATCCACGCGTTCAAGGCGGTCGTCGCTGCGATAGTGGTCCGCCGCTTCGCGCGAGACAACCTCGCGCTCGATCTCCAGCAGTTCGAGACGGCGGCGACGGTCCTCGACCATGGCAGGCGTGGCATGCTGCGAGACGGCCACCCGCGCACAGGCCGTGTCGAGCAGGCTGACCGCCTTGTCGGGCAATTGCCGGGCGGGAATGTAGCGCTGCGAAAGCTGGACGGCCGCCGCCACCGCTTCGTCGAGCACGACGACGCCGTGATGCGCCTCCATCATCGGCGCGACCGAGCGGATCATGTCGATCGCCTGGGCCGTTTCCGGTTCGCCGACATCGACGGTCTGGAACCGCCGGGTCAGGGCGGGATCCTTCTCGAAATACTGCCGGTACTCGGCATAAGTCGTCGCCGCGATCGTGCGCAGCCGGCCACGCGCGAGCGCCGGTTTCAGCAGGTTGGCGGCATCGCCGGTCCCCGCCTGCCCACCAGCGCCGATCAGCGTATGCGCTTCGTCGATGAACAGGATGATGGCGGTCGGCGAGCTTTCGACTTCGTCGATCACCTGCCGCAGCCGCTTCTCGAACTCGCCTTTCACTCCGGCGCCCGCCTGCATCAGGCCAATGTCGAGCGAGCGAACGGTCACGCCTTCCAGGGCGGGCGGAACGTCACCGTCGGCAATCCGCCGGGCGAAACCTTCGGCCACCGCCGTCTTGCCAACGCCCGCCTCGCCCACGAGGATCGGATTGTTCTGGCGGCGGCGCAGAAGGATATCGACGACCTGGCGGATTTCTGCATCGCGCCCGACGATGCAGTCGATTTCCCCAGCCCGCGCCTTGGCGGTGAGATCGACCGAATACTTCGCCAGAGCCTCAGCCCGTCCGGAGGAAATCGCCCCCGGTTCCCCGGCAGCTTCCCCGGCGGCAGGCACCGGGCCGGTGCGCTCCGTGGTCTCGGCCGAAGCGGCGATCAACTCGTCGAAAGCGTCGCCGAGACGGTCGGGGCTGACCTTGCGCCATTCGCCGCTGAGCGAATGGAGCGCGTTGCGCAGCGTCGGCGTCTTCAGCATGCCGTAGAGCAAGTGCCCGGAACGCACCCGACCCGCACCGAACTGGAGAGAGGCATAGAGCCAGCCCTTCTCGATCGCTTCCTCGATCTGTGGCGCGAAATCGGAAATGGCGCTGGCGCCGCGCGGCAGCGAGTCGAGCGCGGCAACGACATCCTGCGTCAGGCGCGCGTCGTCGAGATCGAAGGCGGAACGGATGGCCGCGATGTCATTGCGCGGGTCCTGCAGGAGGATATGTACCCAGTGCACGAGTTCGACATAAGGATTGCCCCGCATCTTGCAGAAGCTGGTCGCGGTCTCGATCGCCTTCAGGGGAACAGGGCCGAGGCGCTCGAACAGGGCGGTACGGCTAATCTCGGACATTTACAGTTCCCCAGTGCTTTGTGAGCGGGCGATATGGGCCGGTCTCATGCGCCGTAAATGCGCGTCGGAGCGGACGCGGTCCGTTTGTTTCGGGCTCATCCAGCCGGTCCAGCCGAGCCGGGTCCGGCCATCGAGGCGCGCGGGCGGGACGTCCCGTTCGGGAATGTCGATGCGGATGTCCCATTCGAGATGGCTCGGCGCGAAAGCGTCGAGCGCTTCCGAGGCGATCGTGAAGCGCGGCTGGCCGGGCAGCAGTTTCTCGAACTCGGCGAAGGAGCGCGCGCCGATAGCCACGCTGAAACTGTCCGACGCGGTACGGATACGGCCGCCCAGCACGACATCCTGACCGAGCGTCGCAAAACCGCGGCCGAGGCGGCTGCGATCCTCATCCTCGATTTCCCGCCAGCGCGGCTGATACTCGATAACCCGTACCGGCTGGCCAAGCAGATGTCCCAGCGAATCCTCGATCCCGATTGCGCTGCGGCGCGAGGCGAACAGCGAGGCATAGTGGACCCGCGCGCGCGCCGGGAAAGCCGCGCGATCCGATACCCCTTCGGAAGCTCCGGAGAGAAACGCAAGGTAATCGGCAAACCTGTCGTCGGCGGGACGGTCTGCCTGGACCGCGGGCTGCGAATCCGCCCAGGCCCGGTAGAAGAACTGCAACATGCGGTTCGCCAGCACGTCCAGCCACCGGCCGAAGGGGCGCTGCTTCGCGTAGCGATGCTCGAATGTCGCAAATTCGGTGAGATGGGTGGGCAGCGGCCCCGCCGGGCCGGTGAGCCCCAGCCAGTATCCGTTGAGCTGGGCGCGCTCGTTGCGAAACTCGACGGAGTGCAACGTCGGCGCCGGAAACGACATGGCGGGCACCTGGGCCAGATCAACGATGCTCTGGTCCGGCCGACGGGCATGACCGAGACGCGGCAGATCGGGCGCGCGCGCCTCCGCCCCGCGCACTGCCGGGAACATCCCGAAGCGCCGGGCACTCGCCCTGATCCGGTCGAGGAAGGTCAGATGGTGTGGCGTCTGCCCATGCGCGGCGGCCATTGCGCGACATCCCCCTCGTTCGGACTGTGGAAGTGACATTCGGTGAACGCATTGATGCTGGCGAACTCGGCCAGGAAGCGTTCCAGAACGGCGGTGAACAGGAACATGCCGCTCCTGTCGAAAGCGGCATCGTCGAGTTTGATGCGAATGCGGTGCCCGCGCGCGAGCGCCATGCGGTCAAGGCCCGGCACCCGCCGCATTACCTTGCCGGAGCGGATGGCCAGCACGCCGTCGATCTGGCGGCGCAGCGCGGCCTCGTCCTGTTGCCCGTAGAGCGCCAGATGATCGCGCAGGGCCGAGGGATCGTCGTGATCTTCCGGCGCAAGCGTGGCGTAGTTGGGGGTGAGATGGGCAATCACGCGCCAGGCCGCATCGCCCAGCCCCAGCGGGGCACGCGGACGCGTCGGCGCGCGCAGCACGGTAACGGCGCGCGCCGGGACGCCCGAAACGGTGAAATGGTTCTCGCCGCGAAACGACAGAAGTTCGGGCAGTTCCCGGTTGGTGACGAGCGCCCGCACCGACAGTTCGTGCACGTCGTCCAGCCGCGAGGCATCGCCGGGTGAGGTCAGGCTGATCCAGGTATCGGTGCCGACATATTCGCTGCGACGCCGCAGGCGCCTTTCGCGGGTCGACAACCTGCGCGGCCTGAGCTGCGTCGAATAGAACAGTGCCTCACGCCAGTCGTAGAGCAGCGCTCCGAAGGCATAGAGCGGCGCCACCGTACGCGGATCGAGATTGTCCCGCGCATAGGCCTTGACGTCGAGCAACCGGAAGACCTCGAAATCGTGCCGCCGGGTACGATCCGGTATGACATGCAGTTCGTGATCGTGCGGGCGGACCTGCACGCGGTCCAGCTGTTTCTCGAAAAGATTGATGGCGGGCGATGCGAAGAGCTTGAAGTTGCTCTTGTCCACGGCGCGTGCCAGCGTGGCCGAGGTCCGCGAGAACAGCAGCACGACATCGCACATCTGCGGCGAAGCGCGAAAGGCCCGGTCGAGGCCTTTGAGGCGCGCGAAAAGGAAACGTTCGGGACAGGCGAAGTATTCGGTCAGCAGGCGATAGCCGCGAAACGAGCGTTGCTCTGCCGGAAGCAGGGCCTCGTCATCCTCGAAGCCGACCTGCTCCGGAAGCGGCAGGGACATCCACGGCGCATTGGCCGGTGCATCCGCCGAGCGCGCCAGCACGCCCAGGGTTTCGCCGATTATTTGCCGGTAGAGTTCGTTGGGAACGGCTTCCACGCCGTGCAAGTGGATCGGCAGGTCCTTGACGCGGATCTGCGGCAGTTCGCAGCCCGGCGTCGCGGCGAAGCGCAGGCGCAGCCCGGCCTCGGCGCGCACGTCTCCGGTCCCGGCATAAGACGCGACGGCAGCGCGGGTGGACAGGTATTCCGCCTCGACGATCGTCAGCGGCCACATCGTCACGTCATGCCCGGTGCGGAAGATCACCGGGACATTGTCCTGCGTGTTGGCCACAAGCTGCGTACCGCGCGGAACATGATGGCCGGTCAGCAGGTTCTGGTCGCCCTGCTTCGGCTCGAACCCGGCGATGCAGATCGAGGGCATCGGCGCAAGGTAGTGCGGCTGGATCGCATGGAGCAGGTGCGAGGTGAACTCGGGATACTGGTCGGCCAGCTTGAGCTGGACGCGCGCGCCCAGGAACGCCACGCCTTCCAGCAGCCGCTCGACATAAGGGTCGGGATCGGTCGGCGTCTTCAGCCCGAGCCGCCCCGCGACCGTCTCGTGCTCCTCGCCGAATTCCCGCGCGGCTTCGCGCAGATAGGCAAGCTCGTCGTTGTAATGGCGCAGAAGGCGCGGATCCATGCCGCTACTCCCGCACGTCGACGGACACCGTTTCCGGGTCCATTTCGGTCCGGAACTTTACCGGCATGGCCTGGGCGGCAGCGGTAATGTCGGCGCGAATGACGAACGTGACGGTGTTGGGCCGGTCGCCGTTCTCAGCCGGTTCCACGCTGAGCGTCTCTTCGGCAAGACGCGGCTCGTATTGCCGGATCGCCTTGCGGATCTCGCGCGCGCGGGCCAGTATCGCCCGCCGCGTCAGCGGCTTGCCCGCCAGATCGCTCAGCCCATAGTTCAGGACCGAATTCTGGACATGAGGATAAGCCTCCAGATCGTAGAGCGCTTCCAGATTGGTCGTGTTCAGCAGCCAAGCCAGTTCGCGCCGGATGGTGCCGCGCAGCGCCGCCTCGTTGAAGCGATCGAGACGCGGCACCGCGTAGTGCCGGAACTTTTCGCGCGACACTTCGGGTGCTTCGGAATGGATGTCCTTCAGCCCGGAAATTTCGATGTCCGCCACCAGCTTGTCGAACAGCGTGGGCGTGAGACGGTGGCTTACGGCCATGGCGATCAGTCGAAACTCAGATCGCGCAGCATCAGCAGTCCGCGGTCCTCGCCGTCGGAAAGCGTCCAGAGACGTTGCCCGGACCCACGATCGCCCCATTCGTCGGCATGCCACCATGTCGCACGGGCCAGCCGCTCGTCGACTTCGCGCGAAACCTCGCTGCCCGGATAGCGCGAGGGCAGGAAACCGGCGACGGATTGTCCCGACTTGAAAGCGATCTGGACCGGATACCAGACGAGATCGCGCAGATCGCGCGGCCCTTCGCTGGAGATGCGGGCAACCTGGTCGAAAGGCTGAATTCCGTAGCGACCGCCGATGATCGCCTCGAAAGCGGGACCGAAACGCGCATCGGCATCTGCGATCCACTCGAAAGGTTCATCATTGAAGCGACCGGGAGTGTCGGGGGCCGCATCGAAGGCCGCATCGCGCGCGGCGATCGCTTCGTCCGTCCGTCCGTTACCGAGGTGATGAAGGGCATCCACCAGCCCCTCGCACCAGTCGGATGCCGCATGCTGGCGCGCCCGCTGACGCCCGGCAAGGACCTCTGCACGTTCCAGCTCGGCGTCGATCGCCTGGCCATAGGCAACGGCAAGCATCTGCGCCTCGCCCGAAAGCTGGGCAAGCGCCTGCAATTGCCGCCGCGCCTTGTCCCACTCGCCCGCTACCGCAAGCAACTGGAACAGGAACATGCGCGCCGCCTGGTCGGCGGGCTGCGTCCGCACGGTTTCGACCAGTGCGGCACGCGCACCGTCGAAATCGCCCGAACGCAGCAGGGTATCGGCATCCGCCATGGTGGGACCGGCTATCAGGCTGCGACGTTCTGGCGAATGTCGTAGCTGGCGGTGATGACGCCGCCGTCCTTGCCGCCGGTACGGTTCTGCGGCTGGTAATCGAACGTCACCTTCGCGGTATTGAATACGATCGATTCCATGATCGCGTCGCCATGGCTCGCGCCCTGGTTGTCGATCGAGGAGACGATCACGTCTTCCAGCTTGATCTTGTAATAGACCAGCGGATTGCGATCATCGCCCGCCTTCTGCGAGTAGATGATGATTTCCTTGATGTGACGACCCGAGGCACAGGCGCTGAACAGCTTGGGCGACGACTTGTCGACTTCCTTGGTGATCGAGATATCGCGGATCTCGGCCTTGCCGGCACCGCCGCCGGCACCGCCGGTGTGGAACGAACCGTGCTGGGCGGCACCGAAGTTGAAGGAAATAATATCGATTTCCTTCTCGTGACCCTTCTTCTGGCTTTCGCCCTCGATACCGTCAATCTTCAGGAATAGGTCAACTGCCATTAGTTATCTCCTGTAAATACCCATCGCCAAAAGCGACAATAATTCTCACTCATTGCGATAGACTAACAATTCACCGCAGAAAAATCGTTTCGTCCCGAATATCAGGCAGTTCGTGGCAATCTGGAAACCATACTGAGAGCGATGTCCATTCCTTCCAGCTGATAGTGCGGAACGAACATGAACTTGCCCTGGTAGTACCCCGGATTCTCTTCGTCCGGGACGACCTCGATCTTGGCATCCTTGAGCGGCAGACGCGCCTTGGTCTCCTCGCTCGACAGTGCCGGAGAACCGTCTACATACTGAAGAACCCAGTTGTGCAGATCGCGCTGGAGTTGATCCGCCTCGCGATTGCCACCCACCCAGTCACGCACCATGCACTTCAGGTAGTGTGCGAAACGGCAGCTGGCGAAGATGTAGGGAAGCCGTGCCGAAAGATTGGCATTAGCGGTGGCATCCACGTTCTCGTAGTTCTTGGCGCGGTGCAGCGTCTGGGCACCGATGAAGGTCGCCTGGTCGCTGTTCTTGCGGTGGATCAGCGCGATCATCCCGGCGGCGGAAAGTTCCGCCTCGCGGCGATCCGAGATCGCGATTTCGGTCGGGCACTTGTAGTCGACGCCGCCTTCGTCGGTCGGGAACGTCGCTGTCGGCAGACCTTCGACCGTACCGCCCGACTCCACGCCGCGGATGCGGGTGCACCAGCCATAGGTGTTGAAGGCATCGGTGATCCGGGTGCCCATGGCATAGGAGGCATTCAGCCACAGGTGACGGTCATGCTCGCCGCCGGTTTCCTCTTCGAAATCGAATTCGTCGACCGGTTCGGTCTTGGCGCCGTAGACCGGACGCCCCAGGAAACGCGGCATCGTCAGCGACATGTAGCGGCTGTCGTCCGAAGCACGGAAAGTGCGCCAGGCCATGTATTCCTGCGCGTCGAACAGCTTGCCGAGGTCGCGCGGATTGGCCAGTTCGGTCCAGCTTTCCATGCCGAAGAGCGGCGGCGCAGCGGCAGCGATGAAAGGCGCGTGCGCCGCAGCGCCGATCTTCGCGAGCCCCTTCATCACTTCCAGGTTGGGCGCGGTGTGGTCGAAGTAGTAATCACAGACGAAAGCGCCGTAAGGCTGACCGCCAAGCTGCCCGAACTCGGATTCGTAGACTTTCTTGAAGAGCGGGCTCTGATCCCATGCCGCGTCGCGATACTGGCGGAACATCTTGCGACATTCCTCCTTCGACATGTTCATGACGCGGATCTTCATGTCCTTGCCGGTCGAAGTGTTCATCACCATGTAGTGAAGACCGCGCCACGCGCTTTCGAGCGCCTGGAACTCCTCGTTGTGCAGGATCTGGTTGACCTGTTCGGTCAGCTTGCGATCGAGTTCCGCACGCAGGGCATCGACGGTCGAATAGACGTCGTCACCGATGATCGATGCATTTTCGAGCGCCTGGTGCGCCAGAGTCTTGACCGATTCCTCGATCCGGTTCTTGCGGACGTCGTCCGCGGGCTTGAACTCCTTCTGGAGCAGTGCCGAGAAATCGTCGACTTGCGCGCTGTCGGACTGGAGCGATGCGGTGCCGCCCTGAACTGCCTCTTGTGCCATCTTGCCTATCCCCGGTCTCAGGCCTGTTCGGCCGAATTGGCGTCATTCTTCGCGGCATCCGCAGAAGAGAGTGCAGAAAGCAGTGCCGGATCCTTCAGCACCTTTTCGAGCAGCTGCTGCGCACCTTCCTTGCCGTCCATGTAGACGAGCAGGTCCTGCAGCTTCTGCCGCGCTTCAAGCAGCTGCGCGAGCGCCGGCACGTTCTTCACCACTTCGCCCGGCAGGAAATCGTTGATCGACTTGAACGTCAGGTCGACAGCCAGCTTGCCGTCGCCGGTCAGGGTATTGTCGACCGCGAAAGCGGCACGGGGAGCGATCGCTTCCATGCGCTCGTCGAAATTGTCGATGTCGAACTCGACGAAATCGCGCTTGGCGACATCCTTCTTGTCGACCAGGCTCTTGCCCGAGAGATCGGACAGGACGCCCATCACGAACGGAAGTTCGATCTTCTGGCGCGAACCGTAAGTTTCCACCTCATATTCGATATGAACGCGAGGCGCCCGGTTTTCCTTGATGAAGCGCTGACCACTCTTTGAATTCATGGCTTTTCCCGCCTTTCGCTGGCCAGTGACGGCCGTTAACTGGTCGATCCCTGTCGAAATCGAATGATATCCCGGTTAGTAATCGGAGCTGTTTTCGTTAGTTCTGGTTAACAGAACCGAACCCGCTTCCGAGACACTGTTCGGAGCGATATCTTCCAATAATGCCATGAAATCCATGTTTATCCACCCCCTTACCCGACGCAATGCAACGAGTATTGGGCTGGAAGGTTCCCGGCGCGAATAATAATCCGATATCGCGTCCAGCGCCCGCGCCACGTCTTCCCGCGAATCGAGACGCCCGACACCGCGCTGAACGGCATTTTCCGAAGGCTCCTCCACTGCGGACGCCCCGGCATCGTCCGGTGCGGATTCCGACAGGATATAAGGCACGAGCGAACGGCGGATGGCATCCAGCGCCTGATAGGTCGCCTTGAAATCGGTTCCGGTCTCATCCCCGGCGTTAGCCATCAGCGCGTTGTCAACGCGTTCGATGCCCCCCCGCACGAGCGCCAGAGAGGCGAGAGCCTGCTCCAGTGCTTCCGGCGGCGTCTCCTCGATCGCGTGACGGAACATGCCGAAACCGTCGGCCGTATCGCCCTCCGTCTCGAAACGCTCGAGGTCTTCGGCTGTGTAGGAGCCGAGCCGAGGATGATCCACCAGCACGATACGCTTCAGCGGCCCCAGGAACGTGCCGATCCGAGCCAGTGATTCGCAGGCCCCGCGCCTGCCGATGAAACCGTAGTCCTCGAGAGACGGATGCAGGACGTCCCAGTACTGCTCCATAAGCCCGGCCAGCATCTCGCAGCCGGTAGCGACGACGTCGATTCGTCCCATGCGCGCACCGGCACGGGCGAGATAGATGGCCAGCCAGATATCCTTGGAAAGACGGCTCTGCCCTTCGATCAGTGCAACGATCCCGCGCCAGTCGACGGAGGCCGCATCCGCCTCGAAAGCCTGCTCGATCTGCTGCCGATCAGGATGATCGAACAAGTCTACACCGCCCGGCGCCTCTCCGGATACAGGCGCCAGCAATTCATCGAGTGTCATCACAGCCAGGTCCCCCTCCCGCAACAGCCACCCCCCTCCGTTCGCCCGCAGGCGACAGATTCAGGGAATGAGCTTTGCCTCCACGCGGCGATTGCGAGTATCGGAAGCGCTACGCCCCGACAGCGGCATGCTGGGACCGAAGCCGCGCACCTCGATCCGGGAGCGCTCGACCCCTTGCTGCGACAGAAAATCGGCCACGGCCTGAGCCCGGCGGCGGGACAAGTCCATGTTCGCGCCGAGGCCGCCGAGCGAATCGGTATGCCCCTCGATCAGGAAACGTTTGCCAGAAAGTTCGGACATAAGTAGCGATCTGGCGAATATCCGCGCCTTCGCCTGCCCGTCCGGCGTGATCTGCGTGGAGTTCAGCTTGAAGCCGATCATGAGATCCGCCCGCGTCCCCCTCTCCGTGTCACGCTGACCGCCAACTCCTCTCCCGCCCAGCGGAGGGCGCGCCGCAGCTGAAGCGGCGCGGGAGCCGCCCAAGGCGACCGAGCCGCGGGGCGGCTTGGCAGTCAGCGATCGAGGAGACGACGTATCGCGTCGGCCACCGGAAGCGGCCCCGGCCGGCTTACCGCTCCGGACATCCGGACGGGCGATGCGGAATCCTTCCGTCACCCCGATTTCGTCGGTCACAGCGATCTCGGAGCCGTCGGAACCACCGCACTTGCCCGCGAAGATGCACAAGTACCCCTCAACCGAAGGCTCCTGACTCTCCTGGGCAATCGCAGGCATGGCAATCGCTACCGCCAACCCCGCGAATGCGGTTGGAATTACAGTTCGCATCAAGCCCTCTTCGGCTAATGAGTCCGCCCCCGGAACATTTATCCTACTTTGACAATTTCGTTCCGACAAGGATGGAAAGCCGTAAAATGTATAACAACCTCCGTTAGATGCTTGCATTGCGCGTGTGGGATAAGCCAGACACGCACGGAATAATCATGTCGGAGGCCGGTTTTGGCAGGCACATCGAGACTGTCGGAAATGTCGATCGACCTGGGCGATGAGCAGGTCGAACTTGAGCGCATCGATTGCATCGAAACGCTTAGCGCTCCGTTTACTATTACCGTCGACCTTCTTGCACCGCTGGAAATCGACCTGCAGCCCCATCTCGGCAAACCCTGCGCCCTCAAGGTGCGGGAGGACGAGGTCCTGCAACGGTACTTCCACGGGCTGGTGATCTCGGGCGAGCAGATCGACGAGACGCCTTCGGGGCATCGCTATCGCTTTGCCCTGAAGCCGTGGAGCTACTTTCTCGCCCAGAACCGCGCGATGGCGATTTTCCAGGATCTCACCGCGCAGGACATCATCGGCCGAATCTTCCAGCAAGCAGGTATATCCGACTTCGAATTCAAGCTTTCGAACAGTCCGCGCCCGCGCGCATACTGCGTCCAGTACCAGGAAAGCGACTTCGCCTTCGTATCGCGGCTGATGGAAGAAGAAGGCTTCTACTACTTCTTCCGCCACGAGGCGGACCGACACGTCATGGTCATCTGCGACGCGCCCGCCTCGCATGTTGCCGGTGTGCCGCCCACCCTGACTTATGCGCCCAATTCGATTTCGGTGTTCATGGCGGACTCCGCCGAACGCGCCAGCGGTGGGCGCCATCACCTCCAGAGCTGGCGCGAAAAGGTGAGCACGCAGGCCGGTTCGCGCGTGACCGTGCGCGACTGGGACTTTCGCGCGCCGAACCGGTTCGTGGAAGCCAAGACCCAGAGCGAGGCGCAGCACCAGCGCGACGATCAGGAAATCTATGTCTATCCCGGCCGCTTCTACCATGAATCAATCGGCACCGGCGACATCGAGACGCACGGCGCCGAACGCAGCGACACGATGATGAGCGCCATGCGGGCGCAGCGCCGGGTCTTTACCGGTTCCTCGCAGGCGGCGGGGCTGTCCTGCGGTTTCAAGGTTGCCGTGACCGGCCACCAGATCGGCCGGATGAACGGCGACTATCTGATCCTGTCGGCCTATCACAGCATCGTCGCGGAAAGCTATCGCAGCGGCGCCCATGCCCATGAGGCATCCTTCAACGTCCGCTTCGAGGCGATCCCTGCAGAAACGCGATTCCACCCTCCTCAGGCCACACCGCGTCCGCTCGTGCAGGGTCTGGAGACGGCTGTGGTGTCCGGGCCGGAGGGAGAGGAAATCTTCACCGACGAATATGGCCGGGTGAAAGTGCGCTTCCACTGGGACCGCGAAACCACGCCGGGCGAGGCGGCAACCTGCTGGATCCGCGTTTCGCAGACCGGCGGCCTCGGCAATCTCATCCTGCCGCGCGTCGGCCACGAAGTGCTGGTGGACTTTCTCGGCGGCGATCCGGATCGGCCGGTCGTGGTCGGGCGCGTGTTCAATGCCAACCATATGCCGATCTACCCGCTGCCCGCGAACAAGACCCGCGCCTTGTGGCGGACCAAACGCTATGGCGAGGCCGAGGCCTATCCCGAAGCACAGGCGCTCGACAGCGGCGCGCCGGGCGCCAACGAAATCCGGTTCGAGGACAAGACCGGCGCCGAGGAGCTCTACGTCCACGCCGAGCGCTTCATGAACACCCGCATTCGCCTGGACGAGACCCGCCACGTTGGTCGCAGCCAGTCGGTGAAAGTCGGGCTGGACCATGACGAGACCATCCACCGCGACGAGAACCTCAAGGTGGGGCGCGATCAGGATGTCGAAGTCGCCGAACAGCGCCGCACCAAAGTGGGCAAGGACGATGTTCTCGATGTCGTCCAGTCGTTCAAGCTCACCGCCAATACCAGCATCGAGCTTCAGGTGGGACAGTCCAGGATCGAGATACGGCCCACGTCGATTTCGATCAGCGCCCCCAACATTACCGTCAGCGGCACCGCATCGGTTTCGATCGAATCTCCCGAAACCTCGGCCGACGGCAAGGGCACTCTGACCCTGACCGGCGGACTCGTCCGAATCAATTAAAGACGTTAGCATCGGCCCGACATGACCGAGTGGCGAACCATCCACCTTACCCAGGCCCGTCAGGTAGCGGCTCTGATGGACCTCAAAACCGAGCTGCCCGCACCGGAGGTTTCCGTTCGCTCTCGCTACGAAGAGCTGAAGCGGCACGACCTCTCACAGGCCTTGAACTTCCTGGTCCATGCCCTCCCCCGCTTCGAAGCCGTTCACTGGGCGGTCGACCGCGTCATCGAAGCGAGCCTCTCCACTCCGCCGCCGACGCGCGAGCAGCAGGCGACGCGCGAAGCCATCTGGGATTGGCTGGAGGGACCGGACGACCGCACGCGGCGGCTTGCCTATGAACGCGCCCAGGCCCTGCCACGCGACCTGCCTGAGCGGAGCCTGGCGGGCGCCATCTTCTATTCCGGAGGCTCGATCGCGCCGACCGATGCCGCGCCGATCCTGCCCGTGCCGGGCTTGGCCAACCGCCTCGCCGCGACCGCAGTGATCCAGGTCGCCTATCTCGGTGACGATGCGAAAGCCTTCCTCGCGCGCGCGCTCCATGAGGCGGAAGTCGTGGCAGAACATGGTTCCAGGCGGACGACCGGCGAGCGTAGCGCCGCATGACGCTGCGTCTCAGCATCGTCAATGCGGACAGCGCCACGCTCGGCAACGGCGCGCCGGTGGAGTTCAGCCTCGATGGACGCGGCGCGCTGATCGGCCGCTCGCCCAGTTGCGACTGGAGCCTGCCCGATGCCCGCAACCACATCTCCTCGCGCCACTGTGAAATCCGCTTTGAGCACGGTCGCTATGTCCTGAGCGATACTTCGATGAACGGCACGTTTCTCAACGACCGGCCCGATCGGTTGATGCAGCCGCAGGCACTGAGTGACGGTGACGTGCTGACCATCGGCCATTACCGGATCCGGGTGGCGCTGTCTCAGGGCTTCGCCTTCCCGCCGGTCGGAGCCGGGACAACATCTCACGGGGCAGGGCATGGTGGAGGAATTCCCCCGCGCGCTGCATCGGCGCCAAGCGGCTGGGATGCATGGGGCGCGCCGCCTCCTTCATCGTTTCCATTTCCCCCCGACCCGGCGCCGTCTTTTCCCGCCGTCGATAGCGGCTGGGGCAGCCTTCAGGAAACCGGTGGCGGAGGATGGGCGCCCACCCCGCCCGCATCCGAGGGATGGGGGCAGCCGCCGGTGCCCGCCGGTTCCCGGAGCAACGCCGCGCAGGGTCAGTCCGACGCCTGGGGAAGCGCCCCGATATCGCCTTCGACTTCCGGCAACGACAGATGGGCTCCCATGCCCGGCACCGCCTCCGATTCCACGGGACCGGTATCCTCGGCCTGGGCGAGCGCCGAAACGCCGGAGCAACCGGCATCGGGTTGGTCCAGCGCCGCGCCGGATCGCCCCCCCGCCCCTGCCCCGGACGACATCTGGGGACGGCTGGCCGAAGGAAATGTCGTCGATTGGGCACGCGGCGGATTCGGGCAACCGATCGACGCAGCCCCCGATCCTCTCGGACTGAACCCGCAGCCGAGGGACATTCTGGGTGTAGCGCCTGCCAATCCCTTCGACCGCGGCACGCCCTGGTCCGATGCCCCGCCCGCCCCGACGGGAGCGCCCGTAGCGGACATGCACTTCGCGATGCCGCGCGTGCAGGGCGACGCGCCTTCCGGCGCCGACAGCGCGCGCGCCGCTCCGCAGGCATCGCCCCCATCTCCGCCTGCTCCGCCCGCAACCGATGCGCTGCTCGCGGCATTCCTTCGTGCCGCCGGCGTGGAAACGAGCGTATCGCCGCGTAATCCCGCTCTCCTGGAACGTGCCGGAAAACTGTTCCATCGCCTGGTCGCCGGGCTCGTGGTCATGGTCGAGGCGCGGGCACGGGCGAAGTCTCAGATGGGCGCGCAATCGACGGCATTCGAGGTCGATGGCAACAACCCGATCAAGTTCTCCCGCACTCCGGAGGACGCGATCACAGCCTTGCTCAATCCGCCCGCGCGCGGTTTCCTGGATGCCGGACCAGCGATTGAGGAAGCTTTCTTCGATCTCCAGTCGCACCAGCTCGCAACCCTGCGCGCCATGCAGGGCGCGCTGCGCACGACGCTCGACCGCTTTTCGCCGAGCGCGATCCGCAAGCGCGCGGAGAGCCGTGGATTGCTCGCCCGGATACTTCCCGCAGCGCGCGATGCCGCCCTGTGGCAGGCCTACGAAAAGGAATTCGGCGGCGTCGCGCAAGGCTCGGACGAGGCGTTCATGGACATGTTCGCCAAGGAATTCCGCCGCGCCTACGAAGATCAGGTGCGCGAGCGCAAGACAGGCGGCTGAGTGCTATTCGCGCACTTCATCGACGGTCTTGAACCATACCATCTGGGCCTGCCAGCCACGGTCGGCGGCCTCCGAGACGAAACGCGTTGTCCATTCCGGCCCGCGCCTGCCGATCGGCGGGGCGATCACGTCCTTTTCGAACGGCCCCTTGCCGGTCAGCAGCAGAACCCCCGACCAGCCGCCGTGGTTGACGTCGAGCTGCATTTGGTAGCGGTCGCCCCCCCGATCCGTCACGATGCGAGTTTCGCGGGCCAGCTTCTGCAATGCCTCCCGTCCAAGCAGACCGGTCCCCGGTCCCGAGAATTCCGGCGCGATCACACCCGAAGGTTCGAGGCCGATCAGCGCGAAGTCGGACTTGGGATCGTCAATCGCCAGTTGTAGCACGACGTTCGCGGCACGCTCGCCGGGATAGCCGGTCTGCGCGGGATCGTCGGGCTGCATGCGCATCTCGAACTTGCGCTGCGGCACCGCGAGCTGACGGGAATCCGGCGCCCGCACCTGACGATAGGTATCCAGCGCCGAGCAGCCCGACTGGGTAATCTGCGCGACATCGCTGAAATCGATGTTCGCTTCCCGGATGTCATGCTGGGCAAGCGCCTGCGATATCTCGTTCTGCGCCGCCGCCGGATTGCCCGCGACACCGGCCAGCGCGACGTCGGGGCCGCCCTTTCCCGGCTTGATATCGACGATCTGGAGCCAGGTGCAACTGACCGAAGGCAGCACGGAATCGATCGTCGAACGCGCGAGCTGAACCGGGTTGGCGCTTGCTGGCGCGATCGTCGGCCCCGCTATCGGCGGCCGCTCGCCGGAACGCATGGCGATCCACACTCCGGCTGCCGCGAGCAGCGCGAGCGCCAGCCCGCCTGCCCCCCACTTGAGCCAGGCCGGCCCGGAGCCTCGCACCTCTCCCGTCGGCTTCGGCGGGCTTAGCTGCGCCTCGATCCTTTCGACTTCCACGAGCACATCCGCCATCGCCCGCAGCCGCTGCGCAGGGTCGGGCTGGAGCATGGCGGCCAGTAGCGGCCGCAAGGGCTCGGCCAGGCTCGTCAGGTCCGGAACCAGCCGCCGCTTGTTGACGGCATCCACCAGCGACCCGCCCATCGCCACGTCCCGCCCTTGCGCGATCGCGAGCAAGACCAGACCCAGACTGTAGATATCGGTCCAGGGGCCAATCTCGCGGCCGAAATCCCCGAGTTGCTCGGGAGCGACGTAATTGAGCTTTCCGGCAAAGCCATCGCCGACGATCGTGGCGCTGCCGGGGTCCATCTCCTTGGCGATGCCGAAGTCGATGATCTTGGCTTTCGCCAGCAGTCCACCTTCGAGCAGGACATTGTCCGGCGCGATATCCCGGTGAATCGCGCCGAGTTGGTGGGCGGCGTCCAGCCCCTTGGCCAGCCGCCGCACAAGGGCAAGCAGTTCGACGGTGTCCGGCCTGATCCGCCCCAGTTCCTGGGAAAGGTTCGCGCCGTCGATATAGTCGGTGACGATGTAGAGCACGCCCAGTTGCGGCTCCTGCGCCAGGACGCGGTACTGGACGAGCGCTTCGTGACGCAGCCCGGTCAGCGTGCGTGCCTCCTTGCGGAACATCTGCGTGACGTTGGGATCCGCCGCGAGG
Source organism: Novosphingobium sp. BF6 (assembly GCF_058273105.1). Classification (NCBI taxonomy): domain Bacteria; kingdom Pseudomonadati; phylum Pseudomonadota; class Alphaproteobacteria; order Sphingomonadales; family Sphingomonadaceae; genus Novosphingobium; species Novosphingobium sp. BF6. The sequence goes on from NZ_CM177776.1 coordinate 1,773,975, forward strand.
GCGGGCAGGATCACCTTGATCGCGACGCGCTCGCCGCTGGTGACGTTCACACCCTCGAAGACCTCGCCCATGCCGCCGCGGGCAATGAACCGCCTGACCTCGAAGATATGGTTGAGCACGTCGCCGACTTGGATCGTGACCTGGGCCTGGCGCGGCGCGAAAGTGGTCGGCGAAGGACTGTTCGTCCCTCCCGCCGGAAATCCGGTGGCGCCGTCCGAGATCGGCACGAACACGGTCTTGGGGTCCTCGGGATTGCCCGGTTCGTCGTTCATCGCTGCACGCCTCCTGCGGCCTGCGGCAGGGCGAGACGGGTAGCCTCGCTCGCCGCCACGATCACGGCAGTGACATTGTCGGGCGCCTGCCGTTCCAGCGTCAGCGCGATCAGGCGATCGAGCGCCGCCCGGTGGCCCTCCTGCGCAAGTACCGCCGCGATTTCCTCGTCCGCGATCCGGCCTGTAAGCCCATCGCTGCATAGTAGGAAAACGTCTCCCGGCTGCGCTTCATCGGTGATGACGTCCACGGCCAGACCTGCCTGAGCGCCCACGGCTCGGGCCAGAACATGGGCCATCGGATGACCGGCAGCATCTTCGGGAGCGATGAGGCCGCGGTCGACCATGGCCTGGACCTGGCTGTGGTCGCTGGTCAACTGATGGAGTACGCCGCCGCGCAGCAGATAACCCCGGCTGTCGCCCACCCAGAACAGCGCGAAATGCGCGCCGCTGACATGGAGCACGACGACGGTGGACCCCATCTGCACGCCTTGCTTCCTCGCCTCCGCGAAGATCCGCGCATTGGCGCCGTGAATGGCATCGGCAATGGCGGTGCAGTCGGCGTTGAAGTCATGGGAAAGCGTAACTTCGCTGATCGCCCCGGTGATCGCTGCGGAAGCCCATTCCCCTTTCTCGTGCCCGCCCATGCCGTCCGCGACCAACCATATCGAGCGTTCGGGCGAGACCCAGTAGCTGTCTTCGTTGTTCGTCCGCACACAGCCGACGTGCGTGGCCCCGAAACTTTCGAGGCGAAGCTGCGACATCATGAATTCTCCTCGGCTTGCAGCATCTGCATCAGGAGCCGCACGGGCAGGCGGCCCGCCAAGGCACCGGGCGGGAACCCCTCGCCGCCGTCCGACCACCACCCCGGCACGGTTCTGTCCGTCCGGCACGGCGGCACACCGATATCGAAGGCCGCCGTTTGCGCAGCCAGCAGATCCGCATCCCAGCCGCCCGCGAAAGCCCGGTGGAGCATTTCCTCGCACCAACGGGCGGCAGCCTCCCGGCGTCCTTCACCGATTCCCAGAAGTGCGAGATAAACGGGAAAGCGCCGCCCCGCGCGGTCGATCGAAGGCGCCAGCACTCCGGCATCGCCGAAGTCCCCTTCTCCTTGCAGGAAAAACCAGGGCGGCGCCCGGTCATAGAGATCGTCGAAGGCCTCCGCCAGCAGCGTGCGGGCCTCGTCGATCTCGTCCGAAAGCCAGCGATCGAGCGCATCGCGCTCGCCCGCCGTAAGCCCGCGCGCGATGAAATCGCCATGACTGGGCAGTTTCCCGAAGAGCTGCACGACTGGTTGCCTGCGTGCCATCATAGCGTCACCGGGCAGCGGAACGACCAGAGATCGCCGCGACTGAAAGGATTGCGCTGGCTTGGCAGTTCGACGGCGAGCGTGGCGCTGACGGCGCCTTCGCCGAACCGTGCACGGATCGTTCGGGCACCCGCGTTTTCCTTGGTCGCCGTGCCCATCAGTCGGAACAGCGCCCAGGGGCCTTCTGCATCGAAGCGGCGCAGTTCCTGGCCGTCGGGGCCGTAGAGCACGACTTCGGCATGCGGCACCCCGCCCGACAGCGACCACAACAGCGGGCGCGGCTGGTTCTGCGCCGCATCGAAGCGATAGCTGGCGCCGCCGTTGGCCATCGCGACGGCACTGACGCCGCTGCCCAGCGTCGCCATCGACACCCGGATCGTCAGCCCGCCCGCCAGCATGTCGCGGATCTGTGCCGCCTTGGCGAACTGCTCGGGACTGGCCGGATCAAGGGTCCGGGCAAGCGGATCGTCCTCGCGCCAGCGCCAGATCGGGCCGCTGGTGTCGATCAGTGGGTTCAGCCGCTGCTGGACGAACGAATCAAGCGCTCCGCCCATGCCGAAGACGCGCAGGACGCTCGCCGCCGAGGCATCCCCGGCTGCTCCGAAAAAAGGGAACCGCTCCTTGGTAGCCTCCTGACAGGCGGGAAGCACGGCCTGGAGATAGGCATCGGCCACCGCGCCTTTCGCCGCGCTGACTTGTGCGGCCGCGCCCCCCCCTGCCGCGGACTTCACGAAGCCTTGGAGTTGCGGCGGCGCACCGGCAGCAGCGGCCTGAACCGAAGCCATCGCGGCTGCCATCTGCGCCTGGGTCGCATCGGCACCGCCGCCGCCGCCGATCGACCGCGCGGCGATCACAGCCTGCCCGGCTTCCTTGAGCGCGGCCACGAACTCGTCGACCGGGGCCGGGTTCTTGCCGTCACCGACATAGTCGTGCAGCGGGCGGAAATAGTTGGTGATCTCGGCCCCGGCATCCAGTCCCGTCGCCCGGCCCTCGGTAGCGTCGCCGACATAGCGCCCGAGGCCCGAGCGGTTGATCCGTTCCTGCACCATCCGCTTGCCGACCGCCTGGGCGCCGCCATCGAAGATCGTGTTCTTGCGCAGTTCGAGCAGGACCCGCTTGACCGGCGATGGGGTCTTGGTCACGGCCCCGAAAGCGGCGGGATCGCGGAAGTAATCGCCCGGCTGCATCGCCGCGATCACGGCTTCCCAGGCCGCGATATAGTCCTTGGCATAGAGACCGGCGATGCCGGGGCGGATATTGCTCATCTCGTCGCGAACGCCGCCGGTATCGGCATCGCCGCCCAGCACCCAGAGGTCGCGCGCCAGGTCCTGCTGCACGGTGGCAAGGCCAACGACGTAGCTCTTCTCGAAGCCTTCGCGCGTGAAGAAATAGGGCACCCGCACCGAAAGCACCTGATCGCGATTGGCAAAGGCCGAGGCATCCCCCTGCGAGAGGACGCCCGACGCCTGCCAGTCGCCGCCCGCGCTTGCCGCCTTTTGCTTCATCACCGCATAGGCGCGGTCCGCCAGCGACAGGGTGCCGATCGAACTGCGCGCGGCCGCGACCAGTTCGCCGTTCAGCGGCGGCTTGCGATCGGCCCAGACGCTCGCGAGATCCTTGTCCTCCAGCAGGGCATCAAGGTGCTCCGCCAGTTGCTTGCGTTCGGACGCGCTGTCCGGCCCCGGAAAGACTTCGCCCGCCCAGTCGGCCGTGATCCAGCGGCGCACTGCCTTCGCGTCCATCGGCCCCTGCTGGCCGAGCATCAGATAGACCTTGAGCGGCTCGTAAAGCGCCATGGCGTCGCCGCCGCTGGCCGCCATGAACTGTTCCAGCCGCAGCATCAGGCGCGGCAGCATCACCCGGCGCAGGGCCTCGCGATAGCTTTCGTCGGCCTGGCGGCTGAGGCTGTCCTGATAGAGACCGAACGTCATGAGCAGCGGCGGACCACCGGCCCGGCTTTGCGCATAACCTCGCGGAAGGTTGCGCAGGCCGTTGAGCGCGGGAAGCGCCGCGCGCAAGTCTCCGTCGCTTTCGCGAACCTGCTTGAGATCGATCCCGGCATCGCGCAACTGGCCCCGCGCCGCTTCGGTCTGGGCCAGCATTTCGGACTGCAACATGCGGTTGCGCGCGAAACTCACTCCCCAGAGCGCAAGGACGACGAAAGCCGCGATGCCCATTGCCGCAAGGCCGCCAATCAGGCGGGCGCGCTGGCGCAGACGAGCCGCCGGATCGTGCGAGACCAGCCCGGCTTCCGGGAAGACCACTTCGCCGAGCAGGCGGTTGAGGAAATAGGCGCGGCCCGAACCACCATGGGCAGGCTGTGCCGGGCGATCGTAGATATCCGCCATGCCCGACAGAATACGGTCGAGCGGAGCGCCCTGCTGCACGCCGCTGGTGAAATAGAACCCGCGCAGGCGTGCCGGCGATTCCTCGCCCGTCGTGAACGTGCCTTCGAGAAAACGGGCGACGCGCGAACGCAGGGACTGGAACTGCGCCGGGAAACCCAGCAGGAGCGCGCGGCGCAACGGATCGACTTCCTCGAACAGGCGCTTGGCCTGCCGGTCCGCTACGGCCTGCGCGGTGCCGTCGAAGGCCCGCACGATTGCTTCCGCGCTCGGTTGCCCTTCGCTCCAGGCGAAGCTGTGGCCCAGTACGGCGCGGCGGCCCTCAACGTCGAGATCGTCGAAATACTCGGTGAACCCGGCGATCAGATCCGCCTTGGTGAGCAGGATGTAGACCGGCGCCGACACTTCGAGCGTCTGGCGCAGTTCGGTCAACCGGCGCCGCACTGCCGCGGCATGGGAATCGATCCGGGCACAGTCAGCCGCGAGCAGTTCATCGACGCCGATCGCAACAATCACGCCGTTGATCGGCTGGCGGGCGCGATGCTTGCGCAGCAGGGCAAGGATCGAGGTCCACCCGCGCCGGTCGACCTGATAATCGGAATCCTGCGTGGTGTAGCGTCCGGCGGTGTCGACCATGACGGCTTCGTCGGCAAACCAGAAATCGAGATTGCGCGTACCGCCGACGCCCTTGACCGCGCTGTCGCTGAACGGAAAACGCAGTCCCGAATTGAGCAGGGCCGTCGACTTGCCCGCCCCCGGCGGACCGATGATCACGTACCAGGGCCGCGTGTAGAGATAGTCGCGCCGCTTGCCCGAGGCCCCTCTGAGCTGCGCCAGGGCATCGCGCATGCGCTGGCCCAGGGCGCGATCTTCCTCTTCCTCGGCCGATGGCGCCAGTTCCTCGCCAAGCGCCCGCGCGGCCTTTTGCGCCTTGTGCCGGCGCAGGAAGGCGAAGAGGCCCCAGACCGCCGCTACACCCAGCACGCAGATCAGTCGCACCCACCAGGGGCGCAGGAAACCGACGAACAATGGAAGTCCCATGGCCAGAAGCAGTGCCATGACCAAGGCGCAGGCGATCGTGACGAACCACCAGTTCTTCAACAGACGCATCCGAAGCTCTCCGGTCAATATCGGCGAGGCACGATGATCTCGACGCGCCTGTTACGGGATTTGCCCGATGCCGTGGCATTCGAGGCGATCGGCACGGTCTCGCCCATGCCCTTGGCGCTCACCCGGCCGGGATCGCTGAGCGTGCCGCGAACGATCGCGGCGACGGTCTCCGCCCGGGCCTGCGACAGCGCCATGTTATCGGGGAAGCTGAGATTGGCGACGCGATCGCTGTCGGCATGGCCTTCGATCAGGACATTGCCCTTTTCCTTCTCGATCGCCTCGCCGATGCGGCGGAACAGGGCCTCACGCCCCGCTTCGAGCTGGTCGGAGCCCGAACGGAACAATTGCCCGACGCTGGTGCGGACACGCACGGTCTGCGCATCCTCCTCCACCGTGACCAGTCCCTCGCGGATTTCGGGTTCAAGGAAACGGCGCAGTTCGGAAGCCTGGGCGCTGCTGCCCGAAGGAAGGGCAGCAGCGGGCCGGGAAAGCGTCAGGCGATCGTCCGGCACCAGACCGAGCAAGGCCCCCGAAGGCGCATCGCCGCCGGACATCAGGATCAGGCGCAGCACGATATAGACGAGCAACAGCAGGCCTGCCGCAATCGCTCCGGCCAGGGCGAACAGGTTCCACGGCCCGATCCGGCGCAACGGCGCGTTCTCCCCGCGCCATTGCGGAGACAGTTCGACCATCGACAGGGAACGGACGTGCTGGAGGCTGCCATGAAGCTTGGCCATGATTTCGTGAAGCCGCCGCTTGCCGTCGGGCATCACCCGAAACCGTCCCTCGAAACCCGCCGCAAGACAGGCGTGGTAGAGTTCGATGATGTCGAGATTGTCGGCCGGTGCGCGCAGCATGTCGTCGGTGAGCTGCCAGAAACGGTCGCCGCCGATGTTCTCCTGGAAGAACTGCACAACCATCGAGCGCCGTGCCCATTCCGCACCGTCGGTGCCGATGTCGGGCAGGTTCTGCGCGATGTCGTCCACCGTCGCGCAGACAGCATACTTGGCCCGCTGGCGCATTTCCTCGCGGTAATGCGGGGCTATCGCGCGGTCGAAGGCGGAGATGATCTGCGTCGCCTCGCGGTGGAACTGCGGCATCGGCGCCCGGATGCGGCCTGCGCGGATGCCCGCCGCCAGCGCCAGCACCGGGGCCGCTTCGGCCAGCATGAGGTTGCGCAGGCTGCGCGGCGTTGCCGGGCCAGGTACGTCATCCTCCGCCAGCCGCGAAGGCGCCAGCGCGGCCCCGGCAGGCTGCGGGCCGGAGCGCAACAACGGCGGCGGCGCGCCGTAGCCGTTGTCGACCGGCGGGGGCGCGGACTGTCCGCGGCCTCCGCGCAGACCCTGAAGCGGCGAGGGCCGGAACACCGTCCGATTGCCGCTCTTGTCTTTATCGTCGCTGCTCATCGGCCGCTTTTCTTGACACACCAGAGTTCGAGGTTGAGCTGCGGCCAGTCTCCTGCGACATGAAGTCCAAGCGCGGGCGCGGTGAGTATATCGCGCCAGTCGGCCGTACCCCGGTCCAGTTCGAAATAGACGAAACCGGGCAGCACGCGGATCTGCGGCGGCGGCGTCGGGGTATGCCGCAAGGGCACGCCGGGCAGCGCGCTGTCCACGATCTGCCGCATCTTCTGGATCGCGCCGATCTTGGCGACCGAGGGAAAGAGTCCGCGAATTTCCTCAAGCGGAGAAGCCGCCGCCACGGCAAGATAGAAGTAACCGTGCTGATAGAGCGAATGGTCAGTGATCTTCGAGACGTAGGCGCCGGGTCCCGCATTTTCGAGCGGCAGTTGTACGGCCGAGCGATCGAATACGGCAGCCAGCATCGACTGCAGCAGGTCTATAACGGGATCAAAGCAGATCTGCGGATTTTCGTGATCGTAGCGCGGCAGCGGCGGCGGCTTGCGCTCGGGCCGGATCATCGTCGCGATCTCGCCCGCCATCGCGATCAGGGTCTCGTAAAGCCGCTCGGGATGGAGCATCGGCAGCCGCTCGGCATGCTGGAGCACCGGCAGCCAGCGGTTGAGCGCCTGCAGCAGGAGGAAGCTGGCAAACGTCTCCGCGCCGCCGTCGGTGGCTTCCACCGCGCGCAAAGCCAGTTCCTCGGCGCGCTGCTCGACCCTGCCGAGAATGTCGGTGACGGCGCCGCGCAGCCTTGGCGAGGCATCCTTGTCGAGTGTCGGCGGAATGAAACGATCGTCGAACATAAGACGGCGGTTGTGCACTTCGCGCACACGCGCAATGCCGAGCGTGACGCGGCCATAGATCTGGTCGCGCGTCACCCCGAAGCGCAAGTTGGGCCGCCCGAAATCGACGGGTTCGGTCGTGCGGTCGTCGGAAAAGCTGTCCGCCGTCTCGCGTTCGTCGACGAGGAAGCGCGCATCGAGCGCCGGATTCTCGGAGTCGCGAAATTCCGTGGCTCCGCTCTGCTGTGCAGGCAGGGTGAGATGGATCACCGCATCGCGCACTTCGACCGGCACATCGAGCGGCTCGGGAGGCGGCATGTCGTCGGGAATCGCGAAAGGCGTTCCGTCGGGAAGGATGCCCGCCGCACGCACAACGGCGAATTTGCCGAGCGAAGCGAGGTCTTCGTCGACCACGATTTCGGTGAACCCCCAGGGCCAGGGCGAAACACTGCCGACGCGCGCGCGCACCAATGCCTCAATGAAGCGGTCCTGGGCCTGGAAGTGCTGGGGGCGAAGAAACATGCCCTCCCGCCAGGCAACCCGGTTATTTCCACCCATCTGGCTACAAGCTCCCTTGACGCGGATACATTTAATCACGGCTTCCGGTCTGCATAAACGAGCGTTATTGCAGCAGAAAAGCTTTTTCCAAAGTTTATATTCCCGGAGCCGCCACTCGTGAACGAACAAGACAGCCATTCGTTCGATCCGAGGACCTGGATTCCACAATCCGGCGCAGCGGACAGCGCCGCCCCGGAACGCACCGTCAGGACCGCCCTGCCCGCGGAGTCATCTCGCGTTCGCCGCGATCCGGGTATCCTCGCGCTGGGCGGCGCCCTCGTTCTCGCGCTGGGCGGCGCTGCCCTCGCCGTACTGAACCCCTCCGTAGCCCCGCCCGTCACCGCGCCGCACGAACCGACCGCCCCCACCATGCGCTTTTCCGGAGAGCGTACACTGATACTCGCAGATCTGGAGGAACTGGATTCCGCGCTCGTATCCTCCGGCCTTTCCCGTGCCGATATCCCGGCGATGAGCAGTCAGGTCAGGGCCACGCTCGGAAACGCGCCCGGAGAAATACGCCTGATTCTCAACCTAGAGAGCGAAGGCGAAAGGACCCGGCTGCTGGCACTGGAGGCCACGCGCGGCAACGGGACCGGGCTGCTGCTTCACCGGCTGGCCGACGGAACACTCGCCGCGCAGCCGCTTACCGGAGAGCTGTCCAGACGGCTCTCGGTCGTGCGGGGTGAGATCGACAGTGACAGCTTCTACTCCTCCGCCGTTGCCGCGGGCGTGACCGACAACCTGATCGGCGAAGTCGCCAATGCCTTCAGCTTCGATTTCGACATGCAGCGAGAAGTGGCTCCGGGCGATATCTTCGAGGTCGCCTTCGAACAGGCCTACAACCCTTCCGACGAACCGGTCGGCGTGCCCCGTCTGGTCTATGTCTCGCTCCGCACGGCGACAATGTCGCGCGCGCTCTATCGCTTCACGCCGCCCGGCGAACGCGAACCCGGCTGGTTCGACGGCAACGGATCGAGTGTGGTGCGTGCGCTGATGCGTACTCCGGTGGATTCCGCGCGCATATCGTCGCAGTTCGGAATGCGCACCCATCCTATCCTTGGGTACCAGAAGCTGCATCGCGGCACCGACTTTGCCGCCCCCACCGGCACGCCGGTCTTCGCCTCCGGCAATGCAACCGTTGAATTCGCGGGGCCGAAAGGCGCGAACGGCAACTTCATAAGACTGCACCATGACAATGGCTGGCAGACGCTCTACCTGCATCTCAACCGCATCCTACCGGGCGTGGTGAATGGGGCGAAGGTGGCCCAGGGCCAGCAGATCGGCGAAATCGGCACGACCGGCCGGTCGACGGGTCCGCACCTCCACTACGAGGTCCATGTCGATGGGCAGCCGGTCGACCCGCTCAAGATCGAGATGGGCACGGGCAAATCCCTCAGCGGCCCGGCGCTGGCGGCATTCCATGAGCAGCGCAACGCCATCGATGCCCAGCGCGCGGGCAGCCAATACTGAGCCGAGGCGCCTTGCTCAGGCGGCGGCGCCATCGCCACGTTGCCGCAGGCCCGGCAGTACGGGTACGATGAAGACGATGAGAGCCATGGTCATTGCAAGGCTGGCGTTCAAACCCTCATGCGACCCGCCCCATAGCGGCGAACCGACCAGGTCCAGATCGATGACGGTGCCGAAACTGCCTGCGCCGGGATTGGGGTCCAGGCCGAACAGCATCTGCTCCGCCATGTTCCAGGCGAAGTGGGCGCCGATCGAACCGGCTATACCCCCCGAACGCACCGCGAGCACCCCAAACCAGACGCCACCCAGCACAAGATTGCAAAGCGTCAGTGCCGAACGCGAGCCTCCCATCACATGGAGCAAGGCAAACAGAACGGCAGTGATCGCGATCCCACCGAGGTTTCCCGCGGCACGGGCAAACACCGGCTGCAACCAGCCGCGAAAATAGGCTTCTTCCGCCGTGACCTGGAGAAACACCAGTCCCAGCCCCAGAAGAAAGGTCAGCGGCTGGAACGAGACCCCTTCGCTTCCGGAAACCGCAGTACCTGCAAGTTGAGCGTAGCCGATGGTCAAGAGAAACCCGCCGAAGCCGATGCAGCAGCCGATGGACAGCGACGTTCCAGCCCCTGGTCCGATCACCGGACCGGTCCGGAACATGCGGACGCCAATCGCCGCGACGCCAAGTATCGCGCCGTAAACCACGAGCGTGAACAGGGTCTCGATCGCGACCTCGCTCCCACCTTCCCCAAGCAGCGAGGCCGCGGCGACACCGCTAGCATCGGCCCCCGCAAGCAGGATTCCTGCGAGGATGACTGCCCCGACTGTACCGGCACAAAGAGCGGAAATCGGTCTGTTCAAAGCGTTCATGGCTGGATCGAGCGAAGATTAAGCGGTGAACGGAATTGCTCCCCACCGGCCCAATAGTGCCGGAGATATCCAAACCAAATGCAGTAAAATTGATTCGAAAAATGACCCATTACTGTTTCCGAAACCGCCATCCGTTGCCATCGACATCACGATTGAACGGCGCGATCCCATAGTCGGGCATATCTTGCTCGTCTCCGATATCCTGCAGTCAAAGGGCGGCGAATGATTCAGTCAAGATTTTGTGATGATTAACGCTTCGATGGCGCGATTGCCAAGGGGCTTCCCGCAACCGAAACTTTAAGTAAAATCGATTTCATCCTTGCGCCGATTCGCAACTGCATTATTCAGCCTACCTACAATAAAACTGTTCGTCTCACGAACGGCACACAGTATCCTACACATCGCTGACAAAGCGAACCTGTTACAACAGGATGCGAGTATCATTTCGTGCCTGAAGGACCTGCCGATCTCACATCGCGCGCGCTTCTGGTCTGGCATTCTTACAAAAAAGGGGATTGGTTTTGGTGGATCGTCTGGAGCAGTTTCGGCGGCAAGTGATCGACGCAGCCGATGCCTGGCAAGCCTATGTCTGCAACCCCTATATCGTGGCCTACAACGAAGCCTACAAGAACTACACCGACGCCTACAATCTTCAGAAGGAAACCGACAAGCAGAAGGCGGAGCTTTTCGTATCCATCGCTTCGATCCTGCCCGGCTCGATCCTGATGGCAACGGCCGCCAACAGTTCACTCCGGGTGATTGCCAACAGGGTAGCGCTGCAGGGCCTTGCCAGAGCCAACCTCACTCGCGCGCTTGGTGCCTATCAGGCAGTCGGCGCCAACCCGACCGCGATGTTTGCCATCGGCAAGACCCTGGATCTCGTGAAAGGCGAAGTCGGCAAGACGATCAAAGGCTATGTCACCAAGGCAATGCAGAACACGCATGACACGCTTGCCACCGACCCCCTCAGCCGTGACAAGCAGTTGTCGACGTGGATCATAACGCATCGCTTGTGCGCCACCGACGCAGCCGAAGCAGTCGAAAACGATGGCCGACTGAGTGAGCGTGAAAAAGACGCAATCTTTGCGTCGCTCAGGCAGGCGCCGATCGCGCAGCGTCCAACCGGCTCGATCATTCCTAAAACGTTGTCGCCCAAGATCGAGCTGGGTTTCTACATGATGGCATTGCTCGATTCGGACGAGCTGGTCACCCAGACCGGTGCAGGACCTTATGGTGGCGGTCGCATCACCAGCAAGCCTATCGATGAGATGCCAAGTTCGCCCAACTATCCCAAGGGCAGGATTTCGAGCGGCATGGGCGGAACGTCCACCTGGGTTGGCATTGCGCGCCCGGGCAGCAGGGTCGAGGAGCGCATCGACGAATGCAACAAGCTCGTTTTCAAGAAGCCCTTCTATGCGGCTTCAGGCTGGTTCGGCCGGGACGATACTCTCAAATCGGGAGAGCTTCGAAATGCCGAGCAGACATTGCGCAGGCTGGCGGACTCCACCCGCCCACTGAGCCCGCTCGGGCTGCGAAGCTGATCATGGCAGGCAAACACGTGCGCGCGGCACTGACATTATGCATAGCGGCAATGCCTTGGGCGCTTGTCGCATGCGGAGGAGACCGTGTGGCATCGTCCAGCACGGTCGATCTGCGCAAGCAACTGGAAGGGTCTCCCGTCTGCGCGATGCTGATCGCGCCGGCCTGGCCGATCGAGCAGAGCGCCGACTTCCTTTCCCGGCCGGGCGTGGACGCATTGATCGCCGCCGGTTTGGTGAACCGCGAGCCCGTCGAGGACCGCTCCAAACCAACCCCTCGCGCGCGCATCACCATGACCAAGGCCGGCGAGCGTTATTTGCACCTCGACAAATCCAGCGGCGACGCCCCACCCGAACCGTACCTCTGCTTCGGCAAGAAACGGGTAACGGCGATCACGCATGAAGGTGATACTCCGGTGCACTATCGCTACCGCATCGTCGATGCGCCAGCCTGGACGAAGCGCGAAGACATACGCGCCGCCTTCCCCTTCGTCTCCCGTTTGCTCGATCATGAACAGGAGGCCGATGTCGGCGCAGTCGAGAAAGACGGGCACTGGCAGATCGCTGGCGGCGCTTCGCAGGCGAACCTTGCAGAGATCGGCAACAAGGGCTTCTTTCCCTGTCCCTATGCAGACACACCACCCAGCGAAGATCCTTGCCGCTGATTCTGCTGTCTCGGCCCGCCCTGCGAGCCGCTTCGAGAGGCTTCAGGTCGAGAGCGAACAGAGTCAGAGCAGGATCGAAACGCTCTGACCTGCCGAGGAGGCCCCGATCGTCGAACCGATCACGCCCCGCTTCAAGACCAGCTTGAAAGACATGGATATCGTCGCCCTCCTCTCAGTCGACAAAAGATTGGGCCAGATGTATCCCGGCTGGAAGGTCAGGATCACCACAACCCAATGACAACAGGGAATACGGTTTACATGAGCGCCAAAGCATCGCTTCTTCGCACACCGGCGAAAACGGTTCTGCTGGCAGGCGCCATGCTTTCGGCACTCGGCCTTGCGACTTCCGTCTGGGCCTCCGGCGATTCCGGGTACTGCGCACCCGACTGGCGACTGTCCGCACCGTCCTACGACTGCGCGGGCCGGGCCATGCTCAGCCCCGGAAACGATACCCGCATCAACATGCTGCTGCTGATGCGTAGCCTCCGGCCCGCGTCGGAAGACAACGACCGCGACACCTACGACACCGCGCTTGGCCGAACCTTCTTCTCGTGGGATAGCATGTCAGCCTCGCTTCAGCGGCGACCGGAGCGCAAGGTTGAGCTGGCACTGGGGAACTGCCAGATCGGCGCGGAGGGTATCCTGGCTTTCCGGGATGCCCTTGCCGCCGAAAAGGGCCTTTCCGCAGCGGATCGCAGCGGTCTCGATCGCCTGCGGGCGCAAGTCGGATGCCGCGCCGTTGAGTGGGGCGGCTTTACTGCTGCCAGCGCTCCGGGACGGGAATTTCTCGCCTATCTGAAAGCCGCCGACGCATTCTATGGAGGGGATTGGGCGGGCGCCCGCGCCGGGTTCTCGGCGCTGACTGGTGCACGCAGCCGATGGGTTGCGGAAACCGCGCGCTACATGCCGATCCGGATCGGCCTGCGCGCTGCGGTGGCGGAAGCGGTGGACCAATACGGCGATTTCGCCGGGCCGGACAAGGCGAACGACGAAGCCGTGACTTCCGCCCACGAGGCTATCGACGATTACCTCAAGGCCTATCCCAATGGGCGCTATGCCACTTCCGCGAAAGGCCTGATCCGCCGCGTCGCTTGGCTGGAGAACGATCAGGCCACCTTCGCCCACCTTCTCGAAAACGAACTTGCAACGCGGCCGGGAAACACTGCTGCGGCAGCCGCCCTGGCAAACGAGATCGACGGAAAACTGCTGGAGCAGGACGGCGCGGATGCCTTCATCGCGAACCTGGGTAACACGCCGCTGCTGCTGACGATCAGCAATCTCAAGCGGATGCGCAGCAGCTCCAACGAAGCCATGACCCTTTCGGCGGATGAACTCGCGGTACAGAAGAACCAGTTTTCTGCCTATGGCGATCTCTACGGGTTCCTGTTGGCGACCCGATCCTTCCAAGCGCAGGAACAGCCCGCCACGATCCTGCGCCTCCTGCCCGATGCCGCGCGCGAAAGCCGTTACACACCGCTTGCGTTCAGTCGGCAGGTGCTGCGCGGCATGACGCTGAGCCGGGCGTCGGATCCCAACGAGGCAGGTTTCTGGCGCGAGTTGCTGGGCGGCTCCTCACCCACGTTCCAGCGTCCGCTCGTGGAGCTTGGCCTCGCCACCCGCTGGCAGCGCGGCCCTAAGCTCTCGGATATCTTCGCCCCCGGCTCACCCGTGACCGACACTTCGACCCGCGAATTGCTCCTCCAGACGCGAGCGACCCCGGCGATCCTGCGGGCCGCCGCGAGGGACCCGAGCCGCCCCCTGCGCGAGCGGGACATCGCGCTGTTCAGCCTGCTGTTCAAGCAGCTCAACCACGGGGCCTACGCCGATTTCACCAAGGACCTGGCGCTCGTTCCCACCGATGCCGACAACCGCACCGGCCTCTGGTCCTTCGCGGATCAGGCCACGATCCCGGTCGGCCTCTTCAGCAAGGGCACCTGGGGGGACGAGTTCGTCTGCCCGTCGCTGGACCGGACGGCGGCGGCGCTCGCCCGCAATCCGCGCGACCGCAAGGCCCAGCTCTGCCTGGGCGACTTCTACCGTCTCAATGGGTTCGACGGGTTTCGCCTGTTCCGGCCCGGCCCGACGGCGGACTATCTGGGATATGGCCCGGACGGAGTTCCCGGCCGGGCGCTGTACCGCGAGGACCTTTACAACGAGGTCATAGCCGACCGCAGCGCACCCGCCGACCTGCGCGCCTATGCGCTCTACCGCGCTGTCATGTGTTACGCGCCTTCGGGCTACAGCGACTGCCTGGGCGCCGCGCGGAACGATCCGGAAAATGATGCCGCTGCCGCGCCGCAATCCCGTCGTAAGGCCTGGTTCACCGAACTGAAGCAGCGTTATCCCGACAGCCAGTGGGCCAAGGACCTGCGCTACTACTGGTGATGTTCAGGCCCCGCCACGCTCGCACTCTCGTTTCGGCCCTGCTGATCCCGATCGTTCTGGTCGGCTGTAAACCCGATGTTCCGCGTCAGGAAGCGCGCGTCGATCCGGTCGCTCACGACGCCTTCTATCTCTGGCCGGGCGTGCGACCGGCTGCGAACCTGCACCCGCGAACGCTTTACCTGCTCGATGGAGAAGTGCGCAAAGCCGGCGCGCCCCGCTTCGAGCGACTGCGCATGGGCGTGCCTCACCTGCCCGGAACAGCGGTCTGGCTGGTAGTGCGCACCGAGCGGCTGGACTGGGACGCGGCGACCTATGCAGCGCTCCTTGGCGATCTCGAACGCTGGCATCAGGCGGGCAACCGGGTCATGGGCCTGCAAGTCGATTTTGACGCCGCCACGAGCGGGATCGCCCGCTATGCCGAATTCCTGACCGATCTTCGCCAGCGCCTGCCCCGGCGCTGGCAGCTTTCTGTGACCGGCCTCATGGACTGGAGCGCTCACGGCAACCCCGGGGACCTCGTCAGACTTGGATCCGTGATCGATGAAGTCGTGGTACAGACCTATCAGGACCGCAGCACGATTCCGGGCTACGAAGCCTATTTTCGGCGCATGGAGAACTTCCCCATTCCCTTCCGTGTTGCCTTGGTGGAAGGCGGCACCTGGCAGGCTCCGCCCATGCTGGCGAATCAGCGGCTGTTTCGGGGCTATGTTATTTTTCTGATTCGTTCCGAAGCTAATCCTTCGGACGTAGCGCAGGCGTCTCGACCAGCGGCACGATAGGTGTAGACCTCAGACCGTAGGTATCAGTGGGACTACAGCTTGCGCGGCCATGTCATCCAACCCATCCGCGATAAATCGGCCGTAATGACGTTCAATCATAGAGACGGATGTGTCGTGCAGAGCCGCGACCAGTCGCAGAGGCAACCCCGCACGAATTCCGCGCACAATGCTTGAGTCCCGTCGCGCATAGGGCACGATTTCGAGCGCAAGTCTGGCCGCCTTCCGAATGTCGGCCCATAGCAACGAAATCTCTGGGCATGTCCCTTGAAAATCGCTCGATCGCCCTCCTCGTCGCACCGTGCGGGACCGAGGAACCCGAATTCGTGAAGCCTAGGGAAGCGCTGGAACAGGCCGGTGTGCATGTTATCGTCATTGGCTTGGACAGCGAGACCGCCGAGACGAACAACAACGATCTCGATCCCGGCGGAAGTTATGCCGTCGACAAGAGTTTTACGGACGTGTCTGCCGACGAATTTGACGGCCTCGTAATACCCGGTGGCAGGGTGGGGGCCGACAATCTTCGCTGGAGCGAGGCAGCGGTGGCATTCGTGCGCGGCTTCTTCCAGGCTGGCAAACCCGTTGGCGCCATCTGTCATGCCCCCTGGCTGCTGGTGGAAGCCGGCGTGCTGGATGCCCGAACCGTCACATCCTTCCCTACTGTCAGAACCGACATCGAGAATGCCGGAGGCAACTGGGTCGACGAAGAAGTCATCGTGGATCACGGGCTTGTCACCAGCCGGACTCCGGACGACCTCCCGGCGTTCTGCGCAAAGCTCATCGAGGAGTTCAAGGCAAAGTAGGCAAATTGACTGTCGGGGCGGGCTTGCGCTTTGTCAAATCCAGGAAGCCCAAGTCGATTGTGCGGTCTAGACGTGGTTCAAGCCCGTTGAGGCCTGCGATTCAACGCTTTCGTGGAATCCGCAAGGCGCTTGAGGGCTACGTTCGGCCTTCTTGTCTTGCGTGATCAACGGATTTTCCTGGCGCCCCATCGTCCAGTTCTTTCCCAGGCGAACGGTTGCGTTCGGCGCGCACCAGATTTCGCCCGAGCTATCAAGCGCGGTGACCCAGATGAGATTGTGCTCTTGGCCGTAGTCGATCATTCCGATCGCGTAGCCATCGCCCTTTCCTACCACGTGAAGGGGAATTGTGGGATTGAGCTGCGTGAACATTCAGCACCTCTGCATGGCAACAAAAGGCCGGTGCATCACTGTGCACTGGCTCCTGTTCGGCTTACTTGGGATTTCCGGTGCCCGGCTCGGAGGTCTTCGGCGACTTGCCGTGCTCGTTCAGCTCTTTCTTGAGGAAGCCTGCAACTTCCTTCATCTCGCCCTTGATGCTCATCGATCTCTCCTCTGAAACATCGCCACGATGACTTGTGACAGATCATAAAGGCACGAGTTCAAATTTGGCTCCTAAGTACAAAAGTGGCCATTTTGCAGGCGTCTGCTCAAAACCGAAGAAACGAAAACACCCTTCTGTCAGGAACCGGCCATCATTGTCAGAGGCCGCTGCCCCCAATCCCGGCGCTGCCGGAATACCACCGGATCCAGACACGAAACGCGCGCATGCAGGTGGACACGGCGACGCTTAAGACACCTAACGCCCGCTGATAAAATTGCGGGGCCGGCATCCGATGGATGCCGGCCCCGCATTGTCTCATGGCAACGAGTTCTCTTACTTGAAGCGAACGCCAACACCGGCCATCAGGCGCTGCCGTGCCGAATTGCCGTGATAGTTCGAATAGACGTACTGAGCGTTCACATAGACCGGCGCGCGGCTATCCGGGGTCAAGGTATATTCGGCGCCGCCGCCGACCTGGTAGCCATCGGCGCGGTAGTGATCGTAGACCAGAGTTTCGCCGGCCGGGCCGACAAGGCGCTTGCGCTGCTCGCCGTTCACGTAACCGGCCTTGCCGAATACGAGGAACTGCGGACTGACGAGGTAGCCGGCGCGCACCGCTGCGCCCCATTCCTCGAAGGCCTTGTGATCCATGGCGTACCCGCCGCCGAGATCGGTCGAATTCTCATTGCCGCTTCCGGGCTTCCAGAAGCTTCCCTCGGCACCGATCACGAAACGTTCACCGATGGTGCCGTCGAAACCGACTGTGCCGCCGAAGCCGAACTTGTTGTTGTGGTTGCCTTCGGACTGGAAGCGGTCGCCGCCGAAATTACCTTCGACGCGGATACCGCGAAACGAAGTACCGTTAGGCGCTACCTCAGCGCTGCCGGTGTCCTGTGCAAACGCGGGCTGTGCAGAAAGGCTGGTGGCCGCGGCCAGCATCGCGAGAGTGAGCATCGTGGACTTCATGTAACGTTCCTTTTCTTCATCGATCGTGGGGCAGATCTGTTCGCACCCGTCGAAACACAAACCCCCGCCGGAAAAGGAAGGTTTCCGGCAACCGACCCGGAAAGGGGCTTTAACGACGATCGTGTGACGAATATGACACACCCACGAAGAGGCGGTCCGAAAGATATCGCGGTAGCTGTCCATTACCTGCTCACCCAGCCGAGACGGCCCGTGATCCAGCAGTACAACGATAGCGCCTCGCGAACAGGAGCAGGAATGATTGCAAGAGCCGCCCTCGGCCTCGCCGGGCAGGTCTCGTTTCAACCGCCAATTATTCCATTGATCCCATACGTGCCCTGCAGGCCGTGTTGGGCCGCGCGCTAAGCCTCGGCGCATCAATCGCATGTCATGCCGGATAGTGCCGCGCTTCATCCATCGCTACGCGGTATCGGACTGGGGACAGAGGAGAGCGACCCATCGGGGCCGGAACCGCCATTCTCGCTACGGGCTAAGACAGGGCGTAACAGTTGCTCCCCGAGGCGGTTGCCGAAACCCTGGATGCATCCCTGCGTGAAAAGCTCCCTGCTTCGATCCGTACAGTTTGGAGGATGGTTGAACGCAAACTGCTTCAGGATCATGCCTTCGAAAGGCGTAATCCTGAAGCAGGACGTCAAGCTCAAGGCATCGCAGAAGGTTTTGGCCTACGAGAATGCCCCGGCCCGCCGGGGTTCAAGGAACTCTTTTGCCCCGACCGAAGAAGAAGCCAAGAACCAGGATCACGACCGCGACGAGCAGGAAGACCTTTGCAAGGCTGGCCGAAAGGCCAGCAACGCCGCCAAAGCCGAGCAGCGCCGCGATAAGTGCAACAACAGCGAAAATGATGGCCCAGCGAAACATGGGGCTCTCCCTTGATACGAACGCTGCCTCGACCTTTTCGAGCAGCTCGGTTCTAAGAACATCTTTTCTTCGCCTATGTTCCGTAAATCTTGCGAAGGTAGGGGGCGGGAAGAACATGCCTGCTTATTGCCAGGCAACCCGTCACGCCCCGGTAGGAGTACCCGCATCCTGATCGCGGGGGAGGGCAATCGGGGTGGCGGCGCAGATGGTACGCAGCGCCTTTTTCAACCCTTCCTCCACGGTCGGGTGATAGAAGGGCATGTTCAGAAGCTGCGTAGCGGTGAGGCCGCCCTGCACTGCCCAGGCGAGCATATGCGCCAGATGCTCGCCCGCAGGCGCTATCAGGTCGGCGCCGATGAGTCTGCCGTCAGGCGCTGCTGCATAGAGGGTCAGGATCCCGCGATTGCGCCCGTCAACGCGCGCCCGGCCCTGGTCGGAGAAGTCCGCTGAGCCGGTAACGGCCCCCTCCTCTTCAGCAGTGCATCGCGGTCAGCGCCGGAAACGCCGTAGCTGTCAATCAGGGTAAAGCGCCCATTGGGCCTGCGCATCAGCGACATGTGGGTGCCGAGATCGAGGATCCCTGCCACCTTGAACGAACCGCGGAAATTCCAGAAATTCTCGGCAAGCTGCTGCATGGTCGGCCTGGCTCCGCCGCTGAAAGGGATAACGATCCGCCGGGGATGCGAGTGCAAACCGCCGAAGCCGCCAACGTTCCTGCAAAAAATCCCGCAGACGGGCAGAATTCGCAAGACGCGCGGCGAACTGCAATCGATCCGGGCCGGAACGCCGCGCCGAGATGCAACGCGTAATCTCTTCCGCCGTTGTCATTTCAAAACCTTCGAACCACAGGAGCTTTCATGGCCGACCGGCTCACGATGCAGGATCCCCGCAGCCAGTACCCCAAGCCCCCCTTCCCTGAGCAGCCGCAACCCCGCCCTGGCATTGCCGGAAAGCTGGAGCCACGGCCCGATCACGGCGAGGAAAGCTATGTCGGCGCGGGAAAGCTCGTGGGCCGCAAGGCGCTCGTGACCGGAGGCGATTCCGGCATCGGGCGCGCCGCCGCGATCGCCTATGCGCGTGAGGGCGCGGACGTTGCCATCGCCTATCTGCCGAGTGAGGAAGAGGATGCGCGCGAAGTCATCGACCTGATCGAGGCGGCGGGGCGCAAGGCGGTGGCGTTGCCCGGAGACGTGAGCGAGGAAAGCTGGAGCCGTCAACTGGTCGAGGACGCGTTGAAGGGGCTTGGCGGTCTCGACATCCTCGTCATCAATGCGGGGCGCCAGCAGTTCCGCGAAAATGTGAGCGAAGTGTCGTCCGAGGATTTCGACAAGACGCTAAAGACCAACCTTTACGCCCTGCACTGGATCACCCAGGCGGCAGTGCCACACCTGCCGGTGGGCGCCTCGGTCATCACCACGGCATCGGTGCAGGCTTACGAACCTTCGGACATCCTGCTGGACTATGCCACTACCAAGGCGGGAATCGTTGCCTACACCAAGGCGCTCGCCAAGCAGCTGATGGAGAAAGGCATTCGCGCCAATGTGGTGGCACCGGGGCCTTTCTGGACGGTGCTTCAGGCGAGCGGCGGGCAGCCGCAGGAAAAAGTCGCCCACTTCGGAGAGCACAGCCGCTTCGGCCGCCCCGGTCAGCCCGTGGAGATAGCACCGGTCTATGTCCTGCTCGCCTCGCAGGAAGGTAGCTACATCACCGGCGAAGTCTACGGCGTTACCGGCGGGGCTGGCATAGCGTAAAGCGAGCGATCATTCTGGAACCCGAGAATTCAGAGCAATTTGTCAAGGCCAGCGGCAGATCGCGAACCCGTAAGTTCAGGCGTTCCGAGACACTCCACGGTTTCGCCGCGACCGCACCTCTATGCCTCGCGCAGCGGACTGAGCTGCCTACCGTACATCTGTCGTCCCTGGGCCCTCTTGAACCATTCCACCAGACAGTGCCCTGCCCCCCGATCTTCTCTGCCACCGATGTGACCGCAGCTCAGCGACGGGGACGGATCCCGCCGACAGAGCGGTCGTAGACCACCCCACCTCGGTTGCCTGATAGGGGCCGACGGTTCACCGAAGTACGCATAAACGTAAACAACTTGCCGTGCGACGAAGCCGTCTTGCCCTAGGAACCTTAAGTCAGAAAGATCACGCCGATCACAGCGGCAAGCGCCAAAAGCGCTAGAACGAGGCCCAGCATTTTGGCCGGGAACTTTCGGTGCATCGCGATCAGTGAGCTAGCTTGGTCGGAGGAACGCCCGGCGGGTATTCCTCCCCGATTTGGGGCGTCCCAGTGATCGGTGGGAGATAGCATATCCGGACCGCTGACCTGACTCACAAGCGCGAGCCTTTCAAATGCGACCGCCATCCTTTGCTCGTCGATGCATTTGCTGATCGCCTGGCTTTCCAGATCATCGTTGGCGGATGTGGGCTGTCGTTGGAGGATACGGTCGATCTGGGCATCCAGGTCATGCAGTCGATCGATCGCTTCCAGCACGCAGCGCCTGTCGCCCTTTTTCAGGGCAAGCTGAAGCCGCGTGAGAGATAGACTGTTGGCCCGACAGATCTGCAGTCCGAGATGAACATCCCTATGGAGAACGGCCTCATCAATGCGAGAAATATCGTGATCTGGGCGCTCCGGTGGACAGGTGCTCATCTTCAACTCCGCTTTCCCTGCCCCCGCCGAAGCGAATAGGCGCGTTTGGAGAGACGGGAAGCGGTCTGAGATTGACTGAGAGCTCCTCAGGCCAAGCCGATGTGAACGCCGAAGCGCTGCTCGAAGGACGGCGAGCAGTCGCAAACTGCCAATACCGCCCTGTCCCGGTCGAGGATTTCCGACACAGCGGGAGTAGAGCGCAGCGAGTGCCCTCCTCGATACATGCCCTGTGCTAATGGCACCGTTTATGGAGAGTTCTGGTCGGTAGGTGGCTGTCCGGTTCCGAGCCGGCATGCGAGGATAGCTGACACTCACTCGGAGGCGGCTGTCGATCAGGCCCTGTCTTTCATCGCTCGCCAAACCATCGGAGGGGTTCACCGCTAGCTGTCATTCACCTGTCGATGATTCACGGGGGCGATCAATGTCCGGTTCTACTCGGGTGGCCTTCGTTCGCGAAAGGCCGACATGGGGTAGGCACCAGACAGTCAGCGTTTCCTCGAGAAACTGAACCATCGCTCAGCCGTGCCAAAGATTAAGGACATCAAAAGTATCGCGCTCATGCGCCACGCCAGTCGTGTGGGCCGGCTTGAGCGATCCTGGACCGCTTGTTCTGCACGTTTGCGCCATGCGCACGGTTTCGTCGCTGATGTCATAGCGCTTGGCCACGACACTGGCGGGCTCAGTCAAACGGGCAATTTCCGCCCGTACAGCTGGTGTGGTCCGAGCTTGGGGATGTATTTGCACCATCACGAAACAACCTCATCAGCAAGAGCGGAAAAGCGCCACGCGTGATCTGCGATGGCCTCATTTACCATGTCCCAACGATATGTCGCAACCAAACAGCTAACCGCTCTCTTGCACGCGCCAATCACTGACGCCCAAGTGGAGATCGGTTCGAGCAGCGCCAGTGCATGCTCATTGAATGTCCGTTGCCCTGTCCTTTACCAGTTTTCTTTTCAGAGAGCTGGTCTGTGAAGTTGTCGATGCCACAAAGGGCGCAAGTTGAACAACGCAGCGAGCTCAACCTATACGGCCCCATGAACGGCTGAAGTTACGGAG
Source organism: Novosphingobium sp. BF6 (assembly GCF_058273105.1). Classification (NCBI taxonomy): domain Bacteria; kingdom Pseudomonadati; phylum Pseudomonadota; class Alphaproteobacteria; order Sphingomonadales; family Sphingomonadaceae; genus Novosphingobium; species Novosphingobium sp. BF6. The sequence goes on from NZ_CM177776.1 coordinate 1,796,349, forward strand.
TACGCGACAGATGTTCGCGGGTCCGTCTTAACCGCCTGCGGAATACTTCATTAAGTTATCCTTCAGCCACATCAACCCACCATCGACCGCTCGTGTTCGGTGGAACTGGATCGTTTCACGCATGACAGGGACTTCGAAAGGCGGCTTTGCCATTGCCAGCGGAAGCATTTTCGTAAAAAGCTTCGCGAGACGGCTGTGCACCAGCGCAATTCTATTTGTGCCGGGGAGCAGCCACGGAACCATAGTGAAGGAAGATACCGTAACTTCAATACGGCGCGTGTCGCCCTTGGAGCGGATATGTTCTTCGGCGAATGACCCTGATGTGTTCAATTTTACTGCAACATGGCTCGCAGAATCGTAGATTTCCTGGGTAATTGCAGCCTCGAAAATCGGGTTTTCGGACCATCCCAAGAGTACATGCGTCTCTTCGAAGAGTAATTCCTGAGGATTATCACGCAGTTGGAACTGCTCCGGATAGATGATGCAATCGATGGTGCCTCTGTCGAGCTCGGCCCACATATCCGATCTGAAGGGTAAAACTTCAATACGAACGTCCGGCGCTATCTTTGCCATTTCGATCAGCATCGGCTGCAACAGAATTGTCACAATATAGTCAGATGCATAGACCCGAAATACCCGGCGGGACGTCGAGGCATCAAATCGCGTGGAACTGGAAATCAGGGATTGGGCCCCCACGATCATCTGCTCGACCATGGGGGCGAGATTCTGGGCGTGCGAGGTGGGGACCATCCGCTTGCCGCTTACCGCCAGCAGTTCGTCATTGAATGACTCCCGCAGTCGGCGGAGAGCTGCGCTCATTGCTGGTTGGGTCATGTTCAGCCGCTCTGCGGCGCGGGTAACGCTCCGTTCTTCCAAAAGGGCATGCAAGGCGACGAGCAAATTGAGGTCGAAATTGTTTAATCGCACAGCATGCTTCCTGGAAATTCGATAGGGATCGCTAAGCCCGATTTGCTCGGTCTTGAAGGATTAGTTCAGCGGCGCGCCATGCCAGCACCATGGCGGGACCGTTCGTATTGCCGGACGGAGGCGTCGGCATCGCAGAGCAGTCTACCACCCGCAATCCACGTACCCCGTGCACGCGAAGCCTCGAATCTACGACCGAGCTGTCGGGAGCGGTACCCATGCGGCAAGTTCCGGTCCCATGGACACCCGGACTGCTAAGCCATGTCAAAGCCTCCCCAATTTCTTCGTCGGTCTGCACCTGTTCGCCAGGCACGACTTCTTCGACGATGAAATTTTTAAGTGCGGGTTGCGCGGCAAATCGCCGCATCAGCCGGAGCATCTCGATGAGGAGTTCACGGTCTGCCGGATCTCCCCACCAGTTGGCATCGACAAGGACTGGATCGGCGACGTCCGGAGTCTGAATTTCCACGCTCCCGCGCGATAGCGGGCGCAGGTAATAGCCGTTCATTGTGAGGCCCGGCTTGTCCTCCAAGGCTCCGCGACCAGGATCGGCCTTGATCTCGGCGCTTGAACGCATCGAGAAGGGTCCTACACCGAACTGCACATCCGGCCAATTCGATTTTGACCGCATTGAAACCAGGGCGGTTAACTCGGGCGACGTATAAGCCATGAGGCCGCTCCGCGTCAGATAGTATTGAAACACGTGCTTCATTAGACGCCACCCATGAAATTCATGGTTGAAACCGCGATCATTCTTCATGCGGAACGAGATGGAGAACATGATATGGTCGACGAGGTTCCGTCCGACAGCGGGAAGATCAACCTCGACTGGAACATTCGCTGCCGACAGGACCGATGCGGGGCCGATGCCGGAGAGCTGTAGCAGTTTTGGGCTTTGCAGCACGCCTGCGCAGACAATTACGTCGTGAGTTGCTCCTGCCTCGATAATGTGGCCACCCGCCTTGTAGCGGACGCCGGTCGCCTTACCGTCCGCCAAAATTATCCGATCGGCAGTGGCACCTGTGACCACCGTGAGGTTCGAGCGCCGCATGGCGGGTTTCAGGAACGCTCGGTATGCGGAGGCCCGACGCCCTCGGCGGTCAACGGTTGCTTGGGTATAGCCAATGCCCTGCGTTGCCGGCTGATTGATGTCAGGCAGTACAGGTAGGCCAAATTCCCGACCCGCTTCCAATGCAGCCGAAATGACTGGTGAGCGGAATGGCAGTTCCGTGATCTGCAGAGGACCTTTGCGGCCGCGCGATGAATCGGCGTGCCGATAGCGATAGCTCTCCATCTCGCCGTAACAGCGTTCTATCTCGTCCCACGACCACTCGTTCAAGCCAAGTTCGTGCCAGGCATCGTAGTCGGCCGGCATGCCTCGCAAGTACCAGGTTCCGTTCGTTGAACTCGAACCACCAAGGCCGCGACCATAAGCCCAGCGCTCATCGGCGGGCCGTTGCGGATTCGCCTTTACGGGGAACTGCCAGAAATATTCCGGATTTCCCCACATTTTCATAAAGCCACGAGGCATGTTCACAAGTTCGGATTCGTTCGATCCGCCGGCCTCGAGCAGGAGGACTTTGTTCTTTCCATCCGCGGACAGGCGATCGGCAAGGACGCACCCCGAGGAACCGGCCCCAATAATAATATAGTCAAAAACGGGTGTGTGAGAAGTCATTTCACTTACTTCCTGATTGCGTACCGCAACTTGTATGGATACCCAGCGGCCATCGCGACGGCGGAGAAAACGAATGCCACGATCCCCATCACAACCATTGCTGCCATTACGCCGCCACTCTGGGTTGAAATAGCCGTTACGAGAGGAGGGCAGAGGAAGGTGCCGGTGAAGAATGCGGTAGCCCAAATTCCCATGCCGCGCCCCCTCTGCTCCAGCGGCAGCAATGCCTGCCCCCAGGCCAGCAAGGATGGAATGACCATTCCAGAACCCAGTTGCTGGAACAGTGCGCCGAAAACGACGGACGCGGCCGTAACCGACCATCCCATTAAGAGCTGACCGATTCCCATCAGCACACCCGCAAGCGCCAGCAACGTTCCGATGTTCCAGGCGTGTAATTTCCTATACCAGATCGCGCCCAGCACATATGCTACGGTTGTAAAGGCTTGAAGCAGACCCGCTGTCGCTGGCGATGTAACGCCAACTTGCTGGAAAACAGCTGCGATGTGAAGTGGTGCTACATAATAGATGAGTGAAGCTGAAAGTGTAACCGCCGCAATAATCCCGGCCTGTTTCCACGGGTATGCCGCGCGGGAAGTAAAATTACCCGATTTCTCCTCTTTCAACGGCTCGTCGATGAAGATTAGTGTCAGGATGAGCGCCGGAATCGAGAGCGTGTATATGAAGAAGGGACCGCGCCAACTGATTTCAGCAAGAAAACCCCCGGCTGCAATCATCAAGGTGCCAGCGATCGAAGTGGTGATGCCCACCCACGAAACCCAGCGATGTCGCTCTTCGCGAAAATAGTCCCCGATAAGAGTACTTGAGATCGTGACGACAAATGCTTCGGCGATACCCAAAAGTACACGACTCAAGATTATCGTTAAAATATGACTGGTAAATACTGGCACGAGCCCGGCCAGAACATATAGAATCATTCCGGCCCTGAAGCTGTTGCGGCGTCCGAACCGGTCGGCGATCGCGCCGGCAAAGGGAGCCGTCAATGCAACCAGCAGCGAGGGTATGGTGACGATCATCGGGACGAGGATCGCAGCGTGCTGCAAATTACCAAACTCATGCATCAACTTTGGAATGGCCGGAAACAATGAAACGATTGCCATTACCGGTAATACCTGCGCGTAAAGCAGCGTTACGCCCTTGGCGTTGGTTCCACAGCCGGCCGTCGTAGGTTGCAGGCGGTGCGGGTGAGTTGCCATCACGATGGACCTCCTGGCAAGCGGATCGTCTTGCTTGCCGCAGTTGTTTGTGAAGGCCTTCCGTGCGCGATCAGGGAGACGGCGGGCTGAATTGTATCCAGTCCGCCATCTTGGCAACACGCCGATCCTGACTGCGGCCAAATGCGGCAATCCGGCATTCCCGGCGAGGCTGTAGAATATCCATCGCTGAAGCTCACCTCAAACCCATCCTCATCCTAAAGGCTTCGGCAATTTTCAACGCCGATCGCCAGAGTAAAGTCGCATTCTTCGTATAATTGATCGATTTCAAGATGCAGTTGTTGTTGCTGTTGTTATAGACCCTCTTATGAAGTGTGCAGGCCTATATGCAATGGCTTAGACCTCCACCATTTTGACTGGTCGAATGCGGTTGGAGCGTGTCAAGCTGCTCGGTCTGCTGTATGGGCATGCAGCGTGTTGTTCACGTACCACCCGTTGAGCATAGTGCTGGTTGCCGGTACGGGACTTTGCTCGCTGTCTACCACGATCCATCCGTCGAAATCGTTCTCTACCAAAGCACTGTAAAAGCGCTGGATGTCGACCAGCCCCTTTTCATCCCCCAGTTCCCAATACCAACGTTCTATTTCGCGCTTGCCGCCGCCACCGATCATGGTCTTTTCGGGGTTAGGTAATTTGTATTCTTCCAATTCGTCCACGAACCGCGTGTTCTTGATTTGAACGTGCCAAGTGCGCGAGGCAAATCGCTCGAAAAGTTCAGTTGGATCAATGTCGGCAATGACGGCATCGGCGGTGTCGATCGACAGTCCGACAGTGTCCGGATCACACTGTTCCAGCAGCAGTCCCACATCTTCGATCGTGCGAAGAACGGAAAGGCAATCGACATTCAAGGCGAGCCGTACGCCGTGACTTGCCGCAATCGCGCCAACCTTGTTCCAGCATTCGGCAGCAAAAGAAACAGCTTCCGGTGCCGTCATTTTCGTTGCCGCATAGGTCGGCAACGCGCGCACCACAAGAGTATCTCCGCCAAGCCGGGGAAGCAGGCGACAATATTGCTCAGCCGTTCTGGCGATTGCAACATGATCGTCCGCGTTGAGAACCGAACGACCGAATGCGCCTTCTTCGAAGATCGGATTTGCGGGGTCGAACACATAGCTAGAGGCTCCCTGCAAGGCGCAGGACGACATTGAATCTCTCAAGCCCCTGACAGACCCGTAGTGCAACTCGATCCAGTCTTCTCGCCCCAAGGGTTCCCATCTGCCTGAGCCGGCTTCGAGTTCGACGGCGTCGAAACCCGAAATCGAGACGGTTTTGAACGCGGTTTCGTGATCGCTGCGCAGAACGAAACGATCATGCCCGTTGCGCCACTGGTTGAGGGCGTAACTCCAACGAATAGGCATCCGTGCTTCCTAACTGTAAATCTTGGAGAGGACATTGCGGGCGTACCACATCGCCAGCGCCGTGCTTTCAGGGTACGATCCGCCAATATCCGCCTTGTCGTGCTCCACCCCGATCCAGCCTTGATAGTTGTATTCTTTCAGGGCGTGCATAAGCGCGGGAAAGTCGACCAATCCGCCTGGCGTCCCCATCTCGTAAAACCACCGCGGCGTAGTCGAAGCGACGAGTTCCGCATCGGGATGCGATCGGTAGTCGCCGACCAGATCTACATGCCTGGTGTCTTTGAAATGAAATCCGGAAACGCGATCGTGATGGCGCACATAGAGATCGACAGGGTCCACGCCTGCAATGACATGCTGCGCGGTATCGATGAACAGGTAAACATATTCGGGATCAGTGAGCTCGTAGAAGCGATCGATCTGCTCGCGTGTTCTCAAACCGCCCCAGAATTCATGATGGCATCCAAGCTTAAGCCCGTATCCCTTGGCCATCTTGCCGACGCGGTTCCACAGTTCGGCGAGAATCTGAATTTTTTCGTCGGTTACCGGCTCCATATTGTTATGGGCATTGGTTGGCATAACGACGAGATTTTCAGCGCCGGTTCCCGCAGACGCGCGAACAAAGCCTTCGAGAATCCGTACGATCAGATCGTGAGTATCCCGGCGATGCGGTGCAACACCCTGGGTGGCTTGGGGCATCGCGAAGAAGATGTCGACGATTTGCGAGAGGCCGCGTTCAGCTATGAACTCACGATACCCTTTCGGGGAGCCGAACATGGCCGAGACTGCCATCAGGTTCCAGGCAAACATCCCGAGACCCTCAAATCCGACCGCAGAGAGCTGCTTTATGAAATGATCCATTTCGCGCCGGGAGGAGAATTGGTTGACTGGGCCTTTGGGCGACCAGGTCCGCCAATGCTCCGCATATTGCCACCGGATGTTGCTCATGTCTTTATTCCCGACCGGATCTGATCAAATGCTGATTTTTGCGCGTGCCGCCGCCACGGAAGCGGCAGACGGCATCGTCGGAAAATATTCGAAGCCGATGCCGCCCTCATAGCCCAAGGCAAGCAGCTCCTCCATCGCTGCGGTCCAGTCGACTTCACCAGTCCCAGGCTCATGGCGGCCATTGGTGTCAGCGACTTGGACGTGGTGGACGAGGTGCGCACGGTCTCCAAGTACGCCGGGGACGGCTTCACCCATTACGGCTGAATGGTACATATCGTAGAGAAGCCGCAGATTGGGGCTGTTCACCGCTTCGATAAGATCGAGCGCCTGTGCTGTGCTCGACAGATAGATGAGGGGCAGTTCCACCCGATTGTTCAAAGGTTCGAGCAGGAGCATCACGCCTGCTTGCTCGGCCAACTCTGCGCCGCGGCGAAGCGCAACTATAGCGTTTTCATGCTGTTCTTCATGGCTCAGGCCCGGCACGTTGAACCCGGATGCAATGATCATGGGCGGCGATCCGAGGGCTTTTCCGGCCTCGATGGAACCGCGAACGGCTTCAACGAACTCATCATGCTCAGCCGGGTCCACGAGGCTGCGGCGTGGATCGACGCAGAAACTTGTCAGTTTGACACCAGTCTCGGCGAGAGCCTGGGCAAGTTCCTCGATGGGTTTGTCTTTCCAGAGGTGGAATTCAACCGCATCGATACCTGCGTCCTTCGCTGCACGGACGCGATCGACGAAACCGCGATCTTCGTCCGCAAAGATCCACTCGATGCAGGCGGCTGGATAGAGGGTCATGATTGTATTACCTTTTCGAGAATTAGAAATTGAAGTTCAGACGTGCGCCGATCGTGCGTACTGAATTGTAACCTAGTGTCTGGACGTAGCTCGCGATCCCTGCTGATGCGTCGCCTGATTCCAACCCGATGTAGTTCGGGAAGATCTTGTTGGTGCAGTTCTTGCAAAATACTGCCACTGTCCAATTGCTTCCGCGGAAGCCGATACTGCCGCCCAAGATATCGATCGGCGACACCGTCGCGCCGGGGGCGCCGTTGATCAAATAGTTGATCGAGGAGCGGTGATAGTAGTTCACGTCGGCGACGAACGAGAGCCCGTCTGAAACCGGCTGTTCGAATGTCGCGGACATGGTCGCGGAGAATTTTGGAGAACTAGGCGTCCTCAGTCCACCCGCATCGAAAGTGTTGTCGACGTTGCAGCTCGGGTCAGGCTGGCCGGGGTAACATTGTGCACCAGCGAAGGATTCGAATTTTGAGTCGAGGAACGTTGTGGAGCCGTTGATCGTAAGTTGAGGGATGGGTCGTGCAACGAAGCTGACTTCAACACCCTTGTTTTTTACGCTCGCGGCATTCTTGACGAGGAAAGTTCTAATATCCGTATCGAATGCCTGCGCTTGATAGTTGTGAAGAGTGTTGTGGAATGCTGTAACGTTGAACGTAAGCTTGCGGTTAAGCCACGTAGATTTGAGGCCGATTTCAAAGCTGTCCGAGGTTTCGGGCTTGATCGTCAGGTCCGCGTTCGCGGTGGCGGGCGTATCGTTGAAGCCAGGACCTTTGTAGCCACGGGCAAACGTACCATAAACCATTATGGCTTCAGTCGGATTGTATTGGGCACCAGCGCGCCAGCTGAGATTAGTATTGCGATAGCTCTGGTTAAAGACGCCTCGCGCGCCGAACGGTACAAAATAGTTCAGCTGGTTCTGGGTAAGGTCGATCTCTATCTCATCGCGCGTTACGCGTGCACCCGCTATGATTTTGAAGCTTTCAAACAGCTGATAGGTGAACTGACCGAATCCAGCATAGCTGGTTGTCTTGAGATTGTAGAACTTGTCTGTTCCCAGGAAATAATCGTTGTTGATAGAGCAGTTGGGTGGTCCTCCGGCCGCTGGCGTGGCGCCGACGCAGAATGGGAACGAGGGAAGGAGGAAGGCCGGGAAGAAGTTGCTTCCTGCACGGTTCGTTGTTCCATCGAGAGTCGAATGGAAAAGATACAGACCAGCTTGCCCCGTTAGACGGGAATCCGCCGGTAGGGCCACACGAAATTCGTTCGTGTACTGGTTGTACTTTGATCCGCTACGGTTCAGATCCAAACCATCGCCGAGAGTAATATCACCGTCATTCTGTTGATCAAAGTCGTAGAAGCGCCATGCCGCAATATCCGAAATCTCAACGCCGCCGCTGGTCACATACGAAATGCTTGCCTGGGCCCCGCCGTTCTTCAGGTCGCGGAAACCTGGAGCATTGGAAACCGCCGTCAGGTTTTTCGGGCCAGGCTCGTAGTTTGTAGTGGGAAGGAAGGGCGTGTTGACAGAATTGAGCCCAAGCGAACGGTAGGTGCCATCGGCGAATCCGGAAAGGCCGTGTTGCTCGTTGTACTCACCGATCAGGTAGATCGAGAGATTGTCCGTCGCCTCGAAGAGGTACTTGCCCCGAATACCAAACTGACGATTTGAGTCTTCGTATCGCGCGGGAACGTCGCCCGAAACGTGGTCAGTCAGGGAATCCTGATAGTTGTAGATCCCGCTAACACGCAGCGCTGAATTTGCCGATACAGGAAGATTTACAGTCGCACGCGCGATGACGCCTTCACTGCCGCCGGGCCGGGCATCTGCCTCCAGATCGAAAAGGGTTTCGGTGATCCCGATCCGGGGGCGAACCGTCGTGATATTAATCAGGCCTGCGGATGCATTTTTGCCGAAAAGGAGACCTTGTGGGCCATTGAGGACTTCAACTTGCGCAACGTCCAGGAAAGCGTTGCCGCCCGCAAGTGGCCTGCCAATGTTCACATCGTCGATCGCCATCGCTACGCTCGAATCGATCGTCGTCGAGAAGGCCAGCGTACCGATGCCGCGGATTGAAAAGCTGCTCTCCTGCCCGATTTGAAGACTCGGGGTCGCGATCGTCAATTGCGTCGCCTCGTTCAGACCGCGTTCCTTAAGCGTATCTGCACCAATTGCAGTGACGCTTACCGGCACATTCTGAAGTCGCTCCGGGCGGCGCTGAGCGGTTACGACGATCTCCGCGATCGAGGTCTGCGATGCTGCTGAATCGGCCGTAGCGGAGTCTGGATCTTGGCCATGCGTAGTCCCGGACTGCGCATGGGCAGAAGCATGAATTCCGATAAGTGCAATGCTGCCGGCGGATGCAAGCCAAACTGCTTTCAAAGTTCTCTCCCGTGTTTTTTATGACGTCCGTTTTTCCGGAGCATGCCAATTGCTACTGCCTCGATAATGATAACGGAAATGATCTCTTTTTATGGATATGTATAAGTGCGGTGTATACATCGGCGGCGCCGTGCGGGGTGATCTCTGCCGATCTGGTGACAACACCATTCGGAAACAGATAGGGTTTTGAAGAGGGGCCGTTTCAATCTGACCGGTCTGTCGGATTATCTTATCGAAACGGACGGGGGCCTAACTGGTGTTGCTCGCAAAAATCGCGGGTTGACCGAAACCGAACTGGGGAAGGTTAAGCTGCGCGAGCCCCAGCAGCATCGTGCGGATCCGTCTTGTTCGCCTTCATTGCCTTCAGACTCTGGTGCGCCTGCCGGGCATCGATGCACACCACCGGGACACCCAGTTCACGCAGACCAAGGCAGATCGCCGGTGACAAGCCCCAAGTTTCGATCACGGCTCGCTCGATAGGACCATATCCCTCCAGCATCATGGCGATCGCTTCGGGGGAACTCTCTACTTTCTCCGAGACCAGCTTCCGACCATTCTCATCAACGATGCAGACCTGCGTGGATTCCATCGACAGGTCCAATCCGGCATAGTGCTTCATGGCTGCTTCCTTCCTTCAGGATTCGACAACCAGAAGTGTGCGCTGCAACCGAGGTCCGAGCGAAGCAGCCGCAATCACACGATGACTCATAAACCCGTAGCCACATAGAGGCGAGTTGGACCATGGCGAGGAAGTTCTCGGCCAGCTTATCGTAGCGGGTAGCAATACGCCGGAAGTGCTTGAGCTTGGAGAAGAAGCGTTCGATCAGGTTCCGCTCGCGGTAGAGCCAAGTGCTGAAGTACGGTTTCGACCTGCGGTTGGACTTCGGTGGGATATTGGCGAATGCGCCCCTCTCGCGGAGAGACGCCCGGATGCGGTCGGCATCGTATGCCTTATAGGCCAGCACTATCGTTCCGGCACCCACATGGTCGAGCAGGCCATCAGCAGTTTGACCGTCATGGCTTTGCCCGGCGGTCAGGCTCAACCGGATCGGGACGCCTTGCCCTTCGACGACCGCGTGGATTTTTGTCGCGAGCCCCCTCGGGAACGACCGAGACAATGATCTCGATCCCCCTTTTTGCCGTCGCGGCCTGCTGGTGGGCGCGAACGGACGTGCTGTCGATCATCTGTATATCGCCATCGTGGGCGGCGGTGAGGACGTCCATCATCCGGTCCCAGACGCCCGCCTTTCGCCATCGAGCGATGCGATTGTAGCAGGTGGTGCGCGGACCGTATCGTTCAGGCAGGTCGCGCCAAGGCGCACCGGACCGAAGCACCCAAAAAATACCGTTCAGCACGCGACGATCATCAACACGGGGCACGCCTCGCGGCTTATTGGGCAGCAGCGGCTCGATCACGCGCCATTCGAAGTCGGTCAGATCGTATCGGCTCATGCCGAGCCAGAATCACCTCCCAAGCGCCAAGGAAAGGTCTTTGTTGGCGGCGTGCCCAACTTTGCGCTAAACCGCCGGGGCCAGCGTGACGGAATTGGTAGACGTATCACCACAGTGATCCTGAGCCTTACGGCTTAGGTTGCGGGTTCGATCCCCTGCCGTTGGCGTCCCATCTATGGGTTCACGACCTAGTCCACGCCCAGAAACCGGCCATCGGTATCGAAGCGGCAGTTGAAGAATTTTGTCCCTTTGCTGCCGTCGCTGCGGTCATACCAGCCCTGCACAATGTAGCCGTTGCGTTGCTGGATGGGGGCATTTGCTGTGACTTCACTTGGACGGCGATCAAATCGGGCACTGGCCTCGTTCCGACAAATCCGGGAAAGTTCGTCTCCGGCGACGTAGCCGTGGGAAGGGGCGCTACGACGATCATACTCAGTAGCGCGGCGATCATTGGGGCCGGCGCCCATTCGGCAGTCGGCCGGTAGCGTTGGCGTGACCGAACTATAGCGCCCGTCCATCGTTGCGACGGTCACGCATTGATGGCGGTCCTTGCTCCACCAATAGGCATAACTGCGATCGTCGCCCTTCTCACCGCCCACGTTGCGATACCCGCGACGTTCCAGTTCCGCCTCAGCTTGCCCAGCTCGTGCCCCGACCATATCCTCTAGTCCCGTGGATTGGCCAAAAGAGTTCGACGGCGCCAATGCTGTGGCGACCGCTGCAAGGGCTAAAAAGCGGGAAGAGGAAGGCATGCACGCACCTCATCGACAAGTTTGGAACTGTTCAACCTTTTAAATTCAACTGGTTCTGCGCGCCACGGGAATCCACACCACTTTGCCCAGCCCAAGTCAATTTCTTGATTTTCATCGGAATTTAGGCGCGCAGCCGACTAATGTGCTCTTCAACCCATCGGCGCGGGCGTCGTCCAGCGATTCCGAAAGTCAGCTTTCGCGATGGCCAAAATGGCCGCTGAGCGAACGGGATGAGCGCATACCGGCCGTCGAGTCATGACCAAATCCTACACTCCACGAATTTCTTGCTATCCCGTTCGATAACCCATAGTGCCCAGCCGTCCCCCTGACGGGGGATGAGATCGCGTTGGTGCTTCGAAAGAGGCTTAAAAGGGAACACGGTGAGAGGGCTCGTCCTTCGAAGCCGAGGCTGTCCCTGCAACTGTAAGCGGTGAGCGCGATGCATATCGCGGCAGGCCAAGGAGCCTTGCCGCAGCCACTGGGCCGGACGCTAACTCCTGCGAGGCCTGGGAAGGCCGTGCATCGCGCGACGACCCGTGAGCCAGGAGACCTGCCAGCGTCCGGTCGCTCTTGCCTTGGTCCAGGGGATGGCCGCGGCACGGTATACTCCGTCTGAGCGACGAACTTGCGGCCAGGCCGCAACGGCGGGTTTCGCCGGTCGCTCGTTCGCGCCCGGATTCCGCCGCTGCGCCCGCGCGGGGGAAGTCCCTCACGCGGGAACCTGTCCGTTCGACTGGGAAACGCAACGGGGATACTATCATGAAAACCAGAACGCTTCTTTCCGGCCTGCTGCACGCGGGCGCGTCGCTGGGCGCGCTCGCTCTGGCTGCCGGATCCGCACAGGCGCAGGACTCCGGGCCGGACAACACCGAAAGCCGGGCGGAAAGCATCGTCGTCACCGCGCGCAAGGCCGGCGTCCTGCAACTGGACCAGACGGCGAATGCGTCGAGCCGCCTCGGGCTGACGCCGATGCAGACGCCGGCCAGTGTCGATGTCATCACCAAGGAGATGATCCGCAGCTTGGGCGACCGCACCGTCGTCGCTGCCGCCGCACGGGCGCCGGGGCTCATCAACAACAGTTCGGCCTTCGGCTATTCGCTCAGTTCGCGCGGGTTCACCGGCTATACCTCGGTGATGCAGCTCTACGACGGGATGCGCGTCTACACCACGACCACGCAGACCTTCCCCGCCGATCCGTGGATGGCCGAGCGAATCGAAGTGCTGCGCGGCGCGGCTTCGGTGCTCTACGGCGAAGGCGGCATCGGCGGCGCGATCAACGTCGTGCGCAAGCAGCCCAATACCGATCATGTCGAGGGCGAAGTGCGCCTCAGCGGCGGTTCCTTCGATACTTATGCGGCGGCGGGCGGCATTGGCGGACCGATCGGGGACAGGCTCTCCTACCGGGTGGACGTCAGCTACAATCGCTCGGACGGGTGGATGGAGCGTGGCCGGTCGCGCAGTCTGGCGCTCTCGGCGGCGCTGCGCTGGCAGGCCCGCGACGATCTGGTGCTGACCTTGACGCACGACCGCGCCGATCTCGACCCGACGATCTGGTACGGCACCCCGCTGCGCGACGGCAAGCTGGTACGCGATTTCCGCAAGAAGAACTACAACATCGCCGACAGTTCGCTGCGTTTCGACGATGCCTGGACGCAGGCCAAGGCGGAATGGACGCCTGCCGAGGGGGTGACGATCACCAATGTCGCCTACTACCTCACCGGCTTCAAGCACTGGCGCAATGCCGAAGGCTATGCCTGGTCCGGTGACCAGATCCGCCGCTCCAGCTATCTGGAAATCTTCTACAAGACCAAGCAATGGGGCGACCGCTTCAACGCCGTGTTCGACCACAAGCTGTTCGGCCTGGACCACCGCCTGAGCCTCGGCGGCGAGTACAATAGCGGCGACCTGCTGCGCACCGACAGCTCGCCCAACACGCGCTTCGACCTGATCGATCCTTACGACTATACGCCGGGGACCTTCCTCGATGGCACTTTCGGCACGCGGTACAAGTACAAGACCGATGTGCAGCAATGGGCGCTGTTCGGAGAGAGCAGACTGTCCTTCTCCGACCGGCTCTCGCTGGTGACGGGCCTGCGGTACGACCGCCCGAAGACCGAGCGCCACGATGCGCTCGATCCCGCGACGGACTATACCGCGCGCTATCCCAGCACCAGTTGGCGCGTGGGGCTGGTCTACAACCCGGTCGATACGGTCTCGCTCTACGCGCAATATTCGGCGGCCGCCGATCCGGTGACGGCGCTGCTTACCGCCACATTGGCGCAGACCAGCTTCGACGTTTCGACCGGGCGGCAATGGGAAGCCGGGGCCAAGGCCACCTTCCTCGACGGACGCGGCGAGTTCACCCTGTCCGCCTATCGCATCGTCAAGAAGAAGATCCTGACCCGCTCGGCCAATGATCCCACGGCATCGGTGCAGGTCGGCCAGCAGTCGTCCTACGGCGTCGAGGCCTCGTTCGGGCTGGCTGTGACGAGGGACTTCAGCATTCTCGCCAATGGCACGATCCTGAAGGCACAATACGACGATTTCGACGAACTGGTAGGCACGGCACTGGTCAGCCGGGATGGCAATATGCCGATCGGCGTGGCGGAGCAGGCGGCCAACCTTTGGCTGTCGTGGCGACCGCTTCAGCCGCTGCATCTCGACGCGGGGCTGCGTTATGTCGGCAAGCGATATTCCGATGCCGCCAATACCCGGCTCATCCCGGCCTACACGCTGGCCGACGCCTCGGCTCGCTACGACCTTGGCGAGAAGACGAGCCTAACGCTCAATCTGCGCAACGTCTTCGACAAGATCTACGTCCAGAACAGCTATTCCACCTCGCAGTGGATCCTCGGCGAACCGCGCAGCGTGGCGGTGACCTTCGAGCAGCGGTTCTGACGGTATGGCGAGGCAGGAACCCGGCTGGCGCACCGTCACCGCGCGCGTGCTGGCGGCGAGCGCTGGGGCCTATGCGCTATGCTACGCCTGGATCGGCGCGGCAGTGCGGCTGCTGCCGATGGAGGCGGTGGACGCCACTATCCTCGCCACCTGCCTCGCCTTCGTACTGTTCGTCGTCGTGATCCTGCGGGCCTTCGCGCTCCGCAGCGCGCGGCGCGTGTGGCTGGAATTGCTGGCGGGCACGGTGTTGCCGATCTGCCTGATGCTGGCCGCGATACCGGGAGGCTGGCGGTGAAAGACACGCTGCGCCAGTCGATGGGCTGGCTCCATACGTGGTGCGGATTGCTGTTCGGGTGGGTGCTTTTCGGGGTGCTGCTGACCGGATCGCTGGCGGTATTCTATACCGAGATCAATCTATGGACGACGCCCGAACTGCGCTCTCCCGTCGCGATCGATCGCAGCCATGCGGTAAGGATAGGGCGGGACTACCTCACCCGCGTCGCACCCGATGCGCGGCAGTGGCGGATCGTGATCCCCACCCCGCGCGAGCCGGTGCTGCGCCTCGTCTGGACCGACCGCGCAGGCAAAGCCACGACGCATCGGCTCGACCCGCAGACCGGCAGACGCATCCCGCGCGACATGGACGCGGGGTTCTTCTTCATGCGCTATCACTACACGCTGGGGATCGACCGCAAGTCCAGCCAGCTCGGCTTCCTGATCGTCGGCGCGGCAGGCCTGGCGATGCTGGCCGCCTCGATCAGCGGGGTCATCATTCACAAGCGGATCTTCCGCGATTTCTTCACTTTCCGCCCCAGGGCCTCGCGCCAGCGGGCGTGGATGGACGCGCACAACGTCCTCTCGGTGCTGCCACTGCCGTTCCACGTGATGATGGCCTATACCGGGCTGGTTCTGATCTATTACGCCTATATCCCCGCCGGGGTGGCCATGCTGAACGGCGGCGACGTGAAAGCTTATCAGAGCGCGGCGGCACAATCGGTTTACATCGACAAGAACACGCCGCCGGGACCGGTTCGCCGCACGGTGGAGCTGATGCCGCTGGTGGCGCGCGCCGAGAAAGCCTGGGGCGGTGGGCCTTCGGTGAATATCTATGTCGCCAATCCCAACCGCGCCAACGCCGCAGTCGAAATCTGGCGCCAGCGCGACGACCGCATCGCCAATTTCCCGGACCGTGTGGACTTCGCCGGCACTGACGGCAGGTTGCTGCGGGTGCTGGTGAAGCGCTCGCCTGCAAGGGA
This sequence comes from Novosphingobium sp. BF6, assembly GCF_058273105.1. Taxonomy (NCBI): domain Bacteria; kingdom Pseudomonadati; phylum Pseudomonadota; class Alphaproteobacteria; order Sphingomonadales; family Sphingomonadaceae; genus Novosphingobium; species Novosphingobium sp. BF6. Next base: position 1,812,025 of record NZ_CM177776.1, read on the forward strand.
AGTGCAATCCTTCCTCGCCGGACTGCACTTCATCGAGTGGGGCGGCGTCGGCGCGCGCTGGCTCTACTTTCTGACCGGGCTTTGCAGCGCGGCGATGGTCGCGGCGGGACTGGTGCTGTTCACCGAGAAACGCGCCCGCCGGGGCATGTCGGGCTCCCAAGCGATGGCGAGCCGGATAACCGTGGCTGCAATCGCCGGAAATATCATCGCCTGCGCCGCCTATCTCCACGGCGAGAAGTCATTACCTTCCGGCGTCGAAGACCGGCACAGCCTGGCAGCGTCCATTTACTTTTTCGCCTGGCTGCTGAGCCTCCTGCATGCCGTTGTACGGCCCTGGGCCCGCGCATGGACAGAGCAGTTGCGTGCGGCGGCGCTGCTCTGCCTGACTATTCCGTTGAGTACTGCCCTCGCGGGAATGCCGCTGATGTCGACGTTGGCTGTTGGTGATGGGATACGCTCAGGCGCAGATCTGACGGCGCTGGCGATAGGCTTCATCTTGTGGATTTCGGCAGGCAAGCTTGATCGCAAGTCGCCCGGGGGCGCTGCGCGATGATGGTGAGCATGGCCCTGTCCCTGATCCTTGCCGTGACCGGCTTCGGTGCCATCCGGCGCGGCGCATCCCGAAGACACAACATCTATCGAGCGGCCTGGTGCGCTGCCGGGACCGTATTGCTGGTTCTGGCGATCCTTCCCGTTGCGCAACCGGCCGCGACCATCGTGATCGCCGCGATGCTATGGTTCTTCTGTATCCTGCCGGTAGCCGGGCTCATTGTCGTTTTTGGAATGCCTACTCCCCGATAATCAAGGCCACGCCGCGTCGCTCTTCGTAAGAGCTGATTCAGGATGCCCCTATGGCAGGTTCCAAGATGGTGCCGAGCAACTGGGAATGACCGGAATGGGCGCATTCCGGCCAAACACCTTTGCGATGGTCAATACAAGCTTAGCTGCCATTTAGGGCGCTCAATCTCACTGCTCACAAACGACCTTTTTGCGAGCCGTTATCAATTTCGGCTACGGGCGCGATGATGTCGACCAAAATCCAGCCCGCGCGCCAGAATCCGTAGAAGCGAAAAGCGTATGGCTTGGAGCTCCTTGCGCAAGCTTAACGTCTGACGTCGCTGGCGGATAAAGAGAACCTATCTAGTTCCTCGGGCCCAATCAAGCAAATGTCCCCGGGCATCGTATGCTTGAGCACCGTGTAGGCAAGACCTGCCTGTGCTGTCTCCACCAGTCCTGAAGCGTCGAGCCACTTGTGCAACACGCCGGCAGCAAAGGCGTCGCCCGTGCCGATGCGATCGACGATGCCGGTGACATCAACCTCGTCCGTCTGGTGCGCGCCATCGCGTGCATCGAGCCTTGCAGCGATGCGGTGATGATTCGAATTGACCACATGTCGCGCGGTGGAGGCGATCAACTGCAGCCGCGGGAAAGCTGCGAAAGCCGCCTCCGCAGCCTCGCGTCGCCGCTCCGAACCCTCGCCCGAAAAAGTCGTGCCAAGAAGCAGCGAGATGTCGCGATGGTTGCCGATCATCACCGTCGCCGACTGCATCAGGTCGGTCAGGATCGCGCGCGGATCGCTGTCCCATGCATCCCACAGCAGCGCGCGGTAGTTGCCGTCGAAGCAGATCGGCACGCCGGCCGCATTGGCCGCGGCGACGGCGGCTTGCGCCAGCGCCACCCCGCCGGGGCCCAGCGCCGGCGTGATCCCCGACAGGTGGAGCAGCCGCGCGCCATCAAGGGCCGCCGCGAAATCGAACTGTTCCGCCGTCGATCCGGCGAACACCGAATCGGCACGGTCATACGTGATCGACGAAGGCCGCAGGCCCGCTCCGCTCTCCAGGAAATACAGGCCCATGCGCCCCGCATCGCGGCCGACATGCGTGGTGTCGACACCGGCGGCGCCAAGGACCGCGCGCGCCTTGTCGCCCAGCGGGCTCGACGGCAAGCGCGTCAGCATCCGCACCTCGTGCCCCAACGAGGCCAGCCCCGCCGCGACATTGGCTTCCGCCCCGCCGACGACCATGTCGAGGGCATCGCACTGCACCGTCAGGCGCGAACCAGGGGTGGCGAAGCGCAGCAGCACTTCACCGAAACAGACTATGGGACCGGTAATGGGAAGGCTCCTCTGCGTTCCGGGCGTCAGATCTTTGCGCTCATCAGGAAGCGTTCGCGGCTTTCCTGTGCCTTGCGCTTCAGTTCGGAGATGGCGCGTTCCTCCGTGGCGTCCAGCATCGAGCCGAGCAGGCGCTGGAAGTGCTGGCGCATCGCCAGGCGCGCGCCCTGCGGATCGTGGCTGCGCAGCGCCTCCACCACGGCGGCGTGCTCGTCCTGCCGGGTCATGCCGTCGTGATGGCAGACGCTTTCATGGGTGTGCCGCACTTCGGGCAGTTCGGTGCGCAGGCGCCAGAGCGTGCGGATCACATGCGTGATCGCCGCATTGCCGGATGCCGAAGCAATCGTCATGTGGAATTCGCGGTCGATCTCGGTCGACTTCTCGTCATCCTGCTCGACCGCCATGGCGGCCAGCAGATCATCGAGCTTCGCCAGCGTTTCGGCCGAAATCACCGGGGCTGCCAGCGCCGCCGCCTCGGATTCGAACAGCGATCGCGCCTCGGTCAGTTCCAGTGCGCTGACCTTGGGCAGCAGCGTGTCGTCGTTGCGATCCGTGCCATCGGCCACGTAGATGCCTGAGCCGGTCTTGATCCGCAGCACACCCACCGCCTGCAGCGCGATCGCCGCCTCGCGGATGGTGACGCGGCTGACGTTGAAGCGCTCCGCCAGTTCGCGCTCACCCGGCAGGCGCGTTCCCCGAGGGAACACGCCTTCGTCGATCAAGGCGACGATCTGGTCGGCAATGCCCTGAAACAACCTGTCAGCCATGGTACGTCATCTTTCTCTTTGTCACGCCCACTACATAGCGTTCATGCCAAATCGAGGCAATTGCCTGACCAATTTCGCAACCGATCGATTATGGAGCAATCTGGCTGCGCAAATCGGGCACCGCCCGGGCTAGATCCCGCGCCACCAGCGCAGCGAAGACGTCCGCGCCCTTGTCGCCCACATGAGTATAGTCGAACTTGCGCACGAACTGCCCACGCGGGCCATCGGCCCCGGTCGGTACCGGCGGTAGGCGCGCATCTTCGGCCGAGCGCGGCTTGAGTGTGGAGCCTGCGCGCGCGGCGGCAAGTTCCTCGGCGTTAGGCCCGGTCTGTGCCAGCGTTGTGGCCGCTTCTGCCCCCATCTGCTGGACCAAAGCCGCGCTCGATGCATTGAGATCGACCAGCGGCACCTTGAGCGCGCTAGCCACTTCGCGGACCTTGGCGGACCACGGCTCCAGCGTGTTGTTGAGCTTGCCCTTCACGAATTCGCGGCGGGTCAGCGGGGTGACGAGCACCGGAATAGCGCGGGCCGCGCGAACTTCCTCCACCATGCGGCGCAGATTGTCCGGGAATTCCTTGGCCATGTCGGTCCAGCGTTCGGCGACCGAGGACTGGTCGTTGTGGCCGAACTGGATCAGCACGTATGTCGCGCGGTAGCCGGGCACCTTCGCCTCGGCCATGGCGCCGTCCCACGATCCCTCCGCGCGATAGCTGCGCGTCGACCGGCCACCGCGCCCCAGGTTGAGGCAGGCGACCGACGACTTGACGTGATGCGCGCAGAACATCGACGCCCAACCGCTCGTCGGGGCCATCGTGGAATCGCCCACGAGGATGATCTTGTAGGTGTTGATCTTCACCGCATCGGTGCGAACGGTGCGCCCCCTGCTGGTGCCGCCGTCCGCAGTGGGCTGGCCATCCTGTGCCAGCGCCGCCGGGCTGAGGAGCACCGCCATTGCGGCTGCTCCCCCCAATGCCAGCCATACCTTTCGGATCATCCTCTTGTCTCCCTGGTTCGGACAAACGCGCTTACGAGAAGAACAGACCGCCGTTGATGTCGAGGTTCACGCCGGTCAGGAACGCGGCATCTTCCGACAGAAGGAAGCCGATCGCGGTCGCCACTTCTTCCGGGTCGCCTTCGCGGCGCAGCGGGGTGTTGTTAGCGGTGGCGGCGCGGCCTTCGGGCTTGGAGAAGATATCGTGGAAGCTGGTGCCGATCAGGCCTGGGCATACGGCGTTCACACGGATGCCCTGCGGCCCCAGTTCCTTGGCCCAGCCACGCGTCAGCGTCATCAGCGCGCCCTTCGACGTGGCATAGACGGTGGCGCCGGGGCCACCGCCGTCACGGCCTGCCAGCGAGGCGACGTTCACGATCGCGCTGCCCTTGGCAAGGTGAGGCAGCGCCGCCTTGGTGACGAGGAAGGAGGATTTGAGGTTGAGGTCCATCACATGGTCAAAGAACGCCTCGTCCATCTCGGCCAGCGTCTTGCGCGCGACCATGCCACCGGCAAGGTTCACCACAAAGTCGATGCGATCGCCGAAGGCCGCAGTCGTCGCGGCGACGAGGCCGGTGACGGCCTGCGCATCGGCAACGTCGGCCTGGTGGATGATCGCGGTGCCGTCGGCGGCCTCGATCTCGGCCAGGGTCTTCTCGGCTTCTTCGCGGTTGCTGCGATAGTTGATGACCACCTTGGCGCCTTCGGCCGCCAGATAGAGCGAAACCGATTTGCCGATATCGCGGCCGCCGCCGGTGACTATGGCAATTTTGTCCTTGAAACGCATGGTAAGCCCTTTGGATTATGAGTTTGGGGAGGTGAGAGGGGCGATCCGGCCGCCGAGCAGCCAGACGCAGAGAAGGGATGCGGGCACCAGCGCGGCGGCCAGTGCGAAGATCGGGGCGTAGCTCGTCTTGGTCATGGTCGGGACGAGCCAGGTGGTGACTAGCGTTCCTGCCACCGCAGCCGTGCCGCCAAGGCCCGCGAGCGAGCCCACAGTGCCGCCCGCAAAATAGTCCGCCGGCAGGGTCTGGATGTTGTTGATCGCCATCTGGAAACCGAACAGGATCACCGCGATCAGCAACACCGAATAGAGCGGGCTGGCGGCATGCATGGTCAGCAGCAGCGGCGGCAGCATGATGGCGCAGCCGATGGTGATCGCCGTCTTGCGGGCATGGTTCACGCTTCTGCCCCGCGCGATCAGCGCGCCCGACAGCCAGCCGCCGGTCAGGCTTCCCGCCATTGCGCCGACGAAGGGCACCCAGGCGAACAGGCCGATCTGCTGGACATCGAAGCCGAAGGTGTCGGCCAGGTAGATCGGCAGCCACGAGACGAACAGCCACCACACCGGATCGAGGAAGAAGCGGCTGAGGATGATCGCCCAGCTCTGGCGATGGCGCAGCATTTCCGCCCAGCCCGGCGCATAGCCCTGCGCCTTCGCCGCCTGTTCGTCGGCATGGCCCAGGATGTGGTCACGCTCGGCCTGGGTCAGCCAGGGATTGCTGTCAGGGTCTGCGCGGTAGAAGAACAGCCAGGGCACCAGCCACAGGAAGCCCAGCACGCCAATGAACAGGAAGGTGGCCCGCCATCCGAAGCCGGTGAACAGCAGTGCCACCAGCGGGGCCGAGACGATCGCGCCCAGCGAAGCCCCGGCGTTGAAGATGCCCTGCGCCAGCGCGCGCTCCTTCTGCGGGAACCACAGCGCATTGGCCTTCGCCGCGCCCGGCCAGTTGCCCGCCTCGCTCATGCCCAGCGTCACGCGCAGCACCGCCAGCAGGCCCAGCGAACGGACGACCGAATGGAAGCCGATCGACAGCGACCAGAACAGGATGGAGACGGCAAAGCCCATGCGGGTGCCGATCACGTCGAAGATCTTGCCGAAGGCCGATTGCCCGAAGGCGTAGGCCAGCATGAACACCGTCACCAGCAGCGCATAGTCGGACTTGTCCGCGCCGATCTCCTTTGAGACGGCGGGCCACATCACGGCCAGCGCGTTACGGTCGATATAGTTGATGACGGTGGCCAGCCCAATCAGGCTGATGACCATCCAGCGCAGGTTCTTCACTTCGCCTTCTCCCCGGATGCAGGAAGTTCGAAGCGGCCTACGGGGCCCTTCCAGCTCTGCCCCTTGCCGCCGATCTGGGCGGTGTGGGATTTTGCCGCATCGGTATCGTCGGCGATGGCGAGGACAACGCCCGCGCCCTTGCGCAGGGTGATCGTGATCAGATCCACATCACCCTGACGGTCGTGCGTGAAGGTGCGCACCGCGCTGTCGCTGCCGGTGGTCGTCTCCGCCGAGGCATCATAGCGGCCATGCGGTTCGAGCAGGCTGACGAAGGCCGCATCGCTCGCCCCATCCAGGCGCTGGAGGATGAAGGGCTCGCGCCGCAGGTTGAAGCGCGGATCGTTGGCGCCGCTTTCGCCCAGGATCATCGTCACGCCGGACGTGGCGACGCGGTAGGAATAGAACCGCCCGTCCTCGATCCAGGTGACGACACCGTTGTCTGCCGCCGGCTTGCCCGTCGCATCGACCCAGAGGTGCTGGTAGCCGTTGGCCTTGCCCAGCACGGGCCGCGTGGTGACGTTGGACTGGAGCGGGAAAGCGGTGTCGATCAGCTGGCCGGTATAATGCAGCGGCAGGTCGTAGCGCGCGGCCTTGCCGCCCCTGACCTTCAGCAGATCGAGCACCAGCGGGCTCTTCATGCCGGGGACCGCAACCTGCAACAGCGCACGCCGGAAGGTGACGCCGGGATAGGCTCCGGCCACCTCCGCGATGGAGCCGCGCGTCTGCCCCTCCCCTGCAAACCAGAGCTGGCGCGGGGCGGCGGTGGCGCTCTTCCAGTCGGCGTTGAAGTGGCTGGTCTCGTTCACCACCAGCGTGTTGTGCGCGACGGTCTGCTTGGCCCAGCTCTCGTTCTCGGGCAGATAGCGGCCGCCGTCCTTCGCCTCGATATTGAGGAAGCGCGCAGCGCCGTAATCGGTGACGATCGCCTCGCCGTTGTCGTAGAGGATCCAGTTCAGCTTGTCGAAATGGCCGTGGCCCATGCCCTGCGCGGTGTTCTTCGCGACGAGAACCTGATCCTTGGCACCCGGTCCGTCGCGCAGGATGGCGATGCCGCCCTGCTCGCCATCTGGCCCGTCACGCAGCAGCATGGAGGCGAAGGGGAACGGCTTTGCCTTGCCCGCCGCGATATCGCGCGCGACCTCCAGCCCCTGCGGCGTGAGCACGGTGCGGTCCTGCCACTGCGCGATCGAAAGCAGAGCGGGATCGTGCGTCTTGCCGTACCCGATCGCGATCGCCTGATAGAGTTCCTCCGTCTTGAGGCTCTTGTCCGGCATGGCGTCGTTAAAGGGGAAGAAATAGCCGCCGTAAGTCGACTGGATGGACGTGCGGATCGCCTTGAGGATCACGCCGTCGCGGTACTCGAAGATGTGGCGCTGCGGCTCGTTGGCTTCCACCGCCGCCGCGAAGATCACGAAGGGCTGTAGCGCGTAACGCTGGTAGTACGGCCCCTCGGTATAATAGCCATCGGGCGAGAACAGCAGGTCCAGCTGGCGCAGAAAGCCCGCCTTGCCGCTCTTGTCGAGGCCCTTGAGCGCCTTTTCGACAAGGTCTGGATCGCGCAGCATGTACCCGGTCATGCCGACGCCGGCATCGGCCCAGGTGGCATGGTTGTGAATGCGGTCGAACACCTTGGGCGAGCCGACCGAGAGGAATTGCGCCATCTTGCGAAAGACGTTGTCGTCGATCGTCTTGCGGTCCTGCGGGGTCAGCGCATCGCGCACCGCATCGTAGCCCTGAACGCCGTAGACCAGCCAGACGCTATCGTTCAGGCTCTGCCAGAACAGCCGCCCTGCCGCTTCGTTCTTCGCCGCCGGGTGCGGGCCGAGGGTGGGATAGAGCTTGGCATAGGCCAGCAGCATGTCGCGCGCGAAGTCCACATAGCGGCGATCGCCGGTCACGCGGTAGAGCAGGCCCGCGCCATAAAGCGCGGTGTAATTGCGCTTGTGCTGTTCGTGCGTCGCGCCGCCGCCGGAATCCTTGGGCACTGGAACGTTGATCCCGGCCCGCATCGCCGCGTCCACATCCTTGCGCACGCGCGCCAGTTCCGCTGCGGACAGCGGATACCGCTGGGCCTGAGCGCCAAGGCCGGACAGCGCGGCAGCATCAGTCAGCACCGGATGGGCATCGTCGGCCGGCGCGGCATGGGTGGCCAGCGGCGTCATCGCGGCCAGTGCCACGCCAAGCAGGAAGGTTCGGGCGATCATGATGCGTCTCCACCGAATGTGTTGCCCGTCATCTGAACACGCGGGGTGCCCTCAGGGTAGAGTTTGGTCACGGCCGGCTCCGGCGTCTGAACGAAGCGGTTCCCGACAATGCGTGTCTCGGGCATGCCGACGCTCTGGGCGACGGCGAGGGTTCCGGCATTGCGGAAGCTGTTGCCCTCGATCGCCACGGACTGCACACCGGTGAGCGTCAGCAGCGCCGGGCCACTGCCGGTCACGCTGTTGCCGCGCACCGTGAGTTCGGGGCCGAACGTGCTCTCGTCCGTTCCGCCGCGCAGAATGGAGCCGAGGCTGCCGATCCGCTCGAAGCGCGAGCCTGCGATGGTGATGTGCTCGGCGGCGTAGAGCCCCTTGCCGCCCGTCTCGGCCGCGGCGGCCAGCACGCTGCCGGACAGGCCGGTAACGGACACGCCCTCAAGCGCGATATGGTCGGCAAAGGTGCCGGGCGTGGTGGCGATCAGGTCGAAATCCGGCGCCGTATCAAGGTTCGTGAAGGCGGTGCCCGCGATTTCCAGCGCATAGTTCGCGATGGTGGAGGTGGCGGAAGAGCGGATCACGGCATTGCCCGGCGCCTTCGGCGCGGCGCGGCCCGAAACGGTCAGCCCTTCCAAACGCAGCCGCCCGCCTTCCGCCACGGAAAAGAGCGTGGGCGCGGAAAAGGCGATCTCGGCGGTCTTGGGCCCGGCCAGGGTGAGCGGCACCGCAACGCGCAACGGCGCTGCGGCTTCGTAGCTGCCTGATGCCAGTTTCAGCACGTCGCCCGGCTTCGCCTGCGCGACGGCGCTTTCCAGATCGCCCTGCTTCACCGACACTGTGCGGCCCGAACCGAAGGCGACGCCATCCGCCACCTTGGCGTACCAGCCAGGACCGGCTTCAGCGAGCGTCACCGGCTTGAGATCGCGCGGCGCGCCCAGTTTGGCCAGCGCCGGATCGGTGGGATAGAGCAGGCCGTTGGCCGCGCGCTTCAGCGCCACCGTCGTTTTCCGCACGCTGGAGGGAAGCGCGGCGGGGACGGTGGCGCTGGTCACGTTGTCCGGGAATGCGACTCCCCGAACGTCGGACTCGATCTGGAACAGGGTCTCGCCCGATCCGGTGAAGATGTTGCCGCTGACGGTGCTGTCGGTCGGCGGGATGCTGCGTTCAGCATCGGCGCCGGCACCCAGCGTGATGCGCGCGACGTCGAGCATGGAGTTATGCGTGATCGTCGCGCCGCTGACGGCGTGATAGCGGTTGATCGGAGAGCCGGGGACGCCGTTCATCACTGCAAGCGCGCTGGTGAAATCGGTGCCCGCAAGCCCTTCCATGTAGTTGTCGCGCACCGTCTGGCGTTCGTTGATCACGCGCACCCCGCCGGTATGCGGCTTGCCGTAGCCAAGGAAGACGTTGCGCTCCACCAGGTTGCCGTTGCCGTGGCGCAGGACGATGGAACCCTGCGAGCGCAGGATCAGGTTGTTGCGCACGATGTTGGCGCCCGATTTGATCGAGACGATCTCCACCTCGCCATCGCACCGGTCGAACACGTTGCTCTCGACCAGGTTCGCCGAATCCGACATCGATTCGTCGCTGGTGCCCAGACGGATCGTCTCGCCGCCGTTGGAGCCGAGCGGGGGGCGCGGCCCGAAATAGTTGTGATCGATCTGGTGGCGGTTCGCCTGCGGTTGCCCCTTGGGGCGGATCACGGCCAGCGTGACGCCCAGGTTGCCCTTGCCCGCGAACCAGCTGTGATCGACGCGGTTGTCGGTGCCGTATATCGAGACCCAGCGGTCCTCGGCCTTGCGGTCGGGCTTGTTGAAATGGTCGACGACAACTTCGGTCAGCCGCGAATGGGTGGCGACGGTGCGCGCGTCGCGCCGAAAGGCGATGAGGTCCGCGCCCAGCGCCGCGCCGCCGCGGAAGACGAGACCGGATACGACGAGCCAACTGCCCGCCATACGCAGGCTGGACGCACCGGACAGCACGACCTTGCCCTTGGTCTGCGCGGCCAGGGTGATGGGCTGCTTCGTAGTGCCTTCGCCCTGAAGCAGGATCGGGAAGTCCTTCCACTCACCGTCGGCAAGCCGCACGACGTCGCCCGGCTGCAGACTGGCGGCTGCCTTGCGATACTCTTCCTGATCATGGACGAGATAGTCGCGTGCGAAGGCGGGTTGCGCCGAAGCCACGGCAAGCAGGGCACCACTCCAGGCCAGTCTGATCATTCGAGCCGTCACGCCGGACCTCTTCCCATCCAACCGGCCAGAACCGGTGTCTTGATAATTGGCATACTATTTTGGTCTAAATTCTGCAACACATGTTCATGCCAAATTTCATGACATGAACAGTGCTGCGGTATGAATGCCGCTACCGCGCTTCAGGGCGCTTCGGCGGCGTCGATCACGCCGTTGTGGTTGGCATCGGTGCGATCGAACTTGGCGAGATCCTCCACCTGCAGTTCGGCGGCGTTGATCGAGCCATCACCATCGGTGTCGAGGCGCTTGAAGCGGCGATCGATCTTGACCTGATCCATCGTCTCGCCCCGCTTTTCGGCGGCCTTGGTCATGAAGGCCTTCAGTTCTTCCGGGCTGCCCTTGCCGTCGCCATTGGCGTCGAGGCTCCTGAACTTCTTCGCCGAAGCGGCGATCGCCTGCTCGCGGGTCTGGCCGGCCTTCTGCGCCTGGGCGCTGCCCGATGCGATCAGGGCCACGGCGGCGAGCACGATAGCCGAGGTATGGGTCACGATCTTCATGGTCACTCTCCTTCTTTGTGTTGTCAGAAGCGGAATGCGGCGCTGGCGCGCGCGCCATAGCTCGATGCGCCGCTGCCGCTTTCGCCATGCAGGCCAAGGCCAAGCACGAAGCGGCCCACCGGGGCATAGGCATCGATCCGGCCGGTCAGCGTGGTGGAGCCGAAGCGCGTCGCCCTGACGGCGAACGATCCGTCCTCGTCATCGACGAAGCGCATCGTGCGCAGCGGCGCGGCATTGTCGAGGTAGGAACGCGCGCCCAGATCGGCGGAGAGCGCGAGCCCGCCGTTGAACGTGGCACTGGCGCGGGCGCCATAGCTGGCCAGAACCGTGGTCGCCTTCATGCGACCTGCATCCAGCGCCGCCGCGCCGCCCCATTCCTCGATCCGGTCCAGCGTGACCGAAGCCACGCTGGCGCCGAAGTACGGGCCGACGCGCAGGGTCCTGCCCATGGGCACGGTGTATGCCAGTTCGCCGAAACCGATCCACGAATGGCCGTCGCCCTGCGAGGTCAGCGCGTTCGACAGGCCACCGAATGCCACCGAGCGCCTGGTCGATAGCGTGTGGTCCGCATAGCCGAAGCCACCGGCGATGCGCAGCCCGCCCTGCGCGAACCCGGCATAGGCATAGGCCGAATTCGTCACCAGATCGGCGCTGCTGGCACGCGCATTCAGGCTGATGTCGTTCTTCGCATAGCGATAGGCCACGCCGGCACGGAAGGCATCGCCGGTCAGCTCGATGCCGCCGGCCAGCACCGTGCGGTCGGAATCGAGCCCCGCCGTACCGCCGCGTCCATCCGCCTTGAGCTTTCCGTAATCGCCGGTGAACCAGACCGCGCGGCGCTGGCTGCGCGGGGCATCGAGACGGCCTATCAGGTCGCGCGCAGCGTCGTGATCGTCGCGCCCGGCCACGGCGGCACCGGTGACGAAGATCTCGCCCGAGAGCTGGTCGAAGGCGTTGCGCGCATCGGCGGCGTTGAGGCCGATGGCGGCGTCGAACAGCGCACCCGTGCCCTGCGCCTCCACCACGCCGGCGACCGCCCGCTGATTGGCCGTTTCCGCCACCGAAGCGAGCGTAACATCGTTGCGCAGCAGGCGCAGCTGCACGGTGCTGGCGTTGTAGATCAGGCTGGGCGTCAGGAACGCGAGATCGGTGGTCAGGGCGCTGAACGTGCCCGTCACCGATGAGCCGGACAGGATCGTATAGGTGCTGAGCGGCGCGAAGTTCGTCTGTCCGCCGGTAAGCACCGAAACGGTGCCGCCCTCGATCGTGACGCTGCCGGTGGCGGTGATGCGATCCGCGGTGCCGCCCGGAGAGACTTCGACAAGGTACGTCGAACCGTTCTGGAACCTGAGGCTTCCCGCCACATTCAGCGTGCCGATCGAATTGCCCGGCGCCACCGTTCCCGCGATGTTGAGCGAACCGATCTTGCCCGAACCGCCCAGCATCCCGCCCGCGCCCAGCGTCACCGTTCCGGCCAGCGAACCATTGACGATCAGCGTGCCCGCATTGACCGAGGTGGAGCCCGTATAGGTATTTGCCCCGCCCAGGATCAGCGTGCCGCTGCCCGACTTGATCAGCCTGCCGGTGCCGGACAGCACGCCGTTGTAATTCGTGCTGCCTGCCGCGTTGACCATCAACACGGCGCTGCCAAGCCCGATCGCGCCATCACCCGCAAGCCCGCCCACGCTCTGCGCGAAGTTGGCGAGGCTGACGGTGCCAGGAGCGGCTACGGTCAGCGTGCCGCTGCCGAGCACGTTTGCCGCGCCCGCCGCCAGCGTGCCTGCGGATACCGTGGTCCCGCCGCTGTGGGTGTTGGCGCCGGTCAGCGTCAGGGTGCCGGTGCCGCTCTTGGCGAAGACGCCAGCCCCCGAGATGACGCCCGAGAAGCTGCTGCCGGTACTGCCGCCGGCGGTCAGGGTGCCCGTGCTCAGCTGGATCGCACCCGCGCCGCTCAGGGTCCCCACGGCGGCATTGGCGCCGTTGAGGTCAAGCACCGCGCCGCTCGCCACCGCCAGCGCGCCGGAACCCAGCGTCCCGCCATCCAGCCGCAGCGCGCCTTCGGATACGGTGGTGTCGCCGGTATAGCTGTTCGCGCCGCCGAGCGTGAAGGTGCCTGTGCCCAACTTGGTCAGGCCGCCGCTGCCGCTGATCACCCCGCCGAAGCGCGTGTCGATATTGCCCCCGCCGGTGGTGAGGCCTCCCCCCGAAAGCGTGACGCCGCCGTCTCCCGCGAGGCTCGCGATGGTCTGGGCGCTGGCAAGGTCCAGCGTCGCGCCGGAAGCCACGGTCACCGCCGTACCGGTCGGCAGGGCCCCTGCCACTCCGGCACGTAAGATGCCGCCCGAAACGGTGGTCGCACCGCCGTAGGTGTTCGCGGTGGAGAGCACCAGCGTGCCGCTGTCGAGCTTGGCAATGCCGCCGGTGCCGCCGATCCCGGTCGCGATCGTGGTGGTTGCGCCCGGATCCACGCGGATGTTGGTCTGGTCCTCCAGCAGGCTCAGCGATCCGGTTCCGGCCGCCAGGGTGTAGCCGTCGGTCACGAACTGCATGCCGGTGACGCCGATCGCGCCGTCCACCGTGACGGTCCCGGCGGTGCCCTGGAACACGGCGAAGTGGGCGCCCCAGCTATCGTTGGCGGTGCCGGTAAAATCGGTCCAGTTGCGCCCGTTCAGGGTCCATGAGCCCGAACCGCCTTCGATCAGGCCGTTCGCGGAGGTGTTGGCGCCATCCCAGAACTGCAGTTCGGGCACGATGTTGTCGTAGACGAGGTTGACCTGGTTGCTCACCGAAGTCTGCACCGACACGTCGCCGGCGTCGATGTCGGCAGGCAGGGTGCCCACGGTCAGGCCGTTGTCGATCAGCGTGCCGGTGTAGTCCGCCACGCGGTAGACGCCGATGCCGAAGCCGCCAAGGTCGGTGACGTTGAGCGTGCCCGCCAGAGTGATGTTGCCGTTGACCTGCAGCCGGCCACTTTCGCCCGGCGCATCGACCGAGCCGAAGCCCATTTCCAGCACCGATCCGGAGGACAGCGTCAGCCCGCCGCTGGTGAACGTGCCCGCACCCGCGCCACCGACGATGAAAGTCGCACCGTCGGCAAGCGTCACTGTGCTGCCGGCACTGCCCGCGCCCGTCAGCGTGGCGCCGTTCGCCACCGACACGCTGCCTGCCACGCTACCTTCAAGCGCAAGCGTACCCGAAGCCACCGTGGTGGCGCCCATATACGCGTTCGCGCCCGTCAGCGTGAGCGTGCCCGCGCCAACCTTGGTCAAGGTGCCGGTTCCGCCGATTACGCCCGAGAAGCTGTCGTCCGTGCCGAGGCCACCGGTGGTGAGGCCCGCGTCCAGCACTACACTGCCGGTGCCGTTGAGGCTGCCGATGGTCTGGTTCGCTGCAATGTCGAGAGTGCCCCCGCTTGCCACGGTCACCGCGCTGTCCACGGGAATGGCCGAGCCGCCCAGCGCAACCAGCGTACCGTTCAGCACGGTGGTCGCGCCTTCGTAGGTATTCGCGCCGGAGAGGACGAGCGTGCCGGTATCGCTCTTCACGATGCCGCCGGTGCCGCCGATCGCCGCGCTGATCGTTGCCGTAACGTTCGGATCGACACGCAGGTTGGTGTAAGTGGTGTCCGTCGTCAGCGAACCGGTGCCGGCGGCGATCTCGTAACCGTCATCCATGAACTGCGCGCCGGTGAAGAGCACCCCGTCATCCACCGTAACGGTGCCGCCGGTGCCCTGGAACACGGCGAAGGCATTCTGCCAGGGCGAGTTGACCAGCCCGTTGGCGTCGGTCCAGTTCGTGTTGAGATTGGTCCAGCTGCCGCTGCCGCCATCCACCTGACCATTGGGCACAGCGGACGCGCCATCCCAGAACTGGATCGTGGAAGACGCAGGCACGCCGTAGACGAGGTTCACCTGGTTCGCGACAGAGGTCTGGACGCCGATCAGCCCGGCGATTGCGCTGCCCGGTACGCTGCCGACATCGAGCCCATTGTCGATCAGGCCGCCGGAATAGTCGATCAGGCGATAGACGCCCTCGCCGAAGCCGCCGATGTCGGTCACGTTGACGGTGCCGTCCAGCGTCAGGTCGCCCAGCACGGCGATGCGGTCGCTCGTGCCCGCGCTGCCGAACTGGTAATTGAGCACCGAGCCCGAGGACAGCACGAGGCCGCCGGTCGTGAGCGTGCCAATCCCGTCATTACCGGGGGCTATGGTTCCGCTGCCCACGGTGAGCACGCCGGCCACGGTGCCCGCACCGCCCAGCGTCGCGCCGCCGGAGACAGTGCCGGCGCCCGCCCAGTTGCCCGACAGGTTGAGGCGCCCGCCCAATACGGAGAGCAGCCCCGTCGCGGTGTTCGCACCCGAGAGCTCCAGCGTGCCCGCCCCGACCTTGGTCAGTCCGCCAAGCTGGCTCAGCACGCCCGAGAACAGCGTCGTGCCCCCTGCGCCGCCGGTGGTCAGCGTCGCGCCATTCAGCTGGCCCAGCAGGACCGAACCGTCGCCGGACAGGTCCGCGATCGTCTGGTCGCGCGCGATACCTCCCGCATCGTTGAGATCGAGCACGCCGCTGCCGCTGACCGCCACGGCGGAACTGACCGAGAATGCGTTGGCCAGCGCGCCAGTGCGCAGCCGGCCATTGCTGATCAGCGTTGCGCCCGAATAGGTGTTCGCCGCCTGCAGCGTCAGCGTACCGGTGTTGATCACCTGCAATCCGCCGCTGCCGCTGATGACGCCGGTCTGGTCGAGATTGACGGTGCGGTTCATGACCAGCGTGCCGTCATTGGCGATGTTGCCCGTCACGGAGCCGCCGGTGGTTGCGGTCAGGTCGTCGTAGCGCAGCGTGGCGCCGCTCCCGATCGATCCGCCACCGGTCAGGTTCATCGCATTGGTGATGCCCCAGGTCCCGCCTGTGACGTTCAGCCTCTCGAATCCGGTGGCCGAACCGAGCACCTGCGCGCCGGTTCCGGCAAGGTTGAGGATGTCCGTTACGCCGGTGCCGGAAGAGCCGACGAGGCCGCCGTTGATCGTGGCCCCCGTCTCGACCGTCAGCGTGTTGACGGTGCCATCGACACCGGCGCCGCCGAAGACGACCGCATTGCCGGTCGCGCCGGTGCCGGTGCCCGCGCTGGTGGTGCTGCCGGCGGCGAGCGTGATGGAATTGCTGGTGCTCGTCGCGCTCAGGTTGACGCGGATCGCCTCACGCGTGGGCGAACCGGAGCCTCCCGCGCTGCCCGAGATCGTGCCGCGGTTGACGATGGTGGTGTTGCCGGTGCCGATCACGCCATAGAGGCCGGAAATCGTGCCGGTGGCTTCGTTGGTGATGTTGAGCGTCGCGCCGGTAGTGCCGCGAATGCCCTCGCCCTGCCCCGAGACCGCGCCGGTTCCGGTGATCGTGCCGGCATTGACGATGTTTACGGTGGCCGAGCTGACCACGCCCTGCGATCCGGTGATCGTGGCGCCGACCCGGTTGGTGAGATTGAGGGTGACCCCGCTCACCGTCACGTCGACCCCCTGCGCCTGCTGGGAAAGCGCGGTGCTGCTGTCGATCCCTGTGCTGGCGATCAGGCCGGAGTTGTCGATGGTAATGGTGCCCGAACCGGATCCGACCGTCGTCTCGGCGAAGCGGACGGCATCGTTGCCACCCCGGATCGTGCCGGTGTTGATGATGGTCGCAGTGCGGTCCGCGTAGTCGCCGCTGCTGCTGATGGCGCGGCCGTTGGAGGTGGTGCTGGCGATCGCCTCGATCAGACCGTCATTGGTGATCACCACGCCGCCGGCCGTGCTGGTGGCATTGATGTTGACCGCCTGATTGCCGGTGACCTTGAACTCGGCGCCCGCGAACACCGCCAGGCTGTCGTCGGCATCCATGTTGAGCGCGCTCGTGCGCGAGGTCGTGACGGAGGTTGCCTGGGCCCATGCAGCGGTCGGCACGCCCAGCGGCAGCGCCGCGAAGCAGGCGGAAACGAGCAGACGCGAACGCAATCCGCGCGCGTGAACGGAACTGGTCATGAATTACCCCTCCATCGCGGCGTGCAGGCCGCATGTCCGGACCGATCGCCGGTCCTGTATCCATGTGCTTCGTTAGCCGGTCGCAGTGCGGTTCCCCGCCACGCCGCGACCGGCCGATGGACCTTGGCAAGCCGTCAGCGCAGACGCAGACGCAGGCTCAGGAAGTATTGCGGCCCGTAGTATTCAACATTTCGCGTGCTGCCGATGACCGGCATGTATTCGACCCGAGGCTCGTTGAAGATGTTCAGCGCCTGCAGACGGATGTCCGCAGTCTTGTTGATGGTGTAGCGCACGTTGACGTCGAAGGTATCGTTGCCCTTCACATAGCGCAGCTGCGTGTTGTCGCTGGTGAAGGCCTGATAATACCGCGAACGATAGCGGTAGATCCCCTGAATGGAGAACGGCCCGATCTCGTAGAACGCCTGTGCCGAGAAGACGTGCTTGGAATAGCCGCTCAGGCTGGCCGTCGGGATCAGGCCCGGCGTCACCGTGCCGGTCGCGGAATCGATCACGTCGCCGTAGCGGATGTCCTGGGTCTTGAAGTTGGTCCAGGCATAGTTGTAGCTCAGCTTCGCACCCAGCCCGTCCAGCGGGCGGGGCAGCCAGGTGAACTGATTGCTGGCGGTGATTTCCAGACCGTAGAGGTCGCTCTTCTCATCGCTGTTGGTGGTCTGGGTGACCGGCACCGAATACGTGGCGCCGCCGATCGTGAAGTCTTCATCCTCCTCAATCGGAATACGGCCACCGGTGAACCGCTTGTAGTACACGGCCGCCGCCAGCAGCGTGTCCTTGTTGGCGTAGTATTCGAAGCTGAGGTCCGCGTTCCACGACATCGTCGGCTTGAGCGCGGGGCTGCCGGTGGCGATGATCGTGTTGATCGCATCCGTCACCGAGGTGTAGCCGGTGCCCGTCTCCAGCGTGATCTGCCGCCCGGCGCCAAGCGCGCTCGGCGCCGGGCGCGACATCGCGCGGTAAAGCCCCGTGCGCAGGCGTGCCTTGTTCGAAACGTCGAAGATCGCGTTGAGGCTGGGCAGCCAGCGCATCGAACTGGCGGTCTCACGCGTGTTGACGAAGGACCCGACGTTCTCCCGCAGCGAAATCGATCCGTCCGAATTGTTGATCACATCCAGCTGGCTGCGCAGACCGCGTGCGGTCACTTCGGTATGAACGCCGCGCACGCCGACGTTGCCGCGCACCGGAATGCCGCCAAGCTTCCCCGAATAGGTCGCCATGACATAACCGGCGAGGGTCTTCTCCGTCACGTCGGAGTTCTCGACAGCGCGCAGGTCGCCGCTGTTGCCGGGGTCTTCGGTGCCCAGGTAATTACGGAACTGGCACAGGGCATCGAAGGTGGCGTAGCCGGTGATCGCGCCCGAAGGACCATCCGCGAAGAAGCTCTTCTGCGGGAACGGCGTACGGCACGCCAGATTGACCGCACGGTCGACCGCAGGATCGTTCTGGTCGATGTTGACGTCGTTGGTATAGCCGAAGAACTTGCGCTGGGCCCATCGGCCGCCGATAGCGATCTGTTCGAGGAAGCCGTCCATCCGGTACTTCGCGTCGAGACGGCCCGCGTAGATTTCATCGTCACGCCCCGTCTGCGATCGCGTCAGGCGCGCATCGTCGCTGAACAGGTCGTAGTCGGTCGGGTCGAAGCGCTCGTCGAACGTCAGGACCGGCAGGAAGCTCTGGCTGGAATCGACGTGATAGGGAATGCGCTGGTTGTTGATCGCGGTGCGGTTGCCATAGATGTCGAAGGGATCGGTGCGCAGGCGGACCTGACGATTGATGTCCACACGCTTGGTATGGGAATATCCGAAGTCGGCGGCGAGGGTCAGGCGGTCGCTTGCCTCCCATTCCACGTTTCCGCCAAGGCCCAGGTATTTCTCATCCCGCTGGAACAGGCCCGAGACCGCCTGCATCGTGGCCGAACCATCCGCTTCCAGCAGCTGATGATTGTCACCGATGACGACGTTGTGCAGGTTGTAGCGTCCTTCGGCCGTGCCGAAGTCGTGGCGCTCCTCGCTGTACTGGCGGCGCGAATACTGAACATCCAGATTGACGTCGATCGTCGGGCTGGGCTTCCACTGCAATGCGCCGAATACGGCATTGCGTGTCTCCTTCGCCGTCATCTGCCGGAACGCGTAGGAATTGGAAGCGTGGTAGAACGGCGTGCCCGAATTGCCCTGCTCGCGGCTGACTTCGGTGCAGTTTCCGGTGGATACGACCGCCGCATTGCAGGTGAACCAAGTGGAACTGGTATAGAACCGCTCGACCGGGTCGCTCACCTTGTTACGCTGGTAGCCGATCGAGATGCCGACATCGCCCAGCGCCCCAAGCTGGAACTGGTCGATGTAGCTGGCGGTCATGCGATAGCCGTAGGGGCTCTCGCCGGAGATGCGGTCCTGATAGGGGTTGGCGTTGCCCTTGATCTCGGCCTGAATCTGGCGCTTCTTGTAGTCCAGCGGCTTGCGCGTCTCCATTTCGATCAGGCCGGCGACGCCGCCTTCGATGAGATCTGCCTGCTGGGTCTTGTAGATCTTGATCGCGTTGAACAGCTCGGACGGGAACTGCCCGAAGTTGACCGCGCGGTCGCCCGAACCGTTGGTGGCTTCGCGACCGTTGAACGTGGTCATGCTCAGGCCCGAGCCCAGCCCGCGGATCGAGACTTCGGTGGGACCGTAATTGGCGCGGTCGATCGATGCCCCAGTGATCGTGGCGATAACTTCGCCGACCGATTGGCCTGGAAGTTCGCCGATCTCCCTGGAGGAGATGGCATCGACGATGGCGTCGGATTCGCGCTTTGTCTCGATGGAGTTCTGCATCGTCTCGCGCACGCCGGTGACGAGAATTTCATTAGCAGCCGGATCGGTAGACGGGGATATCGCCTTTTCGTTCTGATCGGTATCCTGCGCGGATGCAGAAGCCGTCGCTCCCGCAACGAGCGACACCCCGGCCAACAATACCACGCGAATGCCGGCGCGACTCCTTCCCGCGAACCCCTGACCAATGGCCACTCTGACTCTCCCAATTTCTTATATACCAGTCTTGTGGTCCGAATTGTGAGAATCGTCAACCAATCAAATCATACCAATTAAGCAATCCAAATCTTCAGCCCGATTTCCCAACTTTGCCGACAAGTGTCGGCGTCGAGTTTGGGTCTACCGTTTGCCGGATGCCAAGGGGTAGGCTCGCCGAGCAGCGTAGAGGACACCTTAATCGTAACCAAACCATCAACGAGCAGAGAATCTGGTAGGCCAGATCCTACAATAAGGGCCAGTGCGCGATGCCAGAAACGCGCAGCGGCGTGGCACTAATCGCGGGCATGGGCTGACGTTTCCAATGGCAGCCTATGAGCCCAGCACATGGCCGCTCAGAGAAGATGTTGCCAAGCGCTGCCTGGAGGTTGGCGTGGTGCTGGCTCCAGGCAACGTGTTCAGCGTTTCGCAGTCTGCTGCACCGCCCATGCGCTTCAATGTGGCGCAGTCTGGCAATCAGCGGTTCGAGGACGCCCTTAATCAGGCGCTGGATCATGGTTCGTCGTCGGGCGGGCCTTAAGACAATCCTCCCGATCAGGGATACAACCGAGGCCAGCATAACGACCCCGACGATGGCATCGAGGACCTTCCACGCCGCAGGCCGGGCGAAAAGCGGTGTCAGGATCCTGCTCCATACCTGAAGGACAGCTTCCAGGATCGGTTAGGCCGCCACCGATTGTCTGAAACGGGGCGCGAAGCTGCCAAAGCCCCTGCCCTGCTGCCCAATCCAAAATCCGCCGACAGAGCCGCCGTCCAGTGCCTCATTTAGAGCGGATTTCGATCAGTCTGGATCATAGCCGCAAGAGCTGAAGTAATTGGCGCATTCCGTGGGTTGGAAGATGTCGACGAGCTTGCCGATCAGGCTCCACAGGCCGCTGACCGTTCGCTCGCCGATTTTCCTGAGCAACGCCTTGAGGCGGGAGAAGGCCTTCTCGATCGGATTGAAGTCTGGGCTGTAGGGCGGAAGGAAGCGCAAGGTCGCGCCTGCAGCTTCGATCCGATCCCGGACTGCCGGACGTTTATGGCTGGACAGATTGTCCATTATGACGACGTCACCGGGCCGCAGTTCGGGTACGAGTACCTGGGCGACGTAGGCCTCGAACCAATCGCCGTTGATGGGACCGTCCAGCACCATTGGCGCGACCATGCCGGTCATGCGCAGAGCGGCGACCAGCGTGGTGGTCTTGCGGTGCCCGTGAGGGAAACCCATCCGCAGTCTCTCGCCTTTGGCGCAGCGGCCATGACTGCGGGTCATGTTGGTGGCGGTCCACGTTTCATCGATGAAAACCAGGCTTCCGGGTTCGAGATCAACCTGCCCCTCGAACCAATCATGCCGTTGCTTCAGGACGTCGGGACGGTCCTGCTCGATTGCATGGCCAGTCTTTTTTTGCGCGTCATGCCCCGACGCACGAAGAACCGATGAAGCCCGGCTACCGAGACGATCAGGTCGGCGCGGGCCAGCGTCACCCGCAGTTCTTCCAGCGAAATGTCCTTCCGCGCCTCCCAGATAGAGAGGACTTCCGCTGCTCGCTCCTCGATCCGGCGTGAACGCACATCACCACCTTGCGGTTTGGCGGCAAAGGCGCCCGTGTCGCGCCGACGCGCATGCCAACGGATCGCCGTCGAGGGGGCAACGCCAAATCGGCTTGCCGCCGCCCGGCAACTCAATCCGTTATCGATCGCTGCCAGAAGCCGAGCGCGCAAATCCATCGAAAGCGGGTGACCCATCCATGCCAGCCTCCTTCACCAGCAGGGATTAGGAATCACAAAACGCCATCGCAGGGAATCCCCATCGATTCATACCGGTCGAAATCCGCTCTAGGCGCCCCGAAAGCCGCCCGTGCGAGCTCCTTCGCTGCTCAAGCATTTTTCACTCAGCTATTGCAACTTATTCGCAAGAAGTTATGGCGCGCATAGTTTGCAATCCACCAGCCGGTCGGAGAAGGTCGCGCATTGAACAGCGCACAGTGATCGGCCCCCACTGAGTGGTCCGTAGCGATTGTTAGTGCATTGTTGCCTCCGTTGCCATTGCCGCCTGGAGGTGGAGCGAAGCGGAACCGGAAGGCGGCAATGGCGGAGAAGCTGTTTCTGGTGCCGGCGGTCGGTAACCGAGGCTGCTGTGAGGACGGATTGTGTTGTAATGTCTCCGCCAGGCTTCGATCAGCACCTTCGCCTCGGCGAGGCTGTAGAAGATCTCGCCGTTGAGTAACTCGTCACGAAGCGAGCCGTTGAAGCTCTCGTTGTAGCCGTTCTCCCATGGTGACGCCGGGGTGATGTAGAGCGTCTTCACCCCGATCCGGCCCAGCCATGACTGGACTGCCGTCGCGATAAATTCGCTGCCATTATCGGACCTGATATTGGCAGGCGGACCGCGCTCGATGAACAGGTCGGCCAGAGCCGCCAGCACGTCTTCGTGTTTGAGTTGCCGCGCCACGATCAGGGCGAGGCATTCGCGGCTGGCTTCATCGATAATCGTCAGGATGCGGAACTTGCGGCCATCGTGGGTACGGCCCTCGACGAAGTCATAGGCCCAGACGTGTCCCGGATATTCGGGGCGCTGCCGGATACACGAACCATCGTTCAGCCATAGCCGCCCCCGCTTGGGTTGCTTCTGCGGCACCTTCAGGCCCTCGCGCCGCCAGATACGCTCGACGCGCTTGCGGTTCACCGCCCACCCCGCATCGCGCAGCAGCGCCGTCACCCGGCGATAGCCGTAGCGACCGTATTGCCGTGCCAAGGCCACGATATCGGCGGTCAGCGCTTCCTCGTCATCCGCCCCGCGCGGCATCTTGCGCTGCGTCGATCTATGCTGGCCAAGCACCCGGCATATCCTGCGCTCGGATACTGCCAAGGTGCCGCGTACATGATCAATGCACCGCCGTCGGCGCGCAGGGCTCAGAAGTTTCCCCGGGCCGCCTCCTGCAAGATCAGTTTATCGAGCGTCAGGTCAGAGATCGCCCGCCGTAGCCGCAGATTCTCCTTCTCCAGATCCTTCATGCGCCGTGCCTGGTCGGTCTTCAGGCCCCCATATTCCTTGCGCCAACGATAATAGGTCTGCTCGGTAACTGCGATCCGCCGACACGCGTCCGCGGTCGTCCCGCCCTGTGCCAACACGATCTCCGCCTCACGCAACTTGCCGATGATCTCTTCCGGTTTGTGCCTCTTGCCCATTTCCAAACTCCTCGATGGTCCAAAATAACAGAGATTTTGGACCACTCTGAAGGGGGCAGATCACCTGGCTCCCAAAGGCACGCTTCGCAGATGAAAATGGGCAAGGCTTCATCTTCCGTCTACCGTGGGATTTGAACCTCGGTATCAAACCCACAGGCTGTGCAGAGAAGCCGGCCGTCCTCATCCCATATGTTGAATTGTGTGAGCCTTGGCATGTGGCCATTCTAGCGTTTTGCCATCTGACTTCCACCAACACCGATAGCCCGCCAGGCCGGTTTCCCCTCATTCCAGCCAGTCTTCCCATGCCGCCAGCAGCTTCTGCCGCGTGTCCAGATGGTCCATCATGCATGCCACGGTGGCCACCGTGGCGCCGTTGCCGCCCTGAAAGCTGTCGTCCAGCATTGCACAATCCAGCGTGGCATAGGATTTCCATGCCTTTTGCGCAGCTTCGAAATTCTGGGCGACGGCGGCATAGTCCGTGCCCGCCGGGCCCGCTTTCGCCAGTCGTGCCCGAATGCCGCGCACGGCGGCATCCTGCCGCGCCTCCAGCACCCGCGCCTGCGCGACATAGCATTCGCTTTCCATTCTATCCTGGGCCCGGCAGGTCCGCAGCCAAGGCGGATCGCCGACGTCCGGCACAGCTGCCATGGCGGGCGCCGATGCGCACAGCGCCGCCAAAACTGCAACGATGATGGGCGAATATCGCATGATGATCCTTTCCATGGGCGTAAGGGATGTCAGGGTATCGTTCGTGGGCTGGCAAGCGTTCCAGCCGCCGTATATTGCGGCTTGCCGGTCCAAGTCATGATCTTGGTCAGCAAACCACCGGGTTTGGCAAAGCGCGCGCACCCCTCGTCATTCACTTGATCCATCGGATCGCCTGCCCGGGCCATGCCCGCCACCACCCCCTGCCGATAGGCATCCGCAAAGGCCCTGTCCGCATCGTCCAGCATATAGGCGGCGTCCTCCAGATCCGCCGTGGCGGCGGCGTGGATCGTCTGGGCATCTTCCTCACCCAGCAGATGGCAAAGCACGCCAATCGAAACCAGCTGATTCAGCCGCGCGCTAAGCGCCGCCTGCCCCTTGTAGATATCGAGTGTGATCTTATTCATGCCCGGCTGGCCGAGCAGCGTCCGCCTAATTTCGGCACGCTGATCGGCTTCATCTTCCTGTCCGAAGGCGACCGGTGCGGGGAAACATAATGCTAAGGCCGCTGTGGCCCGAAGCAGGGTCATCGACAGCGGGCTGGGTCGCACTCGATGCAATGATAGTAGACGCATGGAACCGCCCCTTCTTCCGCAGACCCATCGGGTCAAGATCGTCGCACCGTCATCGCTAGAGTGAAAATTATCAATGTTCAATAATAATTAATCCATTGATATCAATATAATGATATGCATCGCGCATGAGGCCTAAGACCGAGGTGTCGAAGAGGGCTTTTTCCCGCAGCTTAATCGCCCGAATTTAATGGAAAAACTGGGGCTCCATCATAATCCCCCCTCAGACTGGTACCCTCGATGTTTGCGTCGAAATTCGAGGAAAACCTGACTATCGGCATCGCGATGACGTCGGTCGCCCAACCTACCTGATGCTATAATCGGGTTCACTGGCATCGAGAGCCAAACAGATCACGTTCTAGGTGGGAGCCAAGCCCACATTGGACGGGACGTGGACAGAGTTAAGTTTGAGCCCGGCTCTTCAGCGGAGCAGGCCGAAGTTGAGAAGCTGGGCCGCTTCTTTCATGACCAGTTCAAGCGTGATTTTGAGCACTTGGCACGCTTCTTAGATGTCAGCTAACCAACCCGCCCGGTCATCAAGGGACGCAATGCCGGTCGCCGGAACCGGAATGACAGCCGTGCAGGATTTTAATCGGCAAAGCGCTCCAGCGGCAGACGCCGACATTGCGGACATCAACTCGCGGTTGCAGCAGCGCTGAAAGCGGACGTAGGCTGACGCCACAGCTGCTGAAAGATTCGAAATGGATAATCAGGATATCCTTGCCGGCAAATGCCATTGCGGAGCAGTGCGTTTCGTAGCGATGTTGAGTAACGGCTTTCACACTATTCGCCGGTGCACCTGCTCGTACTGCAGGATGCTAGAAGCTGTGGCGGAAATGGGGGGCGTGAGGATCGTGCAAGGTGAGGACGCTCTTACTAGCTACCGGTTTAACACCGGATCAGCACACCATTTCTTTTGCTCACACTGCGGGATCTACACTCACGATCAGCGCCGCTCAAACCAGAACAAGTATGGGGTGAATGTCGCGTGCCTCGATGGGGTGAGTCCATTCGACTTCCTAGATGTACCTGTCATGGTCGGTATGAATCATCCGAGTGATACCGGCGCTCCGGCTCGCCGAGCTGGTACGCTCCGCTTTATACTTCCTGAGTAGTACCTGCTGACGAGCGGCAGCTTTGTGGCGATGACTAGCCAGAACCGGACAGATAGCGGCTTTGAAAGATTTTTACCCGGAACCGACCTGTTCGAAGCCGCCTTATGAATGCCGCAATTTATCAGGACTTTGTCCTTGAGATCATCTGCCGTTCCGACAAGGAGCCGGGCTTCAAGATGCTGCCCAGGCGCTGGGTCGTCGAGTGCACCTTCGGATGGGCCATCCGCTGGAAACGGCTCGTTCGCGATTACGAGCAGCGGGTCGACGTCTCAGAGGCGATGATCCATGTCGCTCTCGGCAGCCCCATGCTCCGAAGAACCGTCCACCCATGAGAATTCTCAAACGAATTCTAAGACCTCAAAAACTCCGCAAACAAGCACGAACGGCAAGGAGCCGATCGGCCAGATACGTGGCGATAGAGAGCCAGATTGCCTAATGGGATCCGCCACACGAACCGCCTTTGCCGATCCGGAAGCCCCATAATTAAACATCGATTATTTTCTTGACAGGAAAGAATTGAACACCGATCATGTTTCCGCAACGGGAGACAATGCTTTGGTTCGCAACGCTTTCGCAATGCTCGGCCAGCGGAGCAGCCTCGTCTCAGCTATCGTATTGCTGTGCCATCCGGCATCCGCCGCGCATGCCAGCGGCCATCTCCCGCCCATTCCGATCCCACGGCAGGAATTCAAGGACTTCGCCACCTGCCATGCCTTCCTTGACGAGACCTATCGGCAGGATCTGGCAAAAGCGGATCCCAAGTCGGTTCAGATCGAAGGCGGCACGCGCCAGACCCAGATCGACAGCAAAGGCCCCGTCAGCGACGGGCCAACCCATTCCGCCTACGATGTCACTGAAGGCTGGCAGGTCTACCATGCCGATCCGGCAGCCGGATATCTGAAAATCTCCTACTCCTATCGCACGACGAAAATGACCTGCGAAGGCCGCGTGCTGACCGGCACCCATAGCCAGGGCTATCACACGCCGCGCATGGAGAAGCTGCCGCAGGAAGGACGTTTGCAGTGACCCTGAGCGCGATGATCCGCCGCCCGGCACCGGCCTTTCCCGTTTTCCCCTCTCACGCCTCGATGGAGACATCATAGTGGCATCCTTCCCTTCATGGTTCGCGCCAACGGCGAGCGTGGCGCTGGCGTCGCTCGCCTCCGCGCTTCCGCAGACTGCCCTTGCTGCACCCGGAAACGCCCCCTCGTTCGATTGTCGGCGCGCCTCCTCGCAAGCCGAGAAGGCTATCTGCGCCAGCCCGGCACTGGCCTCGCTCGATCGCCAGATCGCCGCCCGCTACGCGATATTGCTCAAGCAGATGGACAAGCCCTCGGCCGATAAACTGCGAGCGGATCAGAAGTGGTTCATCGGCTTGCGCGACGGCACCTACCTCGATCGCACGTTCGCAGACCTCAGTCTGGCTTTGCGCAGCCGCCTCGCCTTCCTGAATGCCATTCGTCCGGGCCCGACGCCGGGGCTGGTCGGAAAATGGCGCAATCTCTCCGGCGAGATCGCCATATCCCGCAGCGCATCCGGCGCCCTGACGTTCGAAGCCAACACCGCCGAGCCGACCGGCGGCCATTGGGTCTGTCAGGCGACCGGCACGATCGCCGCCAAGGGCACGGGGCAATGGCAGGCCCACGTTACCGATCCTGCCGATGCCCGATTCGACATCGACCACCGGGGAACCAGCCTCATCGTCACCGAACCCGGCGCCGTCGAGTATTGCGGCATGAACGGCGGCCTTGCGGGCGGGTTCTTCCCAGTTGGAAAATGATTTGACGGGCACCGTCGAAAATGAAGGAAATCCTATGAAGAAGGTTGGTTTCACGGCTCTTGCCGTTCTGGCGCTGGCAGGATGCGGCCAGGCAGCGGACACTTCCGACAAAGCTGCCGCCACTGAAGCCCCGGCGGCAACCGGGAGCGAAGCGGCGAAGGCTCTGGTCACGGCCGCAACCGCCGAGTCCGCCGCCAACGACCGGATCGACCTGACGCCCTACATCGGCAAATACCCGTCGGAAGCCGTGAACGGCCATCGCTTCCTCGATAATCCGGCGGTCAAGGCCGCCATCAAGATGGCGGTTCCCGATGCGAAGCAGCGCGCCGCGATCGAACCGGGCGAACTGGAAGTCCCGATCGTCAAGGTCAAGGGAAGACGCCTGCTCGTGTGGGGCGGCGCGAAACGGGCCGAAGACCGCTACAACTGGGCAGTCGTGATTGCCCCGGACGGCTCGAAGCCCGAAGTCTGCATCTATGACGGCTTTGGCTATGATGAGGATTTCCAGTCATCGCAGTGGTTCGAACCCAAGCGCCCGAGCATCATGAAGCAGGGGAAATGCCCCTCTGACAGCGAAAGCTATCCCGCTGCGGACATTGCCGCCGGATAAGGCGAAGCTCTGAGGCCGTCATCGCGCAGACCGCGCGGGACGGCCTCTCGCCCTCCCTTCAAACCGCACCGACGCTTTCCAAGGCGACCGCGACGGCCTAACGCTGCCCCCAGACAGGACAAAACAACCACCGAGATTGGGCAATGACGAAATTCCGACTGGGCCGCTACACCGCTTTCATCCTGTGTGCGGCGGTCTTCATCGCCGCGCTGCTATCGCGGCAGTCGGGTTCTCTGGGCGGTTTCTGGGGCGGTGCGCTGATTGCGCTGTCCGGCTTTCTGACCCTGCTGGGATGCTGGGATCTCTTCCAGACCCGACACTCGGTGCTGCGCAACTATCCCGTGATCGGCCATATCCGCTGGATGGTGGAGATGATCCGGCCGGAAATCCGCCAGTATCTGCTGGAAAGCGACACGGACGCGACGCCCTTCTCCCGCGAGCAGCGCTCGACCGTCTATCGCCGGGCCAAGGAGGCCGCCTCCGACCATCCTTTCGGGACGATCCGGGACGTTTACGCAATCGATTACGAATTCATCCAGCATTCCCTGACCCCGGCACCCGTGCCCGATCCGGCCTCGTTTCGCATCACCATCGGCAACGAGCAGTGCGCCCAGCCCTACTCGGCCAGCATCTTCAATATTTCCGCTATGAGTTTCGGCGCGTTGTCGGCCAATGCGATCCGGGCACTCAACAAGGGCGCGGCGCTGGGCGGGTTCTACCATGACACCGGTGAAGGCAGCCTCAGTGCCTATCACCGCGAGAACGGCGGCGATATCGTCTGGCAGATCGCCAGCGGCTATTTCGGGTGCCGCGATGAACAAGGGCACTTCGATCCGGAGCGCTTTGCCGCCCAGGCCTCCTCGCCGCAGGTCAAGATGATCGAGCTGAAGCTGAGCCAGGGCGCGAAGCCCGGCCATGGCGGCGTCCTGCCCGCCCGCAAGGTAACGCGGGAAATCGCCGAAACGCGCGGCGTGCCGATGGGCGTCGACTGCATTTCGCCGGCGCGCCATTCCGCCTTTTCCACCCCGACGGAGATGATCGCCTTCCTCCAGGAACTGCGGATGCTTTCGGGCGGAAAGCCGGTGGGCTTCAAGCTCTGCATCGGCCTGCCCTGGGAATTCATGGCGATCGTCAAGGCGATGCTGGCGACCGGGATCGTGCCCGACTTCATCGTCGTCGACGGCGGCGAGGGCGGGACGGGCGCGGCGCCGGTCGAGTTCAGCGATCACATCGGCGTACCGATGCGCGAGGGCCTGTTGTTCGTCCACAATACGCTGGTCGGCGCCGGGCTGCGCGACCGCATCAGGATCGGCGTGGCGGGCCGACTGACGAGCGCGTTCGATCTGGCCGCCGTGCTGGCCATCGGGGCGGACTGGGTCAATGCCGCCCGTGGCTACATGTTCGCGCTGGGCTGCATCCAGTCGATGAGCTGCCACACCAATCGCTGCCCGGTCGGCGTCGCGACGCAGGACGTGAAGCGCAGCCGGGCGCTCGTCGTGCCGGACAAGGCGGAGCGCGTCTGGCGTTATCATGAGCGGACGGTCCAGGCCTTGGCGGAAATGCTGGCCGCTGCCGGTCTCTCCCATCCCGAGGAACTGCTGCCGCACCACCTCGTCCACCGGGTGAACAACGTCGAAATCCGGCAGTTCGACCGCATGCATTACTTCGCCGAGCCGAACGATCTGATCGAAGGGCGTTCCACGTCCAGCTTCTACAGCGACAGCTGGGCGCGGGCGAGCGCCGAAAGCTTCGCGCCAGCCTGATCGGCCGGGCGCCCGTTACATATCGCACTGGGAGACGTCTCCCTTGCTAATGCGTATACGATAATAGCAACTGCAGATCAGGGGTTTGGTGCCGTATCCGGGAAAGCCGGAACGACGCCGACGCTTCGGGCGGGCAAAAAAGACGGGCATTCGATCTCGCCCTTCCCGCCAATTCTCATGGCCAGGGACCATCATGTCTGCATCTCGTACCGCACTCGCACTCCTTTCCGGACTGCTCGTCATGCATTCCGCCGCGGGCAGCGCCGCGCCCGTGAAGACTGCCGACCAACGCCTTCGGGACCTTTATGAGGCCGAGTGGGAATGGCGCGGCGAGCAGTTCGCCCGGCCGAGCGATGAGGAAGAGCGGCCCGCCGATCATTTCCCGAAAGTCGACGCAGCCAGCCAGGAGGCGCGGATCGCCTATTGGCGCAAGGCATTGGCCAGCCTTGATGCCATCCCTGCCGCGCAGCTTTCGCCGGAAGAGAAGATCAATGCCGCGGTATTCCGCACCAGTCTGGAGGCCTTCATCGCCGAGGGGCGTTTCCGCACCTGAGAAATGCCGCTCAACTCCGACAGCCAGTTCTGGTCGGGCCTCGAAACGAGGAGCCCGCTCCGGGATGCGGCGGCCTATCGCCGCTATCTGGACAAGTTGCGCGATCTGCCGCGCTATTTCGATGAGCAGACCGTCAATATGCGCGCCGGACTGAAGCGAGGCTTCAGCGTACCGCGCGTCACCCTGGACGGGCGCGACAAGTCCATCGAAGCGTTCACTGACGCCGATCCCCAGAAGAGCCCGTTCCGGCCCTTCTTCTCCGCTCTGCCGACAGAGCCGCCGTTCAGCGCCTCCTATGTGCAGTTGCGAAGCGGCCATTCGTTCACCGAGGAACCAGACACGGCGAACCACTGCGATGAGACTTTGCTGCCAATCGCCGTCATCAGCGGGAGCGTCTGGTTACGCCGAAACCGGTCATTCGTGACGCTACGTAAGTCCTCTTCTCTATGTCCAGATCCTCAAACGATCCGGACAATCCACTATGAAGCTTTATTACGCGATGAGCTGCGGCTGGCATTCTGAGGATCATGCGCGATACCGAATAGCGCGTTTCACGCGCCGTTCGGTCATTGCCGGTTCAAGCGGCGGGATTTGCCGACAAGGCGACGACGCCTCGCTCCTCGGTCGGGAACCGAAGCGTCGCCGGCCTTGTCGGGATCAGAACTGAATGCCGAATGTCACGCGACCGCCATGGTTGAACTGGCTGTCACCCACGGTACCGAGGTAGGAGGCACCCAGACGGATATTACCCGTCACGAAGCCGAAGCCACCGTCAATCTGCATGGCGTCCTTCGGCAGGGCTGCGCCTGCGACCTCAAACGGCGCGGCACCGGCTAGGGCCACTGTGGCGGCACCCGTCCGATCTCCCCAACTCCGCTGATAGGCAAGCGAGAGACGCGGTTCGAACAGCGCGCGCGTTCCAGGCACCGGCGTTGATCCGGTGAAGTGGAAACCGATACGCGCCTGATCAATGTCCCGCTTGACGCGCGCCACGGCCAGCGCCGCCGTGCCGCCCATCTCCGTTGTCGGGTCGACCGACACATGCTGATGGGTGTAGCCGATAAAGGGTTCGAGCCTGACCGCTTTTCCGTCGAACAGGGCATAGCCCAGCTCGCCAAAGCCCTGCGCGCTATTGCCATGCTGCCGAGAATGCAGGGCATCCGAGAAACCGGCAAAAGCGACAGCGCGATTGGTATTCAGTGTGTGCCAGCTATAGGTGCCGCCCGCCTGAACGCGCAGCGAGCCGACGCGATAACCGACAGTGCCGCCCGCATAATAGGACTTCACGCTGGACCGGCTCTGGAGCGCATTTTGATTATAGGTTCCGTAGGAATAGCCGGTGGCGATGCTGGCGCGGAAACCGTCCATGCCATAGTCGATGCCCGTGACGATGCCGTTGCGGTGCGTATGCAGCACGGCCGTTCCCAGCGACGCATCGCTATCGAACCTGCCGCTGTCATCCATGGCATCACCCCACAGGCTGAAGCCATCGCCGTTACGCCGCGTATTGAGGAGAAGCGCCTCCCGCAGATGGCGCCCCTCATCCACCAGCGCCATTGGCACGGCGGCATAGCTTTCGCCGGACAGGGCATTATAGGCGCTCCGCGCGCCCGCCGCGTCGAGCGAGACGATCCCCAGCGGGAGATTCGAGTTCAGGCCAAGCCCCTGAAGGGCCGTCGCCACGGCACGCTGATTGGGCGTCTGCGCCACATCGCCAAAGGCGACATTGTTGCGGATCAGGTCCAGCGTCACCGTGTCGCCCGTATAGTTCAGATAGGGCGTCAGAAATGCCAGGTTCGTGGTGACGCTGGAGAATGTTCCGGTGACACCGCCGCTGGCCGACAGGATCGTGTAGCGGGTCGCCGGGTTGTAGTTGCTGCCGCCCGCAAGAACGCTCACCGTGCCGCCCTGAAGCTTGGCCTTACCCGATGCGGTAATGCGATCGGATAACCCCGCCGGGGTCGTGGCGACCTGATAGGTCGAGCCGGTCGCAAAGGTAACATTGCCCGCCACATTCAGCGTGCCGATCGTGCCGCCAAAGCTGGGCGCTACCGTCGCGCCATTGCCGACAGTCAGGCCGCCGATCGTTCCGGTGCTCGACAGCAGGGCGCCGTTCGACACCGTCACGGCGGAGGCAAGCGATCCTGTCACGTTCAGGACGCCCCCGCTGACCGTGGTGGCCCCGGTATAGCTGTTCGCACCCGACAGGGTGAGCGTGCCGCTGCCCGTCTTGGTCAGGGACGTGGTGCCTGCCCCGTCAGTGATCGTACCGGCATAGCTTGTGGAGCTGTTGTCCGACCCGACCGTCAACTGGCCGTTGGTCAGCACCGCGTTGCTGTTCGTGCCCGACAGGGACGCCATGGTGAAACTGGTGCCGCCGAGATCGAACAGCCCTTCATTCACCAGCGTACCGACACCCGTGGTCGTGCCGGTGAGCAAAATGTCGCCGCTATTGTCGACCGCACCGTTGACCTCGCCGGAAATCTCCGCCGTGCCCGTGTTGGTCAGGCTGGCATCGAGGATGCCGGTGCTGGTCAGCGTCCCGTCATTGGTGATCGTACCGGCAACCGTTCCCGCATTCTGGAAGGTCGCACCGGTGGTGACCGACACGTCCGAAGCAAGCGAACCGCCGCCCGCGACGATCAGCGTACCGGCGGTCACGCTGGTCGTGCCGGTATAGCTGTTCGTACCCGACAATGTCAGCGTACCCGTCCCCAGCTTGACCAGCCCGATCGTGCCGCCGGTGCTGGTCAGCGTATTGGCGATGGTCACGCCAACCCGGTCATCCACATTGACGAAGCTCTGCTCCGGGGTGGAGAAGGGATCGCCGGTCAGATTGATCGTGCCCGTGCCGCCAAGCTGATAGCCGTCCACCGTGAACTGAAGGCCCTGAACATCCTGCGCGCCCGCGACGGCGACTATGCCTGCGGTCCCGGCGAAAATGCCGACGCCCGCGCCCCAACCCGTGTTCACGGTTCCGGTCGGCGCGCCCGCCCAGTTCGTGCCTGCCGCATTCCAGGTGCCCGTGCCGCCCTGACCGCCCGCACCGCTGCCGGTGCTGTCGCTGCCATCCCAATATTGCAGGGACTGACCCGCATTGGCGATCAGCACATTCACCTGTCCGGGGATGGTGGTGTAAACCGTCGCGGCCTGCGCCGTGGGCGTCGCCACCGTGTCGAAACTGCCGGTCAGCGTACCGCCATAATTATAGAGACGGTATGCGCCCGCCACCGGCGAAGCCGTAGAATTGGCCGCATTGACGAGACTGAGCGTGCCCGCAAGGGTCAGGTTTCCGCTGACGTTGATCAGGTCGTTGCCCGCGCCCCCGGCCACATTGGGCGTTCCCAGCTCGAACAGGGAGGTTGAACCGCTGGCCAGCGTGTAATTGCCATTGACGGTCAGCGTGCCCGGCGAGTTACCGGCCGAGACCGTGCCGCCCGAAGCGACATTGACCGAACCGGCGATGATGCCGGAACCGTGCAATGTGCCGCCCGCATTGACATTGACGACCGCACTGTTGGTGACGCTGTTGCCGAACGTCCCGTTCACCGAGAGGGTGCCCGCGTTGACGTTCACGGTGCCGCTGAACTGCCCGTTGGCGGCGCTGTTCACGCCTGTCAGGGTAAGCAGGCCGGAACCATTCTGGTTGAACGTGCCCGTACCCGTGCCGGTGATCGCGCCCGACAGGGTCTGGGCCGTGGCGGAGTTCAGGGTCAGACGGTTGGCGCCCACCGCGATCTTGCCGTTGATGGTGCCCGCCTCCTCGATGACGAGCGTGCCCGCATCGACCTGAATGGCATTGCCCCCGACAGTGGAGGTGCCGATCGTGCCGTAATTGGCGAGGGTGGTGGTGCCCGTTCCGCCGACGCGCAGGCCGATCGCGCCCTGCACCGACGGCTGGGTCGATGCACCGGCGGCGCCTATGGTGACGCTGTTGGCGCTGCTGCTTCCGGTGAGGTAGATACCTGCATAGCCGCTGCCGGTTGCGGTGACATTGCCGAGGGCCGTGACCGAGACTGTCCCCGTTATGGCCCGCGCCGTGATGGCCGAACCCGCATTGCCGACGACGGTGCTGCCGGTCACGATGTCGATCGCGCCCGTGCCGGTGAGCTGCGCATCGATACCGAAATTGCCCGATACGGCACCGAGCGACGATGTGCTCGTACCCAGAACGACATTGCCGTTCACGCCGCGCGCAACGATACCGGAATCCCCGCCATTATTGCCGCCGGTATAGGAACCTGCGCCCGTCACCGTCAGCGATTGCGTGCCGCTGCCCGAAAAGTTGATGCCGCTGTCCCCGCCGGTGATGGAACCGGCATTTACGATCACGCCGCCGCCGGACCGGACATAGGCGCCCGAAGTCTTGGCCGTGATGCTGCCGCTGTTGAGCGCCAGCGTGCCGCCATTGAGCTGAACACCATCCTCAAGCCCGCCATTCGATGTCGCGGTGATGATGCCGCCGTTGATGACGATGCTGGTGCCGCCCTGATCGACGACCGCAGCTCCCGAGGAACCGGTATAGCTGGTACCGGCCGTGGTCAGATTGCCTGTCAATATGACGCCGCCGCTGCCTGCCACCGCCTGAACGCCGCCGTTCGTCATTGCGCCTGCCAGTGTGACGGCACCAGTGCCGCGCGCAACGATCAGGCCGCTGCCCGATACAGCGCGGTTGAAGACGATGTCGTCAGACCGGTTGAACGCCAGCGTACCATTATTCGAGAGTGCGACGTTCGTCGTCGTGGCGATCGATCCGGTGGTTCCGCCATTGCCGATCTGCAAGGTGGTGCCATCAATGATGGTCTGGCCGGTATAGCTGTTGGTGCCCGTCAGAACCAGCGTGCCGCCCCCACCGGCGATCAGCGGTGCGTTGCCACCGACTGCGCCGGTCACGGTCATGACATAACCGCCGGTATCGAATGTCGCGCCCATACCGCCCAATGTGATGGTCTTGGAGACGCTCACGTCCTGAAGCGCGCGAAAAGTCTGCGTCGTGAGGTTGATCGGCCCTGTGCCGAGGGCGCTGTCGCTGTCGAACGCGACGATGCTGCTCGAAGCGCTCAGCCCGTTGAAACTGTTCGTGCCGGTGAGGCGCAGGACGCTGGAACCGCCGCTGCCCAGTATATTCACGCTACCGGTGTTTGCACCCATTCCGGTTATGCCAAGCGTATTGGCGCCGAGGCTGATCGTCACGTCATTCGTGACGGAGACTGCGGGGCTTGAGACGTTGAAGCTGCCAGTGATGGTGATCGTCTGGCTTGGATCGGCATTGGCAGTGGCCAGAGCCGTTTCGAACTGGCTCTGGTTCGAAGCCGTCCCTGCATGGGCCGGAGCAAAGTGCGAAATGGCAACGAGTGCCGTCGTCGTCAGAATTGCGCCTTTAAGCCCCTTAACCCGAATAATCTGTCCGACCATGTCCGCCTGTTCCAATGTCGTTGCGCTAATTCACCGATCACGGCCAACAGATCAGCCGCCCCCACCGGTTTTCTGGCCAATGGAGGCTCTTTGTTAATTTGCGGCTAATGCAAAGGCTTATGGAGATGTACCGGCGCGGGGATGATGACGCTCGCACCTTGACTTAGGGCCTGTTGTGGGGGGGAATTGCCGTTGGCTTTTCCCTTCCGACACGGAGGCCATCCGGCGGTCTCACTTTCGCCGAGGGTACAGACTATTGGTTATCGCAGCGGTTGCCACACGACATTCCATCGTCGCTGTCATCTGGTCTGGGCGCTGAAATAAGGTCCGGTTGCGGTTTCGCGAAATCATCGGGCAGTGAAGCTAGAATACCGCCGGTCGCCCCAAATTGGCGCCGTCTCGCAACAATGCACAACGGGGCCATCGAAAGGAGATGATCGGCAACCGCGATAACGGTCGCGAATGACGACCTTTGGGGGGGTACAGCCGCCAACCGTCAGAATGCATGCTACGTCCGGTTCCGGCGCTTCCCCGACGTTTACGCGTCGAGTGCGGAATGGCTTGATCTGGTCGCGACCTGCGGATAGCCCCCTGCCCTGCTCGCCGACAAATCTGCCGTAGAGCACGGGATATCGGTTCGCTGATAGCTGTCCTTGGCTCACCAAATACCTACAAACCTGAACACCGGTCCGTAGGACATTCGTGAGCGTCCGCTTCGTGGCAACAACATCAGCATAGCTAACGTTCGCGCGCCAAGTTCTGCTAACAATCTGACATGAAACACCATATTACGGTCGCGCGCGCATCGAGAACTATCACTTCCCGGCTTGAACCCCGCCTCGGCTCCGGCATCGAAATTCTGCGCCAGCGACGCTTGCCGCGTGCCGCTTAGCGACAGCCTTACCTGTTCCGCGCGTCGAACGCAGTCCGGACACCTCGCAAGAGATTCAGCCTGTTTCGGAAGGGCGGTGCAGGAGCAGACCGCACCGCCCTTCAGATCAGAATTTGCCGGAGAACGAGGCGCCGATCACGCGCGGTTCGTTGAACACGGCGGCCATGTAGTTCTCGATCACACCCTTGAGGTTTTTCTCGTTAGTGAGGTTACGCGCGAAGGCGGCGATTTCATATCGTCCATTCGGCGCCGAGTAGCCGACCTTCAGGCCACCTTCGAAGTCGCCCTTCGAATAGAACTCCCTCGTCTTGTAGAGAACGAAGTTCGTATAACCTTGCCACATCCAGTCGGTCGCCGCGAACAGCGAACCGCCGTTGCCCAGCGGCACGTCGTAGCGGGCGGTGAGGTTGGCGGTGTACTTCGGCGCATTGGGCAGCGGGTTGCCGTCGATCTGCGCGAAAGTGCCGCGGGCGTTGGTGATCGTCGGGTCCTGAACAGTGCAGACCACCACGCCGTTAAGCGCGCAGACCTGTGCGTAGACGTTCTTGTCCTTGATCTCGGTGTGTAGCAGGCTGAGGCCCGCCGTCAGCGTGAGGTTCGGGATCGGACGCGCTTCCAGCTCGGCTTCCATGCCGTAGGCCTCGGCCTTGTCGGCGTTGAACAGGACGCCGTTACCATCGCTGTCGTTGCCGTTGAGCTGGATGTCCTTCACCCGGTAGGCGAAGCCGGAAAGATTGAAGCGGACGCGATTGTCGAACAGCTGGGTCTTGATCCCCGCTTCGCCCGAGAGGATCGTTTCCGAATCCGCCGTGGTGAAGTCCGAGTTGAACACCGCCGAGCGGCCCTGGATCGTCGGTCCACGGAAGCCGCGCGCGACGCGGGCGTAGACGTTGACGTTCGGATTGACCTCATAGTTCACGCTGACATCCCAGCTCGGCTCTTCGCCCGAAAGGCGCACATAGCGGCGTCCACGATAAGTGACCGCGCCAGCGGCCGTGTCGGCAGTCTTGAGCAGGCGGGTCTTCTTGGTGTCCTTGGTGTAGCGACCGCCGGCGGTGACCGTCAGCCCCGGCACCAGTTCGTAGCTGGCCTGACCGAACACCGCCCAGCTCGTGTTTTCGTTGCGCAGACGCACCCAATTGTTGGGGTTGTTCGCCGGGGGCGTCAGGAAATAGGCACGCTGGTAGAATTCGGTGATATCGCGCTGGTTGAACCACATGCCGCCGACCTGCCACTTGAAGCGGGTGTCGCCATTGCTCGACAAGCGCAGTTCCTGGCTGAGCTGGTCGAGATCGCGCACATTGCCCTGCGACTGACCGAAGCCATTGGCCACGCCGTTCACCGGATAGTCCGCTCCGGCTCCGCCGTCGGTATCGCCGCGGCTATAGCCCGAAGTAGTTTCCCAGGCGCTGATCGAGGTGAGCGTGACGGGCCCGAAGTCCATCGCGATGCGGCTGGACGCGCCGTAAGTGTCGTAGGCCTGCGGGTTGTTGTGCGCTTCGTCGAGTGCGATCTGGCTGCGCGGTTCGTCGCTGACGTCGTTCGAGCCCTTGGTGAAGGCGCCGCGATGGAAGATCGTCGAAGTGCCGGAATATTTGCGGGCGTGGAAGCTCGTCAGCATCGAGAAGCCCGTGCCGGTCGGCGCCAACAGGAGCTGGATGCGCGCGTCGCGTTCCTCGAAGCCGCCCATGGCGTCCTTCTTCGGCGAGACGGTGCCGTCGGCGCTCGGGCCGCTGTAGGTGTTGTCGATCCAGTCGTCACGGCGCTGGTAGAGGCCCGAAACGCGCACCGCCAGCACGTCCCGGATGATCGGGCCGCCGACCCCTGCATCCACGTTGACCGAGTTGTAGGAACCGTAGCTGGCATTGCCACGACCGGTCCAGCGATCGGTGCTCGGCTTGATCGTGTCGATCTTGATGATACCGGCGGTGGTGTTGCGGCCGAACAGCGAGCCCTGCGGTCCGCGCAGCACTTCCACCTGATCGAGATCATAGACCGGATTGGACTTCAGCACGACATGCTCCAGAACGACGTCGTCCTGGATGATCGAGACCGGCTGCGAGGCGCCAAGATAGAAGTCGATGTTACCGAGGCCGCGGATGTAGAAGCGCGGAAAGATACGGCCGGTCGTCGTCTCGGCATAAAGACCGGGCACGCGGCCGGAGAGCGAGAGAATATCGTCGCCCGCCGCCTGGAAACTGCGAAGCTGATCTCCGCCGACCACGCCGACCGAGATCGGCACCTGCTGGAGGTTCTCGGTGCGCCGCTCCGCCGTAACAACGATATCGCCGAGACCTTCCGTGGAAGGCGAAGTGTCCTGTGCGAAAGCATGGGTCGAAATACAAAGCGCACCCAGACCGCAGGTCAGATGCAGAGCTTTTTTGGCGATCACTTTCCTGGACACGTCGCATTCCCTGTTCGAAAAACTGGAAGCGCGGTTACTTTCTCTCAATGACAGTCTTGTTACCGAATTTTGCTGGAAATGTTGAGAAAGGTGATGAATCCGGCGGATTCAACTTTATGCACAGTGATTTCGAAAAGTCGTGCGACATTTGGGCAACGCTCGGGACACCCCCGAACAGAAAGCCTTGCGATCAATGCTATCAGCCAAGCAATCAAGCAGTACGATGGCAATGGGTGTGCCCTGCCCAGCCATCTGCCGATCGATGACCTGTCATGTCCGTTTCGCCTTGTTCCGATGACATGTTTTCCTCTCCTCCCGCCGTTCCAGGCCGGCAAGCCAACTTGGAGTGGATGCTGTGGCGTGAGACTATCAGCAATGCGCCATTATCTCGGCCGTTGGAGCCGGTTCACGAAAAGGCGGAATGCTGACTCCGTTTGGATTTTTCGTAAGTTAGGCGACATTGAATTTTGATTGCTGATAGAGGACATGACTGGTCTGTTCGCCGGCGGCGGCGCGCTGACGGCAGGATTGATCGACGGGGAAAACGAGGATGAAGCTGGAGACCTTGCTGCGCCGACGCGAGCCGGATCTGGCGCTCGTGATCGGCAACGACATCAACGCCGACTTACCCGCCGCTCGCAACTTCCACCTCGCTTCATCTAAGCCGTCGTCCATTCAGGCCAGCTGTCGCGACTGCAGAGACGCCCATCCAGACCTCACTTTGCCGCCGCACAAACCACCGGCATATAAACGCACACCAGATGAGTCCTCGTTATTATCTTGACCCATTAACGCAGACTCAGTATGTCCGAGTTTATGGCACACCTGACCACATCCGTTGAATACGCGCTCCATGGCCTGCTCTGGCTTGTAAACAGCGATGAATCGCTTAGCACGCGGGAGATTGCCGAAATTCAGGGTATCTCGCCCAGCTTCCTCGCCAAGATATTTCCTAGGCTGGAAAAGGCAGGCATCGTCTCGGCCAACGAAGGAGTGCGTGGCGGCTATCGACTCGCGCGGCCGGCGGACCGGATCACATTCCTTGAGGTTGTCGATGCGGTCGAAGGCGAAAAGCCGTTGTTCGATTGCCAGGAGGTGCGCGGGCGCTGCGCCCTGTTCGGCGGCAACCCTCCGCCTTGGGCAACCAGCGGCACTTGCGCGATCCATGCCGTGATGATCCAAGCCGAAAAGGCCATGCGCGACGTGCTGGCAACGCAGACGCTGGGTGCGATTTCTGAACGTTTCGGCCGCAAGGCTCCGGAAACCTACATGGCCGATCTGCGCGACTGGTTCGGCGATCGGCATGACCGACGCACCGCACGCACCGGCCGGCCCCGGCGCGAAGGCCCCAGTTGACCGCCTGAGCCGCGGCGCCGCGCCAGCATAGCGCCGCATTCTCTGACATTTCCGTCTTCTTTCCCGTCGTCCACCGGGCGCGGCCGGGAAAACTGCATCGCGCATAACGCGTGTAGCAGTCGCGTTTTGCGGCGCGACGATCTGTGCCCGGCAAACTTCAAGGAATAGACCCATGACCAAGCAGACCATTCTCGTCGCCGGTTCCGGTTTCGCCGGTGTCTGGGCGGTGCTCGCAGCAGCGCGGGCCATCGCTCTGGCGGACCGCGAAGACCACATCGACATCATCATGGTAGCGCCACAGCCCAAGCTGGCGATCCGCCCGCGCTTCTACGAAGCGGTTCTGGAGAACATGAATCCCGACGTTTCCGAACTGCTCAAGGTCATCGGCGCGCACTTCGTCGACGGCATCGTCGAAACCATCGGCGTCGAAGCACGTGAAGCGGCGATCCAGCGCAATGACGGCACGCGGGAGACCATCTGCTGGGATCGCTTCGTGCTCGCCACCGGCAGCCGCGTGGCGATGCCGCCGATTCCGGGGCTGGCCGAACATGCCTTCACCGTCGATCAGCTAGATCAGGCGCACAGTCTTGATGCGCATATCAAGGCGCTCGCCGATCGACCTGAGACGCTCGCGCGCAATACCGTGGTAGTGGCCGGCGGCGGCTTTACCGGACTGGAGGCGGCGACCGAGCTGCACGAACGCCTGCGCACGATGTTCGATACGCAGCCGCGCGTCGTGATCGTCGATCCGGCGCAGGAGATCGGCGCCGAGTTCGGATCCGAGGCAGGTCGCACGGTACGCGAGGCGCTGGCTGAGATCGGTATCGAACAGCGCCCCGGCGTGCTGCTTGGCGCGGTCGATGCAGGCGGAGCGCAGCTGTCCGACGGCAGCCGGATCGAGGCGGCCACCGTGGTCTGGGCCGCCGGGGTGCGCGCCCATCCGCTTGCCGCCGAAGTTCCCGGCGAGCATGATGCTGCCGGCCGCGTGGTAGGCGACCTTTTCTTGCGCGCTCCGGCTGCTCCGGGAATTTTCGTCACCGGCGATACCGTCAAGGCGGCCACCGACGATGCGGGGAACTTCAACCTGATGACCTGCCAGCACGCCCTCAGCCTTGGCCGCGTAGCGGGCTACAATGCCGCTGCCGAACTGTTGGGGCTGCCGCTGCACCCCTACAGCCAGCCCAAATACGTTACCTGCCTCGACCTTGGCGCATGGGGCGCCATGTATACCGAGGGATGGGACCGTCAGGTCAAGCTGACACGAGCCGAGGGCAAGAAGCTGAAGCAGGAGATCAATGGCGTGTGGATCTACCCGCCCGCCGCCGATCGTGAGGCGGTCTTCGCGGTCGCCAACCCGGATTTCGTAATCGTACCCTAACGGCGTGGCAATAATATCTGGATTGGCCCTACACATCCAGCGCGATTCGTAGGGCCATCGCCTGCCCCTTAAGAGCTATGAACGGGTAATCCGGACCCGCCGACAGAGTTGCCGTTCAGCGCCTCCTGCGAGCGTCTCCGAAGCGGTCATTCGTTCACCGAGAGATCAGCCACGATGAACGGCTGGCAATGGGCCGATTCCGGACAAGCAGCTTCACGCGGCAGTCTCACCTGAGCTGTCATTGCTCCCAGCCACCTATGCATCGGGAATAATCGATATTTTATTGACGAAGTAGATCGTATCGGATAATTCCGATGAATGCGCAACGATGATGCACTCTCGATTCTCTCCGCTCTCGGCCATCCGACGCGGCTCGATGCGTTTCGTCTGTTGATCCGGCACGAACCTGAAGGCCTGTCGACCGGCGCACTGGTGGAGGCATCGGGGCTCACCCAGAGCACGTTCTCGACGCATCTGGCCGTGATGGCGAATGCAGGGCTGGTGCTTTCGGAGAAGCGCGGTCGCCAACAAATTCAGCGCGCCAACCTCGACGCGCTGCGGGGACTGATGGTCTATCTGGCCAAGGATTGTTGCCAGGGGCGCGCGGAACTGTGCGAGCCGCTTCTGGCCGAACTTACCTGCTGCTGAAGAGGCAACAATGACCGATATCGTGATCTACCATAACCCGCTTTGCGGGACCTCTCGTAATGCCCTGGCCATGATCCGCAATGCGGGCATCGAACCTCATGTTATCGAATACCTGAAGACGCCGCCAAGCCGTGCCCTGCTGGTGAAACTCATTGCGCGGGCCGGCATCACACCGCGCGCCCTGCTTCGCGAGAAGGGTACGCCTTATGTCGAACTGGGCCTCGGCGACGAGAGCTTGACGGACGAGGCCTTGATCGACGCGATGATGGAGCATCCCGTGCTCATCAACCGGCCGCTGGTCTTGTCGCCGCTGGGCGTGAAGCTCTGCCGGCCTTCCGAAGAAGTGCTGGGCCTCCTGCCCACCGAGCAGCGCGGCACTTTCGTCAAGGAAGACGGCGAAGTCGTGGAAGCGACCCGGCGATGACCCTTTCGGTTCGCCGGGCTACGGTCGACGACGCGGACGCCATTGCCGCCAGTTATGCGCATCACGTTCTTCACGGCACGGCGACCTACGAAGTGGTGCCGCCGACCGAGGACGAGACCGTCGAGAAGATCTTGACGGTGACCGGCCGGAGCGGGCCCTTCCTCGTCGCTTGCGACGCCGATCAAGTACTCGGCTATGCCTACGCCACGCAGTTCCGCGATCGACCGGCCTATGCGTACGCCTGCGAGAACAGCATCTACGTGGCGCATGATCGGCGCGGCGGCGGCATTGGCACGCTACTGCTCAATGCCTTGCTGCAGGCCGCTGAAGCCTATGGCTTCCGGCAGATGGTCGCCGTCATCGGCGGCGGTGAACCAGCCTCCGTCGCGCTGCACGGCTCCTGCGGTTTTGAGCAGGTCGGCCGCCTGACGGGCATGGGCTGGAAGGCCGGCCGCTGGCTCGACACGGTTTACATGCAGATCGCCTTGGGCGGAGGCACCGCGACCGCGCCTGTTGCTTCCGGGAAGGACTGACGACCATGTCGCTGTTCGAACGTCATCTCTCGCTGTGGGTCGCCCTGTGCATCGTGATCGGGATCGGTCTCGGCCATTTGCTCCCCGGTGCCTTCGAGGCGATCGCAGCGCTGGAGATCGCCAACGTCAACCTCGTGGTGGCGGGGCTGATCTGGCTGATGATCATTCCGATGCTGCTGCGGGTCGATTTCGGCGC
Organism: Novosphingobium sp. BF6; assembly: GCF_058273105.1. Taxonomy (NCBI): domain Bacteria; kingdom Pseudomonadati; phylum Pseudomonadota; class Alphaproteobacteria; order Sphingomonadales; family Sphingomonadaceae; genus Novosphingobium; species Novosphingobium sp. BF6. The sequence continues at coordinate 1,855,463 of NZ_CM177776.1, forward strand.
GCTCCATAGCCTTCGGCAGCACTGGCGCGGTATCGGCGTCACCCTTGTGGTGAACTGGGCGATCAAGCCATTCTCGATGGCGCTGCTCGGCACGTTCTTTCTCGGCTATCTGTTCGCGCCGATGCTGCCTGAAGGTGCATCGTCGTCCTACATTGCCGGGCTGATCCTACTGGCTGCAGCGCCGTGCACAGCCATGGTCTTCGTCTGGTCCAACCTCGTCGAGGGCGAGCCGAACTACACCTTGAGCCAGGTGGCGCTGAACGACCTGATCATGGTCTTCGCCTTCGCTCCGCTCGTGGGCGTATTGCTCGGCGTGGCATCGATCACGGTGCCGTGGAGCACGTTGGCACTGTCGGTGGGCCTCTATATCGTCGCCCCAGTGGTCATCTCGCAACTGCTCCGCCGAGCCCTCCTTTGCGGGGGTGAGCAGCGCCTTCAGCATTTCCTGTCCGCCATCGGCCCGATCAGCCTTGCCAGCCTGCTGCTGACGCTGGTGCTGCTGTTCGGCTTCCAGGGCGAGCAGATCATTCGGCAGCCGCTGGTGATTGCGCTGATTGCCGTGCCGATCCTGTTTCAGGTCTATCTCAACGCCGGCATCGCCTATTGGCTCAGCCGCCGTTTCGGCGTGGCGTGGTGTGTCGCCGGCCCTTCGGCCCTGATCGGTGCCTCCAACTTCTTCGAACTGGCTGTGGCCGCCGCCATCAGCCTCTTTGGCCTCAGTTCCGGCGCCGCGCTGGCAACGGTCGTGGGCGTGCTGGTCGAAGTGCCGGTGATGCTGTCGATCGTCGCCTTGGTGAAGCGGACCCGCCCCTGGTACGAGAAAGGTATTTCCGCATGAGACTGCGCGAACTCGCCGCCCCCGATCATCTTCCTGCTTTGGACAAGGCTTTCGCGTTGGCTCGTCCTGCCGCTGGCCTTGGCCCGGACCAACCGCCTCCGCGCATTCTGCTTCTCTACGGCTCGCTGCGAGAGCGGTCGTTCTCACGCCTCGCCGTGGAAGAGGCGGCGCGCCTGCTGCAATTCTTCGGCGCCGAGACGCGCATTTTCGATCCTAGGGATCTGCCGCTTCCCGATCAGGTGGCGGGGGACGATCACCCGGCAGTGCACGAGCTGCGCGAGCACGCGCTGTGGTCGGAAGGTATGGTCTGGTGCAGTCCGGAGCGCCACGGCCAGATCAGCGGCATCATGAAGACGCAGATCGATCATCTGCCGCTCCAGATGCGCGGGATGCGGCCAACGCAGGGCCGCACGCTTGCAGTCATGCAGGTGTCCGGCGGTTCGCAGTCCTTCAACGCCGTCAATTCGCTGCGCCTGCTGGGCCGGTGGATGCGGATGTTCACGATCCCCAATCAGTCGTCGGTGGCGATGGCGTACAAGGAGTTCGACGAGGACGGTCGGATGCGGGCCTCGAGCTATTACGAGCGCATCATCGATGTGATGGAGGAACTGGTGCGCTTCACCGTGCTGATGCGGCCGCACGCAGGGCAACTCGTTGACCGCTACTCCGAACGCAAGGAAGCTGGGCTCTCGGTAAATAATTCAGCGGACCACTCCGCAATTGCAATCACGCCTCAAACCTGATTGTCGGCCTGGTCCACGGAATGGCCGGTTCTGGATGCAAGCCGAATGAGAGTGAATGACTGGGTTGGGCGCGTACATTGCCAAAGCCCCTGCCCCGTTCTCCAATCCGGACCCGCCGACAAACCGGACGTAGACGGCGCCAATCGCGCTCCTCGAAACTTGCCCTTCGTTAATGTTGCGGCTGATGGCGTGCCCTGACTATTTGCAGGCCGATAACTTCATGCCAGATGGAATCGCAGTCATTGAGGATACGCAATTCCGATTTATCGACTGAATTCCATATGCACCGCCCTAGCGTTACCCGACCCTCGCCAAGGTTTCTCACCGCCGATGGAAAAGCCGAAACTCGAATACTTGCTCGCCTGGTTGGTATCGACAACGTCGAGCACATTGGCAATCTTGATGGATTTACCGGCAAGGAGCACGTCATCGGGCGCGACGATCTCGCTGCCGGTAATCGCGAGCTTGTGTGGAGCCAGAGAAAAAATACCTTCACACCCACTTAGAGAGTTCAAAATCTTATGAATTAGATGATAGCGCCTCAGGAATAGGACGATTACACTCTACATTTGATAATCTTCATATTCCCAAGCAAAAAATCTTGCCAGTATATTGGACGATTCCTCAAAATTAGAACGGTCAGATTTCCTGATAATCTTGTCTATGAACCCCCTAATTTCGTTGGCATCGAATCGATTTAGAATCAACATATGCCTTCCGCAAACGGAACCCTCTTTGTCGATAATATGACTTAAGCGCCTCACCGAACATACGGTCAGAATATAATCGTGCGCACCATCTTGGTCAGTAGGTCCAATTCTCAAATTGACATTAATAAGAAAATTCTCGTCAATTTCTGGACGGTAATTTTCCAATACCTCCCACCCATTAACGTCTATATGCTTCAAAATTATATTCATGGGATGACCACCAAATGACCGTTTGATAAAGTTTTTCCGGTACTGGGATCACGTACCTGAAAATTAGCTTGAACCCCAGTAGGATTTACAGACGCAGGGGCATTCGGCTTAACCGTTGGAGGACGATAGAGCCTTGTACCATCTGCGCTGATCATACAACCTGGACAAGTCGTTTGATCACTAGTTAAGCGAGCGCCTTCGCCTACCCATCTCTTTCCTAACTGATTTGCCTCAGCCGCTGTGCCTGAGCCAATACCAAAATTGCCCTGCCTATTAAGAGCTGTTGCCAGCCGCGGGTCCGAAGCGGCGATGTTGGCGAGATTTTCATCTCGCAGTTGCTGAGCTAACTTGGGCCCAGTTGCCGCATTTGCAGTACCTTCTGAGGTATTAATCGGCAACTCGGGCGGGGCATGCACCTCGGGTGTCTCTTTACCCACAGGCTTGATGCTGCCCAGTGCGCTTGCGCCCCCAGCGAGGACGCCGACAGCAAAGACGGTTCCGTCGCCGCCAGCCTGCCCCTTGCCATCGCTCCATCCTGATTCGACGAAGACTTGGCCGATCTTGCCCGCAGCAAAATCCTTGGCCTGATCGCCGATCAGATTGACCGCATACCCGACAGGGTCGGCAACCGAACCGACAACCCCCGCGACATTGAGCAGCAGCCCCGCGCCCGGATGCTGCTCGACAAACTCCCCGACAGCGTCCCCGATCTTGGCCTTTGTTTCGCCGATATAGATGGGCGCATTGTCCATCAACGAGCTGATGACGTAATCTCGGTGACCATTGACAAGGATCGGTCCGTCGCCGGTTGCCGGACTGGCTTTCGAGACCATGTCCAGATAATCATCGACGACTGCCTGCTGGCGCGGATCGGCCTGCGCTGTGTCGAGCAGGGCCGCAAATGTCAGCGCTACCGATCGCTTGGCATCGGGATCGTCGGGATGCTGCAAGAGGTTCGACTGTGCTTGCGCGTATCCGTCTCGTGCCGCTTGTTGCTCGGCCGTGGGAGGTGTCTCTCCCACAATCGCGGCGAGCATTTTGGAAGCCTGGTCGCCGCCGATACGATCGGCCACGTATTTAGGAACCTCCTGATCGTGAACCAGTTGGACGATGCTCGTCGCAAATCGCTCGATGACGCTGTTGCCCGGCTCGTTGTCGGCGAGGGCCTTCACTTCATTGACCACGTCATCAACAGGCTTGAGCGGATTGTTGGCAAGCGCCGCAGCGCCCTGCAGGATGACACTGTTCCTGGTCTCACCGCTGACAAGCGCGGCGAGCTCCTTAGCGGCGCCCACATCAACATAGACGCTGAAGCCGGATGCGGTGTCTTTGGTCACGACCTGAGCCTGACCCAGATCGCGGTTTACATCCGGGAGATGGGTGCTGGAGGCGGGATCCACGACGGTTACCACGCCTTGGCCGATTGTACCGTTGGTCTGCTGGCCGAACCCGGTGCTGGCATAGGCTCCGTCCAGTACGGGACTATTGCCGCTGTTGTGCTCGCCGCTACGTGTCGGATCGTTGATGTTAGCCGACACTCCGACACTTACGTCATGGCTCGACGCTCTGTCGGTGATATTGCTCACGATCAGCCGATCAGTGTCGAGGGTCAGCTGGCCGCTGTCCTTGCCAGCATCATCCACCGCCGCGATCACCGCACCAATGATCGAAGTGGTTCCGCCTGCATGCGCCTCAAGGGAGCCACCTTGCGCGATCAACGAGGTCTGGTCTGTGACTACCGCTGAGTGGCCCGAGCCAGATCCCACGGATGCCCCAACATTGCCGCCCAGGGTTGGCTTGCCATAAGTCTGTTGCGGCCCGGACAGCGTCGCTCCTAAAGCCACGCTAGAGCTCGAACTGGATTGCGAGCCTGTGTCCTGCAGGCTTTCTAGGGTAAGGTCGCGGCCTACATCTACCAGAACGTTCGTCGCCGAGGCATTGACACCGGAAAGCGTGGTGTCGCGTCCGGAGACTATTGTAAGCTGCTCTCCGCCATCGACTACGGAATTGACCTGTGTCGTCTGTTCGCTCGTTCCCGAGGCATGGCTGTGGCTGAAAGTCGCCGAAAGCGAAGCGTTAACCCCGCCAACAATGCCGACGCCAAGATTAAAGCCGATGCCGGCACCCGAAGCGCTGGAACTTGAGGAAGTTTCGGTATGCTCCTGCGCGCTATTCAGGATGACATCGTTGCTCGCCAACAGATTGACCGAATTCTGGCCCGCGACCGTCGATCCGGTGACCGTAACGTCGCCATTGGTGGCGGCGATGATGACATTGTTACCGGCAATGGATGAGCCAACGACCGTGCTTTCGGTAGTGTGACTTTGCGATTTAGACGATGAAAAGCCCAGGTTTGCCGAGATACCCGCAGTGTTGGTCACGGCCGTCATCATGGCGCGGGTCGAGCGCAGCGCCTCGGACACTGCCGTGATGCCTGTCTGCGCAACTCCCCCGGAGGCGTTGTCACCTATCCTACCTGGCAGGCCTGCCAGGCTGTTCAAGGCCCCGGAAACGTTTTCATAGGGCTTGATTGACAGACCAAACGATGAGGACTTCGACCGGCTCGTGGTATCAAGCGTATCGGTGACGTTTTCAATGGTCACCGACTTGCCGGCAAGGAGCACGTCGCCGGGAGCGACGACCTGGCTGCCGGTAATCGCGAGCTTGTCGCCAGAGACAATTGAGAGGTCACCGCCGGAGGTGCCGACGAGCGAGCCGACATTGGTGGTCTCGGCCGTGTCGAGGGTAGTCTTGACCTTGCCCGAGCCGATGAACAGACCGCCTCCGCCAAGGCTGAAGCCCGATTTCTTGACCTTCACCGTCTGGCTCAGGGTGTCGGTTTCGGTCATCGTCCCGATCGAGACCGGACCGCCCGCAGTGATGCCAAGGCCGTTCGAAGCCACGACGGCCGAGCCGTTGATCGTGACTGCACCGGGTGTCGAGATTCCGATGGTGTCGCCCGACAGCACCGACCCCACCACAGTCTGGTCGTTGGTGCTCGTGGTGGTCGTGGTGGTCTTCGACGAAGCGAAGCCCTTTTTCTTCTTCCATGTCGCGACATCGCTGGTGACGGTATCGATCACCCCGTCCACCGTGACCGAACCTGCCGCCACCGTCAGCGCATCACCGCTCGTAAGGCTGCCGCCGGTGATCGTCAGAGCACCGGGCGTCGATATCGAAAGCGCGCCTGCCGCCTCGATCGCGGCGAGGCTGTTGGTCGTGCTGGTGGCCGTCGTCGTGACTTTGCTGCGCTTGCCGGTTTTCTCGAACTGCTCGAGCGTGCCGGTTTCCTGGCCCGCATTGATGTTGACACCCTGGGCGCCGTACAGATCGATGGTGCCCGCGGCCTTGTCGGTCGTCGTGATCGTGCCACCGGTAATCGAGAGCGTTCCGCCCAGGGCACCGATCTGCACCGGACCACCAGCGGTGATGCTGGTGCCGATGTAGGTCTCCTGCGTGCTCGTGCTATCCGAATAGGTGCGCTTGCCCGTGCGTTCGAACTCGGTGGTCGTGGCGATTGCGACACTGCCGCTGAGCGTCACGTCCTGTCCGGCCATCAGGCTAACGGAACCGCCGGAGGAGAGCTGCGCGGCATTCAGCGCAATGTTGCTCCCCGCGTTGAGCTGAAGGCCCGATGCGGCATCGACCGCTGCGCCGGCCACGCCTTGCGTCATCGTTGCCGTGACGGTGAACTGGCCGTTCCCGATACGGTCGGTCCCACCGGCGGCGCTGCTGGTGGCGATCGTCGAACTGACGATGTCCCGTCCTGCGGTCAGCGAGGCGATTCCGCCGGACAGGGTCTGGCCGTCCGCCAGCGTGTAGGTGCCCGCGCCATTCGCGGTGATCGTGCTGCCGCCTTGCAGAACGATGTCCTGCGCGGCCTTGGCGATCACCGTTCCGCCCGCGATCACGCCGCCCGAGGCATTGACCAGATCGCCGCCGTTGGCCGCGAGCGCGGCGATTTCGTTCGCCTTGATCGTGCCGCTGTTGGTGATCCCGCCGTTGGCCGTGATCAGGACATTGGTGCCGCCCACGAGCGCACCACCGCTGATCGCCTTCGGATCCGACGCAGAGAGATAGAGCACAGGCACCAGGACATCGTGGCCATCGACGTTCGTGCTGACATACCAGAGGATCGGTGCGGTGAGCTTCGCCACCTGATCGTCGGTGAGCGCCATGCCGAGGCTGAGGCCAAGGTCGCTCTGCACATCGGCGGCGTTCTTGAGCAGGCCCTGATACTGATCGAGCGCCGAGCCGTAGTCCTGAAGCTGCGCTTTGCCGGTTTCGGCCTGGACCTGTCTGGAAACCAGCATGGCCTCGAACAGACCGTCGCCAAGCCGGGTGTAGGTGGTCGCACGATCAAGGTTCAATTGATCGAAGAAATACGAGGAATCGTACAGCGCCGCCTCGGAGGAGAGCGCTGCGCTCGTGGTAAAGAGATAGGCAGAATTCGGATTGCTGGCATAGGTGAACAACGAGCCATTGCTCGCAAAACCTGTTCCGCCCTTCTGACCCGTCAGGTTGAGGCTCGTCAGGAACGTGCCGAGGAATGCGCCGAAGTTCTGGCTACTGACACTGGGCAGGCTTGCGCCTCTGAAACCATAGACCTGCTGAGCGGTCAGCGGCGATCCACCGGATCCTGATCCGATACCAGCACTGCCGCCGCCGGTCGTCACGTTCCTGGCTCCTGAAACCGCAGCAGCACTACCGCCACCGATGCCCGTCTGCTCAAGTGAGGTCGTAACAAAGCCCATGCTTTGTGCGGCACCATCGACGCCGGACACGGCACCGACAGAGCCCGTGGCACTTGTACTGCCGTCACGCCCAAGCGCGGCGACTCCCGTCAGCGCAGCAACGGCTTCGGCATTTCCTGGGCCATTGACCTGGCTCCGCTGAGCCTCAGTGACGCTCGCGTTGCCGCCTACCGAAATCGAGGCCTTTCCGGCGGTACCCACGGTTTGTGCGGAAGTGACATAATTACCGGAGCTCTGACTTGAGGTGCCGGATGGCGAAGCGCTACCGCCGCCGATCAGGACGCCTGCACCAGACCCAAGGTTAGCTGCTCGGGTCGAACCCGAAGCACTGTTGCCGGTACTGCCGGTAGCCGGGCTGCCGTTGCTGGGACCGGAGGTGCCGGCATGTTCGGTCGGCGCCAGCGCGGGGAAGGAATCCGGACTAATCCGGTTGTTCAGGATATTGTCGAACGAGCCCGCCTGGATGGAAACGGTGCCGCCCGCCTGTATCAGCGTCGGCGCGTTCGGCATGAAACTGTTCGAGGTGCCGGTGACATAAGGGTCGCCGTTTGCCTTTGTCGAAACCGTCGCCTTGACGAGCAGATCCGCGATGTTGCTGACGGTTCCTGTCGTCGTGATCGCAATCGAACCGCCTGCGAGAATGGCCGAGTTGCGATTGGTGATATTGCCGCCGCCGGCGTTGATGCGGATATCCCCGGCTGCCGAAATGGTTGCGGTTCCCGTGGTGCCTGAAAGGTTGAAGCCTCCGGTTTCCAGTTGCTCCCAATCGGGCTCCGTACAATTCAGTTTCGTGCCCTGTCGGCAAACTCTGATTCGCAGAACCTCAGGCGTGAAGTTGAACGCCTTGATCTCGTTGGAGAGGCTACCGCCGGTGAGATCGATACCGATGCTACCACCCAGGCTCTGGATCGTGGCGGACCGATTGACCACATCGCGCACAGTGATAGCGATGCCGCCCTGCGCCAGGATCAACCCGTGCTGGCCGTTACCCCGATCATCGCCCACGTAATCGTTGGCGAGCGTGCCGCCGGCAGTGAGCGTAAGATTGCGGCCGCTGTAGATCGTACCGGTGTTGGTGATGGTGTTCGCAGCCGTGAGCGTGAGATCGCCCGAGGCCGCAAGAAGGCCGGAGTTGATGATGTTCGCCGCAGAAATCCAGTAGTTGCCCGAGGGCGCGAAACTGCCGCTGTTGTTGAAGTCGCTGTTCAGGAACAATCCGGCATTGGCCGCCTTGAAAGCGCCTGCCTGGTTGAGGAAGGAACCGCTGTCGGCCTGGGTTATGACGGTGAGACCCGTGATCCCGCCGTTCGCACCGCCGGCGTTGTTGACGATATTGCCGCCGGCAGACTTGAGGAACACCACACCATCCGACCAGATCGCGCCGTTGTTGGTAAGATCGCCGGTCGTCTCAAGACCGATGTTCGCCGAAGCGCCAACATTGCGGCCGACCCCGGTCAGGTTGCCGGCCCCACCATAAGTCGTGAGCGAGCCGCTGCCGGTTACGGTGGCGGTGTTGGCAGCCAGCCCAATCCGGCCATTGGACACACTCGCCCCGGAAAGCGTCACGTTCCCGGGAGAGGAGAAGCTGACGGATATCTCGCCGGAATTGAACCCGGCAAGCGCGAGCGAGGCCCCCGACAGGCTCAGGTTGTTGCCCGCGACGAACTGTGCGGCCGACGTGCTGGTCACGCCCGCCCCGTTTGCGGTCACGGTGAGGTCGCGCCCGGCCTGCATGCTGCCGTCGAGCGTCAGCCCGCCGGTCAGCACAAGATCGCGGCCCGCGATCACGCCAAGTGTTAGCGGCTGCCCCGCACCGTCCGCGGTATAGCGCGCGCCGATGATCGCCTGGCCCGCGCCGATCGACATGTCGTTGCTGGCGACAAGCTGCGCCGTCCCGCCGATCACCAGCGCGCCCGGCATGGTCAGCGAGAGATTGCGGCCCGCGCTCAGCTTGCCGAAGATCGCCGCCGAGACCGGCGTCCCGGTGAGGTCGTAGGACACGCCATTGATCGCGACAGTGCCGCCAGCACGGCTTCCCGTGACGGCAAGGGAGAGATCGTTCGTAGCAGCGATCTCTCCGCCCGCCGCCAGGTCGAGCACTCCGGTTGTGAGCGATACGTTGCGCCCCGCACCCAGCTTGCCGGTCGCGGTAATCGTCGCGGAAGGTGTGGTCAGGGTTACGTCGCCGCTGCTGGCGATCAACGAACCCGCCAGGGTAAGGCCCGACAGCGCGGCGAGGTTGGCGTTACCGAGATAGCTGGCAAGCGTTCCGCCCTGCCCCACGGTAAGCGTTGGCGCAGCGCCGCCCCCGAAGCTGGCAAGCGTGATGTCGCCATTGGCGACCGCGCTGCCGCCCACAGTCAGGGCGCCGGTCTTGAAGGCAAGCCCTCCGGTCGCGGTCAGGGTGCCGAGGCTGGAAACTTGAGGTCCGCTCAGCGTGATATTGCTACCAGTGATCGAGGGAGCCGCCTGAGCGCTCCCCGCCGAGATAAGGCTGCCTGCGGCAAGCGTCATCCCGCTCGTGCCGGTCAGCGACACGCTCCCATCGGCAACTATGGTGCCGCCGAGCGTCAGCCCCTGAGCCGAGGTCAGAGTGATGTCGCCGTGCGAGGCCATGGCGATATTGGCCGGGCTCGCAGCCGCGGCGATATCGATGCTACCGGCCTCGGCGGTCAGACCGGTCTTGCCATAAAGGCCTGCGTTCGCCCCCAGCTTGAGCGCACCGGAGGTTATGACCGAAAGACGCCCCCCGTCCGAAGAGACCGCGCCATCCAGCGTCATGCCCGCGTTGCTGCGCAGGGTTACGGCTTGCGCCGCCCCAATCGTGCCGGGCGAGACAAAGCTGCTGCGAGCGGTGATGGCAAGCGCCCCGCCCGAAAGAATGGCGCCGCCATTGACAAACGAAGTCGAAGTGAGCGTCAGGTCGCCGGCGCTCTTGAGCGTCCCGCCTGCTGCCAGCGTGACAGTGGGAATGTCGAGCCAAAGCGCCGCGCCGCTTTCGACGGCGGCGGCGGTGCCCTCGATCCTGAGGTTCGCGGTGGACAGGCCAAGACTGCTGTCGGCATGGATCAGGCCGATGTTGACGATCGAGCCGGCAGCGAGCGCGGCGCTACCTTTGCCCCCGCTCTCGCTTGCCGCCACGACGATAGTTCCGGCATTGTCGATGGTGCCACCGGTGAGCGAAAGTGTGCCGCCGCTGCGGTTTGCGTCCGAACCACCGGCGAAGATTCCTGCTCCGGCAAGATTGGTCAGCGCGCTGCCGGCGGAAAGCGACAGATCGCCGAGCGACACCAGGGTTCCCGCAGAACGGTAGGCACCATCCAGGGTCAGGGTCATCGCCGTGTTCGACTGGAGCAAGGCCCCGCTGCCCAGCGTCAGATCGGTGCCGTTGTAGGTCAATGCCTGGTTCGCGACGACTTCGCCGCCGTCGAGCACCGTCAGCGCGGCAGCATCAAGCGTAAGGCCCGTCGCAGCATAAGTGCCGCCGTTCCCGGCAAGCTTGCCGCCCAACACAATGGTTGATCCAGTGAGCGCCACCGTAGCGTTGTTGGAGACGATCGCGCCGGTGGAACGAAGTGTGCCGCCGCTGGTAAGGCTGATGGCGCCGAGCGGCGTCCCGGCGCCCTGTGCGCCCGCACCGATCAGGCCGGTGTTGGTAAGATCGCCCGCCGCGCGCAAGGTGACGGCACCGAGGCTCTGCACACTGGCCGCGCTACCGACCGAGAGAGTACCTCCAGTGGAGACGAGCGTCGCGCCGTTCTGGCCGTAGGCTGCCCCCGACAGGGTAATATTGCCGGTGGTGGTCGCGGTGAGCGTATCACCGGCCAGGAGGCCACTGCTGACGAGGCTCGCACCGGAGAGCGTCAGGGCTTTGCCTGCCTGTACGCTGCCCCGGTTCGTCACTGCGCCGCCTGCGGCAATCGTGACATTGCCGGCCCCGGCAAGCGCGACGCTCCCGGCCCGGTCCGCGCTTATGGTAATCCCGAGCGCGGCGTTAAGCGTTACGTCGTTATTGGCGGCGATCACCCCCATGGCGCTGATCGCCCCGCTACCGGTCAGGCTGAGCTTACCGTCGGTGCCGGTGCCATAGGCGGTCAGGTGCGAGGCGCTGCCGAGCGTGATATCGCCGCCCGTGGCGGACAGGGTGAGATTACGCCCTTCCAGTCCGCCGCTTACTTCGAGAGCGCCTGCGGTCGTTCTCGCCGATATGTTGCCCAGCGACTGGAAGGTCCCCCCCAGCGAAAGGGTCTGGGCCACAAGGTTGATATCGGCTCCGGTGCTGACCGTGCCGGTGTTGACGAAACCGGGGCTGTTGAAGGCGATCCCGCCGGTCGAGTACAGCAAGCCGGCGTTGTTGATGGTCGTCCCTGCACCGAGCGTCATCTGGCCGACGCTGATCACATTGCCCGCAGCATCGCTCGTACCGGTCTGCAGCATGCCCGCCGCCGTCAGCGAAAGGGTGCCCCTGATATCGGTAACGAGCTGCCGGGTGCCAACGATCGTGCCGGCGACGTTGGCATCGCCGGCTGACGTCAATGAGAAGTCGCCCGCCGACAGCACCGCGCCATTGGCAATGTCCGTGTTGCCGGTGGCGCTGGTGAGCCCAAGCGCGCCGTTCCCGCTGACGGTGCCGCCGAGAGCGAGCGAACCGCCCTTGAGGGCGATGGCACCGACGGCCATCGTCGTACCGGCATGGGTCAGAGCGCCGGCGGCATCGAGCGTGAGCGCGCCGTTCGAGCCGATCGCCGCGTTCTGGGCAAGATTGCCGCCGCTGGTGACCGTCAGCCTCGAGAGCCCGGACAGGGTGCCGCCCAGGGTGACGCTCTGCGTGCCGCGAGCGGTCAAGGCGCCGTTGGCCTGCAGCGTGCCGCTGGTGCCCAGCGTGGCGGCAGTCATGTCGAGGTTGCCGAGCGTAACGAGGTTGCCGCCTGCCGCCAGGGTTCCTGCCGACAGCATGCCGTTGCCGGTAGCGCTGACTTCGCCCTGAAGGTCAAGCAGGCCGGTCGCGGAAAGCGTGAGATCGGCAAGGCTTGTCACCGCGCCGCTGCCGGCATCGACGGTGCCCGCGATCAAGGTGCCGGTATGGTAGGCATCGCCGGTGCTGGCGAGCGTCACGCCCTTCACGCCCTGAAGGATCCCCGCGGCGGTGAGCCCGCCCGTCGTCAGCGAGAGCGTGTCACCCGCCTGCAGGATGGAGGCGGCACCCAGCGTGGTCGCACCGGCAGTAAGCGTGAGCTTGCCGCCGCCGGCCAGGACACCGGTCAGATCGAGGCTGCCCGCTGAGTGCACGGTCAGATCGCCCAGCGCTGTCAACTGGCCGCCTATCTTGGCACCGCCGGTGCCGACGAGGCCCAGGACGGCGTTGCTGACGGCATTGCCGTTCAGCGAGAGACCGGCGCCCGAGAGCGTCAGCCCCTTGTCCGCCACGATCGTGCTGCCTGCCGCGCTCGACAGGTAGCCCAGCGCGGTCAGCGACAGGATGCCGCTCGCCTGGATATCCGCGCCGCTCAGCAGCGACAGAGCGCCGCCCGCATGCAGCGTCGAGGCACCGCCCAGCAGCTTGCCGGCAAGCGAGAGATCGCGAGAAGCCGTCAGGGAAAGGGTGCCGCCAGTCTGCACATCGCTGCTTGCACCGAGCGCGAGCGTGCGGCCCGACAGGTCGAGGCTGCTGGTCCCGATCAACGTCCCGGCAAGCGTGATATCGCGTGCGGCGATCTTGATCGTGTCGGCCGAGATCGTCCCGGCGGCCGCATAGTCGGCGGCCGTGTCGACGGTAAACGCCCCCTTGGCGAACACCGTCCCCGCATTGGTGAACGCCCCGCCATAGGACAGCGTGACATCTGCGAGATTGGAGGCGATCGTGCCAAGATTGGCGATATCGCCGAGCGCGGTCACCTTGAGTGCCCCCGCCGAGGCCAGCGTGCCGGTGCTGCCCACCGACAGGCCGCCGAGGTCGGCGGTGAGCTTGCCGTCGGCCCAGACACTGCCCTCGACATTCAGGACATGGCTCGCCAGCGCGGTGAGGTCACCCGCAGCCGACACCAGGCCGTATACGTCGATATCTTCGGCGGTGAGCGCAACCGCGCCGTTCGAGGCGAGTGTACCCGGCAACGCTAACATCGTGCTGCCGCCGGTGGAATCCGCCAGTTGCGGAACGTCGAGCGTGAGCGAGGTGGTAGAGCCGCTTGGCTCGCTGCTGCCCGAACTGCCACCAGTCGAACTGTCGCTGCCCGAGGAACCGCTCCCACCTGCCGAACCGGATGAGCCGCCGCTGGAGCCGCTGCTGGAACCGCCGCCCGTCGATCCCGAACCGTTTGCCGGCGTGCCGATAGTCAGCCGCTTCAGCGCGGTGAGCGACACATCGCTGCCCGCCTGGATCGTGCCGCTGAGGGTCAGGTTGCGGGCATCGGCCAGCAGGTTGACGGTGTCGTTGGCGAGGATCTGGCCTGACACCGCGATCTCGGGCGCGGTGAAGGAGAGTGCTTCGCCGCTAGCGAGTGTGCCGGTAAGCGTGGCACCCGTCCCGGCATTCAGCGTGGTCACGCCGCTGGCCTGCACGGAGCCGCCCAGCGCGAGGGTTTGCCCCGCCCCAAGGATAAGCGTGCCCTCGCTCTGGAGCGCGCCCGCCGTGATCAGATTACTGGCGGTCACGCCAAGATCGACCTTGGCATAGGTCGCAGACGTCGCGGCAAAGTCGGCATCGCCGCTCGCGGTGATTGTCAGGGTGTTCCCAGCAGCCATGCTGCCAGCGGACGCGAGGCTCGCGGCCGTAAGGTCGAGGTCGCCTGCAGCATAAAGCGTGCCGGAAAGCTGCGCATTGCCGGCAACTACCGCGGCAAGGTCGGTGCCTGCCTGTAGCAGCCCCGACGAGAGGAGATCGCCGCGGGCATCGAGGGTCAGCGCATCCTCGGACACGATCTGGCCGCTGTTCGCAAACGCCCCGGTGCTGCCGATCCGCAGCGGCCCGCTGCTGGAAATGAGCCCGGCGTTATCGAACCCGGCAAGGTCGAGGATCAGCGCCGTGCCGCTCTGCAAGGCGCCGCTCGCCGTCACAGTCAGCTCGCCGATCGTGCTCGCAATGCCCGTCAGGCCCGATGCCGTGCCGGAAATCGTCACGGTCGGCGCATTCAGCCCCAAGACCGCGTTGGTTGCGACCGTACCGCCCAACCTGAGTTCGGGCGCCGTCAGAGTCAGCGCGCCGCCAGCCTTGAGTTCGCCGCTGTTGGTGAGCAAAGCGCTGGCGTTCAGGTCCAGCGTAGCGTCCGTCAGCACGGCGCCGCGATTATCGATGGTATCTGCGGTAAGGCGCACCGGGCCGCTCGCACTCAGCGTTCCCGCCTGGATGAGATCGGTGGTCGCGCCAAGCGTTACCGCGCCGTTGCTCGTGATCGCCGCGGCCTGATGCAAGGCCCCGTCGCTGGTCAGCGAGACCCCGCCAAGACTGACTATCCGCCCCCCGGCTGCAAGATCTTCTGCGGCATGAAGCGTCAGCGCGGCGCCCGATTGCAGGTCGGACGAAGCACCCAGCGTCAAATCGTCGGCATCGATCCGGACGCCGCCCAGACCCGTGGTTTGCCCATCAAAAGCCATGGCCCCACTGGCGAGCTTCAACAAGCCACCAGCCTCCAGCACGCCATTCTGTGTGAGTGTACCGGTCGCCGAGAGCGTGGCATCGCCGCCTGCCGAGAGCAGGCCCGCATGTGTCAGCGGACCGCTCGTCGCAGTGAGCGTCGCCGCCTTGCCCGAGAGGACTTGTGCGGCCTTACCTGTGCTCAGGCTTGCAGCGGTTAGCGACAGGTCGCCTGAAGCAGAAAGCGTGCCGGTAAGATCCGCCGCCCCACCGACGCTTGCGGCGAGATCGCCGCCCGAGAGAGCCTTGCCGGACAGCGCCAAGGTCTGCGCAGTAAGCGTCAGCGTGCCCAAGGCTTGCGCGGTGCCGCCGATTTCCACGGCTTTGCCGCCAAGCGTCAGTGTCTGGTTCGAACCCAGCGTGCCGTTCAGGGCCAGCGCGCTGACAGTGGTCAGGCTCGCCGCACCATCGGCGACGATCTCGGCATTGGTCCCGACCGTGAGATCGCTTGCCGATATCAGCGCCAGCGTATCGCCTGCATGGACCGTGCCCTGCACGGCAAGGCTGCCCGCATCGAGCGCCAGCGCCTTGGCACTGGCGAGTTCCCCGGTCAGCGCCGCCTTGCCGCCGACCGCCACCGTGGTCTTGCCGTTCGCCTGGACCACACCGCCCAGCGCCGCGTCGCCGCGCACGGTCAGGTCCAGTGCGCCCCCGGCCAGCGCCTTTCCGGCTAGCGCGAGCGTATCAGCAGTAAGGGCCAAAGCGCCCATGGCCTGCGCAGTGCCGGTAAGGTCGATCGAGGTACCCGTCAGCGTCAATGCCGCATTCGAGCCGACCGCGCCGTTCAGGGATAGCGCATTCGCCGCCGCAAGGCTGATCGGGCCGTTGGCGAGCATCTCCGCCGTAGCTGCAGAGGCGAAATCGCTTGCGGAACGCAGCATCAAGGACTCGGCCGCCTGAACCGATCCCTCGACTGCGAGAGCGCCCGCATTGACCGAGAGCGACTTCGCGCCGGCGACCTGGCCGGTCAGCGCCGCTCTGCCGCCCACCGTCAGCACAGCCTCGCCATCGACCTGTGTCACGCCGCCCAGCGCGGCGCTCCCGAGCACGGAGGCGTCGAGATCGCCGCCGACACGCAGCGTGCCGGTCTGGCTGAGCGAGGTCGCCGCTAGCCTGACGCCACCGCCCAGAACCGTTCCGGCATTGGTCAGCACCGGCGCCGTGATCTGCGCCAGCCCGTTGGTCTGGAAGGCTCCTGCAGGCGTGATGGAAAAGCTCTCGCTGGCGGCTGCCGTGGCACTTGCCAAACCAGTCGCAGTCCCGGCCAGAACGATCTGGCGTCCGCTCAGGCTCAACGCGCCGTTGGCGCCGAGCGAGCCGGTTACGTCGATCCGGTCGGCCTTGAGCACCGCATCGGCGGAGGACTGGATGATCCCGCGCGCATCGATCGCGCCCAGAACGTCGATCGACAGGCC
Source organism: Novosphingobium sp. BF6 (assembly GCF_058273105.1). NCBI lineage: Bacteria > Pseudomonadati > Pseudomonadota > Alphaproteobacteria > Sphingomonadales > Sphingomonadaceae > Novosphingobium > Novosphingobium sp. BF6. The sequence goes on from NZ_CM177776.1 coordinate 1,871,763, forward strand.
ATTGCCGCCGATCTGCCCGCCGCTGCCCGTGGTGAGGCTGTCACCCCGAATTGCGATTGCGCCGCCGGCCGCAAGCGCGGCGTTCCCGGTATCGACGGCCGCGCCCTGTACCGCAAGATTGCTGCGGCCTGTGAGATTTCCGTCCGCATCGAGACCGGCATAGGCGCCGTTACCGCCAAGCGAGATGGCGCCTGCCGCCGTAAAGTTCACCGCGTCAAGCGCTCCGGCGAACCCGCCGACCTGCTTGATCGACGATCCCGCAGCTATCGCCAGGTTGCCCCCGGCATAGGTCTGGTCGGCAAGGGTTACGCTGCCGCTTGCAGAGGTGACCGAGGCATCCGCCGAGGATGCCACCTTCGCCAGCGCGATGGCGCCGTCGGCGGTGATGGTGAGCGGCCCGTCGAGCGCAGCAACGGTGCCTGCGAGATTTACGCCGACGCCGCTACCGTTGCCGATCAGGCGGATGCGATTGGCGTACATCCCGCCGAGCAGCGAGGAATCGATCGCGATGGCAGGACCTGCGCCGCTGCCATTGGCGGTGCGGCTCGCGTAGTCATAAGTACCCGTGCCGCCCGCGATCGTCAGGTCCCGGGTGTAAAGTCCGGCGTTGATGTGCGCGACCGAGGCGATGATATCGAAGTAATCGACATTCCCGGCCAGCAGCCCCTGGCCTTCGATGGTGACATCGCCGCCGCTGGTCCGGAAGCCCGAGAACGTTCCATCCGCGGCAAATTGCAGATTGGCGGCGGCCAGGCTCACCCGGGAGGTGTTGATGAAGCCGCAGCCATCGCACGTGATGCCGGTCGGATTGGCGATGACCAGGGCGGCTTGTGGACCGAAAACCTCGATCGGGCCGGCAAGCGACGTGCGCACCGTCCCGGTTACCTCGTTGAGGATCAGGCCCGCCGATTTTCCGCCCACGATATTGGGATTGGCCAGCAGGTAACCGCCGACCGTGCTCTGTCCGGTGGCCGGGCTGTTGTTGAAGATCAGCCCTTCCGGGCCTGCCGAAAGCGAGGTGTAGACGTTGTAGGATGTGCCGTTCCGATCGGGAGCGGCGATATTGACGATCGGGGTTCCGGCAGGGGTTACATCGAGGCTGGTGCGGCCACCCGCCACCTGGAGCGGCGGTGTCCTGACCGGGGCGGTCTGAGCGGATGCCGACGCCAGCAATCCCGGCGAAAGCGATGAACTGGTGAGCGCGGCGATGACGATCAGATCCAGCATCCGTCGCCCCGATCCGCGACCGATCCGGGGTGCGGGCTTGGCGGTCGTCATGGCCGTGTCCTTCAGGCGCTTTTTGCGGACAGCGGCGCGCGGGGTTCGGGGTGAGGAAGCGTTTTGCATCAGAGCAGGATCCTGATCGAAGTGCTGACGAGCGCCGTCGAGGTGCGCACCCAGGAAGGCGCCGAGACCGGCACCGCAATGGACAGTTCCGCCTGGAGGTGGCGGCTTTGCGCCTTGAAGCCGGCGCTGAGCGACTGGAGAACCCCGCGCTCATAGGGATCGTCCTGGTGGGACCTGATCGCACCGATGTCGTAGGCGAGATAACCGGAAAGGCTGGAGGCGAGGTGCGGACTGGACTTCGCCACGTCGGTTATCCCGAAGCTCAGCTGATCGCGCAGCAGCACGCCAGAGCGTCCCGAGATGCCGTCATCCCGGAAGCCGCGGACGGTGGAGGAACCGCCCAGACTGAAACGCTGCGCAGGGAACAAATTGTCGAAACCCCATTGCCCGCGCACCAGCGCGGTATGGGTGAGACGTGTCGGGCCGATCGCCAGGGGTGTCTGCAAAGCCGCTTCGCCCGTCACGAGATCATAGCGCCCGATCGCGCCGCCAGGCCCCGTATCGACAGTCTTTGCGCCCAGGATATCGAGGCCGCGGTCATAGCCGGCAGCAAGGCTGAACTGGCTCTTGCCGAGCCGTCGCTGCCAGCGGGAGCTGAGCTGCGCGGTGACGATCCGGTAGCTGCCGGTCTGGAGCCGGATGCCCTGAATGGCGTTTTCCGTATCGAGAAGGGAAAGCCCTGCCGAGATCGACAGTTTGTTCATCGCATCCCGGTAAACCATGCGATCGAGCGTAGCGGAGCCGTTCCAGGTGCGCCCCTCGCTCCCGAAACGCAGGCCATTACCCTCCAGAACCGAATGGTAGGCTGATGACCCACCCGACAGCGACAGCGTCCACCAGCCATGGGGAAGCGCCACGAAGCCACCGAGTGCGTGGCTGCCGCGCTCTGCGCCATGCTGGAGGCTGCGCTGATAGTAAAACGACCACGCCTCGCCGAAGCCCAGGAGCGAATCCACGTCGAGGCCTGCGGTGCCCTGCCAGCGACCCGTGCTCGCGCCCCCTTCATTGTTGAAGGCCAGCGACGGCCTGATCCAGCGGGCCAGCGGTTGCCGCTTGATCAGCACCGTACTGGTTCCCGGCGTTTCGCCGGGGGCGATATCGATCTTGGGATCGCCCTTGCCCATGCGGGCGAGCTGGTCGACGCCCTGTTCAAGCGCGCGCAGGTTCAGGGTCTTGCCGGAGCCTGTCGGAAATGCCGCGGCGATTTCTCGCGGCGCGTAGCGTTTGCCGCCTTCAGGATCGGCCACCGCCTTCAGGTTACTGACGCGCCCTTCGATCACGGTGATAGTAAGGGTGCCGGCCTTGAGATCCTGCGGTCCGACGAAAGCCCGCGACGTTACGAACCCGTCCTTCACATACCGATTGGTGATGGCGCGCAGCGCAAGATCGATCGCGGAGATGCTTGTGCACGCGCCCTTGAGCGGCGCGATCTCCTCCTCGAAGTTGGCATCACGGTAGCGGGACATGCCGACGATGCGGACGGCGTGGATCGCCGTGCATCCCCCATCGGACGGGGCAGCCTCGGGGGATCGCTCCACCACGTCGCCGGACGGAGGGCGATCTTGTCTGTCCTGGAACTGATCGGCGCGTTCCCGCGCCTGCTGCTGCTGCTGTTCGAGGATGCGCTGCGCGTCGCGGTTGACTTGCCCCGGAACCGTTTGTGCCTGCGCCGAACCGCAAATCTGAACCACAGACAATGCGGGAAGGAGCGCCAATCTCCATGTCCCGCCGATATTCTTGCGCACACCAATTCCCCGCCGGGCGCTTAATGTGAAATAAAACCAGAATGTTACTGATCGGCGCCCACTAGACTTGTGAACTAAGCACAGGCGGCTGACGGGTCGACAGTCAAAATTAATGTTGAATTACAAACTCGGTTACAAATTTGAAATCCAGAAAGATGATATTAACCACACCGCCACAAATCGGCAATTATTGCCTAGCGACCGGAAGATATTTCCGCGCAAAATATAGGCCGCCATTATCACTGTCAGAGCCATTGTGGTTAATATTGAGTTGAGTTCAGCGAATCAAATCCATCATATTTGTGCTTGAGCAAATTATGACCGCTTCTGCCGATCAGCTAGCAGCCGACTTTCTGTTGGGAGACAGTCCGCATCAAAGGACGGCTATTCCGCCACCTCCGCCGGAGTCGGACAGCCTCTTCGGCCGAACACATCAATTTCGATGTGGACGCGGAAATGCCCTATTGCGTTGCCATAGCAGCCCCCAAGACGCATTCGCCTTGCCGTTACCTTGTCGACCGTCAAAGGCAGTATGCCGGCTCCTCGAGATAATCGCGGAGCCGGTACGCAGTTCAGATTTCGGTGCGCTCCGATAAAGTGAGAGCATCGTCGATATCCACGCCGAGGTAACGCACGGTGTTCTCGATGCTGGCGTGTCCCAGCAAGATCTGCACCGCTCTCAGGTTACCGGTCGCCTTGTAAATGAGCGAGACCTTTGTACGTCGCATCGAGTGCGTGCCGTATTCCCGCTTGTCCAACCCGACCGTGGTGACCCATTCGTCGATGAGTCGTGCGTACTGCCGCGTGCTCAGGTGACCGAGATAGTCGACACGGCTCGGGAACACAAAGTTGTCTATGTTCCAACCGCGCCTGTCGAGCCATGCCGTCAGGCTCTTTCGCGCTTCTGTCATGATCTCGAACTGGACGGGCTTTCCAGTCTTCTGCTGGATAACAGTCGAGCGGTTGCGGATGCTGCCTCGGCTGACAATATCCCCGATCTTGATTTTCACGAGATCGCAGCCGCGTAGCTTGCTGTCGATGGCAAGGTCAAATAGGGCTCGGTCGCGCAGTCGCCTGTTCTCATCGAGGTAAAACCGGATGGCCCAGATGTCGCGTAGTTTCAGGGGACGTTTTGGCCCCACATTCTGGCCTGCGTTCCAAGGGCGCCGCTCATGAACGGCAGGATCTAAGTCTGAATGTCCCATGGCGCTTCTCCATTGGCATCAACTGCCAGCCGGAGTATACTCCACTGAAGCATCGCTCGCGGGCCAAAAGCACCGATTCCGCCGACATTTTGGTCGTAGAGGGTCTCGATCCGCCCCCTGCGTAGCGTCCATCCGTTCAGATTGTGGCCAACCCAGCGATCGGCCGCTTTCATGGCGCCACAGAGGCGACGTGAAAGTCAGCTAAGTCGGGGGAAGCGGACGTTGCCTTAGTGTCTGCCCTTCATCATCATGCGGCGATGAAAATCAAGGTCATGACGGATTACGAATGCGCGCCTCTCTGGTGGGACGAGGCGGGGCGAGTTGGGGAAATCAAGCCGGAAGACCTTGCCGTCAGCCCGCAACTAGTCACCGAATTGTGGGCTTGGGCAGGCACATACGATGCAACCTTGGATCATGATGATCCGAGGGCCTCGGGATTTGCGTCAGCATCGGACGAACAAGCGTTCGAAGAGCAAGGACGCTTGTTAGCTGGTGCCGTCGCGTCTGAGCTACCCGAATGGAGCGTCCGCTACTGGCGGGATGCTTAGGTCCGCAATGTCGGCGCTCGGTCCGGTCAGGCACCTTTCGGATTAAAATCGTGCAATCCTGCCGTTCCGGTTTTGGCAGTGCGGATGCGCGCCACCCATGACGGAAATGGGTGGTTTGCGGTCTGACCGCTTCCGGCGCTATCATGCTGCTAGCGGACATAACGAGGTGACCTTGGAGCGCGAAATCTGGTTCGAGAGGATGGGAATCAGCTACATTCCCTGCCATTGGAAGGGCTTCGCCGTGATGGGAGCCGTCATCTTGCCGACCCTTGGCGCGATGTTTTTAGGGCAGTTAGCGTTAGATCGCTTAGGTTACGGCAGCGTAAGGTTGCTGGCATTTCCTGCCTTTTTCTTTCCCGCTCTGATATTTCTGCTTGGAGTCGCGAAGCTACATAGCTGAAAGAATGGCAAATGTTGGGAACGTTCGTCATCATGCTCTATGACGACATTGGAGCGTTGCTGACCGGTCGCGTTCGGCATCACTGTCGAAATAGCTGTCGCGGGGCCAGACAGCTTCCCCTCTATCAGGAGTTGTGCGCAGGCTTGCTTCAAGCCTGTTTCGCCTGATGCTTGAGAACCGCCTCGTTGAAAGCTTCTTTCGGAATTACGCTTACTCGCGGCGACAGGCGGAGCCATGCAAGAGCATAGTCCCGAACTTGATGATCGCCTTTTTCAGCGAAGAACAGATCATCCAACTGGGTCAACATTGGTGGCTGGAATAGCGGCAGCTCCGACCAATTCAGCACGCGCGCGACTTCATCGGAATGGTGTTGCGCCCAGGCGATTGTCGATTCCACGAAACGCTCGTAAGGCTGCGCGCCAATCAGCCGCAGACCGTTCTGCGCCGCGATTGCAATCGGCCGCTGATTGTCGCTGTTGCTGACGAACTGGGCATGCCCGCCATTGTTGACTTCCCCTTCATACCACAGAGCAAAATAGAGATTCACAACCTCATCGGTCCCATCGGGCGACCACAGAACCTCGCGCGGCGATGTGGTATCGACGAGCCACCGAAAATTCTCGACCGCATCGGTCGCGTTATCGAGCGCACCCTCGGGCAGCAATATCTCGGTCAGAATCATCGCACCACCATGTCTCCGCTGCTCCGCACCACCACTGGCAACTGCCTTCCCTGCGAAAGACCGGGCTGAGGGATGGATTGATATAGACGCGGACTCTCGGCAATGTAACGAGGCTTACTCAAAATTCGGCGATTAGCGCGATGCGCGGGGGCCGGGAATCCATCAGTATCAGTCATGATCGGCCCCCACTGAGTGGTCCGTAGCGATTGTTAGTGCATTGTTGCCTCCGTTGCCATTGCCGCCTGGAGGTGGAGCGAAGCGGAACCGGAAGGCGGCAATGGCGGAGAAGCTGTTTCTGGTGCCGGCGGTCGGTAACCGAGGCTGCTGTGAGGACGGATTGTGTTGTAATGTCTCCGCCAGGCTTCGATCAGCACCTTCGCCTCGGCGAGGCTGTAGAAGATCTCGCCGTTGAGTAACTCGTCACGAAGCGAGCCGTTGAAGCTCTCGTTGTAGCCGTTCTCCCATGGTGACGCCGGGGTGATGTAGAGCGTCTTCACCCCGATCCGGCCCAGCCATGACTGGACTGCCGTCGCGATAAATTCGCTGCCATTATCGGACCTGATATTGGCAGGCGGACCGCGCTCGATGAACAGGTCGGCCAGAGCCGCCAGCACGTCTTCGTGTTTGAGTTGCCGCGCCACGATCAGGGCGAGGCATTCGCGGCTGGCTTCATCGATAATCGTCAGGATGCGGAACTTGCGGCCATCGTGGGTACGGCCCTCGACGAAGTCATAGGCCCAGACGTGTCCCGGATATTCGGGGCGCTGCCGGATACACGAACCATCGTTCAGCCATAGCCGCCCCCGCTTGGGTTGCTTCTGCGGCACCTTCAGGCCCTCGCGCCGCCAGATACGCTCGACGCGCTTGCGGTTCACCGCCCACCCCGCATCGCGCAGCAGCGCCGTCACCCGGCGATAGCCGTAGCGACCGTATTGCCGTGCCAAGGCCACGATATCGGCGGTCAGCGCTTCCTCGTCATCCGCCCCGCGCGGCATCTTGCGCTGCGTCGATCTATGCTGGCCAAGCACCCGGCATATCCTGCGCTCGGATACTGCCAAGGTGCCGCGTACATGATCAATGCACCGCCGTCGGCGCGCAGGGCTCAGAAGTTTCCCCGGGCCGCCTCCTGCAAGATCAGTTTATCGAGCGTCAGGTCAGAGATCGCCCGCCGTAGCCGCAGATTCTCCTTCTCCAGATCCTTCATGCGCCGTGCCTGGTCGGTCTTCAGGCCCCCATATTCCTTGCGCCAACGATAATAGGTCTGCTCGGTAACTGCGATCCGCCGACACGCGTCCGCGGTCGTCCCGCCCTGTGCCAACACGATCTCCGCCTCACGCAACTTGCCGATGATCTCTTCCGGTTTGTGCCTCTTGCCCATTTCCAAACTCCTCGATGGTCCAAAATAACAGAGATTTTGGACCACTCTGAAGGGGGCAGATCAGAGGCGCGCGGAACTTGATGATGCCGATTGCCACTGCGTAAAAGACGACGGCGGCGATGAAGCAACCGAGGGCATATACGCCGAGGCTGACCAAGTCGGCGAACTTGGTGACAATGGCAATAACGGAGAACAGTGTCGCCAGAGAAAGGGCGCTGCTCATCCGCGACGCTCCGATCAGGAACTGCCAGTCAGATCTGAAGCTTCTCGCGACCCCCTGGACCGAAAACGAGTGGGTCCTTCCCGGCGTCCGTGTCACGCTTTCTCCCCTTGATGTTGGTCGTCCAATATTTCTTAATTGGCTGCAAGCAACTGAATAACCACATATACGTGACCTTCGCCACCCCCAAGGCTACCCGTCAAAGCCCTAACCAACACCTCGTCGTAAACTTCCATGCCCCATAAGTCAGCGGCAAAGGGCGACACTCTCTCATCCTCATCATCATTATCAAAAAGGTCGAATGTTATACTTACTGGCGGTGCGCGCGATTCTCAGCCGCAAATTTATCACCACGCCTGACTACGAACTTCACCTCTTCCCAAAATCTTCGAGAAACGGCGATAATCGTTATGCTCGCGCTGCCAGCGACCAGCGACAATGGCGGGATTGACCCCAGCCTTCCTGGCGATGCGCTTCACATCTTGAATTCCAAGGTCAGGCGATACGTTCGCCATCCAAACCTCTGACGGAATCAGCGCTTCTCGAGCGAAGGCATCAGCTTCATCTTCGAGATCGTCGGAGCTTCTGAGCTCTAAATCATCGACAATAAGCGTGCGGTCTTTGCTAAGATGTTCCGTTACGTGGCAAAGCTCGTGAAGCAGGGTGAACCAGAAATTGTCGATCCGATCGTGTCGCAGCGTCAGAGCTATTACGCGAGTTCCGTCAGATCGGCACATCGCCGCACCATCGAGATAGGTCCCTGGAAGGTGCTCAAGGGTCACGAGGACAATTCCAACCGCCGCCAACTCCGTACGTGCGCGAAGAGGCCCATCTGCTTTCACACTGAGCTTTGCCAGCTTTCGAGCAAGCTCAGCCCCTTTCACCTTACGCTTCGGCTTTTCAACCTGCACACCTTCAGCGATTAACGTTACGGCTGCTAGCCAGCCCGCTAGCGCTGCGTCGTCCGTTTTGGCGTTGGTTCGCTCGGTACGGGTCTTTCGAAGTAGAGCAGGCAACTGGTTTTGACCAAATGCACGCTCCGTAAATGCTTCAAATGTCTCGCGAGCCTTCATCGCTCCAAGGTCACGCAGCTTCTTCAGCGCAGCGGCCGAAAGAGTAGGAGCCTTGGCAACGACCTCCGTGGCTTCGGTACCAATCAACACTTCAGCAGGTATTTGCAGGTGCTTGTTGAGCGCCCGGATCATATCCAGCGTAAGCGGACGATTGCCTGAAAGTATCTCGGACACCCGAGACCTTGAACCCAAGATCGCTTCAAGATCCTTGGGCTTGAGGCCAGCCTGTTCCATTCGAAAGCGGATAGCGGCGACCGGAGAAGGCAGATCCAGCTTGAACCTTGGCTCCTCGTATCGCTCTATGAGCGTGGTCCACACTTCAATTTCATCAAGCGATGCTTCGTCAGTGTGGCCAATAAGGTCAGCGACGCGAGCCAAAGCGGCTTCATACTGAACGTCGGTTCGCAGCGGCGTAATTTTCACCGACGCTTGCCCTTAGTCGTTCGTGGCGTGTGGTTACATTCCACTTTCAGTCCTGCAAATTCCACCAGCACAACCCCCACTTCATAACCAAACGCAACAATCACGCAGTTTTTCTCATCGAGATCAATCTCGACGCGGCGGCCGGTGAATGTTGCGCGAGGAAAAGCGATCCTGACTTCTTCGTCCGATTGCCAATTAGCGGTTCCAAGCTCCGCGCTCAGGGCGAGCACGGCATTGCGCAAGTCGTCGGCCGCCGACCGCGCAAAATCCACCAGCTTGGAAATGCCAATTAGCCTCATCGTAAGGTCCCATAGCGATCCAGAAAAGGCAAGTACAATTGTTCCCAAAATGGGATCGTCGATCTTGCGAATCGGAACGACCTATGAAATCCTACAATTCGTTCCCACTTTGGGAGCGATTTTGACCAAGAAGGGTCGCGACTATGCATTCTCCCAACGAAGCTACCGCCGCTGTTCGTCCTGCTGGCATCGACATTGAAGTTGCCGGCATCGAACTGCTTTTCCGCACGGTGCGGATCAACGACCTCACTCCGACTGGGCTCCAGATTGCCCGTGCCGCCGGAGCACGCCCCCCCGATCAGGCCGCAGTCCTGATCCAGCTCGAGGACGGCGATCTGGACCTCGTCCGCCTCGACGAGGTGCTCGACCTGCGCAACTCCACTTGCCGCTTCATCGTCAAGGTCACCGACCACGTTTCGTTCTTCGTGGTCGATGGCCAGCGGTACGAATGGCCCGGGGGCATTATCAGCGGCGCGGCGATCCGGCGCATCGGCCAGGTGGCTGACGAATTTACCCTCGTCCAGCAGCTCGTCGACGTTCCGGACCGTGAAGTGAAGCCCGACGATCTGATCGATCTGGATCAGCCCGGCGTGGAGACCTTCAATTCGGTGCTGCGCCCCCAGTCTTACCATTTCTTCGTGAACGGCATCCGTTTTGAAACTCCGCACAGGAGTCTCTCGGGCGCACAGATCAAGGCAATGGTGCCCGATTGGGATCAGACCCACGATCTCGTGCTCGAAGGGGCCGGCGACGAACCCGACCGCACGATCGACGACTGTGAATCCGTCGATTTCGATCCCAAGCACGGCGTCCGGCGCTTCTCGTCGGTTCCCAAGGCGAACTTCGGCTGATGTCCGGGATCATCGCCAAGCAGCTGGCTCAGCTGCAGGAGCGGTTTTCCGGCGCCCACGTCCAGCACCTGCCCAGTGGTACCATACTGGTCATCGTGCCGGACGTGCGGCTTCCGGAGGGGTGGTCGAGGTCCTCGACCACCATCCGCTTTCTCATCCCGCTCGGCTACCCACACGCGCAGCTCGACTGCTTCTGGGCAGAGCCAAATTTGCAACTGGCAAGCGGCGCATTGCCGCAGAACGCGGCCCAGACTCCAATCCCCGAAGTGCCGTTCGTCGGCCTCTGGTTTTCCTGGCATCTGACCTTTGCCTGGAACCCCAATCGGAACACCTTGCTCACCTGGATGGATGTCATCCTCAACCGCATGAGGCAGATCCGATGACTGGAATCCGTTTCGCCTTCCCGACTTACAGCGACCTTGCAGCGGCCCTGCTCGATGCAGGGGGCCTCGAAAGCTGTGCTGTCGCATTCGCCCATCACGACGCGGCCACCGGCACATGGGTTGTGGCTGAAGTGCTGCCTGCGCCAAGCGAAGCCTACTGGCAGCGCAACAGGGTCTCGGCAACGCTAACCACGGCCTTTCTGGTTGCGGCTGCCAACAGAAGTCGAGCGTTGGGCATGGCCATGATCGTGATCCACACCCATCCAGACTGCGATGGCTATCCGGACTTCTCATTGATCGATGATCAGGGTGAAGCGCAGTACGGACCTTATTTGGCCCGGCGTGCAGCGGCAGCCAGCCACTTATCGTTGGTAATAGGGCCGGACGGCTGTCGTGCACGAAGGCTGGATGATCATACCGAGGTGGCTGTCTGGGAAGTGGGCCCGAAGCTTACCCTTTGCTCCCCACTGGCTTGCTCGCCCAACCAGTTGCGGGACGATCGGCAAATCCGCGCCTTCGGGCCCGAAGGCCAAGCCATCATTCGCGAGCTGCACTTCGGAATTATCGGGGCGGGCGGCACCGGTTCGATCATCGAACAGCAGCTCGCTTTGCTAGGGGCCCAGAGGATCACGATTATCGACCCTGATGAAATCGAGGCGACGAACCTAAATCGGGTAGTAGGCGCCACCCCTGGCGACGTTGGTCGCCCAAAGGTTGAAGTCGCAGCCCGAATGATGTCGCAAATCAATCCGGACATCGACGTCATCCCCGTTCAGGCGGATATCGTCGAGGCCGGCCCGGCCAGTCGGCTCGCAGGCTTCGATTTCATATTTCTGTGCACCGACTCACACGCAAGCCGGGCGGTCGTAAACCAAGCTTCGTACCAGTATCTAGTGCCGGCCGTGGACATGGGCGTCAGCATCACGGTGAAGGATGGCGTCATCACACACATAACCGGCCGCGTAAAGATGCTTGCCCCTGGCCTTTCATGCCTTACCTGCACGCAAACGCTCGATGGCGAGCAAATCCGCCGCGAAATGCTGACTCCGGGCCAACGCGCCGCAGACCCCTATGTCCAGGGTGTCCACGAGCCCCAACCGGCCGTCATCTCGCTGAACTCGACCGTAGCATCTCTCGCCATGACCATGATGCTCAGCGCCGTGACTTCTATACCGTCCAAGCCGCGAGCACTCCGGTACGACGGCATTTCCGGCCAATCGCGCGCCATGGACACGACACCAGTCGAACGCTGCATCATTTGCTCGACGGAAGGTGCCCTGGGTCAAGGGCCGACCTGGCCCTTGACCGTCCGCCCCACCCCCACAGAAAGGAACGCAGCATGACGATTCCTGCGCGCAAGCTCGAACTGATCGCTCAAGCCGAATACCGCGATGAGGCAGAGACTCTTCTCACCGGCCTCGGCCAAGGCGTCATGGTATCTCGTGGACGGCCGCGCTCACTTGTGATGCAATGCCCGGATGGCTGCGGACAGACTCTCGTGGTCAACCTCGACGATCGCGCCGGAAAAGCATGGCAACTCGACATGCGTGGCGAGGGGCCTACTCTGTTCCCGTCAGTTTGGCGTGACGGAGGCTGCGACAGCCACTTCATCGTGTGGCGTGGCAGGATCATGTGGTGCGATCGGTTCACCGTCGGCAACGTTGAACCAACCTATGAGGCCTCGATCGAGCCCAAAATCCTTTCAGTGCTGCGCGCTGATGAGCCGCGATCCACCGTCGAGATTGCGGGCTCAATCGACGAACTGGTCTGGGATGTAGATCGAGCTGCTCGGCTACTAGCCCGGAACGGCAAGGCCCTCCTCCACAAGGTTGGCGATGGATGGCTATTTTCGGGGGTTTCTTGAGGCAACAGCAAACGACTAGTCTGACTGCTGGAAACCTGACCAACTTAAACATTTTAGAGAACGACCGCAGCATCAGGGTGGGTGAAAAGATGCGACTTTGTTGAAGCGATAAATGGGCCGCCTTCCGCGACCCCGGTCATCTAAGCGCTTCGTTGGGAACTGTCGTATTGGTCGTGACGGCCCCCCGGATTTCGCCGCTGAACCCGATGCTAGCGAAGGTTCTTCCCGGCCATCCTACCGATGCGCCCTGCCGCTGGCGAATGTCAGCAATTCCTTGGCGGCCACCGCAAGCTGACTGACCGGAAAGTCCGACTTAGCCGCCTCCGCATTGTGCTCCCAAGGCAGGCGTACTGCGACACGAACGAATGGCGGCTCAAGGACGGTTGACTCGCTGAAGAAGACGTTCCGGTTCGCCCCCCGGTCGCTTGGAGCCGCTTTGGAACCAAACAGCTAGCGTTGTTGCCCATCCAAAATCTGGTTATTCACCACTACTTTAAGATACAGAATCATAATAAATTTTCCATACATCGAGGCTATTAAACACCCTGCCAAAAACTATGCGCCCGCTAAGGCGATTAAGGACAAGTTGAACGGCTAAGACGGCACTCAGGCGCCAACATTGCCGAGGACACTCCTGGCGTCACGCCGGCGGACTGAGAAACTCGTACTAAGGAAGTCTGACGCGCCAACCTGGCTCATTCAATCACGATACACTCGTAAGGCACCGAGACGCGCGTAATCGTGATGACAATCAACACAATCGGCAGTTCAGTGCCCTGAGTGTGTACAAGCAAGTTATAATGGCCAATCGTCAACTACATCCCCTCAATTTTCATCGCAGAGATATAAAATGCCGACCACCAACAACCAACCTCCCTGCGAATTTCTAAACAACTCACAGGCGGCAAGCGTAGCCGTCAAGCTGGCTTGAAAGGGGATCGAGGATTTCTGATTTGAGATGGTTGCGGAGGTACGCGACCATCTCAAATTGCCCCCATTCCAATACGATTTAGCGCCGCAATCAAAACATCGCACGCACACCGAAAACCGCCGAGACGCCAGACACACCCTCACCCGAATCCCGCGCAATCCGGGCGGTTCCGCCAAGCTTACGCTCCCAATTTACGCCCACATAAGGCGCCAGCGAGCGGTTGCGTTCATAGCGAAGCCTCGCGCCCAGTTCGAGCCGCTCGAAGCCCGCTCCGACGTTCAGCGCCGGTACCTCCTGAAACGCGAAATCCACCTCGGCTTCGGGTTCGACCACCAGTGACTGGGTGATGCGCTGCGTGTAGCCCGCCTTGCCGCGTGCATGAATGTCGCCCTTGTTCGAGACGAGCAATTGACCTTGCAGTTCGAACCAGTAAGGCGCCAGCCCCTCGATGCCGACCAGCGCGTAAGTACGCTGCGGATCGGGCCGGAAGTCCTGCCGCATGCCGAGTTGCAGGTTGAACCAAGGATCGAGCGCGTGGCGCCAGTAGGCACCCAGCTCAATGCGTTCGGCTCGCTCACCGAACGTACCTTCGCCCTCGCTGGCGAGCACGATCCTGTCGATATCGCCGCCGTACCAAGCCTGCCCTTCCCAACCGAAGCCATCGCCGCCCTTACCAGTGCGGAATTCCAACTGGTCCACCTGAAGCGCAAAGGTGTTGAACGTCATCTCTTTTACCATCGCCGCCCGCGAGGCGGCCATGCGATCAGGAGCAAAGAAGCGCTCGGCAGGAAAGTCTGTCGGCACCGGCGGCGGCGGGGCGTTGCCCGGCTCATCGGAGACGGTGCTTGCGGGCATGGCGTGGGTGGCGTGATCCATGCCCTTCATGTCCGGCTCGCTCATGGCCATGCCGGACATGTCCATCTGCGAATGATCCATGGAGCCGTGATCCATTCCGGCATGCTCGTCGACCTGCGGCGGTGTGGAGCCGGTCTCTTGTGCCTGCACGGCCAAAGGGGAGGTCGCCAGCAGCAGTGAGGTGAGGACCGGGAAGAACCGAGCCATCAGGCTTCTCCCTCCCGGCGCACCGTCACCACGCGCATCATTCCGGCGTGCATATGTAGAAGCATGTGGCAGTGGAATGCCCAGTCGCCCTCGGCATCGGCAGTGAGATCGAACGAGGCCTTGCCGCCCGGCAGTACATTGATGGTGTGCTTGCGCGCGCGGTTCCCCGGCTCGCCGCTGACCAGTTCGAAGAAGTGACCGTGCAAGTGGATCGGGTGTGGCATCATCGTGTCGTTGATGAGATTGACCCGCACCCTCTCGCCTAGACGGAACGGGATCGGCGCCGGGTTTTCCGACATCGCCTCACCGTCGATACTCCACATGTACCGCTCCATCGCAGCGGTCAGGTGCACGTCGATCTGGCGGCTCGGCACGCGCGGATCGGGATTGGCATCGCGCGAGCGCAGATCGGCATACGTCAGCACGCGGTGGTCGACGCTTTCCAGGCCGGTCGGGCGATCGGCCAGCCGGTCCACCGGCATTAGCGAGAGCGTGGCGACACCCGGCCCCATCTTCGCGCCGGGTGCGACGGAAGGATCCCGCATCGACATCGAGTGGCCGCTCATCGAATTGTTGGCGGGCTTGCTGAGGTCGATTACCCCGCCCTCGCCCATGTCCATGCCGTTCATGTCCATACCCATGTCGCGCATGGTAAGGACCGGGCGTTCACGCAGCTTTGGCGTTTCACCCACAAGACCCAGCCGCTGCGCCAGGGTTGCACGCACGAGGCCGGAGCGGTCGATGGCCTCGGCGATCACGCCGTAGCTTTCGGAGGCGCCGGGCCGGACAATGAAGTCGTAAGTCTCGGCAATGGCGATCTGCACTTCGTCGGTCTCGACCGGCTGGACGGGATTGCCGTCCGCCGCCACCACGGTCAGCGGCAGGCCGGGGATGCGGAAGTTGAAGTTGGTCATCGACGAGGCGTTGATGACGCGCAGGCGCACTTTCTCGCCCGGTGCGAACAGCCCGGTCCAGTTCTCGGCATTGCCATGGCCGTTGACGAGGAAACTGTAGGTCGATCCGCTCACGTCCGAGATATCGGTCGCGTCCATGCGCATCTTCCCCCAGGCGAGGCGGTCGGCGAGCGACTGGTCCTTCCCTGCCAGCAGCCCCGCAAGCGTCTGACGCTGACGATTGAAATAACCGCCCATCATCTTCAAGCGGCGCATCTGCTCATGCGGATGGATCGGGCTCCAGTCCGACAGGACCAGGACATGCTCGCGGTCGCAGGCGATCGGATCAGTACCGGCGGGATCGATCACGATCGGGCCGAACAGCCCTTCCGCCTCCTGCATGCCGGAGTGCGAGTGATACCAGAATGTCCCCGAATGGGTGAGCGGGAACTCGTAAACGAAGGTCTCACCCGGATCGATGCCGGGGAAGCTGACGCCCGGCACTCCGTCCATCTGGAAGGGAACCAGCAACCCGTGCCAGTGGATCGAAGTCTGCTCCTTCAGGCGATTGGTGACGGCGATACGCACCGTCTCGCCTTCACGCAGACGCAGAAGCGGCGCGGGCAGCGTGCCGTTGACAGTCACCGCATGGGCCGAACGCCCGCCGGTGGAGAAATGGCTCGCGCCGATCTGAAGCGCGATGGAATTGCCGGACAGAACGCCGGAACCGGTGCTGGCGTGGACGATCCCCGACGTGCCGCTGCGCGCCCATGCCGGAAACAGTCCCGCCACGCCAAGGCTACCCGCAAAAGCACCGCCAAGGGCCAGGAAATGCCTGCGTCGAAGCAGGGCGCAATGGAAACTGTCTTTCGGCGTCATGCAAGGCAATACGCCGCCATCGCGGCTATCCCTCAAACCCGGATGACAAAATGCAAGCATGATAGGGAATTGCGGCCATCCCGTTCCATTTGCATTCGCTCGGGCGCATGGCGTAGGCTTCGGTCATAACCCAAACGCCGGAGCTTTCATGATCGATCGTCGCCGTTTCCTCTCGTCCACATCGGCGGGAGCAGCCGCCGTAGCCGCCGGACCTGTCCTCGCACGTGCATCGGCATCGCCGACGGGTGCGAACCCCGCTCTTGCCGCGTTCATGGACAAATACTTCAATGCCCAGGTCGATGCTTCGCCCGAGACTGCGACGCAGCTGGGGTTGGACACAGGCCCCCGCGCCGCTCTGAAGTCCCGCCTGACCGTTCCCACGCGCGCGGAAGAGGAAAAAAGCCGCAATCTCGTCCGCACCGCGCGCGCGCAGCTTGGCACGCTCGACAGGGCTTCGCTGAATGCGCAGGACGCGATCTATTACGACACGGTCGCCGCAAACCTCGACGCCGTCATCAGGACTTACGCCATCCCCTACGGCCAGGGCGGATGGCCGCAAATCTATCGCGTGAGCCAAGGCGGTGGTGCCTACCTCAGTACCGGGGACTTTCTCGACAACCAGCACACGATCAAGACCTCGGCCGACGCGGAAGCCTATGTCTCGCGCGTGAATGACTTCGCCGATGTACTCGATGCCGAAACCGACCGGATGCGCGAGGATTTCGGCCTCGGCGTCATCCCGCCCGACTTCATCCTGAGCAAGACCATCGGCCTTCAGGCCGGGATGCTGGGGACGGCTGCCGGAGAATCCACGCTGGTCCAGTCGATCGTCCGGCGCACGCACGAACAGTCGATCCCCGGCGATTGGGGCGACCGGGTCCGCAAGCTGGTCGCCGAGCGGGTCTATCCGGCCCTGCAGCGGCAGAACGATGCCCTCAAGGCCATCCAGCCCAAGGCCGGTCATGACGCGTCTGTCTCGCGCCTGCCGCAAGGTGCGCAGTACTATGCCAATAGCCTGAACTACATCACCACGACCCGGCTCTCCGCCGAGGAAATCCATCGCATCGGGCTGGAGCAGGTCGCGGACCTCACGGCCCGCTCTGACGCCTTGTTGAAGTCGCAGGGGTTCACCCAGGGGACGGTCGGCGCGCGCATGGCCGCACTGATCGCCAACCCCACCAATGTCTATCCCAACACCGACGCCGCGAAAGTGGAACTGATCGCCCATCTCAACGAACAGATGGCGGCGATGCAGGCGCTCCTGCCCAAGGCCTTCGGTCGCCTGCCCAAGTCCGGCGTTGAGATCAAACGCGTACCGCCCGAAATCCAGGAAGGCGCATCGCAGGGTTACTACAATTCGCCCAGCCTCGACGGCACGCGTCCGGGCATCTACTGGATCAACCTGACCGACACCGCCAACTGGCCCAAGTTCGGCCTTCCCACCCTGACCTATCACGAGGCAATTCCGGGCCATCACCTGCAAATCGCCCTCCAGCAGGAAAGCCCGGCAGCGCCCAAGCTGATGAACCTGCTGTTCTTCTCCAGCTATTCCGAAGGCTGGGGTCTCTATGCCGAGCAACTGGCCGACGAACTGGGCGCCTATGACAACGATCCGCTGGGCCGGGTCGGCTTCTACCAGAGCCTGCTGTTCAGGGCGGTGCGTCTGGTCGTCGACACCGGCATCCATGCCAAGGGCTGGAGCCGCGAGCAGGCGATCCGCTACTTCATCGACAATACCGGCCGGGCGGAAGGCGGGGCGACCTCGGAAATCGATCGCTATTGCAGTTGGCCGGGCCAGGCCTGCGCCTACAAGGTCGGACACAACGAATGGGTGCGTCTACGCGAGAAGGCGAAGGCGGCGCTGGGCGACCGCTTCGACATTCGCGGTTTCCACGACACGGCGCTGGCCGGTGGCGGCATGCCGCTGACGGTTCTCGAACGCGTCGTCGATGACTGGGTGACGGCGCGCAAGTCGTCTGCCGCCTGACAACGAAATGCCGGGGAGGACCTGTGCTCCCCGGCATTCCAGGCGTCAGTCGTTCGAACCTGGCTTCATGAACGCAGCAGGGGTATTACCGCCAAGCTGTCGGACGATGTCAGGAACAGCGACTGGCCTCCCTGTCCTATGCTGCAATTGGCGATGGCCTTCCCGGTCTCGATGACCCCGAGCACGCGCGCTTCAGCCGTGCAGACATGAACGCCGCCAGGCCCCGTCGCGAAGACATGGCCCGAGGCCCCCACCTTGATTCCGTCCGGCAGGCCGGGACGCCCCTCATCGAACTGCGCTTTCATGTCGAGGAACCGGCGGCTCTCGCGCGGCATCCCGTCCGCTCCGAGCGCATAGGCCAGCACTTCCGGCTGGGTTTCGTCCGACAACGAGAGGTAGAGCGTGCGCTCATCCGGCGAAAGCGCCACGCCATTGGGGCGACGATGACTGCGGTCCAGCAGATCAACCCTGCCATCCGGCGACAGACGGTAAAGCCCGCAAAACGCCAGTTCGCGCAATGGGGAATCGTCACCTTCTGCCAGTCCGTAACTGGGGTCCGTGAAGTAGATCGCTCCGGACTTCGCCACGCAGACATCGTTGGGGCTGTTGAAGCGCTTGCCCTCGAAACGATCCGCCAATGTCGTGCGCTTGCGGGATTCAAGGTCGATCCGCACGATCGCCCGTGATCCGCTGTCGGCGCCGATCAGGGCGCCGCCCGCATCCAGTGCGAGGCCGTTGAGGCCGGGTTCGCGAATGCTGGCGGGCACGGCGGTCTGAAGGCCCGATGGTCGCAGGAACACTTCCACGCCCTTGGCTTCACTCCAGCGATGGACCGTATTGGCAGGCGGATCGGTAAACAGCAGGCCATTCTCGCCCGGAACCCAGACCGGGCCTTCCGCCCAGCGAAATCCCGAAGCGAGACGGCGGATCGAGGCCCCCGGCGCGACGATACGGCCTAGTTCGGGATCGAGGCGCCGCACGGTTCCAAAAGGCTCTTCTGCCGCAGCCCGCGTCGCATAAAGCCAGGGCATGGCAGCAAGACCGGCCAACACGCCACGGCGGTCGGTCATGCCGTCAGTCCGATATGACGCCGTTCCGCCGCCGAACGGTAGATCGCTTCGATGATCCGCATGTCCGCCAATCCTTCCTCACCGGAAACGATCGGCGTCGCGCCGGACTGCACGCATTCCGACAGGTGATCGAGCTGTGCCGCGAACTGGTTGCGTGTGGGCGGCGGCAGTGTCCTCGGCGCGGTGACACCGTCCTTCCGGATCGTCATCGTCTGCCCGGTATAGGGCGTGGCCGGTTCCATCCCGATCCAGCCCTGCGTGCCGATCACGCGGTAGCCGTTATGCGCGGAACTGTAGCTGGAGATGCAGTTGGCCTGAATGCCGGACGGGAAACGCAGCACGAAACTGATGCGGTCCTCGACCGTGGCGAAGCGCGGATCGGAGCGGTCGGTCGATTCCACCGCGCTCACTTCGACCGGCTCCTCGCCGGTCAGATAGCGGGCCGCGTTGAGACTGTAGATGCCGATATCCATCATCGAGCCGCCACCGGAAAGCGGCTTGTCCAGTCGCCACTGGCCGGGCTGGATGGGAAAGCCATGTTCGGCGGTGATGAGCCGTGTCGGGCCGACATGACCGCCGCGCGCCAGTTCGATGGCGAGCCGGTTGTAAGGCTCGAACCGCGAGCGATAGCCGATCATCAGCTTCTTCCCGGCCTTGCTGCAGGCGGCGATCATCGCCTGGCATTCCGCCACCGACGTCGCCATCGGCTTTTCGCAAAGGACGTGCTTTCCCGCCTGCGCCGCGCGAATGGAGTATTCGGCATGGAGACTATTGGGCAGGACTATGTAGACGGCATCGATATCCGGGTTGTCACGAAGGGAGTCGAACTGCGCGTAACTGTAACGATGGGTTTTTGGAATACCGTATTGCGCGCCATACTGCTCCAGTTTGGCGGGTGTACCGCTGACCAGTGCGACCAGCCGCGAGTGTTCGCATCCGGCAAAGTTCGGCATGATCTGGTGCGTGGCATAATAGCCCAACCCGACGACGGCATAGCCGATCTTGCGGCCGTTCCTGCCTTCTGCCGCAAACGCCCTGGAAGCGAAGCCGGGGGTCAGGCCCGCCGCCGCCATGCCCGCACCGATACCGAGAATTTCGCGCCGCGATCCCATAACCCTTCCCTCCCGCGAGATCAGGCGCGCGCCAGCTGTCCGGCGGCTATCGCCACTTGCGTGCGGTTGCGCACGTTGAGCTTGCGCATCAGCGCCGTCATGTGAACTTTCACCGTCGCTTCGGCCATGCCGAGTTCGTAGGCGATCTGCTTATTAAGCAGCCCCGAACGAACGCAGCGCAGGACCTTGAGCTGGGTCGGCGTAAAATGGAGGGCCGCTGCCGGAAGGTCGCGCGCGGCGACATCTTGGCTGGCGGGAACCGTGCACAGATCTGCAACGAGGTGCATCCCTTTTCTCCCTGACTGACTCGATTCTTGTGGTGCCGCCCTGAATCGAAGACCCGCCGCACCGGAGTTCGTTCACAGGAGTAATACCGGAATCGGTCAGACAGGTTCAAGCAGAATCTGCGCCTACGACTTAATTTTTGTAGAATACAGCGATCTTCAAGCTATAACCTGTCCAACAGATTTGGGTTGGCATCGCCACCCCCGACAACAGTGTGAACAAGGGAGAGGCGAGGGATGGCGCCATCATTTCGTCGAGCGTGGCCGTTCGGCCCGAGCAAGCATGCAGCCGTTGCGAAACCCGAATCGCGCAGCGCGGGATCGACCCGACCATGACCCCGGAAGACATCCGGCTGATCCTTTCCGCCGTGACCGGCATCGCGCTGTCCATCGCACTGATCGTGCGCGGGCGGCTCCATCCTTTCGTCGGGCTGCTCTGCGGCGCCTTCACGGTCGGCATTCTCGCCGGAATACCGCTGGAGGAGACTGCCAAGTCGGTCGAGAAAGGCGCAGGGGCAATCCTGGGGGGGACCGGGCTGGTGGTCGCGCTGGGCCTCGGCCTTGGCGCGATGCTGCAACTCTCGAACGGCGCCGCCGGTCTGGCCCATGCCGCATTGCGCATATCAGGCGTCAAGGGCGCTCCCTGGGCCAGCCTGTTCACCGCGCTGCTGATCGGCCTGCCGCTGTTCTTCGAGACCGGCCTCGTCCTGCTGCTGCCGATCGTGGCTTCCGCCGCCGCTGCCCTGCCCAAGGGCATGGATGACGACGAATCCAAGCTGCGGCTGATGCTGCCCGCCCTTGCCGGTCTTTCGGTCGTCCATGCCCTCGTGCCGCCGCATCCGGGGCCGCTGCTGGCCGTCAATGCCCTCGGCGCGAACCTCGGACTGACGCTCGCCTATGGGCTGCTGGTCGGCATTCCCACGGCGATCATTGCCGGGCCGGTGCTCGCCCGCTTCACCGCGCGCGGGGTCAAGCTCAGCCCGCCCCTGCTCGCGCCCGAGACGATGGACGTTGCGACACCCTCGGTCGCCCGCGCCCTGACCGCGGTGCTGCTGCCGGTGGTGCTGATTGCTGCCGGGCAAGCCGTCGCGATCGCCCCGCCCGGCATCGCCGCCGGACTGGCCTGGCTCACCTGGATCAGCGACCCGGTGATCGCCCTGCTGCTCGCCAACCTCTTCGCCCTGCCGCTGCTGTTCGGCGGACGTCTGGGCGAGCGCCGCATCCAGGACGCGATCTGGCTGGAAGCCATGGCGCCTGCGGGCGGCATCCTGCTGGCGATCGGTGCAGGCGGCGCGCTGAAACAGGTGCTGGTGACGGCAGGCCTTTCAGACATGCTGGTCCGTCTGGCGGGAGACGGCGCGATCTCCCCGATCCTGCTCGCCTGGGGCGTTTCGGTCTGCATCCGTCTCGCGACCGGCTCGGCGACCGTCGCCACGATCACCACGGCGGGCGTGATGGAGGGCCTCGTGGCCACCTCCGGCGTCGCGCCCGAATGGATGGTGCTCGCCATCGGCGCCGGATCGCTGTTCTTCTCCCACGTCAACGATCCCGGCTTCTGGCTGGTGAAGAGCTATCTCGGCACCGACATGCCCGGCACCTTCCGCACCTGGTCGATCATGGAGACCGTCGTCGCTGTGGTAGGCCTGCTTCTGGTGCTTGCGGCGAGCAGCGTCATCTAACAATCGGGGCGGCATGATGAGCAGGCAGGAGTTTCGATGAACCAGGCACGGCTTTCCGACCATGCCTATGCGGGCATCGTCGAGATCATCAAGTCGAAGGATCTGGAGGTCGGCGCGCGCCTGCCTTCGGAGGCCCGGCTGGCGGAAATGTTCGGCGTGTCGCGCGCCATCGTGCGCGAGGCGCTGGTTCGGCTGGCCTCGGACGGCATTACCGAGGCGCGGCGCGGGGCAGGCTCGTTCGTCAAGAGCCGCCCCTCGGACCGGCTCGCTGCCTTCATGCCGATGAGCGAACTTCCGGCGACGCTGGGCAGCTACGAAGTGCGCTTCGTGCTGGAAGCGGAAGCCTGCCGTCTGGCAGCGACCCGGCGGACGTCGATGGAGATGGCCCATGTCGAGGAAGGCATGGAAATGCTGCGCGAGGCGCTTCTCTCCAACGCTCCCGCCCATGCCGAGGACATGGAACTGCATCGCCGCATCGCCGCCGCGACGGGTAATCCCTCGTTCCTGATCGCTTTCGATGCGCTCTGGTCGGATGTCGAGAAGGTCATGCGTGCCGGCGTCGACATCTCGCGTTCACGCCCGCCCGAAGTCATCGCCACGATGCTGCGCGAGCACGAAGTGATCGTCGCCGCCATCCGTGCGCAGGACGCCGAAGGCGCGGCGCTGGCGATGCGCTGGCACCTGTGGGAAGGCCGCCGCCGCCTGATGCCCTGAGGGCGTTTCAGTCCGAACGCAGTTTCCGCAGCACGGTGTCGCGCAGGGTTTCAGGCGGCTGCTCGCTAGCCAACACCACGGCCTGCTCGCCGTCCAGCGGCACTTCGAGCGTGGCGAGCTGGCTGTCCAGCAAGCTTGCGGGCATGTAGTGGCCGGGGCGGTTCTCCAGCCGCGCGAAGAGATTCTCGCGGCTCGTTTCCAGCAGCACGAAATGCGCACCCGCACCGATCGCCGCGCGCAGGCGGTCGCGATAGGCCAGCCGCAGCGCCGAGCAGGCGACGACCACCCGCCCCTTCTCAGAAACCGAAGCTACAGCCGCCGCGCCCAGCCGGTCCAGCCAAGGCCAGCGGTCCTCGTCGGTCAGGGGCTGGCCTGCGCGCATCTTCGCCACCGCCTCGGGGGCATGGAACGAGTCGCCTTCGAGAAAGGTGCAGTCCAGCGCTTCGGCGAGCAATGCCCCAAGGGTCGACTTGCCGCAGCCGCTTACACCCATGACGATGATCGCGCCTCGCGAAAATGCGCCGCTTTCTGAGGATTTTGGCAAAACGGGGTCCTTGCAGCCCGGCGACGGCGCAAGGCCCATCGCGATGATGGGCGAGCTATAGAAGCCCCGACCGCCGGCTGGGAACTACGACCTTTGTCGCAAGTGCCAAGCCTGCCCGCTCCCTTTAGCAAAAGGCGCGAGAACGAACCGACAGGGAGGCGGCAATGATCGGACGCAGAGGAATCACGGCGGGCCTGCTGGCGGCAAGCGCGCTCGTTTCCCTCGGCAGTGCGCCGATTGCCCAAGCCGCGTCCGGTCCCTCGGTCTTTCCCGTCGCTCCCGCCGAACCCCGCGCCATCACCGTGAAGGCCAGCGGCGACGGGCGTACCGACGATACCGCAGCCATTCAGGACGCGCTCGACAAGTCCCGCGACACGGGCGGCCACGGCATGGTGTTCCTGCCTTCGGGCCGCTACCGCATCACCCGCACTCTGGTGGTGCCCGCAGGCGTGAGGGTCTACGGCGTCGGACAGGAGCGCCCGACCATCGTTCTGGCCCCGCGCACGCCGGGCTTCCAGAAAGGCGTCTCGACGATGATCGTCTTCGCCGGAGACGACCAGTACGCGGTCGGCCAGGTGCCCGTCCCGGTCCCGACCGTCGTGCCGCGCAACAAGACGGTGCGAGACGCCAATTCCGGCACGTTCTACTCGGCCATGAGCAATCTCGACATCGAGATCGGCGAAGGCAATCCCGCTGCCGCCGGGGTGCGCTTCCGCATGGCCCAGCATGCCTTCCTCAGCCACATGGACTTCCGCCTGGGTTCGGCCTTCGCCGGCGTCTATCAGGCCGGAAACGTCATCGAGAACGTTCACTTCCACGGCGGCCGTTACGGTATCGTCACCGAGAAGACCTCTCCCGCCTGGCAGTTCACCCTGCTCGATTCCAGTTTCGACGGCCAGCGCGATGCCGCCATCCGCGAGCACGAAGTCGGGCTGACCATGGTCAACGTCTCGATCCGCGACACGCCCGTCGGGATCGAGGTCGATCGCGGCTATGGCGACTCGCTCTGGGGCAAGGACGTCCGCTTCGAGAACGTCGGCAAGGCGGCCGTGGTCATCTCGAACGAAAACAACGTCTTCACCCAGATCGGCTTCGAGAACGCGCTTGCCAGCGGTACGCCGGTCTTCGCCCGTTTCCGCGACAGCGGGCGCACCGTGGCGGGCAAAGGGGCGGCCTACAAGGTCTCCGATTTCTCCTACGGCCTCGCGGTTCCCGCGCTCGGCAGCGACGGCGCCTATGCGACCAAGGCCGAGATCGAGGGTCTCTCTGCCCTGCCAGCCGCGCGCAAGGGCGCGATCCGCGACCTGCCGCCGATGACGGACTGGGTCGACGTGCATACCCAGGGCGTGGTCGGCGACGGCAAGACCGACGATACCGCCGCGATCCAGCGCGCCATCGACGCTAACCGGGTGCTCTATTTCCCTGCGGGCTTCTACAAGGTGACGAACCGCCTGACCTTGCGCCCCGACAGCGTGCTGATCGGCCTGCACCCGGCGATGACGCAGTTCTATATCCCGGACGGCAATGCCGCCCATGCCGGTCTCGGCGCGGTCCTGCCTATCCTCGAAAGCCCGCGCGGCGGCGACAATATCGTCTCGGGCCTGGGCCTGTTCACCGGGCGGGTCAATCCGCGCGCCGCCGCGCTCCTCTGGCGCTCGGGCGAGAACAGCCTCGTCGAGGACGTGAAGATCATGGGCGGCGGCGGCACCCCGACCGCCGACGGCAAGCCGCTGGGTTCGCTCTCCGCCCGCAGCGGCGATCCGGTTTCGGACGGGCGCTGGGACGCGCAATATCCCAGCATCTGGGTGGACGGCGGCGGCGGTACCTTTGCCGACGTATGGAGCCCGAACACTTTTGCGCAGGCCGGGTTCATGGTGACGGACACCGAGACCCCCGGCCACGTCTACGAGATGTCGGTCGAGCATCACGCCCGCAACGAGATCGTGCTCGACAACGTCCGGAACTGGGAATTCCTGGCTCCGCAGACCGAACAGGAAGTGGGCGACGGCCCGGATGCCGTCTCGCTGGAGATCCGCAATTCGCGCAATCTCCTCTTCGCCAATTACCACGCCTACCGCGTGACCCGCAGCTATCACCCGGCTCGCAGTGCTGCGAAGCTGTTCAACTCCGGCGAGATCCGCTTCCGCAACGTCCACGTCAACGGCGAGAGCGGCTATGCCACGTGCGACGACGAAGGCTGCGGCACCTTCCTGCGCGCCAGCAAGTATCCGTTCGACAACGCCATCGAGGATGTAACCGGCAAGAGCCTGGTGCGCGAGCGCGAGTTCGCCAGCCTCGATATCGGGAAAAGCAGCACCACTGCCACCGCCGCCGCGACATCTGCCGTGCCTGTAGAAAAGCTGGCCGACGGCTTCTGGTCGATCTCCGGCGCGGCGACCGATGCCAAGGGCGCGCTCTACTTCATCGACCGCCGCTTCCAGCGCATCCATCGCTGGACCGGCGAGCGCGGTCTGGAAGTGGTGCGCGACAACGCGCTCGATCCGGTGAACCTGGCCGTGGATGCCTCCGGCCATCTGCTGGTGCTGTCCTCGCTCGGCGCCAAGGGCGGCGTCTATTCGATCGATCCCGCCGGTCCCAAGGACCAGATGACCGTGATCGCGCCAACGCCCGTGCGCGACAAGCCTGCCGCCGAAACGCTGGTTCCGGTCAACTGGTGGGTCAACGGCGAATTCCGCGACCAGCTCGACCACAAGACCTACCAGTTCACCACGCTGGCCGAACTCTTCGCGCAGGATGCCGGTTCGGCCAAGGCGCAGGAATATGTCTCGCCGGACGGCAGCCTCGCGCTTCCCGCCTTCCGCGTGTGGCAGCAGGGGCCGGTCGATCATGTCGGCTGGCGCTGGTCGCACAGCCTCAATGCCAACGGCCTGATCTCCGGCCGTCCGGGAGAGCGGGTCTTCGTCACCAACGGTTCGGAAAACAGGACCTACAGCGCCACGGTCGGCAAGGGCGGCGCGTTACAGGGCCTCAAGCCTTTCGCCGATCGCGGCGGCGAGAGCGTCGCGGTCGACCGGCAGGGCCGGGTCTACGTCGCCAACGGTCAGGTGTACATCTACGCGCCGGACGGCAAGCCGCAGGGCCGCATCGACGTGCCTGAGCGACCGCTTCAGATCCTGTTCGGCGGCGCCGACGGCACCACGTTGTTCATCCTGACGCACCACGCACTCTACGCAGCAACCACAAGAGAATAGACGGCCGCCCTGACAAAGAAGCGGTCCCGGAAGGAAGAGGGAAGATCGATGAAAGTGAGGAGCATTATTCACCGCCAGCGCGCCGGGGCCAGCCTCGTCGCGCTTGTCGCCGTATCGCTTGTCGGCGCGGCCCCAACCCAAGCCCACGCGCAGGAGCAGAACCCGCAGCCGCCTGCACCGGCCGAGCCTGTCTCCGAACGCCAGGCGGCGGAAATCGTCGTCACCGGCTCGCGCATCACCACCAGCGGCTTCAACGCACCGACGCCCACGACCGTGATCGGCGAAGAGCAGATCACCGCGAACGCCCAGCCCAACATCTTCACCACAATCGCGCAGTTGCCCTCGCTCCAGGGCTCGACCGGCGCCTCGACGGGCACCTTCAGCACGTCGAGCGGGCAGCAGGGCCTCAGCTCCTTCTCGCTGCGCGGTCTCCAGCCGATCCGCACGCTGACACTGCTCGACGGGCAGCGCGTGGTCGGCGCCAATGTGACCGGCGTGCCCGACATCTCCATGTTCCCGCAACTGCTGGTCAAGCGCGTGGACGTGGTGACAGGCGGCGCTTCCGCGTCCTACGGCTCCGATGCGGTCGGCGGCGTGGTCAACTTCATCACCGATACCCGGTTCGAGGGCTTCAAGGGTAATATCCTCGGCAGCATCACCAAGTACGGCGACGACGAGACCGCGCTGGTGCAGGCGGCATGGGGCAAGTCGTTCCTCGACGACCGTCTCCATGTCGTCGTCAGCGGCGAATACGACCATGAAGGCGGTGTCGGCGCGGGCGACTTCGGCACCGACCTTGCGGGCAGCCGCGACTGGTATCGCGCCACCACGCTGATGAACACCGGCCAGACCAACAACGGGTTGCCGCAGTTCAACTACCGCGACTACGCCCAGCCCTACCAGTATGCCCGCTACGGCCTGATCAACAACGGTCCGCTTCAGGGCATCGCCTTCGACGCCAACGGCACGCCCTACAACTTCAACTACGGATCGAACGGCCAGCCGCTGGGCAACGGGCAGGTCAGCAACTGCTATCGCGGCAACAGCTTCTGCGAAGGCGGCGATCTGTCCGGCGCGCCCGGCTCGGGCGCCTCGCTCAAGTCCGCGCTGGAGCGCATCAACGGCTATGGCCGCATCGGATACGACTTCGCCGAGAACAACGAAGCTTATGTCACCGTCAACATTGCGCAGGTGAAGACCAACAACCAGCCCAGCCCCGGCTACGGCAGGCCCTCGCTGACGGTGCAGTGCGCCAATCCGTTCCTGCCGCAACTGGTGCGCGACCGTTGCGCCACCGCCGGGATCACCAGCTTCGGATTCGGCACCAGCAACGCCTCGTTCCCCGATCCGCACGTCTATACGAACCGCAAGCAGTACCGCTTCGTCGGCGGCCTCAAGGGCGCATTCGACGCCGCCGGAACCTCGTGGAACTACGATGCCTACTATGAGCACGGCATCACCATCTCCGACATCCGCGTCCGCGACATCGTGCTTCAGAACCGCTATGTGGCGGCAACCAATGCGATCACCCTAAACGGCGCCATCGTCTGCGCCGAACCGGTGGCGCGTGCCAACGGCTGCCAGCCGATCAACATCTTCGGCAATTTCGCACCGTCCGACGCCGCCCTCGCCTATGTCGCGCCGCACGACAACGGACCGTTCCAGCACACCAAGCTGACGCAGGACGTCCTCAGCGCCAACCTTTCAGGCAGTCCCTTCGATTCCTGGGCGGGCCCGGTCTCGGTGGCGTTCGGCGGCGAGTACCGGCGCGAGTTCTACCGGGTGAACGCCGACCCCTATGGCGCTGGCGTTTCCGACCTCAGCCCCAACAGCGCCGACTATCCGGCCGATCCGCTGCTCAACTCCACGCTCGGCAGCAACTGGGCGGCGGGCAACTACAAGAACGGTCGCGGCAAGTACGAGGTCTACGAAGGTTACGTCGAAGTCGACCTGCCGCTGCTGAACAGCGACAGCTTCGGCCGCGCCAACCTCAACGGCGCCGCGCGCGCCACGCATTACAGCACTTCCGGCACCGTGTGGACCTGGAAGGTCGGCGGCACCTGGGATACCCCGCTCGACGGCATCCGCCTGCGCGCCGTGACCTCGCGCGACGTGCGCGCGCCGAACCTCTCCGAGCTCTTCGCCGCGCCGACAGTCACCACTTTGCCGAACTTCAACGACCCCTTCCGCAACCAGGCAGTGCAGATCTTCCAGAACACGATCGGCAACACCAACCTGAAACCGGAAGTGGCGCGTAACACCGAACTGGGCATCGTGCTGTCGCGCCCCTCGTGGCTGCCGGGCCTCAGCCTTTCGTTCGACTACTACCACATCAAGCTCGACGGCGTGGTCTCCACCTTGTCCGCCGACCAGATCGTGCGCTTCTGCTTCGACGGCAACCAGGCCTTCTGCGGCGGTTTCCAGCTGGACGGTCCGCAGGGCACAAACTTCGTCAACGTCCAGCCGTTCAACCTCGCCTCGTGGAAGACCAGCGGCTTCGACATCGAGGCCAGCTACCAGTGGCAGCAGCCGCTGGGCCTGCCGGGCAACTTCACCGTCCGCGCACTGGCCACCCATATCCAGAAGTTCATCGTCAATGCGGGCATTGCGGGCGTCGATCCGATCGACCAGGCCGGCGCCAACAACGGCGCAACACCCGACTGGAAGTGGCTGGCCGTCCAGACCTACGACAGCGACCGCTTCAGCCTGACCGTGCAGGAGCGCTGGATCAGCGACGGCACCTTCGGCAACCAGTACGTCGTCTGCCAGTCGTCTTGCCCGGCTTCCACCGGCAATCACCCGACCATCGACTACAACACGATGAAGGGCGCCTTCTACGTGGACGTCGGCGCTACGATCAAGTTCGGCGAGAACCTTCAGCTCTACGGCAAGATCGACAACCTGTTCGACAAGGATCCCGTCGCGGCACCGCAGACCAACACCGGTCTCGACATCAACCCGGCACTCTACGACACGCTGGGGCGGATCTACCGCGCGGGCATTCGCTTCAATTTCTGACAAGTGGTGTCGTCCCGGCGAAAGCCGGGACCAGCCCATCTGTCAGCGTGAAAACGCAAGGGGCTTCGACAGGTCCAGCCTGACCCTTCGACAAGCTCAGGGTGAGCGGAAGTAGTGTCACAATCGCTAAACCCGCTCAGGCTGAGCTTGTCGAAGCCTCCGCAGCAAACGATCAGCATACGGAGAGAATACATGAAGCGCGCGATCCTGGCAGCCTCCACGGCGATGCTGACGCTGCTCGCCGCCGCGCCGCTCGTCGCATCGCCTTCCGCCTATACGACAATGCCGGACGAACCCGCCGCCGTCACCGTTGCGGCCAGGGGAGATGGTCGCACCGACGATACCGCCGCGATCCAGCAGGCGATCGACAAGGCCGCGCAGGGACCGGCAGGCAAGGGCGTGGGCGGCGGCATCGTGTTCCTGCCACAGGGCACCTATCGCATCAGCCGCACGCTGTTCCTCTGGCCCGGCGTGCGTATCTTCGGCGTGGGCGAGAAACGGCCCGTCATCCTCCTCGGCGCGAAGACCCCCGGTTTCCAGCGCGGCGTGGCGCATATGCTCGTCTTTGCAGGTTCGGCGCGGGAACGCGATCCCAAGGACGCCCGCGAAGTGGCGTTTCCCCCGCCCGGCTCCGTGCCCTTCAACAAGGACGTGGCCGACGCCAACCCCGGCACGTTCTATTCGGCGCTCGGCAATATCGATTTCCGCATCCTGGACGGCAACCCTGCCGCCACCGCGATCCGCTTCCACGCCGCCCAGCACAGCTTCGTCAGCCATGTCGATTTCGACATCGGCTCTGGCCTCGCCGGACTTTATCATGTCGCCAACGAGGCCGAGGACCTGCACTTTCGCGGTGGTCGCTACGGCATTCTCGCCGAAAAGCCTTCACCCGCCTGGCCTTTCGCGCTGGTGGATTCCACGTTTGAGGGCCAACGCGACGCCGCCATTCGCGAACACGAGGCGGGGCTGACCCTGCTCAACGTCTCGATCCGCGATACCCCTGTCGGCATCGAGATCGACGAGGGCTACGGCGACTGGCTCTGGGGACAGGACGTGCGGTTCGAAAACGTCTCGAAGGCAGGCGTGATCGTGTCCAACGAGAACAACGTCTACACGCAAGTCGGCTTCCAGAATGCCGTGGCCTCGCGCACGCCGGTCTTTGCCCGCTTTCGCGAGAGCGGGCGGACGGTTCCCGGCTCGGGGGAGAGCTACAAGGTCGCCGCATTCAGCCACGGACTGACCTTGCCCGCCTTCGGCAAGATGGGCGAATATCGCACCCAGACCGACGCGGCGCCGCTCCCGGCCCTGCCCGCCCCACCCATTCCGGCGATTCGCGCTCTGCCTCCCGTCTCCGAATGGGTGAGCGTCCGCACGCTCGGTGCCAAGGGAGACAACCTCAGCGACGATACCGCCGCCCTCCAGAAGGCCATCGACACCCACCGCGTGGTCTACCTGCCTGCCGGGTTCTACAAGGTCAGCGAGACCTTGCGCCTGCGTCCGGATTCGGTGCTGATCGGCCTTCATCCCAGCCTGACGCAGATCGTCCTGCCGGACGGCTCGCCCGCCTATGCAGGCATCGGCGCGCCGAAGGCACTGGTGGAAAGCGCCTCGGGCGGTGAGGCTATCGTCGCCGGTATCGGACTGAACACCAGCGGCAACAACCCGCGTGCCACGGCCCTGCTCTGGAAGGCGGGCGCCCGCTCGATGGTCAACGACGTCAAGTTCCAGGGCGGCCACGGCACCAACCGTTTCGACGGGACGCGGATCGATCCCTACAACAACAATGCCACCGCCGATCCCGACGCCTCCCGTCGCTGGGACGGGCAATATGCCAGCCTCTGGGTGACGCAGGGCGGCGGCGGCACTTTCGCCAATATCTGGAGCCCCAGCACTTTCGGCAATCCCGGCATCCTGATCTCCGATACTCAGACCCCCGGCCGCCTGATCCAGGCCTCGGTCGAGCACCACGTCCGCACAGAGATCGGTCTCAACCGCGTCTCCAACTGGGAACTGCTCGCCCCGCAGACCGAAGGCGAGGCGGGCGAAAGCGGCGATGCCGTCGCATTGGAGATCCGCGATTCCAGCAATATCCTGGTCGCCAACCTCCACGCCTATCGCGTGACCCGCACCCGCAAGGCGGCCCCTGCCGCCGTCACGCTCTACAATTCGCACGACATCCGCTTCCGCAATGTCCATGTGAATGCCGAGAGCGGTCTCGGCACCTGCGACGAGAACGGCTGCGCCACGTTCCTGCGCCTCACCAAGTTCCCCTTCGAGAACGCCCTGCGCGACGTGACCCACGGCCTCGACGTGCGCGAACGCGAATTCGCGGTGCTGGACGTGACGGCCTCGCCCGCCCCGGTGACTCCCGCGACATTCGAAGGCGCCCGCGTCGAGAGGTTGGCGGACGGCTTCCACTCCATCGGCGGCGGCGCGGTGGATGCGGCGGGCAAGCTCTACTTCATCGACCGCCAGTTCCAGCGCATCTGGAGCTGGTCGGACGATCGCAAGCTGGAAATCGTGCGCGACGCCGCCCTCGATCCCGTCAACCTGACGGTCGACCGCTCGGGCAACCTGCTGGTCTTGTCCTCGTTCGGGCGCAACGGCACCGTCTACGGTCTGAGGCCGGGATCGCCCGACGCCGAACTGACGGTCATCGCACCGCGCCCCGTCAAACCCTCCACCACCGCCGCAACGATACTGCCGGTCAACTGGTGGATCAACGGCGAGTTCAAGGACCAGATAGATCCGAAGTCTTACCGGTTCACCACGCTTGCCGAGATGTTCACGCGCAACATGGCACGGCAACAGGCGCAGGAATATGCCTCGCCGGACGGGAGCGTGGTGCTGCCCGCCTGGCGTGTCTTCGCGCAGGGACCGTCCGACCACAGGGGCTTGCGCTTCTCGGACTCGCTGGACACTTACGGCTTCATTCAAGCCA
The DNA here is from genome assembly GCF_058273105.1 of Novosphingobium sp. BF6. NCBI lineage: Bacteria > Pseudomonadati > Pseudomonadota > Alphaproteobacteria > Sphingomonadales > Sphingomonadaceae > Novosphingobium > Novosphingobium sp. BF6. The sequence continues at coordinate 1,904,507 of NZ_CM177776.1, forward strand.
GGCCGGGTGAGCGGGTGTTCCTGACCAATGCTTCGGAAAACCGCACCTACAGCGGCACGGTAGGCGCAGGCGGGACGGTCACCGGTCTGAAGCCTTTCGCCGAACGCGGCGGAGAAGGCGTGACCAAGGATGCCGAAGGCCGCGTCTATGTCGCCAATGGCCAGGTCTTCGTCTACTCGCCCGAAGGCCGTGAAATCGGACGGATCGACGTGCCGGAGCGCCCCCTGCAACTCCTGTTCGGCGGCCCCGATCGGCGGACGCTCTACATGCTCGGCCATCATGCGCTCTATGCCGCGAGGCTGGTGCAATGACGCGCATGATCCGGGCGCTTCTGCTTCTTCTCGCCCTGGCCATGCCCGCAAGCGCCTGGGCCGAGGCGCAGTATCGGCTGCTCGTCCTCGCCATCCCGAACAAGTACCACTACGAGTACATTCCCATAGCGCGCGAGAGCCTGGAGCGCCTTGCCCGGCTCCACGATTTCGACCTGACTTTCACCAACGACCCGAAAGTCTTCGAAGGCGACTTGCAGCGATACGCCGCCGTCCTATTCCTGAACACGCCCGGCGAAGAGCTGAACCCGGCCCAGCGGCAGAACTTCGAGAACTACATGCGCGGCGGCGGCAACGCCGTGATCGTCCACCGCGCCCTCATCATGCAACCGGACAACTGGCCCTGGTACGAGAAACTGGTCGGCCGCAGCTTCGTCATCCACCCAATGTTCCAGACCGGCGTCGTCACACCGGCCGATCCGGGATTTCCGGCAACGTTCGGCCTCCCCTCGCGCTGGATCTGGAGCGACGAATTCTACGTGACGGCGAACCCCCACAGCGTGAAGATCGAACCGGTGCTCAAGGTCGACGAGACAAGCTACGATCCCACCCGCATCTGGCCCGGACAGGTGGCCAGGCCGATGGGCAAGGATCATCCCGTCGCCTGGTCTCATCGTTACGAAAAGGGTCGCGTTTTCGTTACCACGCTCGGACATAACGGCGATGCCTACCGTGATCCGGCCTATCTCTCCCACTTGCTGGGCGGAATCTATTGGGCCGCGACCGGACTTGGCCGACAGTACTGACCGGTCCCAATAGACCCTAGCTAGTGGTAACGCCCCATAGTCACCTTGAGCCAGACCGGCCGCGCCGGGAGATTGAGGCCATAGTCGGTCTGGTCGCCGTTCCACACGCGATCCATGATCCATTGATCCTTGTCGAAATGGCCTTCCTCGACCTTGACGATAAGCCCGTTCGGCGGACTGCCCGCGGCCGATGCGAACGACACCCGCACATGGTCTCCGGTCAACAGGAACGTGTCAGCCGACAGTTGCGCGACCGCCAGCCCGCCGACCGGCTCGGCAGCCCAGGCGGGAAGATCGGCTTCGGGAAACCACTCGCGCTGGCCGAACTGCCATTGACCGAAGGCGGCGGTAATCTTCCAGCACCCCATCGTGGTTTCCTGTGCCGCACCGTCATCGGGCCTGGCGGCGCCCCAGGTCGGGTTTTCGAACGCGATCTTCGCCCAGGCCCGCATCGCACCCGAAAGCACGCGGTACTTCGCGGCGAAGGCGTCGAGCGTGGCCTCATCGAAGCTCTTGGCACCGAGCGGGTAGTTGAAATAGTCGCTGCCATCCATGCCGAAGGGCGAAAAGCCGATCGCGCCGCGTCCGAGAGCGGGCCAGAAGTAGCGCGCATATTCCCGCGCATTGCCGATCTCCGGCACCATCAGGGCATTGTCAGGCCGGGTGTAGAGATCGAGATGCTTGAGCACATTGCGGCTCTTGCGGTCGTAGATGTCCGGCGCCGCGAAATCGAGCGAGGGCGCCGCCGCCTTCCAGATATCGAGCACGTCGCCCTGCGGCCCACCGCTCGCCACGCCTTGCGGGTCCGGCTCCTTGAAGGGATCGGAAAGCGCGGCATTGACGTACATCGGCAGCGGCTTGATCGCCTTGCCCGCGGCGGCGAGTTCCTCGACGTAGCGGGCCGTGAACCAGGTGTTGAAGGCCCGGTCCGCCTTGCTGCCGAAGACCTGGCTCCAGGTGCCCGAACTTCCGCCGAGCTTGCGCAACAGGGCCGGGGGCACCTGCCCTGTAAAGAGTTTCTGTGCCGCCGGCCCGTAATCGCGGGGGTTGCGGTAGCTCCCCACCTCGTTCTCGGGCTGCACCAGGATCACGGTGTTCTGCCGATCGTGGTCGCGCAAATAGGTCATGAGCGCGAGGAAAGCCCGTTTGTCCGCCCGCAACGTTTCGGCGCCGTGGGGGGAAAGCACATCGTGATCGCTGCCATCCGGCTTTTTCATGCGCGGAAAGCGGCGGTTGTCGAGCTTGACCCAATCGGGCGTGTAGGCAAGTCCGGTGTTCTTCCAGGCGCCAAACCACAAGAGAACGACGCGCTTGTCATGGCGGCGCGCCTCATCGAGCAGGGTCTGCACGAAGCTGAAGTCGAACGTGCCCTCGCGCGGTTCGAGTTGCTCCCAGGCGATCGGCACCTCGATCGTATTCGCCCCGATCCGGTCCAGAACCGGCCACGCGGATTGCAGCGGCTGCGGATAACTGGAGCTGTTGTTGACCTGCCCCGCCAACATCAGGAACGGTGCGCCGTCGACGATCAGGGCATGACGCCCGCCACGACTTTCGACATGCGGCACATCGGCCTGCGCCTTCACTGCCGCGGTATTCAGGGAGAGCGTGGCGCAGGCCAGGAGCAATGGAGCGGAACGCATCGTGCGGGTTTATCCTCAGGGCTGGTCTTGGAGGGAAAAGATGCGGGCGGCCGGAGTCCACTTGCAGTCGGCGGAGGCCCAGGCGAGCGGACGCTGTACGCTGTCCATCAGGCTCTCCCATGCCTGAACGTCCACATTCGCTGCGTCTGCCGAAGCCTTTTCGGCAGGATCGAAACCGGGATCGGTTTCCATGATCATGACCAGCCGGTTCCCCGTTCGATAGATTTCCATGTCGCGGACCTGCGCGGCACGAATGCCGTTCACTACCGCGCCGGGAACCGCGCCCGCCGCGTGCCAGGCCTCGTATCGCGCAATGGCTTCGGCTTCCTCCGCAAGATCGATGAGCAAAACCTGTCGCATGGGCTCTCCTTTTCGCCGCTTGTCCTGTCAGTAGGTCAGACGCGCAGTCAGGCTGATACGGCGATCGTTGAGCACGTTGGACTGCGGCCTGCTGGGAATGCCGTAATACGTCCGGTTCTCGGTATTGGTCAGGTTTACCCCATCCACGGTGAGCGCGAAATTCGGCGTCACGGTGTAGGTGATCGACGCATCCAGCTGGCCGCGTGCATCGTTGAAGATTGGCAGGTTACCGCTACCATTTCCGCGCGTCGTAACCACGTACTTGCTGCGCCAGTTATAGGCCACGCGCGCCGAGAGCGGTCCCTTGTCGTAGAAGCCGATCAGATTGTAACTGTACTTGGACAGCAGTTCGAGCGGCACCGTCAGCTTGTTGCCTTCGTTGTCGGCGGCATCGGGACTGGGCGCCTTGCTGTCGACATAGGTGAAGTTCGCCTGGACGCCGAAGCCGGAAAGCAAACCGGGCAGGAAGTCGAAGAAGGTATTGCCGCCGATCTCGAAGCCCTTGATCTTGCCGTTGTCGCCGTTGAGCGGGCGAGTAACGTCGACATTGAACGGACCGTTGCCGAAATCGTAAGTCTCGGTGCTGGTGATATTGGCGATGAAGCCGTCCACCTTCTTGTAGAACGCCGCGCCATAGAGCGATCCGGTCTGCGAGAAGTACCATTCCAGCGATGCGTCGAACTGCTTGGCTTCCAGCGGACGCAGGAACGGATTGCCGCTGGAGGCCGTGCGCAATCCGCTGCCCGAATTGAATTCGACGATATTGATGTTGGGATTAAGCTGCGAGAAGTCGGGCCGGGTCAGCCCCTTCGACGCAGCCAGGCGCAATTGCAGCTTGTCGTTGAAGTGATAACGCAGGTTCAGGCTGGGCAAGGCCTTGGTATAGCTGGAGTTCACGCCCAGCGCGACGTAGGAGATCGGCCCGTTGCCCGGCTGGCCGCCGATGATGACTTGCGGCGTCTGGACGATGAACCCGTCGGTCGAGACTTTCGTCTTGATCACGCGCACGCCGATGTTGCCGTCCAGCGGGAAGCCGGCATCCTCGAAGTCAAACTTGGCAAGGCCGTAGGCGGTATAGGTCTTCTCGCCCTGGGTGTTGCGGTCGCTGGGGACGTAGCTCACGCCGTCGAGCAGGGCCTGGCGCTGGGAATCGCTGACATAGGGCGCCAGCGCCCGGCGCGTGGCGTCATAGTCCAGCACGATCCCGCGGCTGAAGAAGACCCCGCCGTCCGGCACGCCCTGATAGCCGCGATAGAGATCGCCCTGGAACGGGTGAACCTCGTAGAGGTCGTCGGCCAGCGCGGTGGTTCCGTAATAGGCGTAAGTGCTGCTATCGGTAACGGCGGAACGGTCGGTGTAGCGCAGCCCCGCCGAGATCGAGCGCAGAAAGCCGCCGTCGAACTTGTATTCGGCGTCGAGGCGCCCGGCATATTCCTTGCCTACCGAATGCTCGATGTGGTCGAGATAACCGCCGCCGAGCGGCGCATAGTTCGCCACATCGGTGACCGAGCCGTTGCCGTTGGTCGGATCGTTGTCCGGCAGGATATCCATCGTCGGCACGCCGCTGCCGACGACCTGATGGAGCCGCTCCGCGTTGGAATGGAGAATGACGATCGAGCGCTGGCCGTCCGTCGTACCGCGGATGTACTGGAAATCGCCGTTTATTGTCAGGTTGTCGGTCGGATTCCACTTCATGTTGAGCGAGAAGTCGTTGGTGACCGACTTGCGACGTTCCAGGCTGGTGTTGGAATCGATCGGCACATTGGCGAAAGTGCCGCTGCGGAAATTGCCGTCGTCGTCGAAGGTGAACGGCTGCGTATAGTCCGGAGTGATGGGATTGTCGCCGGTATAGGCGAAGAAGCTGTAGTCGCCGTACTGGAACTTGTAGTCCGAGCGAACGTATTCGCCGGTGAACAGCAGGTTTTCCGTGGGCTTCCACTGTATCGCCGCGTCGACGCCGAAGCGGCGGCGATCGCCCAGATACTGACCGATGCCGACGCCGTGCGGCAGATAGGTCGCCTTCCCGAGACGCCCCAGCCCCGCCGCCACCGCATAGTCTGCGGAATTGTTGGGATTGCCGTTGGCATCCAGCGACTGGTTCAATTCGTAGAAAGGCTGGCTGGAAATCTGGTCCTGCCGGAAGGCGGTCTTCTGATAGGCGACGTCGACCATGATGCCGATCTCGCCGATGCCGGTATTCCAGCGGTCGGACAGCAGCAGGTTGGCTTGGGGCTTCGACTTTCCGTAAAGATCGTAATAGTTGATGCTGGCACTGGCCGAAGCCTTGAAGCCGTCGAAGTCGAAAGGCTTGCGCGTGCGCAAGTTGATGAGGCCGCCGATGCCGCCCTCGATCTGGTCCGCCGAGGGGTTCTTGTAGACATCCACGCCCGCAAGCAGTTCGGACGGCACATCTTCCAGGCTCAAAGTGCGGCCGCCGTTGGCGGTGAACACGTCGCGCCCGTTCACTTCGGTGCGGACCTGGCTGAGACCGCGGATCGAGACCGAACTGCCTTCGCCGAAGCTACGCTGGATCTGGATGCCGGTAATCCGCTGAAGCGCCTCGGCGACATTGCGGTCCGGAAGCTTGCCGATATCTTCGGCCACGATGGAATCGACGATGACGTCGGAATTGCGCTTGATCGACTGCGCACTGCTGAGACTGGCGCGCACGCCGGTGACGATTATGTCGTTGGCTTCCACCTCGCTCACCTGAGAAGTGCCGCTATCGGCCTCCTGCGCGCTCACCGGCGCGATCGCACCGCACGCCATCGTAACCGCCGAAATGCCAGTAAGCAGACGCGCGCGGCGCGATGCCTGAACAATCGTCCTCATTGGACTATCCTCTCCCTGGCTCCTGATCGGAGCACATCCTCACAAGTCTTGTCGTCGGGCCGCATGGCTCATCGAGCGGCCTTGCTTCGCCTTCATGCGCAGTATCGATGCGCCGACACGCGACTCATTACTCTCAATCGACACATTGTGAAATATAAAAATTGCTTTCACGGGTGGATTATGATCGATGATAGATGGCAAGAAACGCCGAAGAGCGTCGGCAGCGGGATTGGAGAGGATCATGAGTGGTAAGACACGTCGCCGAATGCCCGAGCGGATGCATGCCTGCATGACGCTCTGCAAATCTCGGGAGCAGTCCGCTTGACCCGCATCACTCGCCGCTCGACCCTGGTTGCCGCCGCTGCGCTCGCCATGCTGCCGCGCTTTGCCGGAGCGCAGACGAATTCCGAAGACGAAGTGGTGCCGCTCTGGTCCGGCTCGCCGCCGGGAACGAGCGATACACCGATCCACCGCAAGATCACCGACCAGTCGAAGGAAGCCGCACGGCCGGATCGCTGGATCACCGGCATCGACCGCCCGGTCATGGTGGTGAAGCGCCCGGCCCGGCCGAACGGCAGTGCCATGCTGGTCGTACCCGGTGGCGGCTACGGGTTCCTGTCCTATGATAACGAAGGTATCAGCCAAGCCGCCTGGCTCAATGCCCGAGGCATCACCGCCTTCATCCTGCTCTATCGTCTTCCCGGCGAAGGCTGGACCGGGCGCGAGGACGTTCCCTTTCAGGACGCCCAGCGCGCCATGCGCCTGATCCGGGCAGGTGCGGAGCGGTTCGGGATCGATCCCGCCAAAGTCGGTGTGCTCGGCTTCTCCGCGGGCGGTCACCTGGCGGGATCGCTGGCGACGCGTCATTCCGAGAGCGTCTACCAGCCGGTCGATCAGGCCGACCGTCAAAGCGCCGCGCCGCAAGTCGCAGGTCTGGTCTACCCGGTCGTCAGCCTCGCGGCCTCGTACACGCATGCCGGTTCGCGGGACAACCTGCTGGGACCGGGATCGACATCCGCCGCACAAAAACGCCGCTCGGTGGAGGCGCGGGTGGACGACGCGACATGCCCCACCTTCCTCGCCCATGCCGCTGACGACGGACTGGTTCCGCCGGCCAACAGCATCGCCCTGTTCCAGGCGCTGCTGGCTGCCGGACGCCCGGCGGCACTCCATGTGTTCGAAAACGGTGGCCACGGCTTCGGCGTGCGCCTGCCCGCGACGATGCAGGCGGCGGCGTGGCCCTCGCTTTTCGCGACCTTTGCTGGATCGCATGGAGTGATGGCATCGTGAACCATGGCATCGCCGTCCTCGCTTTGCTCGCAGGCCTGAACTCGGTGCAGGTGGATGCACGGGAGTACCAAAGCTCGCCCGAGCGCCGCACCGTCGCGGAAAAGGACTGGGGGCCATGGCTCGGGCCGTTCCGCGCCAAGCTCGTGCCCAGCCTGATGCAGGACTTCGGCGAGCGCTATCTTTATGCCGAGGCGAACGCCGCCCTGCCCGCCCCGCGCCCCGGAGAACGGCGCGTGGTGTTCCTCGGCGATTCCATTACCGATCGCTGGAACCTCGCGGTCAGCTTTCCCGGCAAGAGCTATGTCAATCGCGGCATAGGCAGCCAGGTGACGGCGCAGATGATCCTGCGGTTCCATCAAGACGTGATCGCGCTGAAGCCTTCCGCCGTCGTCATTCTGGCGGGCATCAACGACATCCAGGGCTTCCTCCAGCAGGAGACGCCCGAACAGATCGAGACGAACTGGGAGGCCATGGCCGATCTCGCCGATGCGCACGGCATCAAGGTGGTGTTCGGCGCGATCCTGCCCGTCAACGACTATATGCCTGCGGCGAAAGACGTCGTGAAGGAGCGCAAGCCCGAAGAAATCCGCGCGCTGAACGCATGGCTTCGCGCCTTATGCGCGCGGCGCGGATATGCCTTTGCCGACTATTACACGCCGCTGGTCGATGCGAAGGGGCTGATGGCGGCTCCCTTCACTGAGGACGGCGTCCATCCGCTCGACAACGGCTACGCCGCAATGGCGCCCGTCGCGCAAAAGGCCATCGAACAGGCACTGGGAGACCGACCGTGATGGACTTCAAACGCCGCTCGTTCCTGGCCGGTGCCGCCGCGCTGGGCCTTGCCCGGACCGCCCGTGCCGCCAGCGCAATGGGCAGCGCGGCAGGGCCAGTGCAGGCCAACTGGCCCTCACTGGTCACCAACTACCGCTATCCGGACTGGTTTCGGGATGCCAAGCTCGGTCTCTGGGCGCATTGGGGGCCGCAGTCGGTGCCCGAGCAGGGCGACTGGTACGGCCGCTTCATGTACATGCAGGGCCACCCGATGTACGAGCATCACCTCAGGACATACGGCCACCCGTCGGTCGAGGGGATGAAGGACATCCAGAACCGCTGGACGGGCGAGCGCTGGCAGCCGGAAGCGCTTGTCGAGCGCTACAAGAAAGCCGGCGCCAAGTATTTCGTCGCCCTCGCCTGTCATCATGACAATCTCGACTGCTACGATAGCCGTTACCACGCCTGGAACAGCCTGCGCGTCGGCCCGCGCAAGGACGTGGTCGGCATCTGGGAAAAGGCGGCGCGCGGTGCCGGTCTGCGCTTCGGCGTCTCCAACCACGCCGCCCATGCCTGGCACTGGTATCAGACCGCCTATGGCTACGACCCGACCGGCCCGCGCAAGGGCCTCCGCTACGACGCATTCGGTCTGCGCAAAGCCGATGGCAAGGGCCAGTGGTGGAACGGGCTAGACCCGCAGGAACTCTACACCGGCGGCCATGCCGTGCTGCCGGACGGGATCGACAGCATCGAGGCGATGAACGCCTGGCACGATGCCAACAACGGCCAGTGGATCGAGAGCGGTCCTAAGGACGATCCCGCCTACGTCACCCGCTGGCTGCTGCGCCAGACCGACCTGATCGACAAGTACCGCCCCGACCTCGTCTATTTCGACGACTACGGCCTGCCTTTCGGCCCCGTCGGGCTGGAGGCTGCTGCCGACTACTACAATCGCTCGATCCAGTGGCACGGCAAGATCGACGTGGTGCTCACCGCCAAGCAACTCTCACCCGAAGCGCGCTTCGGCGTCGTGCAGGATGTCGAGCGCGGCTATACCGATCATATCTGGGACGAGCCCTGGCAGACCGATACCTGCATCGGCGACTGGTTCTACAACGTCGCCCGCCTCAACGACAAAAGCTACAAGACTGCCGAGGAAGTGGTCCAGCGGCTGGCCGATGTCGTCTCCAAGAACGGCAACCTGCTGCTGTCGCTCCCGCAGCCGGGCGACGGTTCGATCGACAGCGAGGAAGAGAAAATCCTCGACCAGATGGCGGAGTGGATGAAAACCGGCGGCGAGGCGATCTTCGGCTCGCGCCCCTGGCGGCGCTTCGGCGAAGGCCCGAACCGGCCCGCCCTCGGCATGCAGAGCGAGGACAAGGCCAAACCCTTCACCGCCCGCGACATTCGCTTCACCACCAACAAGGGTGCGCTCTATGCGCTGGTGCTGGGACGGCCGGAGGGCGAAGTGACGATTTCCTCGCTTGCCACAGGGTCTGCGCCGGGCCCGATCGAGCGGGTCACGCTGCTTGGCGGCGGCCCGTTGGCACATCGCCGCGATGACCGGGGACTTCATCTGAAACTACCGCGAGACACCGGGTTCGTGCCCACGATCCGGATCGACGGGCGCGGACTGATCTGACGCCAAGAGGCACAACCGAAACGAGCAGGGGACAAGAGGAATGATCGCAGCAATGATAAAGGCCCGCTTCCTGGGCGGTGCGGCAGGCGTGTCGTGCCTCTGCCTGGCCATGCCCGCGCTGGCGGCGCCCATGGCCCTGCTCGACCGCAACGGCAGCCGCGTCGCCGTCGAACCCTATGCACCCAATATCGTGCGGGTGACCATCGCGCTCGACCCCGAACTGGCCGAAGCCGCGCCGGGCGAAGGTCCGAACGCCGCGCCGGATTCCTCCGGGTGGAGCCATCAGGCCGTCGCCGAGGGCGATATCTTCACCTCCTCCGCGATCAGCCTCACCGTCGATGCCAAGCCCTGGCCCAAGGCGCCCAGCCAGATGCAGCGCTACTTCGCGCCCGCCCTGCCCCCGGTGAGCCTTTCCATCCGCGATGCGCAAGGCAATCTGCTGACGAAGATGACGGGCTGGGAAATGGCGCCCGTCACGGTCAACGGCGAAAAGACCTTCAAGGTCGGCGCCACTTTCGACGCGGCAGCGGGCGAGCACTATTTCGGCCTCGGCCAGAACCAGGAAGGCACGCTCGATCTCAAGGGCCGCCAGATCGACTGCTCACACTACTACGATGCCCCCGCCGGCGAGACGGTCTGCGTGCCTTTCCTCGTCACCGACAAGGGCGACGGCAAGCTGTTCGGCATAGTCTGGGACAACCCGGCCCGGACCCTGGTCTGGCCGGGTCTGCATTCCACCACCCGCTTCCAGTCGCAAGTGGGCGAGCGCGTGTCGTTCTTCGTCATCACCGGCAGGACCAGCGACGAACTCTATGCCGGCTACGCCAGGCTGACCGGTCCCACCCCGCTACCCCCCAAGGCCGGATTCGGCCTGATCCAGAGCAAAGCGCGCTACGAAACCCAGCAGGAACTGCTCTCCGTCGCCGACGGCTATCGCCAGCGCGGTTATCCGCTCGATGTCATGGTGCTGGACTGGTTCTACTGGACCCGGATGGGCCAGATCGACATCGACCGGACCTTCTTCCCCGATCCCAAGGGCATGAACGACAGGCTCAAGTCGCTGGGCATGCGCTCGATCATCAGCGTCTGGCCCCGGTTCGAACGGGAATCGCGTTATTTCGACATGCTGGAGAGCAAGGGTTGGCTGCTGAAGGACAAGGACGGCAAGCCGGTCGACGGGTTGCCCATGCGGTTCGACCGGGCCGGTGCGCTCATCGACAGCACCAATCCCGAAGCGCGCGGCTGGTTCTGGAACACGGTACGCGACAATATCCTGAACCAGGGCTTCGACTGGCTCTGGCTGGACGAGACCGAGCCCGATCTCGTCCCGGACGGCTATTTCTACTCCATCGGCTCGGGCGACCGCTATCACAATCTCTTCCCGCTGGTGCACACCTCCGGAGCCGCTGAAGGTTCGGCGCGGGACCGGCCCGATCTGCGCAACATGATCCTCTCGCGCGCGGCCTATCTCGGCTCGCAGCGGACGGGCAGCCTGTTCTGGTCGTCCGACATCAAGTCCACCTGGGAAGCTTTGCGGCGGCAGGTGCCGACCGGCCTGAACTTCACGGCCTCGGGCCTGGCCTATTGGGGTAGCGACATCGGCGGCTGGCAGTGGCCGAGCGGCCCCAAGGCCGAACATCCCGTGCTCGTCGATCCCGCCGGCGCGACGGCCATGGCGCCCGACTACCCGGACTACCCCGAGCTGTTCGTCCGCTGGTTCCAGTACAGCGTCTTCACGCCGACGCTGCGTATCCACGGCCAGCGCCCGGCCACCGCGATCTGGGAATACGGCACGGCGGCCGAGCCGATCCTCGCCGATTACCTGCGCCTGCGCTATGCTCTGATGCCCTATATCTATTCGCTGGGACGGCACACTTATGAGACCGGAGCACCGTTCATGCGCGCACTGTTCATGGACTTCCCGAACGACCCGAAAGCCGCGACGCTGGGCGATGAATATATGTTCGGCCCGGCCTTCCTCGTCGCCCCGGTGACCGAGCAGGGGCAGACCCGCAAATCGGTCTACCTGCCCGCCGGAACCGCCTGGTACGATTACTGGACCGACCAGCGCTATGAAGGCGGGCAGAGCGTGGATGTCGATGCCTCCATCGCGCGGATTCCGCTGTTCGTGAAGGCGGGTTCGATCATCCCGATGGGCACGGCGGTGAAGAGCACGGCGGAAGCCCAGGCGATCGAGAGCATCCGGGTCTATCCGGGCGCGGATGCCCGCTTCACGCTTTATGATGACGACGGCATCACCAATGCCTATCGCAGGAACGACGGCCGCAAGGCCGAACTCGTGTGGAATCAGGCTGCGGGAACGCTGACCAGCAGAAGCAAGCTGCCGACCGGCCAGTCGGTGGCCGGGCTGGTCCGCGTGATGGGCGCAAAGGGAGCAGGACAATGACCGGAATCAATCGCCGCGAACTGGGGCTTGGACTGGGCGCCGTCGCGCTCGGCACGGCGCTGGGCGGTCGGGCAGCCTCGGCGCAGGGAGTTGCCCCGGCCGTCTCGACGACCGCCGGGGCCCTGTCCTTCCCGGCCGATTTCCTCTGGGGCTGCGCCACGGCATCCTACCAGATCGAGGGCGCGGTAAAGGAGGACGGGCGCGGCGAAACCATCTGGGACGTCTATGCCCACACCCCCGGCAAGACCACCGACGGCGGCACGGGCGACGTCGCCTGCGACAGCTATCACCGCTACCCGGAAGACATCGCCTTGCTGAAGGCGCTCGGCGTCAAGGCCTACCGCTTCTCGGTCGCTTGGTCGCGCATCTTCCCCAGCGGCAGGGGCAAGCCGAACCAGAAGGGCCTGGACTATTACAACCGCCTGATCGACGGCCTGCTGGCGGCAGGCATCGAGCCGCACATGACGCTGTTCCACTGGGACCTGCCCACCGGCCTCCAGGGTGGCTGGCAATCGCGCGATACCGCCTATGCCTTCGCCGACTATGCCGGTTTCATGGCGGGCAGGACGTCCGACCGCGTGAAGCACTTCATGACGGTAAACGAACTGCGGTGCTTCACCGACCTTGCCTACTGGAACGGCAACAAGGCACCCGCGCTTCGACTGCCGATGGATCAGGTCAACCAGGTGCGGCATCACGGCGTGCTCGCGCACGGGCTCGGCGTTCAGGCGATCCGCGCCCATGCCGGGGCGGGAACCCAGGTCGGTCTGGCCGACAATGCCACGATCTTCGTTCCTGCCATCGAGACCGCAGAGCATATCGCAGCAACCAAGAAGGCCATGCGCGAGGAGAACGCCATGTTCCTCACCGCGATCATGGAAGGGCGCTATATCGAAAGCTACCTCGCCGCGCAGGGCAAGGATGCGCCCAAGGTGCAAGCGGGCGACATGAAGGCGATCGGCAGTCCGCTCGATTTCGTCTCGCTCAACGTCTACACCGCCAACACCGTGCGCGCCGCCGACACGGCGAGCGGCTACGAGGTCCTGCCGCATCTCGCCAACTCGCCGCGCATGGCCTCGCCGTGGCTGCATGTGGTCCCTGAAGCGCTCTACTGGTCGATCCGCCTGACCAGCGAACTGTGGAAGCCCAAAAAGCTCTTCATTTCCGAAAACGGATGCTCGGCCGACGATCCGGTGGCGCAGGACGGCAAAGTCTACGATGCCGACCGCGTGATGTACTTGCGCAACTATATCACCCACCTGCACCGTGCCGCACGCGAGGGCTATCCCATCGCCGGCTATTTCCTCTGGAGCCTGATGGACAATTTCGAGTGGGAAGACGGCTATACCAAGCTGTTCGGTATCCATCACGTCGACTTCAAGACCCAGAAACGCACGCCCAAACTGAGCGCCGACTGGTATCGGGAGCTGATCCGAACCAATCGACTGGTGTAAGGCCTGTGGGGAGTGCGTTCAGGCGGAGCCGAAATTGCGGACCCGTCGATCAGGCGCCTGCTTCTGCGGGTTCCAGGAACACGACCCGGAAATCGCCGCGCTCCACATCGGCCAAAGTGTGCTGGACGAAGTGGATCAAACCTTGCTCCGGGTGGCAGAAGACGCGTTCGCCGCCTTCGCGCGCCAACACCGTCTGCCCTTCCCACGAAGCGAGAAAATCCTCGTTTTCCGCCCGGAGCCGTTCGACCACGCCGCGCACCCGTGGGTCGGCCATGGCATGACTGTAATCACGGCGGAACTCGGCAAGCAAGCGCCCTGCGCGCTCCTGCCAGTCCGGCAAAAGCGCGCGGGCGGCGGGATGCGTGAACACGTAGCGCAGCAGGTTCGGGGCGCCACCCTCTTCGAAGAGACCGACGAACAGGTCTCGCGCGGCCGGGTTCGCGGCGCAGAGCGTCCACGCCGGGTCGAGCGCGTAGCATGGCCAGTCCATCCGTTCCACCAGCGCCGCAATCGCAGGCGGCGCGGCATCCGGCGCATTCGCGGAAGGGCCGGACGGATCGAGCCGTCCTGCGAGCGAGAACATGTAGTCGCGCTCAGCGGGTGAAAGACTGAGGCCACGGGCCAGCCGCGAAAGCGTCTCGCCGGAAGGTCGGACCTCGCGTCCCTGCTCTATCCACGCCACCCAGGTCGCGCCGATCGCGGCACGGGCGGCGAGTTCCTCTCTGCGCAGCCCCGGCGTGCGGCGACGGCGATCATGGCCTTCAGGCGCCATACTCTCGCGCCGTATGCGTACGAAGGCGCCGAGCAGCCTTCTCTGTTCATCGGTCTGCATGGTGTCAGTTATAACAGGATAACAATGTTCATTGTAACAGGCTATATTAGCGCCGATCGGGGCTTCGCAAGGAGAAACTCATGACAGAAGATACCCGCGAACCGGACCGCCACGCCTTGGTCGACCAGCAGTTCGGCACTACCGCCGCCGCCTATGTCACCAGCCAGGTCCATGCTTCGGGCGCCGATCTCGACCGTATCGCCGAGCGGGCCCGGGAAGCTCGGCCCGCCCATGCGCTCGATCTCGGCGCGGGAGGCGGGCATGCAGGCTACGCCATGGCAGACGGCGCCGCTGCCGTAACCGCCTGCGACCTCTCGCCGCGCATGCTGGAAGTGGTATCCGCCGAAGCGGCGCGGCGCGGAATCGCCCATTTGACGACGCAGGCCGCTGCCGCGGAAGCCCTGCCCTTTGCGGACCGGACCTTCGACTTCCTCGCCTGCCGCTTCTCGGTGCACCACTGGCGCGATGCCGAAGCGGGCCTGCGCGAGGCACGCCGCGTGCTCACGCCGGGCGCTCCGGCGCTCTTCATCGACGTGATCGCACCCGGCGATGCCGCAGCCGACACCCATCTGCAGGCGGTCGAACTGCTGCGCGATCTTTCGCATGTCCGAGACTATACGGCGGCCGAGTGGCTCGCGATGCTGGGCCGGACCGGTTTCGCCGCGACCCGCGTGACTACCGCCCGCCTGCGCATGGACTTTGCCGACTGGACCGGACGGATGCGCACACCGCCCGAACAGGTCGCGGCGATCCGCGCCTTGCAGAAGGCCGCGAGCCGGGACGTCGCCGCACATTTCGAGATCGAACCGGACGGCTCTTTCACGATCGACACGATCCTCGTGGAAGTCGTTTAAAGGAACGGAGCGCCTCGGCGCAGCAAACGGCAAGGGCATTGCGGTCTCGCCCGGCAGCGCGTAATCGCAGGACGCTTTTCCCGATAGAGACGATCGATGACGCTTCAGACCTGGTGGCTCTACGCTTTCGCGGTGTTCCTGCTTTCGGGAACGCCCGGCCCGAACATGCTCCATGTCATGGCGCGCAGCGTCGAGTTCGGTTTCCGCCGCAGCGTACCGGCCATGGCGGGCTGCATGATGGCGATCACGCTGGTTCTGGCGGCCTCGGCGGCAGGGCTGACCGCCCTGCTCAAGGCGATCCCGGGCGCCTTCGAGGTTCTCCGCTATCTCGGCGTGGCCTATCTGGTCTATCTCGGCATCAAGTCGTGGCGGGCGCCGGTCTCCGACGACGCGGCGGACGAGCGGCTGGACCGCCGCTCATCGCCCATGGCGCTGTTCCGGGGCGGCTTCACGATCGCGATCAGCAATCCCAAGCTGCTGCTTTTCGCCGCCGCCTTCTTCCCCCAGTTCATCAATCCAGCCGAGCCGAAAGCCCCGCAGTTCGCCATTCTCGTGGGGACGTTCGCGGAGATCGAAATGCTCTGGTACTGCACGTATGCGCTGGCGGGCGGCTCGCTTTCGAACCACTTGCGCCGTCCTTCGGTGAAGCGGCTGTTCAACCGCATCGCCGGATCGATCTTCGTCGGCTTCGGCGCCGCGCTGCTGACGTCTCGCGGCGCCTGAACGCTCAGCCTGCCGCCTGTTCGGCCAGGAGGAAGGCCCCGACCAGACCCGAAGGTTCGGTGCAGGCAGGCGGCACGATCAGCCGCTCCATCGCCGCCTCATCCCGCGCGGCCTGCACGTAGCCGCCGAGCAAGGCCGCCGTGCGCGCGCGGATGAGCGGGATCAGCCGCGCCTGCTTCATGACCCCGCCGCCGAGCACGATGCGCTGCGGTGCCATCGTCAGAAACAGCGTCATGCAGAGCTGCGCCAGATAATCGGCCTCGATCTCCCAGAACGGATGGTCGGCCGCCAGTTCGGAAGCCGGTGCCCCCCAAGCACTGCTCACGGCGGGACCGGCGGCAAGACCTTCGAGGCAATCGCCGTGGAACGGGCAGGTCCCGGCAAAACCCTCATGCGCCGGATGGCGACGGACGAGAATGTGCCCGGCTTCGGGATGGCCGATGCCGTGGACCGGCCTGCCCTCGCTGACCAGCCCGACGCCGATGCCGGTGCCGACCGTGACATAGGCAAGCTGGCGCATCTCCGTCCCTGCCGCACGAACTTCGGCCAGGGCCGCCGCATTGACGTCGGTATCGATCGCCATGGGCACGTCCAGGAAGGACCGGATGCGGGCGAGCAGGTCGGTGCCTTCCCAGCCCGGCTTGGGCGTCGCTAGGATTTTCCCGTAATCCGGCGCGGCCGGGTCCACCCCGACCGGTCCGAAGCTGGCCACGCCGATCCCGGCCACCGGGCCGAGGTCCGCCGCATCGCGGAAGAACGCCGCGACTTCGGTAAAGGTCGTGTCCGGATCACGGGTGGGGATCGTCGCGGTGCGCAGCGATCCCGTCGCAGCGCTGCCGACGGCGCAGACGAACTTGGTGCCGCCTGCCTCTATTGCCCCGTAGATCGTCATGCCCTGCCCTCTTCCTGACCGCTGATTCCCCCAAGCCTCTGCCACCGCAAGCCAAGGCCTACAAGCGATTGCGCCCGCGGGTCGAAAACGACCCGCGGGCGCAGACGGTATGGCAGTCGGGGAACTGCCTTTCCGTCAGGCTACCGAGGAGAGACGGAAGGTCTGCCTCTGCCCGCCGGTATCGAAGCGTGCGGCCTGGTCGTTGAGCGAGGCGGCCTCGGCCGTCAGGTTGCGGGCGGCGGCGGAGGTTTCCTCCACCATCGCCGCGTTCTGCTGGGTCGAGTGGTCCATCGTCGAGACCGCCACGCTGATCTGGGTGATCGCGGTGGACTGGGCCTGGTTGTCCTCGGCCATCTGGCCGAGCAGCGTGTGCACTTCGGTCATGTCGCCCGAGATGTTCTCGAAGGCGCCATCGACGCGCTGGACCGCATCGACCGCCGTGCCGATGTCGGCCTGCGTCGCGGTGAGCTGTTCGCGGGCCCGCTTGGCTTCTTCTTCCGAGCGCATGGCGAGCGCCGAGACGAGGTCGGCGACGACCGCGAAGCCGCGACCGGCATCGCCTGCCCGGCCCGCCTCGACGGCAGCGTTCATCGCAAGGACGCGGGTCTGGAAGGCGATCTTGTCGACGCCCTCGATCACCGAGTCGATGCCCTTGGCGCTGAGGCTGACGCGGTCCATCGCCGCAACGGCCTCTCCGGCAACCGCCCGCCCGCCCGAGACGGTCGAGAGCGCTTCATCGGCGCGGCGCACCGTCTGCGAGGATGCCGTGGCCGAAGCTTTCAGGCGCTGGTCGATCTGGACGAGCGCGGCGGAGGTTTCTTCGAGGCTGGCGGCATTGGCCTCGGTGCGGCGGGCGAGGTCCTCGGAGGCCTGGGCGATTTCCGCCGAGCCGGTCTGGATGCCGCCCGCGCTGCTGGCAACGGCGCCGATCATGCGGCGCAGTTCGCCCAGCGCGGCGTTGAAGTTGTCCTTGAGCGCGGCATAACCGGCCGGGAAGGTCACGGCGATCTCGCGGGTGAGGTCGCCCTGGCGCAGTGCGTCGAGGCCGTCGCCGATGGCCGTGGTGACGACCTTCTGCACCTCGGTGGCACGGTGGTCGGCTTCGGCGCGGTCGGCGGCGGCCTGGCGGAACACGTCGGCGGCGCGGGCCATCGTGCCGATCTCGTCCTGACGATCGAGTTCGGGGATCGCGCAGTTCTCGCCCTTGGCGAGGCGATCGACGGCGCCGCTCAGCTTGGTCATGGGACGACCGATGATGCCGCCAGCGGCGTAGAACAGGCTGGCAAGAACGGCGGCGACGATGACCAGGCCGCCGATCACCAGTTGCCAGGCCATGCTGCGGGCGGGCGCGGCGATGGTCGCCTCGGGCACGTCGAGCACGAGCGCCCAGGTGGCGTTGAGGCCTTGCAGGGTGATGGGGCGGATCACGCGGCGGGTCGGGACGCCGTCCACCTCGATGTCGGACAGCACGCGGGTTTCACCGCTGGCCAGCGCCGCCTTCACGTCGTCGAGACCGGGATCGTCGTAGGTCTTGCCGAGCTGGGCGGGATCGGGATTGGCCACCCAGGTCGCACCTGCGGACAGCAGCATGACGCGACCGGTGCCGAACGGCTTCAACTTCGACAGACGCTCGGACAGACCGCCCAGTTCCATGTCCACACCGGCGGCACCGATGACGCGGTCGCCGGAACGGACCGCATGGGTGATGGAGGTCATCAGGACAGTCGTGCCGTTCACGTCATAAGCGTAAGGATCGACGATGGCGCCCGCCCCGCTTTCGAAGGCCTTGCGGTAGTAGGGCTTCTCGTAAGCATCGCTCTCGTTGTTCGGCGACTGGGTCAGCACGCCGTTGCTCTTGACCCAATAAGGCGTGAAGTTGCCGTTGCCGCTCGATCCGGGCTGGCCGCCCTTGCCCGCGTCGTCGCCGTCCCACTGGTTCGGTGCGATCATGACCCAGGAGCCCAGCGCCACCTTGGACTTGAGCAGGTCCGCCTTGAGGACGTTCGTCGCCGTGCCGCGATCGCGCGAACCGCTGGCATGCATGTTGCCCAGGGAGGAGGCCAGCGTACTGGCAGTGGCCTCGAAGGCGGCGATATCGGCCTTCACCTGGTTGCCCTCGGCATCGGCCTGGGCGATCGCAGACTGGTCGGACAGCTTGCCGACCTCCGAACCCGTTTCAAAGACGACGGCGGTGAAGCCGAGCAGCAGCAGAACGGCGATCGCCAGACCGGCGACCGTCATCAGCTTGCCCGCGATATGCATGCGACTGAACAAGTCTCTCATTTTCCAGCTCCTGGAAGGTAGATCAAAAGGCTGCGGTGATCGAGAAGAGCGCGGCGGCAGTAGCGGCCGGATTGTGGCGCAGATTGGTGTCGATATAGGACAGGCCCAGCGTGATCGGCCCCAGCACGGCATCGCCGCCAAGCGACCAGTCGTAGTAGCCGCCCGGCTTCGGACTGATCGCCCCCCTGCTGCGGCCGCCATGGGCGCGCAGGGTCAGCGGCGTGCCGGGGATCGGCGCGGCGGTATCGCCGGAAAGATAGAGGTGATCGCCGCCGATCGCGGCCTGGTTCCAGCTGTAGGCCGCGCTCAGCGTAGCGCTGAGCGGGCCGAAATCGTGGGTCAGCTTCGTGGTCGTTTCGAGATATTCGATCTTCCCCGAGCCTTCCCCGCCGGGATAGCTGTAATAGGCCAGCATGACGTCGAGCGTCGTTCGGGGCGCAACTGCCCCTGCCCAACCGCCGTAGAGATCGACTTCGGTGTGGCCGTAGCGATCACTCGTGTCCAGCGCGGACGCCCAGGTGCCGATATAGACGCCGCTGCTGTGGCCGACATTGATCGTCGCCTGTACGGCAGGGTCCTTGCCGGTCTGCGAAATGCCGCGAAAGCGATAGTCGCTGATGATCGTCGCCGCGCCGGAGACCGTGAACTCGGGGGTATCGTCAGCGGCGTGGGTGGCAACAGGCAGAAGCAACAGCGCCAGGGCAAGCCCGGCGGAAGGGAGGAAGTGCATGAAAGTCCTGTTTTGGGACAAAGGGGGGGGCAGTGCCATTATAGGACGACCCGACACCCATCGGCGGGAGCGCAAGCCGCGCTCCGCCGATCTCCCCAACAGAAACTTACAAGACGTTCATATTATTTAGAAAAAAATAAACCTGAGGCTCAGGCCGGATCGAGTTCCACCGCGCGTTCCTGGCGCTGTCCGCCACCGATCCGTGCGGCGTCGAACGGCGTGGTCTGATAGATCTCGTTGATCCAGTTGCCGAAAAACAAGTGCCCATGACTACGCCAGGCGTTGACGGGTGGCTGCGCGGGATCGTCCTCGGGATAATAGTTCACCGGAACCGGGCCGCCGTCGCGGCGGTATTCGTTGCCGAGCGTATCGACGTCGTATTCGAGGTGGTTGAACATCAGCACTGCCCGGTCGGCGGGGTCGTGGAGCAGGCAGAGGCCCGCCGCGTCGCTTTCGGCCAGGACCTGGAGACTGCCGCTCTCCGGCAGATCCGCCTTGCGCACCTGGGTCCAGCGCGAAACCGGCACCGCGAAACTGTCGGAAATCCCGCGCAGGAACGGCGAGTTCGGCGCAAGGTTGCGGTGGGGATAGACCCCGAAGGCCTTGGCCGGCAGTTCGTGCTTCGGCACACCGTGGAAGTGGTGAAGAAAGGCCTGCGCCGCCCAGCAGATCGTCAGGCAGCTATGGACGTGGGTGCGCGTCCAGTCGAAGATGCGGCGCAGTTCGGGCCAGTAGCGCACTTCGTCGAAGGCGAGACGCTCGACCGGAGCGCCGGTGATGATGAAACCGTCGAACCGCTCGTGCTCGACATCGCGCCAGGGGCGGTAGAAGGCCTCGAGGTGCTCGGCCGAGGTATTGCGGGCGACGTGATCGCTGATCCGCACCAGGGTCAGCTCGATCTGGAGCGGCGTCGCACCGAGCAGGCGGGCGAGCTGGGTCTCGGTGCTGACCTTGTCGGGCATGAGGTTGAGCAGTCCGATCCGCAGCGGGCGGATATCCTGCCGCACCGCATCGCTTTCGCGCATGACGGCCACGCCTTCGTTCTCCAGAATGGAGCGGGCGGGCAGGTCGTCGGGTATCTTGATCGGCACTTCGCGTCGGTCCTCAATTCCGGGATGACGCTGGTGGCTTGATCCGTTCGATTGCCCGGTCGGCCACATCCTCCTTCACGGAGTGCCACCTTGCCCGGATCGGCAGGTTGGCGTTGGGCGTCGCCCCAACTCTTGATGCTGGAAAGGGCCATAGGCGGTTTGGCGCGCTCTGGCAACGCCCTGCCCCCATTTGGCTATCCGGCCCGCCGCACGGGTGGCCTGAAGCGGGCGATCGGCCCACCGGTACAATTGACGAATAGGGAAATCGGGCCTAGCCGCCGGGGAGGAATACCAAATATTGCGCCTCCGCGAAATCGACTTCGCAGCCAAGGCCGCGCTATGCTAAGGACATTGGAATGAGTTTGCCGGCCGCTGCCGTCGTGATCCTGATGACGGGCCAGCCGGTTCCCGACGCCCCCGCCTACATGGCGGTACAGGATGTCGTCGGAACCACGACGGCTGGAATCACCGCGACGACGCCGGATCCGCAGGCGGCTCCGGCTCCGCAGACGGACGCTCCCGCCGTTCCGACACCCTCCGCTCCGGAAGATAACACGACCGCGACGGCACCAAGCGCCGCGACGCCAGAAGCGAACGATCCGGCCGCTGGCCCCGAGTCGGTCATCGTCGTCACGCGCCCGGAACCGGCACCGCCCGGCGACCCGCTGCAACACCTCAACGTCGAATCCTTCAAGGCCGTGCAAGCGGTCGACAAGGCCGTGCTCGAACCCGTGGCCAAGGCCTACAACAAGGGCCTGCCCCGCCCCGTCCGCAAGGGGCTGCGCAACTTCTTCAGCAACCTCGGCGAGCCGGTGGTGTTCGCCGCCTATCTGCTCCAGTTCAAGCCGGGCAAGGCCGCCGAAACCGCGGGCCGCTTCGTCATCAACACCACGCTGGGCGTCGCCGGTTTCGTCGATGTGGCGAAGAAGAAGCCGTTCAACCTGCCCTATCGCCCCAACGGCCTTGCCAATGTACTGGGCTATTACGGCGTCGGCCCGGGACCCTACTTCTACCTGCCGATCGTCGGCCCGACGACGCTGCGCGATATCATCGGCGACACGGTGGACAAGCTCCTGCTGCCCGCTGCCGTCGGCAAACCCTTCACCAAGCCCGCCGTCGTACTGCCGATGACGATCATGAACCAGCTTGGCGAACGCGCCGCCTTCGACGAACAGATCAACAAGATCCGAGAGGAAGATCGGCCCTATGCCGCCTACCGTGATCTCTATCTCAAGCAACGCGAGGCGGAGATCGAAGCGCTTCATGGGCGCACCGTGCCGGACGTAGTGCCGGTCTACGGCCCCGGCCTGAAGACACCCGGCAAGACCGATGGGACCAAGACGCCGGAAGGCAACGAAGCCGCGCCCGTAGAGCCGGCTGGTGTAGAACCGACTGGCGCGGTTCCGGCTCCGACCGGGCCGACCGCTGACGCAACGGCGCAACCCGCGCCCGCCCAAGTCGCAGCGCCTGCCGTAACGACGCCCTGACGGGCGTCTTCCATCCGCGTCAGTTCAGCCCCACCCCGATTGCGGCAAGCAGGACATCCGGGTCGATCGGCTTGGTGAGAAAGGCGCTGGCACCGGCCGACATGGCCTGCTCCCTCGCCGCGTCGGTTGGATAGCCGGTCATCACGATCACCGGCTGCGGACAATTGCGACGCCGCAGTTCCGCCTGCATCGCCAGCCCGGTCATGCCCGGCATGTGCAGGTCGGTGACGATCGAAGTGACATGCCGCAGCAGTTCGCTGGCCAGCAGGTCCTCCGCGCGGGCGAAACCGATGCTCGTCAGCCCCTCCGAACGAAGCAGACTGTCGAGACTGCCGCGCACCCCGGCATCATCATCCACCACGGCCACGAGCGGCCGCGTCAGCGGGCTGTTATTTAGGGGGGCGACCAATGCATACTCCAGTTATCTCAGGCGAAACCTTCGGACAGGGCCGTGGTTCCATTCAACCCTCACTCCAATTGGCAAGGCCGGCAGGCCAATGCCATCATACTCAGGTGTTAAGGGAGAGGCCGGTCCGTGTGGCATCGCCCTGCCATTGCGTCTAGGCTAAGCATAGCCGTATCCTCGCACCTTCCCGCCGTGAACCCAGTGCCTTACCGAGCGACCGCAACCGATCGATGATCCTTTCCAAGCGCCCCCGTTCCGCCCTTCGCGCCTTCCTGCGCAGCGAAGCTTCCGGCGGTATCCTGCTGATGGGCGCGGCGGCGCTGGCGCTGATCGTGGCCAACAGTCCGCTGGCCGAAGGCTATTTTCACGCCCTGCACCTCTGGGTCGGCCCCCCGTGGTTTTCCCTGTCGCTGACGCACTGGATCAACGACGGCCTGATGGCGCTGTTCTTCCTGCTCGTCGGCCTGGAGATCAAACGCGAGTTCGTCGACGGCCACTTGTCGAACTGGCCCGACCGCGCGCTTCCCGCGATAGCCGCCACCTCAGGCATGATTTTCCCGGCGCTGATCTACCTCGCCATCGCCGGCTCGACACCCGGCCTCGCACGCGGCTGGGCCATTCCTGCTGCCACCGACATTGCCTTCGCGATCGGCGTCATGGCCATTCTCGGCAAGCGGGTGCCCGCCTCGCTCAAGCTGTTCCTGACGACGGTGGCCATCGTCGACGACATGGGCGCGGTCGCGGTGATCGCGCTGGCCTATACCAGCCAGATAAAGGGCGCCGCCCTGCTCGCCGCCGGGATCGTCATGGGTGTGATGTTCGTGCTCAACCGGATCGGCGTGAAGCGGCTCTTGCCCTATCTCGTGCTCGCCGCCGCGCTCTGGCTGGCGGTCCTTCTGTCGGGAATTCATGCCACCATCGCCGGTGTACTGGCCGCCAGCCTGATCCCGATCCGCGCTACTCCCGGCGCACCGGACAGCGGGGAATCGCCGCTCCACCGGCTGGAACACGGCCTTCACGGATGGGTCGCCTATGGCGTGGTTCCGCTGTTCGGCTTCGCCAATGCCGGGGTCTCACTGGCAGGGCTTGGCATGGAGCAACTGCTCGCACCGCTGCCGATGGGCGTGGCCGGGGGGCTGTTCCTCGGCAAGCAGATCGGCGTGTTCCTGGCGCTCTGGCTCTGCGCGCGCTTCGGCATCGCCCGGCGTCCGAGCGGCGCGACCTGGCTCCAGACTTACGGGATGTGCCTGCTCTGCGGTATCGGCTTCACGATGAGCCTGTTCGTGGGCGGCCTTGCCTTCAGCGATCCGGTGCTGATCGACGAGGTCAAGATCGGCGTCCTCGGCGGCTCGATGCTTTCGGCGCTGGCGGGATATGCAGTGCTCCGCCTGACCGCATCGCGAAAAGACGCAAAAACGGCTGCGCAAGGCTGAGCGGCCTGGAGCACTGGCCCGGTCACTGAAGTGTCAGTTCCGGTAGCGGGTGATGCTCTCGTCCCGCACGCCGAGTTGCTCCGCCATGCGCACGAGGTCGGCCAGCGACTGCGCCGCCATCTTGCGCATCACATTGCCGCGATGGATCTTCACGGTGATCTCGGACAAGTCCAGCCGCGCGGCGACCTGCTTGTTCATCAGCCCGGTCACGACCAATGCCATGACTTCGCGTTCGCGCGGAGTCAGCGTCGCGAAGGCAAGCCGCAAGGCGGCATTGTCGGCATGGACCGACCTGCGCGCCCGATCCGCTTCCAGCCCCGTTCGCACGGCGGCCAGCAACTGTTCCTCCTCGAACGGCTTGGGCAGGAAATCGACGGCACCCGCCTTCATCGCGCGAACGGTCATCGGAATATCGCCATGGCCGGTGATCAGGATCACCGGGACCGCGATACCTTCGGCGGCAAGCCGCTCCTGGAAATCGAGTCCGCTTTCGCCCGCAAGGCGAATATCCAGCACGAGACAGCGGGCCTGCTCGGGCCATTCGGCGGCGAGGAAAGCTTCGGTCGTCGCGAATAGGGCCACCTCGAAGCCGCTTGCACGCAACAGGCTGCCGATGCTGTCGCGCACGTCGGCATCGTCGTCCAACACGCAGACGCAGCCTTCCGGTTCCTCGCCGGTCATGAAATTCGTCTCCGAGGACATCATGCCGGCACCATTGTCACCGGCACCGGCAGGCAGAACCGGAAAGCCGCCCCGCCCCCCGGTACGTTCGCGGCGGTCAAGGTTCCGCCGTGCTGTTCGACGATGGAGCGGCAGATCGCCAGCCCCATGCCCATGCCCTCGCCCTTGGTGGTGAAGAACGGCAGGAACAGGTCCTCCGGGTCGCCCGCGATCCCGCTGCCCCGGTCGCTGATCTCGATCATCACTTCCTCTCCCGAGCGGCGCGTCGCCCGCAAGTGCAGTTCCCGTTCGTCCGGCGGAATAGCCGCCATGGCCTGCTCGCCGTTCATGAGCAGGTTCATCAGCACCTGTTGCAGTTGCACGCGGTCTCCCAGCAGATCGGGAAAGTCCGGCTCGATCGCGACGTGCAGGTTCACGCCGTGGGTCTGGAGATCGCGCCGCAGCAGTGCCAGGGTTTCCTCCACGAGCGGCGCGAAGGCAATCGCCTCCCGCTTGGGATCGGCCTTGCGCGCCAGTTCGCGGATGCGCGCAATCACATCCGCCGCGCGGGTGCCGTTGCTGGTGATGTGTTCGAGGCAATCGGCAACTTCCTTCGCCGCCGGAGCATTGCGGTCGAGGCCCTGATCCAGCCCCTTTTCAAGCCACCGCCGCCCCGAGCGCGCATAAGTGATGATCGCCGAGAGCGGCTGGTTCACTTCATGCGCGATGGATGCGGCAAGCTGGCCGAGTGTCGTCACGCGGGACATGTGCGTCAGATCCGCCTGCGACTGCGCCAGCCGGGTCTGCGAGCGGTTCCGCTCGGTGACATCGATGGCCATGACCAGCACACGCTTCCAACCGCCATGATCGGGCGGAAGCGAGACCTGAAGCAGCACATCGACTTCCGTCCCCGATCGGGTGAAGAACCGCGTTTCTTCCTCGACCGCCTCCTCGCCCCGAAGCAATCCGGCATAAACGCGGGCAAGAGATTCGAAAACCGCAGGCGTGGCGAAATCGCCGATCGTACGGCCCACCAGTTCGCCTCGCTCGCGCAGGCCGAACAACCGGGCGGCGGCATGGTTGGCATTGCGCACCCGCGCGGAGCCGAATGCCATCTCTACCATGCGCTCGTCGATCTCGCCCATGTTCTGCAGCAGGCGCCAGGCGCCCGACCAATCGGATTCCCATATCGGAAAGCCCGCTGCCGCGAAGATCGTCCGGTATCGTGCATCGGCCCGCTCGCGCTCGGCGCTTTCGGCAAGCTGGCGCAGGATCAACACCGTCGTGACGAGCAGAGCAACGAGGCTGACGCCGAGACGCATGGCCGGCCCGCCCATCGGCGCATTCCAGTGAGACAGGCAGTAGCCGGCAAAGACAAGCAGCGCACAATAAGCGGAAGCGGCAAGGACCACGCCGCGCGAATGAGTCCGCCCCGCCAGCACGACGACGGTGGTGTAGAGCACCGCCACCGCACCTTGAAGTGGGCTCAGGACATCCAGTGCGAAGATACCCAGCGCCAGTATCGCCCCCGCCAGGGCATAGAATCTGTTCACCAACACCCCTGCCCCGGCTTCGCCGCGCATTGTCTCCTCGTGCCGGGAACCGATCCCGACACCGGCGAGGCAAACTGCCGCCGAGTTGAGTGGCACGCAACCACAACCTTCGTTTAGGTAAACCGCATGCTCCGGCGCTCAGGCGAGCGGCACGGCCAGCACGATACGCGTTCCTGGATGCAGGTTTTCCCAGACCAGCGTCGCATCGATCCTTGCTGCAAGGGCTTTCATCAAATGCGTACCGAAGCCGCCGGAGCCGCCTTCACCGTGCGATTGCCCGGTGCCGTCGTCCTCCACGCTCAACCGCAGGGCGTGAGGACCTGCCAGTCGCAGTTCGATCCGGACCTCACCAGGCCTCTGCGCGGGATAAGCATATTTGCAGGCATTGAGGACGCATTCCGAGACGATCAGCCCCATCGCTCCCGCCAGATGCGCGGACACGGAAACGAGGTCGGCGCTCACCGTCAGCCTCCTTCCCCCCGCCACGTCGCAGCATCCCGTTTCGATCTGGTTCACCAGAGTCCGGAGGTAGCCGCCCGCGTCGACAAAGCCGGTCTGCTGCTGCCGGGTAAGCTGGCGGTGCACTCCCGCGATCGCACCGATCCGGCCCAGCATGCGGTCGAACACCAGACCGGCGGCAGGGTCCGACAGCTCGCGTTTTTCCGCCGCGACCATGGCCATGAGCAATTGCAGGTTGTTGGCGATGCGGTGATCGCTTTCGCGCTCGATTTCCTCGCCGCACACCAGCGAGCCGAATGACTGGACGGCGCGATTGCCGGGACCTTCCCGGTTCGACAAGCGTTGGACCATCGACATCGTGCATTCCTTCTGGATCGGCCCTGCCCGGAACCGTCGCTTTCGGCGGACCGGGACAAGCTGAGGGCGGAGCATTTGCAATGCCGTCTTTTCGCCCCGCGCTTCACGCTTTTCCATCATACGCTGGTTTGGTTCTCACAGGCTCGGGTTGGGGGTTCCGGCGATCATGCCCCCCCAAACCAGCGTATGATGGCGGTGACGCGCCGAAGCGATCACATGAAGGAGGCCGGACAGGGGCGGGATGGTTCCGACAAGCGGCACCTGGCGCAACGGGCACACCAGACGAGGCATCATGACGACGATCGAGACGCGCCAATACCAGATGTTCCCGGTGCTTTCGGCGCCGGAACTCGCGCTTGCCCGGCGCTTTGCCAGCGGGCCGCAGCGCCGCTTCGCTCCCGGCGAAAGCGTCTATGCCATCGGCGACCGCGAGGCCCCGACCTGGCTTGTGCTGGAAGGATCGATCGAAGTCGAGCGGCGTGACGGCCTCAGCCGCGAAGCCCGGATCACCACCCACGGCCCCGGCCAGTTCAGCGGCGAGATCAACCAGCTTGCCGGCCGTCCCTCGATCGCGGGCGGAACCGCCGGAGCGGAAGGCTGCACTGCGCTCCCCATCGACGCCGCCCATCTGCGCGCCCTGATGATCGGCGCCGCCGAACTCGGCGAGAAAGTCATGCGCGCGCTGATCCTGCGCCGCGTCGGCCTGATCGAGGAAGGCGGCGCCGGACCGATCATCATCGGCGTGCCGCAAAGCGCCGATGTCGTGCGCCTTCAGGAATTCCTGCGCCGCAGCGGCTATCCCTCGCTGGTGCTCGACGTGAGCAGCGACGAGGAAGGCAAGGCCCTCGTCGAGCGGCTCGGCGTCGAACCTGCGCAGTATCCGCTGGTGGTCTGCCCCAGCGGCTCCATCCTGCGGCGACCGCGCGAAGAGGAACTGGCCGCCTGCCTCGGTCTCACTTCGCATCTCGATCCCGACATGCTCCACGACGTGGCGATCGTCGGTGCCGGTCCGGCCGGGCTGGCGGCGGCGGTCTATGCGGCCTCGGAAGGGCTGTCGGTCGTCGTGCTCGACGCGCGCAGCATGGGCGGGCAAGCGGGCGCTTCGGCGCGGATCGAAAACTACCTCGGCTTTCCCACCGGCATTTCCGGACAGGCGCTGGCCGGGCGCGCCTTCAACCAGGCGCTCAAGTTCGGCGCGCGGATCGCCATCCCGGTCACCGTCACCGCACTCGAACCCGAGGACGATCACTTGCGCATCGACCTCGCCCGCGAAGGCCATGTGAAAGCCCGGAGCGTGGTGATCGCCTCCGGCGCGCGCTATCGCCGCCTGGCGATCGAAGGCCTCGAACGCTTCGAGGGGGCGGGCATCTCCTACTGGGTCTCGCCCATCGAGGCGCGGCTCTGCGCGGGCGAGGAAGTGGCGCTGGTCGGCGGCGGCAATTCCGCCGGGCAGGCGGTGGTCTATCTCGCCCCGCAAGTAAAGAAGCTCCACCTTATCGTGCGGCGCGGCCTCGAGGAAACGATGTCGCGCTACCTGATCGAGCGTATCGCCGAACTGCCCAATGTCGAGATCCATGTCGGCGCGGAAGTCGTCGCGCTGGAGGGGCACGAGGACGGCACGCTTTCCACCGTCGGCATCCGCAGCGGTGACGGCAAGGTGACGCAGCGCCCCCTGCGCCACATGTTCCTGTTCATCGGCGCCGATCCCAATTCCGACTGGCTCCCGGACCCGGTCGAGAAGGACCCCAAGGGCTTTGTCGTCACCGGCGGCACGGATCGGCCGCTGGAAACCGCCATGCCCGGCGTCTTCGCCATCGGCGACGTGCGCGCCGGTTCCACCAAGCGGGTCGCCGCCGCCGTCGGCGAAGGCGCCGCCGTCGTCTCGCAAATCCACGCCCTCTTCGCCCGGAAGGATGCACCATGAATTCCTGCCGCCACAGTTCGACGATCAACGAAGTCACGCCCAGCGCGCGCGGCTGCGAGGAATGCCTGAAGATCGGCAGCCCCTGGGTCCACTTGCGCCTGTGCCGAAGCTGCGGCCATGTCGGCTGCTGCGACGACAGCCCGCACCGCCACGCGCGCGCCCATTTCCACCAGACGCACCACCCGATCATCGAAGGCTACGACCCGCCCGAGGGCTGGGGCTGGTGCTATGTCGACGATGTGGAGATCGATCTTCCCGACCAGACCCCGCAGTGGGGACCTATTCCGCGGTTCTTCTAGGAACTTCGGCCGCGAACCGGATCAGTCCGGTTCCACCTTGCCGGGCAGCGCAGGTCATTCCCCTCCCCCGACCCCGCCTGCGCTGCCCGGTCCTTCCCGTTGCTGAAATCCACCGAAAGCGGCTCCCCGCTCTTTCCTCCGCGCGAAACGATCCCCATGTTCGCGCTCAAGGAGAACACCATGCCGACTTACGAAAAGACCGAAGAGGCCATCGCCCGCCTGACGCCCGAACAGTTCCACGTCACCCAGAACAGCGGCACCGAACGCCCCGGCACCGGCGAATACCTCTACAACAAGAAGCCCGGCATCTACGTCGACATCGTCTCGGGCGAGCCGCTCTTCGCCTCCTCGGACAAGTACGAATCCGGCTGCGGCTGGCCCAGCTTCACTAAGCCGATCGAACCGGCCAACGTGAACGACATCGTCGACCGCAGCCACGGCATGATCCGCACCGAAGTCCGCTCGGCGCACGGTGACAGCCACCTCGGCCATGTCTTCGAGGACGGCCCGCGCGATCGCGGCGGGCTGCGCTATTGCATCAATTCCGCCTCGCTGCGCTTCGTCCCGCGCGAGGACATGGAGGCAGAAGGTTACGCCTCCTATCTCGATCAGGTCGAGGACGCCTGACGCTCAATCGCGCGCCTGTCTCGCCGCATCGGTGAGGTAGGCGCGCGGCTTCACGTCGCGCATCGCCAGTGTCGTGTTGAAATGGCGCACGCCGGGAAGGCGGCGCAGGCGATTGCGCAGGAAGTCGTCGAGATCGGGCACACCGCCGGTCATGACGTGGAGCATATAGTCGAAATCGCCGACGACGGCATGGCAGGTCAGCACTGCCGCTTCCGCCGCGACCGCGCGCTCGAAGGCCTCGTGCCGGTCGAACTCGATCGAGACATGGACGAAAGCGCTCGTGCCGAGACCGATCGCCGCCGGATCGATCACTGCCCGGTAGCCGGTGATGACCCCGGCCTTCTCCATCGCCTGGACCCGCTTCCAGCTCGGCGTCTTGGACAGCCCCGCCGCATCGCCCAGCCCCGCGAAACTGAGCCGCGCATCATGCTCCAGCGCCGCGAGAATGCGCTTGTCGGCGGCGTCGAGTGGCAGGTCTCTGGACATTGAAACGATCGTTCCCTAAAAATTCGTTCCACGCGCCATATGTTCTCTATGAGGCGCCTATCGACCACCGATTGGGACCAATGTCCCGTATTATCGGTGCTATTGTCCTCCCACACAATCCCCGGGGAGACAACATGGAACGCCGCAAGGTCTACGAACTGCTCGAAGCGCCCGCCGCGCTCGACTACGAGCTCTATCTCAACACCGAAAAGCTGCTGACCTGCCAGAAGCCCTTCGACGACCTCGCCAATGCCGACGAACTCCAGTTCCAGATCGTCCATCAGGTCGAGGAACTCTGGATGAAGCTGATGGCCTACACGGTCGTCGCGGTGGACGAATACTTGCGCGAGAAGCAGGCCTTCCGGGTGGTTACGCTGCTCGGCCGCTGCCATCGCATCATGCGGATGATGACCGACCAGCTCGACCTGCTGGAAACGATGTCGCCCAAGGAGTACCAACAGATCCGCCTGCAACTCGGCAACGGTAGCGGCCAGGAATCACCGGGCTTCCGCGTGCTGCTGCGGATCATTCCCGATCTCTGGGAGGCTTTCGATCAGGCCTATGTCACCGGCGCCGGGCGGACCCTGCGCGACATCTACGACCATGGCTATGCCCACGACGAAGCCTATGCCGTGGCCGAGGCGCTGATCGAACTGGACGAGCTTTTCGGCAAGTTCCGCTGGCACCACCTGTTCCTGATCCACCGCTCGATCGGCATGGGTTCGGCCTCGCTCAAGGGGCGTTCGGTCGATCTTCTGCAAGCCGGTGCAAAACATCGCTTTTTCCCGGAACTTTGGGACGTGCGCGTGGAAATGACCGACGAATGGGGGCATGACTATGGCCGCGTTCGCGACAGCATTGCGGAAAAGGCGGAACACTGAATTCATGCATGACCTGTTTCATGTGCCCGAGGGCGGCCCCTACCTTTTGACCCATTCGGTCGGCTGCCTGCCCCGCAAGGCGCGGGAGGTGCTGGAGGCCAGCTATCTCGCGCCATGGCAATCGACCGGCGGTGCGGCCTGGGGGCCGTGGCTGGACGAGATCGAGCGGTTCCGTGCTGTCGTCGCCGTGCTGATCGGCACCGATGCCGCCGAAGTCGCGCCCCAGCAGAGCGTATCCTCCGCGCTGTTCTCGCTGCTGTCGGGGCTGCGTCCGGCGCCGGGCCGAAACCGGGTACTGATGTCCGAGCAGGCCTTCCCGACCGTCGGCTACGTCGCGCAAGGGCTGGAACGGCTAGGCTTCGAAACCCGCTTCATCCCCGCCGCGCAGTCCCCCGGAGACGCGGAAAACTGGGAACGGCACTTCGACGACAGCGTCGCCGCCGTCGTCGCCATGCATGTCCATTCGAACACGAGCGTCACCTCGCCCATTGCGGAGATCGCGGAGATGGCCCGCCGCCACGGCGCGCTGTCCATCGTCGATGCCGCCCAGTCGTCGGGCATCCTGCCGGTAGCCCCGCGCGCATGGGGTATCGACGCGGTGATCGGATCGAGCGTGAAATGGCTCTGCGGCGGCCCCGGCGCGGCCTGGCTTTGGCTGCGCGGCAACCTCACCGCGACGCTCGAACCGCTCGATCTCGGCTGGTTCGGGCACGAGAATCCCTACGAGTTCGACATCCGCCATTTCCGCCATGCACCCGATGCCCGCCGCTTCCAGAGTGGCAGTCCCTCGATCGCCCCCTTCGCGCTCGCCCGCGCCGGAATCGAGACCGTCATGCGCATCGGCCAGAGCGATATCCTGCGCCACAACCGCGCCTGTATCGACGCTTTTGCCGAAGCGGTAGGCCGCCCCGTTGCCATGGACGGTCGCGGCGGCACGCTGTGCCTCACGTTCGAGGACATCGACGGCCTGCGCGCGGCCCTTGCCCCCGGCGCCTTCCATTACGACTTGCGCGGAAATTGCCTGCGCGCCTCGTTCCACGCTTGGAACACGACCGAACAGGCTGCCCTGCTGGGCCGTACCCTTGCCGAAGCGGGCTTGACGTTCCAACTCGCCTCCTGACGACGAATCCCCGGAAAACCTTCGGAAAAGACCTCCCCGTGCGCCGAAACTCCCTCGGCGCACGGCGAAACGCGCGCGGCAAGCACATACGAGGTTTGCAGGGACAAACATATTCTCTACTGTTTCAGTTGAGAAAGCTTCATATACCTCCCTCGCCCGCCGTTCCGAGAGATCCTGTCATGCCCGTCAATCTGCCCACCAATCTCCTGCGAAGTTTCGTGGCGATCGTTGACACCGGATCGATGCTTCATGCCTCGGAGCGGGTCTTCGTGAGCCAGTCGGCGCTCAGCCTGCAGATCAAGCGACTAGAGGAACTGCTTCAGCAGACCCTGTTCCACCGCGAAGGGCGGCGACTGACCTTGACGCCCTCGGGCGACCTCATGCTCGACTATGCCCGCAAGGTCCTCAACCTGCACGACGAGGCCGTTGCTGCCGTCACCGCCGGGCAGTTCACCGGCCCCGCGCGGATCGGCATGGTGCAGGACTTCGCCGAAATGATGCTTTCCGGCCTGCTCGCCCGTTTCGCCGAGTTGCACCCCGAAGCCCAGCTCTATTCGCGCGTCGCCGGGACCGCCGAACTGCTCGGCCAGCTCGAAACCCGCCAGCTCGACATCGTGCTGGGTTTTTCGGCCAACAACGATCCCAACGCCATCGCCAGCACGCCGATGGCCTGGTACGGCAAGTCTGAACTAGCGCAACAGGAGACGATCCAGCTCGCCGTTCTGGAACCGCCCTGCCGCTTTCGCGAAGCCGCGATCCGGGCGCTGGAAGATGCCGGGCGGCCTTACCGGATCTCGGTGGAAACGCCCAATCTTACGGCCCTGCGCGCCGCCGTCGATGCCGGTCTCGGCTTGACCTGCCGCACCCCGCTGTTCCTGCGCGATTCTCCGCTGGTGGAGGATGGCCTTCCCGACCTTCCCAACGTCTCCTGCATCCTCCAGACCGCGCCGGGACTGGAGGGACCGACCGGACAACTGGCGAAACTGGCCCGAGAGGTCGTTGCTTCCCTGCAACCTGAAGTCCCCATAACGCGCGTACCTGTCGAAATCACGTAGCATACATATCGACAAGCGGACGGGGATCGTCATCATCGGCGGCAGCGGATCGCACCGATTCAGCATGCCATAAACTTCCGGCCGACCGGCAAAGGAGCACCGATGACTTCCCCGACCTCCCGTTTTGCGCGCCAGACGCTGCGCGCGCTGGCCCTTGGCGGCTTGCTTTCCGCTTCCGCCGCGGCACTCGCCGCCCCCGCGCCCAAGTTCGACATCGCGCGTGTCTCGAACGACATCAAGACGCTGGCAAGCGACGAATTCGAAGGACGCGGCCCCGCCACGCCGGCCGAGAAGAAGACCATCGACTACATCGCCGCGCAGATGAAGGCCGCCGGTCTCCAGCCCGCCGGAGAGAAAGGCGCGTGGTTCCAGGACGTGCCCCTGCGCATGTCGAACATCGTCGGCACGCCCACCCTCTCGATGACGATCGGCACCGCCGCCACCCCGCTGTCGCAGGGCGAGCAGATCGCCGTGCGCGCCGCCGAGACCGGCCAGACCGCAGTCGATTTCAAGGACCTGCCGCTGGTCTTCGTCGGTTACGGCGTGAAAGCCCCGGAACGCGGCTGGGACGACTTCAAGGGCGTGGACCTCAAGGGCAAGATCATGGTCGTCCTCGTCAACGATCCCGACTTCGAGGGCGGTGAGGGGGATTTCGGCGGCAAGCTGATGACCTATTACGGCCGCTGGACCTACAAGTACGAGGAAGCCGCACGCCAGGGCGCCGCGGGCGTGCTGGTCGTTCACGAAAGCGAACCTGCCTCCTACGGCTGGGCCACCGTCAAGAACTCCAACACCAACACGATGTTCGACATCGTCCGTGCCGATCCCAAGGCCGCGCATACCCAGATGGAAGGCTGGATCCAGAAGGACCTCGCCGCCCAGTTGCTCAAGGCCTCGGGCGTCGATTTCGAAGCCGCCAAGGCCGCCGCGCGCAAGAAGGACTTCCAGCCCATCCCGCTCAAGGCGACGATGAGCGCGAACTACGGCGTGAAGTCGGAAATCATCACCTCGCACAACGTGGCGGGCCTCGTGCGCGGTTCGAAGTATCCCGACGAGACGGTGATCTACTCGGCGCACTGGGACCACCTCGGCATCGGCCTGCCCGACGCCAAGGGCGACCGCATCTACAACGGCGCGCTCGACAATGCCTCCGGCACCGCCGCCCTGCTCGAACTCGCCCGCGCCTATGCAAAGGCGAAGCCCGAGCGTTCTGTACTGTTCCTGGCGGTAACGGCCGAGGAAAAGGGCCTGCTCGGCTCGGAATTCTATGCCGATAATCCGCTCCGCCCGCTGGCGACCACCGCCGGGGTCATCAATATGGACGGCCCCTTCGCGGCTGAAAAGACCCTGGACTTCAGCATTTCCGGCGCCGCCAAGCTGGACCTGCTGACCCTGCTGACCGAGGAAGGCGGCAAGCTCGGGCGCCATTACACACCGGACGCAAGGCCGGAAGCGGGCAGCTTCTACCGCTCCGACCACTTCCCGATGGCCAAGCGCGGCGTTCCCGCGATTTCCTACGATGCGGGCAGCGAACTGGTGAACGGCGGCGCGGCGCGCGGCAAGGAACTGGCCGACATCTACACCCGCGACCGCTATCACCAGCCCGCCGACGAATACGACGCCTCCTGGAACACCAGCAGCTGGACCGGCGACCTGACCCTGCTCTACAACCTCGGCGACCGCATCGCGAACAGCCACGTTTGGCCGAACTGGTCGCAGGACAGCGAATTCCGCGCCACGCGCGACGCATCGGCGGCATTGCGTAAATAAAATCAAGCTCTGGTAACGTTCCTGTCCTGAAGCGATGCAATCGTTTCAGGACAGGGCTTTCTACAGGGAACATAGCCAAGATAGGACCGATCCGGTCTTCTTTCCGCTGACGAAAGCCTATCGATTGCGCCGAATTTCTCCCTGAAAGCAACAGAATGACTTCGTTGTATTTTCGTCTGCACACCGACAAGAACGAAGAGGTCATTACAGTCCGCCCGGTCGCGACCGTTACGCGCGGGTTATCACCGCAATGACTTTATTTTCACTTGTCGCCCCCGGCAGTCTGCGGCAATTTTTCGGGGCGACGAAAAAGAACCCGTCCCTCCCGCCCCCCTGCGGGTCGCACTTTGACTGAAGAATCCTCGATTGAAGGATGACAGCCGGAAAGTACCATTAAAAATGGCCCGAAGGTCATAAGACCTCCGGGCCAGGAATGGGGCTGCTCTGTTACGAGCCGCCTTCGGGTCGCACTTTGGTTGTAGTCTTCGAAATGGCGAGATCGTGTGACCGGGATCACACCCGCCTCGATTTGACTACCCCGGCATTCCATCCCATGCCAGAATTGGCTAGGTTGGTTGCCGTCGCATCATCGACGATGGCCGTTATGGGGACGGTCCGGCGATTGGCGGCCTGTCGAGGTGAACGCTCGGCTCGGGGGCAGAGTCATTGGATTTCGAGGTTCAGATCGAAGCGATAACCGCGATTTTTCGTTGCGATCGGCATTCCGCCGAAGCGCTCGCGCGCGTCCTCATCCCCCAACGCCTTTCCGCAAAGGACGTTCTCGCCCACCAGGGAGAGCCTTCGCATTATTGCTGGCTGGTGATCGACGGCGCCCTGCGAGTCGAGACTTACGGACTGGAAGGGCAGCGCCAGCAAGTCGCCCAGTTCGGTCCCGGCGAATTTTTCGGCGCCTACCCGGCCCCGACCGTCCATCGCGCCGAGATCAACGCCTTGCTCGACTGCCAGTTGCTCTGCGCCGAGGCGGGCAAGATTGCCGAACTGGTGGCGGAAAACGTGCAGATCGCCGCAGGCATGGCGCGCCTGCTTGCCCGGCAGCTCGACCGTGCGCTCGACCGCATGGTCACCCGGATGACCTATAGCGCGGCCGGGCGGGTTTATGCCGAACTCGTGGCGCTCGCCAACGGATGCGAGCGTATCGCCCCTCCGCCGCGCGTCACGACGCTGGCCCTGGGCGCCAACACCACCCGCGAGACCGCATCCCGCGCCATCGCCGCGCTTATCCGCCGCGGAATCATCAGCCGGGACGAGGAGCAGTTGACCATTCACGCCCCGCGTATGCTGGCCGAAATGATCTGCTGAAGAAGAACTGTCAGGAACGCGATCAGGAGGATTGCGGGCAGGAGGATTGCGGGCAGTAAAGCCCGATCGGAACGTCACCCAGGGTGGTGACGATCTCTCCCGCCGATTCGAAACGATGATCCGGCGCAATCAGGTCGAGAGCCGCGATCTGCGGCCAGGATGCGCAAATACTTCCCGGCGGAGCCGCTCGGGCCAGCAGGATCGCCAATTCACCCGAAAGGTCCAGGTCTTCGCCTGGCGTCACGGCACGATGATCGAGGCCCAGCCGGACGTCCGGTATCGCTTGCGACAGCGAAATCGCATGTTCCAATGCGGCCGCGAGGTCGTCGAAGGCCAGCATACTCGCCCCTTCCACGGCGATTTCAGCAACGGATCGGCTACCGGGGATGACCGGAAGTATTTCCGTCGATGCGATGATCGCGCGGTTCAGGGCGGGATTGAGACAGCCACCGCGTGCAGGCAACGATTCCGTCAGAACCACTTCCCGAACCGGCAAGCCCCGCGCCCGCCATTCAGCTTCCGGACAGCCCGCCGCATCCGTCGAGCGCGAGACGTGCAGAGCGACCGCACGGGTCGCCAGATTGCGAGCATGCCGCAGGGCAAGACCCATGGCCACCCGCGAACCATTCATGATCGCTGCTTCGGAAAGATCGGCATTGGTATCGAGCGCTTCCACTACGTCCGCCTCCTCGATCAGCCGATCGAAGCGTTCGGCCCAGGAGGCACCATAGTCCGCCACCGAAACTTCGCGAAAACGAGCGAGCCGTGTCGGCAGGACGACGTGAAGATGCGCGCCCCGTGCGTGCGCCATTTCCGCCACGAGAATATCGGTTCCGGCAGCCAGGGCCCCGAAGACCGCGCACGGCCGGATTTCGTCCAGCGCTTCGTCGAGCCGCGCCCGCACTTCGGTCTCGTCCTGCGGAAGGCCGATGATTCCCGAAAAATAGAGGCTTGGCGGTGGTTGCAGGTGATCGAAGTAATCCGCCGCATGGCCTAGCCCATCCAGTATCCGGCGGAACTGCCGCAGAGTGACGGCGTGGTCCTCCCAGGCCTGCGGCGCAGCCAGCATCGCCCGTTCCAGAGCCGCACGGCTTCCTTGCCTGTCATCGAGCAGAAGTCGTGCCTCGGCCTCGGTGGCGGCGAGCCAGTAGCGGGTTTCCGCTTCGTGCTCGCCGCTGGAAAGGATGTCGAGAATGCGACGAGCGATACCCCGTGCTTCCTCGGACCGATCGTTCAGGAAGGCGATCGTGGCCGCGTTGATGAGCGGATATGTCGCCGGACGATCGCCCGCCGCCTGGAGATAAGCCTTTTGCGCTTCTCCCAGCAGCTGCCCCCGCTCGCGGCCTTGCGCCTGAAGGCCCCGGTCCTTCAGAATCCTGCCCTTGAGGCTCAAGGCCTCCGGCATCGAGGATGCCGAAAGCCCGGCATCCTCGAACATCCGCCACGCTCGCCAGGTATCCCCCGCACGCGCGATCTGCCGGATTCTGGCAAGAGCAGGAAGAGTCACAAATTCACCTTTGATTCTGGATGCCAGAACCGTTCGGCGGCGGGTTCTTGATGTCGGGATCGATCGTCAGGCCGATCCACCTCGGTTCGCACCGGGTGCCCTGCAGCAAGTCCACGTTGATGTTGAAACGATGGTTTGTGCCCAGCTTGCCGCCCTGGTTGTAGCGTGCCTGGAAGGTCACCGTCTTGTAACGATCCAATTCCTTGTCGTAGTTGCTGTATTCAAGTCCGCCGTAATAGGAAGACAGGGCTTCCTTGGTGGTGATCGCATCCCACTCCTTCGAGAAATAGAGTTGCTCGCCGACCAGTTCAATTTCGACCTTCGTGTTGCAGGTGACCGGGATGTAGTCCACGTCCTCGCCGACGACGCCGTAGTTCAGCGAGATCTGGCCGCCATCGACCTCCAGCGTGACCTTGAACGGGATCGCTTCGGCATCGTCTGAAAGCCCGAGTTCGATGGAAGGTGAGAGACCGTATTGCGTATAGTTGAGTGTAGACATGCCTTTACCTCAATTTTCGAAGGGTCGTGCCAGTTTGCTCTGCCACATACGCCAATCGTTGTTTTCCGGATCGGATTCGATGAGCCGGGCGACGTCCTGCCGGGCTTCCTCTCTCATGTTTCGGGCCTGCGCCTTCTCGCCTATACTATAGAGCAATTGCGAGTTCGAATAACGCGCCAGCATCCAATCCTGCTGGTAGGTCACGTTCTTCGGGTCTTCCCTGATGAGCCGCTGGATGATCGCCGCCTGCTGCGCCCGCTCCTGCAGGGCTTCGGCATCGCGGCCCTGCGCGCGCAGGGCATCGGCCATCCAGGCATGGCGGTTGGCGATGTCGGCATCGACGCTGCGGTCCTGCGGCGCCAGCCGGGCGACGCGCTCCATCGTGCGCAGCGCATTGCCGCACTCGGCAAGCTGGTCCGGTGGCCCCTTCCGCGTGACGGCGATGGTGCAGATATTGCCCTCCGCATAAGCCAGTTCTCGCCAGTAGGCCTGGTTGCCCGGCACAAGGCGGACCAGATGCTCGGCCAGCGCGCGATAGGCGATGAAGCGCGGTTGAGCCTTGTCATAGCGCCCGGCGATGAAGTCCACGTAACCAAGCCAGAATTCGCTCTGGGCATGGGCGAATATGCGCGAAGGATCGCCGGGATCGGCGGCCAGCAGCGTTCCGGTGACGCGGTGCGCCTCGGCGAACTTGGCCACGGCACCGGCGTAGTCGCCGCGCTTGTGATCGTCCTCGCCCATGGCATGGAGAATGCGGGCGCGACGTTCCAGCGAGTCCACCGGCAGCCCGTCGAGATCGGACTGGTCCGCATAATAGCCGAGCGCCCGCTCGTTCACGGATCGCAGCACATCGAGACGGCCGACGCCTTCCAGCCTCTGCCTGAGGTCCGTCAACATGAACTCGATCAATCCTTCGGCCTGCCGTCTCTGGTGCTCGGCTTCCATTTGCGCGCGCAGCGCAAAGATCAGCATCAGGGCCATCGATAGAGTAAGCAGAACGGTAAGGAGCGTGATGGCGATCACGCGGCGCAATTGTCGCTGCGCGTCACGCTGGATGATCTGGTCGAGCGCGATTCCGGTCAGCCCGGCGACGATCTTCAGGCGGGCGAGCTTCGGTCCGTCGTGATCGGCGCGGAAGTCCGCTGCGATCGGCTCATGGGTGACGCCTTGGGCATCGGGGCCGACCAGCGAGGCCGGGAAGCTCTCCTCCGGCTCGCCCTCCAGCAGCGCGGCGATGACCGGGCGGTCGGGATGGAGGCTGCGGAACAGCTCGATCTCGGCATCGACCCAGCGCGAATTCTTTGCAGCCGGAGAACAGAGCACCAGCAGAACATCCGACTGCGAGAGCGCCTGCCGTACTTCCTGATCGAGGCTGGAAGCGGCGGCAAGCTCGGCGCGGTCGCGGAAGATCGGCGTCAACCGACGCGGAACGACGCCCGAGCGGGTGACGGAGCCGACAAGGCGCGCCGGGATACGGTAGGATTCCAGCCAGCGATGCAGCTTGCCGGCGAAGCGCTCGTCGACATGGCTATAGCTCAGAAACGCGCGGTAACGGCGCGTCTCCTCGATCCCTGCGATATCCTCTTCCGCCGTCATCGGCGACCAACGACCATCTGCTAACGCCCCTGAACGCACTCTTGCGGCTTCGACAGCAGCGCAAAACCCGTTCGTCGCCCCGAATGCCCGCCGCGCGTCATCCCTACCAGATGCGTTATCAAGCGCAACGTCCGAAAAGCGCGGCGAATTTCGGCGCTGGTCGCCAGATTGCGACCATGACGGGATTGGCCAGAAAAGGCCGTGTTTGACTTCATCCGCCTTTCAGGGTGATCTTCCTGCCCAGGAGATGTGATGAGTCGAAACGGCAACAGCGCAGGTTTGCGCCACATCGATGTGGTTATGGATGCGGTGCGCTCGCCGAGCAGCGCCGGGTTTTCCTCAGTCACCGCTTCGTGGTGCCGCTCGCTGCTGCACCACGGCCTCGATCCCGGCACCGGCGCCAAGCGCGCACGCGTCGATTTTTCCACCCTCGGTCATCACCGCGCCGAACACGAAACGCTCCTCGCCGTCGCCGCCCCCGTACTCGACCAGATGTTCCGCTCGGTCGGACGGTCCGGCTGCGGCGTGATCCTCAGCGATCCGACCGGGATCGTACTCGACCGCCGTGTCAGCGACGGCGATGCGCCCGAATTCGACGCCGTCGGCCTGGTCGAGGGCGGGCGCTGGAGCGAGGCGGAGGAAGGTACCAACGGCATCGGCACCTGCCTGTTCGAGGACCAGCCGGTCGTCATCCACCGCGACCAGCACTTCGCCAGCCGCAATGTCGGCATAAGCTGCATGGACGCCCCGCTCCACGACCCCTTCGGACGGCTGGCCGGTGCGCTCGACGTGTCGAGCTACCGGCAGGACCATGGATCGGCCATGGCCGAACTGGTCTCGGCCCTCGTGCGCGACGCGGCGCGGCGGATCGAGCGCGACTATTTCTGCCATCACTTTGCCGGATCGCGAATTGTGTTCCTGGCCGACGATCCGGTCCACGGCACCGCCCTGCTCGCGACCGACCGCGACGATCTCGTCATCGGCGCCAGCCGGGGCGCGCGTACCCGCCTGCGGCTGACCGATGCGCTGCTCGCCCGCCCTCGCCCGCTCGATCAGGTGCTTGGCGCGGACTCCCCCGGCCCCTCGTTCGAGGACAGCGACCGCAGCGTGCTGCGACAAGCACTGGCGCAGGCGGGCGGCAATGCCAGCGAGGCAGCACGCATCCTCGGCGTCGGCCGCGCGACGCTCTATCGCCGCATGGCCAAGGCCGGGCTTTCCCGCTAGTTCCGCCGAATGCGAAGAAAACTGTCTCGCGGGTGAGACAACGGGGGGCAACCAGCCCTCGCCCCCGGCTTTCGCAATCCATTCCGGTGCGCAACACTCCTCTCCGACGAGACGCCAATCAGGCGCCGCAAGAGAGGATAGACATCCGTGGACGCACCTGTTCAGGACCGGGCCGCACTCAAGGCTCCCTTCGCCGCCCGCTACGACAACTTCATCGGCGGTGCCTGGGTTGCGCCAAAGGCCGGTCGCTACTTCGACAACACCTCCCCCATCACCGGCAAGGTGGTCGGCCAGATCGCCCGCTCGGACGCCTCCGACGTCGAGGCCGCGCTGGATGCCGCCCATGCGGCGAAGGACGGCTGGGGCAAGACCTCGGTCGCAGAGCGCTCCCGCGTGCTCAATCTCATCGCCGACCGCATGGAGGAGAACCTCGAACGCCTCGCCGCCGCCGAGACCTGGGACAACGGCAAGCCGATCCGCGAGACGCTGGCCGCCGACGTGCCGCTCGCCATCGACCACTTCCGCTACTACGCAGGCGTGATCCGCGGCCAGGAAGGCTCGATCAGCGAGATCGACCAGGACACCGTCGCCTACCACTTCCATGAGCCGCTCGGCGTCGTCGGGCAGATCATTCCCTGGAACTTCCCGCTGCTGATGGCCGCCTGGAAGCTTGCCCCGGCGCTGGCGGCAGGCAACTGCGTGGTGCTCAAGCCCGCCGAGCAGACCCCCGCCTCGATCATGGTCTGGGCCGAGATCGTCGGCGACCTGCTGCCCGCCGGTACGCTCAACATCGTCAACGGTTTCGGCCTCGAAGCGGGCAAGCCGCTCGCCTCGTCCAGCCGCATCGCCAAGATCGCCTTCACCGGCGAGACGACCACCGGCCGCCTCATCATGCA
The DNA here is from genome assembly GCF_058273105.1 of Novosphingobium sp. BF6. Classification (NCBI taxonomy): domain Bacteria; kingdom Pseudomonadati; phylum Pseudomonadota; class Alphaproteobacteria; order Sphingomonadales; family Sphingomonadaceae; genus Novosphingobium; species Novosphingobium sp. BF6. Next base: position 1,946,942 of record NZ_CM177776.1, read on the forward strand.
ATATGCCAGCGAGAACCTGATCCCGGTCACGCTGGAACTCGGCGGCAAGTCGCCCAACATCTTCTTCGAGGACGTTGCCGAAAAGGACGACGATTTCTTCGACAAGGCGATCGAGGGCTTCGTGATGTTCGCGCTCAACCAGGGCGAAGTCTGCACCTGTCCCAGCCGCGCGCTAATCCAGGAAAGTATCTACGAGCGCTTCATGGAGCGCGCGCTTCAGCGCGTCGCCGCGATCGTCCAGGGCAACCCGCTCGATCCCGCAACGATGATCGGCGCGCAGGCCTCTTCCGAGCAGCGCGAGAAGATCCTCTCCTACTTCGACATCGGCCGCCAGGAAGGCGCGGAAGTGCTGATCGGCGGCGAGGCAGCGGAACTGGAGGGGGAACTTGCGGGCGGCTATTACGTCAAGCCAACCGTGTTCAAGGGCCACAACAAGATGCGGATCTTCCAGGAGGAGATCTTCGGCCCGGTCGTTTCCGTCACCACTTTCAAGGACGCCGACGAGGCGCTCGCGATCGCCAACGACACGCTCTACGGCCTCGGCGCCGGTGTCTGGAGCCGCGATGCGAACACCTGCTACCGCTTCGGCCGCGAGATCAAGGCCGGGCGCGTCTGGACCAACTGCTATCACGCCTATCCGGCCCATGCGGCCTTCGGCGGCTACAAGCAGTCCGGCATCGGCCGCGAGACCCACAAGATGATGCTCGATCACTACCAGCAGACCAAGAACATGCTGGTGAGCTACAGTCCCAAGAAGCTCGGATTTTTCTGAGCTTCGTTCCCCGGCGCGCCCCGCTCCGCTCTCTCCCGTAAGCGGGGCGCGCCCTCCTCATCCCGACCACCTGACCATCCCTGAGAGGAATGTTGCAATGGCCAAGACCATGAAGGCTGCCGTCGTGCGTGAATTCGGCAAGCCGCTGACCATCGACGAAGTGCCGGTGCCCGAAGTCGGCCCCGGCCAGATCCAGGTGGCGATCCAGGCCTCCGGCGTCTGCCACACCGACCTCCACGCCGCCGAAGGCGACTGGCCGGTCAAGCCCAATCCGCCGTTCATTCCGGGCCACGAGGGCGTGGGCTATGTCAGCCAGGTCGGCGCGGGCGTCACCCATCTCAAGGAAGGCGACCGCGTGGGCGTGCCCTGGCTCTACAGCGCCTGCGGCCACTGCGTGCACTGCCTCGGCGGATGGGAAACGCTCTGCGAGACGCAGGAGAACACCGGCTACTCGGTCAACGGCGGTTTTGCCGACTACGTGATCGCCGATCCCAATTACGTCGGCCACTTGCCCGGCAATATCAGCTTCACCGAGATCGCGCCGGTGCTCTGCGCAGGCGTCACGGTCTACAAGGGCCTGAAGATGACCGACACCAAGCCCGGCGACTATGTGGCGATCAGCGGCATCGGCGGGCTTGGCCACATGGCGGTGCAATATGCCGTCGCCATGGGCCTGAACGTCGCGGCCATCGACATCGACGATGCCAAGCTCGACCTTGCCCGCAGGCTTGGCGCGACGATCACCGTCAACGCCCGCAACGAAGATCCGGCCACGATCATCAAGCGCGAGACCGGCGGCGGGGTCAACGGCGCGTTGGTGACGGCGGTGAGCGAAAAGGCGTTCGCGCAGGCGGTCGGCGTGGTCGCGCGCGGCGGCACCGTGGCGCTCAACGGCTTGCCGCCGGGCGATTTCCCGCTCAACATCTTCGGCATGGTGCTGAACGGCATCACCGTGCGCGGCTCGATCGTCGGCACCCGGCTCGACTTGCAGGAATCGATCGATTTCGCCGCGCAGGGCAAGGTCAAGGCGACCGTCGAGACCGCAAGGATCGAGGACATCAACGCGATCTTCGAACGCATGCACAAGGGCCAGATCGAAGGGCGTATCGTCCTCGACATGGCAAGCTAGGTTCAACGAAGTGGCGCCGACTCCATTCCTCCAGCACGAGGTTGGCGTCACGGATTTGAAAGGAGACCGCCGGGGTGACGAATGAGGTAGAACGGGTCGCCGCCACCCCGGCGGCACTTGCCCTGATAGCGGAACTGACCGCCGAGTACGGCCCGGTGCTGTTCCACCAGTCCGGTGGCTGCTGCGACGGCTCGTCGCCGATGTGCTATCCGCAGGGCGAGTTTCGTATCGGCGAGGGCGACATCCTGCTGGGCGAAGTAGGCGGCGCGCCGGTTTATATCGGCCGAGCGCAGGGCGAGGCTTGGGCGCATACCCAGTTGATCCTCGACGTCGTGCCCGGCCGGGGCGGCATGTTCAGCCTCGACAACGGCCGCGAGCAGCGGTTCCTGACGCGCGGCCGCGTCTTCAGCGAAGACGAGTTGCGGTTTCTGGCGGATGGATCGGGTTTGCCCTAAGAGCCGCCGCTCCCCATTCCGCCTAACGCCCCGAACGCTCACCACGTCATTCAAAACACACCACGTCATCCTGAACTCGTTTCAGGATCCATCTTGCCGCCTGCCCCGCCGTCCGATCGGCAATCCCCCATCTCCGCTCTCTTCCCGCAAGCGATCGGAGGAGGCCCAACAATGGATCCTGAAACAAGTTCAGGATGACGAGTGCGGTAAACTGAAGGTATGCGTTGCCAACCTGCCTATCAAATCCTCAGCGAAAACCCGTCGCCCCGATCGTAAACGAATAAGTCAGCGGCTTGAGCGCAATGCGATAGGGCATATGCGCCCGGCCATCGAGGTTCCAGCCGGTATCGCCGCCCACACCCGCCTGCGCCGCATCGATCAGCAGCGTGCCGTTGCCATGCGGACGAATGTCCGAGCTATGCGCCTGCGACGGCGGCTTGGTCGCCAGATCGGCATAAGGAAACGCCAGCGCGTTGACCGAGAGCGGCTGGGCACCCGTGACGCGCAATCCCGTTTTGGGGCCCGTCTTCCCACCGGTCAGTTCGATCCAGCGCACGTCGGTCTTGTTGCCGGATTCCTGCGGCCGGGCATAGTCGTGGAACTGGTCCGCCAGCGCGCCCTGCCACTGGGCGATCAGGCCGCCCGTCTTGCGGTCAGCATACGTCTCCTGCGGCCCGCGCCCGAACCAGCGGACCTGATCGAGCATGCCCGGCGTCTCGAAGGCCAGACCCACGCGCAGCGGATCGGGCAGCGTATCGCGCAGCGGTTCGAAGTGGACGGTGACGCCCACGCTGCCGTCCGCCGCCATCGTCCAGCGCGTCGCGGTCTTCACCGAGCCGACGCCCATGTCGTGGTGAACGACGATGGCGTTGCCGTCGCGCTCGATCGCCTCGACCCTGCGGTGCTCGGAGAAATACTGCCACATGGCATGGCTCTTGGGCACGCCCGAGCCGAGATCGTTGTCTGTGGGCGAGCGCCAGAAGTTCGGCGCACCGCCGGTCAGCAGCAGCTTGCCGCCGCGTTCGTAGCGGGTGACGAGGCCGGTGGCCTTTTCGATCTCCAGCACCGCATCGCCCGTGGCGAAGCGCAAGGACGATCCGGTCTCGCTCGGGGCGACGGCACCGGCAGCGACCGGGACCACGGCAGGCGCGGAAAGTGCGAACTGCTCCCAGCCGACGACATGCCCGGCAGGCTGGGTCGGCACCGCGCCGGCCTTGGCGCGGGCGCGCAGCACGAGGATGCGCTCGGCAGCCGCGTCCCTGGCCGCCGGAACCGGCACGGTGAGCGCCGCCGATGCTCCCGCCGCCACATCGGGCATCGTCAGCGCGCCATGCGCCACGTCCTTGCCGTTCTCCATCAACGTCCAGTCGAGCGTGAAGCGGGAGAGATCGATATGGTCGTGCCGGTTGAGCACGCGGTAGCCGCTAGCGTCCTGCGTGAAGGCGATCGGCGCCTGCACTTTGGCGAGTTCGTAATATTCGGGATCGGGCGTGCGGTCGGACTGGATCACGCCGTCGCCCACCGGGCTGTCGTCGCCATGGACGCCGGGTGCCTTCGGATCGGAATCGTAGTCGAGGCCTTGCCCCCAATAAGTCCGCCCGTCCTTGTCCTTCAGCTCCATGGTCTGGTCCACCCAGTCCCAGATGAAGCCGCCCTGCAGCTTGGGGTAGGCGCGCATGGCATCCCAGTAGCCCTGAAGATCGCCGAGGCTGTTGCCCATCGCGTGCGCATATTCGCAAAGGATCAACGGCTGGGTGAAATTCGGGTCCTTGGCGTAGTCGATCATCTTCGGCACGTCGTCATACATCGGCGCGAAGATATCGACGTAGCTATTGGTCGGATGGCGCCAGTTGCTCATGCTCCAGCCGAGGAAATTGATGAGCCGCGTAGGATCGTTTTCCCGCACCCACTTGCCCGCCGCCTCGAAACTGGTGCCGATGCCGGTCTCGTTGCCCAGCGACCAGAAGATGATCGAGGGGTGGTTGCGGTCGCGCCGGACCATGCGCTCGACGCGGTCGAGATGCGCCGCCTTCCACTTGGGATCGTTGCCAAGGAGGTATTTGGGATCGTTGCCGTGTTCCTGCGAAAGGCTGAGATAGCCGTGGCTCTCGATATTGGCCTCGTCCATGACGTAGAGGCCGTATTCGTCGGCGAGATCGTACCATCGCGGGTCGTTGGGGTAGTGCGAGGTCCGCACGGCGTTGACGTTGGCCGCCTTCATCAGTTCGATATCGCGGCGCATCGTCGCTTCGGACATGACGTGGAAGGTCTTGGGATCGTGTTCGTGGCGGTTGACGCCGCGGATCATGATGCGCTTGCCGTTCACGCGCACTTCGCCGCCCGCGATCTCCACGGTGCGGAAGCCGATGCGGCGGCTGGTCGCCTCGACCAGCTTGCCCTTGTCGTCCAGCAGTTCGACCAGCAGCGTGTAGAGCTGCGGGTCTTCGGCGGACCATGTGCGCACGGCGGGAATGGAGGCGGCCAGCGCCACCGCGCCGCCTTGCGCAGCCCCCTCGCGTGTCAGGATCTCGCGCTTGCCATCAAGCACGGTCGCCCGCACGCGCATGGCAGCAGGCTGGCCGCCGAGGTCGACCTTCAGGCCGAGCTTGCCATCGCGGTAGTCGTTCTCCAACCCGGCATCGACGGTGAGGTCGCGGATATGCGTGGCGGGCGCAGCATAGAGCGTCACGCTGCGCTCGATGCCGTTGACGCGCCAGAAGTCCTGATCTTCCAGATAGCTGCCGTCGGCAAAGCGGTAGAGTTCGATGGCGACGGTGTTGGTTCCGGCATGGGCAAAGCGCGTCACGTCGAATTCGGCGGGCAGCTTGGAGTCCTCGGAGTAACCCACGCGCTGGCCGTTGACCCAGATGTAATAGGCCGCGCCCGCCGCGCCGACTGTCAGCAGCAGCTTGCGGCCCGACCAGCTGGCCGGAACCGTGAATTCGCGGCGGTAGGAGCCGACTTCGTTGAGGCTATGATCGATCCACGGCTGGTTGCGCGGGAAGGGATAGCCGCTGCCGACGAAGACCGGACGGCCATGCCCTTCGGCCTGGAGAATGCCGGGCACTTTCATCGTGCCCCAGCCGCTCACGTCGAATTGGGGCTTGAAGAAGTCCACCGGGCGGCTTTCCGGCGTGGGCGAGAGGTGGAACTTCCACTCCCCGTCCAGCGAGAGGTGATAACGCGATTTCGCCACGTCGCGGGATAAGGCACCGCCGCGGGTCTCGAAGCCGTCGAAGGTCGTGTGCATGGGCTCGGCGCCCTGACGCAGCACTTCCGGCTGCTCCCATTCGGCAGGGGTATTCTCGGCACGCGCGGGCACCGCCAGAAGAACACCGGCCACGAGAGCGCCGATCGCGCAGCTACCCAGAATGTGTCGCACTTGTCTCAGCCCCTTGATGATGGGCCTTGGCGCCACATCCATTTCATATATCGTATACTTAAAGTGTGAGATTGCAACGGTCTTCCCCTGCGATGTAACCCTTCGCTATCGCTCCCTCGGACTCAGTCCGGGGTGAAGATCAGGAGAAACCCGTGTTCCGCAAACTGTTCGTCGATCATCCCCGCGCCGTGAACGAGACTTACGGCGAGCACTGGCTCGTCGCCAATCGCTTCGGCGTGCTGATGATCCTCGCGGGACTGGGCGCGATCCTTCACGGCTTCATTCCCGGCCTGATGACCCGCACCGGCAGCAACATGATCCGCAAGCTCCATGGCGAGATGACGAACCGCCAGCCGCGCGTTCCCGCACCGGCAAAACCATCGCCACAGCCGCGCGCCGAATGGCAGCTCGAATACGAAATCTGAACGTCACTGCGCAGTTTTTGCAACTGCAAATCCCGCCCCGACCGCCATTTCCGTCGGGTCGGCAGGTTTCTTTTTTGCACCAATGCGCCTATATCCCCTTCAGTCGGCACGCCCGCATGACAGATGGACGGCCTTTTGACGGAGGGGATTTTACCCCTCCGCGCATTCGAAAGTTGCCCATGTCCTCCCCCCTCCCCACTACGCAGGCCCCATGTTGAGGCCGCGTCGTCGCGGCATGGCTTCGGTCAATGCGGAAGTTCGTGACGGCATCGTGCCCGCCGCCGGTTCGCTCGCCAAGACACGCGACGAAGGACCTGCGACATCGGGCGCCAACTACCGGCTGGTGGCGCTCATCATCGCCTCCGCCCTCTTCATGGAATTCGTGGACTCGACGGTGCTCGCCACCGCGCTGCCGACGATGGCGCGCGATTTCGGCGTCCGTCCGCAGGAGATGAGCGTCGCGCTGACGTCCTATCTTCTGGCGCTGGCAATCTTCATTCCCGCCTCCGGCATGATCGCCGACCGCTTCGGATCGCGCACCGTGTTCCGCACCGCCATCCTGCTCTTCGTGCTCGGCAGCCTGGCCTGCGGACAGGCGCTTTCGCTGGAGATGATGGTCGTCTCGCGCTTCCTTCAGGGCATGGGCGGCGCGATGATGATCCCGGTGGGGCGGCTGGTGCTGCTGCGCTCGGTCGCCAAGCAGGACATGGTCAATGCCATGTCCTGGCTGCTGGTGCCCGCGCTGATCGGCCCGATCATCGGCCCGCCGCTCGGCGGGTTGATCGTGACCTATCTGGACTGGCGCTGGATTTTCTACATCAACCTGCCGATGGGCGTGCTGGGCTTCTATCTGGTCGGCCGCTTCATCGCCAATATCCGCGAGGACGATCCCGGCCGCTTCGACACGCCCGGCTTCGTGCTGAGCGGGTTGTCGCTCGGCTGCCTGCTATTCGGTTTCGAGATGGTGAGCCGCCCCGGCGAGGGCCTGGCCGCCTCGTCACTCATCGCGATCGGCCTCGTGACCGGCCTGTTCTACGTGCTCCACGCCCGCAAGCGCGAGAACAAGGGCGAGAGCGCGATCCTCGACCTCTCGCTCATGCGCGACAACACCTTCCGCCTCTCGGTCATTGCCGGTTCGATCACGCGCATCACCCAGGGCGCGCAGCCGTTCCTGCTGCCGCTGATGATGCAGGTGGGCTTCGGCTTCTCCGCCGCGCGCAGCGGCACCATCACCGTGGCGACGGCGATCGGCTCGCTCGCCATGAAGAGCTTCGCCCCGCGCGTGCTGCGCCGCTTCGGTTTCCGCCGCGCGCTCGTGTGGAACGGGGTGATCGCCACGGCGGGTTATGCGAGCTGCGGACTGTTCAGCCCGAGCTGGCCGGTCTGGACGATGTTCTGCGTGCTGGCACTGTCCGGCTTCTTCATGTCGTTCCAGTTCACCGCCTACAATACCATCGCTTATGACGGCATCGACAAGAAGCAGATGAGCCGCGCCACGGCCTTCTATTCTACCTTCCAGCAGCTCATGCTCTCGCTGGGCATCTGCGTCGCGGCCATGGCGCTCCATCTGGCGATGATGGCGGGCGGCCACGCGGCGCCGACGCTCGCCGATTTCTCGATCGCCTTCTGGGTGGTGACGGCGATCTCGCTGACCGCCACGCTGTGGAACCTGCGTTTCGCGCCGGACGCCGGATCGGAAATCAGCGGCCACGCCCCTGCCGAGGACGACGAACCGCGCAAGGAAGCCGCCTGAATTGACGCGGATCATGGCGCTCGCCGAAACGGCCGGCCATTATCGCACCACGATGATGGAACGACCGACGATGACGCATGACGTTGCCATAGTGGGCGCTGGCCCGGCAGGGCTTGCCTTTGCCGCCTCGCTGGCCGGATCGGGGCTGCGCGTGGCGGTGATCGAGCGCCAGCCTGCCGCCGTGCTTGCGGCCCCGCCGGTAGACGGGCGCGAGATCGCGCTCACCCTTCGCTCGGTGCGTGAACTTCAGGCCCTCGGCGCTTGGGACCGCATCGATGCAGACGGTATCGCCCCCTTGCGCGAAGCCCGCGTGCTGAACGGCGGCTCGCCTTTCGCGCTGGCTTTCGGAACCGGCGCGAGCGGCGAGGAGCAGCTCGGCCACCTCGTGTCCAACCACCTGATCCGACGCGCACTTTTTGAACTCGTGGACGCACTGCCGGGCATCGAGATTCTCGCGGGCCGTTCCATCTCCAGCTTCCGCAACGACAGCGGGGGCATGAACATTGCGCTCGACGATGGCACCCGCCTGAAAGCGCGCCTGCTGGTGGGCGCGGACTCGCGCTTCTCATGGGTCCGCGAGCAACTCGGCATCGGTGCGGAAGTGAACCGGCTCGGCCGCTCAATGCTCGTCTGCCGGGTCGAGCATGACGGCGACCACGAGGGCGTGGCAACCGAGTGGTTCGACCATGGCCAAACGATCGCGATGCTGCCGCTGAACGGCCGTCGCTCCTCCGCCGTTCTAACGCTGCCGAGCGAGGATGTCGCGCGGCTCGCCGCCTTGGATGCCGAGGCGCTGGGGGCGGAACTGACCCGCCGGTACGAAGGACGGCTGGGCCGGATGAACCTTGTGGGCAAGGCGCATGTCTATCCACTCGCCACCACTTACGCCCGCCACTTCGCAGCCCGGCGCGTGGCGCTTATCGGCGATGCAGCGGTCGGCATGCACCCGGTGACGGCGCATGGCTTCAATCTCGGTCTGGCGAGCGCCCGCTTGCTCGGCAAGCTGGTCTCGGATGCGGCACGGCAAGGCGGCGACATTGCCGCCTCCCTGTTGCTGCGCCGCTACGAGGCGACCCACCGCCTGGGGAGCCGCCCGATCTACACGGCCACGAACATGATCGTCGGCCTCTATACCGCCGAGCATCCCGCAGCCCGCGCGGCACGTCATGCCGGACTGCGGGCAGCGGCAAAGGTGCCCTTCGTGTCACGCAGCGTCAGTCGGATGCTGATGCAGCCGTAAACTTCGTCAACGGTATTCCTGCTCCACCAGCGCATGAACGCGGCGGAAGGCGGCATTGGCACCGTCGATCACGCGCATCTCTTCCGCCTCATCCAGCGAAACCTGATCGAGCGCGCCGGTGAACGAGCGCCAGTGCTGCGCGCGGCCATCCGGATGCCCGGCGAGGTGGCGCGCACCGTGGTTCTCGTCGAGCCCCAGCGCGCGGGCCATCTTGAACAGGAACGCCGCCCCGAGATTGGACCCTTCCGCGACATAGAGCCAGCCGAGTGCGGTCGGCACGTCGATCTCTCCGGCGGCGAAGCGGGGCGCTTCGGCGGGTTCTGGGTGCGGCGCGGCGAGATCCGCCATGTCCTGCCCGATCTCATCGAACCGTCTGCGCCCGGCGAGGTCGGGCACCAGCGCGGCAAGATCCGCATCGCCGTAGAGCGCCTCGATGTCGCGGTGGAACTGATATTGTACTGCCAGGAAGCGGGCATAGTTTGAAACCGCCGCGAAAGGCTCACCGGCCATGATCCGCTTGTCGAGCCGGTCGTGCGTTTCCGTCGTGGCCGCCTTGAGACGCTTCGCGCGCCCGGTTTCGGCCGGAGTCTGAAGTGTCGTATCCATCGGTATTCCTTCTTCGCTTGCTTCACGCGGTTGCCGGGGAAGCGGAAATGCGCCGCCCCGGCCCTGCACGTCAGAACGCCAGTATCATCGACGCCTTGTAGGTCCGTCCCGGCTGGCTGTAATAGCGCTGCGAGACGGTGGCGCTGTCGGAAATGTCGAGCGCGTTGTAATAGGTCTTGTCGAGCAGGTTGTACACGCCGCCCTGAAGGCGCAGACCCTCGAACAGGCCCGGTTTGACCCATGCCGTGAAATCGACGATGCCGTAGCCCGGCGTCTTGTTGATCGTCGAGGTCGGGTCCTCCACCTTGTTCCGCTTTGCCGCGACGGTGGCGGAAAGGTCGGCACCGAAGCGTTCCTGGCTGTAACCGAAGCCGGCTATACCACGCAGCGGCGGGATCGAATTAAGGTAGACGTCCTCATCCGTGTCCTTGCCGTGCGCATAGGCGATCGAGCCCCAGACCCGCCAGTTGTCGGTCAGCGCCCACTGCGCGCTCGCCTCAATGCCGTAGATGCGGACATGGGCGCGGTTGACGTACTTGAACACGCCGAAGGGATAGCTCCCGCGGAGACCCGCTTCGAACGCGGTCGTGGTGATCGTGTCGATGAAGTTCCGGTAGTAGTTATCGTAGAAGCTGACCTTCGCCCCGCGCTTGGCATCGCCGAACTTCAGGCCCAGTTCGTAGCCCTTGCTGGTTTCCGGCTTGAGGTCCGGATTGCCGATGCTGACGTAGCTGCCGGTGCCGCCATAGGTCAGGTAGAGTTCGGTAGCCGAGGGCGCGCGGAAGGCCTGGGCATACTGCGCATAGGCCGTCAGGTTCGGAACGATGTCGTATTCGGCCATGATCTTCGGCGAGAACTGGGAATCGCTCGATCGCGCCGGGAGACCCTCATAAGCTGCGTTCACGGTGTAGGTCGGCGTGTCCTGCGGCGTGCGGCGATACCAGTCGAAGCGCAGGCCCGGCGTCAGGTGGAAGTTGCCGAAGGTCATGCGGTCCTGAGTAAACAGGCCCAGGTCGATGCCGTCGACGTCCGGCATGTCGGACTGGTTTACATGGAGGAACGAGCAGGCCCGGATCGCCGCCGTGCAATTGTCGGCACCGGCCGCATATTGGGTGGTCTTGGTCGTATAGACTTCGCCGCCCAGGCTGATCGCGTGGCTCACCGCCCCCGTCGTCAAGCGTCCGACGATCGAGCCGTTGGCTCCCCAGGACTCGTCCTGGAGGTCGCTGTCGCGGTCGTACTGGCCGATCGGCGCGGTCGTGCGCATCGCCCGCGTGTACGTGCGCAGGTTCAGGCGCTGCCAATAGCCGACGAGATGGGCTTCCTGCACGAAGCCGTCGCCTTCGGCCTGATAGTCGTATGTTCCCGCCACGCGCTTGCGCCTGTTCTGCTCAAGGGTCGCATAAGAAGAATAGGTGGCGTTGACGCTCGTGAGGGTATCCTCATCGTAGCTGCGCTTGAAGGTCTCCCCGGTCAAGCCGATGCGGTGGCCTCCGCCGAGGTACTGGTGGACTTTGACCAGCAGGTTTTCCTGATCGTAGGAGGCGGGGTTCTTCGCGGTCCGCGTTGCGCCGGTGCCATAGGTATTGCCCTGGTTCTCGGTCTCGTGGCCGTTCTGGTAGCCGCCCTGGATCAGCACCAGCGTTTCGCCGGTGCGGAAAGCCGCCGCCTGGTTCAGGTAGACGCTGTCGCTGGCACTGTCATACGTCGCCTTGCCGAGCGCACCCTGCTTCTTGCCGTCGGTCAGCAGGTCTTCGGGATCGAGCGTGCGCACCGCGAAGACGCCGCCCAGCGCGCCTTGGCCGAAGTAGCTGGAATCGCCGCTCTTCACCACGTCGATGGCACTGAGCGAGTTGAAATCGAAAGCCGCGACACCGCCCTGCACCCCCCGCGCTCCGTCGGTCATCCACGGGAGGCGAATGCCGTCCACGGTGGTCAGCACGCGATTGGAATCGAGACCGCGGATATTGATGCTCTGGTTGTTGCTGCTGAAGTTCACCCCGGCGTCGACGCGGCGGGCATATTCGGCGATGTTGTCGACCATCCGCTCGCGCAGGGTCTCGCCCGAGGTCGTCGTGGTGAGCACGGCGGGCTTGCCCGCGGCATTGCGATCGACGCCCTGCTGCTGTTCGCCGAGCGCGGTATCCTCGACCTTTACCGAGCCGAGCTTCACCGCCTCGTCACCGGACGCTGCCGCGCCGTCTGCCGCATGGGCCTGCACGCCCGCGCAGAAGATCGCTGCCGTGCCGAGAGCGGATGAGTGTCGCAGCATTCGGGAAAACGCGCGCCGAGTGGGGAAAGTCATGAATGAATCGCCTTGATGCTAATGATTCGCAGAAGCGCTATCTGCACAATGTCGCACCTGGATTTCAACCTGCCTCGAAAATTTCCTTTGGAGATGGGATTTTCGTCCGTTCGAAGCCGTCGCGCCGGTCGCCGGGGCGGTGCCTCAACGCCTCCGCGATATCGCGTCCACGGCGATTTCGCCGCCAGCCCGTTCATGGAAAATGGCGCCAACCGGCGGTCAAGCCGGATCGGTAGGGCAAGGGGAGGAACGCAATGCGCAAATCGATGAAAGGCCTGATTTCGGCAGGCGCCGGAGCGGGAGCGCTGGCATCGGCCCTGCTCGGTGGTCAGGCCGCCGCGCAGGAAGGGAATTGGCCAATCTCCGCAGCACCTGCCGAGACGGGCGAGATCATCGTCACCGCCCAGCGCCGCGCCGAACGCTCGCTCGACGTGCCGATCACGGTCACTACGCTGAGCGAGGATACCCTGACCGATGCCGGCGTGCGCCAGCTTTCGGACATGTCGAAAGTCGTGCCCGCGCTGCGCTTCGACAAGTCGGGCGTCTATACCCAGCCGACGATCCGCGGCGTGGGCACCGCGATCGCCACCTCCGGCGGCGGCCCCAATGTCGCCACTTACGTCGACGGCTTCTTCCTGCCGAGCGCGGCGGCCACCGATTTCCAGCTTCTGAAAGTCCGGAACATCCAGGTGCTCAAAGGTCCGCAGGGGACCTTGTTCGGCCGCAACACCACGGGCGGCGCGATCCTGGTCTCGACGGCGGAACCCAGCGAAGACCCTTCCGGCGAACTGCGGATTTCCTATGGCCGCTTCGACACTGTCGAAGTCCAGTCCTATGCGACCTCGCGCCTGACCGAGGGCATGGCCTTCGATATCGAGGGCCTCTACCGCCGCAGCGACAACTTCCAGCGCAACATCGTCGATGGCAACGATCAGGTCGGCAAGTACAACCGCTGGTCGATCCGCACCGGCTTGAAGGTAGACGTCACGCCGGACGTCAGCGTGCTGCTGCGCTACACCCATTCGAAGACCGACGATCCTTCCGCGCTGATGCACAATGCTTTCGTCGACGGGAACGGCACGCGCTGGATCTACCAGTTCACGCCGCCCGGCTTCTATGCCACCAGACCCAACGAGGTCGCTCTCAATCCGGGTGACGGCGTCGGCGCGCGCACCAATACGGATGTTATCCAGGGCACGATCAAGGCCGATCTCGGCTTTGCCGACCTCACGTCCTACACCCAGTTCCGCGATGAGCGCGTCACCAGCATTCAGGACCTCGACGCCACCGCCCTGCCGATCTTCACCATCGGCATCGGATCGAACTCGAAGACCTTCACGCAGGAAGTCCTGCTGAACTCCAAGGCCGGATCGCTGCTCCAATGGACCACCGGCGTCTATTATTTCCGCAACCGCGACACCTGGCCGACCGCAGCCAAGCTCGGCACCGCGCCCTTCGTGCGCAACGGCGCATCCGGTACCCTGTCGCAATCGATCGCGGTATTCGGCGATGCGACGTACGAAGTGACGCCGCAACTCTTCCTCACCGCCGGTGCGCGCTACAGCCGCGACTGGGTCGATAAGGCCTATTTCCAGCGCGCCCTCACCGCTTCGGTCTATGAGGATGCGAACGGCAATCCGGTGCCCTTCGACCCGGCGACGCCGCTCTATACGCGCTTCGACGTCCCCAAGCTGACCAACAACCGCGTCACGCCGCGCGTCGTGCTGCGCTACAAGCCGAGCGAGCAATCGAGCCTCTACGCCTCGTTCACGCAAGGCTACAAGGCCGGGCTGCTCAATGTTGGCGGCTATTCTTACCGGCCGGTCAAGCCGGAGAAGATCAATGCCTACGAACTCGGCTACAAGTACGGCGACGGACGCTTCACCGCCGAGCTTTCCGGGTTCTACTACGACTACAGCAACCTTCAGGTCTCCAGCTTCCAGGCCGGGACCGCGCGCATCACCAATGCCGCCAGCTCGGAAATCTACGGCATCGAGGGCCAGGCGAGCGCCCGGATCACCAGCGACCTGACGGTCAGCGGCGGCCTCGCCTGGACCCATGCCCGCTACAAGTCGTTCCCCAACGCGCCGTTCTACCAGTTCTGCGATCCCGGCGCCGTGTTCGGCGCCTCGCCGGTGGCCTGCACGCCCACCAGCCTCGGCGGCCTCGGGCCGGGCGCGCTCGTCGAGACCGTCACCGACGCCAGCGGCTTCAAGATGCAGCGCACGCCCGAACTGACCGGCAATATCGCGGTCTCCTACGGGATCGACATGGGCGGCGGACGGCTGAACCTTTCCAGCAATCTCTATTACACGTCCTCGTTCTACTTCGGCATCGCCGAGCAGTTCAGGCAGCGCCAATACGCCCTGCTGGGCTTGCGCGCGGAATGGGTCGATCCCTCGGAGACAATCTCGATCGCCCTGTTCAGCGAGAACGTCACCAACCATCGCTATCGCTCCGCCGTGAACTATGCTTCGCTCGGGATCGGCAGCGTCTGGGCCGAGCCGATCACTTATGGCCTGACGCTGGGGATGAAATACTGAGCGCTTTCACCGTTGCCGACGGGGCTGCGCCAATCTAGGATATGGAATGTCCATGATTGGCGCGCCCCACGCATGAAGTTCAGGAACCAAGTCGAATGGGCGCTGCACTGCTGCTCGTTAATGAGTTCCTTGCCGGAAGGGCGCTATCTTTCAACGCGCAGCCTGTCCGAGTTCCACGGTGTGCCAAAGGAATATCTGGGCAAGGCGCTTCAGGGCCTCTCCAAAGCGGGGCTGGTGCTCACGACGCTGGGACCGAGCGGCGGCTACCGGCTGGCGCGCGAGGCCGGGCAGATCACGTTCCTGGACATCGTCGAGGCCGTGGAGGGACGCAAGTCCACGTTCCAGTGTAGCGAAATCCGCGCCAACAACCCCTGCCGCCCGTCCGACGCCTGTGACGACAGGCCCTGCGCGGTCGCCAGGATCATGTGGCGAGCAGACGAAGCGTGGCGCCGGTCGCTGGCGGAAGTCACGCTCGCCGATCTTCAGGAGATGCTTGCGGAAGATCTCGCGCCGGACATGTTGAAGCGCAGTTTCGACTGGCTTCTGGAGCGCGCAGGCTGAAAGGGCGGCTCCCTATGGAGCCACCCTTTTCGTCATTGCCGCGGGTTCAGGCGAGCCCGGCCTTTTCAAGACCGTAGAGCTTGTCCGCAGAACCCGGGACTGCCTGAAACGAGATGGACAGACGGTTCCACGCATTGATCGTCATCACCGCGAAAGTCAGGTCGACCAGTTCCTTTTCCGAGAACTCCTCGCGGACGCGGGCGTAGATTTCGTCGGGCACCCCGCCGGGTGCCAGCGTCGTCAGGGCCTCGGTCCAGGCCAGCGCCGCCCGCTCGCGCGGGCTGAACAGCCCCGATTCCCGCCAGATGGCGACGTGGTGGACGCGCAGTTCGCGCTCGCCGTGAATCTTCGCCTCCTTGACGTGCATGTCGAGACAGAAGGCGCAGCCGTTGATCTGCGAGGATCGGATATCAACCAGCGTGAGCGTGCTCTGCTCGATCGTGCTGTTCTTCACGGCCATGGAAAGCTCGTTCATCTTGCGGACCAGTTCGGGGGACTGCTTCGCATAATCGATACGCTGGGTCATTTCGCTTCGTCCTCATTACCGACTCTTTATGCGGATATTTTTTATCCGTAATTAACGGTGCTGTAAAGCGTCAAACTTTCGCCGCCCTTTGTAGCGCCCCGGTCATTCCTCTCGTGCACAACGGCTGCAGAAGAATTATCCTTCGCGAACAAATCGCAGCGCGGCGTGTTCGCAATCTTGCATCGGAGTAGATATCGAGATGACGGCAAGTGCCGATCAGGAAGCCGAACTGAAGCTGGACCTCGCGCACGAGGATGCCGACCGGCTTGAAGCTGCCGGACTGTTCCCGGGCGAACCACGCGTGATCCGCCAGCATTCCATCTACTTCGATACGCCGGGCCGCGCCCTGTCGGAGGCCGGTCTCTCGCTGCGCATCCGCAAGGCAGGCGAAGGAGACGCCATCCGGCGCGTGCAGACCGTCAAGGCGGACGGCAAGGCCGCAGGTCTCTTCATCCGCCCGGAATGGGAGCGAACGGTTGCGGACGACACCCCGGTGATCGACCATACGACACCGATCCCGGCCCTGCTGGGCGAGACACCGGACGACATCGCGCCTGTCTTCACGGTCGAGAACGAGCGTCTTGTCTGGCTCCACGAGGGGATCGAGATCACCCTCGACCGCAGCAGGATCGCTGCGTCGGAACGCGAGATCGCGTTCTGCGAGATCGAACTGGAACTGAAGCACGGAGACGCCGCCGCCCTCTTCGCCCTTGCCCACCGCATCGCCGATATCGTGCCGGTACGTCTCGGCATCGCCAGCAAGGCGGAGCGCGGCTACCGCCTGCTCGCGCCGGTTGCGTCAGCTTCCAAGGCCCACCGCATCGCGCTCGACAGCAAGATGACCGCAGCCGAAGCCTTTCAGGCGGTAGTGGCGGACTGTCTCCACCATTTCCGGCGCAACGAGCCGCTCGTCCTCGACCATCGCGACGGCGCGGCGCTGCATCAGGTCCGCGTTGCCATCCGGCGCCTGCGCTCCGCCATGACCTTGTTCAAGCCCATGCTGGACGAAGGCACGCGCCACGCGCTCAACAGGGAACTGCGCTGGCTCGCCGGACGGCTCGGGCAGGCCCGCGAACTCGACGTGCTGATCGGGCGGGCCGCGCCGGGTATGCTGCGCGACCGCCTCTTCGCCGCGCAGGACCGCGCCTATGCAACCGCCATCGAGGCACTGGACTCGCCCCGTACCCGCGTGCTCCTGCTCAGCATCGCGGAATGGACCTCGACCGGAGACTGGCGCTCGGACGCGGACAACCGCAACATCCGCGAGATGCCCGCCCGCGAGTTCGCAGCAGAAGTGCTCGATCGCTTCCGCCGCAAGGCGAAGAAGAGCGGCCGCAAGCTCGAAAAGCTCGACGATCACGCCCGGCACGAGGTCCGCAAAACCGCGAAGAAGCTGCGCTATGCGGTGGATTTCTTCGCCGCGCTCTTTCCCGAGAAGCGCGAAAAGCGGCGGCGCAAACGCTTCGTCGCGGCGCTGGAAGAACTACAGGACCGGCTCGGCACCCTCAACGATCTCGCCGGAGCGCCCAGGTTGCTGGCCTCACTCGACCTGCTCGACATGCCGGAAGCGTCGGACCTGTTCGGAAAGGCGCACAAGGCGAAGCTGCTGGAGCAGGCCGCCGAAGCCTATGAGAACTTCGTGGATGCCAAGCGCTTCTGGCGCTGAGCCACTTTCAGCAGGGAAGGTGCAGTCGGGCGAAGTCGCTCCCGGTCGAGCGGGCGAGCATCTCGCGGTACGTCTCGAAATGCGGCATGTCCGCCGTGACCAGACCCAGCGGCGCTTCCTCCGCTTCCGCCAGCTTGCGCAGGGCCACGGGAGCCGCGGCGGGCACGAGCTGCGATCCGCTGCCGACTTCCAGCGTGGTCAGGATACCGAAGAGCTGCCCGTCGATGGTCGGCCGCGACAGGATGGCGAGGCGGTACTGGCCCTGCTCGTTCGTCACCAGATAGATGTGGCCTGACAGGTTGGGCATGGAGACGTGCCCGGCCTGCTCGAAGCGGGAATCCGAGCGGCCGGATTCCGCGAAGCCGAGGCAGGCCTTCTCCGAGACCCAGCGGATCGTGGTGAGATAGGCGAAGAGGCTGCCCGGCGTGCCGAAGCTGGGGCGCAAGGTCAGGTAGCGCCCTTCCATCCACGTCACCGCCGAACGGGCATAGGCGCCCATCGTTTCCGGTGCGACATCGCTTGCCGTCGCGGTGGCAGCGGGCGCGCCGCCGTTCGTGCGCAGATTGACGCCCAATGCCTCCTCGATGCGCAGCAAGGTCGCCAGCGTGAAGGAGCGCTTGCCCGCCAGCGCCTTTTCCAGCGTCGAAAGGCTGATCCGCGCCATGTCCGCCAGCGCCTGACGCGAGATGCGGCGGCGGGCGATCTCCTCGCGCACGAGGCGCGCGGTTTCGGCGCCTTCGGGCGAAAGCGCTTCGGAATCGGTCGGGTCGGTTTGGGGCAATGTCATCACCGCCTCTTTCCGCACAAATGCGCACATTTCGTCAATAGCTTCGTAGGCCCGCGCATTTGCGCACAAGCATGGCGAAAACCGGCCAGGACTGCTCGTGGCTGTACGGTACGGCCTGCGCATAGAGGAAAGGCTCCCGATTGAACTGGAGCCTCGCCATGCCGCTTTCCCCCGCTTTCCGTCCGCCCCTGCTGCGCGGCGCCCTGATCCCCGCGATCGTTCTGGCGCTGGGCGCCCCTGTCGCCATCGCCGTTCACGCCACCACCGCGGTCGCCGACGAAGCCGCTTCCGAGGATGCCGCCTCGGATGACGGTCCGGCGGCAGGCACGCTGATGCTGCGCGGACAGGGTATCGCCAAGAGCCTCCCCGCCGTGCGCCTCGGCACGGACATGGACGTCACCGTGACCGGGCAGGTCGCGCGGGTGCGGGTCACGCAGGCCTTCCGCAACACGTCCGACAAGTGGATGGAGGCGAGCTATCTCTACCCGCTGCCGCAAGACGGTGCGGTGGACTCGCTGAAGATGGTCGTCGGCCAGCGCGTCATCGTCGGCCATATCGAACCACGCGAGAAGGCCCGCCAGACTTACGAGGCGGCCAAGGCCAGCGGCCGCAAGGCGGGCCTCGTCGAACAGCAGCGGCCCAACATGTTCAGCACGTCGGTCGCCAATGTCGGCCCCGGCGAGACCGTGCTGATCTCGATCGAATATCAGGCGCCGGTTTCCCAGGCGAACGGCACCTTCTCGCTGCGCCTGCCGCTGGTCGTCGGCCCGCGCTACACGCCGCCCCAAACCCTTACTTCCGCCGCCGCCGTGGAAGACGCCGATGCCGTCACCGCCGCGCCGGTGCTCGATCCGAGGCTCGGAAGCGGCCTCAACCCCACGTCGATCGCGGTCCACCTCGCGCCGGGCTTTAACGTTGCCAACCTCGTCAGCCGCTACCACAAGATCAACGTGACCGGCGCGACCGACGACCGCACCGTCAGCCTGGCGGATACAACCGTCCCCGCCAACCGTGACTTCGTGCTGGAATGGCGTTCCGCTTCGGCCGATCCCACGCTCGGCCTCTTCGCGCAGAAGACCGCCAAGGGCGACTACGTGATGGCCTCGATCACCCCGCCTGCCAATCTCGACGGCCTGCCCCGCCCTCCGCGCGAAATGGTCTTCGTGATCGACAACAGCGGCTCGATGGGCGGGGATTCGATGGACGAGGCCAAGGCCAGCCTGATCCACGCGCTCGGCACCCTGCGCCCGCAGGACCACTTCAACGTGATCCGCTTCGACGACACGATGACCCGCCTGTTCGAACACAGCGTCGCCGCCACGCCGGACCAGGTGGCGCTGGCCACCCGCTTCGCGGAATCGCTGGAGGCCCGGGGCGGCACCGAGATGCTGCCCGCGCTCAAGTCGGCGCTGGAAGATGCCGGAACCGGCGGCGGCGATAATCCCGACATCCTGCGCCAGATCGTGTTCCTGACCGACGGCGAGATCTCCAACGAGCGCGAGATGATGGCCGCGATCGGCACCGACGGCGGGCGCAGCCACGTCTTCATGGTCGGCATCGGCTCCGCGCCGAACGATTTCCTGATGGAGCGGATGTCGACGATCGGCGGCGGGGTCTACACCCATGTCGGCGCGCCGGGCGAAGTCGCGGCCAAGATGATGCCGCTGCTCGACGTGCTCAGCCATCCGGCGGTGCGCGATCTCTCGGTGCGGGTCGAAGGCGGCTCGCTCGACCTGACGCCCTCGCGCCTGCCCGATGTCTACGCAGGACGCCCGCTGGTGCTGGTCGGCCGTAGCGACAAGCTGGCGGGCACGCTGACCGTCAGCGGCAGGATCGGCAACAAGCCGTGGGAGCGCCGGGTCGATCTGGCCTCTGCCCTGCCCAGCCCGGCCATCGAGAAGCTCTGGGCGCATCGCAAGATCACCGATGTCGAAGCCGACCGCGCGCTCGGCAAGCTGGAGGACGACCGCGCCGATGCCGAAGTCGAGCGGATCGGCATGGAGAGCGGCATCGTCACCAGCCGCACCAGCCTCGTCGCGGTGGACGAGACCCCCTCCCGTCCCGCCGGCGCACGGCTGACGCGCGAGGAACTGCCGATCAACCTGCCCGCCGGTTGGGATTTCGACACGCTGTTCGGGCAGGATGCCGTCCAGCAAGCACCGAAGGACGGCTCCGGCGACCTTGCCGCGATGCAGGCCCAGGCGCTGGAACTGCCGCAGACCGCCACCGGCTTTCTCGGGGTCGTCGGAAAGGGCCTCGCCCTGCTGCTAGCGGGCATGACCGGCCTCGCGCTGGTCCTGCGCCGGAGGGCGGCATGAACGCGGCGACCCTGCGGATGCCGCTCCGCATCCGGGAGGTCGCGCATAAGCGCGGCCTCCTCGCCCTGCTGGCGCTGGCCCTGTGTTTGTCCGGCGCGGCGGAGATCGGACGCGGGCTCTATATCCCGGCGAAGGCGGCGGTGGCGCAAGTCCTGCTCGACCGGGCCTTCGACCGCAGCCGTATCGACCATGCCCCCCGCAAGCCCTGGCCCTGGGCCGACATGACGCCGATGGCGCGACTGGTGGTGCCGGGCCTCGGGGCTTCGAGTATCGTACTGGACAGCGGATCGGGTCAGGCGCTGGCATTCGGCCCGACGCTCCTGCCCGGCGGGGCGCGGCTCGGCCAGTCCGGAACCGCCGTGATCGCGGCCCACCGCGACACGCATTTCCGCTTCCTGCGCGATTTGAAGGAGGGCGACCTGCTGTTCGTCCAGACCCGCGAAGGCGTGGAACGGCGCTACCGGGTGACCGGCATGGAAGTGGTAAGGTGGGATGGCTATGCGGTGGCCGATGCGCCCGTGGGGGAGCGGCTCGATCTGGTGACCTGCTTCCCGTTCGACGCTATCCGGCGCGGGCCGTGGCGCTACGTCGTTCACGCCGAGGCGGTCACGCGGTAAACCCGCGGACAATCGCCAGCCTCGCCGACCCGGTTCAAAAAACCGGACCGGCGAGACCATTCGATCAGAAGTGGAACTTCACTTCGCCGCCGATGATGCGCGGCTCGTTGACCATGCTGGTCAGGTTGTTGAAGTCGATCGCGCCGACGATGCGGATCTGGTTGGTGATGTTGCGAGCGAAGGCCGCCACTTCCACACCCACCTTGTTGTCGCGCCAACCGGCACGCAGGCCGCCTTCGAGCGACGGCTTGCCGGTGAACTCGATCGAATCGTAGAGGAACAGGTTCACCGAGCTGCGATAGGCCCAGTCGGTATAGGCGAAGACTTCCTGGTTCTCGGACACGGGGTAGGTGTAGCCCGCCGTCCAGTTGGCGATCCAGCGCGGCGCCTGCGGCAGGCGGTTGCCGTCGATCGAGACGAACGAAGTCCCGGCCACGATCGGATCGAGCACGGTGCAGCCGCCCGAGCAGGGCGCGACCGCCAGGTTGCGATCCTTGAGCTTGGTGAAGTTGTAGCTGCCGCCCGCCGTCAGCACGAGGCCGTCGACCGGGGTCAGCGTGACTTCGCTCTCCACACCCCAGCCGATCGCCTTGCGGGCATTGATCAGCGTGGTGGTGTTCGAGGCACCGCCGACGGCGGTCAGCTGGATATTGCGGGTGTTCATATAGAACACGTCGGCCGAATAGCTGACCAGGCCGCGCTCTTCGCCCTTGAAACCGGC
Organism: Novosphingobium sp. BF6; assembly: GCF_058273105.1. Classification (NCBI taxonomy): domain Bacteria; kingdom Pseudomonadati; phylum Pseudomonadota; class Alphaproteobacteria; order Sphingomonadales; family Sphingomonadaceae; genus Novosphingobium; species Novosphingobium sp. BF6. Next base: position 1,968,748 of record NZ_CM177776.1, read on the forward strand.
TTCGAACGACGTGGTCGTCTGCGGCTTGGCGACTGTGGCGACACCGGCGACGACGTCGTTCTTCAGCGAGGCGCCGAGATAGCCCGATGCCGCGCGGGCATAGAGCGAGTGATCGTCGTCCAGCTTGTAGGTCGCGCTGGCGTCCCACGAAACCTTCGAACCCTTGGCGCGACCGTCCGACAGCTGAACGCCGTTGACATCGTTGAGGACGCTGTACTTGCGGTCATGCGACCAGCGCAGGCCGCCGCGCAGGATCAGCTGTTCGATCGGGGTATATTCGACCGAGCCGAACACCGCGTAAGTCTCGTTGTCGAGATGGGCGGTATTGCCGTTGGTCCGGGTATTGTCGGTCCCCCAGCTCACCGCCGCGGTGTTGAGGTTCTGGTTGAAGTAGTAGGCGCCGGCCTGGAAGCTGACATCGCCGAACTTCTCCGAAGCGAAGCGCAGTTCCTGCGTGAATTCGCGCGGGCGGGCCTTGCTGCCGGTCTCGACCGAGAACGGCACGGCGGCGGGATAGCTGCCGTCGGTGTCGCCGCGCGAGAAGACGTTGACCTTCTCCCAGCCGGTCACCGAGAACAGGGTGCCGAGGCCGTCGAAGTCGTAGCTGGCCTGGATATTGGCGCCCCAGCCGTCGAGGCGCTGCGGGTTCGAGCCGTTCTGCGCGGTGTGCTCGACATCGAAGCCGTCCACGAAATCGTTGGTGCCCGGCTTGATCGAGTTGCCGCGGAACACGCGGGCCGAACCGCGCAAGTGGCGGACGTGGACATTGGCGAGAATGTTGAGCGGGCCGTTATCGTATTCGAGCAGGGCGCGGCCGGCGAGATCGTCGTAGCCGTCGAAGCTGTGCTCGTTGAGCGTCGCGGCGTAGTCGTTCTTCACCCAGTCGTCGCGGTGCTGGAGGTTGCCGGCAACGCGGAAGCGCAGGGTTTCGGTGATCGGTCCGCTCAGCGCGACTTCGCTGTTCACCGTGTTGTAGGTGCCCCACGAGGCGCTGGCGTGGCCGGTATAGTGGTCGGTCGGGCGGGCCGAGGTCAGCTTGATGACGCCTGCGGGCGTGTTGCGACCGAACAGCGTGCCCTGCGGGCCCTTGAGCACTTCGATGTTCTCAAGATCGAAGGCCGGAAACGCCTTCAAGAACGGGCTTTCCAGCGCGATGTTGTCATAGACCACCGAAACCGGCTGCGCGGCGTCCGACGAGAAGTCGGTATTGCCCAGACCGCGAATGTAGAAGCGCGGGAAGGTGCGGCCGAACGACGATTCCGCCAGCAGGCTGGGCACGCGGCCCGAGAGGAAGCGGATGTCCTGACCACTGGAATTGATCGCGGCGAGCTTCTCTCCGCTCAGCGCCGAAACCGCGATCGGCACGTCGACCGCGCGTTCCTCACGGCGAGTCGCGGTGACGACAATGTCGGTGCTGCTGGCGCTGTCACCGGCCGAAGCGGCCGCGCTCTGGGCCTCAGCGGCGAGCGGAGTGGCGAAGGCGATCGCAAGAAGCGAAACGGCGGCGCTGCGGCGGAATCGGCTCTGGTGCATGTTTTTATGAAACCCTGATTACCCTGGACCTGATGGCGCGGGCGCTTAGGGGCTTTGGACAGTTGTAGCAAACGCAATGTTCTCCATGTTGCATTGCAAAAATCAGATAGCCCGGAGTTGTTGCTGAATTACAACAAGGTCAGGCGCCGCGCCAAGTGCCGTCCATTTTGCACCGCATCATCCATATGGTCGGAACCAGCGTCCCTGTTCCGAACCGCACGATCTCCGGCAAGCCATTGGACAGAGGGAAGATTAGCGGCCATCCTGACGCGATGAGACTGCTCGCGACGACGGCGCTGCTCGCCTCCCTGCTGATCCAACCTCTCGACGCTGCGCCTTCGGCCCCGCTTCCAGCCGACGATCCGCTGCGTTGGGTCGACCCGATGATCGGCACCGGACCGGAAGGCCATACGTTCCCCGGCGCCAGCGCTCCCTTCGGCATGGTCCAGCTCTCGCCCGACACGGATGCCACCTGCCAGATTCGCGACTGTTATGCCCACGCCGCCGGGTACAGCTACCACGACAGCACGATCCAGGGCTTCAGCCATACCCATTTCTCGGGCGCCGGACATTCCGATCTCGGCGATATCCTGGTGATGCCCGCCATCGGCCCGGCAGGCGCGGTGAAGCTCGACCCCGGCAGCGCCGAGCAGCCCGGTTCCGGCTATCGCCAGCGTTTCTCGCACGAGACCGAGATGGCGAGCGCAGGTTACTACGCCGTGACCCTGGCCGATAGCGGTGTGCGCGCCGAACTGACTGCCGGAACCCGCGTCGGCATCCATCGCTACGCCTTCCCCGAAGGCAGCGAAGTGCACCTTGTGCTGGATCTGCGCAGCAGTCTCTACGATTATCCCGGCAAGATCCTGTGGTCCGGCCTGCACCTGCACGAGGACGGCACCCTCACCGGCTTTCGCGAGACGCGCGGCTGGGCGCCGGGGCGCAAACTGTTCTTCGCCATGCGTTTCTCCGCGCCACTGAAGGACCATGCCTTTTTCGACCGCGACGAACATGTCGCCTACAAGGGCTTCCGCGCCCCGCAGGCCCTGCCGGGCCGCGGCGCCGATGGCATGGCCGAGAAACTGGGCAAGGCGTTGGAAGCGCGGCTCGACTTCGGCGTGCTGGATCGGCCGCTGGAAGTGCGGGTCGCGCTTTCGGGCGTGGACGAGCAAGGAGCCATCGCCAACCTCGATGCCGAAGGCGCGGACTTCGACACCGTGCGCCGCCGCACGGAGGGACAGTGGCGGGAAGCGCTGGGTCGCGTGAAGATGGACGCGCCCGCACCGATGCGCACCAATCTCTATACCGCGCTCTACCACAGCCTGCTCGCCCCGAGCGTATGGAGCGATGCCGACGGGCGCTATCGCGGCCCCGACGATCAGGTTCATCTCGCCAGAGATTTCACCTTCCGCTCCACCTTCTCGCTCTGGGACACCTTCCGCGCCGAGCATCCCCTGCTCACGCTGGTCCAGCCCGAACGGACCACCTCGGACATCGTCAATTCGCTGATCGCCAGCCGCGAGCACAGCCCCTGGGGCATCCTGCCGGTCTGGCAGTTCGCCGGGCGCGAGACCTGGACGATGATCGGCTATCACGCCGTGCCGGTGATGGCCGACGCCTATCTCAAGGGCCTTGGCGGCTTCGATCCGGCCGAGGCGCTGGATGCGATGGTCGCCAGCGCCGACTATGCGCCCTACGGCGGCCTCGGCGAATACATGACACGCGGCTACGTGCCGATCGACAAGGAACCGGAAGCGGCCTCCAAGACGGTCGAATATGCCTATGACGACTGGACCATCGCGCGCATGGCCGAGACCATGGGCCGCAAGGACATCGCCGCCCGGTTCGAGCGGCGCGCGGGAAACTGGCGCAATTCCTTCGATGCGAAGACAGGCTGGCTGCGCGCGCGCAAGAGCGACAGCACGTTCCGGACGCCGTTCGATCCCACCGCAATCAACTACGGATCGGACTATACCGAGGGCAATGCCTGGCAATACAGCTGGTTCGTGCCGCAGGACCAGGCAGGTCTGTTCCACATGCTCGGCGGCGACGCAAAGGTCGTCCGCCGGCTCGATGCGATGTTCGATTTCGACAACTCGAAGCTGGACTACAGCCATGCCGAGGACATTTCCGGCCTGATCGGCCAGTACATCCACGGCAACGAGCCAAGCCACCACGTCGCCTATCTTTATGCCTATGCCGGAGCGCCCTGGCGGACGCAGGAACGGCTGAAGCAGATCGTCGAGAGCCAGTACAAACCGACGCCGGACGGGCTTTCGGGCAACGACGACCTTGGCCAGATGTCGGCCTGGCTGGTCTTCACCGCGCTCGGCTTCTACCCGGTGACGCCCGGCTCCAACCAGTACGTGATCGGCCGTCCTTTCGTGCGCCACGCGGCAATCACGCTGCCCGGCGGCAAGACGTTCACCGTCGAAACCGAAGGCCTGTCGGAGGCGAACCGCTATGTCGGCAAAGTGGAACTGAACGGCAGGGCGCTGGACCGCACATGGATTTCCGATGCCGAAGTGCGCGGCGGCGGAACCTTGCGCTTCACCATGCAGGCCGTGCCCGACAAGGCGTGGGGAACCCCGCGGGCGGCGAGGCCCTATTCGATGTCCGCCCCCGATAGCTGACGGCTATCCGGATCGGCATCGCCGGGGCGGCAAACTGCGGTGACGGCTTGTTGCCGGTCCGCTTCCGCTTCTACTGAACGCGATCGATGGAGGCCGGTTGACGGCGGGAGCATAGCCCCCGCCGCGCCAAGCCGTCCGCACGGGGAGATGCCGATGAAGGACTTCACGATTTCCGTCTCGTTCGACATGCGCTCTCCCGAATGGGCGGCGCCGACGCCGCAGCTCTACCGTGCGGCGATCGAGATGGCGGCCTTCGCGGACCGGATCGGCACGGACCAGATCGGGCTGATGCAGCATCACGGCTCCGAAGACGGCTATCTGCCGCAACCTTTCGTGCTGGCCGGAGGCATGGCGGCCGTCACAAGCCGCATCCGCTTCCTGCTCGGCGCGGTGATTTTGCCGCTGCACGATCCGCTCGAACTCGCCGAACAGATCGCGGTGGTCGACAACCTGTCGAACGGACGGCTCGGGGTGATCTTCGGGGCCGGTTACGTGCCGCACGAGTTCGCGATGTTCGGCAAGTCGCTCAAGGACCGGGCGCGGCTGATGGACGAAGGGCTGGAGATCATCCTGCGCACGCTGAAGGGAGAGCGCTTCGAGCACGACGGACGGCCGCTGTTCGTGCGCCCGCTGCCGGTGCAGGAACCGGAAGACATCGTTCTCGTCGGCGGCGGCGTTCCGGCTTCGGCGAAGCGCGCGGCGAAATTCGGCGTCGGGTTCGGGCCGATGAAGGGCGAACTCGTCGATATCTATCTTTCCGAATGCGAACGTCTGGGCCACGCGCCGCGCAAGTATTTCCGCCCGCGTCCCGGCATGCCGCAGGCCGTCCACTTGTGCGAGGATCCCGATCAGGGATGGGAGGCCATCGCCCCCCATGCCGTCCACGTCATCACCGAATATGCCAAATGGGCCGAAGCGGAAGGCGACGGTTCGAACTCGCCGTTCAAGGGTCTCACCGATCCGGCCACCCTGCGCCATGCCGGGATGTTCGCCGCCTGGACACCGCGGATGCTGCTCGACCGGGTGCGCGAGACGGAAGGCGGCAATATCGGCTTCCAGCCCTTGCTCGGGGGTCTTTCTCCCGAGGAGGGCTGGAAGAGCCTGCGGTTGCTGGAAGCGACGATGCCCGCTCTGCGCGAGGCGATCGCGGCCTGACAGTGCCTTAGCCTGCCTTGGCCGCTCGCTCGATCAGCGCGGCGACCACCGGCGCGTTGGACACCATCACGACGTGCGAGGCGCCTTTGACCACCACGGTCTCGCGGGAATGCGCCCTCTCGGCCATGAAGTCCATGGCCGCAGGCGGGATGTTGCGATCCTTGTCGCCATAGACGAACCATGCGGGAACCTGCTTCCAGGCAGGCGCGGTCGAGGGTTCCGAAAGCGCCGCCTGGGCGATCGGCCGCTGTCCGGCCGCCATCAGCCGGGCGGCGGCCAGCGGCACGTCGGCGGCGAACTGGGCGGGAAACCGGCTCTGCTGGATATAGAGGTCGTCGCCGCCGCCGCTCAGATGGACCGGCGGCGCCAGCGTCGGGCCGAGCGTGCTGCCAGAGAACTTGCCGGTGAGGCCCAGCGCCGTCTCCCCGGCTTCCGGTGCGAACGCCGAAACGTAGACGAGCGCTTTCACATTGCCCTGCCCTTCGGCGGCTTCGCTGATGACCGATCCGCCGTAGGAATGGCCGACGAGCACCACCGGCCCGTCGATGCTTTTCACGATGTCGGCCACTTCGTCGGCATCCGAACGGACGCCGCGCAGGGGATTGGCCGCTGCCACGACCTTGTAGCCGTCGCGTTCGAGGACGGTGATGACGCCGTTCCAGCTGGACGAATCCGCAAAGGCGCCATGGACGAGGACGACGGTGGGTTTTCCGGACGCTTCAGATTGAGCCTGTGCGGCCGGTGCGAGAAGCCCTGCGGAAAGAGCAAGCATGCTTGCAAGCAATGTTTTCATGATGTGTCTCCGAAAAAGGAACGCGGCTCAGGCCAGCGCCACCAGCACTTCGATGTTGTTCCTGACGGCCTTCGAATAAGGGCAGGTGCGATGGGCGGTCTCGATGAGACTGCGGGCAACGTCCTCCGGCACGTCCGGCAGGCTCACATGGAGTTCCGCGGAGAGCGAATAGCCGTCCGGACCGTGACGCAGGCTCACTTCGGCATCGATGGCGAGGTCCGCCGGAAGGGTGATCCCCTTCGCCCTCGCGGCAATGGCCATGGCGCCCTCGAAACAGGCGGACCAGCCGGCGGCGAAGAGCTGTTCCGGATTGGTCCCCTCGCCCGGCGTACCCGGCGGCGAGAGCTTCACGTCGAGGCGTCCGTCCGAACTGCGGGCCTGGCCTTCGCGGCCTCCGGTGACATGGACATTGGCGGTATAGAGGGTCTTGATGTCGGACATGATATCTCTCCGTTTATGAATGAGGGTCAGCGCAGCGAACGGAAGCCCGCACGGACCTCCTCGGCGAAGATGCGGGGCTGTTCCCAGGCAGCGAAATGGCCGCCGGTACCGGCTTCGTTGAAGTAGATGAGGTCGGTGTAGCAACGCTCCGCCCAAGACTTCGGCGCGCGGTAGATCTCGCCGGGGAACACGCTCACGGCGACCGGCAGATCGATCACGCCGCGCGCGTTGAAGTTGTTCGTATGGTCTTCCCAGTAGATCCGGGCGGACGAAGCCCCGGTGCCGGTCAGCCAGTAGAGCGAGATGTCGTCGAGGATCGCATCCACGCCGAGCACGCGCTCGGGATGGCCGTCGGCCTGAACCCACTGCGCGATCTTCTCGTACATCCAGGCGGCCATGCCGACGGGCGAGTCCACCAGCGAATAGCCGATCGTCTGCGGCCGGGTGTTCATCATCGCGGCATAGGCGGAATTGTCGCGGTAGAAGGCTTCGAGTTGGTCGAAAGCCGCGCGCTCCCTGGGCGAGAGGCCGGCAGGCGCCGGGTCTCCGGCCGCGAGGATCTTGACGACATCGGCCGGAACCGTCGCGGGCATGTTGAGGTGGATGCCGATCAGGCCCGGCACTTTCTGAAGCGCCATGCGCTGCGAGATCACCGACCCGCAGTCGCCGCCCTGCGAGACGTAGCGGTCGTAACCGAGCCGCAGCATCAATGCCGACCAGGCCCGGCCGATGCGGTCGGACCCCCAGCCCACGCTCGTCGGCTTGGCCGAGAAGCCGAAGCCCGGAATCGAGGGGATGACAAGGTGGAACGCATCTTCCGCCTTGCCGCCGTAAGCGGTCGGATTGGTCAGCGGATCGATCGCCTTGAGGAACTCCAGGATCGAGCCGGGCCAGCCGTGGGTCAGGATCATCGGCAGGGCGTTCTCATGGCGCGAGCGGACATGGATGAAGTGGATGTCGAGACCGTCGATCTCGGTCATGAACATCGGCAGCGCGTTGAGCCGGGCCTCGACCTTGCGCCAGTCGTAGTCCTTCACCCAATAACGCGTCAGCATTTCCAGTGTCTCGCGGCGCACGCCCTGGCTGTCGTCCGGTGCGGGCTGGGCGTCGGCCCAGCGGGTTTCAGCGACACGGCGCTTCATCGCGGCGATGTCCGCAGCGGGGATCGCGACCTTGAACGGACGGATGGCGGTGGAACCGGTCAGGGCATTCGCAATGCCGGGCATCGCGCCAAGCGCACCGGCGACTGCCGCGCTCGCGGCGGCACCGGCAAAGAACTGCCTGCGGGAACTGGAAAGGGTTGGGATCACGCTATTACTCCTCGACCGGATGTCCTCATCGGGTTGCCAGGGAGATAGCGGAGGCCTTTCGGCGACGCTCGTTAGGTGGGGTTATGCGGCGTTAGACGGTGCTCACGGGAGCTAACGCCGCACAGCGAGCCCTAACGTGATCCTCCGCGCGGCAGGCCTAGATGAAGACGAGTCCGCTCATCCGCATCGGAAGGTTCGAAGACATGCCCAAACTCCGCTCCACCGGCGTCATCGCCACGTCGATCCTCGTCGCCATGGCAACGACCGCCTTCTGCTGCGCCGAAGCGCTGGGACTGGCCCCCGCCGGGTCCGAGATCTTCGACCTGCGGGACGTCGTCGCCCTGCCCTCTCCCCCTTTCGGCGCCATAACGAGGCCCATCGACATGCTGGAAAATGCCACGCCCTGGATCACCCCCGTCCCCGGCGGCCCGCAGTCGCTGCGCGGCAAAGTGGTGATCGTCAATTTCTGGACCTATTCGTGCATCAACTCGATCCGGGCACTGCCCTACCTGCGAGCCTGGAGCGAGCGTTACGCCGACAAGGGTCTGGTCGTCGTCGGCGTCCATGCCCCCGAGTTCCAGTTCGAGCATGAGGCGGCCAATATCCGCCTCGCCTCAAGGCGCCTCGGCGTGCGCTATCCCAACCTTCAGGACAACGACTATGCCGTCTGGCAGGACTTCGCGAACGAGGGCTGGCCGGGGTTCTATTTCATCGATGCCAAGGGCCGGGTGCGCGGCTACCGGATCGGCGAAGGCGACTATGCCCAGAGCGAGCAACTGATCCGCAAGCTTCTCGCCGAAGCCGGACACGATCCTGCCGATATCCCCGTCACGCCGATCACGGGACAGGGCATCGAGGCCGAAGCGGACTGGGCCGACCTGCGCTCGCCCGAGGCCTATCTCGGCTATGCCAAGGCGCAGGGCTTCTCGTCCCCCGGCGGTCTCGTCAGGGATGCGCCCGGCATCTATAGCCCGGCAGACCGGTTGCCGCTCAATCGCTGGGACCTGTCGGGCGACTGGACGGCAGGTCGCGAGTTCACCACTCTCGACACGCCGGGCGGGTCGATCCGTTTCCGCTTCCATGCCCGCGATGCCCATCTCGTGCTGGGCGGCGCGCCGGACGGCAAGCCCGTGCGTTTCCGCGTCCTGCTCGACGGCGATGCGCCCGGTGCGAACCACGGCAGCGACATCGACGCGCAGGGCTGGGGCGAAGTCGGGGAAGACCGGCTCTACCAGCTCATCCGCCAGTCCGGCCCGATCGGGGACCGCACCGTCACCATCGAGTTTTCCCGCCCCGGCGTGCGCGCCTATGTGTTCACCTTCGGCTGACCGTGTATGAGCGATTGCAACGACATCGATCAACGGGACGACGAACTCTTGGCGGATACGACCAGCGACAATCGGGGACCGGGCGACCGCATTTCCTTCGGGCCGTTCAGCCTCGCCCCCGCCGAAAGGCTGCTCCTGAAGCACGGCCAGCCGGTCGACATCGGCGGGCGCTCGTTCGATCTGCTCGTCGCCCTGACCGACCGGCCGGGGCAGGTCCTGTCCAAGCGCGACCTGCTCAAGCGGGTCTGGCCCGATGTCGTCGTGGAGGACGGCAGCCTGCGCTTCCACATGGCAGGACTGCGCAAGCTGCTGGGCGACGGCGAGGATGGCGCCCGCTACATCGCCACGCAAGTCGGCGTCGGCTATGCTTTCGTCGCGCCGTTCGAACGGACCGGGATGGCTATCGTGCCTGATGCGCCCCCGGCCCCGACGGTGCCCAGTCCCACCAACCTTCCGCCCCGGCTCGCCCGGCTGATCGGGCGCGACAAGGAGCTGCAACGGCTCGCCGACCGGGTGGCGCAGTCGCCGCTGTTCACGATCGCCGGGCCGGGCGGCGTCGGCAAGACCGCGCTCGCTGTCGCGCTCGGCCACGAACTTGCGCCTCACTTCGAGAACCGGGTCGCCTTCGTGGACTTCGCCATGCTGGAGAATCCGGCGATCGTGCCTTCGATGATCGCGGGCGCCATGGGTCTTGCCGTGCCCACCGAGGACCCGCTCTCGGTCATCCTGCGCCACATCGGCGACCGGCAGGTGCTGCTGGTGCTCGACAATTGCGAGCATCTGGTCGATTCCACCGCTGAAATCGTCGAGCGGATCGTCGAGCAGGCGCCGAACGCCCATATCCTCGTGACCTCGCGCGAGCCGCTGCGCATCCGCGACGAAAACGTCCATCGCCTGGAAGCCCTCGACTATCCCGAGCATCCCGAGACGCTGAGCCGCGCCGAACTGCTCGCCTATCCGGCGGTGGACCTGTTCTGCGAGCGGGCCGGTGCGGCGGACAGCGCGCTGGAGATCGACGAGGAGGCCGCCCGGCTCATCGCCGACATGTGCCGCCGTCTCGACGGCATGGCCCTGCCCATCGAACTGGCCGCGGTGCGCATCGCCACCCACGGCATCGCCGCCACCGCGCGGCAACTCGGAGAACGCTTCAGCCTCGCATGGCCCGGCAGGCGCACCGCCAGCCCGCGCCAGCAGACGCTGCAATCGACGCTGGACTGGAGCTACGACCTCCTCTCGCCAACCGAGCAGGCCGTGCTCGAACGGCTGGCGATCTTCGTCGGCCCGTTCTCTATAGATGCGGCGCTGGACGTCGGCGCGGATGCCGAAATCGGGTTCGACGACGTTGCGCTCGCACTCGACGAACTCGTCACGAAATCACTGGTCTCGACCAATCGCGCGCTCGATACCGGCGCCTATCGCCTGCTCGAAATGACCCGTTCCTATTCGCGCGAGAAGCTGCGCACGCGCGGCCCGGCGTACTATCGCGCGGCGGCCCGGCGCCACGCCGGATTCTTCCTCGGCGAACTGGAAACGGCGGCAGAGCGCGATGCCGAGGCCCTGCGGGACCTCAAGACCCTGCGCCCCCAACTCGGCAATATCCGCAGCGCGCTCGACTGGTGCTTCGGCGCCGACGGCGAGATCGCGACCGGCGTGCGCCTCGCAGCCGCCAGCGCGCCGGTCTTCCTCGCGATGTCGCATGTGATCGAGTGCCGGAAATGGTGCATGAAGGCGCTCTCCGGCCTCGATGCAAAACAGCAGGGCGGCATGGTCGAGCGCACGCTCAGCGACGCCCTCGGCGCGGCGGAGGACATGCTGGCCTGAACTTCAGCGCGCCTCCAGCACCATGTTGAACGGCCCCTCGGTCGCGCGCCTGACATGGGCGAAGCCGCCTTCCCGCACGATCCCGGCAAGCCGCGCTTCCCCCGCCTGCGCACCGAGCCCTTCGCCCACTTCCTGGTCCAGCGAAGTCGGCACGCAGATCATCGTCGAGGCATTGTAGTAGAGCCGCCCGACCGGGTTGAGGTTGTCCTGCGGAGAATCCCCGGCGATCGGCTCGACGATCATCCAGCTGCCGCCGTCCCCCAGGATCTCGCGCATGTGCGCTGCGCAGCCGCGCGGATCGCCCATGTCGTGCAGGCAATCGTACATGGTGACGAGATCGAAACCGCGCTCGGCAATGTCCTTGGCCGTCGCCACCTGGAAATCGACGCGGTCGCCAAGCCCGTGCTCGGCGGCGTGACGGCGCGCCTCCGCGATCGAGGGTTCGTGGAAATCGTAGCCGGTGAAGCGGCTCTGCGGATAGGCCTCGGCCATCAGCAAGGTCGAGAAGCCGACCCCGCAACCGACGTCCGCCACCCTCGCCCCGCTGCGCAGCCTGTCCTCCATGCCCTCCAGCGCGGGTATCCAGTTCTGGACGATATTGTTGGCGTAGCCGGGGCGGAAGAACGCGCCGGTCGCGCAAAACAGGCAACCGGCATGGTCGCCCCAGCGCACCCCCTCGCCGGTGCGGAAGCAATGCTCGACTTTGGCTTCCGCCTCGATCATCGCGGCGGCCAGTTCAAAGGCTCCGGCCAGATAGACCGGGCTGTCCTTCACGACGAAGACCATCGCCTGCTCAGGCGAAAGGCTGAAAGCCCCCGCCGCCGCGTCATAGTCGGCATAGCCGTTCGCCGCCTGCGCCATCGCCCATTCGCGGACATAGCGTTCGTGCAGCCCACCGGCACGCGCGGCCAGTTCCGGCGCCGTGGCAGGCCCCTGCGACAGGGCGTCGAACAGACCGAGCCGCAATCCTATCCGAACCGTGGGAACGGCCAGCGCTCCCCCGAGATCGCCCAGCATCTTGCCGACGAAGGCATGAAGCCTCGCTTCGTCGATGGGTTCCGTCATGGCATCCTCCGCGTCGATTTCGCAGAAAACCCCCGGCCGGAGGACATAGCATATCGGGACCGACAGCGGGACAGCGGCGAGCCCACGACCCTAACTATTCCGAGGTAGGCCGGGAGCCACACACACATCGGCGGGCGACTCCCGGTCGCGATCCCTACAAGGTGCCGCGCAGCGTTACCGAGACATTGCGCGGCGTCGCATAGCGGGCGCTGCCGGTAGCCAGCCCGGAGTAATAGGTCGCGTCGAAGACATTATCCAGATGGGCGGTCAGCGACAGGCGCTCCGAGAACCGATAGCTGGCCATCAGATCGAGCGTGGCGAGACTGTCCTGGGTGTAGAACACGCCGTTCGGTCCGGCATATTCGGCGCGGGTCTTGCCCTGCCATTGCAGGTTTCCGCCCAGCGTCAGCCCGTCGAGATCGCCCGGAAGGCGATAGGTCGTGAACATCTTGAAGCTGTTCTTCGGCACTTGCGGAAACTGCCGCAGGCCGTCGCGGTCTTCCGCCCGGGCATTGGCGAAGCCGCCTGCCACGCGCCAGCCGGGCAGGACTTCGCCGTTGACCTCCACCTCGAAGCCGGACGACTTCATGCCCGACACCGCATGATAGGCGGTGCTGCCGTTCGGCAGGGTGATCGGGCCTTCGTCGGCGTCGGCATAGTTGTCCTGCTTCATGCGGAAAACCGCCGCGCTGGCGCTCAGCTTGCCGTCGAAGAAGTCCGCCTTCAGACCGGCTTCGTAAGTATTGCCTTCCAGCGGCGCCAGCATCTTGTTGTTCCGGTCGCGATAGGTCTGCGGCTCGAAGACGCTGGCATAGCTGACATAGGCCGAGATGACCTTGTTGAAGTCGAACACCAGACCGGCATAGGGCGTCACCACTGCCTTCTCGTTGAGTTCGGGTGTATAGGTTCCGACCCCGGCGGTATCCCTGGAATAGGTCTCCTGCTTCCACCAGGTAAGCCGCCCGCCGACGATCACCGACAGCGGCGCGATCGGCTTCAGCCGCGCGACACCGGCGGCGGAGCTGGTCTCGATGCGCTTGCCGGTGCCGCCCCCGGTCGCCTCCAGATCGGGCTTGAGGGTCTGACCCGTCTCGAAGAATTCGAGCGCGTTGATCGACTTCATGTAGTCCGGGCCATCCCACCAGCCCGGATAGAGCGGTCCCTTGTCGTCGAACCGCGTATGGCTGAGCGTCAGCGCGACATGCTGCTCCTGTCCGAGCGCTTCGAAGCTGCCCCGCAAGTTGGCATAGATCGCGTCAAGCTTCAGGTTGGATGCCCAGCGGGTGGAATAGAGCGTGCCGCCAAGGCCCGTCTGCTTGTCGATCGCATTCCCGAAGAAATAGCCGATGGTTTCGTCGTAGTAGCCGGACTTGTGCTCGGCATCAATCTCCAGATTCCAGTTCGGGCTGAAGGCGTGCTTGAGCGAGGCGAACACATTGGTACTCTTCCGGCGGAAGTCCGACCAGTCTGCGCCGCCGTTGGTCGAGCGGGCGAAGTTCGTCTCCGTACCGTCGGTGAAGTAGATCGGCAGGCCCCCGCGCGAAGCGCCGGTGTTCTTGAAGTTCTGATATTCCACGCCCGCCGTCAGCAGGGTATCGGACGTGAGGTCCGCCTCGACGACGCCGTAGAGGGCATGGCGCTTGACGTGCTCGCGGTCGATGAAGGTATCGTTCTCCTGCCAGGCCCCGGCGACCCGCGCGCGGATCCGCCCGTCGGACGTCAGCGCGCCGCCCAGATCGCCTTCAAGGCGGTACATGTCCCAGGATCCCGCCGTGGCCGAAAGGCTGGCGTGGGTCTCGGCGCCCGGACGCTTGCGGATCATATTGATCGCCGCGGAAGGCTGGCCGGTGCCGGTCATCATGCCTGCCGAGCCGCGGATCACCTCCACGCGCTCATAAGCGATGAGATCGGCGGTATCCTCGGTGAAGCCATAGATATTCGCCGGGCGGGCAATGCCGTCCACCAGATAGTTCTTTATCTGAAACCCGCGCGAAGTGTAGTTCGTGCCATCCGTTCCCAGGGCGCTGGTCCGGTTGGTCTGGACGCCGACGATCTGTTCCATCACCTGGGAAATGTCAAAGAGCCCCTGCTCCTGGATCCGCGTGCTGTCGAGCACGGTGACCGACTGCGGCGTTTCGCGGGAGGAAAGGCTGAGACCGGTCGCCTCCGTTGCGCCCGTCACGACGATGGCGTCGGGATCGGGATCCTCCGACGCGGCCTTCGCATGGGCGACGGGGGCGATCAGACCGGCGGCGGATAACAAGCTGAACGCCAACACCGACGAAACGGAATGGCGTGCACGGATATTCATTCTGACGGACATTCTCTGGCCCCCTCATGATGGTGCTTTCGGAGAATCGGGCACCGACTTCACGCGGCAGCTAATGCGAATGAATATCATATGCAACATCGCAGAAACGTTTCGCATTCCAACAGTCATTATGCGCGCAACGATCGGCGTTGGCCCCTGACCGAGGATGAATTCGAGCAGGGGCGCCCTGCTCCCGGCGCTCAGAAGGCTGCTCACCCGCCTTCAGGAACGAGCGCGCTGACATCGAGCCGTGTCCCCGCATTTTTGGTGTGCCCGCCGCGCTGCGGTCATTGGTTGACTCAGTTGATGGGCTGGCCTGCCCCTGAAAGTCGCTCCCGTTGCAGAAGCGCAGCAACTATTTGTAACGCGGCAATCGATCGATAACGGCGAACCGTCCTGTTCTTGACGCGTTGCTCCCGAACGCCTCAGGGAAGAAGCCTCTTGCGAAGATCGGTTGCCGGAAAATTCCTGGCCCTGTGGCCGCTGATGCTGGCTGGCTGCAACCGCCACCAGTCGGCGCTGGCCCCATTCGGACTGGAAGCGCGCTCAACGCTGTGGCTTACGATCGTACTCGCCGCCGGGGGTCTGGTCATAGCGCTGGGCGTCGCGGTGATTTACGGGATTGCTGCCCGCGCGCCGGAAGGGAGGCTCACGCACGAACGCGGAATGCGTCTGGTGCTGTGGCTTGGCGCGGTTCTTCCCACCGTGGTATTGGCCGCATTGCTGATCTGGTCGCTGCCCGCCATGCGCCCCCTGCCCGCCACCGAGAAGGACTTGCACATCCGGGTGGAAGGCGAACAGTTCTGGTGGCGCGTCGCCTATCGGCAGGCAGGATCCGAACCGCTCCTTTCCGCCAACGAGATTCGTCTGCCGGTGGGACGCACAGTGGTATTCGAACTCGCCGCAGCCGACGTGGTCCACAGCCTCTGGATACCCGGCCTCGCCGGCAAGATGGACATGATCCCCGGCCGCACTAACCGGTTGGTCGTGAAAGCCGAAAAGCCGGGCACCTATCGCGGGGTTTGCGCCGAATTCTGCGGGTTGAGCCACGCCCTCATGGCTTTCGACGTCATCGCCATGGAACCGGCTGCCTTCGACGCCTGGCTGGCGGCTGCCCGCGTTCCGCCGCACCAAACCGATAGCGCCATCCGCGACCGGGGGGCGCTGCTCTTCGCCCGCGAAGGCTGCGGGAGCTGTCATTCCGCAAGTGGCGTTCCGTCCGGCGAAATCGGCCCCGATCTCACCCGCTACGGCGAGAGACTGACGCTCGGCGCCGGCATCCTCGCGCCGACGACCGGGAACACCGCCGCCTTCATCCGCGATCCGCATCGCTTCAAGCCCGGCGCCCGCATGCCCGCCTATCGCCACTTGCGGCAGGACGAGGCCCTGGCCCTGGCTGGCTGGCTCAAGCGAGCCGGAACTCCGGAAACGCAGGAACCGGAACGATGAGCCTCCACGATCAGGACGACCCAACCCTCCGCGCCGCGCAGGAGCAGCGCCTGCGCGAAGTCTGGGCGCCGCCGAAAGGCCTGTTCCTGCGCTGGACGGACACCAACAACAACCAGGTCGGCAACTGGTACGTGCTCACAGCCTTCGCCTTCATGCTCTTCGCGGGCGTGCTGGCGCTGATCATGCGGACGCAACTGGCTGTTCCCGACAACGACCTCGTCGGCCCCGGCACCTTCAACCAGCTCTTCACCCTGCACGGCTCGGTGATGATGTTCCTCTTCGCTGTGCCGATGTTCGAGGCGGTCTCGATCATCCTGCTGCCCCAGCTTCTGGGCGCACGCGACTTGCCGTTTCCGCGTCTTTCGGCTTTCGGCTACTGGTCGTTCCTGCTCGGCGGGGTGTTCGTGTCCGGCTCGATCTTCTTCGATGCGGCGCCGGACGGCGGCTGGTTCATGTACCCGCCGCTGACGACGCGGACCGACCTCTCCGGCCTCGGCGCCGACATCTGGATGCTTGGCCTGTCCTTCATCGAGGTTTCCTCGGTCGCCGCCGCCGTCGAACTGATCGTCGGCGTGCTCAAGTGCCGTCCGCCCGGCATGCGGCTCAATCTCATGCCGCTCTATGCCTGGTACATCCTGGTGGTGGCGGTGATGATTCTGTTCGCCTTCCCGCCGCTGATCGCCGGAGACGTGCTGTTCGAAATGGAGCGCCTGCTGGACTGGCCCTTCTTCGACGCCTCGCGCGGCGGCGATCCGCTGCTCTGGCAGCACCTGTTCTGGATTTTCGGCCATCCCGAGGTCTACATCGTCTTCCTGCCCTCGATCGCGCTCTTCGCCATGCTGGTGCCAACCTTCGCCCGGCGCCACCTGCTGGGCTATCCGTGGATCGTGCTAGCGGCGGTCGGGACCGCGTTCCTGTCTTTCGGCCTCTGGGTCCACCACATGTTCGCGACCGGACTGCCGAAGATCAGCCTCGGCTTCTTCTCGGCTGCCTCGGAGGCCGTGGCGATCCCGACGGCGGTGCAGATCTTCGTTTTCATCGTCACGCTATGGGCGGGCCGCGTGGTCTGGTCGACGCCGCTGCTCTACGCGACCGGGAGCCTTGCAATCTTCGTGATCGGCGGCCTTACCGGCGTAATGGTCGCGCTCGCCCCGTTCGACTGGCAGGCCCACGACACGTACTTCGTCGTCGCGCACCTGCATTACGTGCTGATCGGCGGCACGCTGATGCCGCTCTTTGCCGGGCTCTACTATTACTGGCCGCTGGTGACCGGCAAGAAACTGTCCGACCGGGCGGGCCGCACTGCTTTCTGGCTCATCTTCGTCGGCGCGAACCTGTGCTTCTTCCCGATGCACCTTTCCGGCCTCGAAGGCATGCCGCGCCGGGTCTTCACCTATCCTGCGGACCTGGGCCTAGGCGGCCTCAATCTCGCCTCCACCATCGGCTCCTTCGTGATCGCTGCCGGGGTTGCGGTGATCGTGCTCGACCTTGCCCGCTCGCCCTGGCGGCCGCGTTCGCCGCGCAATCCGTGGCAGGCCGGAACGCTGGAATGGCTCGCCCACCCAGAGGACGAGAACTGGGGCATCCGCTCGATCCCGCTGATCGAAAGCCGCTATCCCATCTGGGACCAGGAAGACTTCGTACGCAAAGTGGATGAAGGCCGTTACTTCCTGCCCGACGCCGAGGAAGGCCGACGGGAGACGATCATCACTTCGGTGCTCGATGCACGCCCGGTCTCGGTCATCCGCCTCGGCGCGCCGAGCTGGAAACCGATGCTGACGGCGCTCGCGCTGGGCGGGGTGTTCATCCTGACGACCTATCACCTCTACTGGCCGGCGCTTCTCTCGGGCGCAGCGACGCTCGCCATGGTGCTCTGGTGGCTCTGGACCGGTACGGCGGAAATCCCCGAGAAGCCCTGCAAGCCGATCGGACACGGGATGGAGCTACCGCTCTACATCTCGGGCAGCGCCTCGCCGGGGTGGTGGGCGATGTTCATCACCATGATGGCGGACGCGACTGCCTTTTCCGGGCTGGTCTTCGGCTACTTCTTCTTCTGGACCCGGCACGAGGCCTTTCCCCCGCCAGAAATGGCCTCGGCTCCGGGGATGGTCTGGCCCCTCTTGGCGCTCGCCCTCGGTCTCGCGGGCTGGCTTACGACGATCGCGGCGCGCGAGGTCCATGCGCGCGGCGCTGTCGGCCTGGCGCGCGTCTTCCTGCTATTCGGTCTTGCGACCAGCCTCGCGGGCATTCCGGCAGGCCTTGCCGGGCCGTGGATCTCCGGCATGGACCCCACCGCGCACAGCTATCCGGCCATCGTCTGGACCCTGACGATCTGGACCTGCCTCCATGCCGCGGTCGCCGCGATCATGCTGGCCTATGTCCTGGCACGCAGCCTCGCGGGACGGATGACGCCCCGCCACGACGCCGATATCCGCAACGTCGCGGTCTACATGCACTTCTTCGCGCTCACCGCCGTGGTCGCCTACGCGACCATCGGCCTATTCCCGGAGGTGGCATGAGCGAAGAAAAGCGCAAGTGGCACGAGCGGCTGCAGGTCACACTCTGGACCCTGATCGTCCCACCGACGGTCTGGGCGGCCCATTTCCTGTTTTCCTACCTCTGGGCCGCCGTGTCCTGCGCCAAGGCAGGCTTCTTCGCCGAGTTCCCCACGCTCTTCACGGCCGGGACCGTGCTGGCGCTGGCAGCCATCGCGCTCTCTGGCTGGATCGCCCATCGGCAAACACGCCTGCGCGGCGATCCGCCTCCGCACGAACAAGGCACCGACATCGACCGCCTGCGCTTCCTCGCAAAATCCACGCTGCTGCTGGCAGGCCTGAGCTTCGTCGGCGTGCTGTTCACCGCCCTGCCCGTCGTCTTCATCGGAGACTGCCGGTGAAGCGGGCCTCGCTCGTTGCGGGTCTCGCGCTGCTGCCGCCGGGCTGGGCAATCGCGCCGATGGGGATGACCGGCCATATGACCGGGCACATGATCGCGGTCGCCGTCTCTGCACCGCTGCTGGCTTTCGGCCTCGCAGGAGGCCCGCTCGATCCCGCGCGGCGCTGGCCCCGCGTGGTGACCCCCATGGCGATGATGCTGTTCGAACTTCTAGCGGTCTGGTCCTGGCACCTGCCTGTGCTGCGCCGCCTGACCGTCGACTTCCCCGCCATCGCCGCTGCCGAACACGCCACTTTTCTTGCCGCCGGAGTCCTGCTCTGGAGCGCGGCGATCCACGCTCCGAACCGCGCCGCCGGGATCGGGGCACTGCTCCTGACCTCGATGCACATGACATTGCTGGGCGTGCTGATCGGCCTTGCACCGCGTCCGCTCTATGCCATGCACCACCATGCCGTACCCCTCGGTCTCGATGCCCTCGCCGACCAGCAGCTCGGCGGCGTGGTCATGTTGGTGATCGGCGGCGCGAGTTACCTTCTCGGCGGCCTCGCCCTGCTCGCCGGGCTGCTCAAGGTCCGACCGGAAACCTCGACATGACGATCAGACTGACCTGGAAACGCCTTGTGCTCGGCCTTGTCGCTCTTGCCCTGTTCGGCATGGGCTTCGCCTGGTCGGGATTGTTTCCGATCGCCGCCTCGTCGGGCCACTGGGCGATCACCGACTGGTTCCTGCACTGGACCATGCAGAATTCGGCACGCACCTACAGCACATTCCAGACCCCGAAAGAGGTGCGCGACGACGGCGCCCTGGTGAGCGCGGCCGGGCATTTCCACCAGTCCTGCGCGGTCTGCCATGGCGCACCCGGCACGCCGCCTTCGCCGGTCATGCAGGCCGCCACGCCGCCCGCGCCGGATCTTGCGAAGACGGTGGGCGATTACAGCGACCGCGAACTCTTCTGGATCGTCCGCCACGGCGTGAAATACACCGGCATGCCCGCCTGGCCCGCCGTCGAGCGTCCCGACGAAGTGCGCCGCATGGTCGGTTTCCTGCGCCGCCTGCCCGGCATGAGCGCCGAGGACTACAGGGCCTTGACGGCGGCTCCTCCCGGCCCGCTCGCGCGCTGCACGGGATGTCACGGCGGCGACGGAAAGGGACGCGGACAAACCGACATCCCGATCCTTGCCGGGCAGAAAGAACAATTCCTCCTTTCCGCCTTGCGCGACTTTGCATCCGGCAAGCGCCGGGGGGCCGTCATGCAAGGCGCGGCCAGCGGGATGACCGAGACCGAGATGCGCGCGGCAGCACGATACTTCGCAAACCTGCCCGGCCTTCACTCCGGTTCGCTCGCCACCGCGCATCCGATCGCCGACCGTGGCCTGGCCGGCAAGCAGCTTCCCGCCTGCCTTTCCTGTCACGCGCCGGGGAAGGCGGCTCCGGTCCTGTCCGGCCAGCGCCCGGAATACCTCGCCGCGCGCTTGCGCCAATGGCGCGGCGAGGAAGCCGTGATCGACGCCCGAAAACCGCGCGATCCGATGGCGGTCATAGCCCGCCGCATCCCGGAAGCGGAAATCGACGGCCTCGCCGAAGCCCTTTCCCGTTAGCGATCTCGCATCGAATGCATGGATCTCGCGTCGTCTCTTCAACCGTGCCCTCTTCGGAAGCCTTCCGGCAGGATGACGGTCGTCGATTTCGCAATGCTCGGCCCCGACCAGGAAATAGTGGGAAAGCCTGACGCCCGAAGTCTTTCGAAAACGAAAATGGCCGTGTTTCCAAAGGGAACCACGGCCATTCTCAGTTAATTGCCAAGGATCAGGAGGAACTACCCGTCGTCGATCCGGTCGTTGGAGAAGTAGACGTACTCGTGCCGGTCACCGACCCGCTCGTCGTGCTCGATCTTGCAGCCGGGCTGGTCGAACTGGCCTGACCGGTATCGCTCCAACCCGTCCCGCCGGTCACGCGCAAATTGTTCTGCACGTGCTTCACCCCGGAGACATCGTCGGCAAGGTCCTCGGCGCGGCGCTTGGCATGGCGGCTGCCGACCGTACCGTCCAGCGTAATTTCGCCGTCCTTGGCAAGCACCCGAATGTTCGTAGCATCCACGCGCCAGTCTTGCGTGAGGCGATCGTTCACGTCTTCGCGGATGCGTTCGTCCGATCGCGTATAATCCGAAGGGCCACGACCGCGATGATCCTGCTCACGGCGACGCGCCGCATCCTCGTCGCCGAACCAGCTGGCGATCTCGTCGCCCGCCCGCTGGAAAAAGCCGCGCTCCTCGCCATATTCACGCCAGTCGCCGTAATCGCGCCGACCAGGCTCGTTATCCGTCCGGGAATCGCGCGAGCCGTAATAGCCTCTACCAAAAGTATCGAATGTCGGACGGTAGCTGAAACTGGGACTCAAACCGCCGCCACCGCCGCGCCGGGCATAGAAATCGCGGCCGCCGTAGTCCTCGCTGGTGAAATCGGCAAAGTCGTTGCCGCCGCTCGCGTCGTATTCCCGGATCGGATAGACGTCGCGCTCGCCTGAGAAACGATAGCCTCGCTCGCTTCCCGCCTCGCGACGGTCGTTACCGTAACGCCCTTCGCGGTAGCTTTGACCACGCGCCTGCGAGCCATAGCCTCCACGCTCGCGATAACCCGAAGCTCCGCGGTCGTCGCTCCGGTACCGCCTATCGTTCTCGTCCCAACGGGAATTTCGGGACGCCGCGTCATCGCGGTGCGTACTCCCTTCGTCATTGCCCCAACCACCGCCGGCCTGTCGGGGCGCGTCGTCCTGCCACTTGCTCGCCTGACGCGGCGATTCCCAATCGGAGCTTTCGTCACGATATCCGCCGGACTGACGGCTGGCCGGGTTTGAATCACGCCGATTCATCGATGCTCTCCTTGATGTCGCTGTTTTATGCCGAGACCGACCCAACCGAGTTGCCGGGCCGTCCTTGCGTCGACTGATAGGGAAACGATGCAAGGCCCCGGACGATCCACTGCCCGGCGCGCATCCGGAGGCATTCGCCGCAGGGTTCATCCATGCCTGGACCTCGGTTGCCTCCGCAGCCGGGTGGAACGCAAAGCCGGGGAACTCCTCGGTCCCTCGCGTCTTTCTCCAGACGAGAAAGGACGCGCCCATGCCTGCACGCGCATACTGGAAAGGCCAGATCCGCCTGGCGCTCGTCTCGATCCCGATCGAAGTCTATCCGGCGACGCGATCCGGCGCGGCCATCTCGTTCCATCAGATCCACGAACCCAGCGGCAAGCGTATCCGCTACGAGAAAGTCGCGCCCGGCGTCGGCCCGGTCGACCGCGACGAGATCATCAAGGGCTTCGAGGTTTCCAAGGGCAACTACATCCTGCTTGAGGAGGAGGAGATCGAGGCGGTCAAGATCGAAAGCCGCAAGACGCTGGAACTCGTGCAGTTCGTCGATGCCGACGAGATCGACGTGCTCTATTACGAAAAGCCCTATTTCGTCGTGCCTGCCGACGACTTGGCGGAAGAGGCCTATACCGTGCTGCGCGAAGCCCTGCGCCGGACCCGCAAGGTCGGGCTGGGTCAACTGGCGGTGCGCGGACGCGAGCAGCTGGTCTCGATCAAGCCCTGCGGGCGGGGGCTCGTCATGGAAGTGCTGCGCTACGCCGACGAGGTCCAGAAGGCGCAGGGCTATTTTCGCGATATCGAAGATGCCAGGCCCGACGCCGACCTGCTAGATCTTGCCACGACCCTGATCGAGAAGAAGACCGGCCCGTTCAAGCCTGCCGAGTTTCACGATCGCTACGTCGATGCGCTCCACCGCCTGATCGACAAGAAGGCCAAGTCCAAGGGCAACAAGCGTATTCTCGAAGACGTGGAAGAACCCTCCAGCGGCAAGGGCAATGTGATCGACCTGATGGCGGCACTGAAGAAGTCGGTCGGCGAAAGCGGGACGAAGGCTGCGAAGCCCTCCTCGTCCCGCAAGCCCGCAGCAAAGAAGCCGACCTCCTCGTCCCGCACCCGCAAGCACGCCTGACAGGCTTGTCGAAACAGGTATGACCCGTGAGCAAGCAAGAACCCATCACCGACCTGCTTGCCGAATATAACCGCAAGCGCGATTTCGCCAGGACCGCCGAACCTGCCGGAAAGCGCGGCAGGAAGAGCGGAAACGGCTTCGTCGTCCAGAAGCACGCGGCGACGCGGCTGCACTGGGACTTTCGCCTCGAAATAGACGGCGTGCTCAAGTCCTGGGCGGTGACGAAAGGACCGAGCGCCGATCCCGACGACAAGCGCCTGGCAGTGCGGACCGAAGACCATCCCCTATCCTACGGCACCTTCGAAGGCGGGATTCCCAAAGGCGAGTATGGCGGCGGCACGGTCATGCTCTGGGACCGCGGTACCTGGGCGCCGGTCGCCGGCAAGAGTACGCGGGATATCGACGAGGGACACCTTCACTTCATGCTCGACGGCGAGCGGATGAAGGGTGAATGGCTGCTCGTGCGGATGAAGCCCCGTCCCGGCGAAAAGCGCGAGAACTGGCTCCTGCGCAAGGTCGGCGATGCTTTCGCACAGGACGGCGATGTCCTTGTGGAGCAGGCGCTGACCAGTGTCCTGACCGGGCGCACCATGGCCGAGATCGAGGCCGACAAGGGCGCCGTCCATTCGCTCAAGGGCAAGAAGGGCGATGCCTTTGCGCAGATCATGGAAGCGGCGGCGACCAGCAATGCGCGCAAGTCCCGCCCCGCCCGCCGGAACAGCGGCAAGCCGCCGAAATTCCGCCCGGTGCAACTCGCAACACTGGTCGACAGCGTGCCGACCGGGAACCTGTGGATGCACGAGATCAAGTTCGACGGCTACCGGGCGCTTGTCGCCGCGGCGGGTGGAAAGATCGTGGTCCATACCCGCAGCGGCCTCGACTGGACGGACAAGTTCGCACCGCTGGCCGCGCATCTGGCCGCGCTGAACCTGCCGCCCTGTCTGATCGACGGCGAGATCGTCGCGCGCGGCAAGGACGGCAATCCCGATTTCTCCAGCCTCCAGGCAGTGCTCAAACGCGGCCAAGGCAGCCAGTCCGACCGGGATGCACTGGAATTCCATGCCTTCGACCTGATCGAACTGGATGGCGAGAATCTTGCCCCGATGCCCAACATCGAACGCAAGGAACGGCTGGAAGCCCTGCTCGCCGAAGTGCAGCCGCCCGTCTTCCTTGCGGACCACGTGATCGGCTCCGGCGAGAAGCTTCATGATGCCATGTGCGCGGCCGGGCAGGAGGGCATCATCGCCAAGCGGGTGGACGCCCCCTATCGCGCCGGACGCACGAAGAACTGGGTCAAGGTCAAATGCACGCGGCGGCAGGAGTTCGTGATCGTCGGCTGGTCCCGGTCGACCGCGAAGGGGCGTCCCTTCTCGTCGCTGCTGCTGGGACAATACGAAGGCAAGAATCTCGTCTATCGCGGCAAGGTCGGCACCGGCTTCGATGCCGAGAGCCTGGCCGCCATGGCCGCGAAGCTGGAGAAGCTTGCACGCAAGACGGCGCCTGTCGAAGTCGAACGCACCGAAGCGCGCGGGGCGAGCTGGGTCACGCCGAAGCTGGTGGCCGAAGTCGCCTTCGCCGAATTCACCGGCGAAGGGCGCGTGCGTCATGGCAGTTTCCTCGGCCTGAGGTCCGACAAGGACGCCAAGTCCGTCACCCCGGAACGCGCCCAGCCCGCGCCCGCAGCGGAGATCGACATGAAGATCAGCAACCGGGACCGGGTGATATTCCCCGAAAGCGGCGAAACCAAGGGCGACCTTGCCGACTATTACGCCGCCGTAGCCCCCCTCATGCTGCCTTTCGCCGCCAATCGCCCGATCAGCCTGGTCCGGTGCCCCCAGGGGCGGGCGAAGAAGTGCTTCTTCCAGAAACACGACAGCGGCACTTTCGGCAACCATGTCCATCACGTGCCGATCCGCGAAAAGGACGGCGGCGTGGAGGACTATCTCTACCTCGATAATGCGGAAGGGCTGATCGCCTGCGTGCAGATGGGCACGATCGAGTTCCACGGCTGGGGTGCGCGCGCCGACGAGGTGGAATTTCCCGAGCGCATGATCTTCGATCTCGATCCCGACGAGGGCCTGGACTTCGCCGAGTGCGCCCGCGCTGCCAAGGACATTCGGGCGCGACTGGCCGATCTCGGTCTGGTGAGCTTCGCCATGCTCTCCGGCGGCAAGGGCGTGCATGTCGTCGTTCCGCTGAAGCGGGGGCACGACTGGGACACTCACAAGGACTTCGCCCGTCGCTTTGCCGAGGCCATGAGCCTGGCACAGCCGAAACGCTACGTCGCCACCATGGGCAAAGCGAAGCGAAAGGGGCGCATCTTCATCGATTGGCTGCGCAACCAGCGCGGCGCCACTGCCGTCCTGCCCTATTCGGCGCGCGCCCGCGAAGGCGCGCCGGTCGCGGTGCCGATCTCATGGGACGAACTGGACGGCATGAAGGACGCCCATCCCTTCTCGATCGGCGACGCGTCCAAGCTGACCGAGAGGGCGCGGGACCTGCGCGGTTGGGGTTTCGTCGAACAGTCGTTGCCCGGCCTGTGACGATGTTTCCATCGCCGCATCGCCGGCTGCTGCCGAAGACTCGGGATCGCAGGGGGGAACGTCGATGGTCGGCATGCGTTGACCGCTAACCCCCGGTTTCAGAACCCTCAGCTTGGAAGGTGCAGGATGGATAGCCGCGACGAGAAAGTGCATCTCGAAAAGGATGAAGCCCGCGCCGGTTCGACGCCGGGCACAGTCCGGTACATTCTGCTGATCAGCCTGGTACTGGCAATTGCAGCGCTCTCGCTGATCTGGATAGTTCGGGCCGTTCAAGCTCCCGGCGATACCGGCGGGGTGAACGACACCCGGCAAGCCGTCGAGCAAGGCGATGCAACGCCGCAGGAGCAACCCGGCATATAGTTCGGGCCGTTCAAGCTCCCGGCGATACCGGCGGGGTGAACGACACCCGGCAAGCCGTCGAGCAAGGCGATGCAACGCCGCAGGAGCAACCCGGCATGCAGAGTCCGTCTCCGCCGCCGGCCGGAAACGGCGCTTCCTGAAAGAGGGCCAAGGCCTGCACGGAAAGAATCTTTCCTGATCGTGCGAGCATGATGGAACGCCTTGATCGCTGGTGAATTTCCCCGCATGCGGGAAGCTCGGCGGTTCCCGGCGCACTCCTTTTCTGGCAGGCTCATGCACTCACCTTTCAAGCAGGCAGCCCCTGCCAAACTAACGCTCGACGGTTCTCACGAATATTCCGGAGGGGCACGGCGGTCGGCGCCGGGACTGGACCCCAAGACCGCGTTCGGTCTTGCTATCGCGGTCCTGTTCTTTCTGGCCAGCGGGACGGTGGCCTATCTCAACGTGCGCGTCCTGCGGGACGACACGCGCAAGATCGTCCATTCCCATGAAGTCATCGTCGCGCTGAACCGTCTGCTTTCGGCCGTGCAGGATGCCGAAACCGGGCAGCGCGGGTTTCTGCTGACCGGGCGGGAGAGCTATCTCGATCCCTATCGCAGCGCGCTTGCCGATGTCGGTGGGCAGTTCGAGGCGATTGCCGGTCTCACCAGCGACAATCCCGAGCAGCAGGACCGCCTCCTGCCGCTGCGCCGCCATATCGACGCCAAGCTCGCCGAACTGCGCGAAACGATCGAGACCCGCAAGAGCGGCGGCCTGGAAGCTGCCCTCCCATTGGTCGCCTCGGATCGCGGCAAGACCGAAATGGACGCGATCCGCGCCCAGCTCGGCCTGATGCAGCAGGAAGAAGCGCGGCTGCGGGCGGAGCGGCTTGCCGAAATGGAGCAGGCCTATCGCTCGGCCTGGGCCAGCGGCATGGCTTCCTGCCTCTTGGGAATCGCCCTCACGCTGGCGATCGGCTTCCTGATCCGCCGCGCGGCGATCGCCGCCGGGAACCGTCAATGGCTCCAGTCGGGACAGGTCGCGCTCGCCTCGGCAATACTGGGCGACCAGCCGGTCGAGCAACTGGGCGAGAACATCCTCGCCTTCCTGGTCAAGTTCGTGGGCGCGCAGGCCGGTGCGGTCTTCTCGGGCGACGGCCACCTGTTCCGCCGGATCGCCTCCCACGGCGTGCCCGCCGATGCCGGGATTGTCGAGCGTTTCGCCCTGCGGGAAGGCTTGCTCGGCCAGGTCGCGGCGGACGGTGAACCGGTGCTGCTGGCCGACATTCCCGACAGCTACCTGACGATCGGCTCCACCTTCGGCAGCGACAAGCCGCGCCACCTGCTGATCGCCCCGGCCATGGCCGACGGCGCGGTCCACGGGGTGATCGAACTCGGTTTCCTTCAACCGGTGGACGAGCATGTCCTGACCTTCCTTGCCGAAATCTCGAACGCGGCGGGCGTTGCCCTTCGCTCGGCCCGCTACCGGGCCGAGTTGCAGCACCATGCCGAAGAACTCCAGGTCCAGAGCGAGGAACTGCGCGTCTCCAACGAGGAGCTGGAAGAACAGGGCCGCGCCCTCAAGGAATCGCAGGTCCGGCTCGAACACCAGCAGGTCGAACTGGAGCAGACCAATTCGCAGCTTGAGGAACAGGCCCAGCAACTGGAGCACCAGCGCGACGATCTTGCCCGCTCCAACGCCGCGGTCGAACTCAAGGCGCAGGAGCTGGAGCAGGCCAGCCGCTACAAGTCCGACTTCCTCGCCAACATGAGCCACGAACTGCGCACGCCGCTCAACTCGCTGCTGATCCTGTCGAAGCTGCTGAGCGACAATCCCAAGGCCAACCTCACCGACGAACAGGTGCAATACGCGCGCACCATCGAGTCCTCCGGCAACGACCTGCTGGCACTGATCAACGACATTCTCGACCTTTCCAAGATCGAGGCGGGACACTTGCAGATCCGGCCCGAGACGGTGCTGCTGGAGCGGCTTGCGGGCGACATGCGGCAAGTCTTCCAGCCGGTCGCACGGAATCGGGGGCTGGATTTCGAAATCCGCGTCGCGCCGGATTGCCCGGCCACGCTCGACACTGACCGGCAACGTCTGGAGCAAGTGCTCAAGAACCTGCTCTCCAATGCCTTCAAGTTCACCGAAACGGGCTGCGTAAGGCTGGAGATCGAACCGGACGGCGCCCCGGAGAGCACAAGCACCTTGCTGCTTTCCGTGACCGACACCGGGATCGGCATTCCCGAAGACCAGCAGCGCGCGATCTTCGAGGCATTCCGGCAGGCCGACGGCACGGTCAATCGCAAGTACGGCGGCACCGGCCTCGGCCTCTCGATCTCGCGCGAACTCGCCCGCCTGCTGGGCGGTGCGATCTCGTTGGCGAGCGTGCCCGGCGAGGGAAGCCGCTTCACCCTGCGGCTGCCGCTGGCCTACGATCCCGCCCTGACCGGATCGGCGCAGATCAAGCCGAACGGTCCCGCGCCCGTCGCTACCATCCCCTCCCCGGCACCCAGCGCCAAACCCGCCCCGGAACCGGCCGTGCTGCTTCGGCAGGTCGAGGACGATCGCGATACGGCCACCGCCGCCCAGCGTGTCCTGCTGGTGGTCGAGGACGATTCCGCCTTCGCGGGCATCGTGCGCGACATGGCGCGGGAAATGGGCTTCCAGTGTCTGGTTGCCGGAACCGCCGAGGAAGCCCTCCAGCTTGCCCGCAGCTTCCGTCCGCACGCCGTCGTGCTCGACATCGGGCTGCCCGACCAGTCCGGCCTCGCCCTGCTCGACCGCCTGAAGCGCGATGTCGAGACGCGGCATATCCCCGTCCATGTCGTGTCCGGCAGCGACCATACCCAGACGGCGCTGTCGCTGGGCGCCGTCGGCTACCTCGTGAAGCCGGTGAAACGCGAAGACCTTTCGGGCGTACTGGAAACGCTGGCGGCCCGGCTCGATTCCCCCACGCGCCGGGTGCTGATCGTCGAGGACGATCCGGTCCAGCGCGACGCCGTGGCACGGCTGCTGACTTCGGGCGACGTGGAGACGGTTGCCGCCGCCACCGCCGCCGAATGCCTCGAACTGCTGGCCTGCCAGTCTTTCGACTGCATGGTTCTGGACCTCGCCCTGCCCGACGCCAGCGGCTTTACACTCCTCGAAACCCTGAGCCGCGAGGGTGGCTATGCCTTCCCGCCGGTGATCGTCTATACCGGCCACGACCTCACTGCCGACGACGAGCAGCGCCTGCGCCGCTATTCGGATTCGATCATCATCAAGGGCGCGCGCTCGCCCGAGCGGCTGCTCGACGAAGTCTCGCTGTTCCTGCACCAGGTCGTCACCGAAATGCCGGCCGAGCAGCAGACGATGATCCAGCAGGCCCGCAATCGCGATGCGATCCTCGAAGGCCGCCGCATTCTGGTGGTCGAGGACGACGTGCGCAACGTCTACTCGCTCACCAACATCCTCGAACCGCAGGGCGCGGTGGTGGAGATCGCCCGCAACGGGCAGGAGGCCATCGATGCGCTCGACCGCTTCGCAGAGGACAACGCCCGCCACATCGATCTCGTGCTGATGGACGTGATGATGCCGGTAAAGGACGGCCTCACCGCCACTCGCGAAATTCGCCAGGACCCGCGCTGGACGAAACTGCCGATCATCACGCTCACCGCCAAGGCCATGCCGGACGATCAGGAGCGCTGCATCGAGGCGGGCGCCAACGACTACATGTCGAAGCCGCTCGATGTGGACAAGCTGCTCTCGCTGGTCCGCGTGTGGATGCCGCGATGATGCGGAGGCCCTGATGGTCAAGGAGCAAATGGGCACAGAAAAGATGGATGGGGAGCAGATCGAGGATATCGAGATCCGCCTCCTGCTGGAGGCACTTTTCCGCCGCTATCACTACGACTTTCGCAATTACGCCCAGGCCTCGCTGAAGCGGCGGTTGCGACAGGCACGCGACCAGATGGGGCTGCCGACTTTCTCGGCGCTCCAGGACCGCCTGTTGCGCGATCCGGCCACCGTCTCCCGCCTGCTGGGTTTCCTGACCGTGCAGGTCAGCGAACTGTTCCGCGATCCCGCCTACTTCCGCGCCATCCGCGAGAAAGTCGTGCCGCATCTGCGCACCTATCCTTCGCTCAAGGTCTGGATCGCGGGATGCAGCAGCGGCGAGGAACTCTATTCCTTCGTCATCCTGTTCCGCGAGGAAGGGTTGGAAGACCGCACGCTGTTCTATGCGACGGATATCAATCAAGATGCACTCGATGCCGCGGCGCGGGGCATCTATCCGCTGGACCGCCTTCGCACGTTCACCGAGAACCACCAGCTCTCGGGCGGAAAGTCCTCGCTTTCGGACTACTATTCCACCGCCTACGGCCACGCCGCCTTCGACAAGAGCCTGCGCGAGCGCGCGGTCTTTTCCGACCACAGCCTCGTCACCGATGCGGTCTTCGCGGAAATGCACCTGATTTCCTGTCGCAATGTCATGATCTACTTCGACCGCGGCTTGCAGGACCGCGCCGTCGGGCTGTTTCGCGGCTCGCTGGCACGCAAGGGCTTCCTCGGCCTCGGGGCGAAGGAAAGCCTGCGTTTCTCGCAATATGCCGGGTCGTTCGGCGAATTCGTGCGCGAGGAGAAGATCTACCAGCGGCGCGATCCGTGACCCGACCCCGCGCCGTCGTTATCGGAGCATCGGCGGGCGCCGTGCAGGCGCTCTCCCGCCTTCTTCCGATCCTGCCCGGCGATTATCCGCTGCCGGTTCTTGTCGTGGTTCACGTACCGCCCGGCCGCAGGAACGTGCTGGCCTCACTGTTCGCCGCCAAATGCAACCTCGAGGTGCGCGAACCGGACGACAAGGAACCGATCGCGCCGGGCACGATCCTCTTCGCCCCTCCCGACTACCACATGCTGGTCGAGACCGACCGCACCGTCTCGCTTTCGGTCGAGGGACCGGTACAGTTCTCCCGCCCGTCCATCGACGTGCTGTTCGAGAGCGCCGCCGATGCCTATGGCTCCGGTCTGGTGGGCGCGGTGCTGACCGGCGCCAACCATGATGGTGCCGAGGGCCTGCGCGCCCTCTTCGAGACAGGAGGCATCGCGCTGGTCGAAGATCCCGCAGGCGCCGCCTATCCGGTCATGCCGCGCGCCGCCCTGGCCCTCGTGCCGGGCGCCGAGAGCCTGCCCCTCGATGCACTTGCGCAGCGATTGCTGGATCTGGCGGGGTAGAGATATCGTTCAATGGCTGGAGCAGGTTATCGTCCGGTCGTGGCGGGTCTGCGCCTTTCTGCGAAACCAAACGGCTTCCCGTCGTTTAGGGCGATATGGATGCAACGACGCAAAGCGATGCGCGGACCGATTCCGGCGCAGCGGCGACGGAAGCGAAACCTCCGCAACGGCGCTCGAGGCGGCGCCTGCACATCCTGCGCAACATCCTGCTCGCGATCGTAATCGCGGTATTCGCCGCCTGGCTCGTCCTTTTCATCACCAAGGGACGGTTCCTGAAGCACCCTTTCGAGCGCACGGCAGGGTCTCTGGCCGGACGGCAGGTGCAGGTCGGCGGGGACTTCCAGCTCTACTTCGCACCGCTGCGGATCAAGTTCGTGGCCGAAGGGCTCAGTGTCTCCAATCCGGCCTGGGCCGCTCGCCCTCACTTCTTCTCGGCAAGGCGCATCGACGCCCGGATCGCCCCGCTCTCGCTGCTGTTCGGCCGGCAGCACGTTCATTCGCTGGATCTTCAAGGCGGCGCCGTCGACCTCGAATGGGACGAGGGGCATGACCGCAACACCTGGACGTTCGGCAGCGGCGAAGGCGGTAAGCCCTTCGAGTTTCCCCGCATAGACCGCGCCGTCGTGGCGGACACCCGCATCCGTTATGCCGATCCCCGCATGCCGCTGCTGGCCGATCTCCGGGTCGACCCGATCGCTTCCGCCGATGCCCGGATCGGCAAGGCCGTGGGCGTTCGGGGCGACGGCATCCTGCGCAAGACCCCGTTCCGCGTGACCGCGCGCCTGCTGTCCCCGGACGCCACCGTCAATCGCGGACGCAATGCACTGGAGCTCACCGCCTGGGCCGCCGGAAACCGGATCGACGTTTCCGGCACGCTGCCCTCGATCGCCGATTTCGAGGACGTTCCCCTCAAGGTCCGGGCGCGCGGAGACGACTTGTCCGACCTACTCGCCATCATCGACGTCGCCATTCCGCAAACCCGCCGTTACGGTCTCGCCGCGCAACTCGTGAAGGACGGCGAGACCTACCGCTTCACCGGTCTGCATGGCACGTTCGGCCAATCCGACATCGCCGGCAAGCTGACCGTCACCAATGCCGAGCGCCTGCGCATGGATGCCGCACTCGCGACGCGACGGCTCGACATCGTCGATGCGGCGCCGTTCATCGGCTACAATCCTGACATCGTCGCCGCGAAAGGCGCGGTTGCCGCCGCCGCCGCGACGGGCGCCGGAGCGCGCCGGGTCCTGCCCGATGCCGCGCTGCCGGTCGAGACGATGCAGCGCTTCGACGCGGGGCTGGACTGGAAGATCGGCGTCATCCGCTCCCGCAACGTCCCGGTGCAGAACATCGCGCTCAAGCTCTCGCTCGACCATGGGCGGCTTGCCCTCTCGCCGCTGACGTTCTCCATGGCGCGCGGGGACGTATCGTCCAACCTGATGTTCGACACCAGACAGAGACCCGCCGCGACGAGCTACGATATCCGCCTCTCGCCGACGCCGATGGGCCGCCTCCTGGCAGGATACGGCGTGGCGGAATCCGGCACCACGGGGACCATCAGTGGCCGTATCAAGCTGGAAGGCAGGGGCGACACGATCCACGACTCGCTCGCTTCCGCATCCGGGCGCATCGCTTTCGTGATGCCCAGAGGCACCTTCTGGACGCGCAACGTGCAACTGGCCGAACTGGATCTCGGGACTTTCGCCTCGAAGATGTTCGAGGGCAAGTTGAAGAAGCCGGTCGAGATCAATTGCGGCCTCATCGCCTTCACCGTGCGCAGCGGCACAGCCGCGGCAGACCCGATCCTCATCGATACTTCGAAGAACGTGATTACCGGACGCGGCGGCTTCAGCTTCGGAACAGAAGCGATCGATCTGGCAATCCGTGCAGACGGAAAGAAATTCAGCCTGTTCTCGGGCCAGTCCCCGGTAGGAATCGGCGGCCACTTTGCCCAGCCCTCGCTCCGCGTAGTAAGCCCCCAGCTGCTCGGCCGTGCCGGAGTGGGGCTGGGCCTCGCCGTGGCGGCAACGCCGGTCGCCGGGCTTCTGGCCTTCGTCGATGTCGGCGATGCAAAGTCAGCCGCCTGCGGTCCGGTACTGTCAGCCGCTCCCGCCTCGGCGCAACGTACCAGCAAGGGCAAGCCTCGCGACGACGTTCGCTCCGAACACGGGAAATCCGCCCACAAGCGTTAGTTGAGTCTGGTCTTCCGCGATGTTCGGGGATGGGTCCAGATACCTAGACCGAAACCGTGCTCGCCACCCGGCCGGCCTCGCCGAACACACGCAGATAGCGCTGGATCTCCTCCGGCCTGCCTGTCGCCTTCGCCGGGTTGTCCGAGAGTTTCACCGCCGGGCGCCCGTTCGCCGAGACGACCTTGCAGACCAGCGAGATCGGGTCGAGGTCCGCCGTCTCGAACGGCGCGCAGCCTCGGAAGTCGTTGGTGAGGTTGGTGCCCCAGCCAAAGCTCATCCGTACACGGCCGTGGAAATGGCGATAGGTCGCCTCGATGCTGTCGATGTCCATGCCGTCGGAAAAGATCAGCAGTTTGCTCTTCGGATCGCGGCCCTTTTCCTGCCACCAGCGAATGATCTGCTCGCCGCCCTCGATCGGCGGGGCGCTGTCGGGGCGAAAACCGGTCCAGTCCGCCACCCAGTCCGGCGCGCGTTCGAGAAACGAGGCGGTGCCGAAAGCATCGGGCAGCGCCACCCGCAAGTTGCCGCCGTAGTGATCGCTCCAGTCCTTGAGCACGCGGTAGGGCGCCTGGCGCAGTTCCTCGTCGCTCTCCGCCAGCGCCGCCAGCACCATCGGCAGTTCGTGGGCATTGGTGCCGATGGCCTCCAGATCGGCATCCATCGCCAGCAGGACGTTGGACGAGCCGATGAAGCGGCTGCCCAAGCCCTCCTTCAGCGCCTCCACGCACCAGCGCTGCCACAGGAAACCATGCCGCCGCCGGGTGCCGAAGTCCGAGAGCACGAGGTCGGGAAGCTGGGCGAGCCGCTCCACTTTCTCCCAGAGCTTGGCCTTGGCGCGGGCATAGAGCACGTCGAGCGCAAAACGGCCGCGATCCTTCATCGCCGACCGCGAACGCAGTTCGTTGACGATGGCCAGCGCGGGAATCTCCCACATCATCGTATGCGTCCACGGCCCTTCGAAACGCAGCTCGTACTGGCCGTCAACTTTGTGCAGCTCGTATTCGGGCAGGCGGAAATCGGCAAGCCAGGCGATGAAGTCCGGGCTGAACATCTGCGCCTTGCCGTAGAAGCTGTTGCCCGCCAGCCAGATCAGCTCCTTCTTGCCGAACCGCAGCGTGCGCGCATGATCGAGCTGGGCGCGCAGTTCCGCCTCGTCGATCACTTCTGCCAGCCGCACCGATTTCGTGCGGTTGATCAGCTCGAAGGTTGCCCGGACGTCCGGATAGAGATGCCGGACCATCTGCAGCATCAACAGCTTGTAGAAGTCCGTATCGAGCAGGCTGCGCACGATCGGATCGAGCCGCCAGTTGTGATTGTAGGTGCGGGTTGCAATATCCGTGTAGACCATGACCCAGTCTTAGGACGATATGCGCCAATGACAAACCTTCCCGCGATCGAACTTTCGGCAACTCCGCTTCCGGTTTCCAGCAAGAAGCGCTTCGTCATCGTCGTCGACATGCAGGGCGACTTCGTCCACGCCTCCGGCGCCCTGCCGGTTCCGGATGCCGAGGCGATCGTTGCGCCCGTGCAGGACTGGCTCGCCGCGCTCGCCCCGGAAACCACGGCGGGCGTGCTGCTCACGTTCGACACCCACGTTCCCGAAGTCTACGCCGGTTCGCCCGAAAGCGCGCAGTTCCCGATCCATTGCATTCACGACACGCCAGGCTGGGAAAGTGTCCTTGACGCGGGGGCGATCGCACCGTCCATCCCGGTCTATACTCTGGACAAGGGCGTGTTCGATATGTGGGCGGAGTCCGGACTCTCGCTGAAACCGCTCGGCGGGGAGGCAATCGACCGCGAGGCTTTCTTCGCAAACCTCGCCGCCGAGGGCCTTCGCGATGTTACCGTGGTCGGCGTCGCAGCGGATTTTTGCGTGAAATGGGCGATCGAGGGCCTGCTGGCACGCGGATTCCGCGTGGAACTTCCGGCCTCTTTGACGCGCGGGATCGGCATGGACGCCGGCGCCGTGGTCGCACAGCTGCGCGGCGAGGAACGCGAGGTTCCCGCCGGATAGCGACGATCAGGTTCGCAAAACGAAAGGAATCTCCACCAGTCCGCGCACCATGACCAGCGCGCCGTCACGCTTGGTGGGCGACCATTTCCAGCGCCGTACCGAGGAAAGCGCAGCCTTGTCGAGCCGGTCGAAACCGCTGCTCGTCGAAACCGAGATATCCGCCACGGTGCCGTCGGTGCCCAGGATCACCATCAGCACCACTGTGCCCTGCTCGTGCTTGCGCCGCGATTCCACCGGATAACGCGGCGGCTCGGCCGAGATCATCTTCGACGACAGGTCCCCGGCATTCTCGATGCGCGGGGCCGGAGCCACCGCTACGCTCTGGGTCTGCGGCGCCGGTGGACCGGGCACCGCGACGCGCACGACCGGCGGCTCGGGCGAAGTGCTGATCGTTGCCGGGGCGGACGTCAGCACGATCGGAGGCGGCGGCGCCACGACCGGCGAGACCGGCTGCACCGTCACCTTTTCCGGCTGCGGCTGAGGCTTGGGCGGCTGGGGAGGCGGCGGCGGTTTGAGTTGCTGGAGGTCGGCGACGACCAGCCGCTTGTGCGTCTCGCGATGCGCGTTGACGATGTTGAGCGCCAGCATCGAGGCGATCATGCCGCCGACAATCGCGGTGGCCCCCAGCATGGCCGCAAGATTGGGCTTGCGGCTTTCGCCATAGCGCGAGACGGTCCGGGGCGCATGAAGGGCAACGACTTCCGCCGGAGGTCGCGACTGCGGGATCGAGGTACTTGCCGGGAGATCCGGCGCCAGTGCGTCCGGGTGATGAATGGTGGCGTACATGGTCAAGCGATCTAACCCCAACGAACCCACAGGGCCGCCCTGTCGACCCGGCTAATGCGAGTCATTCGCATAGCCTATACGGGCACATCGGTCGAGTATGAATCGGCACCGCTCCGGCGCAATTCCTCCGATCCAGGCTTATTGCCGCTTCCCGAAACGCGCGACGGACTGCAAACGTGTTGTTTCCACTCTATTTCCCACCCCCTTCACCTCATGATCGGACCGCAACAAAGCGCTTCCATACCGATTCGGGGTCATTGCGACTGAGACGAAGTTGCAATACTCGCGCGCCATGGTCCTGCCGATCTCGCCCAACCTGCTTCTCACGCTGACCTTGCTGCTCAAGACCAAGAGCGTCAGTGGTACGGCGCTTGCGCTTGGAGTAAGCCAGCCGAGCGTCAGCCGTTCGCTCTCGCAACTGCGCACAGCACTCAAGGACCCGTTGCTGGTCCGCTCGGGCAGCGGCATGGCCCGCACCCGCCGGGGTGACGAACTGGTGGGGAAGCTGGCCGACTGGATGGCAACGACATCCGCCCTGCTGGTGGAGGACCGCTTCGATCCCGCCCGCGTCGAACGCCGCTTCCGCGTGGCTTCCACCGATTTCGGCGTCATGTCCGTGCTGCTTCCGGCCATGGCGACTTTGCGCGAGGAAGCCCCTGCGATCGCCATCGACATCGTACCGCTGAGCCACGCCACCCACCGCGCGCTGGCCGAAGGCGATATCGACCTCGCAATCTCGGGTCTCGACCATGACCCCTCGCAGCTTCACCGCGCCCTGCTGTTCGAGGACGAGTTCCTCTGCGTCACCCGCGCCGACCACCCGCTGGCACGAGGCGAAGCTCCCGTTTCGATCGATGAATTCCTGGCTCATCCGCACCTCGGCCTCACGGTGAGCGAAGCGGAGCTGGACCGGGTGGCAATGACGCTGGGCAGCGCCGCCGCCGCGCGCCAGGTCGTCGCCAGTCTGCCCTATTTCGGTCTGGCCCCCGCGATGCTGTCCGCAGGCGATCTGGTCATGGTCCTGCCCTCTCGGGCCGCCGTGCATTTCGATCCGCGCCATGGACTGGCCACGCGCCCGGCACCTTCGGAACTGGGCCTTCTGCAATACTGGCTGCTCTGGCACGAGCGCAGCCATCGGGATCCCGCCTCGCAATGGCTGCGGGACCGTCTGGCGCAGATCTGCAGGCGACAGCCGCCGCGCGCGCTGCCTGAATAGTCGATATCCGATCTTGATTGTTGGCCTGCGAACACCCCCACGCCAAGGGCGCTACTGCAAAGCATTCGCATTAGCTCTGTATTCGTGTCCCAAAGGGGGGTAATCGTGATCTACAAGTTCCGGCTGCGCGCGAGCGCGGCCACCCTGAGCCTTGCCGCTACCACGCTCGGCACCGCGCTGGTTGCCCGGCCTGCCCTTGCCGACGAAGCTGAAAGCACCACCGGCGCTTCCACCATCGTCGTGACCGCCACCAGCCGCGAGCAGGAAGTGAAGGACGCGCCTGCTTCGATCAGCGTCATCACCCGCGAGGACCTGGAGCGCCTGCCCTACCGCGAAGTGACCGATGCGCTGATGGAAATTCCCGGCGTCACCGTCACGCCCGGCGAAGGCAATAGCCGCGATATCTCGATCCGCGGCATGTCGCCGCAGTACACGCTGATCCTGGTCGACGGAAAACGCCTGAACAGCCGCGAAACCCGTACCAACGGCGGCAACAACTCCGAGGGCGGCATGCTGCCCCCGCTGGAATCGATCGAGCGCATCGAAGTGGTGCGCGGGCCGATGTCCTCACTCTACGGTTCCGATGCGATGGGCGGCGTCGTCAATGTCATCACCCGCCGTATCGCCAGCGAATGGCGCGGCAGCGTGCGCGTCAACGGCACGATGCAGCTCGGCAGCGACTACGGCAATTTCCAAGACGGCAACTTCTATCTTTCCGGCCCCATTACCAAAGGCGTCGGCCTTCAGTTGCAAGGCTCGCTCAACCGTCGCACCGAAGACCGCGTCGTCGGCGGCACGCCCGAGCGCAAGGACGAGAGCCTGGGCGGCAAGATCGGCTTCTCCGCCGGTCCCGACCACGACTTCCTCGTCGAGGGCGGCTACTATCGCCAGGAAGTGACCGCCACGGCAGGCAAGACCGTGGAAGTGACCGCCACCGTTCCCGAAGGCACCCTCGATACCCAGACCCAGGAGCGCTACGTCGCCGCGCTCAGCCATTCGGGCCGCTGGGGCTTCGCCAATTCGGAAAGCTACGTCCAGTACGAAGACGCCAAGAACCTCGAAACCACCAAGCGGATCAAGAACACCGTCGCGCAGTCGATCTGGTCGGTGCAGCTGCCGTCCAACATGCTGAGTCTCGGAGGTTTCTTCCGCAAGGAAGATCTTACGGACACGGTCGGCAATCTGCTGCCGGGCTCGACCCGCGGCGGCGCCAGCCGCACCAACTGGGCGCTGTTCGCCGAGAACGAGCTGTCGATCCTCGACAGCCTGCGCCTGACCGGCGGCATCCGCATGGACAACGACGAGCAGTACGGCAACCACTGGACCCCACGGGCTTACCTCGTCTGGAACACCACGGAACGCCTGACCCTGAAGGGCGGCTATTCGCAGGGCTTCCGCGCGCCGAACCTGCGCCAGACCCTGCCCGACTGGGGCCAGGCCAGCCGCGGCGGCACGATCTACGGCAACCCCGACCTCGAAGCGGAAACCTCACGCACGATCGAGGCGGTGGCGATGTACGAAGGCAAGGGCTTCGAGGCCAGCCTGACCGCCTACGACACCCGCTTCAACGACAAGATCACGCGGCTTACCTGCGAGCAGGCCGGAGCCTGGTGCATCAACGAACCGCTCAGTTCGATCGGCCGTCCGCCGACGACTTACGTGAACGTCGACAAGGCGAAAGTGCGCGGCATCGAGGCGACCGTCTCCCTCGATCTCACCCCTACGCTGCGCCTCAACGCGACCGGTACGCTGACCGATTCCAAGCAGCTGACCGGCGCCAGCGCGGGCATGGCGCTCAACGACACGCCCAAGCAGCAGGCCAGCGCCTCGCTGAACTGGCGCCCCGACGACCGCCTCAGCCTATACGCCCGCGCCGTCTATCGCGGCGAGGAGGCGGTGACCGAGGCGCAGATCAGCGGCAACAACCTCGTCGTCGAATCCTATACGACCGTCGAGCTCGGCGGATCGTACAAGGTCTCGTCCGGCTTCACTTTCCATGCGGGCGTGCAGAACCTGTTAGACAAGCGCCTGAACTACGG
The DNA here is from genome assembly GCF_058273105.1 of Novosphingobium sp. BF6. Classification (NCBI taxonomy): domain Bacteria; kingdom Pseudomonadati; phylum Pseudomonadota; class Alphaproteobacteria; order Sphingomonadales; family Sphingomonadaceae; genus Novosphingobium; species Novosphingobium sp. BF6. The sequence goes on from NZ_CM177776.1 coordinate 2,007,813, forward strand.
CGAGGCCGGCTACATGATCGACCCGGCCCGCGTCTGGATGGGCGTGACCGCCCGCTTCTGACGACCTGAGAAAAGGCGCTCCCGACAGTCGGGAGCGCCTTTTTCAGATCTCCAGCTGGCTGCCCAGTTCGATCACCCGATTGGTGGGCAGCTTGAAGAATTCCATCGCACTCTGGGCGTTGCGGACCAGCAGCGCGAAGAGCTTCTCCCGCCAGAGCGCCATGCCCGGCCGCGCGGAAGGGATCAGCGTCTGGCGCGAAAGGAAATAGCTGGTCTCCATCGCCTTGAACGGCCCGCCCGCGCGGTCCTCCACCGCGAGCGCGGCGGGAATGTCCGCCTCGTCCATGAAGCCGTAGTGCAGGACCATGCGGTAGAAGCCCTGCCCCATGTCCTCGACCTCGCAGCGGTCCTCAGGGGCGACATGGGGCACGCCGCGGTTGGACACCGTCAGGATCACCACGCGGTCGTGCAGGATGTGGTTGTGCTTGAGGTTGTGCAGCAGCCCCGGCGGCACACCCTCGATCGTGGAGGCCAGGAACACCGCCGTTCCCGGCACCCGCCGTACCCGCTCGCCCACGGACTTGAGGAAGACGCCGAAGGGGATCGAATCCTCCTTCAGGCGCGTGCGTACCAGCTGCCTGCCGGTTGCCCAGGTGGTGAGCAAGGTGAAGACCACGGCCGCCACCAGCAGCGGGAACCAGCCGCCGTCGGGGATCTTGGTGACGTTCGAGGCGAAGTATAGTCCGTCGATGACCAGCAGGCCCAGCGTCACAGCGCCCGCGAGCGCCGGATGCCATTTCCAGACAGTGAAGGTCAGCACGCCGAGCAGGCAGGCGGTGATGACCATCGTGCCGGTCACCGCGATGCCGTAAGCTGCCGCCAGGTTGCCCGAGCTGCGGAAGCCGAAGACCAGCAGGATCACCATGACCAGCAGGCCCCAGTTGACCAGCGGCACGTAGATCTGCCCCGCCGCCTTGGCGCTCGTGTGCAGGATCTTGATACGCGGCAGGAAACCGAGCTGCACCGCCTGCTGCGAGACCGAGAAGGCGCCCGAGATCACCGCCTGGCTGGCGATGACCGTGGCCATCGTCGCCAGCGCCACCAGCGGCAGGCGCGCCCAGTCCGGCGCCATGAAGAAGAACGGATTGCTGATCGCCTCGGGATTGCGCAGCACCAGCGAGGCCTGCCCGAGGTAGTTGAGCAGCAGGCAGGGAAAAGCGACATAGAGCCACGAGATCGAGATCGCCTTGCGGCCGAAGTGCCCCATGTCGGCATAGAGCGCCTCGGCCCCGGTCACCGCCAGAACCACGGAACCCAGAGCCAGGAAGGCCAGCTTGGGGTTCGCCACGAAGAACTCGACCGCGTGATGCGGGCTCAGCGCCGAGATCACTTCGGGCGCGCGCAGGATCGACGATATGCCCAGCATGGCCAGCACCAGGAAATAGACGATCATGACCGGGCCGAAGAACTTCCCCATGATCGCCGTGCCGTGCGACTGGACCGAGAACAGCGCGATCAGGATCACCACCGCGATCGGCAGCACGAAGCGCGCGAAGCCGGGGTTCACCACCGTCAGCCCCTCCACCGCCGAAAGCACCGAGACTGCCGGGGTGATGATGGCGTCGCCGTAGAACAATGCAGTCGCCGTCACGCCCAGCATGGCGATCAGCGGCGTCCAGCGGTTCTTGCCGATCGTGCGGCCGATCAGCGCCAGCAGGGCCAGGCTGCCGCCCTCGCCGTTGTTGTCGGCGCGCAGGATGATGAAGACGTACTTGATCGTGACGATGAGCATCATCGTCCAGAACATCAGCGAGATCACGCCGAACATGTGGAGGCGGTCCACCACCAGCGGGTGATGGCCGATGAAGCTCTCCTTCAGGGCATAGAGCGGAGACGTGCCGATATCGCCGAACACGACGCCGATGGCGCCGATCGACAGCGCCGTGAGGCTTTCATTGGGGGCATGGTGCCCGGAAGTCTCGCTCATGAAAGGGCGCCTGTTCTCACGTAAGTCACGCGCGCATAGGCGCCGCGATGCTTATGAATTTTTTAGGCGAACGGCGCAATTCCCGGCAGCGACCGCTTCCACCGGGCGCACCTTGCGCAGCGGCGAGAAACCGGCATAGCGACCGGGACGCAGCCAGAGCGCCGTCACCACGCCCATGCCGATCGCACTCGTCGCCGACCACGCCAGCTTGTCGAGCGGCAGGAAGATCGAGGACGCCGCGAGGATCGCGAAATCGATCAGGATCTGCGAGCGGCCGATGTTCCAGCCGCGCCTCTGCTGGAGCCAGACGGTGACGATCCCGACACCGCCGACGCCCGCCCCATGGCGCACCACCGCCAGCGTTCCCATGCCGAGCAGCGTGCCCGCCCCGACGGCGGCGGCGAAGGGGTCCTTGACCTCGATCGTCAGGGCATGTTCGGAGAGCACCGAGGCCAGCGCGATGCCGCCGCTGGCGACGACCGTGCGCAAGGTGAACAGCGAGCCCATCGCCCGCAGCGCGAGGAACAGGAACGGCAGGTTGAGCGCCGCGAACAGCAGGCCCGGCGGGAGCGGCGCGAAATGGCCGACCAGCAGTGCGAGACCGGCCATGCCGCCCGTCACCAATCCCGCCGAATGGAGGATCGTCAGGCCCAGCCCGATCAGCAGGCTGCCCACCGCAAGCGCGTAAATGTCCTCGATGCGGCCGTGGCGAATGGCGGTCATGGCGAAAGATCCTCGTCAGGAGGGGTGATTCGCCCGCCGTTTATGCAGTTGCGAAGGCGCTGTCGAGAGCCGGAAAACGCACGCAACAACCCGCTATTTTCGGGGCATTGCAACGCAATGAGACCCCTTCCCGGGACGGCCGCTCAGCGGGATTCTTTCGCAGGTGCAATAATCGCGGTCCCCAGCCCCAATCCCTCGAACACCCGTGCGCTTCCGGTTGCGGCATGGGCGTGGGAGCGCATGATGCTTTCGGCCAGATCGGCATCTCCGGCATGGATCGCGGCAAGGACTGCCCGGTGCTGGACATGGGCCTTGCGCAAGTGCTCGAATTCGGCCTCGCGGTCGTCCTCCCAGTCCAGCGCGAGCGCCGCCGCCGACGCGAAAGGCAGGAGGTTGTTGCGGGCCAGCGCGATCTCGATCGCGCCGTTGCCGCTGGCCCGCACCAGTTGCTCGTGAAAGGCCAGATTATAGGCGTGGAAGCCTTCGAGATCCTCATCGGACAGATAGCCCTTGGCGAAGAGCCCATCGCCGCTCGCCAGGCATTGCTCGAAGGTCCGCTCTTCACGCGGGGAAAGCCCCCGCAGCGCGAGCCGCCGCGCCGCAAGGCCTTCCAGCACGCCGCGCACTTCGACGGCAGCCTCGATCTCCACGGCGGAAGGCCCACGCACCGCATAGCCGCGGTTGCCCAGCTTCGCCACCAGGCCTTCCTGTTCGAGCGCCCGCAGCGCCGTCCGCACCGGCATGCGGGAGACGCCGAGGGCCTCGGCGGTCGGAATCTCGGCGATCCGCTCACCATCCTGCAGTTCGCCCGAGGCGATCATGCGCCGCAGCGAGACGATCACATGCTGGCCCGGCTTCATTCCTTTACTCATCGCCGGGAGCCTAGCCGTGTTTTTCCGACCGAGGAAGAAGCCTATGCAGGCACCGTTTCCGCCGCGATGGCGCGTTCGATCATCAGCCGCGACCGGGCACCACCGGCATCGATATTGAGTTTCAGCAGCTTGCGGTCGGGATAGCGCAGCAGATTGGCCTGCTGACGCTCCAGCATTTCCAGGTCTTCGGAGAAGATCTTGCCCTGACCTTCGCGAATGGTATCGGTGAGCGCGGCATCGTCCACCGCGAACTTGCGCGCCATGCCCCAGAAGTAATGGTGCGAGGTCTCCGTTTCCGGCGTGATGAAATCGACGACGATGCTGGAGGCCTTCGCCGCATCGTCCGCATCGTAGCCACCCTGCCCGGCCAGCGCGACGCCGACCTCGATCATGACATGGCTGGGCAGCGAGAAGCGGCAGATCTGCCAGCGGTCCACCACGGCATCTTCCGGCAGCCCGGCCCCGCGCAAGGCCATGCGCCAGAACGGCGGCGCCTGGACGCCGTCCATGAACCGGCTGGTCACGACTTCATCGGCTTCGGCGCGGGTCTTCACCGGGGCCTCGTCGATTTCCTTCTGGCCGATGCTGCTGGCATGGACATAAGTCTCGTGCGTGAGGTCCATGAGATTGTCGACCATCAGCCGGTAGTCGCAGGCGATATGGTAAAGTCCACCGCCGTAAGCCCATTCCGCGCTTTCAGCCCAGGGCAGATGGTGCATGAGCGCCGGATCGGCGGCCTCTTGATCCCCTGGCCAGACCCAGATGAAGCCGTAACGCTCCACCGCCGCGTAAGTCCGCACCGGGGGGAAACCCTTCACGCGCTGGCCGGGCATGTCCACAGCGCGGCCCGAGCAGCCCATCGCCAGACCGTGATAGCCGCAGACCAGATTGCCTTCGCGCATGAAGCCCAGCGAAAGCGGCGCGCCGCGATGGGGGCAGAAATCGTCCATGGCCGCCGGGCGACCGTCCTGCCCGCGGAACAGCACCATCTGTTCGCCGCAGATCTTCCGGCCGAGCGGCTTGCCGTCGATCTCGTCGGGCGTGCAGGCGACGTACCAGGCATTGCGCGGCCAAGGCGCTGCAGCGCGCTCCGAATCGCTGGAAGGCGCTGCCTCGGGAACGGATGCATCGCGGGTAAAGGTTTGGGTGTCTTCGGTCATGGTCCTCTCCAGCCTCTGGGGCGTCGTTATTGGATCCAATTTGTCGCATTGGATCCAATCAGTCAAGACCAAACAATGATGCTCGCCCGAACCTTCAACACGATGTAGGATCGCGCGAATTCTCTTCCGCCGATCGAGCATGACCGCCAAACCGAAACTGAAGCTGCACGCCCGCATCTATTGCGGAGACGAGATCGCAATGGGTCCGGGCAAGGCCGACCTGCTGGAGGCCATCGACCGCGAAGGCTCGATCTCCGCCGCCGGGCGGGCGATGGGCATGAGCTATCGCCGCGCCTGGTTGCTGGTCGATGCGATGAACCGCTGCTGGCAGGCGCCGTTGGTGGAAACCGTGGCCGGTGGCAGCCGCGAGCGCGGTGCCAGAGTGACGGACACCGGTCGCCTAGTGCTCGCGCAGTTTCGCGGCCTTCAGGCGCTCATGGGCGCGCTGGGCCGGTCCGCCGAATATCGGGCGCTGGAAGGCGCGGTGCGCGAGCAGCCGCTCCCCGCACAAGGTGACTGAACGGGGCGACTGAACGGTATCAGGGCAGGCGCGTGACCAGCAGGGGCAGCCGGGCCACGGCATTGCCCGATATCTGGAGCAGATAGGTGCCGGGCTGGAGCGCGAAATCCACCATCTTGCGGATGCCCGAGCAATCCGGCCCATGGCCATGCGCGGTCGAAGGCATGACCTTACCGTTCCCTGCCTTGGCTCCGGCCTTCACCACGTCGATCCAGGCCGCCGCGCCAAGCGCCACGCGGTAACTGCCCGCATCAGCCACGGAGAATGTGTAAAGCCCGCCGAAGCTCACCGAACCGCCGGGCTTCTCGGGACGCTGGGCATAGCGCATTTCGGAGGTCGGGCGCAGGCCGCCCTCGATCGCCTTACCGGTGTCGATTTTTGCGCCCGACAGCGAGCGCGTGTCGCGGGCTGCCAGCAAGGGCCTGCGCGATGTCCATGCCGCGAGTTCGGGCGGCAGGTCCACCGGGTCGGACGGACAGGCCGTAGGGCTGGGCATGTGATCCGCAGGGCCTGAGGGCTTGCCCTCCGGCGACGGCGCGCTGGGCGCGCCGACCGGCGACTGCATCGGGAACTGCTCGGGCGAGACTTGCGCGAAGGCCATGCCCGCAGGCAGAACGGCGGCCAGCGTCAGCACCGATGCCAAAGAGGCGGCGCGGGGCAGGAGAGGCCGGGTCATCGTCTAGGTTCCTTCATTGCAGAGGTCTCTTCAAGCTTGGCGATATAGCCGATCCCAGCCCGCCCGACAGGTCAAAAATGCGGACTGCGATTCATCTGGCCGTTCAGGCGATCACTCAGAAAATCCACGAAGACCCGCACCCGCGCAGGCATGTTCGTCCCTCCAACGAAGACCGCGTGGACGAGTTCCACGTCGCCGGGGTTGTAGTCTTCGAGCACCGGAACCAGCCGTCCCGAAGCGATCTCCTCCACCACGCTGAAACGGCCGACGCGGGTGATGCCCACGCCGTCCGCTGCGAGCTGGCCCAGCGTCTCGCCATTGTTCGCCTCGATCGAGCCGCGCACGCTCAGCGCATAGTCGCGTCCGTCCTTGCGGAACGGCCAGACCGGCTCGGCGCGGCGAAAATTGAAGTTCAGGCAATTGTGCTCCAGCAGGTCCTCCGGCACTTGCGGCATGCCCCGGAGCGCCAGATAGCCAGGCGCGGCAACGATGACGCGGCGGTTCTCGCCCAGCTTGCGCGCAGTGAGCGAACTGTCCGCCAGTGGCCCGAAGCGGATCGCCACGTCGGCCTCTCCCGCCGCCACGTCGACCAGCCGGTCGCTGACGCCGACATCGACCAGAATATGCGGATAGAGCCGCGCGAATTCGCCCAATAGCGGCACCACGGTCAAGCGGGCATGGGCATGGGAGACGCTGACCCGCAGCCGCCCGCGCGGCGCGCCGCGATCGGCGATCGACTGCTCGGCATCGTCGAGGTCAGCCAGGATCCGCCGCGCCGCACCGAGATAGGCCTGCCCTTCGGCCGTCAGCGACAGCGCCCGTGTGGTGCGCAGCAGCAGCCGCACGCCCAGCCGCGCCTCGATGCGGTCGACCGTCCGGCTGACGGCCGAAGGGGTCAGGTCGAGCAGCCGTCCCGCCGCGGAAAAGCTGCCTTCGGACACCACCGCCGCGAAGACCTCCAGCGCCCTCGCCCGATCCGCGCCGAGCGGAACCTTTGCATCTGATTCAAAAATCTTTCGCATCCGGGCAGCCTACCGCGCCGGGCTGGAACAGTCCATTTTTGCATCATTCACCACTCCCATCCCCGTATGACGATCGATCGAAGGACTTTTCCGTGACGGCCAGCAGCCCAGACTCACTCCATCCCCGCCGAGTCCTGCTCGCCCTGGCGATCGGGGCCTTCGGCATCGGCACGACCGAGTTCTCGCCGATGGGCCTGCTCCCGGTCATCGCCGAGGGCGTCAAGGTCTCCATCCCCACGGCGGGCCTGCTCGTCAGTGCCTATGCCATCGGCGTCATGCTCGGCGCGCCGGTCATGACGCTGGCCTTCAGCCGGTTCGGGAAACGGACCGCGCTGATGCTGCTCATGGGCATCTTCACCCTCGGCAACCTGATGTCCGCCATGGCGCCGGGCTACTATACGCTGCTGCTGGCGAGACTTGTCACCAGCCTCAATCACGGCGCCTTCTTCGGCCTCGGCGCCGTGGTCGCGGCAAGCGTGGTTCCGAAGGACAAGCAGGGCAGTGCCGTCGCCACGATGTTCCTCGGCCTGACCATCGCCAATATCGGCGGCGTACCGGCGGCGACGTGGATCGGCCAGCAGGTCGGCTGGCGAACCGCCTTCGGGGGCACCGCGCTGATCGGCCTCACCGCGATTCTGGCGCTCTGGGCCGCGCTTCCCAAGGGTAGCAACGGAACCCGGCCGGACGTCGCACGCGAACTCAGGGTCCTGACGCGCGGCCCGGTCCTGCTCGCCATGGCCACGACGGTCATGGGGGCTGGCGCGATGTTCACACTCTATACTTATGTGGCGCCCGCCCTGACCCAGCTCGCCCATGCCTCGAACGCCTTCGTGACCCTCGCCCTCGCGCTGATCGGTGTCGGCTTCACCATCGGCAACTGGGCAGGCGGACGACTGGCAGACTGGTCGCTCGACGGCGCGACCAAGCTGTTCCTCGCGCTGCTGGCCGTGGTCATGATGGTCCTGCCGCTGGCGCTGACCTCGCAGATCGGCGCCGCGATCGGGCTGCTCGTCTGGGGCGCCGCCGCCTTTGCTCTGGTGCCGCCCGTGCAGATGCGGGTCATGGCGGCGGCCTCTGAAGCGCCGGGCCTCGCCTCCTCGATCAATGTCGGCGCGTTCAATCTCGGCAATGCGCTGGGCGCAGCCGCCGGCGCAGCCGTCGTCAAGCTCGGTCTCGGCTATGGCGCGGTCTCCGTTACCGGCAGCCTCCTGGCCATGACGGGACTGCTGCTCGTATTGTTCGGCACCCGGCCGATGAAGATCGGGCAGCCCCATCTGGCAGAAGCCTGACAGTCGAGCGAAGCCCTGTTCCTCCGAACCGCAGAGAGTTTGTTTCCGTCCTTTTCAGAAAGCGGCAAACTCTCTACGCTCGGCAGACCATCTTTTCGGGGTCTGTCATGTTCGGATTTCTTCGCAAGCAGCTCGTGGACGTCATCGAATGGCTCGAACAGCCGGGCCAACTCGCCTGGCGCGTGCCGTTCGAGGACCGCGAGATCCAGAACGGCGCCCAGCTGACGGTGCGCGAGGGACAAGTCGCGGTCTTCGTCAACGAAGGCTGCGTCGCCGATTTCTTCGAGGCCGGGCTGCACACGCTGAACACCGCGAACCTGCCGGTGCTCACCAGCCTGATGAACTGGGACAAGGGCTTCAAGTCGCCGTTCAAGTCCGACGTCGTGTTCCTTTCGCGCAAGGAACAGCACGGCCTCAAATGGGGTACTGCCCAGCCGGTGACGGTGCGCGATGCCGAGTTCGGCGCGCTGCGCATTCGCGCCTTCGGGTCCTATTCCTTCCGCGTCGCCGATCTCGAACCGTTCGTGTCGCGCGTCGTCGGCACGCTGGAGGGCTTGAACGTCTCGGCGCTGGAGCCGCAGCTGCGCGCTGCGATCCAGACCGCGATCGCAACAGCGCTGGGCAGCGGCGGTATCCCGTTCCTCGATCTGGCCGCCAACCAGCAGGCGCTGTCGGACCGCATCAAGGGTGAAGTCGACAAGGCCTTCGCGCAGTGGGGCCTGGAATGCCTGAGCTTCTACGTCGAAAGCGTGTCGCTGCCGGAAGAAGTCCAGGCGCACCTCGACAAGGGTTCGTCGATGCGGGTGCTCGGCGATCTGGGGCAATATACCCGTTTCCAGACGGCAGAGGCGATCGAACGGGCGGCCGGGGTCGATGGCGGCGTCGCCGGGATCGGCGCGGGCGTCGCGGCGGCGACCGCGCTGGGCGGGGCAATGTCGGCGGGTCTCGGGGCTGCTGGTGTACCTTCGGCACCAGCGGAAGAAGACCCGATCGCCACGATCGAGAAGCTGCACAAGCTCGTGACGCTCGGCGCGCTCAGCCAGCAGGAGTTCGACGCCAAGAAGGCCGAACTGCTGTCGCGCATTCGCTGATCCGCGTTTCGGGGGGAGCGACAGCGTGATTCATTGCCCGTCGTGTGGCGCCGCCCTGCCCGTGCGCGGGCTATCGGTGCCTTATACGACCTGCACGCATTGCCAGTCGCTGATCCTGCGCAAGGGGCAGGCGCTCGAAGAGATCGGCAAAGTGGCCGAAGTGCCGTTCGACATCTCGCCGATCCGGCTGGGCACGCGCTTGACGATTGCGGGCATCGAATACACCGCAGCGGGCCGCGTGCGCTGGGGCTGGAGTGGAGGCTCCTGGAACGAATGGCTGCTGACGACGCCCGGCGGCGAAGGGCGCTGGCTGGGCGAGGCCATGGGCTTGTACATGCTGACGGCGCAGCGGCTTGACGTGATGGCCGATCCGCTGGCGCGCGCCTTTGCCGAAGGCCGCGACCCACTTGTCGGACAGGGCCTTGAGGTAGACGGCATCGCCTTCGAGGTTTCCGACATCAAGCAGGCCGAATGCCTTGGCAGCGAAGGCGATCTGCCCTTTCCAACCCTGCCGGGCTGGTCGATGACCAATGTGGACTTCCGCGCCCCCGGCGGCGAAGCGCTCTCTCTCCAGCGCGACGCCGAGGGCACCAGCGCCTGGCTCGGCACCTGGCACGAGCTTTCCGGCCTCTCGCCCCGCGCCTTGCGTGAGATCGAGGGCTGGCCGCTCCCGGCAGCGCTGCAATGACCGGAACTCAGGCAAGCACCCGCACGCTGGCCTGCCCCGCTTGCGGCGGCACGCTGGAAGTGCGCGCGGCAGGCTGGTCGGTCAATCTGGCCTGCCGCTATTGCGGCTCGATCCTCGACGTCTCGCGCCCCGAGGTCCAGATTATCGAGCGCCACAAGCGCGCCGCCGGGCAGTTCTCGCTGCCGCTCGGCGCGCGCGGAAGCCTGTTTGAGAACGAATGGGAAGTGGTCGGCGCGATGAACCGGCGCGGCCCGACGGATCGCTGGCGCGAATATCTGCTTTTCAATCCTTACGTCGGCTATCGCTGGCTGGTCGAGTGGGATGGCGAGTGGCAATTCGGCACTCCGCTGCTGGGCCGCCCCGACGCCAAGGGCAATTCCGTGTTCTGGCGCGGCCAGCGCTTCCGCCAGGAAGACGACGAGAGCGAGGCCGTGACCGGCACGCTGGTCGGCGAGTTCTACTGGCGCGTCTCCAAGGGCGACAGCGCGCGCGCCACGTCCTACACATCCCGCGACTTCACGCTCTCGCGCGAGGACACGGACGGGGAAGTCAACTGGACCCAGCTCGTGGCCCTTTCGCCGGGTCATGTCGAAACGGCATTCGGCATCGCACTTCCCCGTCTGTCTCGGGAAAGCCGTTCCGCGCTCTACGCGCGTGGCGAAGAGACCCGGAAACCGGACGATCTCGGCCGCGTCTGCCTGCTCGTGCTGGCAAGCGCGATCCTTGCCTTGCTGGCGATGATCGTGATCGCCGGGCCTGTCGAACGCGCGAGCGGCACGGTCACCGCGCCTTTCGGAGCTACGCGCGAAGGCCAGAAAATCGGCGCGATCACGGTCCGGCGCGCCTGGCAATACGTCACCGTCACCGCCAGCGGCGACAACTTCGACAATCGCTGGATCGAACTCGATTACCGGCTGGTAGACCGTACCACCGGCCAGTCGATCGACGGCTACGGCCTTTCCGAGCACTATTCGGGAAGCGACTCCGACGGCGCCTGGACCGAAGGCAGCCGCAGCGCCAGCACCCTGTTCGGACAAGTGCCGCGCGGCACCTATGACCTCTACGTCGATGCCGCCGCGCATTCGTGGCCGGTCGATACGGTGGCGGACAGCAGCAATCCCTGGTCCGCCCCGGAAGCCATCGATATCCGCATCGATGCGCGAACCGGCAGCCTGCCCTGGGGCAACTGGTGGACCCTGGTGATCCTGCTTTCGATCTATCCCTGCGTGCTTGTCTGGCGGCGCTTCAGGAACCAGAATTCATGACCCCGCGTGTGATCCTGTTCACGCTGTGGTGCCTGCTGCTCGTCGCCGGAGCCGCCACCGCCTCCTATTACGCCTGGTCGCCCTATTCGGACGAGACCCGAGAGGCCGGGAGCGGCGGCAGAAGCGGCGGCTTCTACGGCGGGCGCGTCGGTCCCACGCACAAGTAGCCAAGCCCTGCTTTCTCTCTAGGCCCTCTCACCGGGCCTCTCACTGGAAGGAGCCGACATGCTCACACTTTCCGTCTTCCTCGCCACGCTGCTCTACGCGGGGCTGGGCATCGTGATCTTCGTCGTCAGCTTCGTGCTGGTGGACCGGCTGACGCCCGGCGAACTCTGGCGCGAGATCATCGAACACAAGAACGTGGCGGTCTCGATCCTTGCCGGAGCCGTGGCCATCGGCATCTCGAACATCATCGCCGCGGCCATTCATGGCTGAAGACATTGCGGCCGCGAGTCCGGAGGGCGGGAAAGCGCCCGCCTCGCTCGCGGTCATCCTGCTGGTCTCGGTCCTGGTCGTCGCGACGTGCGGGCTGATCTACGAACTGCTGGCCGGGAGCCTCGCCAGCTACCTGCTGGGCGACAGCGTCACCCAGTTTTCCACGGTGATCGGCACCTACCTCTTCGCCATGGGCGTGGGCAGCTGGCTCTCGCGCCACGTTCGCGGCGACGAGATGGGCGTCTTCGTGCGCGTGGAGATCATGATCGCGGCGCTGGGCGGCTGGTCGGCGGCGGGGCTGTTCATGCTGTTCCCGCTGGTCGGTGATTTCCGCGTGGTGCTCTATGCGCTGGTGCTGGCGATCGGCGTGCTGGTGGGCCTCGAAATCCCGCTGCTGATCCGCATCCTGCGCCACCGCTTCGCCTTCCGCGAACTCGTGTCGAACGTGCTGACTTATGACTATGTCGGCGCCTTGATCGCCTCGCTGCTGTTCCCGCTGGTGCTGGTGCCATGGCTCGGAATGATCCGTACCGGCTTCGTCTTCGGCCTCGCCAATGTCGCGGTGGCACTGGCCCTGCTCTTCGCACTGCGCCGCCAGCGCAGCGTCGCCGCCGACATGGCCGCCGCCCTCGTCGTGACCGCCAGCCTGATCGCGGGCCTCGCCATGGCCGACCGCATGCAGCGCTGGTCGGAAGTGGCCTTCTATGCCGAGCCGGTTGTCCACGCCCGCTCGACGCCCTACCAGCGCATCGTCATCACCCGGCGCGGCGAGGACCTGCGGCTCTACCTGAATGGCAACCTCCAGTTCTCCACCCGCGACGAGTATCGCTATCACGAAGCGCTCGTCTGGCCGGTGCTGGGCCGCGTCGCCGATCCCGCAAAAGTGCTGATCCTCGGCGGCGGCGACGGCCTCGCCGCGCGAGAAGTGCTGCGCGACCCGCGCGTGCGCCACGTCACCCTCGTCGATCTCGACCCGGAAATGACGCATCTGTTCCGCGACACGCCGCAACTGGCCGCTCTGAACGGCGGCTCGCTCTCCTCCCCGCGCATGACCGTGCACAATGCCGACGCCTTCCGCTGGGTTCGCGAGGCCGAAGGGCCTTACGACGCCATCCTCGTCGACTTTCCCGACCCCACCGAATTCTCGCTCGGCAAGCTCTATACCGAGAGCTTCTACCGCGAAGTCGCCCGCCTGCTCGCGCCCGACGGCCTGATGACGGTGCAGAGCACCTCGCCGCTGATCGCCCCGCGCTCCTACTGGACCGTCGCGAGCACGCTGGAAGCCGCCGGTTTCACGGCGCGCGGCTATCACGCCTATGTGCCCAGCTTCGGCGAGTGGGGCTTCACGCTCGCCGCGCACCGCCCGATCGGCGATACGGTGCGCCTGCCCAAGGGCCTGCGCTTCCTGACCCCGGCCAGCGAGCGCGCAATGTTCGATTTCCCACCCGACATGGCGCGCCGTCCGGCCCCGGTGAACCGGCTCGACAACCAGGCCCTCGTGCGCAGCTTCGCCGAGGAATGGGGCCGATATGAAGGCTGAGCCGACCCGGCGGCAGGTGCTGGCAGGTGGAACACTGGCGGCCGGAAGCGCGCTGACGGCGGGCGCGCTCTCCGGGTGCGGCGAGGAAACCGTGCCCGGCACGCTCGGCGGCGCCGACTGGCAGCGCGGCCACCTGCTGCGCGACGGCCGCTTTCCCGAACCGGAAGGCGCGATCGAGGACGTCGACGTGGTCGTCGCGGGCGGCGGCGTCGCCGGACTTGCCACGGGCTGGCGCCTCGCCGAAGCGGGGTTCGACCGCTTCGTCCTGTTCGAACTGGAGGACCGCACCGGCGGCAATGCCCGTTCCGGTCGCAATGCCGTGAGCGCCTATCCGCTCGGCGCCCATTACCTGCCGGTGCCGAACCGGGAAGCCGTCGCCTTGCGGCACATGCTCCGCCAATTCGGCATGATAACCGGCGAGCGCGACGGCGTGCCGGTCTACGATCCCTACCAGCTCTGCGCCGATCTGGAGGAACGCCTGCTCTGGCGCGGCCATTGGCAGGAAGGCCTGTTCCCTCGGCAAGGCATAACCGCGCAGGACCGCACACAGCATGAGGCCTTCGAGCGACGCATGGCCGAATACCGCGCCGCGACCGGCAGCGACGGCAAACCCGCCTTCGCGGTCCCGATGGCGTTCTCCAGCGAAGACCCGCGCTTCCGCTCGCTAGATCGCGAGACGTTTGCTGCGTGGCTGGACAAGGAAGGCTTCACCTCCGGCGTTCTGTGCGCCTGGCTGCGCTACTGCTGCCGCGACGACTATGGCAGCGAACCCGAACATGTCTCGGCCTGGGCGGGCATCCATTACTTCGCCGGACGCCGGGGATGGGCAACGGATGACGACGGGGACCGCGAACTGACCTGGCCCGAAGGCAACGACCACCTCGCCGCCCGTATGGCCAAGAGCATCGCCGACCGTCTGCGCCCCGCCCACACCGTTTTCCGGGTCGCCGCCGTGGAGGGAGGCGCGCATGTCGATGTCTTCGATCACCGCGCCCGCCGCAGCCGCCGACTGCGCGCGAAAGTCGCGGTGCTGGCGATGCCGCACTTCGTCGCCGCCCGCGTCGCGCCGGAAACCGCCGAGGCGGGCGGTTTCAGCTATGCGCCCTGGGTCACGGCCAATGTCACCGTCGCGCGGCATCCCGAAGGCAAGGGCACCTCGCTGGCCTGGGACAATGTCTCCACCGCCAGCGAATCGCTCGGCTATGTAGTCGCGACCCACCAGAGCGAAGCGACCGAGGGCGGCAAGACGGTGCTGACGTGGTACATGCCGCTTTCCAGAGAAGCGCCGAAGGAGGCGCGCAAGATCATGATGACTCGCCCCCTGCGCGACTGGCAGGCCGTGGTGCGCAGCGACCTCCTTGCCATGAATCCGGACCTCGAAGGCGCTATCGAGCGCATCGACGTCTGGCGCTGGGGCCATGCCATGGTCCGCCCCTCGCCCGGTTTCCTGAGCGATCCGGCCCGCCGCGCGGCGATCGATGCCGCGCCGCCGACCCTCTTCGCCCACTCCGACCTCAGCGGCCTGTCGCTGTTCGAGGAAGCCCATCACCGCGGCGTGATCGCGGCGGAAAAGGCCCTCGCCCACCTTGGCCACGCCTTCGAAAGTCTCGCCTGACATGGCGCATAGTCCCGACAGCAGCCTGCACCTGATCGCCGACCTCGACCACTGCCGGGACCTTGGCGACATCGCCCTGATCGAGACGAGCCTGCGCGAGGCGGCCCAGGCGGCACGAGCCACCCTGCTCGACGTGCGCCTCCATCATTTCGGCCCCGGCATGGGCGTGACCGGCGTGGCCCTGCTCGCCGAATCCCATATATCGATCCACACCTGGCCCGAACACGGCATCGCGGCGGTCGATCTCTTCGTCTGCGGCCGGGAAGCCGATGCCGAAGCGGGGCTGGAAGTCATCCGCCGCCGCCTGCAAGGCAGGGTCCGCCGCAAGCAGGCCGTCAGGCGCCTCGGTTTGGAAAACCCGATTCCCTGACGACCTGCTGGCGGAGTTCGATCAATCGACGACGAAAGTGGTCGTCGCAACCGCGTGCAGCGTGGCGACCTTGCCGAGGCTCGTCTCGCCGCCGGCTTCGTTCTTGTGCGAGGCTGTCAGGATATACCGCCCCTTTTCCCGCGCGGGGAGCGTGAACCGGCCTTGGGCATCGGTCTTCACGGACTTGGACCACTTCTCGGGCGAGATCACGGTCACCGATGCGTCTGCTACCGGCGTTCCATCGCGCACCAGCACGAAGCCGTTGCCATGGGCGGTGACGGGCGCGATCTCGAACGGCATCGCCGCGCGAGCCTCGCCGCGACCGGCGCGAGCGTAATAGACGATGCCTTCCTTCTTGTCGTCCGGCCCCCAGGGCGCGAACACGCTGTCGTCATGGGCACGCACGTCTCCGGCGGGGACCGTGTATTCGATATAACCCGCCTTGCGGACACCGGCGGCACCGGCAGCCGGGATCAGCTTCGGCGCCTTGAGGTGATCGAACTCGGGATCGCCGCCCTGCGGCAGCGGCTCGCCCGGCTCGCCGAGATAGACGCGGGCAGGCCCCGTACCGTCGCGCTCGATCCAGACCTCATGGGCCTGAACGCTCGGAGCAAGGCAGGCGAGGACGAGCGGGGTCAGATATTTCAGGTTCATCTCGATCTCCGTGTCGTGATTGCCGGGGCAGCCGGAACGACACACCCCTCCCAAGGCCAGCGGAATATCCTTATTGCGACTCTATTGCAATATCATCCCGCAACCCCGAACAGCGGCAGCGCGGTATCTTCGGCAGGCCGGTCAAAGTTGGACACGGTCACGCCGACAAGGCGGATGCCCTTTTCGGTCGGCAGTACCGAGCGGATCAGCGCCAGGCTCGCGTCCCGCAAGTCTTCGTGACGGCAGACAACGCCCGCATGGGTGCGGCTGCGGGTGATGATCTGGAAATCCGCATACTTCACCTTGACCGTCACCGTGCGCCCGAAGGCCTGGGCACGTTCACACCAGGCCCAGACATCATCGGCCTGCCCAAGCACGCCCGCCTCGATCTCTTCGTCGCGCGTCAGGTCGCGGTCGAACGTGGTCTCCGAACCGGAGGACTTGCGCTCGCGATCCGGGTTGACCGGGCGCTCATCGATCCCGCGCGCGATCTGGAAATACCATTCCGCCGAGCTGCCGAAATTCTGCTGGAGGAACGCCAGCGATTTTGCGCGCAAGTCCGCTCCGGTCTCGATCCCGAGCCGCAGCATCTTCGCCGCCGTGACCGGACCGACGCCGTGGAAGCGCTTGACCGGCAGGGTCTCCACCCAGTCCGCGCCCATGTCCGGCGTGACCGCGAACTGGCCGTTGGGCTTGCGCTGGTCCGAGGCGAGTTTCGCGAGGAACTTGTTGTAGGAAATCCCCGCCGAGGCCGTCAGCCCGGTTTCCTCCAAGATGCGCGCGCGGATTTCCTTGGCCGTCTTCCACGCCGTGGGCAGGCCGCGCCGGTTGGCGGTGACGTCCAGATAGGCTTCGTCGAGCGAGAGCGGCTGGATCAGGTCGGTATAGTCGGCGAAGATCGCATGGATCTGCCGCGAAACCGCCTTGTAGACATCGAAGCGGGGCGGCACGAAGATCAGCTCCGGACAGCGCCGCAGCGCCGTGACCGAAGGCAGCGCCGAGCGCACCCCGAACTTGCGCGCCTCGTAGCTGGCCGCCGCGACCACACCGCGCGCCGCCGCGTGGCCGACCGCGACGGGTTTGCCGCGCAGCGCGGGATCGTCACGTTGTTCGACCGACGCGAAGAACGCGTCCATGTCCACGTGGATGATCTTCCTGTCCGCAGCGTCCGGCATGGACTCGGACCTAGCACCAAGCGAACAAAATGTGAACTTCGTAAATGGCCGCGGGTCCGGATATCGCCTGTGGCAGTGTCTCGTGATATGCCGCTGCACACGATATCGGGAGACGGAAACATGGGAGTTACGGGGATCGGCGGCTTCTTCTTCCGCGCTAGGGAGCCGGAAGCCCTGCGCGCCTGGTATGCCGAGCATCTCGGCGTCGGCTCCGCGCCCTATGGCGCCTGGGACACCCGGTCAGGCCCCAGCGTCTTCGCCCCCTTCCCCGCCGCCTCCGACTATTTTCCCGCCGACAAGGCCTGGATGCTCAACTTCCGGGTCGACGACCTGGACGATCTTTGCACCCGGCTGCTCGTGGCGGGCATCGTCGTCGTCACCAATCCGGAATGGAATATGCCGGGCGTGGGCCGCTTCGTCCGCATCCACGATCCGGAAGGAAATCCGATCGAACTCTGGCAACCCGATTCTTCGGATTGAAACGACGGCACGGACCATGACATCGAACGACATTGCTCTCCCCCTGCTCGCAACGGAACGCCTGACCCTGCGCCTCCGCACGCCGGACGACGCCGAAGCCCTGTTCCCGACGATGTCCGATCCGGTCAGCATGACATGGTGGTCGCGTGCCCCCTTCGCGGACCTCGACGAACTGCGCGCCGATTTCGCGCTGGAAAAGGCCGGTTCGTGGCGAACCTGGGCCATCGCCGAACGCGGTGGAGACCGGGCGATCGGCTTCGTCTCGGCCGGGCAGAAGCGGCCCGGCGTCAGCGAGGTCGGCTATCTCCTCGCCCGCGAAGCGCAGGGGCGCGGGATCGGCCGGGAAGCGGTGAGCGCCGTTCTCAAGCAACTTTTCACCGAAGGGCAAAGGCGGATCTTCGCCGATACCGATCCGGACAATCGCGGATCGATAGCGTTGCTCAAAGCGCTCGGCTTCCGGCAGGAGGGTCATCTGCGCGCCGAATGGCAGACCCATATCGGCATCCGCGACACCCTCCTGTTCGGTCTCCTGGCCGAAGAATGGCCCGCCGCTCAACGCACAGCGGGCATCGTCTCATCCGCATAGATCGCGGTCTGCGGCACGCTCGTCGCCGAGACCTGCCCCCGGTACATGCCCGAGGAATTGAACGCGAAGGCCGGAACGCCCTCCGGTCCCATCGCGATCAACCCGCCGTCGCCGCCGATCGCGCCGACCGAAGCGATCGTTTCCTGCGCAGCGGCAGCCAGGCTATGGTGCAGATAGCCGACCCGGTCGCAGACCTGCCGTGCCGCGCTCTCGCGGATGAAGTATTCGCCGGAGCCGGTCGCCGAGACCGCGCACTCGCCGTTCCTCGCGTAAGTGCCCGCGCCGATGATCGGGGAATCGCCGATGCGGCCCCAGCGCTTGCCGGTCATGCCACCGGTGGAGGTGGCGGCAGCCAGGTTTCCGGCCGCATCGAGCGCAACGGCACCGACAGTGCCATAAAGATGGGTCGGATCGAGCGCGGCCTGATGGTTCTTGCGCCACTTGAGCAGTTGCTCCCAGCGCTTTTCGGTGCGGAACCAGGAAGGATTGACCTGTTCCAGGCCCTGCTCGCGCGAGAACCGATCGGCGCCCTCGCCCGCCAGCATGACATGCGGGCTATGATCCATCACCGCGCGTGCGGCGTCCACCGGATGGCGGGTGCGGGTGATCCCCGCGACGGCCCCAGCCTTGAGCGTTCTGCCGTCCATGATCGCCGCATCAAGTTCGTTGCGGCCCTCGGCGGTGAAGACCGCGCCGCGCCCGGCGTTGAACAGGGGGTTGTCTTCCAGAACATGGATGGCGGCAGTCACGGCATCTAGCGAGGTACCACCCTTGTCCAGCACGGCGGCCCCGGCGCGAAGCGCTTCGTCCAGGCCATCGCGGTAGGCCTTTTCCTGCTCGGGCGTCAGCGAGCCGCGCTCGATCACGCCTGCGCCGCCATGGATCGCCAGCGACCAGCGCGGAGCGGCCGCCGCCGATCCGGCATCGAGGCTCGCGAGGCCAAGCGCAAGCGCGGTCAGACCTGCAAATTTCCCGAGACGCATTCGAATTCTCCCTGCTGCATGGCGATCGCCTTCAGGGCAGCCTTGCCGGATTTGCAAGGGCGCTCACGCAGGGAAGACAAAAAAATGGGCCGGTCCGAAGACCAGCCCTTGGAAAGTTTTTGGGAGAGGATGCCTGAAAGGCCCGCTCTAAATGGTCGAGAATCGCGATTATCGCAAATGAAGAAAAGAAATGCCTAGTTGCATATTGCGCAACACGTCGCTGCTTTGCGATCTTTCGGAAAAGTCGAGCGACGATCCGGCAACGGGATGCTTGCGCTTTCCGCATCGCTACCCAGACGGGATCGGAATGGGTGAACGCCGGCCTTAAATCTTTTATCTATATGATTTTAAATAGTTAATATGAGAAATCAGGATGGACTTCCGCCGTGCTGCACTGTCTGAAACCTGACATCGAGACGATTTCATTGCCTTTCGCACCACCGTTTTCCGTCGCAAGAACCGCAACTTTGACCCTCGCGGGTTATAGCAAAGGCCGGAACCGCAAGAGCGTCGACCACAGTTGCGCAAAACGCCGCGAAACATGCGCTTATCGCAATACACTAGAAATGCGCCAGATAGCCGCCATCCACGCCGATGACCTGTCCGGTCACATAGCTCGCCGCATCGGAAGCCAGGAACACCACCGGCCCGACGATTTCCTCCGGCCGTCCCCAGCGCCCCAGCGAAGTTCGCCGCGCCAGATGCTCCGCCACGGCAGGATCGGCGACCATGGCGGCGTTTGCCTCTGTCGCGAAGTAACCGGGAGCGACGGCATTCACCGTGATCCCGCACGGCCCGAGTTCCGCCGCGAGCGCCCGCGTCATCGCGTCCAGCCCGCCCTTCGCCATCGTATAGGCGGCATCGCCCGAGCGCGCGATCTGCCCGGCGATGGAGGTCACGTTGACGATCCGTCCGCCCACATCCATGCCCGGCGCCAGAACCCGCGCCAGATCGAAGGGCGCGACGAGGTTGATCTCCAGCATCCGCCGCACGGCCTCGCGGTCCAGTTCCGCCATCGCGCGGCGATCGCGATGACCGGCATTGTTGACGAGGATATCGACCTTTCCCATCCCCCGCAGCGCATCCCGCGCAGCCTCGGCGTCGGCGAGATCGAAAGCCGCGATCTGAGCCGTCCCCTGAGCCTCCACGATCTCCCGAAGCAAGACGGCAAGCTGCGCCTCGCGCCGCCCATGCAGGATCACATGGGCCCCGGCTCCCGTCAGGCCCAGCGCAATCTCGCGGCCGAACCCGCCCGCAGCACCGGTGACCAGCGCGCGGCGGCCTTGCAGCGGCATCGAAGGGGGATTCGCAGGCGAAATGGAGGGTAGAACGGTCATGTCGCTTCGTTACAACTCTCTTCGGGACCGGACCAGCCGTCTCTCCAGAGATGACTTCAGAAACGAACAGGGTCATCCCCCTTTCCGCAACCGGCTGATCCGAAAGAAGATTTCCCGGAAGAAAGAGAATGCCCCGAAATCCCTGCCATAGCCCCCGATAGAAAACCTTGCATTGACCCGGCTTTCTCAACCAAATAGCTAGACAAGCACACCGCACGGCAAACGGCTGACCAGTCCGCCCGTGCATGTTCAAGGTTCACTGGTCCGCGGCATTTGATCGGGAAGCAGCTTGCTCCGCGTTACCAACCGCTAAAGCGCGCGATGCTCCAGGCGACAGCGCCAGGCATCGTGTTCCCCTCACGCCAAGGATGAGGTGATACGATGCAGACCATGACTCCGCGCGCCTGACGCGCAGCGATGGGCCGTCCCAGCGGCAGCCCGCGCCTTTCCTGACAGACTTCACGCACCTTGCGCCGAAACCGGGGGTTTCGCGCCGGAGGACCCGCGTGTCCCGTGCCGGTTTTCCGAAGCCTTATCGCAGGCTCCGGCTGCCGTCTCGCGCCCTGAAGCCCGTCAGCCCGAAAATCCGGAAATTGTCACGCCCGACGAAAGATCGGTGCGCACTCATGAAAACAGGGATCGACTTGAATGTTTCGCCGCTTCGTTACCGCCAGCAGTCCGCTCGCCCTCTCCATTTCGCTGATCGCCGCCGCGCCTTCGGCTCTGGCTGCCGAAGAGGCACCTGAAACCGTCACGGAAAGTGGCAGCGGAGAGGCCATCGTCGTCACCGCCTCGCGCCGCCGCGACGAGAACGTCCAGGATGTTCCGGTCGCCATCAGCGTCATCAGCGCCGCCAGCCTCGAACGGCGCGGTGACTATACGCTCGGCGCGATCCAGCAGCAGGTGCCCAGCCTTCAGGTCATCACCTACAACGCCCGCAACACCAACATCAACATTCGCGGCCTCGGCTCCAATATCTCGCTCACCAACGACGGGCTGGAGAACGGCGTCGGCTTCTATATCGACAACGTCTACTACGGCCGCGTCGGCCTGGCCCAGTTCGACCTCGTCGATCTTCAGGGCATCGAAGTGCTGCGCGGCCCGCAGGGTACGCTGTTCGGCAAGAACACCACCTCGGGCGTGATCAACGTCACTTCGCGCAAGCCCACCTTCGACCCCGAGCTTTCGGCCGAGGCCAGCATAGGCAACTACGGCTTCTACCAGTTCCGCGCCTCGGGATCGGCGGGGATCTTCAAGGACCTGCTGGCCGTGCGCCTGTCCGGCGCGATCAGCGAGAACGACGGCTTCCTCTGGAACAAGACCACCAGGACCCGCGCGCAGGACTATCTGAACAAGTCGATCCGCGGCCAGTTGCTCTTCACGCCCGACCCGGATCTCGAAATCCGCGTCATCGGCGACTACGCCAAGCAGAAGCAGAACCACGTCCTCAACGTCTTCGCCGGACTGCACACGACTTACGAGAACGGTGCGACGATCGCCAACAACTGGGCGCAGCGCGCCGCGCGCTTCCCCGGCTACACGCTGCCCAGCTTCCAGCCGTTCGACCGCGTGGGCGAGGCGAACAGTCATTACCAGTCGAACATGGCCGGATACGGCGTCTCGGGCGAGGTCAACTGGAACCTCGGCAGTGCCGCGCTGACCTCGATCACCGCCTATCGCTGGTGGGACTGGAATCCGGCCAACGATGGTGACAGCACCTCGCTGCCGATCGTCACCAAGGCCCAACAGGCCAATCGCCAGCGCCAGTTCAGCCAGGAGCTGCGCCTTGCCTCGAAGAGCGGCGGCAGCTTCGACTACGTGATCGGCGCCTATTACTTCTGGCAGATCGTGCGCGGCTACGGCGCCTCGCGCTACGGTCCGGCGGCGGCGCTCTGGAACCTGCCGACCGCCAACCAGACGATCGCCAATGCCGCGCTCGACGGTTTCGAATCCAACTCCACCTCGACGCCGGAAACCAAGACCCTGGCCCTGTTCGGCCAGACCGACTGGCACATCACCGATGCCCTGACCCTCACCACGGGTCTGCGCTTCACCCATGAGAAGAAGTCGGGCGCCTTCTCGCAATACTGGGTGGACGGGGCCGACATCTCGGGCTTCACCGGTGCGCAGCAGGCGGCGATCACCGCCATCCGCACCCAGTTCAACCCGGTGACGAGCTATGCCACCAGCTTCACCGACAATAGCCTCTCCGGCCTCGTCACGCTGAGCTGGAAGATCGCGCCCGACGTCAATGTCTATGGCTCCTACTCGCGCGGCAACAAGTCTGGCGGGCTCAACCTCTCGGTCCTGCCCGCCGGGGTCGATCCAGACGTGAAGCCGGAAAAGGTCGACGCCTTCGAACTGGGCCTCAAGTCGCAGTTCCTCGACCGCCGTGCGACGTTCAACGCCGCCGCCTTCTGGACCGAGATCAGCGACTACCAGACCACCATCACCGACCTGCCGGCAGGTGCCGTCGTCGGCCGCCAGTACATCTCGAACATCCCCAAGGTCCGCTCGCGCGGCATCGAGAGCGAGTTCAACATCGCGCCCACCGACAGCCTGAGCTTCAACGCCTTGGCGACCTATACCGACGCCACGTACGTCACGTACAGGAATGCCCCGCAGGCCTTCGAGCGCCAGAACCTCGGCGCGATCCAGGACCTTTCCGGCGAGCGTCTGCCGGGCGTGCCGAAATGGGCCTGGACCCTCGGCGCGGACTTCAACACCCCGCTGGGCGATCTCGGCGGCAAGGGCCTCGGCCTCTACGCCCATGCCGACTACGCCTATCGCTCGAACTTCAACACTTCGGCCTCGAACTCGGCCTGGGCGCAGATCCCCGGCTTCGGCATTGCCAACGGACGCATCGGGCTGAGGACCGACGACGGCCTCTGGGACTTCTCGATCTGGGCCAGGAACCTGTTCGACAAGAACTACTTCGTCAGCCTCAGCGCCGCCAACACCGGCGTGGTCACCGCCCAGCTCGGCGAGCCACGCACCTTCGGCGCGACCTTGCGCACCAAGCTCTGACCCCAGCAATCAGGAGGCGCCAGCCATGACCCGCGAGACCCTTCCAAGATCGCCATCGCGACCGCAACAGCCCGACAGCTGGCGCCTCCTGCGCTTCACCGCCATGTCGGTGCCGGTCTATGCCGCCGCCCAGCCGGTCATGGCCTTCGTTCCCGCCATCCTTTCGCGCCACTATGCCATTCCGCTGGCGGGGCTGGGGCTGGTCTACCTGATCGGCCAGGTGGTGAATTCGCTGCTCGATCCGGTGATCGGCTCGCTCAGCGATCGCACGATCAGCCGTTTCGGACGGCGACGACCGTGGATCGCGGGCGGCGGCCTGCTGTTCATCGTCGGCAGCGCCATGCTGTTCTTTCCGCCCGAAGGCGCCACTCTGGCCTGGGTCGGCATCGGCGTCATCTGCTACTACATCGGCGCTTCGACCACCCAGACGACGCTGATGGCGTGGTCCGGCGAGATCAGCGGCGACTACGACCAGCGCACCCGGATCGCCTCGCAGTTCACCCTGCTGTCCTCGGGGGCGCTGGTGCTGACCCTGCTGATGCCCACTCTGGCCGACCAGTTCCGACCCGACGACGGACCGCTGCGCCTGACCCTGTTCGGAACGCTGGTGCTCGTCACCGCGGTTCCCGGCCTGCTGCTGACGCTGACCGCCTTTCCCGACAGCAGCGCTCCCATCGGCGCCGAACGCTTCGCGCTGGGCAGGACGCTGAAGGCGGTCTTCGGCAATGCCCTGCTGCTGCGCGTGCTCGCCGCCGATGCCGCCGTCACCGCCGGACAGGGCGTGCGCACCGCGCTGCTGCTGTTCATCGTCACCATCTACTTCCAGCGCCCCGAATGGGCGGCGGGCTTCTTCCTGCTCCAGTATTCGTTCGGCATATTGGCCGGACCCATCTGGCGGCGGATCGGCCAACGTCTCGGCAAGGGCCGCGCCGCCGTCGTCGCCGAACTGACGCAGGTCGCGATCAACTTCGGCCTCGTCTTCCTCACCCCCGACCGGTTCGGCCTGATGATGGCGCTGGCCGTGGCGCAGGGTCTCTCGCAAGGCTCGGGCAACCTGATGCTGCGCTCGATGGTGGCCGACGTCGCCGACCTCCACCGCGCCGAGACCGGCGAGGACCGCGTGGGTCTCTACTATTCGGTCTTCAGCGTCTCGATGAAGCTGGGCGGGGCGCTCGCCTTCGGGATCGCCCTGCCGCTCGTCACCGCCTTCGGCTTCGACCCCAAGGCCGCCACCAACACCCCCGAGGCGCTGAACGCCCTGCTGCTGGTCTTCGCCCTCGGCCCGGCGCTGGCGCACACCCTGGCTGCCGCGCTGGTGGCAGGTTTCCCGCTCGATGCCGACCGGCACGCCGAAATCCGCCGCCAGCTCAAGGCCCGCGACGAAGTCTACGCCGCGGCTCTCGTTCCCGCCGAATAAGTTTCCGAAATCCAGAAGAAGGAGTGAATGCCATGACTTCGATTGCCACTTACGCCAACGCCAAGGACCCGAATTCCCCGCTGGACATCGTGCCGATCACCGGCACCATCGGCGCCGAGATCCGCGGCGTCACCCTCTCCGGAGATCTCGACGCAGCGACCGTGCAGGCCGTCAAGGACGCGCTCGTCCGCCACAAAGTGATTTTCTTCCGCGGCCAGCACGAGCTGACCGACCAGCGCCACGAGGACTTCGCCTCGCTGTTCGGCGATCCGGTCGCGCATCCCACGGTGCCGGTGGCCGAAGGCTCGCGCTACCTGCTCGAACTCGACAGCAAGGAAGGCTACGCCGCCTCCAGCTGGCATACCGACGTGACTTTCACCGACGCCTATCCCGCCGGTTCGATCCTGCGCGCGATCACCATTCCGGAAGCGGGCGGCGACACCATCTGGGCCAATACGGAAACTGCCTACGAAGGCCTGCCTGAAAGCCTGCGCCAGTTGGTGAACGGTCTCTGGGCAGTCCATTCGAACGATTACGACTATGCGGCCGTGCTGGGCAACGCCCCCAAGGACGATGCCGCCACCCAGAACCGCGCCCTGTTCCAGAAAAACATCTTCGCCTCGACCGTCTACGAGACCGAGCACCCGCTTGTCCGCGTTCACCCGGTGTCCGGCCAGCGCGGGCTGCTGCTCGGGCACTTCGTGAAGCGGATCGCCGGTCTCAACCAGGCGGATTCGGCGCGGATCTTCTCGATCCTTCAGGAACACATCACCCGTCCGGAGAACGTCGTGCGCTGGCGCTGGCAGCCGGGCGACGTGGCGTTCTGGGACAATCAGGCGACCCAGCACCGCGCTGTCGCCGACTTCGGCCTCCAGCGCCGCACCCTGCGCCGCGCGACGATCGCCGGTTCGGTGCCGGTCTCGATCGACGGCCGCCAGAGCCGCACCATCCGCAAGGAAAAGGCAATCCCTTACGAACCGGCCTGATCCCTCATACCCTGCACGGGCCGTTCACTCCCCGCGCCGCGCCGACATGAACACTTCGGGCGCGGCGCGGGCTTTTTCTACCAAGGACCCCTTGATGAAATCCAAGTCTCTCGCTTTCGCCGCCGCCCTCGGCGCGGCCCTGCTCTCTTCGACGATGGCCGTTCCCGTCGCGGCCAAGTCGCCCGCTCCAGCGAGCGTTCCGGCCCAGCAGCGCCCGAACTTCCTCGTCATCATCGCCGACGACCTCGGCTTTTCCGACATCGGCGCCTTCGGCAGCGAGATCGCCACCCCCAATCTCGACCGGCTGGCGCTGGACGGGCTACGGCTGACAGGCTTCCACACGGCGCCGACCTGCTCCCCCACCCGCTCGATGCTGCTCTCCGGCACCGACAACCACCGTGCGGGCCTCGGCAGCATGGCGGAGCTGACTGCGCCGAACCAGAAAGGCCAGCCGGGCTACGAAGGCTACCTCAGCCGCGACGTCGCCAGCCTGGCGGAGCGCCTGGCGGCAGGCGGCTATCGCACGCTGCTCTCGGGCAAGTGGCACCTCGGCCTGACGCCGGACCTCGATCCCCACGCGCGCGGGTTCCAGCATAGCTTCGCGCTGCTTCAGGGCGGTGCGAACCACTATGGCCGCGACCTCGGAACCGGCCCCGGCAAGGGCGCTACCTATTCCCGCGACGGCCAGGTGCTGACCGCGCTGGACAAGGATTTCTACTCCTCGGACGCTTATGCGACGAACCTGATCGCCGAGTTGAAGCAGAGCCGCGCGGAAAGCCCGGACAAGCCGTTCTTCGCTTATCTCGCCTTCACCGCGCCGCACTGGCCGCTTCAGGCGCCTAACGAGGACGTGGCCCGGCAGGCGGGCAAGTACGATGTGGGCTTCGACGAAATCCGCCGCCGCCGCCTCGCCCGGCAGGAACAGCTCGGCATCCTGCCCAAGGGCACGGCGGCCCACAGCGTCCGCGCGCCGCGCGGGGGCTGGGATTCGCTTTCCGTTGCCGACAAGCGCGAGGCCGCGCGCGACATGGAAATCTACGCGGCCATGGTCGAGCGGATGGACAGCAACGTCGGCCGCGTGCTCGATGCGTTGCGCGCCAGCGGCGAACTCGACAATACCGTGATCGTGTTCCTCGCCGACAATGGCGCCGAGGGCCTCGACTATCGGACCACCGGTGCCAGGATGCTCGCCAACCGGGTCGAGGGAGCCGACAACAGCTTCGCCAATCGCGGCAAGCCGGATTCCTACATCACCTATGGCCCCGAATGGGCGCAGGCCGGCACCGCGCCCTCCTGGTTGACCAAGGCCTATGCCTCCGAGGGCGGCACCCGCACCGTGGCCTTCGTCAACGGGAAAGGCCTCGCCAAGGCCAAAGGCATCGGCAGCGCCTATGTCAGCGTGGCCGACATCGCGCCTACCCTGCTCGATTATGCCGGCGTGCCGAGCGGCGGCACCACGTTCCAGGGCCGCACCGTGCTGCCGATCACCGGCAAGAGCGCGCGGCCCTGGCTCGAAGGCAAGGCCGCCTTCGTCCATGCCGCCGACGAGCCGCTCGGCACCGAACTGTTCGGCAGCCGTGCACTCCGCAAGGGAGACTGGAAAGTGACCGACATCGGCGACGGCCAGTGGCGCCTGTTCAACATCGCAAAGGACCCCGGCGAGACCGAGGATCTTTCCGCGAAAAACCCCGAAAAACTGCGCGAGCTCACCGCCGACTGGGACGGCTATGCCAAGGCCAACGGCGTGATCCTCCCCACCGAAGCGCTCTACCGGCCGTAAAAAGGGACGCGAGCCGGTGCCCGGCCCTTCGCGCGAAAGCCGAAGGGCCGGGATTACGCGGATATCCGGAACCTATACCCGTCCTCGCAATGACGAGGGAGGGCGACAAAACCGTCGCTTATCAAAGCCGCGCGACAGTCGATACCGACGCCAGCGATACCCCCGATGGGCCACGGACTGGCCCTTTTGTTGAATATCACCGGCGCCACGCGCTGGTTACGCTGCGCCTGCTCAGGGATCACGAGAGGTCGCATGCGTTCCGAATCGCCGCTTCGCGCACTCTTCGTCATCAATTCGCTCGCAGGCGGCGGGGCGGAGCGGGTGTTCACGACGCTGGTGGACCGGCTCAGCCGAAGCGCCGGGCAATTCGCGATCACCGTGGCCCTGCTGGATAACGAGACGGAGGAAGCCTATCGCCTGCCCGCCGGGGTGCGGGTCGCGCGCCTCGATACGCGCGGCAGCCTGTTGCGCAGCGTGATCCGCACGCGCAAGCTGGTACGCCAATTGCGCCCGGACGTGACGCTCTCGTTCCTTTCGCGCGCCAATGTCGCCGCGATCCTCGCGATGCGCAGCAGCGGCGGCGCGGCGGTTATCAGCGAGCGGGTCAATACCACCGCCCACCTGAAGACCGGCCGCCTCGGCGTGCTCAGCCGGTTGCTGATCCGGAACACCTACCCTTCGGCCCAGCGGATCATCGCCGTTTCCGAAGGGGTCGCCCGCACGCTGGAAAGCGATTTCGCGGTCGAACCCGCAAGGATTTCGGTGATCTACAATCCCGTTGACATTGCCCGCATCGGCAGCTTTGCCGCGCAGGAACCGGCGATCCCGGTGAACACCGTAGACTTCGTGACCATGGGCCGTCTGGTAGACAACAAGAACACCGCCATGGCCATCCGCGCGCTCGCAAAGGCGGAAACGGAGGGCGATCTCATCGTACTCGGCGAAGGCCCCCTGCGCGAAAATCTGATTGCGCTGGCGGCATCGCTGGGGCTTGCCGATCGCGTCCGCTTTCCCGGCTTTCTCGACAACCCTTATGCGGTCCTGGCGCGGGCGGGATGCTATCTGCTCACCTCCAACGCGGAGGGCTTCCCCAACGCGATGCTGGAGGCGATGGCGGTCGGCCTGCCGGTCGTTGCGACGGACTGCCCATCCGGTCCGGCGGAAATCCTGCAAGTCCACCGCGATGGCGACGAAGCTGCCTTCGGCCACGGCGGCGCGCTCATTGCCATGAACGACGATGACGCGATGGCCCGGTGCATGACCGAACTGACCGGCCCCCGACGTGCCACCTTCGCGGCTGCCGCCGCCGGGCGCGCCGCCGCCTTCTCCGTGGAAAGCGCAGTCGAACGGTTCCGCACCGCACTGGTCGATGCCGCAAGGCCAGAAGAACAGGCCGTCGGGCCATGAAAGTCTGCGTGACCGGCCTGCGCGGCATTCCCGGCGTCATGGGCGGGGTGGAAACCCACTGCGAGGAACTGCTGCCGCGCATCGCCGCGCTCGATCCCGGCATCGAGATCGAGGTCTGCTGCCGCGCACCCTATGTCGATCCGGCGATGACCAGCTTTCGCCATGTCGCGCTGACCCCGCTCTATTCGCCGACCGGGCGCGTGAGCGAGGCGCTCGTCTCCACCCTTGTCGGCATTCTCCACGCCCGCCGCCGGGGTGCGGACGCCGTGCATATCCACGCGGTCGGCCCGGCCCTTTTCGCGCCGCTCGCCCGCCTGCTCGGCCTCGGGGTCTTGCTGACCCACCACGGCGCCGACTACGACCGCGAGAAATGGGGGCGCGGCGCTCGCCTCATGCTCAAGCTCGGCGAGTGGCTCGGCGTTCGCTCCGCCGACCGGGTGGTCTGCGTCTCCCCCTCGCTCGCGGCCCGCATGAAAGCGCGCTATCCGGCGCGGGCGGAGCGGGTCGAATTCATTCCCAACGGCGTCAGCACGATGCCCCCGTCGCCGCAGAGCGACGCGGAAGTGCTGGACGAACTGGCCCTCACAAGCGGAAACTACGTCATCTGCGTGGCGAGACTGGTGCCGGAAAAGGGCATCCACATCCTCGTCGAGGCATTCCGGCGCAGCAATGACACCCGCACCCTGGTCATCGCCGGAGCCGGACGCAAGGACGACCGCTACGCCCAGGACCTGCTGGCAGGCGCGGAGACAGGGGCCGAACCGCGCATCCGCTTCCTCGGCATGGTGCCGCGCACGCGGCTGGGAGTTCTCCTGCGTAATGCCGGGCTTTTCGTGCTGCCGTCCTTCCACGAGGGCCTGCCGATCGCCGCGCTGGAAGCGCTGGCCTGCGGCTGTCCGGTGCTGCTCAGCGACATCCAGCCCAATCTCGACCTCGGCCTGCCGCCCAGCCGCTATTTCCCGGTCGGCGACGTCGCCGCCCTCGCCGTGCGCCTCGCCGACCATGCCGAGGCGCGCGAGGCGAAAGGCCTGCTGCCCGATACCCTGATGGACTGGGACGAAGTGGCGAAACGCACTGCTGCAACCTATCGCAAGCTCAAAGGCCGCCGGAGGCATCGCCATGCGCTCACCCATGCCAACTGATCCGACCCGGAGCACGCGATGCTGGCACTGACTTCGGGCAGTCCGCCCATCCCGATCTTTCTACTGCTGCCGACGATGCTGCTGTTCTGCGTGCTCGTCGTCGTGCTCTGCCTGCGTGTCAGCGCATCGACGCGTTTCCTGATCGTCGCCTTCGCACTGCGCCTTGCAATGTCGGCAATGCCGAAATTTTCCTTCGCCTCCTCGCCGCTGGGGCTGAGCTGGAACGCGCTGGCCTCGGTCGTGCTGGTGCTGATCGGCAGCCTGCTGCTCCTGCGCAGCCGCGCGGTGTCGCTGATCCTGGCGCCGGTGGTGCCACTGCTGCTGGTCATCGTGATGAGCGCGATGCTGAACGGCGAGGCCTCCGGCGCGGTCGAGAGCCTGGTGAAATACGCCTACCTCGCGATCATCGCACTCACTGCCTACGACGCCTTCATGGCCGACGGCGCGGGCAAAGTTCTGCTGCGACTGCTGTTCACTTTCCTGCTGCCCCTGCTGCTGCAAGGCTTCAGTCTGCTCCTTCACATCGCCAAGGCGACAGAGAGCGACGGCTCCACTTCCTACATCGGCGGCTACAATCACGAGGCCAGCTTCTCGATCATCCTGCTGACCGGCCTGCTGACCGCGATCCTCAACCCCCGTCTGCGCGCGCTCTACAAGCTGGCCATCGCCGCAATCTGTCTCGGCGGAATTTTCGCCGCGAACTACCGCACGGCGATCATCACCGCCGGGCCGCTCATGCTGGGCCTGTTCATCGCCAGCATTACCGGCGCGGTCCGCCCTGCCCAGCGGCCCATCGCGACGATCCTCGGCGTGCTGCTGTTGCTTTCGGCGGTGCCGGTGCTGCCGATCGTCGCGGGTGACCGCTTCGATGCGATCAAGACCCTGGCGCAGAATCCGGCGATCCTCAGCAAGGATCCCGGCGAGTTCAGCCGCGCCGACCAGGCCCTGCTCTCCGGGCGACTGCTGCTCTGGAGCCAATACGTCAATGCCTGGGAGGCCGGCACACCGCCCCAGCACATGCTGGGCTTCGGCGCCAATGCCTGGGAGGGGCGCTATCGCTACTATGCGCACAATACGCTGATCTCCACCCTCTACGAACTGGGCGTGCTCGGCGTGGCGGCGATGCTGCTGCTGTGGATCTGGATGTTCGTGCTGGCCCTGACCGCGCGAACGCCCGCGCGCTTCACGCTGGTCATGGCGCATTTGGGCTTCTTCCTGCTCAACATGGCGACGATGCCGTTCTGGATGATCGAGGGCCTGCTGTTCTACGGATTGCTCTGCGGATTCACCGTCCACGCCAACTTGCAGGGCCGCGCGGCGAAACGGCCCGTCGCAAATGTGGCAGCGCTCCGCCCCGTTTGAGGACATTTTCCGCCTGCCGCAAGTTGTGGCCTGAACATCGCTTCGGCAAGTAACCGAACAGAATCAGGCCCTGCGAATGAGAATATTCGTGATGGCTCCATCAATAAATTGCAACATGACACGTAAGTCATTGGGAAAAATCATGTTCCGCACACTTGTCTTTGCACTTCCACTGACCGCGATGGGATCCTCCACCGGCGTGCCGACCGCTTCGCTGTCGAGCGTGGTCGCCGTGCCCGTCACGACGGCCAGTGCGACGACGGCCGCGACGACATTCCGGATGCCTTCGATCGCCGCCCCGCAAGTGGCTTCCGCAGCCTGCAAGGCCGTGCCGACGATCCGCCTGACGGATTCGACGCCCGGCGTGTCGAAACTCTGCATTGCCGACGGCAAGATCCTGGTCAACGGCAAGGATGCCAGCGGTTTCATGATGCAGGACGTCAAATCGCAGCGCTACGGCCCGTTGATGCGCGGCGAGAACGTTCCCAACCTCCAGGTCCGGCGCGTGTCCGACACGCAGGCACGCGCCGATGCGACGCTGGGTCTCGGCCTCGTCAATGTCAGCAACGGCATCGGCAATGCGGTATTCCGCGACCTCGTCTGGATCGGCGACAAGGATCACCCCGCCATCAACAGCGACGATGCCTGGGGCGCCATCACCCTCAAGGGCAAGGACGCCAACGACGTCGGTACCTTTGAAATCAGCAACTTCGACTTCCAGAATCTGTTCATGGCACCGGGCAGCCATTACCTGAACGTCGACGGCATTTCGACGGAGGCGGGCTATTCCGGCACGATCTCCAACGGCCGCGTGCTGAACGCCAGCGACGCCTGCCTCGACATCAAGGGCAACGTGCGGGTGGACAACGTCTATCTCGCGGGATGCCGGCAAGGCATCAAGGCCTGGACCAGCCAGAGCCACGGCCTCGTCGAACTGGGCACCAATCGCTTCGTCGGCATCATCGGCAAGGGCAGCAAGACCGCGACGCGCACCATCACCGTCGACGTGCTGATCGCCTCGGGCGACCCTTCGGTGCCGCTGTTCCGCGCTGAAGACGGCGTGGTCAACCTGCACATCAAGCGCCTGATCGCCAAGCCGGGCCAGGTGCTGAACAGTTCGACCAGCTATTCGGGCTCAAAGGTCACGGTGGACCAGCGCCTGGCGATCTAGGAGCAGCGGCGAGGACGATGAAGGTGGTTCGGGCGAAGTCGGAGATAGCAATTCGAAGCGCGCGATCTAACCGAGCAGGTCCTCGTAGACCTTGAGTATCTGCGCCGCATGGCGAGCGGCCGACAGGCTCTCGCGGGCGCGCTGTCGCTCCTCCGCGAAATCCGGCCGCTCCGTGCCGAGCGTCTGCACCACAGTTGCCGCGAATGCGCCGGGACCAGCCCCGCGCGGCACCAACAGCCCGCCGCCAAACCGGCGCGCTGTCTCGCCCAGTCCGGCATCGTCGGTGGCGACATAAGGCACGCCCAGCATCAGGGCCTCCAGCGGTGTGCGCCCCAGCGGTTCCTCGACCGCGGTGATCGCCAGCAGGTCGAGCAGGGCAATGTTCTCCTCCACCGGCAGGCGAAAGCCCGCGAAGATCACCCGATCCGCGATCCCCAACTGCGCCGCGAAGGCTTCGAGGTCCTGCTGCGTTTCGTCCACCGCACGGCCGAAGATCACGAAGATCGCGCGCGGCATCTCCGCCAGCACCGCCCGCGCCATTTCCAGAAAGAAACGCGGGCGCTTGCGCTCGGCGAAATTGCCGATGAAGCCGATCAGCGGCCCTTCCCGCGCGATCGGGAATTCCTCGGCAAAGCGCCGCCGCAGCACCGTACCGTCGACTTCGGCAGGCAATTCGAAAGGATTGTCGATCCGTACCGAGCGGCGACGCAGCCAGTCGGGCAACCGCTCCTCGACCGCGCGCGAGATGCAGACGATCCGCTGGGCCGTGGCCATGACCATAAGGTTCGGCAGGACCGGCCGGTTGAACGCACGGTTGTGATAGATGCAGGCTATCCCGCGCAGTCGCGCCGCAGGGCCCCAGCTCTGCTGCGCCGAAAGGTCGTTGTTGTGGACCACCGTGCCTTCCGGCTGCCGCACCAGCATGGCCAGCCGCCGCGGCAGCAGGCGCGCTTCGGCGGCAAGGCCGTGGCGGAAGGCAGGCTTCTCGTCGAGCGGCCAGATCCGGAAGCCATGCTCACTCGCGACCTGCTCGATCAGACTTCCTTTCGGACAGGCCACCACCACGTCCACGCCATGATCGCGCTGCAAGGTCGTGCCGAGCGTGAAGGAGGAGACGTGGCTCCCGCCGATCTTCTCGTTGGTGAAAGGAAAGACGACCCGTTCGACTCGCATCGATGCCCCGCGACTAGACTTAATCGCCATTGTGCGGTGCAAACAAAGAAACTAGCCAATGCAATTAGGTATATAAGCCGTAGCAGAAGGAAGCCATGCTTCGGATCTGGTGCTTCCCCGGCGAGGAAAACCGCCTCAGCAATCCCTATACCGCAATCCTCGTCACGCAGCTGCGGCGGTTGGGGCACAAGGTCTCCTCGCCCGGCTGGCCGGGGCGCTTTGCCGGGCGCTGCGATGTGATCCATCTGCACTGGCCGCAGAAAGTCGTCCGCGCCAGCCTCTTCGGCAGCCTGCGCACGATCGCGGTCTGGTCCGCCTTCCTCGCGCTGCAAAAGGCGCGCGGGGCAAAGATCGTATGGACCATGCACAACGTCGCCTCGCATGAAGGCGAGCGGCCAAGGCTCGAGCGCTTCTGGATGAAGCGCCTGATCGCCCGGCTCGACGGCGTTCACGCCCTCTCGCAGGACAGCCTGAAGCAGGCCCGCACACACTATCCCGCGCTCGCCGCACTGCCCGCGCTGGTGGCACCGCACTGGACCTATTCGGACGCCTATCCGCAGCCGAACGCTTCGCCGGACAATCCGGAAACCATCGCCTTCCTCGGCGATATCAAGCCTTACAAGGGCCTCGATGCCTTCCTGACCGCTTTGGAACAGGCGCAGCCAGACGCGCGCCGCTACCTCGTCCACGGCCGCCCCGAGGACGAGGAGTCCAGTCAATCCCTCGAACACCGCCTACGCGCACTGGCGGTACGCGGCTGGCGGATCGAATGGACGCTGGAACGCCTGAGCGACCAGCAGATGGCCGACCGCCTCGCCGAAGCTGCGCTGTTGCTGCTCCCTTACGAGAGCGGCGAGAACAGCGGCCTCGCGGTTCTCGCCGCCGAGCGCGGCACGCCGCTGCTGGTCTCGCGCATCGCCGCCTTCGAACCGCTGCAGGAAGAACTCGGCAGTCCCCGCGCGGTCGCCATCGAAAAACCGCTAAGCCATTGGCAGATCACCGAAGCCGCCGAAGCCGCGCGCTGCGTGGCGGGCACCGTGCCCGAAGACTTCGTCCGGCGCCGCTCGCCCGAGGCCGTGGTGGCTGAGATTTCGGGTTACTACCTGTTTCTCATGGATATCAAAGGGTGAAGGCTCGCAGAATAGGTCCGCGAATTTCCGCGATTCCCGGAAGGTAGAAACTTGCACGTGCCTTCGAACAAGCTCGACCCTTCCGCGGCGCAAAGGCTGGGACTGACCGATCCCGCCTCGTCCGCCGCAGCCTCTGGCCCCGACGGCGGCAAACTGATCGACCTGTCGTGGCTGGCCACGCTGGCATGGCGACACAAATGGGCGATGCTTCTCACGATCCTCGCCGTATTGGCGGCCACGGCGCTGGCCTATGCCCTGGCGGTCAAGAAGTACGATGCCAGCGTCGTCCTCGCGCTCGACCGGGGCGACCAACAACTCGTCCGCACCGCGCAGAGCAACAAAGATACGATCGTCGATTCCCCGGCGGTCGATACCGAGGTCCAGGTCCTGCTCTCGCCGGAAGTGGCGACGGCAGCCGTGCACAATGCCCGGCTCAATACCAACCGCGCCTTCCTCGCCGCTTCCGCGCCCGATGCCGTGGGGCCGCTGAGCGAAGCCGCCGCCGCCAATATCCTGCGCGCCAATCTCACCGTCGCGCGGCAGGGCCTCTCCTATGCGATCAACCTTGGCTACCGCTCACGCGATCCGCAAGTCTCGGCGATGGTCGCCAATGCCGTCGCCGACGCCTATGTCAGCGGGCAAGTTCAGGGCGAGCAGAACGCGCGCAGCCAGGACATCAACATGCTGCGCAGCCGGCTCGACCAGCTGCGCGGCGACGTCATCAAGGCCGAGGCCGCCGTCGCTTCCTATCGCGCCAGCGCGGACCTCGTCGCGGTCAGCAACGACAGCACGATCGCGCAACAGGAACTTTCCACGCTCAACACCGAACTCGCCTCGGCCAAGGCGGAACTTGCCGCCTCGCAAGGCCGCGCCAGCGCGAATGCCGGGGAGAACGGCACCGCCGTCAACAGCAGCCCGGTAATCCGCGACTTGCGCACCGAAGTCTCCACGCTGGAAGTGAAGCTGGCCGAGCAGTCCTCCTCGCTCGGCCCCAACCACCCCGACCGGGTGAGGACGGAAGCCCAGCTGAACAGCGCGCGCCAGTCGCTGCGCCGCGAAGTGGCACGCGCCAGCGCCGGGGTCAGTTCCGACGTCAAGGTGGACAGCCAGCGCGTCGGCGCGATCCAGGCCGCCATCGGCGGGGCCAAGGGCCGCCTGCTGGCCGGCAACAACGCCTCGGTGCGCCTCAACGAACTGGAGCGCGTGGCCGAAAGCTCGCGCCAGCTCTACCAGACTTTCCTCGACCGCTACCGCGTCGAACTCGCCACGCGCGGGACCGAGAAGAGCAAGGCGCAGGTGATCGCCCGCGCGCAGGTGCCGCCGCGCCCCTCCTCGCCCGACCTGCTTGTCTACATGCTGGGCGGCGGCATAGCCGGGGTGATCGCCGCGGTGCTGCTGGCGCTCACTCTGGAATGGCGCGAACGCGGCATCCGCACCCGCGCCGAGGCGGAGGAACTGACCGGTTACGAAGTGGTCAGCAGCCTGCCCGACATCGCGACGATGGACGAGCCCGACTTCCACAAGGACGAGACGCTGGGCGTGCCGGACTTCCTCGTCGAGCACAAGGACTCGCCTTTCGCCGAATCCGTGAGGGCGATCTGGACGGCGCTGAAGATCGGCCACAAGGGCCAGGTCGCGCGCTCGGTCGCCATCACGTCCTCGATCCCCGGCGAAGGCAAGACCAGCACCGCCATCGCACTCGCCCGCTCCGCTGCACTGGCGGGTCGTCGCACCCTGCTGATCGACTGCGACGTGCGCCGGATGGGCACGACGATCGCGCTCGACCTGCGGGGCCGTCCCGGCCTTGCCGAAGTGCTCACCGGCGAGGCGCGGGTAGAGGACGTGCTGGTGGTGGACGAAGCTTCCGGGGCGCATGTCCTGCCGCTCAATTCCACGGCCCAGACCCCGCTCGACATCATCCACTCCGACGCCACCGCGACCCTTTTCGACCGCTTCCGGCAGGAATACGACCTTGTCGTCCTCGATATCGCACCGGTCATCCCGGTCGCCGAGGCCCGCGCGCTGGCGGCCATGGCCGATGTGACGCTGATGATCCTGCGCTGGCGCACCACCCAGCGCAACGTTGTCAGGACGGCCCTGCGCGAACTCGACCGTGCCGGGGCGCACATCTACGGCCTGTTGCTTACCCAGGTGGACACCCGCAGTTCGGCAGTGCTGGGCGAGGAAATGGCCTACTATCAATACTACTACGCGCGCGGAGCTAATTGAGAGCCGATCTCACTTCAGTGCGAGCATAGCGAGGCAATGACGAGAAGATAGGACGGGTCAATCGGCCTCGGCGTAACCGAAGAACGCCAACAGGTCCGGCGCTTCGGCCACGGTCTCGGCGACGATCCGACGCTCTCCGGTCGTCAGCATGAGCACTTGCGCCGAGTTGGTGCCTTCTTCAGCCGCTGGCGCCGCCCCCCCGCTCGCCTCCAGCCCGAACGCCGTCAGGATCGCATCGTTATCGCTGCGGAAGCGCTCGTAAGTTACGAGCGGATAGCCGTGCCGCTCGATCGCATCGCGCAGCAATCCGCTGCGCCAGATCCACATGTGCGCGAGATGCCGCACCACCTGCTCGCGCGGGACGCCGCGATAGGCGGGCACGGCATAGCGCTTGAGCTGGGCGTCGATATTGGTCAGCGGTGCGCGGTTGCACACGGCGACGCGGTATTCGGCGAAGTGGGAGAACAGCGTCTCGTAGCGGACGAGATGGGGCGGGCTCTTTTCCAGAAAGAAGGCGTGGCTGCGGCTGCGCTCCACTTCGGCCATGCGCGCGCTCCAGCCGCCTAGCACGGCCTCGTAGTCCACGAATTTCTGGGCGAGCCACTGGTCGTTGTCCATCAGCCCCCGCACCAGCCGCTGCCCCTCGAAGCTGGAGTGCAAACCACCGACATCGGCGCGCGCGGCGACATGACGAGCCACGGCGGTCGTTCCCGCTCCGGGCGGCGCGAGGAGGAAGAGGAAAGGGTGATGAATGCGCTCCACCCGGCGCCTGGGCCAATAAGGCCCCGGATCGGCGGCGCGGGCCTGAAGCCCGAGCGGCTTCAGGAAGCGGTCCACCGCCACGTTCACAGAGACGCCCCGTCCATGAAATTCTCCCGATGCAGGGAATCAGGATAACCGCTGGCTTCGCGGCGGCCCCGGCTATTGCGAGCGACCGCCTACCCCTTTCGGCGCCTCACAGCAGCTCGAAGCCGGTGATCCGCACCAGGCTCTCGGTGATCGGCTTTCCGTGCAGGACCAGCACCCGATCCCCGCGCAGGCGCCGGACGAAGTCGTGTTCGTCGCGCTCGTCCAGTGTCAGGTCGACCTCGATCCGGTCTTC
Source organism: Novosphingobium sp. BF6 (assembly GCF_058273105.1). Taxonomy (NCBI): domain Bacteria; kingdom Pseudomonadati; phylum Pseudomonadota; class Alphaproteobacteria; order Sphingomonadales; family Sphingomonadaceae; genus Novosphingobium; species Novosphingobium sp. BF6. The sequence goes on from NZ_CM177776.1 coordinate 2,046,207, forward strand.
GTAGATCCGGCCCTGTCCGAGCACGTCCTCACGAAAGGTCGTGCCTGCGGGATTGAGAACGATGCGGACCGCGGCACCTTCACAGGCGTGGCCCGTTGCCACAACGCCCGTGATCTCGAAGCCCGACGGCTTTGCGGCAACCCCGGTCACGTCCACGGCCATCACCGTGGCGTCACTGCGTTCGATCATCCGAGCCATGCCATTCATTCGTACAGGGTAAAGCGTAATGTCTAATGAAATGAGAAGGAAACGGCGAGATTGCGCGCCTTGGGCTCAGAGTTGCGGCAACGTGACCGGCGTACCCGGCGCATCGCGCAGGCGCAGATAGAGCTTGCCGCCGACCGGGCGCGGCACCGCGAGGCTTGAGCCGGTGAAACCGGGCGGCACCGCCGCAGCCTGCGCAAAGGCGGGTTCGGCAGCCACGGCATCGATCAGGAAGAGATCGCGCCCGGACAAGGTGCAAGGCTTGGCCTCTGCCTTTTCACCTGCCTCGCAGGTCAGGTTTTCGATGCGCGGCAGGCGGACCAGCGTGGCGAGCGGACGCCAGTCCCCGGTCATGTCGTCTCCCACCAGCCGGAAGCGCAGCGGGCCGAACGATCCGGCAGGCAAGTCTGCCGCCTTGAGCCGCCCGACGAGCACTTCCCGGCTCTCCAGAGTTAGCCCTTTGCCGGCGGACAGGCGCGCGGCCACGGGGCCATCGCCGGTCGCCACCTCGATCGTATCGCGCATGTCGAACGCAGCGCCGGGCGCCGCCTTGACCGAAAAGACCAGTTCGCCGTTGTCCGGCAGCAATTCGCCCGCGCCGAGTTCGAGCGCTTTTGCACCCGGCGCCACCGGACCGGGATAAACCGTGCGACTCAGCACTTCCGCCTGCGGACGGGGAGCGCCGACACGGACCGGCAGAGTCAGGTTGCGACCGTCCGCCAGCCGAACTTCCGCCTTGGCGGTGGTGCCCGCTTCCGGCGCGCGGGCATTGCCCTGCACGATCAGGCGCAAGTGATCGACCGCATCCTCACGGGTCAGGCCGTCCGGACGGAACTCGGTCTCACCCAGCTTGACCGACTGCACCTGATCGAGCCGCTGCCCGGTGAGCAGGCCCTGGCTGTCCCCGGCGTGAAGCTCGAAACCGTCGACCCGGCTCGCCTCCGCGCGGGAATGCAGGGTCACGATTTCCGGCCCCTTGGCGCCCTGATAGCGTACCTCCAGCCGCACTTCGCCGGGCTTGGCGCCCGCCAGCGGCACGTTGAAGACCAGGCGGTTGCCGTCCTGCACCTTCCAGTCGAGCGGCTTCGGCGCGCCGCTGCCCTGCCGCAGCGAGACTTCCTCGACGCACGACGGCGCCGCGCCTTCCAAGGTCACGCTGTTGTCGCGCCCGACCACCAAGGCATCGGGATCGCCCGCAACCTTCCAGGCACTACCATCCGGCCGCTGCAACAGGAAATCGGGGCCGCCGAACGGCGCGAAGCCCCAGGTGCCGTGAAGCTGCGCGCGCACCGAACCGGCAAAGGCGCTCGGCAAGTCGTCCGACCCGATCGCGTAGCCGCCCCGGTCGGCGCGCGGCACGACCGGCAGGTCCACCGTCTGGCCCGAGGCATTGGTGAGCTTCACCTTCATGTCGTGGGCGAAAGCGGTCGAGAACACCAGCGGCGCGCCTTCCACCGGCAATACAGCGCCGGGCCGGGCGACGCAGATCGGCGCCTTGGCAGTGCTGCGCAACTGCGGCGGAATATCGGACTCCACCGCAGGCAGCGACGCAACCATGACCGACTTGGGCTTCTGGAACGAGGGCGCAGCATTGAGCAGCAGCGACATCGTCGCCTCCTTGCGCACCCAGAGCGTCGGCAGGTAGTTGAACTGCGGGTTGGAGAAAGCGCCGAAAATCCGCGCGATATCGCGGGCGGCGCCGATATAGGCACTGTAGTAGCCCGCGCCGCCCTCGGGCGTGGCGCTCAGTTGCAGGGCGAGATCGGTCGGCGCACCGGTGAGCGTATCCGCCAGCGAGCTGGAATGGACGTCGTTCAGCACCAGCGATTCGCGGTTCTCCAGCAGGCAGGAGGCCTGCATGTCGACGACCTTGGACAGGCACTCGTCGTTCAGCTTGATCGAGAGGCTGCGCGCCAGCACCGGTGCCAGGGTCCGCAGGTATTCCGGCCCGGTGTTGTCCTGTGCCTGGATCGCGGCCATGAAGGCGGCCAGACGCGAATGGTCGAGCGAGGCCTGGTTGAGGTCCTGGCTCGCGCGCACGAACTCGCCCGGCTTGCCACGCACCGCATCGAGCAGCACGCCTTCGGCCCCGCCGGTATCCGCCACCATCAGCAGCACGACCTGCCGCGCGCCCTTGGGCACGGTGACGGAGATCGCCTTGTCCTTTTCCTTCTGCTTCCAGGTGCTGACCGTGGTGATCCAGTCCTTCGGCGGCGGATTGGTCGCGCCGCGCAGGAAGGCCGAGGTAAGCAGGAACTTCTCGCCCTGATCGCCCGGCAGGTCGGCATGGATCGAGAGCTTGTCGCCTTCGGCCAGGCTGGGCACTTGCGCGATCGGCAGGGTCTGCTGCCCGCGCGTGACCTCGATCCGCAGATCGGGTCCGTTCAGTTCGAACGGTGCGGGTTCGGCGAGGGCCGATGCGGGCGCCAGCAAGGCCGCAGCGAGCACGCCCACCGACGACAGGGTGAGCGCTCCGGCGCGCGAGATCCGCGAATCATCGTCCTTCATGCTGATCGGCAAAGCGCGTCCATCCTGTCGGTTGCCTGACTATGGGTTCCGGAGCGCAAAATTATTCACGTCCCCGCCCGCCTTGCCAAGACCGCGCACCCGATTTGCCGAACGCCCCGTGGCTTCCTCCCCGACACGGCGAGGAAAGCTCAGCGCTGCTTCTTCGCCGGAGCGACCGTGAAATCGGGATCCTTGTTCGCCACCCAGTCCACGAACTTGCGCACGTTGGGATGGGCCAGCAGGCCTTCCACATCCATTCCGTGGCGCTGCAATTCGGAATTGGTGAAATTGGTGGTGAGCGTGTTCTGGCAGATCGCGTGCATCGGCACGACATCGCGCCCGCCCCGGCTCTTGGGCACGGGATGATGCCAAACGATGGTCTTGCCGGTGGGACGGCCGCAGAGCCAGCAGGGCACCGGTGGCGGCGCCTGTTCCTCTTCGTCCTGAACGTCCTCCCAGGAGCCGTGTTTGCGATGCTTGCGGGCCATGCCTCTGCCTGAATTGCCTGAAAATCGCGCCGCACCTAGCCCGTGACGGCTGACATTGCCACCGTAACCTCCTATCGCGCCGCCCATGGCCAGGAAAAAGCGATATCTGACCGCAAGAATGCCGGACGGCTATGTGAAGACGATCGGACCGACCGCCGATCCCTTCACCCATTACTGGCGCATCGTCGCCGAGCTGGAAAACGGCAAGACCGAAGTCTTCTGGGGCCATACCCGCTCGCTGGCGGAGGCAAAGAAGAGACGCGCCGCCACGCAGGACGCCGTGCGCATGCGGGGCTGGAAAAGCTTCGTCTTCGAGATCGCCGAACTGGAGGAAAGCGCGGAGCCACCTGCCCGCTCATGAGCGAACGCCCGGACGAAAGCGACGTCGCCGTGCCGATCGAATTCTCGCTGAAACAGCAGGAGCGGCCGGCCTGCGCCAATTGTCATCAGGTGTTTCCACCGAAGCCTGAAATCGTCTAGGCCTCTGGACGATGTCCAGAATCTCCATGTTGCTTGCCGCCCTGTGCGCCACAGTTCCCGCCCTATCCATCACCGCAGAGGCCGCGCCCGTGACCCAGCAGACCGCTTCGCCGCTCGATTTCCAGCGCGTCTTCGCCAGCCCCTCGCTCGACGGGCCGCAGCCGCGCGAAGTGAAGATCTCGCCGGACGGCCGCTATCTCACCCTGCTGCGCAACCGCACCGAAGACCGCCAGCGCTACGACCTCTGGGGCTACGACCGCGAGAGCGGCGAGTGGCGCATGCTGGTTGATTCGCTCAAGCTTGGCTCCAACCGCGAGCTGTCCGAAGCCGAGAAGATGCAGCGCGAACGCAAGCGCGTGGGCGATCTCAAGGGCATTGTCGCTTATGACTGGAGCGACGACGGCCGTTCGATCATCGTCCCGCTCGACGGCGACCTCTATCTTGCCGGACTGGACGGCTCGGTGCGCCGCCTGACCGATTCCCCCGAGGACGAGCTGAATTCGGCGCTCAGCCCCGGCGGCAAGTACCTCTCCTTCGTGCGTGAGCAGCGGCTCTGGGTCGGCTCGCTAGAACAGGGCGCGCAGAAGCCGATCACGCCCGAGGAAACCGCCAAGACCGTCCATTGGGGCGAAGCGGAATTCGTGGCCCAGGAAGAGATGGACCGCATGTCCGGCTACTGGTGGGCACCGGACGAGAGCCGCATCGTGGTCGAGCGCTATGACGAAGCCCCGGTCAATGTCGTCACCCGCGCGGCGATCGGCGCCGAGGGCACACGCACGTACGAGCAGCGCTATCCGGCGGCTGGCACCCCCAATGCGGTGGTCTCGCTTTTCGTGATGAAACCGGACGGCAGCGGCCGGGTCGAGATCGACCTTGGTGCAGACAGGGACATCTACGTCGCCCGCGTCAACTGGGCGCGCGACGGCAAGACGCTCTACGTCCAGCGCCTCGACCGCGAGCAGACCCGGCTCGACATGCTGGCCGTCGATCCCGGCACCGGCAAGAGCCGCGTCCTGTTCAGCGAGAATGCCGCACCGAAAAGCTGGATCAACCTGACCAGCAACTACCGCTTCCTCAAGGACGGCAGCCTCGTCTGGTGGTCGGAACGCGACGGCTTCGGGCACCTCTACCACTATGCGAACGGCAAGTGGCGCCAGCTGACCTCCGGAGACTGGGTGGTGACCAAACTCGTTGCGATCGACGAGGCCCGCGGGCGGATCACCTTCACCGGCACCCGCGACGATGTGCTCGCCCCGCAGCTCTATGCCGTCGATCTCGACAAGCCCGGCACGCCCGAGCGGCTGACCGAAACCGGCTGGTCGAACGCAGCGGTGGCCAACAAGGACGGGCGGACATTCGTCATTACCCGCTCCTCGCCCACGCAGCCTTCGCAAAGTTACGTCGCCGATGCGGCAGGCAAGCGCCTCGCCTGGGTGGAGGAAAACCGCCTCGACGCCGCGCATCCCTATGCGCCCTATCTCGCCGGGCACCGCACCCCGACGTTCGGGACCGTCAAAGCCGAGGACGGCAGCGATCTGCACTGGATGATGATCACCCCGAAGATGGAGCCGGGCAAGCGTTATCCGGTGTTCTTCGAGCACTACGGCGGCCCGCACAACCAGCAGGTCTCGCGCGGCTGGACCGGCGCGCTGCCGCAGGCGATCGTCGACAAGGGCTATATCTACTTCCGTATCGACAACCGCGGCAGCGCCAATCGCGGCGTGAAGTTCGAAAGCCAGATCTGGCACGCGATGGGCACCGTGGAAGTGGCCGACCAGCGCGCCGGGGCCGAGTATCTGAGAACCCTGCCTTTCGTCGATCCGAAGAAGATCGCGACTTATGGCTGGTCCTACGGCGGCTACATGACGCTCAAGATGCTCCAGGCCGACCAAGGCCTCTACGCAGCGGGCATCTCGGGCGCCCCGGTGACGAAGTGGGAACTCTACGACACCAACTACACCGAGCGCTATATGGGCGACCCGCGCAAGGTGCCCGAAGCCTACCAGGCCTCCGACGCCATCGCCAATGCCACGAAGATGACCGACCCGCTGCTGCTGATCCACGGGATGTCGGACGACAACGTGGTGTTCGAGAACAGCACCGCGCTGATCTCGAAGCTTCAGGCCAGTGCCGTGCCGTTCGAGATGATGCTCTATCCCGGCTATACCCATGCGGTGAAGGGGCCGATGATCAGCAAGCACGTCTGGGACACGATCTTCGCGTTCCTCGGCCGCCACGGCGTGACGCCGCCCAAATAGGATTTCGCATCCTGACGCGCTTCCCAACCGGAGCGCCTTTCCGATGCGCCGGGCCCCATGGGTCCGGCGCATTCGTTTTTACACCCCCTCCTTCGTTGACCCATACCATTGGTTGATTCCGCTGCCCCTGCGGCCTGGGGCAAATGGCACTTGCGCAATCGGCCGCGCCTTTCGCAACTCTCGCCACCCGATCATCATCTTTTCAATTTCATCGAACAATTTGCGTCATTTTATCCAGCTACAACGCAAAGCGAAATGACGCGAAAACAGCTTCACCAGACAACGACAGGAGCTTCCAATGACCCAGACCGCCACCCCGACCGCCACTGCAACCCCAGGCAAGTCGCTGATATCGCCTGACAATCACGCGCTTGTCCTGATCGACTTCCAGTCGCAGATGGCCTTTGCCACCAAGTCGATCTCGGCGGAACTGCTCCGCAACAATGCCGCCCTGATCTCGCGCGGCGCCAAGTCCTTCAACGTTCCCACCATTCTTACCACGGTCGCCGAGAAGAGCTTCTCCGGCCCGATGTTCGAAGAGATCACCGAAGCCTTCGAAGGCCAGGCCATGCTCGACCGCACCAGCATGAACACCTGGGAAGACGAAGGCGTAATCGAAGAGATCAACCGCATCGCCAAGCCGCGCATCGTCTTCGCCGGTCTCTGGACCTCGGTCTGCATCGTCGGCCCGGTCGCCTCGGCCATCGACCAGGGCTTCGAGGCCTATGTCATCACCGACGCCTGCGGCGATATCTCGACCGAAGCGCATGAGCGCGCCGTGGAGCGCATGATCCAGCTCGGCGCCGTGCCGATGACCTCGCTCCAGTACCTGCTCGAGCTGCAGCGCGACTGGGCCCGCACCGAAACCTACGACAGCACCACCGGAATCGCCAAGAAGTGGGGCGGCGCATACGGTATCGGCATCAACTATGCGAAGACCATGTTCGGCGCGTCCGAAGGCGGTCACTGATTTGAGTTCGTGATCCTTCGACAGGCTCAGGATGAGCCTGTCGAAGCCCTCTCCCAACCCACCGAAGGATCAGCATCATGGCATATGTAACCACCAAGGACGGCGTCGAAATCTTCTTCAAGGACTGGGGCCCGAAGGATGCCCAGCCGATCGTCTTCCACCACGGCTGGCCGCTCTCGTCGGACGACTGGGATGCGCAGATGCTGTTCTTTCTTTCCAAGGGTTACCGCGTCGTCGCCCATGATCGCCGGGGCCATGGCCGCTCGGAACAGGTGAGCGACGGTCACGACATGGACCACTACGCCGCCGATGCCGCAGCCGTGATGGAACACCTCGACCTCAAGAACGCCGTCCACATCGGCCACTCGACCGGCGGCGGTGAAGTCGCGGCCTATGTCGCCCGCTACGGCATTCCGCAGGGCCGCGTCGCCAAGGCCGTGCTGGTCAGCGCCGTACCGCCGATCATGCTCAAGACCGAACGCTATCCGGGCGGCCTGCCGATCGAAGTGTTCGACGGCCTGCGCGCCGGACTTGCCGCCAACCGCTCGCAGTTCTTCCGCGATGTCGCCGCAGGGCCTTTCTACGGCTTCAACCGTGAAGGCGCCGATGTGAAACCCGCCGTGATCGACAACTGGTGGCGTCAGGGCATGACCGGCAGCGCCAAGGCCCACTACGACGGCATCAAGGCCTTCTCGGAAACCGACCAGACCGACGATCTGAAGGCGATCACCGTCCCCACCCTCGTGCTCCACGGCGATGACGATCAGGTCGTGCCCTACAAGAACGCCGGTGTCCTCCAGGCCGAGATTCTGCCGAACGCCACGCTCAAGATCTACGAGGGCTTCTCGCACGGCATGCTCACCGTCAACGCCGATACCATCAATCCCGACTTGCTCGCCTTCGTGCAGGGTTGAGCCAGGACGCCGAGGAGACCTCCATCATGAAAGCCTACCTTTTCTCGATTGCCGCCGGGTTGCTGGTGGGTGTGGTCTACAGTCTCCTCGGCGTTCGTTCGCCGGCGCCGCCGATGATTGCCCTGATCGGGCTGCTCGGTATCCTGCTCGGCGAGCAGATCGTTCCGCTGGCGAAGAAGATCATGGCGCACGAGGAAGTCGCCCACTTCGTCCAGACCGATTGCCGCAAGCATGTTCTCGGCCGCTTGCCGGGAGACAAGTTCCCCTGCCGCACCGCCGACCACAAGAGCGAGGCGTGATTACCCGCCGCCAGACAACGCAAATGCTTATGGGGGCCGGAGCCGCCGCCACCTCGCTCCTGCCCTCCCTGCTGACCAGCCAGACCGCACGTTCCAAGGAAGCCCCCATGACCGATACGATCATCGTCAACGCGAAAGTGACCACTCTCGACCGCGAGAACCCGCAGGCCGAGGCGGTCGTCATCCGTGACGGCAAGTTCCTGACCGTGGGCAGCGAACAGGAAGCGCGCGAGGCCGCGGCGCCCGGCGCCGCCGTGATCGACGCCAAGGGCCGCCGCCTGATCCCCGGCCTGATCGACAGCCACATGCACATCATCCGCGGCGGGCTGAACTTCAACATGGAGCTGCGCTGGGACGGCGTGACCTCGCTGGCCGAAGCGATGGCGATGCTGAAGAAGCAGGTCGACAACACCCCCGCCCCGCAGTGGGTCCGCGTGGTCGGCGGCTTCACCGAGCACCAGTTCGCCGAGAAGCGCCTGCCGACGATCGCGGAACTGAACGCCGTCGCCCCCGATACGCCGGTGTTCATCCTCCACCTCTACGACCGGGCGCTGCTCAATGCGGCGGCCCTGCGCGTCGTCGGCTATACCAAGGACACCCCGAACCCGCCGGGCGGCGAGATCGTGCGCGATGCCGCCGGCAACCCCACCGGCCTGCTGCTCGCCCAGCCCAACGCGACGATCCTCTATTCCACGCTGGCCAAGGGCCCCAAGCTGCCGCCCGACTACCAGCTCAACTCCACCCGCCACTTCATGCGCGAAGTCAACGCGCTGGGCGTAACCGGGGTGATCGACGCGGGCGGCGGCTTCCAGAACTATCCCGACGACTACGACATCATCGAGAAGCTCCACGCCGACGACCAGCTGACCGTGCGCATCAGCTACAACCTCTTCACGCAGAAGCCGAAGGAGGAACTGGCGGACTTCTCGGGCTGGGTGAAGCAGGTCAGCCCCGGACAGGGCGACGACACCTATCGCCACAACGGCGCGGGCGAGATGCTGGTCTACTCCGCCGCCGACTTCGAGGACTTCCGCGTCGAGCGTCCCGACATGCCGCCCAGCATGGAAGGCGATCTCGAACCGGTCATCCGCCTGCTCGCCGAGCACCGCTGGCCCTGGCGCCTGCACGCGACCTATGACGAGACGATCGGCCGCGCGCTCGACGTCTACGAGAAGGTCAACCGCGACATCCCGCTCGAAGGCATCAACTGGTTCTTCGACCACGCCGAGACCATTTCCGACCGCAATATCGACCGTATCGCCGCGCTTGGCGGCGGCATCGCGGTGCAGCACCGCATGGCCTATCAGGGTGAATACTTCGTCGAGCGCTACGGCGCCAAGGCCGCCGAACGCACCCCGCCGATCGCCCGGATGCTGGCTGCCGGTATCCCCGTGGGCGGCGGCACCGACGCCACCCGCGTCGCCAGCTACAACCCGTGGGTCTCGCTCTCGTGGCTGGTCACCGGACGCACCGTGGGCGGCCTCTCGCTCTATCGCGGCGACAACCGCGTCAGCCGCGAGAAGGCGCTGCGCATGTGGACGCACGAGAACACCTGGTTCTCGAACGAAGTGGGCAAGAAGGGCCAGATCAAGGCAGGCCAGCTGGCCGACCTCGCGCTGCTCTCCGACGACTACTTCAGCGTGCCGGACAACGAGATCGTCCACATCCGCTCGATCCTGACCCTGCTCGGCGGCAAGGTGGTCCACGGCGAGGGCGACTATCGCCCGCTCGCCCCGGAACTGCCGCGCCCGATGCCCGACTGGTCGCCGGTCGCCACCTTCGGCGGCTATTACCAGACGCCGGAAGCCAAGCAGAAGCTGGCCTCGGCCTGCGGCTGCGCCAGTTCCTGCGGCGTCCACGGCCACGACCATGCCGCCGCGCTCGGTGCCAATGTTCCCGCTGCCGATGTCCAGACCTTCTGGGGCTCGCTCGGCTGCGGCTGCTGGGCGGTCTGATCCGATGCGGCCCCTTCCGGTAGGGAGGGGCCGCATCACCTACATTTCCATAATCTCGAACATGTCGAACGATATTATTCGGATCGATAGCTGTTCGTCTGCGCCCTACACCGCTCCCGGAAAGCCCGCTCCCACCGATCCAGGCGGGGCCGGACCGTCCGGGACGACGATGAAACGCGCCCCCCAGAGCTTGCCAGGAGACTTTCGATGAAGCGCTTTGCCTTCCTCTTCGCCGCCGCCGTGATCGCCGCCACCCCGATCGCCGTTCCCGCCGCCATCGCCAAGCCTGCCGCCGCCGCCGCGGCCGACTATGCGGTCGGCGCCCAGTACGACACCACCCACGTCTACGTGCCGCAGGACCAGTTCGACACCTTCGTTGCCAGCTTCGTCGCCACCTTCGGCGGCACCACCAGCAAGCAAGGCGAATTCCAGGTGACGCCGACCACGAGCCTCACCAAGTCGCAGCTCGTGCTGACGCCGGTGGGCACCGTCTCGGTCTTCGGCTTCAAGACGCCGATCCCCTATCCCTTCGGCGACGAGCGCACCGGCTATCTGGTGACCGACCTCGACGCGGCGGTGAAGTCGGCCCGGAGCCACGGCGCGGTGCGCCGTCTGGAAACCTTCCCCGATCCGATCGGCCGGGATTCGGTGATCCAGTGGCCGGGCGGCGTGAACATGCAGCTCTACTGGCACACCGCCAAGCCCAGCTACGCGCCGCTTGAGACCGTGCCGGAAAACCGCGTCTACCTGACCGCCGATGCCGCCGACAGCTTCATCAAGGGCTGGACCGGCTTCGCCCACGCCAAAGTCACTGCCGACGACAAGGCCGCCGATGGCGCCGAGATCGGCGAACCCGGCAAGACCATCCGCCGCGTCGCGCTCACCAGCGGCTACGGCAAGATGGTGGTCTACGTCTCGGACGGCCAGCTGCCCTGGCCCTATGGCCGCGACATGACCGGCTATGCGGTCAGCGACCTTGCCGCGACGCTCGCCAAGGCTTCGGCGGCAGGCGTGGAAACGCTGGTCGCCCCTTACACCACCGGCAAGCGCCAGTCCGCCATCGTCCGCTTCCCCGGCGGCTACATCGCCGAAGTTCACTCGGGCGAGGTGAACTGAGCCATGTCCGGCACCGGTACGCCCAAATTCGTTGCATCGGTGCTGGACTTCGCGCCGACGGCATTCCTTGCCCGCCTCTTGCTGGTGGGCGCCTACCTCGTCGGCGGGCTGACCAAGCTCACCGACTGGCAGGGCGCGGTCGCGGAACAGGCCCACTTCGGCCTGACCCCGCCCACGCTCTGGGCCGCCCTCACCATCGCGGTGGAACTGATCGGCCCGCTGCTGATCCTGACGGGTCGTTTGGTCTGGCTGGGGGCAGGCATGCTCGGCGTGTTCACCTTCTTCGCCGCGCTCCTCGCCAATGCCTTCTGGGCCATGCCCGCCGGCCCCGAGCGCTTCGGCGCCACCAATGCCTTCTTCGAGCACATGGGCCTCGTCGGCGGGTTCATCCTCGTCGCGATCCTCGCCTACCGGGCGCAGCGCAGTGTCTAGGCTTCTTCCGCTTGCCGTTCTCGCGTCGGCCTTCCTGCCCACTCCGGCACAG
>NZ_JBZCOY010000003.1:0-81422 GCF_058273105.1 Novosphingobium sp. BF6
TGCGTTAGCCCGAAGATTCATGGACATAATGACTGCCTCCATGAACCAGACAGTCGCATGCGTCAGATCGCGAACAGATTTTTCGCACTTGCCGTTTCGCCGCACCGGCAGCGGCCACTTGTCACGACAGCGACATGCAATTGCACCCGCCTGTCACAAATCATCGCTAATGGGCCGGTTCCATGAATCTGCTAGATCCATGGGCGTGAAACCATGAAGTCCAATCCACTGGAAAGGGGTGCCTCGCTGCTCCTGACGACGGCGCTTCATGCCGCCGCAGGGCTTGGACTCTTGCTGCTGCTCCCTCCTGGCGGCGCGCGCCATGGCGATGCGGGACAGGACAAGAACGGCGTGCTCGTGGTCAAACTCATTTCCCTGGAGCAGGGCTCCACCGCCAACAGCGCGCCGCTATCCGTCCCCCGGGACGCACTCGCCGAACCTCAGCCGAAGAAAGCCCTCGCACAAAGGAACAGTCCGCGGGCCGTCGGGACATCCCATGCGACAAGCGGCGAAAGGGCTGCGAGCCTCGGCACCGCGTCGCCTGCGCTGCATGTCGGCAGCGCCTCCTCGTCCCTCGCCGGAAACAACGCGCTGAGCTACCGCGACCTCCTGCTCGCCCACATCGCCCGCTTCCGCCAGTATCCGGAGGAAGCGCACCGCGACCGGCTGCAAGGCTCGGTCGAGGTCGGCTTCACTCTCAACCGCGACGGCTCGATCAGCGGGGCGTGGGTCATATCCAGTTCCGGGCGCCAGATCTTCGACCGCGAAGCGCTGGCCGCCATTCACCGCGCGGTGCCCATGCCGGGCATACCTGCCGATCTTCCTTCCTCGCTCGACGTCAGCCTGCCGATCGATTTCGAGATCGAGTGACGGGACATGGCGGAGACGACGATACTTGCGCGATGCGGAATCGCCGCCGGCCGGGCCGGAACCATACTCGCCGTCTTTGCGCTCGCCGTTCCCGCCGCCGCGTCGCCAGGCCAGACGGACGAGCGTGTATACGATATCACTGCCCAGGACCTCGAGACGGCCCTGCTCGCCTTCAGCCGAGTGAGCGGAATAGACATCGTTTATGATCGCGCCATCCTGAAGGGCGAACGATCGGAACCGCTCAGGGGCCGGTTCGCCCCCCCGATCGCAGTCGCCACGCTTCTGCGCCACAGCGCCCTGACCCACCGCTTCACAAGCGCCACTGCCGTCCTGATCCTGCGCGGCGGAACGCAGGGCCAGGACGGCGCGCCCGCGACCCCGCCCTCGCTGACGGGCCATGCACAACTCGCCCTGAACCGGCTCAAAGTCACGACCGGTCGTATGATCGGCCAGCCTTCGACCGATTACCGGCCTTTCGGCCAGGTTGTGCAGAGCACCATCATGCGCCGCCTGCAGGACAATTCCGGCACCCAGTCGAAGCGCTTCAAGGCCCGACTGGCCGTAAGCATCGATGCACAGGGCGTGATCCATCCGCTCAGACTGGAGAGCGGTTCAGGCGATACCGCTCTCGACGGCGAGGTCATGCGTGTCCTGGAAGGGATCCTCCTGCCCGAAGCGCCGCCCGAGGGAATGCCTCAGCCCATCTGGTTCGACGTCGTCCAGCGATGATGAGCGAAACGACGCGTTCGCTTCTGATGCGCACCCTGCTTGCCGGCCATGCCTCGCTGCGTAGCAGGCTGGCCCGCAAGCTCGGGCCGGACCTTGCCGACGACGCGCTGCAGGAGACCTGGATCAGGCTGGAAACGCGAGGCACGCTCGCGCCGGTCCAGAACCCCGACGCCTATCTGTTCCGAGCCGCGCTCAATGCCGCGAGCAATCTCGTGAAGCGGGACGAGCGCCGTCTCTCACACCTCGAAGTCGAGGCCCTGCTGAACGTCGCCGACGATGCGCCGGGGCCATCTGCCATCGCCGAAGATCGTGCCAGCCTGGCCGTCGTCGAGCGTGCCCTCGCGGAATTGAGCGAACGGCAGCGCACGATATTCGAGGAGGCCTTCCTCGGCGACGCGACGCATCATGACCTTGCTGCGCGTTTCGGCATCAGCGTCCGCATGATCCAGAAAGAGCTGAAACACGGCATCGATCTGTGCGCGCGGCGATTGCAACGCGAAAAAGTTGTTCGCTACGGCGGCCCCAGAGTGTCTGAGAAGAAGGATGCATGATGAAGCACCGGACAAGAGCTCCAGAGACCGAGTGACCATGCAGGACATGGACGTCGATCTGCCCCCCCTGACGCATGAGGCGTTGAACTGGGTCATCCGCCTGACTTCGGGTTCGGCGACCCAGGCGGACGCGCGTGCATTCGAAGCCTGGCGCGATCAGAGCCCGGAGCACGCCGAAGCCATGCACGCGGCTGCAAGCCTGCGGCGGACACTTCGCGCCATGCCGCTGGGCGCTGGTTCCGCGGTGTGGGACAACGTCGTACCCTTTGCCACTCCGGTCCGGGCAAGTGCCATCAGTCGCCGCACGATGCTGGCCGGCGGCGGCGCGATCGCCGCCTCGGCCGCCATGCTGACCGTCAGCCCGCCTTTCGGTCTCTGGCCCTCCCTCGCCGAATGGAATGCAGGCGAACGCACCGCCATCGGCGAACGCCGGACCCTGCACATTGCGACCGGCGTGACATTGGAAATGAACGGCCGCACCTCCGTCAGCCTCGATGCGCAGAACAACGGGGCTCGGCTGATAACTGGAGAGGCCTTCGCATCCGTCGCCTCCGATGCACGCCCCCTCCTCATCCATGCGGGCGATGAAAACTGGACGGTGCACGATGCGCAGGCCAACATCAGCACTAGCGACCGCCAGACCTGCATAACCTGCATTAGCGGCCACTTGACCCGCAGGGACAACTCCGTGACCCTGCGCAGCGGCGAGAGGTATGTCGCGGTGGCAGGCTCGGCGCCCCACATCGTACAAGTCGATCCCGATCTAGGCAGCAACTGGCGTCGCGGGGTCCTGCTGTTCCGGCAGTCGCCGCTGGCGGATGTCGTGGAAGACATCAACCGCTACCGTGAAGGCACGATCATCATAGCGGACGCGAAGCTGGCCACCCGCCCGGTCAGCGGCATGTTCCATACCGACAAGATCGAGAACGCCCCCCGCCAGCTCCAGCAACTGCTCGGCATGAAGGTAAGCGAACTACCCGGCAAGGTGGTGGTTTTCAGTTAAACCGAACAACCGCCTGCGGCAAAAGGAGCATTGCGCGGAGCTGCGACACCGGCGCGAAAAACGAGAAATGATGCGGTCGTGGCCATGCCTTTGTGTCGGCAAAGAGGCCAGGTAAGGCCAACGTACCAGGACACAAACCCCGCATCCGGCTATCTGAAAATCTCGACCAGGTCGCAAAATCGCTAGTCGAATGGCTGGCGATATGGCGAATGCAGTGAAAACAGCTACTTATTGGATACCATAAAGATATCCGATAAGTAGCCTTGCGTAGGGACACATCTGAAGGGCTTCGTCCACCACGTTTTGGCGCGGCCTGACGTATCGTTGCCTGAAGGTAGCACGATCCCAGACAGAGGGCGGGTCCTGCGGCCCCGCCATGCGGTCATCGCGCCTGCGCGCGATGGCGCTTGATTGGCCTGCCGGATCGCATTCTCAGCCCCTCCCGACACCTCTTCCTCGGTCCAACCAAAAACCGCCATACATCGCCGCCCGGAATGGCGGTTTGGCGCCGCAATTGAGGTGTTTCTGGTCCGCCGATGTGTGAAATCCTGAATCTGGTTCCCGATACCCCGATAGTGCAACACTGCTTGGGAATGTTATTCCCCTAGTGCCATTAAAAATGGTCTTATGTTTCAATTTTCGGTCGCTATTGAGCTGATGCCGCACGAGATTCGTGGTTTCACATACCACGTCTGGGATATTGTTGACCGGTATCGGACCCGCATTCATACCGGAAATTGGGCGTTCTGAGCCAATCAGGAAGCCACCAGAGTCCACGAAGAATGCAAGGTTAGGTTGAAATGTGTACGCGATCCGCGTACATTGCCCCTGCAAAAGACACTGGCTTTGGCCATTGGATCAAACCCCCGCCGTTGCACCGGCGGGGGTTTATTCGTTTGGGGGGTGCGTTGCACCGCGCCCCCCGCCCGTTGCCTACTTGCGGCCGACCACTTCAACCACCTTCAAAATGAGGGTGGCGAAAGCGATCAGGACCCCAAGGAAAAGGCACAAGTCTGCAAAAGACACTGGCTTGTCCTCCATTGGATCGACGGCAAAAGTGCCGTCCCCCGCGTCATAGGATCCAAAGGTTGCCTGCCCAAGTCCCAGTCTCGTGAACCGTGGAAAACCATGCCCCGGTTGCGCATAAACGACGGCGAGGCGACACGCCTGCCAGCGTATCGCCTCGACCAAGAATATCGATGGATTGGGGTGGATTAGCCGTGCGGACTGGGCAGACCTGTGCTCCATCGGATCATGTCAGCGAAGATCAGGAAGATGTCGTTATGCTTTGCTCCGAACCGCATGAACTCACCCTGTGCTTCATCGAGAGGCCGCTGGGCGACCGGCCCTGCTGCACGATCGTTGGCTACGTCAGAAATTTCTTTGAACTGCCGAAAGGCAACCGACATCGTAAAAACGCGCCCTTTGGGGTAATCTGGTTTGTTCCGTTATCCGGTTTGCGGAGATGAGTTCGATGGAGAAGGGGGTTTTCGATGGGCGTGCGCAGGAACGTCGCGCCGCCCGACTAAAACAGAACAGCTCGGCCTATGTGGATCGCCGTCAGAAGGCTGGATGGCGTCGGGTCGCCGTTTGGGTTCCTGAGGACCTGGTGACCGACCTGAAAGCCTTCGTTGACCAAATCTGCAGCACATCGAACCCCGCGCCAGATGACTTGCTAGCAGGCATGGAGCCCGAGACATTCCCTGATCCCGTCGATTTCGGTGCCCCGGTCGGCAACCTCAAGAATCCCAGAAAACGGAGGGTTCTGAGCCTCGTGTCCTACATTAGCGTCGCTAACACTATCCTG
The DNA here is from genome assembly GCF_058273105.1 of Novosphingobium sp. BF6. Lineage (NCBI taxonomy): Bacteria > Pseudomonadati > Pseudomonadota > Alphaproteobacteria > Sphingomonadales > Sphingomonadaceae > Novosphingobium > Novosphingobium sp. BF6. The sequence goes on from NZ_JBZCOY010000003.1 coordinate 4,961, forward strand.
CACTAGAATGAGTTGGGTGGTATTTGGGACGTTACGTCCCCTGATGCCCATAGGGCGCCTGATCTGGCCCCCGTTTCGTCCTGACACCCTCAGGCATAGAATGGAGGCTTGGGGCTATCCCCTGAGCACATGCTTATGTCTGGATATGAGGTTATCACGGATGGCGGACGCCGCCTTTCGTGTAGTGACCCCTTCTATGTACCGCCCCCGAAACGGAGCACGCCACAGGGTTGGCATTTAAACGAGTTTGTTGCGCAAATAAATACACAACACTTTTGAAGGCCTCGCCACTTTGTGTATATATTTGCGCATGGAACGGGATAGTAAGAAGATCGTGAAGCGCCTTGAAGTGGAAGGCTGGGACTGGTTTCGGTCAAGGGCTCCCACCACCAATTCCGCCGAAACGGACAAACGGTGATCGTGCCCATCCGAAGAAAGACCTACCGCTCGGCACTGCCCGCAACATAGCCAAGATGGCAGGCTGGATCTGAGCTGACCCGAGGAGTGACCGCCATGAAGACCTTTTTTGCCCTTGTTCACAAGGACCGCGATAGCGCCTTTGGCGTCTCTTTCCCCGATCTGCCCGGCTGTTTCTCTGCCGCTGATCGGATTGAAGATGTGCTGCCCAACGCATGTGAGGCTCTTGAACTCTGGTTCGAGGACGCGGAAGACGTTGACCCCTGTGAGATGAGTGCCATCGCTGCCGAGGTGGCGGATGAACTTGCCGCCGGGGCTTTCTTGCTAGCCGTGCCGCGTATGTCCACCGCCGGCAAATCGGTACGTGTTAACCTGTCTCTGGATCGCGGGATTCTCGACGCGATCGACACCGCAGCCGCCGCCCGCAAGCTGACGCGCAGCGCGTTCATTGCGGAGGCAGCACGCAACGAGATACATGGGGTGCATTGACCTGGGGTCAGCACATAGAACGGACCCAGATATACGCTCTCATGACTGCCATCCGAGATGCTGGCCGAGTTTACCTCTTCGCTGGCCGCAAGACCAGCGTTCGCATTGACCCTGGCGGGTGTGCCGCGGACGCCTGATCGACGACGATTGATCATGCTCTCATCCGCGGATTGGTTACCGCACTACCCGTATCCGTCGCTGAGCGTGGCACGGAGGCGGTCGAAGATCGATCCTGCTCACCAACGCTTGTCGATCTCTGCACAATGTCCGTTGGCCGGTAACGCAGTCGAGGAGAGCGCTGATCCGGCCATTCGCAAACTGAGATCGTCCCAATTAGCGGGCCCGATCGAATATCAGACAATGAGCGATGGTGCTTGAAGTCGATATTTACAGTGCAATTCCGTTTGATCGTTCGGTCCGTGGCAGGGCATGATTGTCGGCCGAGGATATAGCGGACCCCGCCGATATCGTATTGTCGCCTTGCGTCCTGTCACCAAACCAGCCCCGGCCACTTGGGCATCTCCACCAAGGTCCTGAACGCGGAATCCGTCGAAATCAGCACCATCCCCCTCGTGATCGCCGTCGCGGCAATGATCCGGTCGAAGGGATCGCGATGATCCCACGCCAGCGTGGCAGCAAGCAGACTGGCTTCCGATGAAACTTCCACCAGACGCCCGCCCTGCTCTTCCGCCAGAGGGATCAATCTATCAAGGAAAGGACCCATCTCCGGCCATTTTCCTAACCGGACTTTCTGGCCGATCTCGAACAAGCTGATTGCGCTGATCGAAACCGTTTCGGCCTGTTCCATCGCCGAGATAGCTGTAGCAGACAAACGTGGATCCGCCGTCATGGACCATGCCCAGGCGTGAGTGTCGAGCAGGATATGCTTCACTCGGCCCCACCCTCCCAGAGAGCGAGATCCTCATCCGCCATAGGCTCGAAGAAATCCGGCCCCGTCCCGGTGATCTGATCCTTGAGCACACCGATCTTGAACCGACTCCGCGGGATTGGAACAATCTTGACCACGGGCTGCTTGCCCTTGGCGATTATAACCTCCTCCCCAGCGAGAACCGCTTCGATCAGCTTGGAAAGATTGGTTTTTGCCGCATGGACTGTGACTTGCATAAATACACCTTAGCTAAGTTAGTCATATTTAACTCGATTGGCGACTTCTGCCCAGCTTTTTCCTTCGCGCAGTGAATGTATATCGGCCAATGTCACGTGGTGATCGGTAACCCGAGGCCTCGGTCGTCGGTCGCGCCAAAGCTGCTTGGGAACACGCCGGTCACCAACACGGCACAGGGTACCAGTGATATTAGTATCATGAGAAACCACATGGATACCATTTAGGTATCCATCTTGGGTGAATGGCCACAGACTTGAATAGCGGTGAGCCAAGGTTCTGCGCAGAGCCGCATTTCCGCATCAAGAGGGCGAAGACGGAGCCAGCAGGCACGTACCTTGGCAATTCGTGCTTTCGAGTAGAATTAATTTAGCTCGTCGAGGGCGATCATGTCTCGCCTTCAGAAGGAGTTGGCAAGGCGATGCGCCGGCGGATCACAACAGACGTCCTTGTCGTTTTCGGCCCCCGTTTTCCGGTGATTTCAGCTTCTTTTGCGCCCTTGATCAGTTCCAGATCGTAATCCGGGATGGCGTTTTCCGCCACGATCTGCCGCATTGCCACACGGAAGTTGGAAAGCTGGTTCTGGAAACCGATCTGCATGCGGAACGTCGCGAGGTCGATTTCCAGGTCTTCTCCTTCCACGCAAGTCGATCGGGCTACTTCGTAGATCCGCCGCTCGATCGGCCCGAGTTGGAAATAGGTTCCAGCATAATCCAGCACCTGCCGGTCGCGCAGAATGGCGCGGAACAGCCAGTCGCATAGCCGTACTTTTACGGCTTTCAGCCGTTTTTCGCCCTTCTTGCCGGTCCGCGCATATTGCAGCCTCGCTTCCGACAGCCAGGAGAAGAAGCCTTCCTCCCCCTCGCCGCCAGCTTCAATATTAGTGCGGATCTGAGTTCCCTGCAGCCGCTCCAGCGCATCGGACAAGCGCGTGTAGGAACGGGCCGAATGGTTAGCTCCGGTCACGCTGAACAGGTCGTGGGCGGTGAACGTAAAGTCCTGCGATACATCAACGCCCTCATCCAGCTTGGAAGCCATAAGGCTTGCAATATAAAGGACAATTTCCTTGTCATAGATTGTCGCCACACCCCGCGCGCTAGGCCGGACCTCGATCGATACCTCGGGCGTGGTATAGGCCAGCGGCTTCATCCAAGCGTTCTTGGACAGCGCGAAAAAGGGAAACGCCATGAGCGATCGCTCGCCGCGGATCTCGCCGGTGAGCGGGCTGTCGAGCTGGAAGAGTTCGCGCTGCAGCGTGACGCCGGGTGGTGGAAGAATCTTGGTCATTTAGGTTCCGTCTCACCTGCCGAACGTCCTGCAGGGTAATTTCTACTCGAAAGCACGAATTGGGCTCCCTTGCCCCGGTACGCCTCAGACATTGAGGGCATACTCCTGCACCAGCACTTTTTCCGGCACATGCCAGGCCCGCGCGATCTTGCGGATCATCGGCAGGGTAAGCGCGCGCTTGCGGCCGAGAATCTCGGTTGCACGCGACTGACCGAGGAGGGCCGCAAGGTCCGCGCGGCTACGGCCGTTCATCGCCATCTCCGCCTCGATCGCGTCAACCGGGTCCAGCGGTTTGATCGGCCAACGATCGCGCTCGTAGACCTCGACCAAAGTGACCAGCACATCGAGCAAGTCACCATCCTCGCTGCCTTCCTCTGCGCCCCACAACTCCTCGATGCGGCGGAGGGCCTCTTCGTGATCCGTGTCGGTCTTGATCGGACGTATATGCATCCGGGCATCTCCTGAGATCATCAGAACAGGCTCACCGTCAAAGCGTCGATCCTGTCGTATTCGGCATGGGTTCCGAGAAACTTGACGAAAGCGATCGACCGCTTCCAGTCGAACGCCACCACCATGTGGAAATCGCCACCCGCCACCTCGAACCGTACGCGCTCACCATTCAGCGACTTCGCCTTCGGAAAATCGGCGACGACATCGAGGGGACTTTGCCACGCAGCCGCATCCGCAACTTCATACCAATGTCGCAGCGATGATTCTGTCTTAGGGTTCCGTTCCCAGAATGCGATCGATCGGTTCCGGGCAATGATCCTCATGGAGACCAATTAGCATTTCCCATAATGGGAAACAAGCAGATTTCCCGCCATGGGAATGAAATCCCATCAATACATGATAATGTCCTTTATCATAGATTATTGGCATGCCATCAACTCGGCATGCTAATTTCCGCTTCGCCTGCCCTGAGTATCCCGATCGTCACCGACGCGCCGGCTCATGCCCGCGAACGGTTCCTGACGTTCTTCGCCGCCGCCATCCGCAATCCGAACACGCGCCGCGCCTATGCGAAAGCCAGCGCCGACTTTCTCACCTGGTGCGCCATGCACGGAGTGCGCGATCTCGCAGCGATCACGCCGATCCATGTCGCGGGCTGGATAGAGGAACTGGGTGCGACATTGTCCGCCCCCACCGTCAAGCAACGCCTGGCCGCAATCCGACACCTGTTCGATTGGCTGGTGACGGGACAGGTGGTCCCGCACAACCCCGCTGCCTCGGTACGCGGCCCGGCACACTCCGTTCGTACCGGCCGCACCCCGGTCCTGGAAGCCGAGGAAGCGCGCGCCCTGATCGACGCGATCGACCTCGCTTCTCCCACCGGCCTGCGCGACCGGGCATTGATCGGCCTGATGGTCTATACGTTCGCGAGAGTGGGGGCAGCGCTGGCGATGCGCCGCGAGGATGTCTTCGTGCAGGGCCGCCGCCTATGGGTGCGCCTGCACGAAAAAGGCGGAAAGCGGCACGCGATGCCCTGCCACCACCTGCTAGAAGAATACCTGTCAGCCTATATCGAGACCCTCGGCCCCGGCCCGACGAAGACGCCGCTATTCCGCACCCTGTCCCGCACAACGAAGCGCCTGGGTGACACCCCTCTCACCCAACCCGACGCTTTCGCGATGGTGCGGCGAAGGGCTAAAGCAGCGGGGATCGCAACAAATATCGGCAACCACACCTTCCGCGCAACGGGGATCACAACGTACCTGAAAAATGGCGGCACCCTGGAAAATGCCGCCGCGATGGCCGGCCACGCCTCCACCCGCACAACCCAGATCTACGACCGCCGACGCGACGATATCACGTTGGCGGAAGTGGAGCGTGTGCGGCTATGAGGCAGAAAATCCAATTATCTCAGCGTTCAAATTCTCCGAGCCACCTCTCCACGGTCTTGCGCCTGTTAGCGCATGATCATTAGCCCTCGTTAACGCCGCTCAGAAGACGCGGCGCGATTGCCGCTACTAAGGATAGCATTGCTACTTCCCTTTCCCGGGTTTATCTGGCGCAGAAATTTGCGATCATGTCCGGGGTGCCCGTGGAGTATCTATTCTTGGCAAAAACAAGAAGTTTTCTGAACGTGAAAATGCTTAAAAAAGCATCTTCCGTTGCAATATGCACCGTCACCGCAGGATGCAACCTAGTTTCTACGAGCGGACCCACATCACGCTCAATAAATCAAGCTCAGTATGAAAATTTTCAGGGCTCTGACATTCTTGTCCTGGATGCAGATACTGAAATAACGCGGCGCATGTCAGAGTTTAACCGACCAAAGCTCTTCTCGGATATTTTTGGCGAAGGCATGGCAACTGATACAGTTGTCACCATAGGCGACACTTTAGACATTTCCATCTGGGAGGCACCGCCCGCCACGCTTTTCGTATCCGGAAACGACGCACGCGCGGCCGCAGGCAGCCTCGGTGGTTCGGGTTCACGCGCAACCCCAATGCCTGAACAGACGGTAGATAATGACGGCAGAATCTTCCTGCCTTTTGCCGGGTCGATTCAGGTCGCAGGTAAGACGCCCCGGCAGATTCAGGAAATGATCGTCGCCCGCCTCGCCGGCAAGGCTCACCAACCCCAAGCAATTGTACGCCAAAGCCATATCGCCAATGCCGTTGCGACAATATTGGGCGATGTCGCCAGCAATACACGGGTCGCTCTCACCCCAAAAGGAGAGAGGCTGCTAGACGGGCTAGCAAGCGCCGGAGGCGCTCGCCAGCCTGTCGGTAAGACCACCATTAGGCTGACGCGAGACGGGCGGGTTGCCAGCCTGCCGTTGGAAGCCATCCTGCGCGACCCGCGACAGAATATCCGGCTGAAGCCCAATGATGTTGTGACGGCCCTTTTCCAGCCCTACAGCTTCACAGCGCTTGGCGCGACCGGACGCAATGAGGAAATCCCCTTCGAGGCGACTGGGATCACTTTGTCCCAAGCTCTTGGCCGCGTAGCAGGACTTCAAGACGCTAGAGCCGACGCTAAAGGCGTGTTTATCTTCCGCTTCGAAGACCCTGCCGTTCTGCGGCCAGACCAGATATACGGCCGGAAAGTCACGCCTGAAGGAAAAATACCAACCATTTATCGCATCAATATCCGTGACCCGAAAAGCCTATTTTTGGCCCAAACCTTCCTGATGCAGGATAAAGATGTAATTTACGTCTCCAATGCTCCTTTGGCAGATATACAGAAATTCATCAATGTAATCTATAGTTCAATTCTACCATTTGCCACCTTAGTAACTATAGCGCCATAAATACATTCGGGGAATACAATTGAGCGTAAGTGCAATTATGAACAAAATGCGATCTCTGGACCGTCTTTTCCTGTTCTCCGTCGTATTACCTGTCATTCTGTCGGTAATATATTTTGGCGCGATCGCCTCCGACGTCTATGTTTCAGAATCCCGTTTCATCGTTCGCAGCCCGGACAAACCTGCCATGTCCGGTATCGGTTTCCTGCTTAAGGGGGCCGGCTTTTCGAGTTCGGGAGAGGAACTTAACGCAGCTCAGGACTATCTCAAGTCGAGGGATGCCCTGCGCGCGCTGAACACGGGGGATGCTTTCCGGAAGGCCTACGGCGACCGTTCGATCTCATTTTTTGATCGCTTCAATTCCTTTGGATACGCCAAATCCTTCGAAGATCTGTACACTTATTACGAAAATAAGGTCGATACCGATCTGGACCGCAATTCGTCGATCATTACCCTAACCGTGCGCGCCTATACCGCGCGCGACGCCCGCCGGTTTAACGAGCAACTGCTGGAGATGGCAGAAGCGACCGTCAATAGACTTAACGAACGTGCCCGCAACGACCTGATCAAGGTGTCAACCGACGAAGTGGCGATCGCCAAGAAAAAGGCCGAATCCACGGCGATTGCTCTTGCCATTTTCCGGAACAAGTCCGGGATCGTGGACCCTGAGAAACAGGCCCCGGTCCAACTGCAGATGATCTTCAAACTGCAGGACCAGTTGATCGCCAGTCGGGCGCAATTGGCGCAGATGAAGGCAATAGCACCACAAAACCCGCAGATCGAAGTGATCCAGGCCCAGATCAGCAGCATTTCGCACGATATTGATACTGAAATGGGCAAGATCGCAGGGGGCAGCAAATCTCTTTCATCCGCAGCATTGCAGTATCAGCGGCTGTTCCTGGAAAGCCAGTTTGCCGATCGTCACCTGACTGCAGCCATGGCCTCGCTCCAGGAGGCCCAGAACGAGGCCCGGCGCAAGCACGCCTATGTGGAGCGTATCGTCCAGCCCAGCCTGCCCGATGATGCCATCGAACCGCGCCGTTGGAGGGGCATTGTCTCCACCCTGATATTCAGCCTGATCGCCTGGGCCGTTCTCACCATGCTGCTTGCTGGGGTTCGTGAGCATCAGCAATGAGCACGCCCCTCCTCCCCGCCCTGACCATCCAGCGCCGCGTAATATGGGCCCTCCTTCTGCGCGAGATCATCACGCGATATGGGCGGCATAATATCGGCTTCCTGTGGGTCTTTGTGGAGCCAATGCTGTTTACCTTGGCGGTCACGTTACTCTGGGCGGGGCTCGGCCTCAATCACGCCAGCACATTGCCGATCACTGCCTTTGCGGTAACCGGCTATTCTACCATATTGCTGTGGCGGAATATGCCGGGACGGCTGATCGATTCCGTGAAACCGAACCTTGCTTTGATGTATCACCGGCAGGTCAAGGTCATCGACGTATTCTTTGCCCGGCTGCTTCTAGAGTTTATGGGCGCCACCATGTCCTTCATCGTGCTGACCATCATATTCACCGTAACGGAATGGATGGAACCCCCGGAGGATCTTTTGCAGATCATGGTCGGTTGGCTCATGCTAACGTGGTTTGGTGCCGCACTTGCTATGTTGCTGGGTGCGCTCAACGAAGATTATGAAATCATCGAGAAGCTCTGGCATCCCTTTGCCTATATCATCATGCCCCTGTCAGGGGCAGGCTTCATGGTGGATTCCCTGCCGAAGATCGGACAGCATTACATATTATACCTGCCCATGATCAATGCTGTAGAATATGTTCGCGAAGGCTATTTCGGATCTGCGGTCGTAGCCCATTACGACATGGGCTACATGGCTGCCGCAAACGCCGTCCTGACACTTCTGGGGCTTGCTGCAACGGCCAAGGTCAGCCGGGAAGTGGTGCCGCAATGATCAGGCTTATCAACCTGTGCAAAAGCTACCCCACATCGCGCGGTTCGCATGCGGTATTCAATAATATCAACTTGGATGTAGCACCCGGCGAGAAAGTGGGCATTCTGGGCCGCAACGGCGCGGGCAAATCGACGATGATCCGCCTTTTGAGCGGTGCGGAGCGCCCCACATCAGGGCAGGTCGAGCGCAAAATGTCCGTGTCTTGGCCTCTGGCATTTGGCGGCGCATTCCAGAATGCACTGACAGGCATGGACAATCTTCGCTTCATCTGCCGGATCTATGGCGTGCCGTATGAGGACAAGATTGACTATGTTCAGAGCTTCTCTGAACTGGGTCCATATCTTTACGAACCGCTGTCGGTTTATTCATCAGGCATGCGCGCTCGACTGGCGTTTGCGTTATCCATGATTATCGAGTTCGACTGTTTTCTTATTGATGAGGTCGTCGCAGTCGGCGACGCCAGATTCCACAGCAAATGCCACACCGAATTGTTCGAAAAGCGCGCTGACAGAGCATTGATAATCGTGTCGCATGATGCCAATTACGTTCGAGAGCATTGCTCGAAGATATGCGTTCTTTCACAGGGACATATGTCGATATTCAGCGACCCTGACGAAGCATATGAATATTATCACCAGTCCATCCATCTCCAGTGAACGCCACCCATAGACTGCGCGCCATCGGCAGTTCGGCCGTCCGGATACCGGGCCTGATCTATGCCGCAATCAGGGCATGGCGGACGCTGGAACCAAAACACTGGTCAGATGTCGCTGAGAGATGGGATCCGATCGCCCGGACATGGCCCTTAAGCCACCGGGCTGCTCTACTGCATGCCCGATTGCTACGCACAGCGCGGCAGCCCTATGAGGCGGCTGAGGTTGGCCATCTGGCCGCCAGTCTGAGGCCTGAACATGCCGGGACATGGCGCGAACTTGGTCTTGCGTTGCGCCAACAGGGACGCCGCGAAGATGCAATAGCTGCTTTTGCTAAAGCCACGCGCCTTGGCGATACGCGCGCGGTCGATGACCTGTGTCGATATGGCGCCCGAGCCTTCCTCCCGGATCCCGCACTGATCCCCCATATCTGGTCACTGCAGGACTATTCCCGATATGTGGCCGATAATCCGCCGCCGCCAGCCCCCGCATCACAGGGCAGACCCTTCTTCCGAGTAATACCTGCAGAAACCAGCCAATGCGTCAGCCAAGTTCGTACGATGCTGTCCCGTCAGAGCTACCAATATTGGTGCATCCACGGCAATGAAGTTGCAGGGCAATCGGAACCAACCAGGATATTCGATCTACCTCTGCCTTCAGGGGCGATACTGGATCCTGAGGCCCTCGCATGGTTGGCCTGGGCCATTACCGAAAGCGGGTGCTCCATAGTCCGCGCAGACCATGATCATCTCAGCCCGGACGGCATGACACGCCAGGATCCTGTCCTGCTCCCCCAACCCGATCGCTTGTGGACGGAAGGTAGGACAACAATGGGGCGGTTAACGGCAACGGCAGCGGACGGCACTGGGCCGGTCGCGCACGTTCCGCTTGTTCTAATGACCGTGCCCGGCTGCACGGATGCGAACGATCTTCCATTCCCCGATGCCGACCCATTTTCCCTGTCGATCATCATTCCCACACGCGATAATCCCGACCTGTTGCGTGAAGCCGTAGATACCCTCCTCGCGACGGCCGACATGCCCGAGATGATAGAGATCATCATCGTCGACAATGACAGCCGCACCCCTTCCACCCGACAGCTCTTTTCTGAACTGGCGAGCAAGCCGGGCATCAAGATCATTTCCTTCCCTGAGGCCTTCAATTGGTCGCGCGCCAATAATCTGGGCGCATCACATGCCAACGGTGACGCGCTGCTCTTTCTCAACGACGATACGGCCATACGTACTCGCGGATGGGACAGGATATTGGCAGGCCTGCTGCACGATCCGGAGATAGGCATCATCGGGGCACGGATGCTGTATCCGGACGATACTATGCAGCATGGCGGCTTTGTATTCGGCATGGACAATGGGCCGCAGCATGAAGGGCGCTGGATGCCTGGGGATTGTGCGGGACCATCCCGACGCTGGCTTGCCACCCGTCAGGCCCCAGCCATCACCGGTGCGTTCATGGCCGTGCGCAAGTCTACATTCCTGGCGGCGGGTCAGTTCGACGAAACTAGCTTCTCGATCGACTTTGCGGATGTCGATTTATGTCTGCGCCTGAGATCGCTGGGACTGGCGGTGGTCTATTGCGGAACGATCACGCTGCTCCATCATGAATCCGTCTCACGCGGACTCAACCTCAGCCGCCGCCAGCGGAAACGCATGCGACAGGAACATACCCGACTGCGCCAACGCTGGGGGAGCGCGGTAGAGAGAGATCCAGGCTATCATCCCGCATGGACCCGTACAGGATGCAGCTATGATGGCTTACGCAGGCTGACTTTGTACGACATCATGGAACATGTCAGGCACAGTGCGCAGGATCATCCTTACAGCATTGACCATCATCAGCCCTGATCACGTCATGTCAGGGACGCATCCTTTCTCATAATGCATGTCAGAAAATCATTGGCATGATCGAACCATATGCCGACCAGCTTCAGGCCCAGGATGTTGGCCATGGCCCGGCATGATGCCTCATTGAAAAATGTGTAGTGGACACAGACGAGATATTCGCGGCGTACCATCGGAACTTGAAAAAATAACGCCCCGCCGGGGGCCATCATTTCCTTGAAATGATTCAAAAAATCTCGCAAATTTGGCAGATGCTCTAAAGTATGCATCGCATAAATAGCATCAAGCTTTTCGGGAATATCAAGGAAATTCTCTGTCGGCACGACCTTGTCGCGCTGCGGCATATGCTCATGCACCTGCAAGAGTGTTTTGAGCGTCAATTCGGCAGCATACACCTTCTCGAACTTTTTCGCCGCTGCGGCTGCGGTTATACCGCGGCCCGCGCCAAATTCCATTGCAATTCCCGGGTTAAGATCCGGACATTGCTGGAAGAGAAATTCTGTAAATCCATCGGCATCGACCTGATGTGCCACGGTTGACAGATAGTCATCACCAACGCGATAAAATTCTTCTGATGTATCGGATTGGATTTTGTCCTGAACGTTATTTCCCTGCGATTGCTTAAGATCCTTAACGTTCAATAATACATTGCAGCGCAAACACATCCACAGCTCATGGACTATGCCATCCAGATCGGTCCGCTGTTCAAAAGGCGTGATTGCATGGCGCTCGCGGCAAATGGTGCATTCAAAGTCACCATGCCCCATAGCTAGGATTTCAGGAGAAATCCGGTCCGTGTCTGCAATCCTGCCGAGGTCGGCCTGATTGGCGTCGGCCCTTGGTTCAGAGCCACCCTTAAATCCCCATTCCAACCATTTGGGCATATAACCTCACAAGAGCCAGCTGGCCAAAAATCGATGAACTTCTAGAACTTCAAAGTACCAAGCTGCGATTCATCGTCCAGATGACTGTGTCGTGTATATTGTGCGAGAATGTGCATCAGCGACTGATGTACATCTTCGATCACACCATAATTCTCACAATCGACATGAAGGCTGACATCGGCCAGCTCCCGCGATGGGGCGCCTGCAAAGCCCGTCATCGCGATGGTCTTGATATTCATGCTGCGCGCCAGTTTCAGAGCTCGCACGATATTAGGGGAAGAACCTGACGAACTTATCGCAATGAGCAGGTCCCCTGCCTCGCCCATGGATTCAAGCTGGAACGAGAACATCTGCTCGCTGCCGATATCGTTGACAATCGCCGTGATCAGTTCGACTGTGGTGGACAGGCTGTGAACTTTCGGGCGCAGTTGCGTGTCCGTGCGGATCCCTTTCAGGCAATCGCAGACCAGATGATTGGCAATCGCGGCCGACCCCCCATTACCGCAGGAGAAAAGCCTTCCGCCAGCCTTCGTCGTCTCCGCGATCAATACTCCGGCGGCGGATATGGCCGATGGGTCGACCGTGGCCGCAGCCGATGCCAGACGGGTGAAATATTCACCAGCGTATTCGCCAGCACTGGGAATTAAACGATCCGGAAAGAAGGCCAACTGAAAAACTCCTGCATTCAACGGGGATTGTAAAAGAGGATGCGGCTGCCCAAAGGCTCGAAGCCGAAGCGGATCCGACGCAAGCCGACGGCATTGGCGATATCTTCATGGCGGTCGCGCGGTGCATAGAACATCATGAAGCCACCTTGACCTGCGCCGAGAAGCTTTCCACCCAGCGCGCCCGCACCGATCGCACGCTCATACCAGCCATCGATATCATGGCTGGTGATGCCCGCAGTCAACGATTTCTTCAGGGCCCAATTCTCGTCGAGTATGTGCCCGAAACTGTCGATATTACCTGCGCCCAGTTCGTCCCGCAGAATATAGGTCAGCTCGACCATGCGCTTGAGGGCGGCCTGTTTAGTCGCATCGGTGCCCGTTTCCACCGACTGGCTGGCCAGGATGGCCGACGCACTGCGCGTAATATCGGTATAGAAAACGATGATCCTCTGTTCGAGCAGATCACGCATATCCCGCGGCATTATAACGGGCGAAACCGATACGCTGTCGTCGGGTCGGAATTCGATCAGGTTAAGGCCGCCAAAAGCAGCTGCGTACTGGTCCTGTTTGCCAATGGGCTGGCCGCAATGGTTGATTTCGATATCGCAGCTGCCATGTGCCAGATCCTCCGCAGAGACATGCTTGCCCTGATAGGCGCTCAACACATTCAGCAGGCCCACCGTGAAGGAGGAGGACGACCCCAAACCGGTACCGCGCGACGGAATGTCGGCAGTCGTCGTGATTTCCACACCGCCGCGCATGCCGCGCATGGCGAAAGCAGCTCGCACAAGCTCATGCTCTATATCGTCGATATTTTGGACTTCTTCGGTCTTTGAATAGGCCAGCCTGATCCCGCCGTCGAACTTACGGTTTATGCTGACATAGACGTATTTATCTATCGCAGTGCTGAGCACGGCTCCGCCATATTTGCGGTAGAACGATGGAAGGTCGCTGCCGCCACCGACAAAACTCATGCGTAAAGGCGTTTGACTGATAATCACTTGTAAACCCTAGAATTCGGAAGACGTGCAGGCGTGGTCCTGCGCCAGGATCAAATCGACGGCATCGCCGATCGACAGCGCAGTAAAAGTGGGTGACGCAACATATTTACCGTCCCTTCCACCTTCTCCCGTCGCCACCAGGATCGAACGAAGGTCGATCTTGCCTGCCATGGCGATATCGGCGGTGCTGTCTCCGACCATCCAAGACCGGTCAATATCGATGTTCAGATCTGCGACCGCAGCCTCCACCATGCCGGTGCCCGGTTTACGACACAAACATGGACATTTCAGTTCGGGCACTTCTCCTGGGTATCCGCCATCCGGGTGATGCGGGCAATGATAGAGGGCATCGAAATACGCCCCCTCCTGCCCCAGCTCGCTTTCCAGCTTGGCATGGATGCGCGCGAAACCGACCGCATCGACCTCACCTCGGGCAAGCACGGGCTGATTGGTTATCAGAATAACCCGATATTCCGCCTCATTCAGACGGCGTATCGCCGATGCCGCCTCTGGAAATAATGTCAGATCTTCCGCACGCGCGATATGGCCGCATGGCTGATTAATCGTGCCGTCGCGGTCGAGGAACACCGCGCGCTGGCGCCGATTACGGCGAGCACGTGCGACCAACCCGCTGCGCAAATGGCCCTCGGCCTTATCCAACCGTTTGGGAGTGCCAATATCCTTGATGTATTCGAAGGAGACATACCCGTTCAGGCGGGCACCTTCGGCTTGCATGGCGGGAAAGAGATCCTTGGCGAAATCCCCGGTGTCCATACGCCCGACCCATGGTTCGAGCGCGCGCCGTTCGACCACATAAAAAGCCGCATTCACAAGATTGCGCAACCATGCCCCGTCGGGGTGCGGATAGGAATGGAAGCCACTGATCCACCCCTCCCCGTCCAGTTCGACCAGATCGGAATCGGCCGGATGATCGTTGGGGTGCAGAAGGAGGGTGGCATCGGCACCACGACGGCCATGCTCCGCCAGGATATGTCCAACGTCCAGATCGAATAATGTGTCCCCGTACACCACGACGAACCGCTCCTGCAAACGGTCGAGACAGGCCAAGGTCGCCCCCGCAGTCCCTCGCGGAAAGCCATCGTCGATCAGAGTGATCCTGATGTTCCGGTCAAGCCCGGCGATGAAGGCTTGTATCTGGTCCGCGGCATGGTTCACCAAGATTATGATGTCGTCGATGCCATGCGCGACAAGACCCTCGATCTGGCGCTGCAGCAACGGGACACCATCGACGTCGACCAACGGCTTGGGCTTGCCATTCAACCGGCTCACCAGCCTGGTCCCCTTGCCGCCCGCAAGGATGACAGCCTGCATTAGTGCGGGGCTTTCTGTGTCAGAATTTCAGAAACGGCGCGCTCGACCGCTTCTACCGATCCCAACTCGGGCTTCCAGCCAGTCTCAAGCAAACGCTGGACCGAATAGCGGAATTTCGGCACATCGCCGACCCACCCGCGATTGCCCTCGCCAAAGCGTATGTCCGCATTGGGACGGAAGGCATTGCGTACAGTCTCCGCAATGAAACGGACTGTCACCCCTTCATCCGTGGGCCCAATATTATAAACGGCAAACGGCTCCTCGCGATCGGCAACATGCAGCATTGCCGTCACCAGGTCCGTCACATGCAGATAGGATTTCTGCTGCGTCCCATTGCCCAGAACCTCCAGTTCATCCGGCGTTGCCATCAGCTTGTGAACGAAGTCGAGGATGACGCCATGCGTCGCGGGTACGCCAATGACATTGGGAAACCGGAAAATCGATACCCGTTCCAGATAGGCCTCCTGCGCAGCGCGCAGTTGAGCCTCAGACGCCAGCTTCATGGCGCCATAATTGGAAATCGGCTGCAATGGCCCGATATTCTCATGGATCAGATCGTCGCCATGATCCCCGTAGATCGCCGAGCTGGATGCGAAATGCACCACAGTAATACCCCGCCTCTTCATCACATCAAGCAGAGCAACTGTCGTGAGGAAGGTCTGCCGCAAATCAACCTTATAATCCGCCACGCCTGCGGGAATGTCGGAGTTGGCGGCAAGATGCCAGATCTGATCGATAATTTTGGTGCCGAGGGCCTCATCCAGAATATCGGGATCGGAACAGTCCGCCTGCACGAAAGAAAAACCATCCTTGCCTTCAAGAAAGGCCATGGCCTCGCGTGTGCCGCGCGACAGATCGTCGACAACCAGAACCTCATGGCCCCGGTCCAGCAAGGCTGCGGCCAGGTTGACGCCGATAAAGCCGGCTCCGCCGGCAATCAGATGCAAACTCACGTTCGATACTTCCCTTGCGTCATAAAAATACTCCGTCAACCTCAACCTGCCTGCCGCATCATGGCGCCGGAACGCTCCAATCGTGCGACAATCAAGGCCTCAACCCTGCGAGCCATGGCCTCCTCGCTGGGAAAAGTCGCGGCGAATTCCACCCCGTTGGCACTGCGGCGTCCAAGATTTTCAGGATCATCCAGCATGGCTGCCATATCCATCGCCATCCGCCGCGGGTCAGCATCCGCCAACAAGGCGAGATCATAGCGATTGTCATAATTCACTTCATTGCCTGGCCGGTTAAGGTCAACCACCGGCAAGCCACATGCCATCATTTCATAAGGTACAAGGCTGGGGTTGGTGGTCGAAAACACCAGCCCTGCAGCAGAGGTGGCATACAAGGTTGCCAGATCATTCAAGGTAGGAACGATGTCCAGATAAGTGACAGGATAATCCTGTACGTGCTGCTTTGCACTGCCGGATCCGAAGAACAGTATTTCATAGTCTGGCTTGAGACGATGAAACTCCCGAAGGGCCATCGTCCCGATTAAAAAGCAGCGCCGTGCCATTTCAGGCTTGGCAAAGAATAATATGCGCTTGTCCCGCGGCCGTCCCTGACCTGCCGACCCATTATAAATGTCTCTGTCGATAGGGAAACGGAATGAATCCGCCTCCATGCCATAATCACGCTTCAGGAGATGTTCGCACCACGGGCCAGAAGTGATCGCATAGAGATTCTTGCGATAGGTATTCTCGGCCAGAATATATTCCGACCCCATGGAATAGAAGGCAGGCTCGAAATCCTGCACGAAATACATGATCTCGCCGACCTGGGACTTTACGGATTCCGCGAGTGCCACGGTCGACCAGTGCGTCGCCATCAGCACATCCTCCGCATCCACCGTCCCGTCGAAACGGCGCACCTCGCCCTCGAAAGGATAGAAATGCTTTCGTACGGTCTTGCGCAAATCCGCCGCCGACAGGTTTGTGTCGGAAAAATAGAGACGGACATCATGCCCGAATTTTTCGAGATGATAGGCCGCCCGTAAAATATTGCGGTGGCCCCCGCCGCCGATGATCAGGCCCGGCACAATCCAGCCAATCCGGAGCGCCTCCATGACCCTGGCTCGTGGCGCGACCGATTTTTCCAGACCATAGGCTACCAGAGCTGCGCGCGCTGCGGATTCTGCGGAAAAACGGCTCTGCGCCGTGTGTCGGGCAGCGCGGCCAAGCGCCCGACGCAAGTCCGCATCTTCAACCAGCTGGCCGAGCTTCTCTTCCCATTCCTCCGGCGTAGAGGCCAGGCAGCCATTTCCACCATCTTCGATGGCCGCGACAAACGGTCCCGTCCGACTGGCGACTGTTGGCACCTCCACCAGCCCCGCCTCGAAAAATTTTAGTTCACTTTTGCCTTCGCAGAACATGTCGTTCTCTTCGAGCGGCGCCAAGTTGATGTCGCACCTCGCCATGTCTTGCAGCATGTCGAGCGGCGCCATGAACCCAGCGCGCTCAATCCGTTCTGCAAACGGCAACCAGCTCTCGTCGAGATCGAGTAGTCCGACGAGACGAAACCGGACATGGGCATATTTGCGCATGACCGCCTGAATGGCACTGGCGCACCGGGCAAAATCACGGGCATGAGTTTTCGAACCCGAATAATAGCAGATGCTGACCCCATCTCGCCTGCTGTCCCGTGCATCGTCCATGCTGGAAAGAATGGTTTCCGCCAACGCCTGCTGCGCAGCATTGATGGAATTGGGCACAACATAGGCATCCCGCCCCAGGTCGCTCATGCGATCACGTAGGAAAGGTGTCGTGGTCGTAGCGATATCGGCACTAAAAAGAAGTGATCGATAGGCTCGAACACCCCACTCATAGTCAGATCGCTGATTTTGCGTCAGCTCTGATACGCCAGCGACAGTATCTATAATAGATGGTTCAAAGACATAATCATCGACATCGAAGACGGTTTTTATTCGCTTGACCCGACAATATTCGAGAACCTCCACAACCCTCTTCGAAGGATCGAAAGGAGAGCGGAAAAATACGACCACACGCGGCCGCAACAATTTATCAACGATCTCTCCGCATGCACTGAAATCCATTATGCGGGTCGTATAGCCCAGATGTTCCAGCCCTTCGGCTATGTTGTGAACACGGTAGCGCTTGGACTCTCCCTCCCAGCATCCGATCAGGAAAAGCACATCGCAGCTATATTCGGTATCTTGCATCAGGCAGCGCCTCGTCGCAGCATTTTCTTGTATGTACGGCCAACCCAGCGCACCGGATGCGTGATCTTCCAGCTCAGAGATTTGCGCAGGCGCTGCAGCCTGGCCTCTGTATCGTCGAACCGATAACGCAAGGCTGCGAGTTCCTTTTCAAGCGCATCAGATCGCGCCAGCGCGCCAGGCAATCGGCAGGCATCGGCACGCAACAGATAGGCCTCTGTCTCCACTACCGACAGACGCTCCGACACTTCCGCCAACCTTCGTCTGGCAAGAACGAGAGTAGCCTCCCAGTCGCTGGCACCAACAATATGGTCGTTCCCGGATCGCTGCACGATGCCGTCGTCTGTAAAATCTGGGTCCAATTTCCTCGCCTGCCAACAATATCAGCGACCGGTGCGTAACGCAGCCGCCTCGCGCACCAATGCCCCAAATCGTGCCACCATGACGTCAAAGTCACTTACATTCGAAACATGTCGCTTGCCAGCCCGCCCTAGCTGCTCGCGCTTATGCGGGGAAGCGTGGAATTCCATCAGCATGTCGGAAAGCGCAGAATAATCTCCCGGTCTATAAAATTCAGCAGTCTTTCCAGATACTACCAATTCTGGAATACCATCGACCGGAGTAGTAATAATCGGCAATGAAAAATTCATCGCCTCGACCAATGTTCTGGGCGCACTTTCCTGCCTGGAACAGCATAGAAATATATCTGATGCCGCATAATATTTCGACGTATCATCGACCCTTCCCAGAAATAGGATTTTATCCCGAAGATATTTCGGCATCTCTCTGTGCAAACATTCCAGCTTTTTCCGATAGGCACTATCGACAAACCCTCCCGCGATCAGGATTTTCAAATTGAGCGGGATGTTGGATCCCAACCGCACGAGCGCCTTCAATATGTCTGCCTGCCCCTTGCGAGGGGCAATACTGCCTAACAACAATACGCAGCAATCATGATCGTCCAACCCCAGTTCCCGCCGTGCCGCGCCGCGCGTCCAGCGATCTCGATCTTCCTCAAGACGGTGGGTAGGAATCCCGTTCCGGATAAGCTGGAAATTGGATTGCAGCGCCAATGGCATCCAGGCCCGACGCGTTGCATCCGCCACCTGGATCACGCGATAGGCCTGAGAAAAGGCAGCATAGGCTTGGGCGCGCACCGGAACGGAAAGATGCCTGAAATAACGCCACCAGTCCCCTCCTTCATGCTGCCACCACAGCGCCCCCAACCCGGCCTCGGCGGCCGCCGCGATCGCCGCATGGCTTTCCAGTGTGTTCGCCAACACTGCTTCCGCACCGTGCCTAGCGTAGGCCTCTACCAGGGAGTGCCGATAGCGAGCCAACACTGCTCCACCAGCGCGACGTCCCGGAGACGCGATCACTTCAACATCAATGCCTTCGGAACGAAAGGCCGGCCCGAGTTCGCCTTCCCGTTGGGAGATCATGAAAGGATCGATATAGCCTGCGTCCCGCAGCCCCCTGACAAGATCAAGCAGGGTCGATTGCGACCCTTCTCCATCGAGATTGTGCGTCACCACAGCCAGCTTAACCGGCCCGCGCCGCCGCAACGGATGACGCCGCCTGATCGGCGAATACTGATTGCGGCCATATCCGAGATTATAGTTATACCAAGGGTCTGGCATGGATTCCGGCGCAGTATCCGGGGCGGCAAACGCCATCCGGGAGGCGGAATTCTCATCCAGCCTGAATTCACAATCCGCACATAGAATGACCGATGCCCCTTCCGCTCTGACGGCATGCGACAGGGCCATACCTACTGCAACCATGCCATCCTGCCCAGAAGGTATGCCGCCGATCCGGTTCAGCATGTCGCGTGAAATTGCCAGACAATGAGCCGTGACGGCGGCACATTCCCGACTGGTGCGGGCCAGATACAGCGCACCCGCACGCCCCTTCCCCAAACCCGCAAAGGCCGGTTCGAGATAATATTCCCCTGTTGGCGCCACCAGTCCGGCCTGCACCAGGCGGCCCTGCCCATCAACCAGACGGGCCCCTACCGCCCCCACCCCCGGCAAGCCCGCATATCCGCAGAGCTGGGCAATCCAGTGCTGCCGGATGCAGATAAGTTCGCCGGACAGAACAAGGATCAAATCCCCAGACGCATGCGCCACAGCTTCGGCCATGCGGTCCGACAGTGCTTCATGGTCGCTGAACACTAGTTGCACATCGCCGTCGATCTTCGCATGATCCTTCACGTCCAGCCCCATACTGGCCGTCGATCGTCGCGATGCCACGACAATGATCTGCGCATCGCTTGGGGCATCCCCCAGCAGCCCCATGACATGGCTGCGCCAGTCTTCCCTGCCGCGATCCAACATCACGATGATGCTGACAGCTACGGTCGGAGACCGGAAGACGAGATGGAACAGGCCGATGTTGGCACGCTCCGCCCAATCCGGCCGCTCTACCCTGGCCGGTAGCGCGCGCCGGGCCACGACATCCTCGACAGCACGCTGTCCGGCCATGATGGATGTCGGCTTCTCCGTAGCGGAAAGAGCCGTGGAGCCGGGCAGAACACGCCAGTGATAGAGAATTCTCGGAATATGCCGCACGGCTCTGACGATCTCGCTGGCACGCAGTGCCAGATCGAAATCCTGGCTGCCGTCATAGGCACTGCGGACCCCGCCTAAACGCTCGAACACGGAACGCCGCATGGCTACCGCATGGCTGAGATACATATAGGACAGTAAAAGTGTCGGGGACCAGCCAGGCTTGAAGGACGGGTCGAAACGTCTGCCTGCCGCGTCGATCTTGTCACTGTCCGAATAGGCAAGCTCAACGTCCGGGTCCGTTGCGAATGCCAACGCAAACTCCGCCAGACAATCTGCTGATAGGACATCGTCCTGATCCAGAAACAGAATGACATCTCCACACGCCAGCGACGCTGCCGCATTGGTCGCTGAACCGATCCCCGAATTCTTGGAGAGGAAGGTGAACGTCACTCGGCTGTCCTTGCCGATCCTGTTCACCTCCTGCCTGAGGTCGTCATCGCCGCTTCCATCATCACAGATGCACAATTGCCAGTTTTGATAGATTTGCTCCTGCACCGAAGCAATCGCGGCCCTGAAATGCCCTATGTCGGGCCGGTAGACCGGCATCACTACCGATATGAGCGGCAAGGAATCTTTATGCGCCGCGAGCGCGTCCGTTAGGTCACTCCGCGCCACTGGCGTCAGGATGTTAGTCTTTTGCCATATGTCATAGGGATGCCCCTGCCGGAGCAAGTGTCGCAATGCCCGCGGCAGGAACAGTCTGTGAAAGGCGAGACTTGCCCGCACACGGAAGCGTTCGAAATTCATAGTCTTCACTCGACGGGATAAGCCAGGTGCCTGTTCAGGCCTTAGCCGCCAGCTCGTAACTTTCTAGAATCCCTCGCTCGATAATCTTTGCCATTTCCAGCTCTGTCGGAAATTCACGTGCATAGTCGATGCCGCGCGTACGCAAAGCGGACATCATGCCAGGATCGTCCAGGGCGGCCAGAATTTTTCCGGCAATGTCCGCCGGGCTGGGATCTGTCAGAATGCAATTCTCCCGCCCTCCATAGCTCACCTCATTCCCGTTGACATCGAGGTCAACGACCGGAAGTCCGCACGCCATCATCTCGAACGGGACAAGGGACGGGTTCGTCGTCGAAAAACATACACCTATGTCACAGGATCTGTAGAGATCGCCCAGATCCTCAATACGCGGCGTCATGCCGACATTAGTGAACGGGAAGGGAATATTCTGAAATTTCTCGGATTTGTCGCCATAAAATATGATTTCGACATCGGGCCTCTTCTGAGTGACGATCTCAAGAGCGGCAACGCCTAGAGGATAGCAGCGGCGGGGCATATCTGGCCGCGCAAAATAGGCCAGACGCGGCCTCTGCCCGGCCGGGCGCGGCTCCGCATTCGAATAGTAGATCGTTCGATCCAGCGGGAAACGGAAAAATTCTCCCTCCGTCACCCCCCACTCCTTCTGCAACATATGGAGCGGCCAGGGGCCCGACGTTATCGGATGGAAACCAAAGCGATAGGTTTCACAGGCCCGCACATAGTCAATCCCCATGGGAAAGAACATCGGCTCATAATCCTGGATGAAATAGACATGATGCGTGGCTTTCGCAGCGTTGTCCTTCACCACATAGGCAGTCGTCCAATAGGTGCAGACCAGAACATCAGTTTCCCCGATGTCGTCGACACCATGAACAACGTTGGCCGCCTTTATGTCGAAGAATTCCTTCGTGATGAAATCGCGAATCTGTTCTCCAGTGCTAAAGCGGTGGTTGTCCGGCAAGACATGTACGACGCAGGAATGCCCGAATTCCGATAGATAGCGGATGGCCCGGAAGATGTTGCGATGCCCGCCGGACCCCTCGAAAGGCTGCGGTATCACCCAATCGATCCGAAGCCCGTTCTGCGGACGGAGCCGGGGAACAGGCAAAGCGGCTCTCCGCTCCCTGTCAGCATGGAGGCTGATGGCCTCCTGATAGACGCCTAGCAGCCGTCGCCCCATATGCTGGGGCAATCGCTCGCGGTTGACATGATCCCGAGCGGCGGCGCCCAGGCGGTTCCGCAGGGATGGGTCATCGATAAGCGATTTGAAGGCTGCGTACCAATCCTCTTCGCTCTGCGCGATGATGCCATTCACGTGAGAAGTTATGCTGGCCTGAAATGCGCTGATCGGCGAGGCGATCGTAGGCACACCGGACAAGGCCGGCTCAACATATTTCAGATCGGTTTTCGATTGGCAGAAGGGGCTGCTAGGATCGAAGGGAGCAATATTGATATAAGCCGCGGCTGCCTCGATGACCAGATCGCTCCAGTGCATGAAGGGAATGTGGATCACCTTGCGGTTCAGACCGGGCAGATGCGTATCCACATCGAGAAAGCCGACAAGCTTTAGGTACACATCGTCATATTCGCCCAGAATCCGGCGAAGCGCGCCGGCAACCTCACCGAAATCCCGTTCATGCGTACTCGTTCCGCTCAGGAACGTGATGAAACGAGGGCCAGTCTCATATCCGCCAAGGCTTCCAGCGACATCGATTTGCCGGTCATTCACGCCATTAGGGACGACCCACACTTTCTTGTTCGTGAATTTATGAGCATAATCAGCGAGAAAGGGTGTTGAAACGGTGATATAGTCGCAGGCTTTCATGACGCGCTCGATGCTCGCCATGCCATCATGATAGTCGCGCTGGCCGGCGTCATCCATCTTTGCAAAGGCATCGATTCCGCTCACCAGCGTGGGATCGAACACCAGATCGTCAATGTCGTATATGGTCGGAATGTTGAGGCGCTTCAGAGCCTCCATGATCGCAGCCATCCGCTCCGAATAACCACTTCGAAAATTCACCACGAGCGAGAACTGACGAAGATAATTCTCGTCAAGGATTTCGGGATGAATTTCCCACATCCATTCAGCTGCGACGCCCTGCATTTGCAGCGCATCTATATGATTGAAGACTCGGTATCGGGCGCTAGGTCCTTCATTGCATCCAATGATGAAAAGCACGCTGATGTTTGCTGCCATGTCAGCCCTCATTCGTTTGGCAATGGCGCTGAAAGCACCGAAGTATGGTCAAATATCCGTGTCCGCGGATTGGCCGACACACGCAGCGCAGTGTCATGCTCGTTATTCGGATCGAAAATGATCGCCACAAGTCAGTGTCGGCATCTGGCCGGCCGGTGCTGCCTTCGGCAAAATTTGCGCAAGCGCACAGCTGATGAAGCCTACGACGGCGATTGCCAAATAGTCGATATTCAAAATTGACCTCTGATATGATCTGTCCAGAAGAGGTTAATTCAGCTGCCTATCGCGCGACCGGGAGGGATGGTCAATTCAATTCCCCTTTCAGGAAGCGCTGCTTGAAAAAGGCTGAAATCCCTTTAGAGAATCCTCACTCCCTGCCCAGCCCGGCAGGAATTGGGGCGGCGCCTTTCACGAGAAGACAGCGCGTCTGCCGAAACCTCATTCGGGAACAAGAAAGAATGGCGGATCAAAGCGCTCTACAGTTCAGCGGCGAAAGGATTGTACCCCAAGCTGATAATTGCGAGCCCAATTTCGCCTTGCGCATGTATCAGGAGCATTTGGCCCGCTATGTCTTTGCGTCCCAGCTCACCCAGGGCAAGGATGTCATCGATATCGGCTGCGGCGTGGGATATGGCTCTCAGCAGCTCGCGCAGCGGGGCGCAGCATCCGTATATGCGTTCGATCTGTCCGAAGATGCGGTCCGTCATGCTCGTATCTATTATTCCCACCCCAATCTGACATTTTCCGTCGATAATGCCGAAGAGTTCGCCACGGATCGCCAGTTCGACGTTGCTGTTTCCTTCGAACTGATCGAACATGTGCATCATGCCGAGCAGGTGTTGCAGCGAATAAAGCGCGCTCTTAAGCCTGACGGCATCCTGATAATGTCGACGCCGCGCGCGTTGGAACAGCTCAGAACGCATCATCATACGCATGAGTTTTCACTGGAAGAATATGAGGAGATGATCCGGAAATATTTTCCCAATGTGGACATGTATGTCGAAAATAATCATTTCTCGTCGATTGTTACGAGAAATCGTCCGAATGCTATCAAGAATATTGAATGCCTCAAAGATCAATATTCTCTTGAGCAGGCGGACTATTTCATTTCGGTTTCGTCCAGCAGTGGGGCCTCTCTCCCGCAGTTAGAACCTGTCATCACCTTGAACGACGACGCTTATGTCACGATGCTCGAGCGTGACGTAGCCATACTCCACAAGGCCGAGGATGATCTCCGCGACCGCGTCGGCATGATTGAAGGCGAAATGGAGAGACTGCGCATTACCGCCGAAAATGCCGAAGCACGACGACTGGACGCGTTCGAATATGCACGCAATTCCGGCAATCGGGCCGATGGTCTCCAGCGTGAATTGGACATGTTGCGTCGCGATCTGCAGTTGATCCTCAGCGCGCCGCAAACTTTGCCCCCGGCCGGAGATCAACACCGTGAAATCGTGGAATCCATGCAGCGGGTTTTCGGCGGAACGGTTGCAACGCATTATCTGGCGCGGGATCCGATCGTCGATCTCATTCATCAGAAAATGGTGTCGCTTCAGCAGGATCTGTCAGGGTTGCATGTAATAGCCGACGACTGGCATTCCCAGATCATGCGGCTCCGCAACAGCAAATCCTGGCGATTTACCAAGCATTTTCGCGGGTTCGGGAAATTTTTTGGCAAGATATTCAAGTAAGATAGAAAATCTGTATTTTATCAAAAAAGAGGGAAGACAAAAAGTACTTCTTCCCTCTTAATACCTTGGGACCAAAACCCAATCATCCTCTTGAAAAGCAATTGTCATGTTGATTCGATGGGTCTCGATCAGAGGAGGCTCGGGGATCGTCCACATGCTCAAGTATGGCGGCCGGTGGAGGACTGCCCGAGCGGATACGGACCTTCGACGAGGGTCTGCAATCGTTGGAACCGATGGAGCCACCGCGGCATCCTGGCGGCCTTGACCGAGGAAGGCTGGATGCCGAAACGGCCCAGATCGACAGCAGCTACATCAAGGCCCACCGCTGCGCTGGTGGAGGAAAAGGGGAGATCGAGCCAATGCCATTGGCATCTCGCGTAGCGACAGAACGACGAAGTTCCACGCACTCGTCGATGCCATCGGGCGACCGCTCCGCCTCGTCCTGACGCCAGGCAATTATCGGACATCGAGGGCGCTGACCTGCTCATCGGCGCGACTGCGGGCATGAAGCGCGTCATTGCCGACCGTGGATACGACGCCAATCGGCTGCGCTCGACGCTGCGCGACCAGGTACGATCCCCGTCATTCCTGGCAGACGTAACCGGAAGCGCCCAATCCAATACGACCAGCGTCGCTACCGGGACCGCTGGCTCGTCGAAGCCATGTTCTGCCACCTCAAGGACTTCCGCCGTCGCGCCACCGCTGCCATCGCATTCTGGTTCTGAACGAGTCTGGGCCCTAGCATGTTGTGATTCACGCCGTCCTGCGAGAGATGGAGTGATCAATGGATGGACTGATCTTGCTCGGTAGGAGCATAACCGAAGGACCGCGGTATCCAAGCGATATGACGGTAGGGAATGGCGCTGAGAGCCACGTTCCTATCTCCAGGCCGCCGGGGCGGCCGCCCCCAAACGGCGAATATGCACAAAGTGCTCAATGCGCTGTTGTATTTGGCCTCTGCTGGTTGTGCCTGACGCCTGCTATCCAAGTGCTTTGGGCACGGCCTTGACGGGGCGACGCAACTTCTACGCTTGGCAAAACGCCGGCGTTGATTGACAAAAGAGATATCAGATAGCTATCTAGTACCAAAAGGGAATCATTCATGCCAACCATCGTCTTTGTCAGCCCCAAAGGCGGTGTCGGCAAGACCACCGCTGCACTGCTACTTTCTTCTGAGCTCGCACGTGCAGCGCCGGTCACAGTAGTCGATGCGGACCCCAATCACCCCATTGCCGCCTGGAGCCGGGGTGCCATCCTTCCCAAAAATCTCTCGATCCTCGCTGACGTCGACGAGGATACGATCCTCGACCGCATCGAAGAGGCATCCGCGCAAACGCCATTCGTAGTCGTCGATCTTGAAGGAACGGCGGCCAAGATCGTGCTGCTGGCGGTGAGCCAAGCCGACTTGGTGATAATCCCGATGCAAGGCTCCCAACTCGACGCCGAGCAGGCCAGTCGAGCAATTCGGGTGCTCAAGCAACACGAAAAAATGACGGGGCGGGCAGTGCCTTTTGGTGTGCTGTTGACACGCACTAGCCCGATCATCCGCACTCGAACCATGGGCCATATTCATAACGGCCTTCTTGATGCAGGTGTGCCGGTATTTGAAACTCAACTTAACGAGCGTGAAGCCTTCCGGGCGATGTTCTCCTTTCAGCAGACGCTAGAAAACCTCGATCCGCGGGAGGTGTCCAACCTGGACAAGGCCCAAGTTAATGCCGAACAGTTCGCTGCTGAAGTGATTGAACGTCTGCGGGCGGTTCGCAGTGGATCGGAAAACGCGACTACTACTGACGTGGGAGCAGCATGATGACCAGGGCCAATCCCTTCGGCGATCTCGATGATTTTACCCGGCAAGACACGCCCAAGCCAGTTCCTGCGGCAGCGATCGAAGAGTTAGCTGAGACCAGCGGATTTCCAAGCCGCAAGGCACAGCGCCAGTCTACGGCTTCGGATGCAGAAGTTACGCCATCATCAACTATCGTCCAAAAGCCACGCCGCCGACGGCGCACCACTGGCCGCAGCCATCAGATCAACATCAAGGCCACTGAGGAAACTATCACTGAGCTCTACCGGGTGGCCGACGAGCTCGATTTACCTCTTGGAGCCGTGCTGGAACAGGCATTGGCGGCATTGGTAGCAATGAAAAGATAGCAGCACACTATCCTTAAGGTATCTTGTGATACCAAAAGATATCTTCTGGTACCATATAATCCATGACAAACGTCATTCTCGATATATCACGTCTAATTTCCCGGGTACGCTACTCTACGCCTTCCGGTGTAGATCGCGTGGAAATGGCTTATGCACGCGGGTTGTTAGGGCAATACGGCGACGATCTGGCTTTTGCTGCAGTTCACCCTACAGGCCTCTATGGGCGTCTTTCGCGTAGAGCGGCACTGTCCTATCTTGACGAACTGGAACGCCGCTGGTCCCGTGAGGATGGAAGCCCCCGGCAGCGATCCCTTGCATCCGTCGTTCCTCAACTCGCGGCATTATTGCCATCCAAAAACGACTGCGGAACTGGTGGGGTATATGTTCAAGCCTCTCCACATCACCTCACGAACGCAAACAAAGTTCGAAAGATTCTTGCCCTTGAAAAGGCCAAGTTTCTTTGCCTGGTCCACGACCTGATCCCGATCGAGTTTCCCGAATATGCACGACCTTCCGGAGCTGCACTGCATCAGCGTCGTATCGAAACGGTTGCGCAGCTGGCTGATGCGGCTGTGGTCAATTCGGCAGCAACCGGTCGCTCGCTTCATCCGTGGATCGAGAGGAGCGGGCGCAAGGTTGCCATCCATGTCGCGCTTCTAGGAACAGAGAATCTCGCGACCACAGCTCCTGAACTTGGAGACGGCCGCCCCTATTTCGTATGTTTGGGGACTATCGAGCCGCGGAAGAACCACCTGCTGCTGCTTAATCTGTGGCGCCATCTTGTGGAAACGCTACCTGCTGAACAGATTCCACGGCTCGTCATCATCGGCCGACGCGGTTGGGAAAATGAGCAGATCATCGACATGTTGGAGCGCTGCCCGGCGCTGAAAGGCCATGTCGACGAAATCGGAGGCTGCTCCGATGCCCGCATGGCAGGACTATTGCGCGGTGCACGGGCTTTGTTGATGCCCTCTTTTGCGGAAGGTTACGGCATGCCGGTAGCCGAAGCACTTTCCGTAGGAATGCCAGCAATATGCAGCGATCTTCCTGCTCTGCGCGAAGTGGGAGGGGATGTGCCGGAATATCTAGATCCGCTGGATGGTCCTGGCTGGAAGTCAGCAATCTTCGACCATGCTGAGCGCGGGCCACGATACATGGCCCAGATGGAGCGATTACCTCGTTGGCATAATCCGACCTGGGAAGAACATATCGCCATCGTGGCGGAGGCGATCGAACAATTACACTGACGCCAAGGCACCCTGGCAGCCAAAAGGCGAGGGGCCTGAGCAGATGCAGGAGGCCGGGCGTTCCGAGACCGCGCTATCGATAGTTGGCGCCGTGCCCGATGATATTGAATTCGTACCCCCATTTTGCTTTCGAACAGGCGACTATTGGTCGTGAAATGGTACCACACAGAGCACAGTGGTATCATTTAGATACCAAAAGATACCCTGAAAATTAGCCTGTTGCACAAGGTTACAGATTTCGAGCGGGCAAATCGGCTTGCTCCCTCTGGGAGCACTTGCGCCGCTATGCGGCGCATCCAGAGGCTGCGGTTTGAATGATGGTTTATGTTTTTTTTAGACATCGGCTTCTCCTCGCCGTCAGGCGAAAGGGTGTTGGCCGTTAAGGCCAACTCGATATCGAGCTTTGTTTAATGAATCTTGTAGCGGTTGAGGATCACTTTGAGACTCGCGCTCATTCCGCTCTAAATCCCGATCGAGAGCAGCTCCCAAGCGCGCGAGGGCTTTGCCCAGCGGGCCACCGACATGGGCCTCGGCCAGTTCCCGGCAGGTGAGCGTCTTGACCATATGCTCCATGTCTTCCGCCTGACTTTGCGCATGGTGCTCGACATCGTCGGGGAGGGGAGCTGGGCGCATCCAGCGGGGTAGATAGGCAGCGACGATCTTCGGCAGGAATGCGCGATAGGCGTTGGAGGTTTGCTCGTAGCGCGGTCCCGGACCTTCGACGTCCTCGATCCGCTTGAAGCGGCGCTGGCGGACCAGGAAGCCGATGCTTTCCAGAATGCGCAGGCTGCGCGCTACGGTCGCCCGCCCCAAGCTCGTCGCTTCGGCGAGGCGGTCGTAGCTGGGGTAGACCTTGCCCTTGTTGAGGCGTGAGAGTGTCAGAATCTCTTCGAAGACGCGGACACTGGCGGCGGTCAGCGTGGTCAGGAGCTTTTCGACCGGGGTGAGGGTGCGGGCGCCGTTGCGCGCCTCGCTGCGCAGCTGGCGGCCGGCATCGAGGATGCGGCGCGCGGCGCGCAGCAGGCGATCGGTCTCGCCCTTGCCCGGCGACACGAAGAACGCGTGTTCGAACGTCCCGGCCTCCACGCTGTCGCGGAGCACCGGCGCGCCGGTGCGGTGTTGCCCGCCCGACCGCGTCTTGCTCGCACCTTTTGTGCGGCCGAGCGCAGTGGCCAGCGCCGCTTCCAGAGCCATGTTCAGGCTATGCGTTCCCATTCGTCCCTCCGTGGGAGGGCCGTCATCCAGGCAAAAAGATACCGTGGCGCGAAGCGCGCATCCTTGAAAACGGGTTCGGGATGGGGTAAGGACGATCCAGTATTGGTTTGTCTGGAAAAACGTTTGGCGACGTTTGTTCCTACCTCATTAGGATGCCCGGCCTTCGTGCCGGGCTTTCTTTTAGGTGATCACGGCCGATCCTTCTTCAAATCATAGCATTGCAGATGGCCGCGCCGATAAGGCGGCAGCCAGTGCGCCAATTTCGCAGCATTTGATGCGTCGCGAAAGCTATTTCGGTTCGTGCTTTCGAGTAGAATTTCGAAAAATCGTTCGTGCTTTCGAGTAGAAATTACCCTGAGATTCGTGCTTTCAAGTAGAAATTACGGCACCCAATTCGTGCTTTCGAGTAGAAATTACCCTCCGCGAATCAGCTTGCAGCGGTTCCCCGGTGTTCAAGCCCACATCAAAGCACGCAGAATTACGATATCCGATAGCAACCAGATATCTAAATGGTATCCATTTGATATCTGGTTGCTATCGGAGCGATCAATCAAACGGGCACGGCAACCTGCCGGCCCGGATGAGCGGGCCATTGAACGGCAACGTCATCATGATCCGAGAAGATGCCGCATGCTGGTGCGGCTCCTTCGCCAAAACTCTCGTTAGTGGGTTTCCGCAGGACGGACCCGAACGAACATTGTCCCGGTAGCGGAAGCTCCATCGGCGCTGCGTCCCGTATAGGTCACATAAGTCAGGCCGGTGAAAGCACCGACCCGTTCCAGCTTCAGCGTGGTTCCCATCAGGCTCACCGCAACACCAGCGGTGTTCGCCGACACGGCGGTTTCGATCTGCGATGGCGACAGACCGACGAACGGTCGCCAGTCGTTGCAGGACGGCAGCCGGCGAGGTTCCTCGCATTGATCCATCGTGAGGGCATAAGGCGTCGCCAGCCAAGAGGTCAGTTCCCGATAATCGGGGGCAGCGACAAGGCCGTTGATCTTGGGCACTTCGAAGGGTCGGAACCAGGCCGCAGACGCAGCGATATCATCGACGCGGAT
Source organism: Novosphingobium sp. BF6 (assembly GCF_058273105.1). Classification (NCBI taxonomy): domain Bacteria; kingdom Pseudomonadati; phylum Pseudomonadota; class Alphaproteobacteria; order Sphingomonadales; family Sphingomonadaceae; genus Novosphingobium; species Novosphingobium sp. BF6. The sequence continues at coordinate 35,916 of NZ_JBZCOY010000003.1, forward strand.
CGCCGCAATCGCCGTCGCCGTCGGACCACCGGGCAGGAAACTGCCTAGACGCCGCATTTCTGGGAAAACGAAGAAGCGGAAAGCATAAGCCCAGGCCCGGCCATCGGCGAAATTGCCGATGCGGGCAGGCATCGCGGTCATGTATTTGGCCAAGAGACCTGCGCGCAGGTCAAGCCGGTCGACCGGATCTGCGCCCGGCCCGCGCGAGATCAGTGCCTTGAGCGTCGCGGCATCCGTCAGGTCCACTTTGCCGCCCGCGTTGATGTAGTCGGCCAGGATGCGTGAAGAATTCGCCAGAGGTGCAGTGCTGTCCTCCAGATCGCCCGGAAATTCCTTGAGCAGCGATGCCATCACCAGCAGCTGCAAATTTACCTTAGTGAGGCGCTCCGCATCCCGCTTCACCGCGGCATCGGCATTCCCGAGCGACAGCGCCGGGTTGAAAGTCAGCAGCCTGGTTTCAGCGCGCAGGGCATTTGCGCCGGTATCGAGGCCCAATGCTGCCCGGACGCGGGCTTCGCTACCCGCCGCATCGATGAGAGCGCTGAGCGGCGAAATCACCGTCGCCCCCGCCGGCGCCATCATGTTGATGTAGGCGAAGCCGGAGGTCGTATCGACGCCCCAAGCCTCCATCCGCAAGGTAGGTTCGGCGGGAACTTGGCCCGAGATGGGCGGCTGTGCCGAAACGAGGACATTTTGCCCGAATTCGCCATCCATCGTGGTCGGCGTCATCGAATCCTGGACGTTTCCGACGATTCCATCCCCGCTGGTGTCGAGGTCGACTCTGGATGCCACAGGCCCCACGGCCACGACACTGAAACGCGCCGCGGTAGGTGTCGGGCTCGGCGTGGGCGCAGGAGATGGTGACGGTGCTGGTGTTGGAGAAGAGGGTCCCGTGTCCGTGTCTCCACCACAACCGACCAGGAAACCTGCCAGCGACATGGCCGCCGCAGCGCACAGCAACGTATTCCTCAATGCATTAGCCCCCGAAATCCCTGCACCGCCGATTGCACGAACTTAAAGGCTCGTAAACAGCAGGCCTTCGCGGACGAAAATATAACGTAGTTCGTCATGCGCTCACGGAGCGGGAACCGGAAAGCATTCGTCGATTGGCGCTTGAGCCTGGAGGCGAGACGCCGCTGTCCGGTGAGCAGGACAGCGATGTCCAAAAACGTGACTCACAGGTGCCGTTCTACGTCCTGCCTGCCATGCAATACCCGAATGATTTCCACGCGGTCATCATTCTCACGGAAATAGATCATGTGCGATCCGGTCGAGATTTTCAGGTAGCCTGGTCACACGTTGGTTGCCTGCCCGCGCTTCCCGCCAACCGCCAGCGCATGACAGGTATCGCGAATTTCGTCGGTATAGCGGTCGGCCTGATCCGGCCCCCAGTTGTCAGCGCTGTAATCCCAGATTGCGTCGATGTCGGCTTCCGCTGCAGGGGTTAAAGCGAGGGTCTTCATCGGCCCTCATACTCAGCGCGCTTTCGGGCCTTGAATGCCTCGAAATCGAAAGGGCGCGGCTCTCCGGACTGCTCCCCGGCGACGAGGGCGTCCTGGAGTGCACGCACCTTGGCTTCGTGCTCTTCCAGCAGGCGCAATCCCGCGCGAACGACATCGCTTGTTGAACCATAGCGCCCTGCCTGCACCTGCTGGCTGATGAAGCTGGTGAAATGATCACCGATCGTCACGGATGTATTGCGGGGCATCGCCGGAGTTCCTCTGAAAGCCAGCGCATCATGTACCAAAAAGTATTTTTTCTCAAGCCAAGAGTTGCCTTACGAGAGTGCCTCCCTCCCGTCGCGAAGGTGATCTCTGGTGTCCGTAGGGCAAAGCGGAAGGGAAGGCCTGATCAAGCGCAGCTATGAAAAAGGCGCCGCGACCGTTTGGGTCGCGGCGCCTGAAGTATTCAGCGCGTCTTGTGCAAACGTTTAGAAGCGCAGGGTCACGCTGGTACGTGCTCCGTAGCTGGAGGCGTTGCCGACATCGCCCTCGACCGTCCACGACAGGCCCTGGGTGAGGTTCACGCGGCTTCCCAGACCGATGCGGGCGCGGGTGCCGGTGAAGCCCGGATTGCGGACGGTGAAGGCCGCATCTTCCGAAACCACGCTGGCGGTCACGTCCAGCATTCCGTTCGAGAAGTCCTGGTCCAGGCTGGCCTTCACGAAGCCCTGCCAGTTCGGCTGCAGCATGTAGCCACCCGTCAGGCGCACACGCAGCATCGTGTTGTTGTCGCGCTGGGCCGAGACCGAGAGGGCGTCGAGCGCCGACACGCCGGTTTCGTCGAAGGCATGGACCTTGGACGAGACCCGCAGCACTTCCGCCGTGGCGTCGAGGCTGGCCCGCTTGCCCTGGGTGAAGTACTCGATGCCGCCGCCGAACACGGTGCTCTTGCCGCTCACGTCGCCGAACGAGGCAGTGCCGGCGTTGGTCTCGCGCTTGCCGTCGAAGCCGTAGTCACCATAGGTGAAGCGGGCCATCAGGCGCAGCGAGCCGTCGAGCGCGACCGGAGCCGAGGCGCCGATGGAGAACTGGTCTCCCTTGGCATCGCTGCTCAGGTACTGCGAACGGATCTTGCCGTCGGTGTGGGCATAGGCTGCCTGCACCTTGGCGATACCGAACTCCGCCGCGACGCCGAGGTTGAAGCGGCGATCGGTCGACTTAAAGCGGGCATAGCCTTCTTCGTTGCGGCTCTTGCTGCTGTCGTAGGCAATCGAGCCGGTGACGTAGAACGCCTTGTCGGCCAGCTGGTCATACCCGCCGAGGTCGGCGAGGTTGTTCAGCATCGACAGCCTCTGGTGCTCGACGAGACCGGTGTAGGCTTCCGGCGAGGCCTTGTCGAACGTGCTCGCGAGGGTCTGGGCATTGCCGCCCGCCAGCGCGCTGGTCACATATTCGAGCAGGCGTCCGCCGCGGAACTGGTCTACGCCGCCGCTACGCGCCACGCGCAGTTGCTGGAGCATCGCCTTCTGGTTGGCCGTCTTGGCCGCCGCAGCCACGAAGCTGTCTCCGGTGTAGTCGCCCAGACCCACGACCGTGCCGGTCGAGAGGTTGAAGGCCACGGCCTTGCCGAAGTTGCTCGTCGCCGTGCCGAACTGGCCGGAGACTGCGCCCGGCGCCACGTTGAAGATCTGCACCTTCTGGCCCAGCGCCAGCTCGAAATCGTTCGAGTTGGAGATGGCGAGGGTCGATTCGGCCTTGAGCGTCAGCTTGCCCGAGACATTGACGAGGTCGTTGCCGCCGGTGACACCGGCGCCTGCCGTACCCTCGACCTCCATCGTCGAGACGGAGCCCGCGTCCAGCGTCAGGTCAGCGAAGCTGATCACGCCGGGCGAGTTGCCGGGAGCCAGGTTGCCGCCCGAACCCACCGTGGTCGCGCCGGTAACCGTACCGTTGCCCGAGAGCTTGCCGCCATTGGAGACGAGCAGGGTCTTGGAATTCAGCGCACCGCCACTCGTGCCGGTGCCCAGATGCAGCGTGCCGCCCTTGACGGTGGCATCCGTGGTGGTCGCCGTGCCCGCCAGGTTGAGCTGCCCGTCGACCGAGATCTGGGTGGCGTTGAGCGTACCGCTCGACAGGACGTTCATCGTGCTTCCGGACTGGACCGAGAAGATTCCCTTGTCGGCCTCGATGGTGTTGCCCAGGTTGAACGAGCCGCTGGTGAGCTGGACGCTGCCGGTGCCGGTAACGGTGCCCTCGAAGTTGCCGCCATTGGCAAGGTAGAGGTTGTTGCCGTTGAGGGCGAGGGTGCCGGTGCCGCTCAGATCGTTGATCGTCTGGTTACCCTTGACCAGCGTCAGGCCGGCATTCTTCGCGATATCGACCTTGAGGGCCGAGCTCAGGATGCCTGCGCCGTCCACCGCGACGGTGCCGAGCGTGATATACAGCTCGCCCGGAGCGAAGCTGCCGGCCGCACCGGACAGGGTGAGGGTGCCCGCGCCGGTCTTGACCATGGTGGCATTGCCGCCGGTGATCGAACCGGCATAAGTCCCGTTGATGGCCTGATCGACCGTCAGGACACTGCCGCTGGCCAGAGCGATCGTCCCGCCGGTGCCCGAAAGCGAGCCGGTGGTGAGGTTCGCGCTCGTGGTCAGGGCGCCGCCGTTCTGGACGTAGTCACCAGTGACGGTGATGTCGGCATGGGCCAGGATCGAGCCGGCATTGGTCAGCGAGCCGAAGTGGTTGACCGAACCGGCCGCCAGATCGACCATCCCCGTCGCGGCGTTGGCGAACCCGCCTTCGACCTTCAGGGTGCCCTGGTTGGTGACGGAGCCTGCGTTGACGAGATGGCCGAGGTTGGCAACCGCACCCTGGCCCAGGGCGATCGTGCCGTTCGCGGCATTGGTGGCCACGCCCGAGACATTGAGGGTGCCCTTATTGATCGGCACGGAGCGGGCCAGGTTGGACAGTCCGGCAATGTCGATCAGGCCGCTGTTGGTCAGCTCGTCAAGCGAGGCGACCGCGTGGACGCGGGTGATGCCGGCGTTGATCAGCGTGGCGATCGCATCGTCCACCCCCATGGTGAAGGTGGCCGGGGCATTGACCGAGACACCGAGGCTGTCGGCGAAAGTCGCGCCATTGCTGGTATCGAGACCGCCTTCGGCAACGGTCAGGCCGCCCTTGAAGGTGTTGGCGCCGCTCAGGTACAGGGTGCCTTCGCCGGTCTTCACCAGCTTGCCCGCGCCGTCGAATACGCCCTGGTAGAGGCTGTTGCCCGACTGGTCGATCACCAGCGTGTTGACCACGGCACCGCTAACGCCGCCGAGGCCGACGATCGCGCCGGGATTGCCCTGGAAAGCGGTGGTGGTGATGGTGCGGGTGGCAGCGGTTTCGACACCGTCGACCATGTTACCCAGCACGGAGAGGTAGCCGTTCTGATAGACGTTCTGCGCCGACAGATCCCCGCCCAGATACCACAGGCCGGAGTTATGGGCCAGCAAGGAGGCATCGACGTTGCCCAGCGTCATCAACTGACCACCGGCATTGTCGAAGATGAGGGAGTTCACATCGGAGCCCAGCGTCAGCTTGCCGGCGTTGTAAACCTGGACGCCGTCGACCTTGCTGGAGAACAGCGCCTCGCCATCGGCCCAGTTGATGAGGGTGGAGATCGCTGCATCGCCATAGACGATCGTGTTGCCACGGTTCTCCAGCGTTGCCGCGTTCAGCTTGTCATAGGCGACCAGCTGGCCGGCCGCGCCGACATATCCGCTGGTCAGCTTCTCGGCGCCGTACAGTTCCAGGCGGCCGCCGTTGATCGTCAGGTAGCCGCCGTTGGTGGCGTCCATCAGGCGCCCGGTGGTGCCGTTGAACTTCGTGCTGACGAGGCCGTTGTTGACGATGAGGCCGGTCAGGCTGTTCTGCGCGGTGAAATAGGCCGTGCCCGCATAGCCGGTGTCGTTGACGACCAGATCGCCGCCCGACCACTTGCCCGCAAGAACGGCATAATCGGTGCTGACGTTCTTGTTGTCATAGACGGCGAGACGTCCGGTCAGACCGGCCAGGTTGACCGCATTGATCAGCTTGACCGCGCCCACGCCGTATTCGCTGCCGAACACCAGCGTCGAGCCGGTGTTGACGAAGCCGCCCGCGTTCCAGGTCAGGGTCTGGCCGGTGCTGCTGCTGAGCGCGCCGAAGTTCAGCGTGATCCCGGCCGCATTAGCTGCCGCGAAGCCGCCGCTGCCAGCCCAGCTGAGCTGGGTGGAAAGCGAGCCGACACGGCGGACCACATCGGTGTTGAGCAGCCAGACGCCTGCATTCTCGGTGGTGAGCGTGCCGATGCTGCCGCCGCCGTTGAAGGTCAGGTGGCTGTTGGCATTGAGGCCGATGCCATCAGCCGCCTCCAGCGAACCGCCGCCGATGTAGGTGGTGCCGGTGTAGGTGTTCTGGCCCAGGAGCTGGACGAGGCCGCCGCCTGTGATCTGCAGGCTGGCGCCCGCACCCGATGCGTTCGATGCGCCCGCATAGCTGGCCGAGCTGTCGTCACCGATCGAGCCTTCGAAGCGGATCACATGGCCGGTGCTCGGCGTCAGGGTGACGCTGGAACCCTTCATCATGAACAGGTCGGTGCCCGCCGCGTTGCCGGCCGAGCCGCCGTTGTTGGACGAACCCGCAAGCGAGGCGTTGTTCTGGAACAGCGCGTCACCGGCGATGATCAGGGTGCCGCCGGTGCGCACGAAAATCGCGCCGCCGTAGCCCGAGCCGCCACCGCCGCCGGTGCCGTCGCCCGAGGAGCCCACGCCGCCGCCGAAGCCGGCCGAGCCACCCGCACCGGCATCGCCGTCCTGCGCCGCGCCCGTGGAGCCGCCGGCGCCCGCCGAACCGCCCGAACCACCGCCTGCGCCGAAGCCGCCCTTGCCGCCCTTGCCGCCGTCGCCGCCGGTGCCGCCGTCGGTGCCGGAGTAGGCGCCGTTGCCGCCCTTGCCGCCGTTGCCGCCGGCGCCACCGCCGTAGAAGGTGCCGCCGTTGCCGCCATCACCACCGTTGCCGCCATCGCCACCCAGGCCCACGGTGCCGTTGTTGAGATCGACGATCCACTTGGCGAGCGAGGCGCTGGCGACCGCCACGTTGGCCCAGTCGTCCACGACTTGCGCAGTCTTGATCACCGCGGTCGCGAAGCTCCAGTCGGCCCAGCTGGACGCGGCTTCGGCCGTGTCGTTGATCGCGGAAATGGTGGAGGAGCTGACCGCCATGATGCGTTCGGTGTTGAACGGCATGCCGGACGAACCGTTGCCGCCGTTGCCGCCCTTGCCGCCGGTCGCGTTGACACCGTCGCCAGCGCCGTAGCCGTTGGTGCCGGCGCGACCTTCACCGTCGCTCAGCAGGGCATCGAAAGTGCTGCCGCCCTTGCCGTTGGCGCCGTTGCCGCCCACCGTTCCGGTGGCGGCGATGCCGTTCATCGAGCCGCCGTTCATCAGGTTGGCGGCGTTGGCGTCGATCTTGTAGGTGATGGTCTTGGTCGCCGGATCGATGCCGGTAATGACCGCGTTATCGGGAACGCCGCCGCCGGTCAGCAGCGCGCCGACCTTGAGGCCGTCGATCGAGGCGACCGTCATCGTCGAGCCGGTGCTGGAAATCACCTTGCCGAACGACGCAACAAAAGTGTTGTCGGCGATGGCCGCGGCGGCGGCCGAGGAAACCGCGCTGCTCAGGGTGATCTTGGTGCCGTCAATGGCGACGATCTTGGTGCCCGAAGCGATGCCTTCGCCGCTCACTTCCATGCCGACCGCCAGGTCGCTACGCGCCGAAGAGAGGGTGATGACGTCGGAACCGACGACCGCGCCCTGCGTCGCGGCGCTGAAGCTGCTCGCGGTGGACGAGATCGCGTTCGAGAAAGTGATGCTGCCGTCGCTGCCGATCGCAGTGATCGTGGTACCGGCAGGGAAACCGTCACCGGTGACGGTCATGCCCACGGCCAGCCCCGCCAGCGAGCCGACCGGCTTGATGGTGTTCGAACCCGTGACCGAGAAGCGCGCAGCTTCGAACGAAGTGACCGCGACGACCTTGAAATCGTTGACGGCCGCCGTGGTGCCGGTGCTGAGCGTCACCGAGACGGCATTGTTGCTGCTGTCGTAGGTGACGGCGGTGATGGTCGTGCCTTCGGCGATGCCGGTGCCGACGACGGCCATGCCCTTCTGCACCTTCCCTGCGTTGAGGGTGCCCGAAAGCTTGAGCGTGGTGCTGCCTGCGGCGGCACCGTTGGAGCCATATTGCGCCTGGTCGACCGAGGCAGTGTTGATCGCCGAACCGGCCACCTTGATGCCGGAGGCGAAAGTCACGGAAGTGCCGCTGATGCTGGCGATCGTGCCCGTACCGGCGGTGTCGCCGAAGGTTACGCCCGCGCCCGCGCCGATCAGGCTGTTCGCGCCCGACATCGTGGCGCCGGTGATGAACAGATCGCCATTCACGTCGGTGACGATGGTAGGCGTCACGCTCAGCGCGGTGATCGCACCGGCGTTGATCGAGATGGTCGGCAGGTTGACGTTCAGGCTACCGAGCGAAACAGTCCCCACACTGCCGCCTTCGCCGCCCTTCACCGTGTTGCTCAGGAACTCGACGTTGCGCAGCGTCAAGGTCGCTCCCTGATCGACGAAGAACACCCCGCCAAGACCCGCGCCGCCACCGCTGCCTGCCCCGCCTTCGGTGTAGTAGTTCGTGAACACCGTGGTCTGGTCGTCATTGCCCACACTGCCCGAAGTGCCGGCCGAGACGATAGTGCCCGACTTGCCGGCCCCATCATAAACGACGGTTTCGTCGGCAGCAGCCTGGGCTGCCGTTGCCAGGAACAGGGTTGTGGCAAGGGTAGACGCGCCCAGAAGAAGGCGAGGTGAAAGATTCATGAAGTAGGCCCCCGTTAATCACATATGCCTGAGAGAATCACGATCCATCGGCATTTCGAGGGACTATGACCGGCCCGGGTTCGCTAAGTCTCGATAGTTACCAGCCCATTAATTATCGACTGAATTTAAGACTTATAACCTAAGTTAATTCGAATTTAGGTTAACCAAATCTTTCATGGGAATAAAACTACACAGTTCGAGGTGTGACGCGACTATGTAGGATATCTAATGGATACCCTCTAGTACCATCCGATATCGCGTGGCCGTTTGGTCCTCACAGCAAGTGAAGCTATCGCCCAGTTTCTCCAGCAGGCCTGCTCCCGCCAGGCCTTGTACCGTCGACCTGATGGCAGGACATACTTGGCACCGGTTTGATTACAAAATCGCTGACCATGCGGCATCCACTCAGAAACATATGAGAAATATAGTTCATGCCGGCTCCATTTTATGTTGATTTTTTCTTATAAAAATCTAGCGGCAGACAGGCTTCCGGCAAATTCGGAGCCAATAAATTAAAAAATAAAAAATCGCAGTGGCACGGTTCGCAACGCTTTATCTGTTTGGTGGGGCAATCGAGAGGAAAGAGGGGCTTATCCTTTCCATCGATTGTACGTTCATTTTTAAGGGGGGGATTTATGGTACAGATTGAAAATCGCGACGTGACGCACCGGACTGCTCACGGTCGGACCGTTCGCGGATTGCCCAAGGCACGCCTGTTTTCCGGCGCGGGCATTGCAACGCTCGCTCTGGTGATGGCCACACCGGCAATGGCCCAGACGGCGACCTGGCAGGGTACGGTCGATGACGACTGGAGCAATGGCGCCAACTGGTCGGGCGGCCTCGCTCCGACCAGCTCAAGCGGCGTTGTGTTCGTCACGCCTTCCGCTTCGACGCCCCAGCCTGTCCTCGACGGTGTATCGGGCAACGCCTCGACCCTCTATCTCGGCTCCTTGGACGGCGCATCGCTGACCATCCGCAATGGCGGCGTGCTGAATGTCGGCAGTGCCGTCATCTCGAACCGCACCAACGATGTTGCCGCGGTGGGCGTCGCGCAGGAAAGCGGCTCCGTCACGGTGACCGGCGGCGGATCGATGCTGGACGCAGATTTTCTGACGATCGGCTTCTATGGCACCGGCGCATTGACAGTCGCCGAGGGTGGGCAGGTAGTATCGACCGGCAGCCAGAGTGTCGGGCTCCATGCCGGTAGCAAGGGCACACTCACCATGTCCGGGCAGGGCACCCAGCTGCAAGGCACGTCCCTGTACTTCGGGGCTAATGGCGAAGGCGAGCTCAATCTTTCCGGCGGTGCGAAGATACAGACCCAGACCGGCGCTTTTGGCGTCAATGCCGGTTCGAAGGGCACAGGCACCATCGACGGCGCCGAGACCAGCTGGGTCATGTCGACCTCCAGCCTGACCCTAGGCGGAGCTGGCGAAGGCGAGCTTACCGTCACCGGCGGCGCGCTTGTCTCGACGGGCACCCGCATCACGATCGGTAGCAGCATCACCGGAGAAGGGACGCTGACCGTATCGGGTGCAGGCAGCCGCGTCACATCCGCGACGGATGTCATCGTCGGCAGCAGTGGGTCGGGCCATGTCAGCGTCTCCAACGGAGGCCAGTTCAGCGGCAACACAATTTCCATCGGTTTGGGAACGGACGGCGTCGGGACGCTTGTCCTCGATGGCGCCGAGACGCTGGTCAAGGGCAACGGCTATGTGATGCTCGGCACCTCGGGCCACGGTGAAGCCACGGTCTCGAACGGGGCTACCCTGAAGGCAGACGGCGTTCTGGGTGTCTCGCTGGGTTACTATGCAGGCTCTTCCGGTGTGCTGAACATCGGCGCGGCCGCTGGAGATGCCGCAGTGGCCGCCGGCAACATCGACGCGGCCTATGGTATCCAGCTCCGCATGGCATCGAGCCGGTTGGTCCTCAATCACACCAACACCGACTATGAGCTGGGCGCGAAGCTGCTGGGCATCGGCGCGGTGGACGTGCTGGCGGGTACGACGATCTTTTCCGGCGACAACAGCGGCTTTTCAGGCAGCCTGACGGTCGACGGCGGCAAGGCGGTTCTAGCGAGCGCAATGAATGCGGCCAGCACGGCCATCAACGCCGGCGGCACCTTGCAGATCGGCAATGGCGGCGCGAGCGGTTCGCTGAACAGCGACATCGTGAACAATGGCGCGCTGGTCTTCGATCGTGCCGATGCCCTCGTGCACAATCGGGGCATCTCCGGTGCCGGTAGCCTGACCGTGGCGGGCGGGCAGATCACGCTGAGCGGGATGAATACCTACACCGGTGCAACCACGATCGATGCCGGGGCCACGCTGGCCCTGACCGGGCAGGGCCGGATCAACCAGTCGAGCAATGTGACCGTTAACGGCACATTCGACGTGACCGGCGCCGCCAGCGCGCAGATCAAGGATCTGGGCGGCAGCGGCACCGTGATCCTCGGCAATGCCGGACTGATGGTGAACAACGCCTCGCAGGCTTTCTCCGGGCAGTTCACCGGCACCGGCGGCCTGACGGTCATGGGCGGTACGCTGACCCTGACCGGTACAGCCGATATCGCCTCGATCGCCATCGGCAATGGCGCCGCCGTCGTGATCGGCGCGGGCGGCTCCACCGGTTCTACCAATGCCAGCGTCACCAACTACGGCACGCTGGCCTTCAACCGCGCGGATGACGTCAGCTATGCCGGGGCGATCACCGGGCCGGGCACGACCGTCAAGACCGGCGCCAACACGGTGGCCTTCACCGGCTCGATGAGCGGCGGGTTGCTCGATGTACAGCAGGGCTCGGCGCTGTTTACCGGCGCGATCAACAGCGATGCGCGGATCGGCGCGGACGGCACGCTGGTCTTCGCCAATAGCGGCACGACCACCAACCGCGGCAAGCTGAGCGGCACCGGGTCCGTCGTAAAGACCGGCAGCGGCACGATCACCCTTTCCGGCGACAGCAGCGCCTTTGCCGGTACGGCAAACATCGCGGGAGGCACGCTGTTGCTGACCGGCAAGCTCGGCGGCGATGTCGTCATCGATGCCGGCGGCACGCTGCAAGTGGGCAACGGCGTGCGGGACGGCGACCTCCTGGCCGACACCGTGAACGACGGCACGCTGATCTTCCAGCAGACCGGCGACTATGACTATGCCGGTGCGCTCTCGGGCAATGGCGGGCTCGTCAAGCGGGGTGACGGCCTCCTGACGCTGTCCGGCGATTATCGCTATACCGGGTCCACCGTGGTGGAAGGCGGATTGGTTCGCCTTACTGCGGAGCTCGACAGCGGGACCGACCTCGTCTTGAACGGCGGCACCTTCGACCTTGGCGGCCGGGACCAGCAAGTCGCCGGGCTGAGCGGCACGAGCGGCACACTGGCGCTGGGCGCCGGCGCGCTGACCGTGGTGCAGGGCGAGAATAGCAGCTTCGGCGGCAATCTCACCGGCACGGGCAGCTTCATCAAGGCAGGCGAGGGCACACTGAACCTCACGGGCACCAACAGCTTCTCCGGCCGGGTGGACGTGAACGACGGGCGTCTGGCCATCAACGGCACCTTGCCGGGCAGCGTCTTCGTCAACGACGGCGGTACGCTGGGCGGCAACGGCACGACCGGCACCATGGTCGTCCGCAACGGCGGCACGCTGGCCCCCGGCAATTCGATCGGCACGCTCAACGTGAACGGCAACGTCCGCTTCGAGGCCGGGTCGGTCTATGAAGTGGAGGTCAATGCGGCAGGCGAAAGCGACAGGCTCGTCGCCAGCGGCACGGCCACCATCGATGGCGGAACGGTGTCGGTTCTGGCCGCGGCGGGGAACTATCGCTGGACCAGCGACTATGTGATCCTGAGCGCAGCCGGCGGCGTGACCGGCACGTTCGACGACACCGACGTCGATCTGCCCTTCCTGACCCCCTCCTTGCGCTATGACGCCAATGACGTGGTGCTGACACTGGTGCGCAACGACCGCAGCTTTGCAAGCACGGCAGGAACGCCCAACCAGCGGGCCGTCGCTCTCGCGCTCGATAGCGGCAACCGGAACAACGGTCTCTATCGTGCCGTGGCCGGGCAGACCGCTACCTCGGGTGCGGTGCAGGCGTTCGATGCCCTTTCCGGCGAACTCTGGGCCACCACGGGCACGATGATGGTGGACCGCACCCGCCGCCTCGGCGAGACGGTGCTGGGCCGACTGGAACAGGCCGATACGACCAGCCATGCCCTTGCACGGGTCGGCGGTGCCTCCACACAGACGCAGGGCGGGCTGACCGGCATCTGGGGCCAGGCCATCGGCTCATGGAACAGCGCCCGGAGCAACGGCAATGCGGCGCGCGCTTCGCAGAGCAGCTTCGGGTTCATCACCGGTGTCGATCACCTGCTGGGCGACTGGCGCATCGGCGTGGCCTTCAGCCATGGCAAGGACGACGTGCGCGTGAACGGCCGCGCGTCCGAGGCGAGCGTCACCGGCAACAGCGCCGTGGCTTATGTCGGCGGCGGTTGGGGCGCCTTCCGCACCCGGATCGGGGCATCCTACACCTGGTTGGACGTCGAAGGCACGCGAAACGTGGTGTTCCCAGGCATCGCGGAAGATGTCTCCGGCAGCTATGACGGCAAGGCCGCCGCGGCCTTCGGCGAGATCAGCTATGGCCTGTCGCTGGGCGCCGCTCTGGTCGAGCCCTTCGCGGGCGTGAACCACGTCCATCTCAAGACCGACGGGTTCGCCGAAAGTGGCGGCGCGCTGACCGGCCTGGATGTCGCCAGGACGACGCGCGACGTGACCTACACCACCCTGGGTCTGCGTCTCGGTGCCGTGCTGCCGGTTTCGGAGCAGGCGGCGATCACGCCGCGCGTTTCTGCTGCCTGGCTGCATGGGTTCGGCGACGTGGAGGCGAGGGGGCTCCACCGCCTTCCCACGGGCGATGCCTTCACCATCGAAGGCCTGCCGGTCGTGCGCAACGCGCTCCGGCTTGAGGCGGGCGCCCAGGCGAATATCCTCCCCGGCGGATCGCTCGGCATCTCCTATGTCGGCAACCTCTCCGACCAGTGGCGCGACCACGGCCTGAAGCTGGGCTTCTCCTACAGCTTCTGAACCGACTGAGCGGGGAGGAGTCACAGACCCGTGGCTCCTCCCTCGCCAAACCTGTCTCAAGTTACAAATAGCCGCATTTAGCATCCAACAGATACTAATTGGTATCCATTAGATACCATTATGATCGGTTTTGCTCGGACTTGATCTAAGGCGTCACGGCTCACGCATCGCCGCTGTCCTCCCACCGCCGCGAAAGGAAAGCATCCACACCGGCATCGGGATGTCCCCCGGTGTATTCCTTGGCAAAAGCCTGCGCTCGTACCACGGTCTGAGATGCCGTACGCAGGATGACACCATCATCCGTTTCCTCAATGAATAGCGCACCGCCGCCAGTCAGACCCAGGCGCTTGCGAATGTCAGCCGGCAGGCTCATTCGTCCATTTGATGTTATATTCACTTTAAGCGCCATAAAGAACCTCGCGGCTTTATCGCCGGTGAGCAGAACATTAATGCCCAAAAACGTGACTCACAGAGGTGGGCTTCCTTTTGCGGAATGCGCGACACCCAGCCCCCCAATTCCGCGTACATCTTCATCAGCACGAGCTGCAACTCGTGCTGATGAAGATAGAAGATCATTATCGTAGATGCGAAGGTAGCAGAGGTCACCAGCCAGGCAATGACTGGGGCGAATGCCAAGCCCACGTTATGGAGACTTCAGGCGGTGATCAGCTACGATCCGCGCGTGAAATTTCCGGCGTTCTGTCAATCTCGTCGCGAGAGGAATGGTGCCCGAGAGTGGCCGCTCCGCCTCGTCCTGACGCCAGGCAATTATCGGACATTGAGGGCGCTGACCTGCTCATCGGCGCGACTGCGGGCATGAAGCGCGTCATTGCCGACCGTGGATACGACGCCAATCGGCTGCGCTCGACGCTGCGCGACCAAGGTACGATCCCCGTCATTCCTGGCAGACGTAACCGGAAGGCCCCATCCAGTACGACCAGCGTCGCTACCGGGAGCCGCTGGCCCGTCGAAGCCATGTTCTGCCGCCTCAATGACTTCCGACGTGTCGCTACCCGCTATGACAAGCTCGCGCGCAACTACCAATCCGCCGTCGCGCCGCCGCTGCAATCGCATTCTGGGTCTGAACGAGCTGGGCCCTTAGGCGCCTGCGAATTCGGTCAAATAGACGCCCTGCCCGGGGTAGCGGAATGGTTCATTACGCATCTTCCGCATCGCAACGAAACAATAATCGACCGCGTTGTGCGCATTTGCGAGTTGCCCGGCTTCAACCTGTTTCGCCAGAATTCGCAGGAAGTTCCTTGAGACTTCCTCTTGGATCGACGCGCAGCCCGCGAACGAATGCAGGCGCTTCTCTAAATCAACCTGGCTGAACAAGCTCGATGCACCTCGATGGGATGCCCGGGAAATCATGTCATCCACATAGCGGAAGTCTAGGATTTCGTATCCATTGACCCTAGCAACGTCGAAGTAAACGGTTGGGTGAATGTTGTAGAATCCATGAGTGTTGTCACCAAAGGTCGGTAGAACCTTCAGTGTGACGCCGCCTTCATTCAGGCTGTTATGCGTGTAAGTGAATACGTTCGCCGCATTGAATACGTGCTCGGTCGTTCCACAATCCACAATAAGGTCGAATTTTTTAGGGGCTTCAAGAGCAGTGTTCAGATCTTGACGATAGGTGGCACGGTCATCGAATGTGTCGACCGAAGCGTAGCTGGTCAGCCCAAACAACGAGTAGAATAGCGCTTGTCGGTCCGGATGAACCGAACCTCCGTTTAGGATTGTCTCGCAAATTGCTTCTCCATGCGATCCAAGCCGCTTCAAGGCTTCAGAGTGCAATACCTCCGCCGGGAAAAAGAAGTCTTGTGGCCCGAGTTCCAGCACTGACGCCAAACCCTGAAACGCACCCTCATCAGCGACGCTGCCAAACCATTCCAAGATGCAAGCGTTTATTCCCAAAGCGCAGCCTCCTAAGCTTTGAACTTCCTGTAATCAGCGCCACTGAGGGTAGCAAGTCTCCCATCTCCTTGGTTATCCACCGCCACCTTGCGAAGCGTGCGACCAGACAGTTGCTTGCCTTTCACCTCGCCGGGAAACGCTAAGAACTGAGGTGATGTTGGTTTTTTAGACAGGCTACTAAGCTCTCTCTGAGACAGTATGGTTCTGCCCAATGAACCACCGGGGTTTCTTGCTCGCTCGCCGCATCAATAGCCAGTATACGACAAGGTTATCGGGCGACCGCTCCGCCTCGTCCTGACGCCAGGCAATACATCGGACATCAAGGGGCGCTGACCTGTTCATCGGCGCGACTGCGGGCATGAAGCGCGTCATTGCCGACCGTGGATACGACGCCAATCGGCTGCGCTCGACGCTGCGCGACCAAGGTACGATCCCCGTCATTCCTGGCAGACGTAACCGGAAGCGCCCAATCCAATACGACCAGCGTCGCTACCGGGACCGCTGGCTCGTCGAAGCCATGTTCTGCCACCTCAAGGACTTCCGGCGTGTCGCTACCCGCTATGACAAGCTCACGCGCAACTACCAATCCGCCGTCGCGCCACCGCTGCCATCGCATTCTGGTTCTGAACAAGTCTGGCCCCTAAAGCGAATGGACTCTTGCGGCGCCCTAAACATGGTAGCGCTCCATGTTTTCCTGAGCAGTTTCCAGCAGCTTTTTGAGGTTGTCCTGACCCTTTGCTTCAGCGCGTAAAAGGCAGTCTTCCGCGACAATCTCCAGCGTCATCAGGACGCGGCTGAGATTGACCCCTTTCCCGGATACGACAAGAGAAGCACCGAAGTGAATAATGTGTCGAATGGCCTGCGACCGATCGCAGGAGAGAAAGCTCGCAACTTCGTCGAGAAGGCCGAGCGTATTCGGCGAAAGGCGAACGCTTAGCACTGCCTTAGTTTGAGTGTTATTCATCCACGTTCTCCAAAAAAAGAAAGCGTGGCTCGGATATCGCAGCGCCATTCTAGGCAATGCACAGATGGCTGTCCATTAAAAATCTGTATACACTGTATGACACACAAGACTTTGATATAATTTAATTAAATGGAAAATCCATCTACTGTGTGACAAATGTATACGTGCATGCACTTGTCTACATATTGATGTAAAAAGATAAATACCCCGGCTCTGCCGTATACGGTGTGCTACTTTTAGGGACTGAAGCCAGTGCCAGGTTGAAGCTGCCCTGCTTCAGATTGCCTGGCGCAAAATCGGCCACCTGTGGCGGCCAGGACAGCCGTCAGGCTGGAACGTTTTTCTCGCCCAGAAGTGATGGTCCAAAGGATGGCGAAATTCGACATTTGCACGGGCTACGATTGCTCGTCGTAAGCGCAATCCGTAGCTCATGATGGCCGCAAAAGACTGACGCGCTCTCAGCAGAATTGCGGGCAAAAAGGATCACGAAAGCACCTTGCAAAATAGGCGCTGAAGGCACGCCTCCAAGGCGACCCAAATCCTTCACCACGGCCGGTCATTCCGGTGCGATGGGTCGTCCTTCAAGCCGGGCAATCGCATGTCGTACGACCTTGTCCAGGGCTTCCTCCGAGAAGAAGCCTCCCGGTATCAGGCAGCGTTCCACCAAGACACGACGGAACGCGGCAAACGTCTCCTCATCCGGGGGGGTGGGCGTGCTCCAGAAGCTGTCCAGACCGCCTTGGTATGTCAGGTCTGGAATGTCGTAGACTGCATGGCCCAGAACGACCACCGGCACCCCCGCTGCCAGCGCGAAAGTGCCGCTGGTGCTGTTGATGGTGACGACGCCCTGCGAGCCGCGTGTGACGGCCTCGATATCGCCCCAAGCCAGATAATCGACGCGGTCCTCCACGCCGAACAACTCGGCCATGTCGATCGTAATCTGGCGCCAGTCGCGCACGCCGTTATCGAGCGGGTGCTCCTTGAGCACCAGACGCGTCCCGGCCGGGGCATGGGCGGCGAACGAGTCGATCACCAGCCTGATCGCGTCGGCGATGCCAGCAAAAGGTGAATGCAGACGGATCTGCGCATCGGAATCGAGCTGCAACGGGAACAGGAAGTAGGGTTGGCCTACGGTTTCGAGACGAGCCAGAAGCTCCGCCGCGCTGGCTTCACGCTCCTTGCGGCGCGATAGCTTTCGCCACCAGCCCATGCCTTCGACCACCGGGTGCCAGGGACGGTGATTGCTCCAGCCCGGATAGTGCCAGCGCGTAAGGACATCGGAGAAGTTGTAGGCTAGGCCCTCACCTGCGCGGCGGCGGAACGAAGCGGAGACCTTTTGATGGGCCGGTACCGGAGGCAGGGCGGCCGCGGTCTCGCGATACCAGGCCGGATCGCGCGGCAACGAAGAATGGCCGTTGACCCCACCCAGTTCCAGCGTCACCCAGTCGGGGCGGATGTAGCCTTCCTCGAAGACGTGGACCGGCACCCCCTCCTCGCGGCAGATGCGGATGGCGGGCATGTGGTGATCGCGGCAATCACCAAACAGGACGACGTCCGTGACTCCTTTGTCCTTCAGCAATTGCGTGAAGAAGGCGGGCCAGTCGCTCAGGGTGCCACGATATTCGATGCCGTTCGGCAGGCGCCAGAATGCCCGGTCACCGCCGTTGAAGTTGACCTTGTAGACGGTGTGCCCACCTGCGATCAGCCCCTGACCTAGCCGGCGGAACAGAGGGCCCATGAGGCCCTGCAACAGAAGCACGGTACGCGGGCCGCCCGACCTCACAGCGGCGCTTGACGTAGTGACTGAAATATCTGGCATCCGGGAAAACTGCTCCGTAGCGACAATCCAGCGATTTCACGGCAAGCCGACCATATCGCATAGCATGTCGCGCCGGGCGTTAATGCGCCCGGAGCCATGCAGCAAGCCCACCGCTTATCGCTTAAAAAGCAGGACGGAGCCAAAAGCTTCCAGCCTTGATAGGCTCGTAGATCAGTAACAATTAAAATAAGCGGTGTGCGCTTTATTGCAGGGCTCATCTGAACGCATCCGCTATCCCCAGCTTTATCTTGCAGGTGCCAGTTCAGCCCTCCGCCAGTATACGCCGCAGGTAACGACCGTAATCCGACTTGCCGAGCCGGTCGATCGCGCACTCCATTTGCCTCGCATCAATGAAGCCCTGCCGGAAGGCGATCTCTTCCGGGCTGGCGATTTTGAAGCCTTGCCGCTTTTCCAGGACGCGTACGAATTCCGCGGCATCCAGAAGGCTGTCCGGGGTGCCCGTATCGAGCCAGGCATAGCCCCGGCCCATGATCTCCACCGACAGTTCGCCGCGCTCCAGGTAGATGCGGTTGACGTCGGTGATCTCCAGTTCGCCGCGCGGCGAGGGCTTGAGGTTGGCGGCGATGTCCACCACCTGCTCGTCGTAGAAGTAGAGGCCGGTCACCGCCCAATTGGACTGCGGCTTTTCCGGCTTCTCCTCGATCGAGAGGGCCTTCATCGCTTGGTCGAAAGCGACGACGCCATACCGCTCGGGATCGTTGACATGGTAGGCGAAGACGCTGGCCCCGCTGGTGCGCGAGGATGCGCTTTCCAGCAGTTCGGGCAGGCCGTGACCGTGGTAGATATTATCTCCCAGGATCAGCGCCGAAGGCTGTCCGCCCACGAAGTCCGCTCCGATGATATAGGCCTGCGCCAGCCCGTCTGGGCTAGGCTGCTCGGCATATTCGAAGGACATGCCCCACTGCGACCCATCGCCCAGCAACGAGCGAAACGCAGGCAGGTCGCGCGGGGTGGAGATGATCAGAACTTCGCGGATGCCCGCCAGCATCAAGGTGCTGAGCGGGTAATAGATCATCGGCTTGTCATAAACCGGCATGAGCTGCTTCGATGTCGAAAGCGTCATGGGATAGAGGCGGGTGCCGCTACCACCAGCCAGGATAATGCCCTTCATCGTCTTCGTGTTCCTAAATCAGGCTGCGGTCTGTAAGCGGGCAACGACGGTTTTCAGCGCATTGCGCCAGTCAGGCAACGCCACACCGTGGACCTGTGCAATCTTGCCGCAGTCGAGCCGCGAGTCGGACGGCCGGGTGGCCGGAGTGGGATATTCGGCGGTGGTGATACGCTTCACGCTCGCGGAGGGACCGCCATTGCCGGCAGAAGCCGCGAAAATCTCTTCGGCAAAGTCCGCCCAGCTGGCCTCGCCGTTTGCAGTCATGTGGAACACACCGCGCAGGGACGCATCATCGCTTCCTGCAAGGTTGTTAGCTACCATAAGGATACCATCGGCGATATCCAGCGCGCTGGTCGGATTGCCCACTTGGTCAGCAACCACGGACACTTCATTGCGGTCGCCCGCGAGGCGCAGCATGGTCTTGGCGAAATTGCCGCCGAACGGACTGTAGACCCAGGCCACGCGCAGCACGGCGCTGCCTTCCGGATAGGTGTCCAGAACCGCCCGCTCGCCTGCCAGCTTGGAAGCGCCATAGACACCGGTCGGGCCAGTGGCATCGCCTTCCACATAAGGGCGATCCAGGCTGCCATCGAACACATAATCGGTGGAGACATGGATCAGCGGCACGCCGAGCGCCTTTGCCGCCTGTGCCACCGCGCCCGCGCCCGCGCCGTTAACGGAGTGGGCAAGGTCGGCTTCGGCTTCGGCCTTGTCGACGGCGGTATAGGCTGCAGCGGAAACAATCACATCAGGCGTCGCCGCCTGCAGTACGCGCGCGACCGAAGCCGGATCGGCAAGGTCCAGTTCGGGGCGGCCCAGCGCGATCACTTCATACCCTGCGGCCTCGCCCCGTTCCAGCAAAGCAGTGACGACCTGCCCGGACTTGCCGGTGACGGCGATCCTCACGCGGGAGCCTTCGCAGCGGCAAGGCCCAGCCTCTCGCCATCGTAGCGCTCACGCAGCGGTCCCCACCACCAGTCGTTTTCCAGATACCAGCGCACCGTCTTTTCGATACCGGTGTCGAAGGTTTCGGCGGCGCGCCAGCCCAGCTCGTCCTCCAGCTTGGTTGCGTCGATGGCATAGCGCGCATCGTGGCCAGGACGGTCGGTGACGAACTCGATCAGGTTCTCGCGCGGGGCATCGCCGGGCACCAGTTCGTCGAGCACGGCGCAGATACGGCGCACCACATCGATGTTCCGACGCTCGTTCCGTCCGCCGACATTATAGGTCTCACCCGAACGCCCCTTCTCGGCAATGATGTCGAGAGCGCGGGCGTGATCGTCCACGTAGAGCCAGTCGCGCACGTTCTCGCCCTTGCCGTAGACCGGCAGGGGCTTGCCCGCGAGCGCGTTCAGGATGGTCAGCGGGATCAGCTTCTCGGGGAAGTGGTAAGGCCCATAGTTGTTCGAGCAGTTGGATACCACGATGGGCATCCCGTAAGTCCGCTCCCACGCCTTGGCGAGGTGATCGGACGCAGCCTTGGACGCCGAATAGGGCGAACTGGGGTCATAGGGCGTCGTTTCCTCGAACAGGCCCTCATCGCCGAGCGAGCCGTAGACTTCGTCAGTCGAGACATGGAGGAAGCGGAAAGCCGCCTTCGCCTCAGCATCGAGGGCGTTCCAGTAGCCTCGTGCGGCTTCCAGCAGGGTGAACGTGCCGACCACGTTGGTCTGGATGAAATCGGCCGCACCGGTGATCGAGCGATCGACATGGCTCTCGGCGGCCAGGTGCATGATGCGATCGGGGCGGAAATCCGCGATCGCCGCATCCATGGCGGCGCGGTCGCAGATATTGGCCTTGAGGAAACGGTGCGTGTCACGCCCCTCCACCGCCCGCAGCGACGCTTCGTAGCCCGCATAAGTCAGGGCATCGATGGTAAGAACGTCGTAGCCCTTGTCGAGCACCAGATGACGCACGAGAGCCGAGCCAATGAAGCCGGCCCCGCCGGTAACGATCACGCGCATTGAGTTCACTGACTCCAGCTGAAATATTCGGGAAGATCGGCAAGACGCGGCTGTACGCGGTCCTTACCCGAGAGGGTCTCGGGATCGGCGATGTCGGGCCAGGTCACGGCGATTGCAGGGTCGTCCCAGGCGAGGCCCTTGTCGCATTCGGCGCTGTAGTAATCGGTGACCTTGTAGCAGATGACGGTGTCAGGCTCGAGTGAGCAGAACCCGTGGGCAAAACCGGGAGGAACCCAGAGCTGCTTGCCATTCTCGGGCGTCAGCGTTTCTCCGACCCACTTGCCGTAAGTAGGCGATCCTCGACGGATATCCACCGCGACATCGAACAGCGCACCTGCGGTGCAGCGCACGAGCTTGCCTTGGGCATGCGGCGCACTCTGGAAATGCAGGCCGCGCACGGTGCCGGCCTTCGCACTGCGGGATTCATTATCCTGCACGAAGGTCCAGTTGCCGCAAGCCTGCGCAAATCGATCGGCGCGGAATGTCTCGGCAAAGTAGCCTCGCTCATCACCGATGTGACGGGGAGTGACCAGCACGACGCCGGGAATGCTGAGGGGTGTAATCTCCATGGCAACGCCTTAACGGGCTTTGCCAGATCGCAAAACCCCAACTGGCGAGCGTTCTGTCGGTTACCCGCATCGGCGCATCATATGGCAGCAAAGACGAAACTATTGACACCAGCCTCGGGGAATTCGTGCTTTCGAGTAGAAATTACCCGATCCTGCATTTTTCAGCAGGCCATGAATCGTGCAATTTCATTCGCCGGAAGGTTGGCTGGAATCCTTCCGCAGATCGATGGCCACGTTGACGGGCTGGCGCATGCCCTTGGGCGCCGAGGTCCTGAGATGGCGTCCGATCAGGAAAGATCGCAATCTTTCGCTCGCCTGCGTATCCTTCAATGCGTCGACGTTTAACTCCGAAATAAAGCCGTTTTTCACCCAGATACTCAGGACAAGCGACCGGCTAGAGCCAGGCGTTTCGTCATTGCCGAGAAGCATGGATCGAAGCTCGGTCGCTTCGGAATTTTCATCCTGCAGCCACCCCGAAATATCGACCGTCATTTCTTCGGCATACTGAACCCATGCGGCAGGGGCGGCCGCGGACGCGATGGGATCCGCGCCTACAGCTCCCGCTGCCGACAGCCCAATCACAGGCGCGGCCCAGCGTATGCCCCTGGCGAAGAGACCTTTCATAGAATCTTCCCTCCTTAAGCAGCGACGCGGCTGACGAAAGCCGCGTCGCCCACCTCCCAATTCAGCAGGTCAGCGCACCGCCGGCTGCTGCACGGGAAGACGCTCGCGTTCGAAAGTGATCGTGGTGATCTTCGCGTCGAGACCGCGCACCACGTCAGCGGTGAGGTCGTTGGCGAAGTTGCCGCCCAGCACGGTGCCGCGATCGAGCACGAGACCGCACTTCTTCTGAGCATAGACCTGAGCGATGATCGGCTGCGTCTCGGTGGCGATCTGCTCCAGCGCCTTGCTGCGCGTCGCCTCGATCTCGCGGCTGTTGTGGTCCGCCTTCAGTTGAAGCGTCTGCCAGCGGGCTGCCAAGGCTTCGCGGCGGCTCTTGGTCTGGGCATTGTCAGGCTGGCCTTGCAGTGCTTTGGCTTCGGCTTCCAAGGGGCTGCGTTCGGTATCGATTTCCGCCTGCGCAGTCCGAGCCAGTTCCTGCAGACGAGCGGTTGCCGCCTTGCCGACCGCTGCATTGGCGAACACCGCCTCACGAGAAAGCAGGCAAACGCCCGGCACCACCGGACCGCCCAATGGCTGCGTCGCCGAAGCGGCCGCCTGCGCCGTGGTGCCGATAGACATGAGGCTCAGCCCGAGGCCGGTCACGAGACAGGTGAAAGTGGGAGAGAATTTCATTTTATCACGCTTTCTCAATAGCAAGTTCGTCACTGAGAGCCCCCATTGCACCGTGCTGAGACAGCTGTGCGACAGTCTGCCGCGCGGCGCGGCGCACGAGCAGGGCCTGGAAGCGCTGGAGCGAGGCGAGATGGAAGTGCACGAGAGCCAGCCAGCCCTTGCGGTGCCATTCCAGCACGACAGCATCTTCCAGTTTCGCGAACTTGTCGGCGTCGACGATCTGGAAACCCTCCACCCCGCGGCGGGCGCCGTCGGGAAGCACCACATCGGCGCGTTGGTCGATCAGCAGATCCTGTTCGCGCAAGGCATCGGTGAAAGCGCGGGTCATGGCGGCGTCCGCCTGGAAGGCATCACAGAAGTTCAGCGCCTGACGGGTGAACTCGCTGGGCTCGTCGTTCTCGAACAGGGGCATGCCTTCCTGGCCTTCCTGTTGGAGGCGCGAGGATGCAGTGTCGATCGCGAGGGCGAAACCCTCGGGATTGACGGTGGCGATGAAGCCGAAGGGATAACGGCGGACATAGGCGGGCACATAGGCATCCTCGGCCCAGCGGCCTTCGTCCACGAACAGGTTGGCCTGTTCGATGCCGGTGACGACGATGGGCTGAGCGTCGCCATTGGCGAACACGACCGGGTAGCTGGAAACAGCCGCCGCGATCTCGCTGGCGACGATGGGCACGAAGGCCGTTTCCGCCGCGAAGGCCGCGTCGCCGTCACGCAATCTCCATGCGCCATGCGCCGCGAGGGAAAGCAGTTCGGGAGCCTTGTAGAAAAGCGGCAGGGGAACTTCTGTCGTCATGATATGGGTCCTGAAGAGAAAAAGCGTTGCAGGATCAGGGCTGCGTGCCGAAGCCGAGCAACCTGACGCTGACGATGACGGGAATGTCCGAAGGCTTGGGCCGAACGCGCTCCGCCATCCTGGCCACTTCGGCGACCACCGCACTGGTGGCGCTGGATGCCGTCGTAAGCGCGCTGGTGTTGACGACCGGCGGTAGCGGAATACCGCGCGCCTCGCCCTGCACCTGGATGTTCGCTGCGTTGAGCACCTGGAGCGCGGCGAGGTTCACGTCTCCCGAAACGCGGATGCCGGCCTCGCCCGCATCGATCGTACCGAGCGGCGCGATGAGATCGATGTCCCCTGCCGGAATTTCCGGGATCGGGTTGAGCGTGGCGATCCCCGCACCGGTGTTCTGGGTGGGCGGCGAGAGTGTGACGTTACCGTAGAGGTCATAGACCCGGCGCGGTGGCTGATAGACGGCGGTGCTCTTCGAGCCGCGGCCCGCGTTGATGTCTCCCTGGACGGACCAGATGAACAAGTCGCCGCCGAACGTGGTGAATACGCGGCTCTGGCCGAGCAGGACCGAGCGGAGCGAAAAGATGTCGATATCGCCCGAACCCAGGCTGAGCACACCGGCGGTCGAAGGCGGCACCACGCTGCCCACACCGATCAGGGTCTGGCCGCCCGCCACCATCAGCTCGACGTTGCCGCCGAACAGCGTTCGCACGCCCGACCCGCCGAACATGGTAAGGTCGCCCGCATAGGAGATGGCGCTGCCCGAAGCGTCCTTTTCCGGGAACAGCACCGAGATGGCGTTCCGGCCGCGCAGATAACTGGCAAAACGCGGGCTTTCCGGATCGTTGTATTCGCGGCCGCCGGCCTTCAATTCGTCGTAGTAGGCAAGGCGCACGAAGATGCCCCTCTCCACCGGAGACAGCGTGTTGAAGTATTCCAGCGCCGCCCGGGGGTTTTCCGCCTTGAACCCGTAGCGATCGCTCAGCCAGGCGGTGAGTTCGGCCTGGTAGGTGTGGACGACCTTGCCCCGGTTGTTCTCATGGACCAGCGGATAGGTCGGATCGGCCAGGTTCGCGGGATCGAGGTACAACCTGGTGAAGTCATCGTAATGGGGGCCGCCGGCACCGACACCCGTCAGCACGCTGATACCCGCACCGCCGTTACGCGTCGCCGGGGTGAGGTTGAATAGCGGTCCGAGGCTGGTGAGACGGCCGCTGTCGCCCTGGTAGATGTTCCGCCCCGCCTCGACGATGAGGTTGCCCGGCCCGGCCACGGACATGTTGCCGTAAAGGATGTCGCGGCCCGCCGAGATCAGCGTAATGTCGCGCGGGTCGTTATGGATGACCAGCCCCGCCGTGCGGAAGGCTCCGCCGAACAGTTGCATCGTCCCCCGGCAATCGACCGGTCCGGTGAGACCGCAGCCGATGGCCGGAATGGTCCCGAAGTTGATGATGTCGCGGCCCGCCCGGATCGTCGCCGAACCGGAACCGATATAGCGCGGGGTGATACCGTCCCAGGTCATCATGCCGTAGGAAAGGCGATAGATGTCGCCCTCCACCGCATAGAACAGCGCGGGGTCCTTCCGCCCTGTCAACAGGGTGCCCGTGGCCGTGTCGGGCTGGAAGGCCATGTTGCTGCCGATGCTGCCCAGCGCGGCGTTGCCTTCGAAGATCGGGTTCACGAACGTTGCGCCGGTGCTGGTGCGCTGGAGCTGTCCCGCCCAGACCGGACGGAATGGATTGGGCAGCAGATCCGCGCTGTTCGACATGCCCGACAAGGCGATCGGCATCGTCGCCGGGATCTGGCCGACGCCGTCCTGGTTGATGTCTGCCCCGCCCTCGATCGACCCCATGGCCAGCAGCTCGACCTGCCCGTGCGGAGAAGGCAGCAGTTCCAAGGCGGCGATACCTGTCGTGCAATCGTTGCCACACGTGCCGCCGCTCCAGACGATATCGCCGCTTGCGGCCGTTGCCGTCAGGATCGGCGGATACCAGTAGCGCGCGTCGCGACGTGCCGCATTGCCGCTGCCGGCCAGCAGGACCGGCGTTACCGTGCCGCCAGCGGAGTAAAGGTGGATCGCGGTATCATCGCGCCACAAGGTAAAGCTGCTGACCATCGCCACGCCGTCCGGCCTGACGAAGTTGCCGCCGGCGTCGATGTAGCCCATCGAGGCACCGGCACCAGCCAATTGCGTAACCGAGCCCGGATCCCCGACCCCGGCAAGAACCAGTGCGCCGCGCGCATTGATGGTCGAAGTGCTGTCACCGGGCACCAGCGTGACCCGGTTTATCGCACCCGCCGTCACGTCGATGGCGCCGCGCAGGTTGATGAGGTTACCCGCCATTTCCGGGTTGCCGCTGAACGTAGTCACGCTCGGCGAAAAGCCGGGATTCAGCGTTCCGCCGATGCGGATGGTCATGTCGCCGCCACCGGTCTGGACCAGCTTGCCGCCCGATACGAAGCCGCCGGGACGATCCACCGAGGTCACACGACCTGTGCTGGCTACCGCGAAGTTGAGCGCGGTGCTGCTGAGCACACGGCGATTGCTGTCGGCGTATGCCTCGCCCTGCGGATACTCGTAGTCGCTCATTACGCCGGCATCGCCGCCCGCCGAAACGGTAAGGTTGCCGCCGCCCAGCGTGCCGATACCGGTGAAACCGACCAGCATCGGCGCATTCTGGCCTGTGAACTGGTTGAGGCTTGCCGGAGCGTTGGGGACATAGCCACCGAAGTGTATCCACCAGGCCGTGGGCGTATCCTGGCCCAGAGCGGCCTCGCCCTCGGTCACCCCATAGCCGCCCTGGCGCCACAGCCAGTTCGCCACGTCACTGCTGCCGGGACGCATATAGCCGACGTTTCGGCCGGTCTGGAAAGCCGTCATGTCTCCCTGGACCGACAGCATGAGATCGCCGCCATGCTCCGGGTACCAGGCGCGATAGTCGCGGATGGCATCGGCATAGCCATCGAAATTGGCGCCGATCCACGGGTTGGCGCGGTTGCCTGCGCCTGACAATGTCGCGCGCGGCTGATCGTAGACATTGTATCCGTCCGGCGTGGTGCCACCGATCGTGTCGGAGGGCGTACCGGCGGTGTAGACGCCGAAGAGCGAATACTGCGCGTAGGAACCACCCGCCAGCAAATCCAGCGAACCTGTGCCGGTGCGCACCACGCTGAAGACCTGCAGGGCCTGCATGTTCTTCAGCCATGCGCCGTCGAAACCGTCCGCCGAGGTTACCTGCGGATTGATGAAGTGGCGGTCGGAAAGGCTGAGGTCGCCCGTCTGCCCCGCCTGAGCCAGTTCGCTTGCGGCACGCAGCGCGCGGCCGTCTGCCGATCCGATATCGGCCCCGGCCACGAAGCGCATGGACCAGGATTCCGAGCCTTGCGGCAGCATACCCGCGGTGGCCCAGATGCGGCCCTGGGTGCCGTCGGCCTGAACCGGACGCATCGGGTCAGCCTTGGGAAGTTCGAGAGGTACGATCTTCACGCCTGCCGGCAGGACCGTTCCTGTCGGCAACGTGATATCCTCCGCGAAGAACATCTCGTTGGTACGGAAGATGTTCATCGGCGTGCCGACCGGCAAGGTCGTCGCCCGTATGCTCGTAAACGTGCCCGGTACCACCGTACCGGCACCAAGCCACGAGTCGGCAGGCAGGCGCGCCGTCACCGCCTGGCCGGCCGCGTAGATCGGTGCGGCGCCGCTTTCGAATTCAGCCTTGCTGGCCCAGATCGGTGCCTGGGCGGTCCATCCGGTCGCGCTAATGGCAAGGGCATTGGCGAAGGCGAAGGGGATAACAACGCCGCCTCTGATCTGACTGCTGTTGCGGACGGGGACAGGGAAGGTGAGGACGAAATCGGAGTTGGGTCCGGCGGGAACGCTGCTGCCGGAAGCCCCGGTCGCCGTACCTACCACCTGGTAGTTGTAGGTCAGCGTCACCGGCGAAGTCAGCACGCCGGAAATGATGTTCTGTGCGATGGTGATGTCGCGCGGCAGGATTGCGCCGGCTCCAAGCTGGAGCGCGGTGGACAGGGTAAAGGCCGCAGGAACCGGCACCCCTTCCGGCCAGGTCATTGCACCGAGACTGACGGTGCCCGGCATGACCGAACCAGCGCCCAGCTTCGTTCCGGCCGGCAGCGTAGTGCCGGTGGCCATGATCGTGCCCCGTGCGATCACCGAGCCGTCCGGCAGATGAATGTCGGCACGCGCGACCCAGTCGGTGCCAAGCGTAAAGGCGGCAGACAACTGCGTCTCCGCCCCCATCGGCACGTTCGCAATGACCTGGAAGCCCTGAACCGGAACCGCATAGCCCAGCGTCACGCCGTTGGGGAGAGTCGTCCCCGCACCCAGCGTCGCCGCGCTTGGCAGGCGGTATTCCTGGATCCAGGCATCGACGACGCCCTGCTTGCCGGGGTAAAGCACCCAACCGTTGTCATCCGGCGTCCGGGCGGGAACGCCGAAGCCATCGGTGATCGAACCGTTGATATCGAGATCGTTGGAGGCGCGGACCAGCAACACGCCCGCCTCGCCCGAGCCATAGCCACCGCCCGAGGGGTCGGCATAATTGGCCGCACGCTGCGTCGCCGGGTTCAGGCTGGCATAACGATATCCGGCCAGATTGAGGTCGCCCGAGATGCGCAGGTCGCCGCCCGGAGCACTGGCCAGTTCCACGCCTGGACGGAAGTGGAAGGCCGAACCGTAAGCCCGCAGCCCCGCCATCCTGCCCAGCAGCGCACTGTTGGAAATGGCGGCGTTGATGAAGGCATCGCTGTCGCCGTGGATACCGTCCATCAGCGCCTGGTCGATGACACCGTTACCCGGAACATAGGTCCGGAACGCATTGACGGACAGGCTGTCCACGCCCCGAATGTTGAGCGTGTTCGCCGCTGAGACAGCGACATCGCTTCCGCCCAGGCGCGGCGCGTTGAGGTCGATCCGCCCGCGCGCCACGCCGTCCGCCGATGTCAGGTCGATCGTTGCGCCCTGCAACAGGGCCAGCGTGCCGGCCTTGCTGGTCAGTTCCATGGTGGGACGGTTCGCGGCCTCGACCACGGCGCCGTAACTGTCCACCTGAAGCTGCGTTCCCCGCGCATCGAGAACCGCGCTGCCCGCCAGCGTGAGGTCGCCCTGCGCGGCCAGACGGATCGTGCCGGGCTTTGCACCGCTCGCATCGATACGCCCGTTGACGGTCAGGTTCCCGCCATCCGCCGTGATGCTGACGTTACGCGCCTTCACTTCGTCACCGATGACCAGATCGCCGGTCTTGATAATGAAGTTGCGCGATTCGGTGACGTCAGTTTCGGTCAGGCGCCGGTTCAGGCCCGAGAAGTCAGCCAACTGCCCGGCGCGAATGTCGATGCCGCCGTTGCGCAAGGCCGGGTTCGCCGGGTTTGCGCCGTTGCGGGCTTCACCTTCGATGGCGCCATTCAGCGCGACCGTTCCGTTCAGCGCCGTAACCTTGAGAAGGCCCGCATGGTTATAGTCGGCACTGAGGTCGATCACCGCCGCCTTCGTCATCGTCACGCCGCCGTGCGCCGCCTCCAGCTCCACGTCGCCGCCCCAGCTGTAGCGGGTCTCGTCGAAGAATTCGGTCGCCTTGCCAGCCATGTCGATGCGGGCGCTGTCACCCAGCGTGACATCGCCCAGGGTCGCTACCAGCCTGAGCTTGCCGCTCGGCAGCGCGATCAGCGTATTCGCATTGACCGAAGTGCCGGTGATCGAGACATCCGCGCCCATCGGCGCATCGACACGTTTCGTACCCGGGGCCCAGCCTTGCGGGGCGGCGATGGTTACGGCGCCGCCCGCAACGTAACCGACCTTGGAACCGGCAGCGCCGGTCAGCAGCGGCGTCGTGAAGTTGAGGTTCCCGCCCGTGCCGGGCTTACCCTGTTCTGCCTGAGACTGATAGAACGAGAGGACCGCGTTGCCGTTGCTCTCGATGCGGTTCGATGCGGTCAGGTTGACCGTCCCGAAGCCCAGTGCAAGACGATCCAGCTGAAGATCGGACTTGGTTTCGACATCGTCCTGATAGCCCAGGACGATGCGATCGGCGACCAGGTTGAGCGTGCCCGATCCGGTACCCGGCCCATTGGCAATGACGCCGCCCGGCAGGCCCACTGTGGGCGTCGAGGAGAAGCCAGTGCCTTTCTGGCCGAGAATGCCGTTCCACACCAGCGTCGCGGCGCTGACGGTGGCGCTGTCGCCGGCATCTCCGTGCCCGTAAAGAGCCGGTGTGTTGAGCACCAGTTGCAGGCGCGAATCCCGGTTCGTGGCGCGGGTATCCAGATTGACGCTGCCGTAGAAGTTGACGGATTCGCTGGCCGACAGGATCAGCCGCTCCATCGCCGGCGCATTACCTGCCCCGCCGCCCTTGATGAGCCGTTCCAGCACGCCCTGGTTCAGCGCGATACCCCCCGGCAATATGCCCTGTTGAGCGGCAAGCCCCAATGCCTCGCTCGTGCCGATGTTGACCGAACCCGTCGCGAACGACAGGTAGCGCGCGCCATAGTCGGTCGTTTCGCCCAGCTTGACCGGACCGCGAGTGGCGAAGGCGATCGTACCGTCGGAGTAAAGCCCCGCACCGTTTGCGACGACGATCTCGCCGGTCGTCCCCCCTTGCGTCGGTGTGGCGAATTCGACCAGTCCGTTGGAAACCGCCAGGATCGAAGCGCGGCCGTTCGCGATGGTGAAGCCGCTCGACGAATCGAAGCCCGGCTTGCCCTTGCCCACCGAGGTCAGGATCGCCCCCGTTTCCACGGTCAGGTCCGAACTGCCGTCCGATACCATGAGGATCTGGGGCGCGCTCAACACCGCGCCGCTGCGCACCGAGATACCGTCGAAGCCGGTGTAGCTGAGATTGCGCCCGTCGCCGCCGCCGGGCTGGATCGTCAGCGTCGCAACGACCGGATTGGTTCCGAAGACCGAACGCACGATCGAGCCGCCCAGGACCATGGTCGTGGCCCCGACCGCATTGAGATCCGCCGCATAGAGCCAGGCGTTGCCCTTGGTCGGCGTGCCGCCCGCCCCCAGGATGTCGAGGCCGTAGGTTCCCCCGCTGCCGTAGTTGCCCGGCAGGATCGACAGCGAACCACCGAGACCACCTTCGGCCGCGGCGAACTTGCCCGTGCCCTTGAAAGTGAAGATCGACTCGGTGCCGCCGTTCACCGGATTGGCGAGCGCCAGCACGAACTGCTTGCCGTCGCGCGGCAACAGCGGCAGCGGGCGGCCGAACAGCTCTGTCGAGGGCATGTTGATGAGGAATTTTTCGAAGGTCGTCTCGTTGTACGCCGAATGGGTCCGCACCACGTCCGCCGAAGACAGGATGACGTTGACCGGCATCGGCGAGGTCGATCCGGTGTTGGCAATGGCGGTATGGGCGCCCAGTGCATAGGAGCCGTCCGCCATCGGCGTCAGGCCGCGGCCTGCGCCAAGCGTCGCCGTCTTGCCGATCTCGACGCGGAAGGCGCCCTTCATCAGGGCATATTCAGCCGGAAGCAGGGTATAAGTGCCCGCCTTCAGACCCGGCACACCTTCGGGAATGACGATCTGCTGGCCCGAAACGGGCTGGGCATGGCCGTCGATAGCGACCGGCGCGGCCGAATTCCCGTAGCTTGGCACGATCGCGTAGACTTTGGCGTCCGGATCGCTGAAGTTCGCATAGGCCGGGTTGACGTTGGCCAGGGCCGTTTTCAGCACGTCGACCGAACCGCCGCGGCCGGACGTGAAGGCAGCGCCCGAGACCGTGCCGCCGCCACTGAGGTCGAGCACCGCCCCCACCTTTGCATCGAGCGAACCGATCACCGTCACGCCCTGATAGAGCGCGGTCGTATCGATCGCCGCGCCGTTGCGCAGCCAGGTGATGCCGTCTGCGGTACCACCATAGGGAATGACGAGACCATCGCCGGATACCGAGGTCAGGCTGCCTGGAAGCAGGTTCACCTTGCTGGTCGTACGCTGGTAGCTCTGGTTCCAGTAAGTCTCGCCTGCCGGCAGTTCGTCAGGCCCCGGATAGTACCCGTCGCCGCCGACGCCGAGCCGGATCATCCCCAGGGGCGCGCGCAGCACGCCGCCCTGGTTGATCACGTCCGCCCCGACCGTGAGCGTTCCATAAGCCGAAAGCGGGGCCGCAGGCGTAACCCCGTCGAGCTTGTGGAAGTTGATCGTCGATCCCTCGAGCAGCGCCGAATAGAGGCTCGTATTGCCCGGCAGGCGGTAGGTGTAGACGCCGGCATAGATGGCCGCCTGTGCGCCGGAAGTGGGATAGATCTGCGCGGCGGTAAGCGAGATGTTGCTCATCGAGCGGACGGTGCCGCCGGTCAGCCGGATATCGCTGCGGCTGACGATGCTGACATCGCCGGGAGCGGCATATTCGTATTCGAGTTGTTCGTTGCCGATCAGGCCGATCGACCCGTTCACGCCGAAGGTTATGCCCGCCATATCGACGAGACCGCCGGTAATGGTGATGCTGCCATTGCCGACCTGGGGCCGGGTCTGCAGAGCGAGATTCCCCTTGTTCTGCTGGACGATATCGTTGCCCCACATGTATCCGCCGCTGGCGAAATTCACGTAGGCGGCGGAGAGGGCGACCTTTCCGTCGAGCTGAAGGTTCGCGACCGTGCCCGCCAGCGTCAGGTTGCGGCCAAGATCGACCGACACATCGCCGTCGAACAGCACCACGTCGTCGCTGCGCAGGGACAGGCTGTCGAACCCGCCCGCATTCAGCCGGTCCATGCCGACATGGGCCTTGCCGACGAGATCGGCGACACCTTCGTTGCTGGCGGTCGATTCCGCGATCGTCTGCCCCGGCGTCCAGCATCCGGTGATGCAGTCTCCGAACGAGAGCGAGCCCGGCAACACGGTCTCATATTTCTGGCCGACCACGATGCTGCGCAGGCGCCGCATGTAGTTGGGGATCGCCTTGCCTGAGCTTACGCCCGGATCGGCATAGACCGGGGTGCTGAGCGTGACCGAGAGTTCTCCGCCCAGCGCGCCCTTGCCGCCGGCATGGGCCCGCAGATCGCCGTCGAGGAAGACGCCGTACTGGGAATCGAAGGCGATCTTGCCGCCATCCGTCGCGATCAGCTGGCTCTTCCGCCCGGCCGAGGCGCCGCCCGTCATTGCCGAGGTCAGGTAATCCACTTCCGCGCTCGCGCCCGAAGCATCGAGCAGCGCGCCCGGGCGCACCACGACATAGGCCGAGGTCAGGTTGCGCGCTTCCGTCAGCGTGCGCACCGTGACGTTCTGGCCACCGGCGTGAATGCTGCCCCCGTTCGAGACATGGGCATAGCGCAGGCCGCGCTGATCGGTCGCCACATGGGCGCGTCCGGAAACGTCGATCACCGCGCCATCGTCGATATAGAGCGCGCGGCTCGCATCGTAGCGGATGGGGGTGGAGCTCGGATTGTCGCGGTCCATGCTCTCGGGCATGCCGGCGTTGAGGTTGACGGTGCCGCCGCGCGCCTCGATGCGGCCTTGAAGCAACATGCTCTCGGCAG
Organism: Novosphingobium sp. BF6; assembly: GCF_058273105.1. NCBI lineage: Bacteria > Pseudomonadati > Pseudomonadota > Alphaproteobacteria > Sphingomonadales > Sphingomonadaceae > Novosphingobium > Novosphingobium sp. BF6. Next base: position 69,272 of record NZ_JBZCOY010000003.1, read on the forward strand.
CAGTCAGCGTGATCGATTGCCCGTCATCCACCCGCAACCGTGCATCGGCTCCGAGGTAGATGTTGCCATAGGGCAAGGCGCCAGTGATGCGCACGCCGTAATTGTTGACGTAGACCTGATCTCCCGTGCCCATGGCGATCAGATCGAGGCTGGCGCCCTGGCGCTGGATGAAGCGACCGTTGGCGGCATCTTCCTGGAACATCTCGGGCGTCAGCAGGGTCATCGCCTGGTCAGGCGAAGCGCCGCTGGCGACACCGTGGCTGGCCGCGGAGAACTCGCGAACCGGCGCCACCACGTCGATCTTCGTGTCGCCGCGAACGTGGATGTCGCCGCCCGCACGGACAGTGTACTTGCTGAAGCCCTTCTGGAAGAAATCCGCCTCGAGGTGCAGCGGCTCGCCGACCTTGATGTCCTGCCCGAAAGTCCACCCCTTCTTGAGCGACATGCCCTTGTTCAGCGTCAGGGCTTCCTCAAGAACGGAACCTGCCTTGATGGTGCGATTGACCGGCGCGCTCAATGTCAGTTCGGGGCCGAAGAGTTCGACGGTCCATTCCGGCACGATCGTACCCGGACCCGGCGACCAGTAGGCGAACTCGAGATACGTCCCCGCCGGAACGGTATCTCCGGGGAAATACATGGTCTCGTAGCCCGTGCCGTAAATCTCGCCGACGAAATCCATCGGAACGACGTAGTCCGCCGTCAGTGTTCTACCGCTGAATTCGAAAAACTCGGCATTGCTCAACACGTCACCGACGACAGCCTTCGTCACCTGATAGGCATAGTCAAACGGCAACACGCTGCCCGCCGGAAGCACGGTGTTCTCGCTCAGCTGCAAGTCCGCGGGCAAGGGCTGGCCCGCGACGATGACGTTGCCGTCGAACAGCTTCTCGCCAATGGTGATCGCGCGGCCGCCATTGTTGAGGATAAGGGAGCCGCCCTTGCCCTCGCCCGAGCCGTAGGAGCGTACTTCACCGCCCAGCACCAGTTCGTTCACCACCTCGCGCGGGAGGTTGCCGGTCGAGAGCAGGACGTTGCCGCCGTTGGCCCCCAGCGTTTCGCCCAGTTCGAGGATCGCGCCGCCTGCCGAAGCATCGATCAGGCTGCCTTTTCCCATGCGCAGCGAACCCTGGCGGCTGCCGATCAGCACGTCGCCGCCGTCGAGATAGGCCAAGTCGCGGCGATCGCCTCCGGTCTTGAGGTTGACCCACAGACCGGTGGTGTCGAGCTTGACCCCGTCCGCGACCCTCACGCTGGTCGGGACCGCCTCGCAGGCATAGGGACAGGTCACGATCACGCCCTCGACCGAGATCAGGCCACTGTGCGCGGTGATGCTGCTGCCGACCGTGACGTTCTCGCCGCGCAGCACGACCTTGCCGCCATTGGCGACGGCCAGGTCGGATTCCACGTTCACGCTGGCGCCGCTGACGCGCAATTCGCCCAGCTTCGCCTGGTTGATGCTGTCGGCGGAGAGTTGCACCGCCCCGATCATGTCCGGGACAAGCTTCGTGGCGGACGTCATACCGCCAGTCACGTCTGTTCCCGCGCTGACCGTTACATCCGTCGAGAATGGCGGATTGACGGTATTCGCCGCGGCCTGAACATGCAGCTGGTTGCCGACGTAGAGGCTCCCCGCCAGCGGCGTGACCGTCTGCGGCAACTTGTAGCCGTCGAGCCGCTTGACGACGGTGCCGGAAATCACCCCCGTTTCGGAAACGGTGGGCGCCGGATCGGGCCGGGTCTGGATCTGGCGCTCGCCGACGATGACGTCGGCAAGAACGGTCCCTTCCATGACCACGGTGGGCACCGAAAGGGAGAGCACGCCGGCATCGCGCCCTACGGTATAACCTTCCTCCCAACGCGTGCTCAACGTGCGCGCGAAGGGATTCACGAATGTCTCGTTGTACCTGTCGCCCCAGCGGCCGTGCTGCCGCATGAACGAAGCACCGACAGAGACCAGTTTGACATCCGCCGGGGCCTGTCCCGCTGCGTAGAGCTTTCCGTCCGAGCCCATGAACAGGGTCGAGCGGACATAGCCGGCATCGTAGCTGAGCGAACCGCCCGAAATATCGAGAACGGCACCCTTCTGGATGATGAGTTGCCCCGCGTCCGGCGGGATGGTGCTGGTGTTGCCGGTGCCGCTGGTGAACGTGATGCTGCCGGCATTGGCCACCCATTCGCCGATCCCGTGAGCGGTATTGCCAAGGTGACCGCCGATTTCGAGCAGACCGCCGGGCGTATAGTAACGGTCCCCCTCATGGCCGCCCGTGCCGCTGGGCAGCAGGACCAGATCGCGCACGTCGATCCAGATATCGTTGGTCTTGAGGTCCGCGACTTCGCGGTTCGGCGCGGAATCGCGCATTTCGAATGGCTGGATGTTCACCTTGATGGTGTTCGATTCCATGTCCATCGCGACATCGCGAACGCCCGACACGTCGAGGGTCGCCCCGTCGCCCACGAACGTCTTGCCCCTCGCCATGACCGCGATCTGGCCGCCCTGCGCGATCGTGTTCGATCCGCCCTCGAACGTGGCGCTGCCACCCGTCATGATCTCGATACGGCCGAGATCGAGGCGATCGGGCTGCATGAAGCGCAGATTGCCTTCGCCCTGGTTGTTGAGGCTGGTCGTGGTGCTCGGCGTCGGCGGCGTGATCAAGGCATCGCGCTGGGCGTTGGTCGCCGTCTCCTTGCTGTCCAGCTCGGGCAGGATCATCGTAAGGCTGCCGTCGGTCAGGGTGACACTGGTAGCCGTCGCGGCGTTGGTCACGCGCGTGAGCAGGTGGATCGTGCCGCGGGTGTGGACGCTGCTGGTCGCCAGCGCGACGCCATCCTGGGTCACTCGCTCGCCCGCAAGCGTGATGTCGCCCTGCCGCGCCTGGATCAGGCCGCTGTTGACGACATCCCCGCTGGTGCTGCCTGCCGTGATGTTGACCGCGATCTCGTTGCCGCGCGTGGTCGAAATCTGGTTGGCGTCGGTACCGTAGCCGGGACGGATGGTGAAGCTGTCGCCTGCGGCCAGCAAGGTCTGCCCGCGATCGGTGACGATCGTGCCGGCGTTCTCGACCCGCTTGCCCAACAGCATCACGAAGCCGCCGCCTTCCACCACCGTTTTCGGTGCCGTCGTGGTGATGCGTGCCCCCGCCTCGACCATGACGTCACCGCCCGCATTGACGAAACCGTCGACGAACTTGGGCGGCAGCCAGGGAGTGGTGGGATCCGCCTGGCTCACGCTGTTGATGCCGTACTGGTTGAAATGTTCGTTGCTGATCGTGGCGGTCGCCGCGACGAGGTTGCGCACGTTGACCTGGCTGGCACCGCCGAAGATCACGCCGTTGCGGTTGAGGACATAGACCGAACCATCCGCCTTGATGGTGCCGAGAATCTTCGAGGGATCGGCGTGGACGTCGGTGACGCGGTTCAGCGTGATCCAGTTGCTGTTGCCATGGTGATCGAACGTCAGGTCGGTCTCACGCCCGACGTTGAAGCTGTCCCAGGTCAGGATCGCCTTGTCACGGTTCTGGTCGACCGTCACCTTGGTCCGGCCGTCCTGGCCTTGCGACTGCGTCGGACCGCTCGCACCGACCCACAGGCTGGGATCTATCGAGATGTCGGCCGCCTGTTGAAGACCGCCCTGCCCAAGGCCGTTCGGAACGGCCGACTGCGCGGCCAGCGCGGCAGCCCGCGCGGCCTGCTGCGCCGCGTCCATCTGGGTGCGGATGCGCGCCGCGTTCTGGAGCGAGGCGCGAACCCGCGCCGCCGTCTCGACTGCCGCCGCATTGCGCGATCCGGCATTCTGCGCGGCCTGCGCGGCCTGCGCCGCGGCATTGGAAGCAGCACGCCCCGCGCCCAGGTTCTGCGATAGCGCCGGGGCACCAAGGAGCAGGCTGCCCAGCGAGGCGCCGAGGAAAAGGTGGCTGCGATAAGAGCGGCGGCTGCGGATCATCGAACGAACTCCAGGATGCACATCGGCCGCAAGGCTGCGGCATCGGGAAGGAAGGGGCTGACCGGGGCCGCGAGGCGCTCCATCCGGTCGGAACGGGGTTGGCGAGCCGTCATCGCGGCCGCAAAGGATTTACGGGGGTCACCGCCGGACGGGACGGATAGACCGAAGTCCCGAGGTTGCCGCCCATGCGCAGCCGGGTGCCCGAAAGGCTCGAAACGCCGACCTGCACATCGGGCGAGCCTGCCTGCGGCACCGCCACGCCCTGTGCGGCACCGGCCTTGATCCGGGCGATGCGTGCCGCCTCTTCAAGCTGGCGCGCCGCACAGTCGAGATGCCCGGCACGCTGGCCGCCGATATCGACCGCTACGCAGGGAACAGGCGGATGCCGGGCAGCAATACGCTGCTGGGGTTCCTTTGCGATGGCTTCGGTTCCCAGCAGCGCGGCCACGGCCAGGAAAAGAGGCCGCCCACCCGAGAGGAAGGCGGACGGCCCCTTCCGGCGCGACCCGCCGGACCTGACCGGCCATGAACGGCACGGTTTGGTCTCGGGTGTCGCCGGGGAAGTCGCCGCAACAGCCGCGCGTCCCCCTGCGCCAGGCCCGATTCCGGAAACGGTGCTGCCCATGACCATCGGGGTTCAGAAGCGCGAGGTGAAGTCGACCATCAGGTGGTCGACGGAAAGCGGCGGCCCGGCGATCTCGTCTGCCGACATCCAGCGAATGCCGAACGCGGTGTTCTCCGCCACGCCGTAAGTGCCGCCTGCGAACCAGCCCTTCATGTTGGTGCCGCCAAGACCGAAGTCGGAATCGGCCAGTGCGTCCAGCATGGCGTCGGATTCGATCCGGCGGTAACCAAGGTTGGCGTTCCAGTCGCCCTTGTGAATGGTCTGGTCGCCCTGCGGCAGGCCGCGACCCAGGTGTCCGACCGAAAGGCGCATCTGCCACCCGTCGTCGCCGCCGCTGAACTGTCCGCCCTTGCCGTTGATGATCGGCGCGAAGTTGTTCAGCGCGAGTGGGCCGACCTTGCTGCGCGTGAACGCAAGGTTGCGCAGGTAATCGCCCTCAAGACGCAGCGACAGACGCTCGGTCAGACCGTAGTCGATTTCGCCGCGTGCAGAGACCACCTCGTACTTCGAGGCAAGGCCGAAGTATTGCACTTCGGGGCTCAGGCCTTGCGGTACGGAGGGATTGGGCACCACATTGCGCAAGGCCATGTGCGTATTGCCGAACTGCTGGAACAGCGGGCGCATCGCGTCGGTGCTGCAGACGTCCTGGTTGAAGGCACAGGGCGCGGAAACCTCGCCCTGAACGTTCTCGAAGCGGAAATAGCCGCCGGCCAGGCGCGTGCGCAGGGCCGAAGTCGGGCGCACGTCGATGCCGAACTGGCCGGCTGCCAGATAACGATCGCGAGAGCGGAAGCTTCCCACGTCACGCGAACCGAAGTTCAGGCTGGTGTTGAACAGCGGGAAGAAGCCCGCGGTCCCGAACAGACCGAAACGCTCGTTCAGCTTGACTTTCGCCGAGGCGGAAATGCCGTCGAAGTTGAGATCTTCATCGAAGATCAGGGTGCTTGACCAGAACGGGTTGGCAAAGCGGCCAAGCTCCACGCCAAAGCCCTTCATCGGCGTCAGGTGGATTGCCGCGCGGTCCAGCCAGAGCTGGTACTTGCTGAACTCGCCGACCTGGCCGAGCGTCTGGTTGGTCGATACCGGCGAGCGGTCGTTGCCGGTGGCGACGCGCACTTCGGCCGTCACCCAATCGTCGATCCGCGCATTGATGCCGAGACGGGCGCGCAGGCGCATCGCCACGCGGTCGTTACGCGTGTTGAGATAAGGAAGATTGACGAAACCGGGCGATGCCGGGTTGACGTCGATGCCGCCGCCCTCGTTGATGGCGCCCCAGTTCACGAAGTCCGCGTAGTTGTTGCGGTCGAACATCATCGCGTCGAGACGCGCGCGGATGTCGCCGGAAATCGTGATGCGCTTGGTCCATTCCGGCACTTCGCCCGGTTTTGCCCAACCCTCGGCCTGTGCCTGCTGGCCCAGTTCGTTGCGCAGCTCCTGCTTGAGCTGCTCGCGCACCACCTGCGGGACATAAGGAATGGTCTGGACGCCGTCGGCCGAGACGCCGCCCGCCGGGACCGGCCGGGCGGCGGCTGCCGGCGGCGCGACGCCGGCTTCGGCGATCATCGCATCGGCTTCTTCCCGAGTGACCAGGCCCTTGCGGACCATGATCTCGAGAAGCTTGTTGGAATCGACCTGCTGTGCAGCCGCAGGCGAGGCCGCGACGGCGGCGCCGGCAACGCACGCCAGTAGCAGCGGCTTCATGCGGCGACGAACTTGGAGACGGAACATGGAATCAAATCCCCCTGGGATGAAAAGCGTGCATGAGCGAACGGGCGTTTGCGGGAAGGCGTGGATCAGCCGCCCCTGAGTTCGACCCGCGTCACCGGCATTCCGGCGGGCGGTCGCTGTGAACATTGCAGGCCGGTCAGCACCTGCCGGATGCGGGCCTGGCGCTTGAGATCGCCGTCCCCGACGCTGACGTCGGAAATGCGGCCTTCGGAATCGAAGCTGACCGCGAGCCGTACCGCATAGCGCCCGCGGGAAAGCTCCTTGTCGGACTGCGCGGCCTGCCGGATGCACTGCTGTGCGATCTGGGCGTAGGCCGCGAAAGCATTACCGCCCCCGCCCCCCGGCCGTCCGCCGATCCGGGTTCCGCCGCCGTTACCGGCAGCGAGACCGTAATTGCTGGGGCCAGCGCCTTCGCGAGCGGTCAGGGCATTCTCGCCCGGTGTCGAGGGTTCCGAGGACTGCTTGGCCGGTTCGGGCGGCGGCGTATCCTGCGGTTGTTCGACCGGCATGTTCGTGGGCTCAGGCGGTTTCTCGACCGGCTTGGGCTCTGGCGGCGGTGGAGGCGGAGGGGGCGGCGGCAGAACCACCTGCACCGTCCGCGTGTCGTTGGGGCGCAACCGTGTCGTAGGGTCGGCGAAGAACCCCAGCGCCACGAGCAGCGCGAAGCCTCCACCCACGACAGCCACGCCGATCAGCAACTTCTGCCGCGTCGGATGACCGCTGGGCGGCAGCCGGTCCAGGACGCCGCCGCCGAAGCCCTTTCCCGGCGGCGGGAGCGCGGAAACCGTCATTGCGCACCTGCCGGTGCCGCAGCGGGCGGGCGCGTTGCCGCCATGCCGAGGCTTGGCACGCCGACCCGGCTGCACAAGTCGAGAACCTGCATCACCTTGTCGTACTGCACCGCCCGATCGCCGCGCAGGATCACCGCAAGGTCCGGCGTGGAGGCGATGCTGGTGCGAAGCTCGTTCTCCAGCTCGCTCATCGACACGGGCACCGCGTCGATGGAGACGGTGCCGTCGTCCGACACGGCGATGACCCTGCTCTTGGGCTCGTTCATCGTCTTGGCAGCCGAAGCGCTTGGCAGATCCACCTTGATTCCCTGAACCGCGGCAGTGGTGAGCAGGATGAAGATGATGAGGAGCACCAGCATCACGTCGATCATCGGCGTGACGTTGATCTCGTTGTACGGCTTGTCCTCGTCGCCGATCTGAATGGCCATGACCTCAGCTCCTTCTCTCTGGGGCTCAGGCCGCCTGCACGGCAGGAATGTCCTGCCACGTTTCGGCGATGCGCTTCTCGAGTTCGTCGGCGAAGATCTGGCCGTTCGCGGTAATCTTCTTCGAGCGCACCAGGAGCGCGTTGTAGGCAAACATCGAGGGGATCGCGACGACCAGACCGGCAACCGTCGCCAGGAGCGCCGCGGCAATGCCGGGAGCGATCGCATTGATGTTGACCTCGCCCGCGGCCGCAACGGCAGCGAAGGTGATCATGACGCCCAGCACCGTACCGGCCAGTCCGATGAACGGCCCGCCCGAGATCGAGTTGGTCAGCAGGCCCATCCGTTCGGACAGGCGCTGGTTCTCGCGCACCTGTTCGGCATCGAGCGCCGAGCGGATTGCCGCGATCGATTGCGCGCGGATCGCGAAGCGGCTGCCGGTGGCGCGTCCTTCCTTGAGGCGTTCGCCCAGTTCGCGGCGGCCCAGCTGATAAAGGTGACCCAGTGTCGAATGCGCGGCTTCCGCCCCCGGATCGAAGGCCGGCAGGCCGTCATGGTCGCCCGAGCGCTTCGCCTGAGCCCGGTAGGCGTCGAGGAAGCTGTCGTTCGCCTTCTCGATCCGCGAGAACAGCAGGTGCTTCGATATCATGGTCCAGATCGCCAGCACGAACATCAGGCCCAGGATCGCGATCACGATCCAGGCGTCCAGCGTCAGCGCGCCGAACAGGATGCCGAGGTAGCCATGACCGCCACCCGTCTCGACCTGCTCGGCCGTGTCGAACGTGAGCAGCCGCGCGCCCTGTCCTTCGGAAGCGGCCGCCAGCTGGAATGCCGCTTGCGGCAACGCCGCGCCGGCAACACGCAGTTCGTCGATCTCGCCCGAAAGGCCTTGGCCGATCACCGCATTGCCGGTCACCGCGCCGAGAGCGCCCTCCAGTTCGGCGACGGACTGGCCGCCGATGTAGAGCACCGACTTTTTACCGTCGTTGGAAAGCGCCACATGAGCCCAGCTTCCGGCCGGCAACGCGGCGCCCTGCGAGCGCTTGCCGGCCTGCTCGATGAACAACTGCCCGCCCTCGAGGATCAGGCTGGCACTGCCCGGCAACGCCAGCAACGTGCCGTCCGAGGCAGGCTTCACCCAGAAGCTGACCGAAAGCGGCCCCGCCGCGAAAGCGGAAGCCGGCAGCGTGACAGGCGCGGCGCCGTCGAGAACGAGGCTGTTGGCGATCAGGCCGTTCGCATTACGCCTCTCGCCGCCCTGCGCATTGGCGCCGTTGGCCGTGACGTCCTTGGGCGCGCCCTGTTCGTTGAAGTGATAGACCAGACGATAATCCGGCGCGATGCTGCCTGCAGCGTCCTGACCGGGCTTGGCATCCTTGTTGCCGTAATAGGCGAAGATCGCCGCAGGCTGACCGGGCTGGAGGCCCTGCACATCGACCCATACGAGCGCCTGCTGGCCTTTCACGTCCCACTTTTCGACATGGAACTTGAGCGGCGTGCGGTCGTCTCCGGCAACGAACCGCAAGTCCGAACCATCAGGCTTCACGTCCGCGAAATTGAAGTTGCCCTGGTGCAGCCGTACGAGAACCGGCGCGCGGGCGACTTCGCCGGTGACACCGGCGGCCTGCGCATTGAGGTTGATCTTGGTGCGGAAGGCATAATCGGTTTCCCACCAGGCGTAGGCCGGCATGGCGGTGGTCAGCGCGGCAGCGGCGACAAGGCCCCCGACCACACCCTTCGTCAGGCGTGCGTTAAGAGACATCAGAATTCCCCCCAGATGCGGAAGCGTGTGAAAATGTCGCCGGACTTGCTTTCCGGCCCCGAAACGAGCGGCGTGCCCAGGTCGACAGCGCCGTTGAGATATTTCAGAAGCTTGAGGCGGACACCGCCGCCGACGCTCATGAGCCTGAAACGGCGAGCCTGTCCGTCGAGCGGGTGATGAATGCCGCCACCACCGGCATCCCAGAAACCGTGGAAGCGCATTTCATTCTGCGACGACAGCGACAGCAGGCGCGCCAGGTCGGGCGATCGGAGTTCGATCTGCGAGGAGAAACCGTAATCGGCGAGGCTTTCGGTCTCGTAGTAGCCGCGCACGCTGTTCATGCCGCCGAGCGAGAAGCCTTCGTTGGCGATCAGCGGGGAAGGCGACCACTGTGCACCCAGGCGGGCGTTGACCTGGATGTCCGATTCCAGCGTGAGCGTCGTTTCCGCCTCGCCCTTGAGGATGAAGAAATTGGGCTGCGCCTTGTAGCGCTTGCAATCGAAGTGATTGACGTCCTTGACGCAACCGTCGCGGGAGAAGCCGCCCGCCGTGCCGATGCCGCGCGTGCCGAAGATGCCGGACGCGGTCAGGCTGGAAACCTGCCGCTCGCCGGTCCAGTCGCCGCGCCATGACAGGGTGATCGGCAGGTACTGGACCGGAACCGAAGTACGGTCGGGGCCGAGCGTCAGGTTTTCGGTGAAGTCCTTCCAGTCGGCGCCGAACGTCAGCGCGTGGTAGAACCCTTCGCCGGTGCCCAGCGACTGGATCAGGCGGGCACCGAAGATGTTGCCCTTGCCGACCACGCTGGTACCGCCGACGACGGCTATGTCGCTGTCCGAATGGACGCCGTAGAGCATGAGCTGGGTGCCCTGCCCAAGCCGCATCAGGTAGTTTCCGGAGAAGACCGTGCCGTCGTCCCGCCGGCGCGGGGCCGTCTGGGCGGTAAGCGACAGGCTGTCGCCGCGTCCCCACATGTCATCGTAGCGAAGGGTTGCCGAGGCGCGCAGGTCGGAAGTCGCCGCCGAACTGAAATTGTTCAGCTCCGCCGAGGCATGCCAGGGCGAGCTTTCCTCGACCTTGAGCACAACGTCGAGCGTTCCCGGCGCAACGCCCGCCTTCAGCTCCGGCGTCACCCGGCGGCTTGCCTTTTGGTTCATCGCGATCACGTCGCGCTGGAACGCCGCGATGTTGGGGGTGATGCCGGGAGTCAGCGAGGCGGCCTGCGCCTTGACCTGCTCCGCGTGGCGCGTGTCGCCTTCTACCGCCAGTTGGCCGATCGCCTGGGGCTGGACTTCCAGCATCAGTATCCCGCCATCCACCGATTGCTCGGGCACGATGACCGATACGGCAACATATCCCGCGTCTTCGAATGCCTTTTGCAGGGCCGCGCGGGCCGATTCGACGTCAGCCTCGCTGCGATCCGGCCCCATGAAGGGATAGACCGCGCGTTCGACCGCATCGGACGCAAGCACCGTGTTTCCGCGTACCTGAAAGGCCCGGATGTCGAACCGCGCTGCAGGCGATGCCATCGCCGCCTCTGCAGCGGTGTCCCCCGTCTGGGCCCAGACCACGCCCGGGACGCCCATGACCAATGCTGCGGCCATCGCCCCGATCGACGAGGCGCGCCAGCCTATTCCTCGGATCTTCAAAACAACCCCCCAACCGTGAAACCCCTTCACGACGATCGCGAAGGGGCAGGCAAATGCCGCCGTCATCCTTGGAGCCGGGCTGTGACTGAATTGCTGCAATGCCGCGCCCCGCTGTCGAGAGCGCCCCTAGAAGCGAGCCTTTCTAGGCTCAATAATTAATCCGCCATATCGGACTTGATTATGCGTAATCTTCGCCAATCACCATCATTGATGAAGGATTTGTTTCATATAGTTCAGAACTAAACAAATGAATCAACAATATCCCACACTCCTCATGGAGTGCAGGATCGATATATTGTTGACCATGTTTCAATCTATATTACATAAATTGGAAATGCCTTGCGTCACCCATACGAAATACCCGTGTTCGCGTCTGCGTAGGCGTTTCGTCGAACAATTTCTGATAGGCCCTGGTAAAGCTCGTGGCGGAAGGGAAGCCCACGCTTTCGGCGATTTCGGCGATCGAGCGACACTCTCCGTCGCACTGAAGCCGCGCCTGCGCACGGTGCAGCCGAACCGCCTGGGAATATCGGGCAACCGTCATTCCCAGAATGGCCTTGAAACCTCGCTGCAGGGTAATTCCCGTGACGCCTGCCTTTCCGGCAAGTTCCTCCTGGGAAATGAAGGCATCGGCGCTCTGGTCCAGCAGTGTCCGCGCCAAAGTGATCGAACGCGAGGACGGGAAGGCAAGTTCGGCGCCATGCTGCGCGGCCAACGCAGCGATCACGGCCTCAAGGAGATCCCGGCCTGTTTCCCTGTCGTCGTCGCAAATGGCGAGCGCGCGAAGGTCCTGGTGCAAACCGCTCGTACGGCCGAGGTCCACGGGCAACATGCCGCGCGCGATACGACGCGCTCCACCATATCGGGCACTGGCGCAAATCTGTACGGGCCTGTGCGGCAGTCGCAGGATCATCACGCGCGAAACATCGCGCCCCTCGATCCGGCAAGGGCCTCGTCCGATCATCACGGCCCGGAGCGGCGTCAGGTTTTCGTTCGCCCCTTCTGCATGGACGGCAGCTTCGCCCTCGACTGCAAACAGCAGCGTGAAACTGTCCTCACGGTCGTCGACCTCGATGGCACCGCTGCCGACATCGAGCCGCGTCACCTGCAAGGCAACTCTTGCGGGAAGCTCGAGAACGAGCGGGACCATCTGGTCATTGGCATGTTCGCCATGGGCGACGGGAGCCACCCCACGCCCGCCCGAAGCCAAGTCGCGGTCGGCCGGTCTTTC